>NZ_JANUPD010000003.1:0-3710 GCF_024793605.1 Bacteroides sp. BFG-637 | reverse complement strand
ACCCAAAGTAATTGTATTGTTAAACCATCTGGTATCGATTCCTAATTCGTACGAACGAGTACGTTCAGCTTTCAAATCACTCAAAGGATAGTATTCGAAAGGAGATACAGTACCATTTTCTAGTTTATGAGTAATCGTTCCTGTGTCAGACCTGTAAATGGAATCGGAGAACCTACTTCTGTAAATGAGCCTCTAACTTTGAAATAACCTAATACAGGATTGATACTTTCACGAATATTATCAGGCAAAAAGCTCGGTAACAATAGCAGAAAGACCTACTGGATGGATAGAAAATCCATTGCTCTTTACTATTAACCAATTGGTGATGGTTTATCTGCACGCCCAGTTAATGTTAAATACAAGGCTGAATTCCATGCAAGTTCTGGGGGATGCGAAAGTTGCAAAGTTTTGGTACGAGAATCACCTCCTGTTTCAAAAGGACTGGCTACAGATGGATTTACATTTCCATAAGTGAATTTGTTGGGTACCAATAATAAGTCTCCACCATATCCATGTCCTTTGGTATCATATTCTTCGAAAGATACACCCGCATTCATTGTAGCATGATAAACTTGGGCAAACTGTTTGTCAAAGTTTATCATGATATCTGCATATTTCTGTTTGTAAAATTCATTTGAGTATTTATAACGGCCATTTTCTCCGGCAAAAGTACTGGTAGTAGATGCATAGCGTCTGTCTTCTGATTCGAATATGTATTATCCATACGGAGACGACCTGCAACATTCAAAAACTTGTTATATCATATTTCAAGCTCGAATACAACATGTAGCGGTCTTTAACTTCAGGACGCAAGCATGGTAGGCAATCCAATATGGATTCTGTACATCCATACCCATACTACCGGGTTGCCAACTCTGTGCATTATATCCCAATTCATTATCATAGCGTTCGAAATACTTTTCACTTTCAAAGTTCATACTCGCGGATATAGATAAGTTCTTACGATAGGGTTAAAGTATGTACCAAAAGATACCATGTTATTGTAGTATTCGCGAACATAGCTAGCAGATACATCTAATGTTAACTTATCATTCAGGAATCTTGCAGTATTGCGGACTGTTACATTATAACGGTGATATTTACTATTTTCAACCATACCATTAGAGTCCACTGCGGAAGCAGAAGTATATGTCTGATTTTTTCTCTGTTCCCATTGAAAGGTTGAACGAATTATTGAAAGTAGCTCCTGTATTATAGAAGTCTCTAGGCTCCCAGGAATGTCGGATTCTCCATTTTTCTCCCCAAGAAAAGTAATTACCCGAAACATTTCCATAAGTGTTCTGAAATTCCGGCATTACGAATGGATTGGCAAATTCTACTGAAGAGGATACATTCAAACGCACCACGCCTTGTGCACCTTTCTTTGTATTGATAATGATAACACCATTAGCTGCGTTTGCACCATACAACGCAGCAGCTGATGGCCCGGTCAATACAGATAAGCTTTCAATATCATCTGGATTGAAATTAGCTATGTCTTCACCGGAGGCTGCTCCTACAAAGCCTGTACCGCCCCCCGAACGATCAGCTTCATTTCCCGATAGGTACACCATCCACTACATATATGTCATTGTTCCCGACCTGCAATGGATTTATTACCGCGCATCACAACGCGAGTACCACCACCCACACCGGATGCACTACGCTGGATGCTTTCTACACCAGCAACTTTTCCATTCAAACTATTCATAAAAGAAAGTTTCGTAAGCTCTGAACCAGTATAAAGGATCTGCGTTTTCTACTTGGGCAAGAAGCGAATTGCGGTATTGTCGCCTTCGGCCTTGCCTAAGGTATTACCGGGAGCAATACACCCGTATCCACTAACCTTGTTGTATGTACCCTTAGTGTAATATTTGTTCATTCGGGGATCGTTATAACCTGTTAAGTAAGACCAAGCTGTGGCACCCATGTGGTTTTCTTTGTAATTCATTGTTGCGATTAAAGAGTTTAATAATGGGAATTACTTGTATTACCAATTCTTTGTTTCCATCTGTTTTACTTTCAATCACGCCTCCATTCCTCGGATTCAACGCTTTCTGAATATATTCTACAGCTAAATCTTTGTTGACAAAGTGAAAGTACGAACTGCCATTCTCAACATTAATGAGTTGGCCAATTTAGTCCATTTTAATTGATTCCGTCATAAATCAAATCGTACTTCGGCATAATCTTAGTCGATTTGTTCAGAATATCAGCACAAGTAGCAAATCTTTCAACATAGCTTTATATACGTCTTCCTGCTTATCCAACATTGGAGCGATGTCACCATTTCCTGCGTTAGAATATACAATAGGCCAAACAGTCGGTAGCTCTTAACCAACCAGCAACTCTTACGACATTCAATACTGCCACAATTTCTGTTTCTCTGGTTCTTCGCTATTTCCAATCTTTTGATATATTTGCACCTAAGGCTGATATACTTTCATATAAAGTTGTTCGTATGCATAACTCATTCGATTGTCAGCAAAATCCATGTAGCTTCGTACTTAGTTTCCAGTTATTATTCATGCCAAAAAGCCGATATATTGGGCTGATGACATCACATCTGTAACTGCCAGATCATTACCCGGATCAGTTGTTTACTTGGCGAACCGATGGGAATAACACGTTGCTGCATTTCCATCAACTGAGTTCCGTAGATTAATCCACCTGCTTCCAGTTCTTCGTCTGTTACACCAGTAGTACTTTATTGATATCTATATAATCCTCGCAAGCTGTTAATAAGCCTAGCGAAAAGACCACTAATAAGTATTTCTTAAATTTCATAATTTCAATTATTAATAAATAATTAGAATCCAAATTTCAAACTAAAACCATACGTACGACTGCTAGGCAGCATAAAATAGTCATAGCCTTGACCAAATGTACCTGTAGATGCTGTTAATTCAGGATCATAAGGAGCCTTATTATAGATCATCCATAAGCAAGTACCATACACGGAAATATTTACGTTCTTCACTACATCACCGAACCACTTGTTAGGTAGGGTATAACCGATACTAGCTTCTGTAGACGAACGTTTGTTGCAGAATATACATAATATGAGTCTAAGTCATAAATAGTCCCATAATAATCTTCCGGTTGCATCTTTATATTACCTAGCATTACATAACCTGCGTCGCGAGCATTAGCTGATGCTTTAGATACACCAAAACGGTCTAAGGTGGCTTGGGTCTTTGAGATTACGTTACCACCGATTCTGCAGTAAACATGACATTAGCATTAATACCCTTATAGTTGAATCCATGTCTCCAGCCTAAGTTCCATTTAGATTGACTGACCCGATCTTAAACGGTGTAGTCTTTCTGTAGCCAAGGTCTGTCCCGGATTGTAGAGAACATATCCTTCTTCATTCCTTTCAACTCGGCGGTCGGCATATAACGCACCCACTTCACCTCCTCTTCACGGAGACGGAAGCGTCCCAGTTGAATATCACTTAAATCCAGCAATTCGCCATTAACAGGGTTCTTTACATTAGAAGCTAACTTCTTAATTTTTTTTCTGTTGGCAGTAGCTGTGAAAGTAGTATTATAATTAAATTCACCGAATGTCTGATCATAGCCTAATGTCATCTCAATACCTCTATTCTGTACATTACCAGCTTGAACATACATATATTTATATCCACTGCTTCCTGGCATATCAGCTTTCAATAACTGATTGTAAGTATTAGAATGATATACTGTCAC
>NZ_JANUPD010000002.1:4800000-6725414 GCF_024793605.1 Bacteroides sp. BFG-637 | reverse complement strand
AGTAACTTTTAATACATTTATTAATTAAGCAAAACTTCTACGTTTGCAAAATTGGGAATCTTATTCGGAAAAAACAAATCTATTTTTTCTTGTTTTTTTCATGCGAACAATAATGTGTTTACTTTCAATGACTTATGTATTTGTTGTCGGACACAGTCTGCTTACCCTCTCTTGCAATTTTATAAGTATTTGTATATTAATGTTTTACGTGCTTGAAATTAGCAATTTTCTCATCTTTGTACGTTTGTACGGGAATATTATTTCGGTTTATAGATAGACATTTGAAGAGCAATCTACTTTCTTTTGAAAGCTCCTTGTTATTTAGATAAAATCTATATAACAAGAATTTGCTACTTATCTTTCTTGCCGAATAATGAGAAGTGAACGTATCGTTTCGGATGCTCTTTCAGGTCCTCTAATAAGCTGGCTGCATTTTCTGTTGTAGCGTTCAGATTATTGTATAAAGTCGGGTCGTTGAAGAGCAGACCGAGCGTGTTATCTTTGCTGTTTAATTTTTCTGTAAGTATTTTTACGTTAGCCAGTGTTTCGTCTATTTTTTTGAAAGTGGCTGCATAATCTATCTCTTTCAAATTTCCGCTGATGACCACAAAGTTGTCTCCGATGGTATTCAGTTTACTTGTGAGTTGGGGAATATCGTTGCTCATTAGTCCTTTCACCTGTGAACTGACTACTGCCAGGTTGGCGGTTGTTTTTTCTATTGAGTGCAGTGTAGCAGGAATGCTTTTGTCACCTAAGATATTGTTCAGGGAGATGAGGATAGAGTCCAGCTTAGGCAGCATCTCTTCCACTTTCGGTATCAGTTGTGCTGCGCTTTCCATCATTCCGTTGTTTAGTGTGCCGGGAATGGTATCTCCTATGGCATATTTTTCACGTGGGTTGTTTGCCAGGAGAATATTCATACGTACGCCTCCCATAAGTTCGGATACGAGTTCGGCGGTACTTCCTTTAGGAATTCGCAGCTCGGTGTCCAGTTCTACTTCAACAATCACATTTCCGGGTTTGACATAATCATAATAGATGTCACGTACAATACCTACACGGACACCGTCGGCAAATACCGGGCTTGATTTAGTGAGTCCGTTTACGTTTTCAAATTTGGCATAGAAATAGCTGGAAGGCTGAAACATGTGTATACCTTTCAGCCAGTTGATTCCATATATAAGCACACATAGTGCAACGATACCTGCAATACCTATTCTGACTTCTTTTGTAATGTACTTCATTTTATCTTTTTATTTATTTTTTCTTTTCTTGAATTCGGCAATCGCTTCATTGATGTTCATTTTCTCTCCATTTCGGAAAGCGATGATGAAGGCATCCTTGAATTGTGCCGTAATGGTGCGCTTCGTACGCAACACCTTGTTGTAATCGGCGGAGGATCCATACGTGTATTTGTATATTCCCCCTTCCTTATAATAATCTACGTCTTTCAGTCCTTTCAGCCGTTTGTCGTTTTTGGCGAGAGGCTTGGAAGAAGTGAGTATCTGTATCTTGAACGTAATTTCACTGTCATTGGTTGCGCTTTCTGCTACAATTGGGCGCTTCGGTGCTGTTTTTGCTGTTGCGGCAGGTTTGGTTTTTGCTTCGGCTAGTAATTCTTGCTGTTGAGGAGCTGTGTTTAAGCTTTCAGTATCCTTTTGGGCAATTTCCGGGGCGTTGTCTTCTTCCTGCTCGGTTGGGATAATCGTTTTGCTGACTCCCGTAAGGCGTAACTCATGTTCTCGTTTGTAATTCAGGAAAGCCCGGTAAATACCTTTGGCCATACTTCCGGCCCCTTCTTCGGAATTCAGATAGCGTTCTTCTTCCGGAGTAGAAATAAATCCCAATTCTATTAGAATGCTTGGCATCGCACTTGCTTTTAAGACGAGGAATCCTGCTTGATGCACTCCCCGGTCTGCCCGTTTACAGGTTTGGCGGAACTGTTTTTGCATCAGCGAGGCCAAGTGTACGCTCTGTTCCATATATTTGTCCTGCATGAACTCAAATATAATATATGATTCGGCAGAGTTCGGATTGAAACCGGCATATCTTGTTTTATAATCACTTTCGTAGAGGATAACGGAGTTCTCCCGCTTGGCAACTTCCAGGTTAGCGTCTGATTTGGCCAAACCCAGCGTCCAGGTTGAAGCCCCTTTGGCTGTACGGTTGTTTGCCAGTGCGTTGGTGTGAATGGAAATAAAGAGATCCGCCTTTGCGTTGTTTGCAATTTCTGCCCGCCGGTCCAAAGGAATAAATACATCTTTGCTACGGGTGTAGATCACTTTGACGTCGTCGCAGTTTCTCTTGATTAGATTTCCCACTTTCAGGGCAACGTTCAGATTGATATTTTTCTCTTTCGAGATTTTGCCTATAGCACCAGGGTCATGTCCACCATGTCCGGCATCGATAACTACTACGAAATCTTTCCCCCATAAGTGGTTGGTACATGAGGGTAGAAAAAGTAGCCAGAGGCAAATGAATATGTATAATATGTACGGTCTATTCAGTTTCATATCTATAATACGGTGCAAATGTAGTAGAAATTTGTAGAAAACTCATGATTTGCCATTAAGTTTTGTGTTTTTTTCGGTTTAATGATAGCTTTTTTCCCGAAATCTCCGTTACTTTGTGCTTCGAAGTTAAAATGTACGACGATGCTTAAGTTTTTGAAGAATTGGACGTTACCTATTGCTATGCTGGTAGGTGCTGCAGGTTATCCGCTGTTTATCAGTCTTTCTTTTCTGACTCCCTATCTTATTTTTACAATGTTGCTATTGACCTTCTGCAAGGTATCTCCTCGTGATTTGAAGCCTAAACCTCTCCATATGTGGTTGTTGTTGATTCAGATTGGCGGGGCGTTGGCTGCTTATCTTTTGCTTTATCGCTTTGATAAAATAGTAGCAGAGGGAGTGATGGTTTGTATAATTTGTCCTACGGCTACAGCTGCTGCGGTGATTACTTCCAAGTTGGGAGGGAGTGCAGCCAGTCTGACCACTTATACATTGATAGCAAATATTGGAGCGGCTATTGCTGTGCCTATTCTATTTCCTTTGGTGGAGGTGCATCCTGATGTCACTTTTGGGGAGGCGTTTCTTGTTATTTTAGGTAAGGTATTTCCGTTGTTGATTTGTCCTTTTTTGGCTGCCTGGTTGTTGAGCAAGTGTTTGCCGAAAGTACATCAGAAGTTATTGGGTTATCATGAACTTGCTTTTTATTTGTGGGCTGTATCTTTAGCTATCGTAACTGCGCAAACATTGTATTCCTTGCTCAATGACCCGGCGGATGGTTTTACGGAAATCATGATTGCTGTCGGTGCACTGATTGCCTGTTGTTTGCAGTTCTTTTTGGGGAAGACAATCGGCTCGATTTATAATGACCGTATCAGTGGTGGGCAAGCACTTGGGCAAAAGAATACGATTCTGGCTATTTGGATGGCGCATACATATTTGAATCCATTGTCTTCTGTGGCTCCCGGTTCGTATGTGTTATGGCAGAATATAATCAATTCGTGGCAGTTGTGGAAAAAGAGAAAGAAAGAGATAAAATAGTGAATAATTAGGGATTATATGATTACTATAAGGATAGCTTTAAATACGGATATAGAGGAAATTCAGTCTCTATATCGAAACACAGTGTTAGTGATAAACAGGCGTGACTATTCACAGGCAGAGGTTGAAGATTGGGCATCGTGCGGAGATGATCTTTCTAAAATAGAGGATATGATAAAGACTCACTATTTTATTGTAGCTGTTAATCAACGGTCACAAATCGTTGGTTTTTCATCTATTACGTCTCAAGGCTATTTACATTCTATGTTTGTTCACAAGGATTTTCAAGGTAAGGGTATTGCCACGATGCTTTTGGAAGAAATAGAACGGTATGCAATTACAGCCGGCATTGTGCGGATTACATCCGAAGTGAGTTTAACAGCTCGTCCTTTCTTTGAAAAAAAAGGTTATGTAGTAGAGGGAGAACAAAAGCGCAAAGCGAATCAGCTTTCTCTTACTAATTTTAGAATGGCAAGGGAGGTGGCTAAAATTAAGTTATGATGGTCGTATTCCTGCTTGTGGTGTCTTTTGTGGGGGGCCATATATACGAGGGAAAAAAGACTTTGCAGAGGAGTCGAGCTAAATAGTTCTCGCTGTGAAAAATGCAAAACATTTATAATAAAAAGATTACAGATTGAGTTTAGTACGTTCCTTTGTTTATATATCCAAAACGGACTAAACTTCTTTGTCCTGACAGCAAGATAGGTGCTGGTGAAAAGAAAAAAATACCTTTGTTTTCTTTTCGCCAGCATTATTTTTGTACTTTTGTCGCATATAACAAAGCGCAAATGGGTATAAATCAGAATTATAGAGAAGCAGTAAAGACCATAAAAGAAGCTATCCTACGCAGCCAGTACCGTGCAGCCGCATCGGTGAACAAGGAACAGCTATCTCTTTATTACGGCATCGGACGTTACGTGTCGGAAAATTCTCGTACAGGCTTCTGGGGGAAAGGTGCGATTGAACAAATATCTTCTCTGTTGCAAAAAGAATTGCCGGGGCTAAGGGGATTTTCAGCAACAAGCATAAGAAATATGCGTATTTTTTATGAGGAGTGGGATAAGGTTTTAAATCATCCGCCGTTGGCTGATGATTTGGTGTTGAATGAAAAATTGCTTCTTGTAGAAATTCATCAGCCACTGGCTGATGAATTTAACTGGTCAGACTTCCTTTCAATCGGCTTTAGTCATCATACCGAAATAATATCCAAAGCTAAGACTTTGGAAGCAAGGCTGTTTTATATACATGAGTGCGCCACTCGCTATTGGAGTAAGTACACTTTAAGGGATTACTTAAAAGCAGACCTGTACAGCCATCGGGGAACTTTGCCTAACAATTTCGCACAAACATTGCCTGATACTAAGCAAGCTTTAAAAGCTGTTTGTTCATTTAAAGATGAATACTTGCTTGATTTCATCAATGTGGAGGAACTGAATGAGCAAGAAGAGGATTTGGACGAAAAGATAGTGGAAAAGGCAATTGTTGCCAATGTGAAGAAGTTCATCATGACCTTTGGGCAAGATTTCAGTTTTATAGGCAATCAATATCGCATGGAGGTTGCAGGTGAAGAAATGTTCATTGATTTGCTCTTTTTCAATCGGGAGCTTAATTCCCTGGTCGCGGTCGAACTTAAATCCGGAAAATTCCGTACATCTTATTTGGGGCAGTTGAATACTTATCTATCCGCCTTAGATACATATATCAGAAAGCCGCATGAAAATCCCTCTATAGGAATAATTCTTTGCAGGGAAATGAATCAAACCTTTGTAGAGTTTGCAGTTCGTGATTATAACAAACCGATGGGAGTTGCTACATACCGTGCGTCCAAGGATATGCCGGAGCGACTTCGTAACGCTCTGCCGGACATTGAGGATTTGAAAAAGCTATTGTAAGGAAAAAGTCTTATTTATTTTTTGAGCAGGTAATTGCCTTTTGTTACTTTTGCACACGAAGCCCACCACTAAACGAATTTCTTCGTTTTTTTGTTATTATTTTGTTACCCACTGTTAGTAATAGGTGGGCTTTTATTTTGATAATCAGGTTTGTATGCTATTATATATAATGTGGCAGAATATTATTAATTCGTGGCAGTTGTGGAAAAAGAGAAAGAAAGAGACTGAGATTTGTCTGTATAATACTAAAAAAACTGGGATTGAAATTAAGGGCAAATGTGATGGAGCAAAGGATATTTGAAATAGAAGACTTAAAAGAACTGGAAGAATTTTTGCAATCCCAATCAGAAATAGAACAGTTGCGCGAACGCTTGTTTGCCGAGTTTCTGAAATATGCGGATTATAAAAATGCCGGAGAATGGAATAAAGCCGTTCGTCTTTGCGAGAGCCTGGCTATTATCGGCTGGGGAAATCACGAACCTGTCGAAGCATTGAGAGGGCAATTCTTTAATGGAAACCCCGCGACTTGTTTTCAAAATAAATTTGGAGAAACTCGTTTTGTCGATGCCATTTGGTCGAAAAGAGTCAACGGTTTTACTATGGAGCAGGGAAGAACAAGCTATTGTTCGAGTCCTGACGACCCGAATCAAAAGCAATCTGTGTCTTGGAAATATGAGATAAAGGAAGATATACAAGATATAAGACTTGAAAGCCAGCGAAACTGGATTCCTAAAAATCCGGTTTGGATAAGGAGGACAATTGATAACTGTTATGAAAACTCCAAAGCAGTAATCGAGAGTGTTGATAAAGAATTGAAACCGGAGTTGGATAGAAGGATGCGCCCAGAGATGTACGGACGTACTATTAATCGAATTATAATTAATTGTTCGTATAGCTATTATGATCATGACCATTGTAAAACAAACTATATCATTGCTGATGAAAAGTTGAAATTGAAACAAAAAGATTTCTATCGGACATTGCTCACTATGTTTACCAGGCAAGAAATAGAGAAGAATGGATATTATCTTCGCAATCGTTTTGAATTTGGACCATTCAGGGCAGATACCGGGAAAATTAGAATCGGACTATGCCTTGAGAAAGAATTCAGTGAATTGAGTCATGCCAAACAGAAATCGAAGCTAAGTGAATATATTCTACTTGCTCTGAACCATGTTACCAACAAGCTGAAAAAGAAGAAGCTGGATTATGACTTTGACTTGATGCTTGAAGATTTTAATTCAATACTGGCTGAGTGGAAAGCATGAAAGATATTATAGAGTTATTATGCTTTGATGATATTATAATAACATGGAAGTAATCTTTTGTGTCAGTTATATTTTAGAATTGGTTTTGTTATCTTTGCGCCGAAATATTGTAACATACAAGAAAACAAAACATGAAAAAATAAAGCTGTTGTAGTCGTTGTTTTCTGCAAGAAAAATATGACGAACAAGGTCGGTCAATTGACAAGCGACCGGGATTTGAAATACTCTATAAAGATTTTCAGGACTACGAATATGATGCGAATGGCAACTGGATTGAAACAAAGAATTTCAAAGATTATGTTGATTCAGGCACAGGACTCGGACATATACTGAAACCTTATGTGGAGCGTGTCTTTACTTATTACGAAGAATAAAAACTTTAAATAGTTAGAGTTAAGGATTACCCCTAGAGTAGAAAACAACTATCATAACTCTCATTCTTTTTGCTAATATAGTTATTATCTGATGAATAAGAATGATAGATGTTTCTGAAATTTTGTATCTATCATATTTTCTTCATGAAATATGGGTATCTATCATTCTTATTCCACTGTTTTTGCTGTTTAATCTTTCATGGCATTAACCCGCACATAAATTTTATGACTGCCGCTTCCAATGGTGTCAAGTACTCCTTCCTTCACCCATCCGTTCAATTCATTCAGTGCTTTGTTCTTTAGTAGTCCCGTTAGTTGCGTATACTCTTTGCGTCGTATCATCGGTCGTTCATCCAGAAATTTCTCCAGCCTGCGCCGGCGTTCTTCCACCGGAACTTCGGCGGAATGTGCAAATCCCGACTTCGCTTTTTCCACAAATCCGCGAACCTTCTTTCGGAAAGAAGATGATGGACGAAAATTTACATTATCGAAATAAATGGACTGTGCATGTATCTCTTTGGCATCCATCACCGGGCGTGCTTTTAACTTGGCTGAAAAATATCCAAGGTTCCCCAACTGGACGTGGTGTCCGCTGACTAAATATTCGGATATTTTATTTTCAATAGCTAGCTGAACTCCTTCAATGTCTGCCGGTGTAAAACTGGAAGCTTGAGCGATCTCTTTTACAATTTGTTGAAAGTCGATGGTTCCGTTCGATACGATGCGGGGATATAACGGCTGTTCGTCTTCGTCTTCTTTCGAAGACGGCTTTTTGCGAAAATCATACTTTGCGTACATGTCTTTTCTATTATGGGTTAATGTAGCTAAAATGCCTTTTAAAAGGCATTTTAAATCTTGTTTTGCAGCAAGATAACCTACAATTGCAGCTTGGATAATCAACTTGAATCAGTCGCTTTTCTTGGGCACACATTCGTGGGCTGTAGAGCCCACAGATGTAAACTATACAGCCCGCATAGGTGGGCTGTACGGCACACTTATGCGGGCTGAAGTCTTACTGCCTGCAAAGATACATTATCCTGCCTTTATTCGCAAATTTAGTAAGCATTATTTCTATAAAATAAAGTCGTGTGGCGTGGCAAATAAAAGCGGTGAAATTTGTTTGGGCGAAGAGCATGTTGTATCTTTGTATGGCTGTAGTGCAGCTTTCCTTTACTGGAAATAATAATAAAAAAAGATGAGAATAACATTAGTCAGAGACGATGGCAAGGTAAAAACCTTACGGACGTTGAAAATGGAGCTCCTTTTGGAGCAGATGAAAACGGAAGTCAAGGCGCAGCCCGTCTCAAAGATGAGGGAAATATTGCGGTATACTCTTCCGGGAAATTCGATTGAAGAGGTGCGTAAAGTTCCCAAAGTGATGCCTGCCGCAGCTTTTGTCCGTAAAGAAGGGGTAATGACCCTGAATGAATATAACGGCATAGTGATGATGGAGGTCAATGATCTTTCGGGAAGAGCGGAAGCAGACGAAATAAAGGAACTGGTCAAAGAGTTTCCGCAAACATATCTTGCTTTCACCGGCTCTTCTGGCAAATCAGTAAAGATATGGGTACGGTTTACCTATCCGGACGACTGCTTGCCGACTTTACGTGAGCAAGCGGAACTTTTTCACGCGCATGCTTATCAGACGGCTGTGAAATATTATCAGCCACAACTTCCTTTTGATATCGAACTGAAAGAACCGTCGCTCGAGCAATATTGTCGGTTGACATACGATCCCGGACTTTATTTCAATCCGAAAGCAATGCCTATTTATATGGAAGCAGCCCGTCGGTCTTCCGTCCGAAGCGACTTTTATCAAACGAACGCGAGAAACCGATTCTCCTTTGCAGCGAATGGCACCCGGATATGAAAATTATGAAGCATTATCAGTACTTTTCTCCGCTGCATTCAACAGGGCGCTCGAAGAACTGAACGGATATCGGGAGGGAGACGATCTGCAACCGTTACTGGTGTGTTTGGCAGAGCATTGTTTTCGGGCAGGTATTCCCGAAGAAGATACTGTGCGGTGGACAAGGGCGCATTATCGGCTCCCCTCGGATGAGTTGCTGATTCGCGAAACTGTGAAAAGTGTCTATCGTTCCGCAAAGGGATTCGGCAAGAAGAGTAGTCTGACGACCGAACAGCTCTTCGCCATGCAGATGGACGAGTTTATGAAGCGTCGTTATGAATTTCGATACAATACGCTGACCACGGAAGTGGAATATCGCGAACGAAATAGTTTTAATTTCTATTTTCGTCCGGTAGACAAGCGGGTGCTGGCGAGTATCACGATGAATGCCATGTATGAAGGGGTGAAAATGTGGGATAGGGACGTAATCCGCTATTTGGATTCCGATCATGTGCCTGTTTATCAGCCGGTGGAGGATTTTTTGTATCATCTGCCTCACTGGGATGGTAAAGACCGGATTTTGGAACTGGCTAACCGCGTTCCCTGTGATAATCCGCATTGGGCGCCGTTGTTCCGTCGGTGGTTTTTGAATATGGTTGCCCATTGGAGGGGAATGGATAAGAAACACGCCAACAGTACGTCACCTTTGCTGATTGGCCCGCAGGCATATCGGAAATCGACTTTTTGCAGAATGCTTCTTCCTCCTGCTTTACAGGCGTACTATACGGATAGCATTGATTTCAGTCGGAAGCGGGACGCGGAGTTGTATCTGAATCGCTTTCTACTTATTAATATGGATGAATTCGACCAGATTAGTCCTACCCAGCAGGCTTTTCTGAAACATATTCTGCAAAAACCGGTGGTGAACACACGTCGTCCGAATGCTTCGGCGGTGGAAGAGCTTCGCCGGTATGCATCGTTCATTGCTACGAGCAATCATCGGGATCTGTTGACGGATACTTCCGGTAGTCGTCGTTTCATCGGTATTTATATGACGGGAGCTATAGATGTGTCGCGTCCTATTGATTATGAACAGCTTTATGCACAGGCGTTGGAGCTGCTTTATCATAATGAACGTTATTGGTTTGACTCCGAAGAAGAGGCTATCATGACGGAAAACAACCGGGAGTTTGAACAATCACCTGCCATCGAACAATTATTTATGGTTTATTATCGCGGGGCGGAAGAAGAGGAGGAAGGAGAATGGCTGCTGGCTATCGACATTCTGCGGCGGATTCAGAAAGCGAGTAAGATGACATTTTCTGCCAGGCAGGCTTCTTATTTCGGGCGTATCTTGCAGCGGCTCGGAGTGAAATCTAAACGGAAAACGTATGGTACGTATTATCATGTTATACCTTTGGAGGTAGAATAATCAAGTATGATAGATACCTCGTTTTTGATGGTCTAAGTATGATAGATACCGGAAATAATAGTTGTCTATCATACTTATTTTTTTAATTATAAGTGGTTTATAAAAATGAATGAGAGTATGATATTAGTTTTTTTACTTATAGAGAAGATATTTTTTTCTAATCTCTTTGTAATCCTGTAACTCTTTTTGCCAACTATTCCGGATAGCCTCTTCCGATTCCCCTTTGAGGATAGCCTTGCGTACGCTGTCAGTTCCCATCAGCAAATCAAACCATCGGGCACGGGAGAAGAAGGCTGCGTTTTCACCGGATAAGCGATAAAAGTTCAAGAAGTAGCGAAGCGTAAATCCATTCACATCGGTTACATTCCGGAGATCTTCCCCATAACAGGTGATACCTTTGTGCATTGGATTTTTGTCAAAACCGGGTAAGGAGCGGGGAGTAAAAGTGAAACTTCCGTATTTCTTATTAGGTGCGCCCAATACCTGGAAAGGAAAAGTTGTTCCTCGTCCCACGCTGATACGGGTGGCTTCAAAAGGACAGAGTGAGGCGTACAATCGGATAGACTGGTCGTTCGGGAGGTTGGGTGACGGTTTGATGGGAGGTGAATAAGGTTCTCCATGTTTCCACCCGATCATTGGAATTACCTTTAATGAACAAGGATTTTTCTTGTTGGCAATCCATCCTTCTCCGTTTATCATCTGTGCCAGTTCGCCGATAGTACATCCGTGAAGTACAGGAATGGGAAGCATGCCGACAAAGCTCCGGTAGGCAGGTTTGAGTATCGGACCATCCACATAGTCGCACGGATTAGGGCGATCCAGTACAATCATTTCTTTCTTGTTCTCTGCGCAAGCTTCCATCACGTAATACATCGTGCTTATATAGGTATAAAAGCGTGCTCCTACATCCTGAATGTCGAATAAGATCACGTCAACATCTTTTAGTTGGGTGGCAGACGGCTTTTTGTTATCACCATAAAGCGATACGATAGGAATACCGGTGCGGGAATCTTTTCCGTCTTTCACCGTTTCACCCGCATCTGCATTACCTCGGAAACCATGTTCGGGGGCAAATACTTTGATGATTTGAACATTTCTTTTTAATAAGGCGTCGAGAAGATGAGTTTGCTTTGCCCCTACAACGGAAGTATGGTTGACTACCATTCCGACGCGTTTTCCTTTCAACAACGGTAGGTATTGATCCATCTGTTCTGCTCCCGTGACAATTTGACTGTTTACACGCATTGGAAACAGCATAATGAACAGAAATATAAGAATGAAGAAAACTCTAGTTTGCATATCGGTGATTTTTTTTGTAATATTGCACAAAAATATTAATTTCTCGTCAAGAGAGCAAAAAATAAAGCACATGAATCCATACGAAATCATTGATAAATATTATCCGGAGAATACGCAGCAGAGACAAATATTAGTAATACACAGTTTGGCAGTGTCCGGAAAAGCAATGAAAATGCTGGATGCTCATCCCGAGCTACGTTTGAACCGGAGCTTTGTGAAAGAAGCTGCTCTGTTGCATGATATTGGTATTTTTCAGACCGATGCTCCAACCATTCAGTGTTTTGGTCCCAATCCTTATATCGCTCACGGATATTTGGGAGCAGAAATCTTGCGGGCGGAAGGTTTCCCCCAACACGCATTGGTGTGTGAACGTCATACGGGAGCCGGACTTTCGTTGGAAGATATCATTGCCCAGCAACTTCCCGTTCCTCATCGTGAGATGTTACCCGTCACTTTGGAAGAACAATTAATTTGTTTTGCGGATAAATTCTTTTCTAAAACCCATCTGGATGAAGAGAAAACAGTGGAGAAAGCCCGGCAAAGTATTGCAAAATATGGTGAAGAGGGTCTAAGTCGCTTTGATAGATGGTGTTCTCTCTTTTTATAGCACTAAAAAATAATTAAATAACGAAGATTCTGACTCATATTTGATGAAGTTTGCGTACTTTTGCCACTTCAAGCGTAAACTATTAGTTAATGGCGCCATTGAAAGCAAAAATACTTATATCATTCATACTGCTGATTGTCTTACTGATGCTTCCCGATGAGGCTACGTCTCAGCGTCGAAGAAGAGGAATGATTGCCTCCAATACCGCACAAACGGATTCCCTTCAAGGAAATGATTCGTTGAGAGCAGATACGGTAACGGTACGCATTGATTCCATCGCACCGGTAAAGAAGAAACAACCACTCGATGCACCGGTTGTTTATGAATCCAACGACTCCACTGTCTTTACTTTGGGAGGAGCTGCTACACTTTATGGTAGCGGAAAAGTTAATTATCAGAACATCGAACTCGCTGCGGAAGTTATTTCGATGAATCTGGATAGTAGTACTGTGCATGCATACGGTATCAAGGATACTACCGGAGTGGAAAAAGGTAAACCGGTATTTAAAGAAGGAGATACCTCCTATGATACGGAAACCATCCGATATAATTTCAAAACCAAGAAAGCGGGAATTACCGATATCGTCACCCAGCAGGGAGAAGGATATGTGACCGGAAGCAAGGCGAAGAAAGGAGCTAATGATGAAATTTTCATGGAGCATGGGCGTTATACAACCTGCGATCATCATGACCATCCTCACTTCTATATGCAGTTGACGAGAGCTAAAGTGCGTCCTAAAAAGAATGTGGTGACAGGACCTGCCTATCTGGTAGTGGAAGATGTGCCTTTGCCGTTGGCCGTACCGTTCTTTTTCTTCCCATTCTCCAGCAGTTATTCTTCCGGTTTCATTATGCCGACTTATATGGACGACTCCAGTCGTGGTTTCGGTCTGGCAGAAGGAGGATATTATTTTGCCATCAGTGATATTATGGACTTGAAGATGACGGGTGATATCTTCACGAAAGGCTCATGGAGATTATCCGGATTGACAAATTATAATAAACGCTATAAATATTCCGGTACGCTGCAAGCGGACTATCAGGTCACTAAGACGGGAGATAAGGGTATGCCGGACTATACAGTTGCTAAGGACTTTAAGGTAGTATGGAATCATCGCCAGGATGCTAAAGCCAGTCCGAACAGCACATTCTCCGCTAGTGTAAACTTCTCAACCAGTAGTTACGAACGTTCCAATATCAACAACCTTTATAATTCGCAGTTGTTGACTCAAAATACCAAAACATCAAGTATCAGTTATTCTCGTAGTTTCCCTGATATCGGTCTGACCTTATCCGGAACCACCAATATCGCACAGACGATGCGTGACTCTTCGGTTGCAGTCACTTTGCCTGACTTGAATATTACATTAAGCCGTCTGTTTCCGTTCAAACGCAAGAAGGCGGCAGGAGCTGAACGCTGGTACGAAAAGATTTCCATTAGTTATACGGGACGTCTGACAAACAGTATCCGTACAAATGATAATCATCTGTTTAAAGCCGGAATAAGTTCATGGGAAAATGCGATGAATCATAACATTCCTATCAGTGCTACTTTTACGTTATTCAAATATTTGCAGGTTTCTCCTTCGGTCAATTATACAGAGCGTTGGTATACTCGTAAGATCAATCAGCAATATAATGAGGTCGATCATAAGTTGGAGGCATTGCCGGGTGATACCCTGAACGGTTTCTACCGGGTATCCAATTACTCGGCAAGTTTGAGCTTGAGTACGAAAGTGTATGGTATGTACAAACCTCTTTTTGCTAAAAAGAAAGAGATACAGATTCGTCATGTAGTTACGCCGCAAGTAAGTCTTAGCGGTGCTCCGGGATTCAGCAAGTATTGGGAAGAGTATACCGATTATAATGGCAATACGCAATATTATTCTCCTTTCACCGGTCAACCTTATGGTGTACCTTCGCGGGAAGGATCGGGAACAGTCAGCTTCTCTATTTCTAATAACTTAGAGATGAAGTACTACGATGCAAAGAAAGATACACTTAAAAAGGTTAGTCTGATTGATGAATTGGGAGCAAGTATGTCTTATAATATGGCTGCCAAAGAGAGGCCTTGGAGTGATTTAAGCATGAACCTACGTTTGAAACTGACTAAGAATTATACGTTCAACATGAACGCATCGTTCGCTACGTATGCTTATACATTCGATAAAAGTGGTAATGTAGTAACCAGTAACCGTACAGAATGGTCGTATGGTCGTTTTGGACGTTTCCAGGGATATGGTTCTTCTTTCAATTATACCTTCAATAATGACACATGGAAGAAATGGTTCGGTCCGAAAGAGGGGGATGAAAAAGGGAAAGATAAGAATAAGTCGGAGGATAGCGATGATGAGGAATCCGATGGAACGGAAGGAGATGGCACTACGCCTAAGAAAGTAGAGAAAGCACAGGCTGACCCGGATGGTTATCAGGTATTTAAGATGCCTTGGTCATTGAGTCTTAGCTATTCGTTTAATATCCGTGAAGACAGATCGAAGCCTATCAACCGTTATTCCATGCGATATCCTTATACGTATACGCATAATATCAATGCAAACGGAAATATAAAGATTTCTAATAACTGGTCGCTCTCGTTCAACTCGGGCTATGATTTTCAAGCTAAAGAGATTACCCAGACTTCTTGTACAATATCCCGTGACTTGCACTGTTTCAACTTGTCCGCCAGTCTTTCTCCTTTCGGACGTTGGAAATATTACAATGTAACAATCCGTGCGAATGCAAGTATTCTGCAAGACTTGAAGTATGAGCAGAGAAGTCAGACGCAAAGTAACATTCAGTGGTACTAGGATAAATTGAGAGTTGAGAATTGAGAATTAAAAAATAAGAATAAAGTGCAGGGTATTAAATTCGGGTGCTTTAATGAGATTGAAAAAGGGACTGTCTGGCAAGTTGAAGACAGTCCCTTTTTTATGTTTGAGCCTCAATGTTTATTTACCAATTGATTTCCGTTTCTCCGTGTGCTTTCAGATAATCGTTTGTACGGCTGAAATGTTTGTTTCCAAAGAAGCCGTTGTAAGCAGAAAGAGGAGAGGGATGAGCGGAAGTGAGTACCAGGTGTTTGTTACGGTCGATAAACGCTCCTTTCTTTTGAGCGTATGATCCCCACAGGATAAATACCAGATTTTCTTTTTCTTCTGCCAAAGCACGGATTGCAGCATCAGTAAATGTTTCCCAGCCACGGTTCTGGTGTGAACCAGCTTGGTGAGCACGTACGGTCAGCGTAGCGTTGAGCAACAATACTCCCTGTTCTGCCCAGCGAGTCAGATTTCCCGTAGCAGGGGCATCAGTGCCAATGTCGGCTTTAATTTCTTTAAATATGTTCACTAATGAAGGAGGGAAAGGCACCCCGTCGTTTACAGAGAAACAAAGGCCATGTGCTTGTCCCGGTCCATGATAGGGATCCTGCCCTATAATCACAACTTTCACTTTATCAAAAGGACAAAGGTTGAAAGCATTGAAGATCAGTTTTCCCGGAGGGAAAATCTGATACTGGCTATATTCGCTTTTGACGAAATCGGTCAGCGTGCGAAAGTAGTCTTTGTCGAATTCTGGTTCTAAATGAGCTTTCCAGCTTTCTTCAATCTGTACGTTCATAGTCTATTATATAAGGTGTATATCAAGTTCTTCACATTCTTTGCGCATATCTTCGGGCCAGATACTGGCTTGTATTTCTCCGATGTGAGCTTTGCGAAGGTAGAACATACACAAGCGGGACTGTCCGATACCTCCTCCGATAGATAGAGGGAGAGTGTCATTCATCAATCGCTTGTGAAAATAAAGTTCCAGCCTTTTTTCTTCTTTTTCTTCTTTCAACTGACGTTGCAAAGCTTCTTTATCTACACGGATTCCCATGGATGACAATTCGATGGAGCGTTGTAGTACATCGTCCCACAGCAAAAGGTCGCCGTTCAGTCCGGGCAGATCGTTCAGTCCTTTGGTGGTGTAGTCATCGTAGTCTGGTGCACGTCCGTCGTGCTTCTTGCCATCACCAAGTTGACAGCCTATTCCTATGATAAACACAGCTCCGTATTTCTGACAGATGGCGTGCTCGCGGCATTTAGGTTCCAGGTTCGGATAAAGCTGGCGCAATTCCTCTGAATGAATGAAATGTAGCTTTTGTGGCAGGCAAGGTTTGATTTGCGGATACATTTCATATACCATATATTCTGTGCGGATCATAGCCGCATAAATACGGTTGACGATTTCCTTTAGGAAGTTCACAGTCCGGTCTTCATTGGTGATGACACGTTCCCAGTCCCACTGGTCTACGTAGAGAGAATGCAGGTTGCCCAGTTCTTCGTCCGATCGGATTGCATTCATATCCGTATAAATACCATATCCCGGTTCAATGTGATAGTCAGCTAAGGTCAACCTTTTCCATTTAGCCAATGAATGAACCACTTCGGCTTGCGCATCGCCCAGATCTTTGATCGGGAAAGAAACAGGTCGTTCTATTCCGTTCAAATCATCATTGATACCCATTCCTTTCAATACGAAAAGAGGGGCAGTCACACGTCTAAGGCGCAGTTCGGATGACAAGTTTAATTGGAAGAACTCTTTTATTTGCTTGATTCCCAGCTCGGTCTGTTTGAGGTCGAGTAGCGGCTTATAGTTCTTAGGTTTTATCAAGTAACTCATAGGTTTGTTAAATGTTAATTGTCGGCAAAGATAGGAATAAAATTGATATATGTAATGGGTATTGTCTAAAAGATTGTCAATTTGATAAAGTAAATGCTCTAAAGCATTTCAAAATAACAGTCTCCTAATATAGGGAAGTACCTTAAGAACTATAAAAAAAGGAGAATCATTAGGAAGATGAGAAGATTTTTTATACTTTTGTCCTCGCATTTAGAAAGAATGGCCCCGTAGCTTAGTGAATAGAGCGTCAGATTCCGGTTCTGAAGGTCGTGCGTTTGAATCGCACCGGGGTCACAGAAAAATCCCTTGATAATCAGTTGATTATTGAGGGATTTCTGTTTCTACTCCTGTGTGAATAAGGCTGGAAAACTAGCTTAAAGTCCATTGAAATGGATCGTTGTTGGCTAATTGTTGGTGTAAATGAAGACCTAACATGCTGACATTCAGGCTGGAAAATAGAAAGAGTAAAATGAAAAGCTTAGTACACATATCTGTATAACTTTTGAGGGCATTTCATTCTTAGTATTCTTTCTTTTATCTCGTAAGAGGTTCTGTTATTAGTCTTTCTTTGTATAAGAGTTACAAACTAATCGTCTATTTGGGGCATCCGGAAAATCCGGATTAGTTATTTGATTATAAAATTCCCAGTTTCTTTCAAGTCTTTGGGCTACATCTATATTGGCCGTATGGCAGATGTATTTTTTATTTGCTACATCCAGAATACCATAGGTAAGAATATCCTTTTCCTTTCCCTCCTTATTTTTATATACGCTTTTGCCCAATAATATCTTATATTTTCCGTCTTCCCGAGTACAGTATTCTTTATTGGTTTCAAGAGTATATGTACCGGAGACATCTGTAAAATCATTGGAGGCCATTTCTACGATAATCTGTTTGGGCTCTCCTGTTTCCGGAGTGTCTGTTGAGTCATCGTTGCATGCGGATAGCAAGATGACGGATAAGAATAATAGTTTAAGTAATTTCATCTTTATATTTTATTTGTTTTTGATCCTTTTTTTAGTCCAGTATATTCAATTGAGATTATTTATAGTGCAAATGTACAGTTTTTGTATGATATAAAAGCGGTAATGGATAAAATAAATATGTTTCATATTCTTGATATTTAGATTAATAATCCTTGGATAGTCAGTTGTGTATTTTACTTTGCATTTTCTCAAACACAGTTAGTTATTATTGTATGTAGTTGTATAATTTAGCCTAAATAGAAAGAAAAAGTTGATTTAAATAAAATATTTCTTGTGAGAAATGCTAACTTTGTAGATATGAAAAAGTAAAGAACGATATTCTGTAGTAGTATGTTCATAGCTTTCCAGATGTAGACATTTGACGATAAATTATATTAATCCCAATAAATATAAATAAGAATGGAAGAAGCTAGAAAAAAGAAATGGGCTAGTATTGCACTGGTTATCGGAGCTATTGGTTTTATCATTATTGTGATTTACTTTACAGTTATTTCAAGTCTCAACATGTAAAACAGATCATTATGGCATTGAAAAATTAAAGCTTGGACATTTCGTTTGAATCTGTCCAAGCTTATTTTTTATGATTCCGGATGATTGACCTGCCTTATGGTAACGCTTTCTCTTTAGCTTCTTGAAACCTGAAGTCCCTTATCAGAAAGAGTCATTTCTACAAAACGAGCACGGGAATTAGGGGCTTGTTCCGTTAGTATCCGTCGGATTTGTCCGGCTGCCTGCGGGTCTTTTGCTACCATATATAGATACCCCCCGCCACCTGCACCGGGGAGTTTGTATCCCAGGGTATAATCCTTGATTTTCTCAATAATGGCTGCTACTGCCGGTGGATTGGTTCCGCAATCTAATGCCTGATTCTGTATCCAGGTTTTGCCGACCAAACGACCGAAACTTTCGAAATTACTCCGTAAAATAGCTTCACTCATATCCATTGCATGAGCTTTCATTTCGGCCAGCAAACTTAGATGCGGACCGGAATTGAGGAACATGGAACTGACAATCTCTGCCAAAATACTTTTAGCAGTACGAGTAATTCCCGTATAATATAACAGATGACAGTCGCGGTAATCAGGATGAACAAAGAGCTGATCGGGTAACCAGCGTACTAACGGATTCTGTTCGAAACCTGCTTCAGATTGAAGCAACTTAATACCGGAAAAGACACCGCCATATTGGTCTTGCCAACCTCCCCCTGTGGTCAGGAGCTGTTCTAATACTAATGTGTAACTGCATATATCATTTTTATCCCAAGCCAGTCCGCAGAAATCATTGATTGCTCCGAGCACGGTAGATGCCAGTATGGAACTGGTTCCCAAGCCAGAGCCTGCGGGAATAGCAGCCAGTAGAGTAATTTCGATTCCTGAACCGAAATCTTCCAGCTGTTTAGCTAAAGAAGGATAAGATTCCGTAGAGAATGCCGGTGCAAAGCCCGCCAATGTAAGGGCGGCTTTCGGGATAGAGAATGGAGAACCTACCTTTTTATAATCTTGCAGTTCCTCGTAATTCCTTATCACTTCCATTGCACCCATGTCGATAGAGCGAAGAGTGATGTGATATTCCTTGCAAGGTTTCACATATACTTGTAGCGGCGGTTGGCCGTTCAGCTCGATAGCAAGATTTACAACACTTCCTCCTGAATAAAGAGAGTAGGGAGGTGTGTCTGTCCATCCTCCGGCCACATCAATACGCACAGGACTGCGTCCCCATACGATTTGGTCGGAATAAACATTGAGTATGGGATGACTTTTACGTTCGCTCATTATCCCCAATAAACCGTCGCGAAGCAGTTGAAAAGCTGCCTGTTCCTCTTTGGCACAATCCTTGTTTTCACGTAGTTTCATGATACGTGCACGAAGCATCCGGTTGTGTATCCGTAACATGGGGGCGGCATCTTCTTTCAATACGTCAGGCATATCTAAATTGAAACGTACAAATTCATTTGCGGCATCCAGCAAATCGAGTTGATAGAACACACTCTTCTCATAATTGGCTGCCAGTCCTTTCCAGTTCTCCTTGCGGAAAGCATTGCGTTGTTCGTAAAGACGCTTGAGGTTGGCGCTTGCGGATATTTCGTCTGCAGAAACTTTCTCTGCTTTCAACCAAAGTTTTTTCCCTTCTTCCAGTCGTGGTTCCGAGGTCATCCAGCGTACTAATATGCCTAAATCTTCCACAGAAGCTACTTTAGGGAAGATGGATGCCGATTGTAAATCATCTGTACGCCCTTTTATATCCTCCCAGGTAATTCCTCTATCTTCCATCCAACGGGTAAAAGGAATATTAAGATAAGTAGTCGTTATTTTGTCCAACGCTCCTTTGAATACATCATCCAATCCATACGGACGCGCAACAAACTCATTCTCACCGATAGGAATAATGTCGATGCAAACCCCATCCGGCAAATTGATGCTCCACTGATTTTCAGGAACTCCTGTAATAATCTGGCGGGAACCTAATTTCCATTCCTTTCCCACATGGCTATTCTCAATCCATAAATTGGCGTTGTCGGCAGAAAGAGAAATTTGTGTGATGGAATTCTGTATAAAGATAGCCGGATTCGGCTTTACTTTCCGGTGCATGATTCTTCTTTGGTCCCGTACCTTATCCTGTATGGCTAAAGTAGAAGAAATCAGTTCGTGACTTGTGCCGTAATGATAGAATTCTCCACCCGGCAACGGCAATATAGCTACGGACAACTGATTGATTTCTTCATCTTCCGTTTTAGGATGCTCTCCCAAAGCCAAACCATAGTCCGAGTATAAGTCATAATAAGTAATATCCTTCGTACCTTCTTTCAACGACCGTTTCATCAATACTTCTATGGCGCGGTCACTCAAAATCCAGATACCGATATCCATCAGGAAAAGATGAGTTTTCGACAATCCTTCCAACTCTTCCAGAGAAGGTTTCTGCAACATGAAGTCGAGCACCTCCGGTTTTTTCCGGTCGGAAACAAACACGCCATGATGAGTTGCCAATGACGGATTCACCCACAGCCCGTAGCATACTACGTCTGCGTTCGGAATATCCTGAAGCGGTTTTTCCGAACGGATATATACATCTCCGCTAGCAATCAGCGTATTCAGACCGGCCGGAGCCTGATTCATAATCCTTTCATAGAGCGGGAGCTGCAATGACAACAGATTCTGTCCCAGCTTTTGTCCTCTTTCCCAACTGAAGATCGGGATAGGAGTTAATATTTTGCCGGAAGGGCCGTAGCTGGGTAGCCGACGGCTTTGTCCGCCTGCATGGAGCAATATTCTTTTTTTATGTCCTATCCAGTTGCTGAAAGACTCTTGTGGAGCGAATGCCTGATGGCAAGCTTGCAATAACCATGTAGTTCCGCCGCCGGAGCCTAGTTTGCTCCCTATGGGGTCTGATGTACAAAACCAATCGGTATGGTTAACTTCTTCCAGTTCGTGGAAGCAATGGATCAAATTGGGTGGTAAAGATAATAACTTTTGCATAGTAGAATCTGCGTTGGCTTAGATAGAATCTAAGCGAATTAAACTCCCGTAAAAATACTATTTATATTCCTGCTTTTCAATATTTCTCTCCTGTTTTGAAGAATAAATTTTCTTTTCAGCTTTTAGATGTCATTTTCAGTCATCATGTCCCAGGTGTCATTAAGTGCCTGCATGGATGGAAATAATAAATCAGCCCCGGCATCCAGCAGCACTTGTCCGTTCAAAGGACCCGTATTGACTGCTATGGTGAAAATACCCGCATTGTGTCCGGCTTCCACTCCTAACGGAGCGTTTTCTACAACAACCGCTTCATCCGCTTTAATCCCTCCTTTTTTCAAAGCCATCAGATACGGCTCGGGATTGGGTTTGCCATATTTTACATCGAACGCTGTAACCATCAGTTCTTTGTGAAACATTCCCGGATAGTGGTGTTCCAGCCGTTCGAGCAGGGATAACTGACCGGAACCGGTGACCACCATCGGAATCAGACCGTCCTTCTTCACTTTTTGCAGCAACTCCCATGCACCGGGCATAGGCTTTGCTTCAGGATATGAATTGAACAAAACACTTTTCTCCTGATAGATACTTTCTATTTCCTCTTGTGTGGCTTCTCTACCCAATTCACGTTGAAAAACAATATTGATTGTTGAGGCTCCTGTCCGTCCTTCATGCATATATGCTTCTTCGCGACTAAGAGTGAGCCCATGAGATTTCATTACTTTATGCCAGGCTTCCGAATGGTAAGGCATAGAGTCAAAAAGTACGCCGTCCATGTCAAACAGGACGGCTTTCAGTTTCTTTTTCATACTTTGTACGTTGCGGAATCTTTTTAAGATAATATTTTATTTTTCTATAATCATTTTCTTTAGATCGGACTGGGGGATAATCACATCATATTGTTTTCCGGAATCCTTACCGATATATCTGTAAGCAATGTTTTTATTGTTCTCCACACAGGTTTTTATGAATATCTGGGTGGCAGGATCGGTCTGACTTGCCAGCGTGGACACAATACCCTCTTTCACTTCTGCTGCGTTTTCTTCAATCTGGCTGATAGGACACAACTTTTCGTCCACACTGCATATATAAACAACCGATTCACCTATGACTTCGATCTTTTCGACAATGACCTCTTCACTGGCCTGCATTGGAAATTGCAGATTCGCCATTTTCAGTTGCGCTTCAAGCTTTGTCTGTCCGCTTTGTGCCGGGGCGGCATTTGTATTGATCACCTCTTTCAATTCTTCGGCAGTAAGTTCGCAAACCGCTTGCTCGCCCGACTTATTCCCTACAAATATCATGTGTAATCCGGAATTACACTTAGCCATCAGCTTCAACATTTCCTTTACATCAGCAGCCGGATTTTGAAACATCATTTTGATAGATGATTTCATGCTTTCCGGATTATCTTTCAATATCTTAATATTGGTAATTTCCTCGTTCATGTTGAGAGTGTACACTACGTTATCTCCGTCGTAGATGATGCTGGTAATCTTGCCGACTTCCCCCATGTCCAGCGGGCACTGTTTGTTGGCTATCCCGATCACAGTTTTGAGTTTGGCTTCCTGACAACCGGTCATGACTATCATTAGCAATGATATGCTACATAGTAGCATGAGTCCATTGGACTTCTTTAATAAATTTCCTGCCATTCTATTTGTTTTTTAAGTTTGATTCGCTTCATCTACAACTGTATACGAGGCAAAGATAACGATAAAAAATGAGAGATAAGTTAGAAAAGGAAGATAGTTGTAAATGATGCTCCCAAGCGATTAACTATATAATTATTTGCTGTTTAGAGGAATATGTGTATTTTTGTAACGTTATAAACTCGACGATAGCATGAAAAAGAGAGTATTATTGTTGCTACCATTGTTTTTAGGTGCCTGCTCTGATAGTGGAGAAAGTCCTGTTATCAAGATAGAAAAGCTTTATGCAAAGATCGAATCGGACGGTGAAAATACCAGTTCCGGTGAAAAGGACTATGCGAATCAGAGGGAGGAGTTGCCGGCCTTGAAAGTGGGAGATGAAGTGAAAGCCTTTCTGCTTTTGGATGGAAATGGGGCAGAACTGAAAACCTTTAAACTTCAGAATGACGATGAAGTGGATACTAAACTCTTTTATGAGCAAACAGAAGTATCTACGGAGGGAAACTTGACGGATGTGGAGAAAGGACAGCTCCGTTTTAAGGATGGGGTGTCAAAGGCCAGAATTATGGTTATGGCGACCATTAAACAAGTCGATAAGAACGGTGATGTAAAATTAGAGTTCTATCTTTCTTCCAAAGCCGAATGTGAAGGAGCACAGGAAGAAATCGGCTTGAAGACGAAAGCCGAAGATGATAAATAAGAGTAATAATAAATAATGAACGGTGAACAAATCCATGCATATAGCATAGTTGTTCACCGTTCATTGTTTATAGTTTACCGTTTATAAAACGTTCTTGATTTATAGTTTTGCACGGATTGCTTTGGATTCCTCTTCATAACCCGGTTTGTCCAGCAAGGCAAACATATTCTTTTTGTATGCTTCTACACCCGGTTGGTTGAATGGGTTCACGCCCAGCAAATAACCGCTGATACCACAAGCCTTTTCGAAGAAATAGAGCAGACCACCGATGTTGTATTCGCTCAATTCTGGAAGTACGATGCGCATATTAGGTACACCACCATCTACGTGAGCCAGTTGTGTTCCCAGTTCGGCCATCTTGTTTACTTCGTCCACACGTTTGCCGGCTAAGAAATTCAAGCCGTCCAGATTTGCTTCGTCAGAAGGAACTTCCAGTTTGTGGTTAACCTTCTCTACTGAAATCACAGTTTCGAAGATAGAACGTTCGCCTTCCTGAATCCATTGACCCATAGAATGAAGATCTGTCGAGAAATCTACCGATGCGGGGAAGATACCCTTATTATCTTTTCCTTCCGATTCTCCGTAAAGCTGTTTCCACCATTCGCTTACATAGTGCAGTTTCGGGCAGAAGTTAACGAGGATTTCGATCTTCTTGCCATTTCTGTACAACTCATTGCGGGTAGCAGCATAAATAGCAGCCGGGTTTTCAGCAAATGCAACGTCCGATCCGCATACTTTTTCCATATCGGCAGCACCGGCAACCAGTTTGTCGATATCGAATCCGGCTACTGCGATAGGCAGCAAACCAACCGGAGTCAGTACAGAGAAACGTCCGCCTACGTTGTCAGGGATGATAAATGTTTTATATCCTTCTTTGTCAGCTGTAACACGGGCAGCACCTTTCTTTGCATCCGTCACTGCAACGATTACTTTCTTTGCAGTTTCTTTGCCGCGCTGATCTTCGCATTGCTTTTTCAGTAAACGGAAAGCAAGAGCAGTTTCCGTAGTAGTTCCTGATTTAGAAATATTGATGACACCGAATTTCTTATCTTTCAGATATTCAGTCAGTTCATACAGATAATCTTCGCTGATATTGTGTCCTGCATAGATCATGACAGGAGCCGTTTTCTTTTCCTGTAGCCAAGTGAAGCTGTTAGACAAAGCTTCGATTACGGCACGGGCACCCAGATAGCTGCCACCGATACCGGCAACGATTACTACTTCACAGTTATCTCTTAATACTTTTGCTGTAGCGTTCAGGTCGGCCAAGTGTTCTTTAGTGATAGAAGAAGGCAAATGCAACCATCCTAAAAAGTCATTACCTTTGCCTGTACCTTTTTCAAGCATTTCCTGTGCGGCTTTTACTTCAGCTTCGTAAGCAAAAACCTTTTCTTTGGAGATAAATCCAAATGTCTTTTCAATGTTTAAACTAATCATATCGTTCTTGTTTAAAGATTATCTAAAAGAGTCAGTCAGCAATTTAATCTCGATCATTGGTGAGATGCGTTCGTACAGGATGTTGTACACGGCGTCCAGTATCGGCATATTGACATGATGATGCTTATTGATTTCTTTGATACATTTCGTACCATAGTAACCTTCCGCAATCATTTCCATTTCAATTTGCGCACTCTTCACGGAATACCCTTTACCTATCATCGTTCCGAAAGTCCGGTTACGGCTGAAGTTGGAGTAACCGGTCACCAATAAATCCCCCAGATAAACAGATTCATCCACGTTTCTGTTCAACGGATGCACCGTGTTCAGGAAACGGTTCATCTCCTGAATGGCGTTAGAGATCAATACAGCTTGGAAGTTATCGCCATATTTCAGTCCGCTACAGATACCGGCAGCAATGGCATACACGTTTTTGAGTACCGAACTGTATTCGATACCCGCCACGTCATCACTGACAGATGTTTTGATGAAGCTGCTTCCCAGACGGCGTGCGAAGATACGTGCTTTGTCTTTATCAGGGCAGGCGATAGTCAGGTAGGAGAGGCGTTCCAAAGCCACTTCTTCTGCGTGGCAGGGACCTGCAAGGACTGCTATGTTTTCTGGTGGCACACCATATTCTTTTGTGAAGTATTCCGATACAATAACGTTGTCATCGGGTACGATTCCTTTGATAGCGGTGATAATGAACTTATCCTTAATCTTCATTTTCAGCTTTTTCAGATGTGCTTTCAGATAAGGAGAGGGGGTGACAAAAATCAGTGTATCGGATTCTTTCACAATATCATTGATATTGGAACTGAAGTTGATACGCTTTGTGTCGAATTTCACCCCTGTCAAATAGGCCGGATTATGTCCTAATCGTTTGAAATCGGCAATGCGGTCGTCTCGTCGCATATACCAATTAATAGAATCTTCCTGCGCCAGACACATCTTTGCGATGGCTGTGGCCCAGCTTCCTCCGCCCATTATCGCTATCTTACCGGGTAGTTTCATTTGTTTAATTAAAAATTAAGAATGAAGAATGAAGAATTATGAATGAAAAGCCGAAACGATTCTCCATTCTTAATTCTTCATTCTTAATTTATTTAAGTTTATTTATCCACTCGGTCACGTCGTTTACGGACGGATTGGTCAGTTCTAATTTATATTTCTTGTTAATGCCGCAGATATCCTGGTGTAGCTTCTGCGGATTGACATCTTTCATGTCGGCAACTGTGTTGTAACCGGCTTTTTGAATCACCGGAACCCAGTCTTCTGCGATTCCCAATTCCACATATTTGGCAGCAGCGTCTTTTTTCACTACTTTTTCCGGGCGCATTTGCGGGAAGAACAATACTTCCTGAATGGTAGTCTGTCCGGTCATTAACATCACCAGACGGTCGATACCGATACCGATACCCGATGTAGGAGGCATACCATATTGTAAAGCGCGCAGGAAGTCCTGATCGATAATCATCGCTTCGTCGTCTCCCTTGTCGGCCAAACGCATTTGTTCTTTGAAACGTTCTTCCTGATCCAGCGGATCGTTCAATTCCGAGTAGGCATTAGCCAGCTCTTTACCGTTCACCATCAGTTCGAAACGTTCGGTCAGTCCCGGTTTAGAGCGGTGCATCTTGGTCAGCGGAGACATTTCAACCGGATAATCGGTGATGAAAGTCGGCTGTATATATGTGCCTTCGCAGAATTCTCCGAAGATTTCATCAATCAGCTTGCCTTTACCCATCGTCTCGTCGATTTCTTCCATTTTCAGTTCCTTGCAGACTTGGCGGATTTCCTCTTCGCTCTTGCCGTTCAGGTCATATCCTGTCTTCTCTTTGATAGCGTCCAGAATAGGCAGACGGCGGTAAGGAGCTTTGAAGTTGATGGTTTTTCCGTCAACCACTGTTTCTGTGCTACCGTTCACTGCGATACAAATACGTTCCAACAACTTTTCGGTGAAATTCATCATCCAGTTGTAATCCTTATATTGTACGTAGAGTTCCATACAAGTGAACTCCGGGTTATGGGTTTTGTCCATACCCTCGTTACGGAAGTTTTTACCTATTTCATATACACCTTCAAAACCACCTACGATCAGTCTCTTCAGATAAAGTTCTGTTGCGATACGCAGGTAAAGATCCATATCCAGTGAGTTATGGTGAGTGATGAACGGGCGTGCGCTTGCTCCACCGGCAATAGATTGCAGGATCGGAGTTTCCACTTCCGTGTAACCGGCTTCGTCCAAAGCATTGCGCAATGTTTTCACCACAGTGGCACGTTTCAGGAATGTTTCTTTGATACCGTCGTTCACTACCAGGTCCACATAGCGTTGGCGATAACGGAGTTCGGGATCTTCAAAAGAGTCATAAGCTACCCCGTCTTTGTACTTAACGATAGGCAACGGTTTGATAGACTTTGCAAGTACAGTCAGCTTCTTAGCATGGATACTGATTTCACCCATCTGCGTGCGGAACACGAAACCTTCGATACCGATAAAGTCACCTAAGTCGAGCAGGCGTTTGAATACAGAGTTGTACAGTTCCTTGTCTTCTCCCGGGCAGATATCATCACGGGTGATGTACACCTGAATGCGACCTTTAGAGTCTTGCAATTCAACGAAAGATGCTTTACCCATCACGCGGCGGCTCATGATACGACCGGCTACGGAAACTTGGCGTGGCTCCTCATCGTCTTTAAATTCAGCTTTAATATCTGTAGAGAAAGCATTGGTTACATACTCTGCTGCTGGGTACGGATCAATACCCATCGCACGAAGCTCATTCAGGCTGTTGCGTCGAATGATTTCCTGTTCACTTAGTTCTAATATATTCATTTCGTTACGTATTAACTCAATTTTGGAGGCAAAAATACGAAACTTTTCTCATATATCCTGTAATCCATCTCTTTTTTGTATCTTTGCCGCCTCAAACTAATAGGTATGACAGGACAAAAGACACCCACTGCGTTGGGTACGGAAAAGATTGGGAAGCTTTTAATGCAGTATGCCATTCCGGCAATTATCGCCATGACGGCGTCTTCTCTTTACAATATGGTAGATAGTATTTTCATCGGTCACGGGGTGGGTGCGATGGCTATTTCCGGGTTGGCGTTAACTTTCCCGCTAATGAATCTTGCCGCGGCTTTCGGCTCACTGGTCGGTGTCGGTGCGGCTACATTGATTTCGGTGAAGCTGGGACAGAAAGATTATGATACCGCACAGCGGGTTTTGGGAAATGTGTTTGTATTAAACCTTATTATAGGTATTTCTTTTACGGTAATTGTTCTTCCTTTCCTTGATCCGATACTTTACTTTTTCGGGGGAAGCGATGAAACGGTGAAATATGCCCGTGAATTTATGCAGGTTATCTTGCTCGGAAATGTGGTTACTCATTTATATCTGGGACTGAATGCAGTGCTCCGTGCTTCGGGCCATCCGCAGAAAGCGATGATGGCAACAATAACGACAGTGATAATCAATATATTGCTTGCGCCATTGTTTATTTTTGTATTTGACTGGGGAATCCGTGGGGCGGCTACGGCTACGGTTTGTGCACAGTTGATCGCATTGGTCTGGCAGCTTCATTTGTTCTGCCGTAAAGACGAGCTGATACGGTTGAAAAAAGGTATTTTCCGTTTGAAACGGAAAATCGTGCTGGATTCATTGGCTATCGGTATGTCTCCCTTCCTGATGAATATGGCTTCTTGTTTTATTGTGATTCTGATTAATCAGGGATTGAAAGAATATGGAGGTGATTTGGCAATCGGGGCATTCGGTATTGTCAATCGCATCGTCTTTGTCTTTATTATGATTGTGTTGGGATTGAATCAGGGGATGCAGCCTATTGCGGGATATAATTTTGGTGCGAAGCTCTATCCCCGTGTGACGAAAGTGCTGAAAGCAACCATTTGCTGTGCTACTGTAGTGACGACGATTGGTTTCCTGATAGGTATGTTCATTCCGGAAATCGTATCTTCCATCTTTACTTCGGACGAAGAATTAATCAGCATTGCTTCTAAAGGTTTTCGTATTGTGGTATTTTTCTACCCGATTGTTGGTTTTCAGATGGTAGCTTCCAACTTCTTCCAGAGTATCGGAATGGCAAGTAAAGCCATTTTCTTGTCGTTGACGCGGCAGATGTTATTTCTGGTTCCCTGTTTGTTGATTTTGCCTCATTATTATGGACAAATAGGCGTTTGGGCCAGTATGCCTGTGGCAGATTTGGCGGCTAGTCTTATATCCGGAGGTATGTTGTGGTGGCAGTTCCGGCAGTTTAAGAAAGTAGCTTAATACATAGGATAGTAAAAGCCGGTTATTGAAAAAATCACTCAATAACCGGCTTTTACTATTGATACATTGTTCACATTTAGTAAGCACCTGACAATTTATATAATTCGCTTCCTGCCAATAAGAAAGCACCTACGCCATATACATCTGTTGCATCGAATCCGGCAGCTTTGGGTGCGGCACCAACAGGTTGTATATATCCCAACTTTCCATCAGAATGAACAGCTTTTACCAATGATTGCCAACCTTTTTCAAGTACAGGTTTGTAGGTTCGTTGGGGCAGGTAGCCATTACGGATTCCCCAGGCAATGCCAAAACACATAAAGGCAGAGCAACTATTTTCGGGCATATTATACGAATCAGGATCTAGTAAGCTGGTACGCCAGTCCCCGTCTTTGCATTGAGTTTTACGAACTGCTTCCGCCATTTCAGTAAATAGCCGGATATAGTAGTCACGTGAAGAACAGTTGAGAGGCAAATTGTCAACAATAAGAGGAAGTCCGGCAAATACCCAACCGTTACCTCTTCCCCAGAATTGTTTACTACCATTTTTCTCACGGAGGGGAATTCGTTTATTATCTCTATAAAAAAGATGTTCTTTCTTGTCATATAGTGAGTCTACACACTCTCTATATTCACTGTCCATATAATTCAGAAAGATTTTATCTCCGGTTATCGTGTATAGAGCCGCATAAACCGGAGGCGCCATAAACAAGGCGTCCGACCATGACCAACGTTCCGTTGTTCCCACGGCATCTGTCTTTTGTAGCGGAGCTTTCGAAGGATGGGAAGCCACATAATAAGCGCGTTCCATTACCGGTTGTAGCATACGCTTATCATCAAATCTGCGATACATCTCGATGAAAGCCTGCCCTACACAAATGTCGTCGGCATGATATACACGGTTCCACATATCCCAGTTATGTCTTTCACCAATAGTGCGGACAAAATCATAGCAGGACTGATTTCCGGAGACTTTTCCCCATTCAGTCATTCCGCGATATAAAGCGCCGTTTGTCCAGTCTAGTGGATTATGCTTTACTTCGTTGTGATGGCTAATTTGCCACTCGGATACGGCATTACAAACTTTAGTAATATCTTCTTTTTCCATCTTTGATGAAAAAAGCTGTTGAGCATTCAGGGTGCAATTTATTGATACTAAAAATAAGGCAAGAATCTTTTTCATTTATCATCTATTTTATCGGGGTTCTATAATTTTATTGCTTTATCCAATTTTACATCCGGATTACCTGACCAAATCTTTTTCCCTGTCCATTCCGCATAAGGGGCACTCCAGAATTCATCAGTGGCGGGAAGTCCCAATGCTGTGAATACAGTAGAGCATAAATACAGGCTACCAGTAGAAATGTATCTTTCAGCGATTGAAGGTTGATGTCCGGCAAACCCTAAAGTCAGCCATCCATGTTCGTCGAAATTTCCTTTTATAGCCAGATGTCTTTTTATGACAGCTGTTAGTCCGCATCGGACTTGTGCTTTAGTAATGGTAGTTGGCAGCAAATCATTTAGGGCTGCCAGTGAAAGTACATGGAAAGTTCCAAAACGATATGCTATAGAGCGTCCGGTTACAGGATATGCTCCATCCGGAGAGATCATTCTTTCCTGTTGTTCCGCATATCGGGAGAAACGTTGCCGTTCTTTTCTATAGAAGTCGACTTCGCCTTTACTGTGTTTTTGCATGATTTCCAGAACGTCTAAAAGCATTGGATGAATGACAAAACTATTATAGTAGTCTATATGTAGATTTGCTCCGTCACCATACCAGGCATCGCCTTTGTACCATTCCTTGAATCGCATGACAGCATACTCAATAGGATGCATATTGCATTTACCTGTTAATTCCAGCAAAGTAGCTTCGACCATAGCAGAAAAGAGTAACCAGTTGCTTTCTACCGGTTTAATCTTACTTACCTGTTGTAAGGCGTTTAGGATATTCTTTTGGGTTTCAGATGATAGTTTACTCCATATTTGTTTCGAGAGAACGCAATAGTCCCTGACAAAAGAATGCAGTATCTACCAGAGGTTGCCGAGTGACTGTAAAATTCAGATAATCCGGAGATTGGGGATTGAATCCGTGATTGATGGACTCAGTCATCAGGCGGATATATTTCTCACGTATTTGTCCTTCTTGTGTATTGTCCGGGCCGAGTTCCAGCCAAGGGGCCATTCCTACAAATAAGCGTCCTAAAGCTTCCAAATGAGTGGTACGCGCATTGGATGGATTAGGCATACCGGAGATAGTCTCTACAGGCATGTTCTTTTTTAGTTCTCCTTTACTCATATTATTTAATAATGGGTCTGCAATTTGAGATAACATGTTGACCCAATATGCCCTGTCTTCCTGTCCTGAAGTTGTTTGTGAATAACCTGTGAAGTTAAACATCAGAAAGGCAATAATCAAAATACTATATCTCATGATTTTATTTTATGGTTTAATAAACTTGTCTATTGGAAAATCTATACCGCCAAATGCTTTTATACTTGTCCATGGTTCAACCGGGTTACACCAAAAAGGGTTATTGGCAGGGAGTCCTAAGGGCAGGAAACCTAATGCACATAGATAAACACAAGGAGTAGACAGATAAATATCTCCTAGTTCTGGTTGTTCGCCACAAACTCCGATCGTCAGCCAACCTTCTTTATCGAAAGTTCCCGGCTGCTCAAAAAGACGCTTAAGCATGGCTGTCATGGCTCCACGTACTTGTCCGGGCTTCAATGATTCCGGGAGTTTTTCGAATAAGGCACATGCCCCCAACACTTGGAATGCTGCTGAACGGTAACTGACTGAACGGCCTAGTATCGGATAGCTGCCGTCGGGAGCTATCATGCGCTCTTGAATTTCGGCGTAACGAATAAATCGTATCCATTCTTCATTCAGAAATGACTGGAAAGATGGCCTCTGTTTTACTGTCACTTTCAGGATTTGCAGTAACAAAGGATGGATAACATAGCTATTATAATAATCTAAATGAAAATCTGCTCCATCTCCATAAACTCCATCTCCTTTATACCATTCTCTATGAGAAGTCAAGGCTCTTTCTACTGTCGGAAAATTCCATTCTCCGGAAAATTCTTTTAATCCGCACTCCACCATAGCAGAAAATAACAACCAATTATTATTTCCCGGTTTCATGGTGCGGGTCGATTTCCACTGTTCAATGAGTCTCTTGCGGGTGGTATCATCCAGATTTCCCCATAACTGTGTAGGTGCTTGTAATAAACCCTGTATTAAGAATGCGCTGTTTACTAATATCTGACGGGTAGCTGTGCTGTTGAAATAATCATTTGATTTCGGGTTTACAGAGTTTGCCAGAGCCTTGCACGTCATTTTAATATATTTTTCACGTAGCTTGCCTTCTGGAGTATTGTCTGGTCCAAGTTCCAACCAAGGTGCTATTCCTGCGATGGTTCTGCCTACAGCCTCCATATGAGTGATAAACTCCCGACTGCTGGCTAAAGCTGATGACGAACGCCCGACAGGAATATTTTTTTCAGTTGGTCTTTGCTAAGATTGCTTATCACCGGATCAGCTATTTTAACGAGTGTCTGAATCCAATATTGTCTGTCATCATTAAGCGTATCACGTACTTGTGCATATGGCATAGTAGAAGTTGATTGATACTTTTTCATCACTTCCTGCAGCTCTTTCACTTTGTCCGGATACTGTAGATGAAGATTATTCGATTCTCCGATATCCTGTTTTAGATTAAACAATTCGGGAACATCTCCTTTTTTAAACTTACTATTACCTGTTTTAGGCAAATAGACCCAATCACCTTTGCGTATACCGTGAACTTCACCACCTTTTACATAAACATATTCGTCACGTAATCGTAGAGAAGGATTTTTGAGAAAAGATGAAATATTTATACCATCAATCTTTTGTTTGAAGGATTGGCAACCTGCATAGTGCATGATTGTAGGGAAAAGGTCGATGCTGGCAATTATTGCGTCACTAGTTACACCGGTAGGTATACTCCCTTTCCAACGGATGATACAAGGAACTCTGACGCCTCCTTCATAATAAGAGAACTTACCGCCTCGTAACGGCTCAGCGGAACCTCCGTCTTCTTTGAAAGACAACCACGGTCCGTTATCCGATGCGAAAATAACTAAAGTGTTTTCTGCTAATTTCTTTTTGTCCAAGTAATCGAGTAAACGACCTACATTCCAATCAATTTCTTCTACAACATCACCGTAGAGTCCCCGTTTGCTTTTACCTTTAAATTGCTCGGAGGCAAATAACGGCACATGAGGCATTGATGGGGTGATATAGACGAAGAAAGGTTGCTCCGGATTATTTTCTATAAAATCTATGGCATGATCAAAATAACGTCGGGTGGTAGTAGACTGGTCGCAGGGATACTCAATAATTTTATCTCCTTCAAATAGTGGAGAAGCGTTGTTCAACCTTTTTTTTATATCTGCTCTACTGGAAGTCCTCACAAATTCTTGGTCTTCTTTAGCTTTTGACAGATTATAACCTTCCCTGAAAGTAACATTGGAGGCGAACTGCTGGGAGGGACCGATATACATATCATTGCTGTATGGGATGCCATAGTAGTAATCAAATCCTTGATCTGTAGGTAGATGCCCTTTCAAATCGCCTAAATGCCATTTACCGAAGCAACCGGTTGCATAGCCTTGCTCTTTCAACGCTTCGGCCAAAGTGATTTCCTCTGCAGGCATCCCTTCAGATTCGGGGAAAAATACCCCTTTTACTCCATTCCGTGTATTTAATCTGCCGGTCAGAAGTCCTGCACGCGAAGCACTTGATACGGAAGACGATACATAAAAGTCGGTCAACTTTATGCCTTCCTTTGCCATGCGGTCAATAGAGGGAGTCTGTATCAATGGCGAATCATAACAACCAAGGTCCTGGTAACCCTGATCGTCTGTAAAGATAATCACAACATTAGGTTTCTGCCGGGCTTGCAATAGCCCGGCAGAAAAGAGAGAGGATAAATAAGCAGTCTTTTGTTCATATCTTTTTATTCAGAGATAACGATGCCTTCTGTAATTCCACTGTCATTATAGCTGTCAACGCGGTAATGATACTGTACGCCTTTGGTAAGGATATGGAGCAGTAAACCGGTTGTCTCTTTATCTTTGACCTGGATACATTGATTAAGAAAATCAGGCTGATAACCAAAACGGACAAGATAACCATCAGCATTGGATACTTTATTCCAGCTAAGCGAAGCATATCTTTCATCGTCTTTGTTTCTTTTTACTGACAGTTCTTTAACAATTTCCGGTTTGTCCGAATAGCCAAAACCGAACACACGCAAATCCAATAAGGCAAACTTGCCTTTTTTGGGAGTATGGACATTTTCTATTTTAACAAAAGAAGTTTCCTATCGGTTTCGGAAATTCTACATATTCATGTGGTATGGCAACCATGTTCCTTGATTTATCCACTATTAGTTTCCAATCCCTTCCATTGTCGGATACGTACAGTTTATAAGCGTGATAATCCGTTTCTTTGGGAGCATCAGGGTTAATGTCTTGTTCTGCAAAGTTTATCTGAATGGAATTCATACGTACTTTTTTACCTAAGTTTATTACGAAATATTCACCTACTTTGCCACTTGTAGCCGACCACCAGGTGCGAACATTTTCATCCACTGCCTTTTCCGGTTCGAAACCCGGTAATGAAGAAGACGCTGTACTCTTTTTATGATATGATTGGAGCATCCAGCCAAAAGCGGAAATATCTTGAGGATTGAATTTCTTTTGCGGTAGTGATATGGGATAATCCCCTAATACAGTATGGGTTCTCATTCTTCCTTTATCATCAAAAGAAACAGGAAATAAACCAATTCTTCTTTCAAATTCGTCATGATTACCCACCCACATGGAGGTGACTTGCCACCAATTTTCGTATTTGTCTTTAAATACACAACTATGTCCGGCTCCTCCGATAAAACCACCGACTTTTAGAGATACAGGATTATAAGGTTGTTCTACAAAACCACCATTTACACTATCACTCTCCAGAACCACATCACAATACCAATTGCAGATAGTACCTGGAGTGGCATATTGCAGGTAATATTTATTTTTGTTCTTCACAATCCATGCACCTTCAGGACATGGTACTTTGGAAAAATTTCCCTGCCAGGCAGAGGCATCAATTTCATCATACAATTCTCTACGTCCAAAATGATAGCCTGATTTACACTGATTGATGTCTGTTACATATTCTCTCAAGACCTTTTTTGAGCCTTCTATTTCTTTGAATGTGGCAGGATCTACTTCGAAGAAAGTAGTAGATTGAGTTCCACCTAAACCATAATAGAAAAAGAAGCGTCCATTGTCAATAAATAAACAAGGATCGGCCATACGTCTTACTTCACCACATTTTTCCCATTTTCCATTTTCCGGATCGGATGAGCGAATGACATCTACCGTTTTCTTGGTACGGTCTCTGGTGAAATTAATGAAGTATACATAGTTTTCATCGGCTGCCACAGCGGGTGCCACATAATGATCGACATCAAGGGCGGATGTCTCTACTTCCGGATTGAAATATACATTTTTCCATGTAATTAAATCATCGGATACTCGATAGCCGCCAATGTCCATTGTGGTAAATAAATAGTATTTGTTTTTAAATAATACGATAACAGGGTCGGCTGCGGAACGGGCTTTCTTTTCTCTTATTTGAAAGTTTCCCCAACCATAATCCAGATTCATTGGATTACAAAAAGTCGTCTGTTTTTCAACAGCTTTGTTCTCCGAACAGGAAAACAAAGTTAGTGAAGCGAATAAAATAAATAGTATATTTTTCATGAGCATACTTCTTTCATTCTATTTTTTCAAGGCTTTATCCACATTCAAATCAACACCTGCCCAACCTTTTTTACAAGTCCAATCAGCAGAAGGAGAAGACCAAAACTCATCAGAATCCGGTAAACCAAGCGCGATAAATACGGCTGTACACAGATACAGACTACCTGTTGATATATATGTCTCACCGATATGAGGTTGATAACCGGCAAAACCTACTCGTAGCCAGCCTTCAGGGTTAAACGTTCCGGGCGCATTAATCTGACGATTGATTATAGCGGATAGAGCGGACCTTACTTGAGCAGGTTTTACTCTGTCCGGAAGTAATTTTCGATAAGCAACATCAGATAATGCATGAAATGCACCGAATCGATAAGCCAATGAACGGCCCACTATCGGGAATGTACCTTCAGGTGATATCAGTCTTTCTTGTTGTTCGGCATAGCGTGCATATCGTTCGACTTCAAGATCATAGGGTATGGAACTCTCTATACCGTTTTTCTTCATTATTTCCAGCACCTCGACCATCATAGGATGTATGACGAAGCTATTGTAATAATCCAGATGAAAATCAGCACCGTCACCATACCATCCGTCACCTTTATACCATTGTGCAAAACGATCGCAAGCGTACTTTACACGTTCATATTCCCATTCGCCGGTAAACTCTTTCAAGGCGGCCTCTACCATTGCTGCGAAAAACAGCCAATTGGTTTCAGAAGGTTTTATTGCTCTTGATGATTTAAGTTCCTTGATTACCCGTTCTTGAGTTGTCTTATCAAGCTTGTCCCATAATTGCGTGCGTGCTCTTAATAGGCCGTGAGCAAGGAAGGCGGCATCAACTAATGGCTGGCGTCCGTTATTGAAGTTTAGATAATCAGGAGATTGGGGATTTACTCCATTAGAAATAGATTTCAAGGCTAAATTAATATATTCGGCACGTAGTTTGCCTTCTATCGTATTGTCGGGTCCTAGTTCCAACCAAGTTGAGATACCGGTAATTAGCCTTCCTAAAGCTTCCAGGTGTGTGACTTCTTTTCTTTTTTGCATATCAGCGGCGATAGACTCAACAGGCATATTCTTTCGCAGTTCTCCTTTTGCCATATTCGTTAACAGCGGATAGGAAATTCGATGGAGCGAACTTAGCCAAAGAGAACGATCCGAATTTTCCGAGAAGGCTGTTATTGTTTCAACTACCGGACGATTTTCCAGTAGTTTTTTATATCTGATTAATGCCTCTATAAAATAGTAGTCTGCGTATGTCAGAGGAGCATCAATCTCGTATTGTTTTGCCATGAAACCTGTACTATGTTTGATAATGTAATGATTATTATCACCCACTTTCTTTGCGCGATAACCTGGAGAAGCTAACGACTTTATTTGTTGTTCACCTATCGCGAGGAATTGTTTGCTTAGTTCTCCTTCCACATAAGTGCTTAATTCCACATAGGCTGATGCCATGATAGCACCTGCAGAGGCATCACGGTCTTCTTTGGGAATATTGGGAGCATCAAAGTCCCAATAAGGAATCTTATCCTTGGGCAGGCGCGGATGATTCATAATGAACTTACCAATCTTAATAGCATGGTCCAAATATTCTTTTTTACCAGTTTGCCGATACATCATTGTAAAGCCATATAGTCCCCATGCTTGTCCACGTGACCAGGAGGATTGATCGTTTACCCCTTGATGCGTCACTTGATTCAATACTTTTCCCGTAATCGTGTCATAACTTACCACATGGTATGAACTTCCATCAGGGCGGAAATGATTAATCATTGTCCGGTCTGCATGCGACTTGGCCATATTATAGTAGGTGTTGTCTCCCGTTAGGGAAGAGGCTACATTGAGTAGTTCCAAATTCATCATATTATCAATGATAACAGAGAATTGCCATTTTTTGCTGTTCCAAGAACGGGTGCATCCCGTCACCGGATGAAAACGGGTAGACAAAGATTTTGCGGCAGTCTCTATTACTTCCCTGTATGTTTCATTATGAGTGAGGCGATAACCATTACCAAAACTGCAATTGATAATAAAACCAACATCATGGTTACTGGTTGTGTATTTCTGTTTTTCCACTCGTGAGGTCATCTCTTCTGCGGCGGCTCTTACTTGCGGGTCATTACTATACTCGTAACAGTACCAAAGGGAACCCGGATAAAAACCACTTGTCCACCAGGCAGATTCGCAAGTAATCATCTTGCTATCTTTCGCTGTTCTCGGAAGTATGCCTTTCTGATCTTTCATTTCATTGAACATGGACATTGACTGTTTGACCGAAAATTCAAGAGCTTCATCAACGACTTTCTTCATGTCTTTTGTTACTGCTCCTGCTGAATAGGTAAAACCGGTCAGCAGAGTCAGACCTATAATTAAAACTTTCTTTCCGTTATTCATTATCATCATTTTAAAGAATTGATACTTATGTCTTTTATTATGACCTATTCTAGTTGTCAAAGTATTCAATTAAATTATAGACATTGTAATTTACTTCCTGCATAAATTTGCTTAGGTAAGGATACATTTCATAATGATTATCATACACGCCTTTATTAGCCGGTTTCCCGCTGTTATCCGTCCCATCGTCATCCTGATATTTGAACCAGTGCCATCCCACACAGTTCTTTGCTTCAAGCAGCCCCAGTGTAAAATGCTGATAAGCATATGCACGGTCATTCTGGGTCGGAACCGTGAATCCGGCTCCTGATAAGTTATTCAAATCGGAATCCTGACCTTTTGTATAAAATTCGGTAACCAGAAACGGAGTATCTGCCCATTCTCCCCAATTTTTAACATAGGAGTCCAACTCCGGGCTCCAACGGCTATAGTAATTGATGGAAATGATGTCACAGTATTTGCCTGCAGCAGCCACTACATCCTTCATATATTTGGGAGTGCCATGCAGGCGTGTGCCCAGATACATCATGCCCGGGTCGGCTTCCTTAATGGCATCCTTCACTCCTTTATAATAAATCTCGGCTAGCCGGCCTGCAAATTCACTATTCAGGTTATCTGTCACACTTGTTGCCCCTTTTTCATCCATAAATTTCTTTGCCGCTAGATAGGCCACATTTGTTTTATCCGTAAGTGCCAGAAAACGGTCTAAAATTTTGGAGTTCTGTGATGAGAAGTTGATTTCATTGTCCGAGAAGAAGCCTAATACGTTGGCATCATTCAAATAAGGTGCCAAAGAGGTGTTTATATATGTTTTACAGAAATCTGCCCAGTCATCATAAAGTACCAACCCCAATTCATTGTCCGATGTATTACCTGGATAGGCATGGCCATTTTGTGTTCTGAATTGTCCCAAAAATCCGAATGAAGGAGTCAACGTTAACGGAGAATTGGGAATGGCAGAGTTGTGAGTCTGAATCTTTCCGTATGTATCCGTACAAAAGGCTCCCGTACCATGGAAACCAATACTAGCCAATTCTGCTTGTGATGTTGCTATCCATTTGGCGTCAGTGCCAAAGCGCTTGTTCCATGCTTCCTTATTGCGTGCCGAAGAACCGTAACGCATGGAAGTGACGCTCCTCTCATAATGCGGATAGCCTTCAGGATCGATAATCCACCAACGGCCGTTTATTTTTTTACGTAAAAACGCCCTGTGGCTTGTTGTTTGGCTCCTGAAGTGAAACTACCATACTTATTTGTTATGGCCTTGTAGTCACTTTCCGACTTGATAGCAGGTTTGTACTCTCCCATGTAAGCGACAATACGGGTATTACTCTCCGTCCATTTGGTCACTGGTGGAAACTCATTGGAATACTTAACTTTTATCGGACGATAAGGCTTACCTAAAAGTGAGGGGCTATAAGGCTGCATTTCTCCGGGAGTCGGTAGCCCTTCGATGATGTCATTATTACCTGTATCGTCATTAATGACAACATCCGGTGGCATAAAATTAGGATCTTTCACTACATAATCCGTACACGAAGCGAGTGCGATATTGCATATCAACAATGCTATGATATAGAATGAATTAACTTTCATGATTGTCTTCTTTAAAGGGTTTTATTTGGAAATTTTTCGGATACAACGTACATACCGTGCAGGCGATTTGGCATATTTGGCACCAGTTAAACCGGGGTTCCACTGTCCGAAACGCACATAGAATACTTTCGAAGCATCATCCGCTTCCGTACTGGTGAAATAGCTGTCACCAGCGGTATTGTCAGCTTTTTCGTTCATAACATCCCCTCCATTATCAGTGAGAATTTTATCCCAAGCTGCGCGAGCATCTTTTTCTTCCTGCTTAATAGCATCAGGTTTTACCCCGATACTTTGGGAAGGTCCGCCGTTGTATGCAGTAAAGACCGCTTCCATTTCATTTCTAGCAGGTAAATACCAGCCATCTTTACAATATTCCAGAATCGGAATATTAGCAGCTATGGCACTCTCTCTCATCTTTTGAGTATTAGCTTCACCATCTTCCTGATCTGTTAAACCTAATGCATCTATAAATCCTTCGTTAGCCCAATTTATGGCAGTGGCACTACGCTTTAAAGACAGAATTTTAGCATTGTTGCCCTCTACCCAAAATACGATACCGCCTTCAGCCAGTTCTGTATCACCATCCATCTTTACAAAATCTCCTATCTGGAAAGCAGGAGCTTCCGTCTGTCCTTTCTGTTGTCTTATGGTTATTGTCACTGTGGCTTGAGCATCACCGCTGCCAGCTGTTATCGTTACAATGGCTGTACGAACTTCGTCACCGTCATTCTTAGATAAAGCAGTAAATTTGATTTTATCTTCATTCTGTACAGCAGAAAGCCACGTATTACTGTTACCTTCAATGACATATGCAAATGACAGTTTATTTGTGCTAACTGTGACATCTGCTGTAGCCCCTTCTTCACTTGTCAGTTCTACCTGCGTTGGTGAAACAGATAAGGTAGCGGGCTCCTCGGGGAATTTATAGTCACCGATTGCTTTCATGGCACGTACAAAACGGCTCGTACCTGTCTTGGCACCAAAATCCATTCCATATTTCCCGAAACGTACATAGCGTGCTTTCTGGCCGTCTTCATTTTCCGTGCTCGACCAGTAACTTTCTCCGTTACCATTTTCAGCAGCTGCATTTATTACTGCCCCTCCGAGATCGGTTAATTTTTTATCAAATGTAGAACGGGAAGCTTTTTCTGCATCACTGATTTGATCTGGTGTAGCATTGGTAAATCCGTTATCGCGTGCTATGCCATTATAGATATCAAATAAATTCCCTAATTCTTCAGAGGCAGGCAGATACCATCCCTCTCCTAAATTTGTACATAGAGCAGCTGCGTCATTGGTACCGGCATCAGTATACAGAGCTGTATTTTCCATACCATTTACCATCGAGAAAGCATTGTGTAATTTAATGGATGCTTCAAACGGATTACCACCCCAACGCTCTAGTGAAATAGCCTTACCTACTTCTTGATTATCCGGATCAACCCAGAATATCATTCCGAGTCCGTCTTCTGTTAATTGTCCGACTTTTAATGTCTTTACTTCTGACTCGTCCTTCGCCAACTGCTTCACTGTCACTTCCATTGAAAAATCTCCGGCATTTAACTTGACGATGGCAGAGCGCACCTCACCGGTTTCATTAGTAGTAAGGGTTGTATAGATAATCCGTTGCTTGTTAGCATCTACCGAAAGCCAACTGGCATTATAATCTGCAGTAATTTCGTTCGCTGTAGTGGATATTACCACTGTTTTTGAGGAACCTTCATTTTTATAGAGTTCAATCTCTGTTTCACTATGATTAAATTCCGGCATAATTCTTACTTCACCATACTCTTTACAGGAAGTCAATATCATACTCAGAATCAATGATATCAATGTTAGTCTTTTCATACTATGATTCTTTTACAGATTTATAAATTAAAATCAGTCTCTTTTTATTTCCATGGATCACTTTGCGGAAAGACATTTGTTCCCATCAAGTCAATCTGCGTTTGTGGAATAGGCCATGTTTCATGTTTGCCTATTACGAAGTTCTGGCGGCATTCGGCATAGTCTTTATCCAGATAGGGGTCTTCCAGTACAAGGTCGCCTCCATGTTGACGAACACGTTCGCCCAAGATGCCAAGGCGTTTCAATAACGACCAGCGCACTCCTTCGAAGTGTAGTTCGCGGGCATATTCATCCAAGAGCATATTGAGGGTTAAAGGACCATTTTCATGAGTGTTACCTGCCCTTTCCCAAGTTTTGTTGTAGTATTCTATAGCTTTAGGACTGTCTCCACCATCACGGTGGAAATAAGCTTCACTACACATTAAGTAAGTTTCAGCCAAGCGATAAACAATCAGATCTTTGAAACTGCTGGTACGGTCAGGTTGCGTAGCATTGGTCCATTGGTCAAAGTGTTTTTTTGACATCGGGTGTAATCTTTCCATATAGCCGGCTGCTTTACCATATAAGTCTTTAGGGATTTCCTGCCCATAATTAGCCTTACTTTGGTCATTGTAGTAAAAAGTGTGGATGAAAAGATCCTTATAACGATTGTCTTTTTCTTGATCATATAGGCTGAATAAATAGGTGTTTGGATAAACACGTCCCCATCCATATCCCCCTTGGGCAGCTTCAAATGTACAATCGGGATTAGCTTGGGAGCGGGTCGTTGTAATGATGGCAGCACGATGTCCCATTAATGGAGTACCGGTTCCGCCTCCACCCATATTTTCAGAGAATTGATAAGACCATAAAACTTCGGTGGAACGCATGTCTGCACTGTTGAATACGTCCCCTGTTTTGGCCATCATAGAGTACATTGTTCCATCTCTAAATATATCCTCGCATTCTTCAATCGCCTTATCATAATCCTTCTCCCACATGGCAACCTGTGCTCTCACGTGCTTGGCAGTCGCTTTGGTAACACGGCCATAGTCATTATTGGGTATTCCCCAATCGAGTGCATTGATAGCATCATCCAAATCGTTTTTGACTTGAGTGAATATCTGTTCTGAAGTAACAGGATGGAAATCACGTTCCAGATTATTTACTGTAGTAGGAATCGTATTCAGATAAAGACGTTCAAAACGTTTCCATAGTTCAAAATATGCACGTCCACGGAAAAATTTAGCTTCACCCCATGCGCGGGTAGTTACAGGATCGTCAAATCCCAGTTGCTCCGCTCCGGTAATAATCTCATTAGCTTTACCGATAATGAAATAATAGTGTTGCCAGAATGATTCCACATCACTATTATTGGGCATGAAATTCTGTAGTTTCGCAATGGCAGTACTTGTTCCTGCACGGAAAGCCATAATATCAGTGCTGTAATCACACATCGTCACAATATAGAGGTTGCTACCACCACTTCCGTCTCCTTTTGCGAGTTCTCTGTCCAAACTGTATAATCCTATCGCTGCACGATACAATCCGTCAGGGGAAGTGGTCAGATAATCTGTAGTAATATCCGTTTTTGATTTGAGGTTCAGAAAATCTTCACAAGAAGATAAGAACGCAATGGAAGATATTGCCAGAGCTGTTATATATAATTTATTTTTCATATTCTGTGGGATTTTATTAGAATGAAACATTAATTCCAAATACATACTGTTTTGATTCAGGATATGCACCCGGTGTCAACTCCGGACTATAAGACAAAAAGTCTGTAAATGTCAGAAGATTGGTTGCTGTAGCGTATACTCTAAGTTTTTGAAGTTGAAGTTTCTTTATCCAAGTTACGGGGAAGGTGTAACCCAGTTGCAAAGTGCGCAAGCGAATGTAAGAAGCGTCTTGAATCGCTAAAGAACCATGATAAGTCACATTTGTGTTATGACTAGGTCGCGGGAATTCATTAGAGGGGTTGAATGGAGTCCAATAATTTACCTTCACGCCATTTAGTTTCCCTTGTAAAGAACCGCCACTATTGGATTCGGAGAGATATCCATTTCTAATTTTACGACCGGATACACCATACCAATCCATATATAAATCAAAACCTTTCCATTTGAGAGTTGTATTTAGGGAAAGTGTGAAATCTGGATCTCTTGAGATAGGTGTACGGTCATCGGCATTTATTTTTCCATCGCCATTTACATCCTTTATTTTAACAGATCCCGGAGCGACATTATCCTCGCGTGTCAATGCTTTATCAGCTATACCATCGCCGTCAGTATCAATTGTCGGTTTCAATGTGTATTCCAATTTGCCGTAAGCATTTCTTTTTATATCGAAATCTTCATACTGGTAGATGCCATCCGGTAAATAGTCATAATAAACATTTATGGGTTTACCTACAAACCAGCTATTACCCGGTTGACTCAATGGCTTGCCGTTTTCATCGACTTGATTGTCAATTTTTACGATCTCATTAGCATACTGGCTGAAATTGGCTCCCAGACTCCATGTAAAATTCCTTGTACGGAAGACGTCGCCGTTGATACTGATATCAATGCCGTGTGATTTAGTTTCTCCCAAATTATCAAGCATTTGTTCATAGCCTAAAACTGAGTTTAATTCGCGCTTGACGATCAGATCTGTTGTTCTAGTATTATAGTACTCGATCGTACCTGACAAACGATTGTTGAAGAAACCAAAGTCAACACCAACATTGGCTGTACGTGATTGCTCCCACTTTAAATTGGGGTTTGAGAGTTCTTTTCCGGGGAGATACCCCATATAGGAGTTGTCACCAAACTCATAACGTTCCTGATCTGTCAAGCCAAGCGTTGTATAGTTACCAATTCCATTCTGGTTACCTACAATGCCATAACTCAAACGGAGTTTTAAATTATCAATCCAGGACACATTGCGCAGGAAACTTTCTTCGTTTGCACGCCATGCCAGAGCCACAGAAGGGAATGTACCCCATTTGTTGTTTTTTCCGAATCGGCTTGAACCATCCCGTCTGATAGCCACATTCATAATATATCTATCCATAAATATATAAGAAGCGCGGCCCATGAATGATACCAGATTATTTTCAGAGAATGTTCTAGTAGGTGTGCCGGAGAATTGGCCATTGGATATAAAATCCCAGTCCATATCTACAGGTAAGTCACTGGTCGAATATCCTAGTCCTTTAGTTTGAGAGTGGTCTACTGACTGTACGGCAGTAAGGGTCAGTTTATGTTGCTGTTTTTTGATTGGAACTTCATAAGTGAAGATGTTTTCTATCAGATAATTTCTCTGTTCATTATTTGTCAATTTGGCGGTAGCTCCTCCACCGGGATAATTGACACCTTTCACTTCTCCATCTTCTTGTTGTCTGTTATAGAAAGAAGTATTTAAACGATAATTAAACCCTTTGAAAGGTTTTAATTCCAGAAAAATATTGACGCGGTAACTGTTGTTCGTTATTTCGCGTGCATAATTTTGTGCTCTATAAAGCGGATTAACATCGTTGGCAGTGTCGATATATTTAGTATAACTACCATCCGCATTGTATACTTTAGCTAACGGAGTGCGGGTAATGAACTCCGTAAAATTTCCATCTTCACGTTCACTTTTGGATAATGCGTAGGAAGTATTCACACCAAAACTTGCCCATTTGTTTACTTTGTAGTCCACGTTCAGACGGAAAGCTGCTTTTTTATATCCCGAACCGGTAGTCACCATACCGTCTTGATCAAAGTAATTGAGACCTGCTGATACACGGAGTTTGTCAGTTCCGCCACGTACAGTTAAATCATGGTTTTGGTAAAGAGCATTCTTTAACATTAGATCTTCCCAGTTGACAAACTGACCGTTTGCCCAGACTTCACTCATAATTTCGTCACTCAAAGCTTCTGCAACAGAGATTTCGCGGGCGTCAATAATGCCTTTGTCGTTTGCCATTGCTTCACGTCGCAGCATCATATACTCTTGTGGAGAGTAAAAATCGAAGTTACGCCACAAGGACTGAATACCTACATAGCCGTTATAACTCACTTCCATTTTACCTTGCATACCACGTTTGGTAGTTACAAGAATTACACCGTCACTGGCACGTGCGCCATAAATGGCTTGAGAAGCTGCATCTTTCAGGATTTCGATAGACTCAATGCTTTCTGCGCTTAAAGTACTGAATTCCTCACTGCTTGATACAGAACCGTCAATAACGTACAACGGAGTATTTTGCGCACTGATAGAACGGTTTCCACGGATGGTAATGGTAGGAGCGGCCCCTGGTCTGCCGGATGAGCTTGTTACATTAACTCCCGCTACACGTCCACGGAGCATGTCACCCACATTTCCTGCCGGAAAACTTTTCATTTCATCAGTTTTGACGGAAGCAACGGAAGTAGCGATATCGCTTTTCTTTTGATAACCATAGCCTACTACCACAATTTCTTCCAGCAATTTGGAATCTTCGGACATGGTTACATCAATAACTTTCCGATTCCCGACTTTATGCTCCTGATCTGCATAACCTATATAAGAGAATACGAGTGTAGTATTAGAAGATACCTCGATGGAATATTTACCATTCATATCGGTAATCACACCGGTTGTACCTCCTTTCACATGAACGTTCACTCCAATCAATGGGCCTTGTGTATCAGACACAATACCTGTCACTCGTACATTTTGCGCATGTATGCCTACCATAATCATTAGAAATATAGCCAGCAAGATTGTTTTTAATTGATTGTTTTTCATTTATACATAAGATTTAATTATTGAATATGCTGAACAAAAGTCATCAAAAAAAGAAATATAACATAAAAGGATTGTACGAAAAGAAAGCAATATTATACGAATGCTTATTTCATGTCACCAAATAGATAATACAGGCTTATTATTAGATTCCTTCGTATCAAAATAGCAGCTTCTTTCATTGTCCGAGTCATCGCCCAATTGTCTGAGTTCCCTTATCAACGCAAAAGTGATCTCTTTCTGCTTGCACTTACGGACCAATCCGGTAACATCGAGCTGATGATATGAAGCATTTTTATCGACTACGATTTCTCCCGCTACATGTGCGGTGTTTCCTACCTGGGTTATGCGCATTTGTTCCCTATCTAAATTAGGAGCATTATTCCAATTTAAGGACATTTCATTCCAATCGCAGTTGTCTAAGGCGTAGACATGGAAACGATATGAATGCTTGTCCGACGAATTACCATAAATCTGCAGTAGTGCCGCATTTATATTATCTACTTTGGACAAGTCGAATTTGATGTAGCTGACCTGATTGTGATTAATCTGTGAAGCGTTCATTTCTACACTCATCTTTTTTATTTTGCCAAAGTTCTTTTCGCTATTACTGCCACTCTTTATAGTAGCGTCTGCTGTAGCAATCAAAGTGTAAGGCGTACTTTGGCAAGCAGGGATGGTAAGAAGCATCACACTTTGAGCCGGTAGTTCGAACGATAGTTGTCCGTTTTCAGAAATATCTTTTGACCACACCACTTCGCCATAAGCATCCGCACTTACTTCTTCGGCAAATACCTTTGTACCGGTGGGGAGGTTTAATGATTTTAAATTCAAAGTCAGCGTGTTTGGCGAGAGTTTACGTTGTACAAGCCATATATAATATCGCATTTCTTCCGGGTTGTAAGAGGTTAATGCATCTACCTCATTATCGGGGACTGATTTCACCGTTTCCAATAGCGGTCGTTCGTCCTTAAAACCTTTTGCAAAAAGCCGGACTACCTGTCCCGTCCGCTGAATGCCACTGATGTCATAAGATTCCGGGATGTTTTTTACTGATTCTTCATCAAACAATTTTATCTCCCTCACCTTGATACTGCCCTTATCGGTAGCAATAAAACGAATTCTCGAACTTGTCACAGGAGTCTTAAATAGAAAGAATGATTGTGTGTAGCGGGCATTCTCTTCAATCGTTTCTTCAATGTCTCTCCAACCGGTACCCTCCCAATATTGCAACCGGAAATTCTTCACGCGGTCCGGACCTGTGTAGACTCCGTATTCCGAGCCTGTATAAATCACAGCTGCACCCAAAGAATAACTCTTTCCCAAATCTATTTCGAGGCATTTCTTTTCGTCTGTATTCACAGATGTCCACATGGAGACATCGGTCTTGTTGCCGTCGGTGATCACTTTCACTTGTGCAGGATGTGAAGAAGTCAAATCAATGACTTTCTTCCCCAATGCTACGTTATTGTAAGCATCTTCCACGATTCTCTTGCCTTGCCAGATAAAATGATGTCCCGATTTAATGCCACGCGGATAGGTGTTGCTGGTTGTGTTGGCAAATTTGAAGGCCCACATACCATACCCCTGGTTAAGGGTATTGTTTGTATATTCACCTGCCCATTCGGTAAATAGGGAAGGGGAGTCCATCGTCTCGTATTTGTCAATAAGATAGGCATTCATCCAACGCCCGGTTTCAGTATACACTATCGGAAGAGAGCGGTTTAAAGGATGATTATCTACTATGATCTTCCGTATGTCCGAAACCTTGGATACATATCCTGCTGCCGGAAGATTATAAGAGTGTGTCGAGAATATGTCCAGCAAGTCTCTGTCGGAAGGTAATCCCCGATAATCAATACGCAGGCTTTTCACAACCTCCGCCCACCAGTTAGCGTTGGAGCCTGCCGTAACAGGACTTACAAAACGTGATTTCAGATGTTTTCCATAGAGTTTGTTTACATCCTGTATAGCACAATATATAGCATCTGACACAATTTTCATGGCATCTACATATTGTGTGATTTTCATCGGACCGGAATGTCGGTGATTAGGTTCGTTCTGCATGGCGAACATTGTCACGTCACCCGTTTTGGCTGCATAAAATGCCAGGGCATAAAAACGTTGCCATTGTTTCCATTTATTGCTCCATGTATTGTCAAAGTCTGTTGAATTCATCTGTAGGACTACATCTATGTTCAAACGTTTCAATTCTAGTAAAGCATATTCAAATACCATTGAATTGGTTGAGAATTGTTGTTTGCGACATCTTTCCAAAATTGGTTTCCATTTGATGAAGTTATTTTTTTCGGGATTGCTTCGTAATTCATGTTTGTACGATTCAAACTCTTCTAGTGTATTCAGGTTCTTTTGATAATTCACAGCTTCTTCGGGTACATAATCATTCATAGATGTCCATACGCGTAAACTGTTTACATTGGAATATTCAAGCCAACCTGATATGTTGCTGCCGGGCATATAATATCCTTGATTGTAAGCCACGTATTTCATGGTATTTCCTACTACATTTTTATTGACTGTTACAAGCATGTCCTTAGGAAATTCTTTATGAACTCTGTCTGGCAGTTCATTCTGAATAACAGGAGCAATCATATTTTTCTTTTCTTTGCCATATACTTCAAACTCATTGATGGTAACAGGTTCCCCATCAGTAGAGATTAGTCGAAGCTGGAAAGTAGTAAGTTGTGGAGTAAATGTGAATTCTATTTTGTCCAGCCTGTTTTCTGTACATTCCGTATTGGGTAAGTCTGTCCAGTTTGCGTCGTCCCAATATTGAATCTTGAAATTCTTCATTGCCCAGAAGCCGGGAGCTTTTCCCTTCTCCTGTTCTGTCTTTTCCGATTCAGGGATTCCTGTGTGGATAACTACCCTGTCAATATCATAATATCTCTGCAAATTGACATCAAGAATATGCGGAGCACGGGCATTTGGGTCACTTATCCAGGAAGATTTACGTGAAATGACTCCGTCAGTCACATTTGGTGCTGGAAACTCTTTTTGTTGTGAGGATGCTATTACCGGTTTATGTAATGCTACATTCACATTGTCAGCTGATATACTTGTAAAAGGTATAGTTATGGCTCCATAAACTAAAACCAAACATTTTCTAAGGTACATAAATCTTTTGTATTTTATGGTATGTATTTATTTTCCGGAGTAACAAGCATTATAGGTAGCTTCTGCATATCTGCGTCCCAGAATGATCTGGCTGTCTGCGCTGAAATGAGGGTCACTTTCATTAATCAGAGGAACTAATTCTTTGGATGACACGCAATAAGAATAAGGAATGTGTTTTGGAACCGTGCGTAACATTTCATTGAATGTTTCCGATGTTCCATTCTTTCTCCATTCTGCCAGTTCGCCTACAATAAATGGGAGTTTTTCATTATTTAGGTCTTTCCGTAAATTGGCTATCAGTTCTTGTAGTTTCGGCATATATGTTGCCGGGTCATTACTGTCGCTTTCTCCTTGATGCCAGATGATGGCTTTTAGTGTACCGAACTTCATCGCTTGACGTATACGTGACAGGGTTTCATCATAATAATTATCTTTTGCTCCCTTCATCCATGAGTTGATTGAACTGCCTCCACGGGCATTGACTACCAGTCCTAGTGGACGTCCGGTTCTTTCTGTGATTGATTTTGCAAATGAATAGGCAGGTCCTACTCCTTGTAAACCCAATCGTTTGCGGATCGTAGAATATTTATTCAGAGGATTGCGTGCCGGTTCCATACTGCCGGTGGGAGTAAGCAGATATGTGTTTTTAATATAACCTTTATAGTTATCTGTGATATATCCTCTTCCGGCCATATTGGACTGACCGATGAAAAGAAACAAATCAAGGTCAGGAATTTTTGGTTCAGGATTAATATGGACACCTTCTGTCATCAACTGATATTTGTCTGTACGGAAAGGAACTGCCGGAAAACCCTCTTCATTAAATAAGTTCATATCGGCACTATTCACCCAGAGGTAACGGACATCTACGGGATTTGTCACCAGATTATTTTTCACTTTTACTTGATTTTTGCCTACAATTATTGCTTCAGCGGGATAAAACTTGCCGTCTTTACCCGCAACAGTGAAGCTTGAAAGTGTTGCTGCTTTGTCTTTGCTAACGAGTCCTGTACCGGTATTGGCAAAATCAAGTAGCAAAGAGCCATCGGCAGTTTTCGTCATCTTTTTGAACTCCGGTCCTTGGCAAACCACTTTTTTACCGTAAACTTTTCCTAGTGCTAATTGAGACAACCGCCAGCCTACCGTGTCTTTCACTATGGGATGAATATCTTTCGGATTACCCTGATCGAAAGCGACAACCATTGCTGTATTTTTTACATGGAGTGAGGTGAGGTATTGCGCTTCACGTAGTTCATACCAATAGCGTGTTTTCGTTTCGAATCTGGGTAACTGAATAAAGAGAAAAGGAATATCTCCCTGTCCCCAAGCAGTTCTCCATTCCTTTATCATGGCAGGGAACAGTTTGCGGTACTGCGCTCCGCGGGCTGTGTTCGACTCTCCCTGATAAAAGAGGAAACCTTTCAATGTGTAAGGGATAACAGTGTTTAGCATTGTCTCGGACAACCCTATCGGCCTATGGAAATTCTTTCTTCCCATAGGTTCTACCGGTTTGTCTATATATTTCTTTTGTTCTTCGCTCAGCTGGTGATATTCTGTCAGGCTTGAAACATAACGGTTGTATAATTTCTCGTACCCGTCCGGTCCGTAAGAATTCACTATACTGTCATAATGCTGTACTATCGGCTGGAAGTCTTTGTCCGACATCAGCAGTGTCCTGCTTGTCCAGGCCTCCACCGTGGTTCCTCCTACCGGAGTCTGAATGATACCGATAGGAACATTCAACTCTTTATGTATGTTTCTGGAAAAATAATAAGCGATAGCAGAAAACTCCGGTGCTGTCTGCGGTGAACATACCCTCCATGATGCTTTGGACACTTCCTGTTCCGGGTAGAATTTTCTCGGTACTTTATAATAACGTATTTGTGGATAGTCTGCCAAACTAATTTCCGTTTGAGCATCTTTTACCCTGCGTAAAGCGAATTCCATGTTCGACTGACCACCCGCCAACCATACGTCACCTATTAAAACATCCTGAAAACTAACCTTATTATTACCGTTTATAACTTCTAATTTATAGGGTCCTCCGGCTTCTCCGGTCTTCAATGTCACTTGCCATTTTCCCTGAATGGCTTTTACTTTCTGAAGCTGCCCTGCAAACCGGACCTCAACCAGTGAGCCGTTTTGAGCTTCTCCCCATATCTTTATTATGGCATTTCGCTGCAACACCATATGGTCCGTAAAGATATCTGCTACCGTAAATCCGTCTGTTGCAAAAGTCAGTATTGCTATCAGAGATAAATACAAAGAGAATAATATGCGTTTCATAGTTTGCCTGATTAAAATTCATTGGCAAATATCCTGCTTTTGTACATTATAAGATATAAAAATCGTTCTTTTAAGAAGTAACATCGTACGGAAGTTAACTTTTCGATTTGCTTATTATCGTCTTTAACAATATGGTACGCCTGTCTCCTTTCAGCATCACCTTCATACTGTCTTTTAAATGAGAGATATTTGTTCTGATAACCAACTGCTGTTTAGGTTGAATAACATACTCTTTCCATTCTCCTTCTGCAACCGAAAGACTGATATTAAGAGGTTCTTCTACCGGGTTCTCCAATACGGTAATCATAGTCTTCGCTTTTCGGGGAAGTGCCAGATAAAAGTAACCTTCTCCAATAGTGGACGACTTATCGATTATAGGGCTTCCACCACGCGAGAATTTGAATGGGGCCATCGGGCGTCTGCCATAAGGAACGTATTGTACTCCCGGTTTCGAATTCCAGCCTCCGTAGGAACCTGCATACTGATAGCCATATTCGTCAATCTGCACTTTATACTTAGGCAGTTCTTCCTGTCCCTTAGGAATGATAGGAACCGTGTTTACCATCAGGCCGTTGCAGGGAGCATTGACGATTCCTCGTTCGGAGGCATAGTCTCCCCAGATAATGGAATCGTTTACGGCTACATATCGTTCGTGCTTCTTATCGACAGCCATGTATTGAATCATGTTGGACAAAAGTTTGTCAGCTACTGGATCTGTTCCGCAGTGGTCTATCAAGTCAAATCCGGATAAAAGGATGGAACCTTTACCTATAAATATTTCGGATAATGCCGTAGCAGCCAGAGCACGGCTATAATTGGCAAGAACAGCTACATCCTTCATGGAGGGTGATTGCAGGTCATAACCGGCTTTTACAGGGTAGATGGCCGGAAAACCATTCTTCGACTCATCATAGGATGTATAGTCAGACCATAGCCTGAACATACGGGGATTTAATCCTTTGAAAATCGGATGATAGGGACGTTCCAGGTTAATATTCATTCCGTCTTTATATGCCAGAGAAGGTGACAGATAGACCGGGTCGTTATTACTGTGCTGCAGAAATTCAATCTTTATAGGTGACCAGGATTGGTTGAAGTCTGTTTTATCCTGCTCCAGACAAATTATGCGGCCACCCTTATTGATATATGCTTTCAGTTCTCCGGTCTGCCTGTCAAGATTATCATTCCATGAGTTTTTGCCGATGACAAGCGTGGAGTTTTGGGTGAGTTCTGTTATTGAACGTACTGGTTTCACCGAATATCCGTTTCTTTTCAAACAATTCAAAGTCTGTTGTTCCGGTGTGGTGTCATATACGGAAATCGTAGCTGTTGCATCAACTGCGCTGTTCCAGTCCTTTCCGGCTATAAATAATTCGCTTTCATTATATGACACTTTTTTGCCTTTGGAATAAATCTCTCCTTTTAATAAATAATCTCCCGTAAGCAAATTGGGGGGGATATTGATAGTCAGAGGCAATTTACCGGTTCCGTAATAAGGTACAAACGGAAATTCATTTTCTCCCGATATCACTTTCCTGCCTTCCTGTTCAATCCACCAATGCAGGCGGACATCACTCAATGCATTGCAGTAATCGTCATCATTTACCACATGAGCCACCACTGAAAGTTTGTTTCCTGCATATATCTGTGATTGCCAGTTTTCCCAGCTCAATAATATGGGCTGATAACTAAGTTGATATTGTCCGGCAACCGGTTTTGGCTTCATTTCGGCAAAAGATTTCACTCCATCCCAATTATGAAATACAATTGTGAAGGGCATGGTGCCTGCCAGACAATCGTTTTGGCTTCTCAAACGCCGGAATAGTTCCGTGGCATTTTTTAGGACAAACGCCTGATAGGCCATGGCTGCTTCTGCCTGTTCCGTATCAGGCAAATGCCCTGTCCAGCATTTTTGAGAACCGGGTTGTTTGGTTCTTGAACAAAGGTTAAAGCGTCCGTCTATACCGGTATAATTGCCAACACATTCCGTAAAGGTGATCGGCTGTACTTTGCCCGGATTCTGCCACATATCCTTATCGCGCATATTCAGGTAAGTAAGAAAAGAGTTGTAATACCATCCCCAATATCTGTGCACGTCATAAATGTCTGCAGATTTCCCCAGACCATAGCCTGCATTACATATATACAGGCGGGTATTATCCCATTTTTTGAGTTCCTGATACATTCGGGTGAGAAAATCTCTGTATAAATCACCCGCCTTTCCTTCGTAAGGCATTTCGTTGGATAAGATATAAATCACAACAGAAGGATGGGAGGCGAACGGGCCTAAATCTATTTCCTTATAAGTTTTGAGCGATAGTTCAAAATCTTTCGGAGGAGCTGTTTGGGTTGCATGTTTGGGGCGACCGTACCGGCCGGCGAATATCATCATTCCTTCTTCGTCGCATACGTCCATCCAATTTTGGTTATCAGGGATACGGATGATATTTATATGGAGGCTTTTCATATATCGCACATAGTCACGGGCAAACTCTTTACTTTGTTCCAGTTGTTCCGGTATGCCACGTTCCGGTGGATTTATGGCATTGCCTCTCAGGTAGATCGGGTTGTCATTTAAATAGAAGATGCCGTTATGCATCTCGAACTTTCTGAATCCGATTTTCTTCTGAAAAGTCTGCTCCCCGGCTTTTAGTGTCAGATCATAGAGTACAGGTGAAACCGGACTCCACAATTTAGGAGTCAGTTGGCCTGTCTCCAGTACTACTGTCGTATCGGTTTTATGAGTAAAGAGATATTCTTTGGAAAAGCTGCATAGTTTCTCTTTATTCTGTGAACCGACAATGGTAGCATCAAATAATAACCGTTCACCTGCCTCTGCTGATAATGCTACTTCTATCTTGACACTCTTATCAGAGGTGACAGGAGTTATTCTTTGAATATTGGCTGCTGTCAATAATAATGGGAATAACAGGCCAAAAGCACCTAATAGCTTTGTTTTCATAGTATGATTATTGTATTTAAAATGGATAATAAATTTATTCCACGTATTGATAAATTCAGATAAAGCACCGCTAATCTGGAAAGTGCTTATTCGGGAGTCTTTTTTTCTTCTCCTTTCTGGAACTGCGCCGGTGTCATTCCAAACAATTCCCTGAATCGTTTAATGAAATAGCTTGGAGAGTTGAAACCTACTTCATAAGCTATTTCTGAAATTGTTTTAGTGTCAGACTGGATCAGCAGCATTTGTGCTTTTTTCAGTCTGACGTTCAAAATAAAATCATTCGGTGTCTGTCCTGTTATTCCTTTCAGTTTCAGGAATAACTTAGTGCGTCCGATGTTTAAAGCCTGTGCAAACATATTCACGTCAAAATCGGGATTATCGATGTTCTGTTCGATACAGGTCACACATTGTTCCATAAATTGCTGGTCTGCCCCATTGGTTGCCAGAATATCTATATTATTATCCATTTGTTTAGCATATTTTTTCTGTAACAGCTTTCTGCCGTTCACCAAGTTATTACAACGCATAAACAAATGTTTCACATTAAAAGGTTTGGTGATATAGTCATCCGCCCCCATTTTTAACCCTTGTATAGTAAATTCTTCCGCAGTCTGTGCTGTGAGCAGTATTACAGGAATGTGTGACGTTTCAAAATTACTCTTAATCATCCGGCACATTTCTATACCGGACATTTTGGGCATCATGATGTCACTAAGCACAATATCGGGTTGCACTTCTTTGGTTTTTTCAAAACCTTCTTCACCGTCTTGTGCTTCATAAACCGAATATACTTTGGAGAATAACCGTACTAGCAGTTCTCTTAACTCTTCGTTATCTTCGACAATCAGTATTTTATTCGACGGTTCTTCCTTACTGTCGGAGTTGTCGTCATCCGGCAGTTCCTCCGGCATCTTTTCATCATCCATCTTCAGTAACGAGATGCAGTATGAATCAATATCAGGAGTCTCTATCTTCTGTGAAGCCGATATGTGGCTGTCTCCCAAAGGCAACTCGACGACAAATGTCGTTCCTTTTCCCTCCCGGCTTCGGGCGCCGATTTTACCTTGGTGAGCTTCGATAATACTTTTTGCAAGAGCCAGCCCGATGCCCGTACCTTTCTGGTTATCCAAGCTGTCGACTTGATAGAAGCGGTCGAATATCTTGTCCAAATTTTCCTCGGCAATGCCGATTCCCGTATCTGAAATAAGTATCATAACGCTGTTTTCATACTCTTGTACTGACAACGAAACCGTACCTCCGATAGGTGTATATTTAAAGGCATTGGACAATAAATTATAAATAACCTTTTCCAGTTGCACCACATCAAACCATACATCTAATGAACGGTCTTTGTTGAAGTATTCGAAAATAATCTGTTTGCCTCTGGCATATTCCTTGAAGGATAGATAAATTTCATCCAGAAACGAATAGATATTCTGTTTGCTATATTTAAACTTTTCGAATCCCTGCTCTTGTTTCCTGAAGTCAAGCAATTCGGTTATCAAACGTTTCATGCGCAGTGTGTTTCTATGGATGCCTATCAGTCTGCCATATACTAGCGGTTGAATATCATTCCGTTCCATCAACATTTCCAGCTGACTCACAATCAGAGTAAGCGGAGTACGGAATTCATGTGATATATTAGTGAAAAATCGGAGTTTGGACTGGTTCAATTCTTCTATCTGCTTTTTTTCTTTCTTCTCATATTCAAGTGAGGCCCTCAATTTCAACTTGGAAGAGTAGAAACTCACTATTATATAGAGAGAAATAATCATGATAACGACATAAGAGCAGTACGCCCATGTCGATTTATAGAAAGGCGGTTTTACAATAATGTCTATTTCTTTGCAAATGCTTTCCCTTCCGGAATATTCTTCGGAGCTTTTTATCATTAGCTTGTAGTTACCCGGATTCAGGTTCGTATAAGTGATACCTTTGCGATAACCGGCACTCATCCATTCTTTATCAAAGCCCTCCAGTTTATAGTAAATCCGATTTCTTAGTACTGATACATAATTTGATAATGAGAAATTAACAGTGAGTATGGAATGGTTGTGGTTCAGAGTGATTTGCGGTTGATATAAGATAGACTCGGAAAGGATACCGGAACCATCATTAGGCAATATGAGTTTATTGTTCACCTCCAATGAAGTAAAGTTCAGTTGATAAGGTTTAACGTAAGAATTCAGTTCCTTTTCAAAGAAAGATATCATCATCTTAGGACCGGATAGGAAGATCTCATTATCATGGGCAACAAACAATCCGTAAGGATTCAACGCTGTCATCGGGAAACCATTTTGTTTGTTATAGTTATAAAACCGCTCGTTTTCCATGTCAAAACGAGAAAAGCCCTGGTTGCTTGCTATCAGAAGGTAACCGGAAAGAGATTCGTTTATATCCAGGATATAATCGTTAATCAAGTCTGAATTTTGTGAGTTAAACGACTTGAATGTATTAGTATCAGGTTGGTATAGAAATATCCCGTCTCCGGAAGAACCTGCCCATATGTTTCCTTTTTTATCTTCAAAGAGTACATTTATAAGGTTGCTTCCTATGACTCTTCCGGAGGTGTTGGGAACAAAGTATTCATCCCGTTTATGGGTTTCAATATTATACTTTACCAGCCCCCGGTAATAGGAAAACCATAGATTGTCATGCTTGTCGAGATGCATATCGATGATCTGCCTGTTGTTGAGTTTGCTGTCCATTAATAGTTTGGTACATTCTCCGGTTTGCGGATTAAATAAACCGATACCGTCGTGGGTGGCCAGCAACAAGTTTCCTTTATACGGAATAATTTTCCGGACTATATCGTTAATCAATGTATTCTCCTTGCCGGGAATATGTCTGTAGTTGGTGAATTTCTGTGTTTTCAAATTTAGCTTATCCAATCCTCCCTTTAGCGTTCCTATCCATAGGAGCTGGTTCTTCTCATCCAGATATAGAGCTTGGATTGCATTGGATGTAAGAGAATTACTATTATTACTATGTTTATATTCGATGAAGTTTTTTGTTTTTCTATCGAGATAATTCACTCCTCCGCCTTCTGTTGCGATCCAAATGCCGCCTTTGGAGTCTTCTTTCATTCTTCCGGCGAAAGGAGAAGTCAATTTTCCTTTCTGCGATTCATCCGGATAATAATAGGTATAGATTTCATAATCCGGATTAAATAGGTTGATTCCTCCATAGTAGGTACCTATCCAGAAGGTCCCCTGCTGATCTTTCATCATACAAATGATAGAAGAGTTGCTTAGGCTATAAGGCTTGTTGTCTTCACTGTAATGAGTAATATTGGTGGAGACATCCAGCTTGTCCAGCCCTTTAAAAGTGCCTATCCAATAATTCCCCCAGCTGTCTTCCATAATGCAACGGATATAATTACTGGAAAGCCTGTTTTTATAAGGTCCGTCCTTGTAGTTGGTTTGTACACCGTTTCTGTCTAGCCGGAAAAGTCCGTCATCCTTAGTCCCTATCCAGATGTTTTTCTTGGAATCTTCATAAATACAGGTTATATCTTTATCGGGAAGATAATTAAGCCATTTCTTGTTGCTGTCTATCATGTACAAGCCTTTATTCATGGTTCCTACATACAGGTTGCCTTCATGATCTTCAGTGACGCATGATATGCGCACATCGTCCAGATTGTAATAATATTCCAGTTTATCTTCCGCACAATTATATGTAAATAATGAGTCTCTGGTACAAACCCATAAACGTGTGTTGCCATACGTGATAGCCTGAACATTATTATTGCGGATAGTATGGAAAACATTTTTCCTGATATCATATTTCACCACTGCATACTTGCAACGGATATAGATGTGGCCGTTTTTATCACCACAGATAGTGCCTATATTATTATTGTACAAACTGTTCTTATCGTTCTCTATCGGACGGAAAACATGGAAGTCAGTGCCGTTATATCGGTTCAGGCCATCTTTGGTTCCTATCCAGATGATACCGAATTCATCTTGATAAATAGATGTTACTGTAGGTTGTGAAATACCATTTTCTACTCCGAGCGCTTGAAAGTGAATATTTTGTCCAAACGAAAGAGTAGAAATAAATAATAAAAGAAATGGGATATACTTCTTATACATACAATGGACTCCTTTAATACAAAACAAACTTATGAATTATTTTTGGAGTATACCAAGTAAAACGGCTTGTTTAACTAATGCAATCTTCCTGAAATAATTGGTTGGCAACAAAGGTAATTGCAGGCAGTTATTATCAATATAAGAATAGGACGATTATATATCAATATTGTACGCGGCTGGTGAATTCTCAACGATACTCATCCCTATGAGAAAAAATACTCATACCTATGAGAATATATTCCCATTAGTATGAGTATTTTTTCTCATAGGGTGAGTATTATCCCTTGTCAGAATATTCGGAAACGCCACTTTATAGCCTTTCTGATAAAGGTTTTACCAATCGAATAAATCGATATATTGGTCGAATTCTGGTTTATTTTCGATACCATGTTTTAGAAAGACAGCGACAATCTGCTTTTGTTCGTCAGGATGTAGCATTCGTTCTTTGTTGCGGATGCGGTAAAACATACTGCGCCCCATCAAAGAATATAATTCTTTGCGGATGGTGACAGCCGTAGAATAGGGGAGGTTGTCCAATATGTGGTCTATTCCGCATGCAAAGCGTGAAGTGCAGTATGGTTTGAAAAAGTTGCAGTTGTCTTCGTTTCCTATTATATGGTTGGGATTGACTGTCCGGAAATCAGGAACGTTTTGCGGTATACAGAGCGTAGCTTGATAGCGTAGGCATTTATTACGGCGCGGACATTTGCTGTGGGTGCAGTATAAATAATTCTTTGGGACGTCGTTAAAGTCAATTTTTGGGTTCATGATTTTTATATCTTATCAATGATACAAATATAGGTGTTTTTTATCCTGTAGACAAGATAAAAATGCTATTGTTTTATCTTGTGAATGGGATGAGGCGATAAATAGTCAATTCTATTTGTTTCAAAAGTAGCCTATTTTTACAGGAGAATCAATAGAGAAAGTAGCTGGTCGGCATCGAATTACCTATGGAAAGACATTGCAAATTTATAACTCTATACTTAAAGGGGTGAAGCTGAAGAAAGATATATTGGCTACTTATCGAAAGCGTGCTATCAATGCTCATTTATTATCCAAACTTCGGATGATAGGTGTTGTGATGAAAGTCTGGACCGGATTCTTGCCGGACACTCTATTGATAAGTCTAATAATAAATGATAGATGAAATAATAGAGAGAATCCAGTAATATTTAATATAGAATAATCCAATCTTTTTCTTATCAACCAATCATATAATAAATAATAAATCTTATCTTTGTATATTATATGATAGATTACGATTATGACAAAGAGTACGATGGGAACTAAACTTCCCCGCAAGTTGATTTCGAAAATGCAGATTGTAGGCGAACAAATAAAATTGGCTCGTTTGAGACGGAATTTGAGTATTGCGCAGGTAGCAGAACGCGCTACTTGTTCGGAACTTACGGTCTCACGGGTGGAAAAGGGGTTGCCTACTGTTTCTATTGGTATTTATTTGAGAGTACTCTATGCTTTGCAGCTGGATGGTGATATTCTTTTATTGGCAAAAGAGGATAAAATGGGCAAAGCATTGCAGGACTTGAGCTTGAAGCAACGGGAGAGAGCGTCTAAAAAGAAAACTAGTCAATGAAAAAGATAGGAAGTATATGCCGATTTTGATTGGCTGAAAGATATAGGAATTGATTGGTGAATTGAGCTATGAAGTGCTTCGTGGTTCAGAAACGTATGGATTTCAGTTTAGTAATGATTGGCTGAAAAAATATGGGGACTTGTTTTTAAGTGAAGATTTGAATAACTATCCCGGAATACAATATACCCAACAAGGCAAAGGTATCTTTGGATGTTTTTCTGATGCTTTACCCGATCGCTGGGGACGAGCTTTACTGAACAGACGTGAGCAGTTGTTGGCAGCAGAAGAAAAACGTGCTGTACGTCGACTGACTTCATTTGATTATCTAGTGGGCATTGATGACTTTTCTCGGATGGGTGGTTTTCGTTTTAAAGAGAATCCTAACGGTGATTTTATCAATATCTGTAATAAATTGCGAATACCTCCACTTACGGCTGTCCGGGAACTGATGTATGCCAGTCAGGAGATTGAGAAAAGTGAAGAACAGAATCTTTTGCCAGATAAAAAATGGCTGATTCAGCTAATTCAACCCGGTACCTCTCTTGGAGGTGCACGGCCAAAAGCGAGTGTGACTGATGAACAGGAAATATTGTATATCGCTAAATTTCCATCCCGGAAAGATGATTATGATGTCGGTCTATGGGAACATTTTTGTCATCTTCTGGCAGCGAAAGCTGGAATCAGGGTAGCTTCAACCGGAGTACTTGCTACAGAAAGTAAATATCATACCTTTTTATCCAAGCGGTTTGATCGGAGAGATGATGGAAAGCGCATTCATTTTGCTTCCGCTATGACTCTGCTTGGATTGATGGATGGAGCTAATGCTGGTACAGGGAATGGTTATCTGGATATTGTTGACTTTATGATACAGGGTTGTACGAATGTAGAAGTTAATCTTCAAGAGCTTTATCGTAGAGTAGCATTCAATATCTGTGTGGGTAATACGGATGATCATTTTCGTAATCATGGCTTTCTATTAACTCCCAAAGGGTGGACTCTTTCTCCGGCGTATGATATGAACCCGACTTTGAATGAACAGCAAAGTTTGCTAATCTCCAGTTCTTCTTGTGAGTCGGATTTGACGATTTTGTTGGATGCTTGTGAGGATTATATGCTTAGCAAAGACATGGCTGTAAAAATAATTTCCGAAGTAGTTGACACTATGAAAGGTTGGCGTCAATTGGCTATGAGGCTCCAAATTTCGAAGCGTGAGATAGATTTATTTGCCCACCGTTTTGATAGATACAGTTCCTTTGTTTTCTCTGCTGTTTGAATGGGCTGTAGTGTTATCAGGACAATAAAATTCAACCTCCTTTTCCCTGATGGTAAATTCTACTCTCGCTCCATTAATGAGCGGCAGGTTATGAGTCACGTGTCCTACCGGAAAATTGAAATAGACCGGATGATCTCTTCTGCAATAATACACGAAAAAAAATGATGCCGGATATGTTTCCTCATTAAAACAGGATTGTGTAAACTTTAAAACGATTCGAATAACCGGCTTTTTTTAATACAATATTCTGTCTTTGATTTTCACTAAACATTTGCGGCTTTCTTTTGTTGTTTTCCGAAAAGTATTTGTACCTTTGTCATTGGAACGTAGCATGCCTTTGTGGTGTGCGATTGTGCGTTTCCTCGGCTAACAGGAAATTGTAACGGATTTTTTAACTCACGCCGGGAAGACGCCTGTACTTCTATGACTTCTCATAGGGTACGGGCTGTCTGCCCGTGTGCGTTGGGTAGCCGTTACTACCTCCTGTTAGCGGGATTGTGACAGCTCCGTACTTTTTTATAATAAAAGGTACGGAACTAGTTAATATTATTAATCTAGTTCCGTTTTTTTATGGCAAATTGGCTCACAACAAAACAGATGTCCGAAAGACACGACATCCAAGAGGCTATTTTAAAGAATTGGGCAAATCTTGGATACATTACGAGTTCCCGAATCAACGATCAGTTGTTTTTGGATGATGAGAGTTTGGATGCTTATCTGGAAGCTCACAAAAGACTTGGTTTAGAAGCAGATTACCTTTCTAAAATCGTAGAAGAAAAGAAATTGGAACGTGACTTTATCATTTCCAGATACGATGATCTACTATATGTATTGAGAACACAGAAGACCTGTAAACCGCTATATGAAATAATCATTCGTGAACTGGCAGCATTGATTCTTCACCCTGTTGCCCGCAATATTTTCTATTCTATTTCTACAGGAGAATCAGTAGAAAAAGTGGCTGGTCGGCATCGAATTACCTATCAAAAGACATTGCAAATTTATAACTCTATACTTAAAGGATTGAAACTGAAGAAAGATATATTGGCTACTTATCGAAAACGTGCTATCAATGCTCGTTTTTTATCTTTGGCAGACAATAATAAGAATATAAATGTTGAGCAGGAAGAGTGGATACTTCAATTACCCGTTTGCAAAGTAGCTGATACCCGGTTGGGTAATGTTTTGTATAATCAAGATGTTCGAACGGTAAAAGATTTACTGGAAATCGTATCGGGAAGAGGTTGGAAAAGTCTGTTAAGAATAGAAGGAGTAGGAAAAACTTCCTACTATCATTTATTATCCAAACTTCAGATGATAGGTGTTGTGGATGAAAGTCTGGACAGGATTCTTGCCGGGCGCTCTATTGGTAAGTTTAATAATAAATGATAGATGATGGATAAAGCATAATGCAAAGAAATGGAATGCAAAAAGACTATTTTAAAAGAAGATAAGAGTTCCGGTCTTTAAAATATTCTTTCTATGTTGTGTATGTATGAACATACTCTTCATCTTTCCGCCTCTATTGTATAAGTAAAACTGTCTGCGCGGTAGTATCCGATGTTGTATTCAATCGGCATTCCGTTCACATCATAAACAAATCTTTTCCTTATTAATATAGGATCGCTGGATTTTATTTCCAGCTTTTCTGCGATAAATTCCCCTGCAAGTCTGGCTGAAATCTCCTCTTTGCTGGTTTTTACCACTATATTATATTGAGTTTCCAGCATTTCGTATAATGGGCGTGTGTAGTCTTCTTCTCCAGTCAATGGAATGTTAGGGTTGAAATAAGAGATAAAGTAGACAAACGGGTATTCCTTTTTTCCTCTGACGCGCTCCATTACTACGCAGCGGGCATCAGGATTAGAACCTAAATTAAAGAATATGCCGATTTCTTCAGTCGGACGTTTCAAGCTGATATGTAGTTCGAAATTACGTATTTCGATACCTAACATCTTCATTTCCTGCGAGAAACTAAGCCAGTTCTTTACTCCGCCTACGATACCTTTCTTTACCACCTTCGTTCCGTATCCTTTCTTTCGTACCAGAAGTCCCTCAAACACGAGTTTGTTGATAGCTTGTCTTAATGTGTTCCTTGAAATATGTAATTGTTCAGACAATTCGACTTCGTTAGGAAATAGCTTTCCGTTTTTGTACTCTTCAGATTCTATGAGCCTTCTAAGTATCTCTTCTGCCTGAATGTGGAGGGGTTTATCGCTGCTATGGTCTATTTTCATATCTATCCGGATTGGTTTATTTCCAGCAAATATAAGATTTATCAAAAAATAATCCAAGTTTTGTTTGGAATAAAAATAAAATCTATAAATTTGCACAATTTAAAATATGTATGAACATATAAGATTGAAAACAACTATAAATATGAGAAAAGCTAATTATGATAAATTTCCTTCAACGAAGTTGACGGGGATGCTTGTTCAGGGTTGGGATGCTGTCATTTCTGTGTTAAAAAAGCGAATGGATACAAAAAAAGTGCTGGCAGTGGATTTATATACTGGAGTATATGAAGAAGAAGTGCTGGATGCTTTTTCAAAAGAATTCTCCGGAAAGGTGATGAATGTACGTGATTTGATGAAACCGGAACAAGAGATCCAAACTTTGACGGAACGCTTCATGACAGAAGATGTGTTGTTTGGCTATGTGACCAATTTGAAACTGGAAGATTATTTGGATGCGGATAAATTGGCTGCTGCCCAAAAGCAAATTAGTGAAGCGGAGGATACTATTGTAATAATAGGTACGGGAGCTGCCATGGTGGCTCCGCAGGATGCGATGATTGTATATGCGGATATGGCACGTTGGGAAATTCAACAACGTTTCCGTCGGCATGAGGTAAAAGCTTTAGGGATAGACAATCGGAAAGATGCCGTTTCTTTGCAATACAAGAGAGGCTATTTCAATGATTGGAGAGTATGTGATAGGTATAAGGAAAGATTGTTTGACAGGGTAGAATTCTGGATTGACACCCATGTGGCCGGAACACCGAAGATGATTGATAAGGATACTTTCTTTAAAGGGGTAGAGGCAACGGTGAACACGCCGTTCCGGGTAGTTCCTTTCTTCGATCCGGCTCCCTGGGGTGGTCAATGGATGAAAGAAGTTTGCGATTTGGATCGTGAACGCGAAAATTTTGGTTGGTGCTTTGACTGTGTGCCCGAAGAAAACAGCCTCTATTTTGAGGTGAACGGAGTGCGCTTCGAACTTCCTTCGGTCGATTTGGTGTTGCTGAAAAGTAAAGAGTTGCTTGGCGAACCGGTGGAAGCACGCTTTGGAAAAGACTTCCCCATCCGTTTCGACTTTTTGGATACGATAGGTGGAGGTAATTTGAGTTTGCAGGTGCATCCTACCACTCAATTTATCCGTGATAGTTTCGGTATGTATTATACACAGGATGAAAGCTACTACATGGTAGATGCGGAAGAAGATGCCGTAGTTTATCTGGGAGTGAAAACGGGTGTTGATAAAGAAGCGATGATCAACGATTTGCGTAAGGCACAAAAAGGTGAATTGGTGTTCGACGCAGAAAAGTATGTCAACAAGATTCCGACAAAGAAACACGATCACTTTCTGATTCCGGGAGGAACGATTCATTGTTCCGGTGCGAATAGCATGGTGCTTGAAATCAGTTCGACTCCGAACCTCTTTACTTTCAAACTATGGGACTGGCAACGTCTGGGACTGGATGGAAAACCACGCCCAATCAATGTGGAACGTGGTAAATGCGTAATCAACTGGAACCGGGATACGGAATATGTAAATGAACATCTTCGCAATCAGTTTAAGGAAGTGGCTTCCGGAGATGGGTGGATGGAGGAACGTACCGGATTGCATCCGAATGAATTTATCGAAACCCGCCGTCACCGTTTCTCGTCACCGGTGCTGCATCACACAAACGACAGTGTAAATGTGCTGAATTTGCTGGAGGGAGAAGAGGCCGTCGTTGAGAGTCCTACTCACGCCTTTGAACCTTTCGTGGTGCATTATGCGGAAACATTTATCATTCCTGCTGCGGTGAAAGAGTACACCATTGCCCCGTATGGTAAATCGGCAGGAAAAGAATGTGTAACGATAAAAGCCTACGTACGCTTTTAATAATGAAATAATTCAATTATCTAATATCTTGAAAACTATGTATGAACATGATGAACGAATCGTAATGACGCTTGATGCGGGAGGCACTAATTTTGTGTTTTCAGCCATACAGGGCTGTAAGCAAATAATATGTCCAGTTTGTAAGGCAGCTGTAACTGACAATTTGGAACGATGTTTGGATGTATTGGTAAAAGGATTTGAGGAGGTGATGAAACGACTGACTCGGAAGCCTGTAGCAATCAGTTTTGCTTTTCCCGGACCGGCAGATTATAAGAATGGTGTTATTGGTGATCTGCCTAACTTTCTAGCTTTTCGGGGTGGTATTGCTTTAGGAGAATATTTAAAACAAAAATTCCATTTACCGGTTTTTATTAACAATGATGGTAATCTTTTTGCTTATGGAGAGGCGCTTGCAGGAGTCTTGCCTGCAATAAATAAAATGTTGGAAACTTCAGGAAGTAAAAAACGATATAGAAATTTGTTGGGTATTACCATAGGTACAGGCTTTGGTGGTGGGGTTGTTATTAATAATGAGTTGTTATCTGGCGATAATGGCTGTGGCGGTGACCTTTGGATATTTAGAAATTATTTTTACGAAGATAAAATAGCGGAAGAGAGTGTCAGTATTCGTGCTGTAAATAGAGTTTATAAAGAAATATCAGGGGATGAAAGATGTCTGACCCCCAAAGATATTTATGAGATTGCTGAAGGAAAAATGATGGGTAATCAGGTAGCGGCCATTGGTAGTTTTTCTTCTCTGGGAAAGGCTGCAGGAGATGCGGTTGCCTATGCTTTAACGGTTATTGATGGAATAGTTGTGATTGGTGGGGGGCTTTCCGGAGCCTCTAAATATATAATGCCTTCATTTCTGGAAGTGTTGAGAGGTAAACTTACTACTTTTTCTGGTCGTTTCTTATCCAGATTACAGATGGAAGTTTTTGATTTGGACGATTCTGAAGATTTGTCCCGTTTTTTATCGCAAAAGTTGACGGAAATTCCAGTTCCGGAATATGGAACTTTGGTATCATGTGATTTGAATAAATATGTAGGAGTAATGAAAACTAAGCTAACTACTAATGTCGCTATTTCTGTAGGAGCCTATGTGTTTGCATTAAATGAATTGGATAAATATTTATAGTATCTATATTAATATGTAATAATCAACAGCTTGAAATATTCACTATCGCGTATTAGGGGCATAAAGAATATATAATTTTAATAATGTGACATATGAAACGACTTTTTTTTTCTTTTTTGTTGATAATTTTTGTAGTCTTATATGTTAGAGCCGATAAAACATTATGGGAAATAGGTGAGAAAAATAACTCTTCGGCTGAATTTGCATTAGGACCTTCAGGATATACAAAATTTCTGGCTAATGATTTCGGATATGAAGATCGTTATTTTTTAATTGGAGGTTCAGATGTAAGTAAGGACTTTCCATATGTGTTACCGGGACCTGCAGATCAGTGGGGAGGTACGGGAGGAACTTCTGGATGGCGGACGCATGATGCGACCATTCTTTTTGATTTGGCAAATGTTCCCAAATCTAAGGATTGGAAATTGGTTGTAGATCTATTGGGGGGCGAGTCCTATAGGGGCAGTGGTAAAGATTAGAATAAACTCTGTTGACAAAAGATTTGTTGTAGACGGGGGAGTGAAAGAAGTTTTAGAAGGTGATTTACGGAATGCTAAAAATAGTGCATTAATATTTCCTATTCCTGCTGATGAATTAAAAAAAGGGGGAAACACTGTTGTTATTTCAGTTTTAGAAGGTGGATGGATTGTATTTGACCAGATACGATTAGTGGGGCCTGAAAAGGCGGGCTTGGGTAAATTAAACAAAAAAGTATTTTTACGTGGTGTTTCTCCAGCTCCTTATGAAATAGAGGAAAATGGACGAAGATATCAGCCTTTGTTAATTGACGCAGAACATTTGGCAGGAAATCCTAAACTAAGGGTAGAATTGGACGGACTAGAAATCTTTTCTGCTGATATGGATACGGCTCGTTATCAATTTGAGGCTCTTATGCCTGCTGTTTATGGACGTCAGAAAAGCATGTATAAAGTTTGGGCTGATAATGATCTGCTATATTCGGATATAGTGGTTCGTAATCCTCAACAATTGCAATCGTGTGCCGATTACGTGGACACAAAGATAGGGACAGGACATTCTCGTTGGATGATTGCTCCGGGACCATGGATGCCTTTTAGTATGGTTAAGCTGAGTCCTGATAATCAAAATGCAGGATGGCAATCAGGCTATCAACCTACTTTTGAAACTATCGGCTGTTTTAGTCATATACATGAATGGACGATGGGAGGGCTTGGCATGATGCCGACAAATGGCGAACTTCAAATAAGGGTAGGGGATGAACTAAGACCGGATGAGGGTTATCGATCTCGTATAGATAAAAAAACAGAAGAGGCACCATTGGGGTATTATAAGGTGTATATGACTGATACGAAGATATGGGTGGAGAATACGGCTACCACTAGGGCATCTTTTCAAAGGTATACTTTCCCTAAAGATAAGGATGGGCGTGTAATGATTGATCTTCAGATTCCTACTGAATATGATTATAAACTGATGGATGTAGAAATAAAAAAAATCAGTGATTATCGAATTGAGGGATACAGTCATCAGTTATCTCCTCGACCTAATGTCTGGAGTGGAGATGCTGATCAGGAATATGTCGTAAATTTTGTCATAGAATTTGATACCCCTATTAAAAATGTAGGAGGATGGGTGGAAGATAAGGTGTTGAATAGGGATCATATTGAAGGCAAAGACTTGAAATATGCTGGTTTGTATGTAGAATTTGATACTAAACAAACACCGGTTGTTCAAGTTCGTACAGGTATTTCTTTGGTTAGTATCGCTAACGCATCGGAAAATCTGGAAGAAGAAATTTCCAGGAAATTTGGTTGGGATTTTGCTTCTATTGTACAAAACCAGAAACAAACATGGAATGAGATTTTGGGTCGTGTACAAATCACTTCCAATGATCGTCTGGAAAAGGTACGCTTTTATACAAATATGTATCGTTCTTATTGTCGGAATATTTGGAGTGATGTGAATGGTGAATGGATGTCGGCAGATAAAAAGGTGCAAAAACTGGCAGATCCGAATCATAGGGCATTAGGTTGTGATGCTTTTTGGAATACATTTTGGAATTTAAATCAAGTGTGGAATTTGGTAACTCCGGAGTGGGCTTCCAGATGGGTTAATTCTCAATTAGCTTTATATGAAACAAATGGATGGTTGGCTAAAGGACCTGCTGGTATGAAGTATATTCCGGTTATGGTAGCCGAACATGAGATTCCGTTGATAGTTTCTACTTATCAGATGGGGATTCGGGATTATGACGTAAATAAGGCTTTTAGGGCTGTAAAGAAGATGCAAACTACTCCTGCTACACATGTTGCTGGCGGATTTGCGGGAAACAGAGATCTTATACCTTATTTACAGTATCATTATGTACCTATTGAGAAAGGGAGATTCTCCAATTCTTTGGAGTACTCTTATGATGATTGGACAGTTGCTCAGTTTGCAAAATCATTAGGAAAATATGAAGATTATAAGATGTTCAGCCAGCGAGGTTCATGGTGGAAAAATGCTATTAATCCAAAAAATGGATATGTTCATATGAGGGATACACTAGGAAATTTTGTAGAAAAATTTGATCCCTTTAGATCTGGATGTAATATACATTATGTGGAAGGAAATGCTTGGCAACTTAGTTTCTTTGTTCCGCAGGATATACCTGGCCTGATTGATATAATTGGGAAAAATAAATTTGTGAATCGGCTGAATTGGGGATTTTCTGCTAGTGAACCATGGCGTTATAATGCTCCTAATGATCAATATTGGGATTTTCCTGTAGTTCAAGGTAATCAGCAGTCTATGCATTTTGCTTTTTTATTTAATTGGGCAGGGCAGCCTTGGTTGACACAGAAATGGGTCCGTTCGGTGATTGATAGATATTATGGTTATGGAATTGCTAATGCATATTTAGGTGATGAAGATCAAGGACAGATGAGTGCATGGTTTGTGATGGCTGCTATAGGTTTGTTCCAGACAGATGGAGGATGTAAAATGGATCCCGTATATGAGATAGCAAGTCCTTTGTATGAAAAAACTGTCATTAAATTGGGAAGACTTTACAATCGGGGGGAACAGTTCATGATTGTTGCTAAAAATGTTTCAAGAAAGAATAAATATATTCAAAGTGCAGTGTTAAACGGGGAGAAACTTGATCATTTTTATTTTCCGGCATCAGAATTACTAAAAGGAGGTGAATTGATATTGGAAATGGGAGATACACCTAATAAAGCTTGGGGAGTCGTTAAATGAAAACACAAAAATCTATATATGCCGCCCTTCCCGTTCTTTTCGGGTTCTTTGTTATGGGCTTCTGTGATATAGTCGGCATTTCTTCCGATTATGTTCAACGTACTTTCAATTGGTCTCCTGCGATGACCGGATTTGTTCCTTCGTTAGTTTTTATCTGGTTCCTGTTTTTGGGTATTCCTATTGGAAATCAGATGAACAAATGGGGGCGTAAGAATACGGTCTTGCTTAGTATGGGAATAACGGTGATAGGTATGCTTCTGCCTTTGGTTATTTATGATAGCATGACTTGTATGATTGCGTATGCGTTGTTAGGTATAGGTAACGCTATTCTGCAAGTTTCACTGAATCCGTTACTGAGTAATGTAGTAACTGGTCAACGATTATTAACCAGTAGTCTGACGGCAGGACAGGTAATCAAAGCAGTATCTTCTCTTGTCGGACCGGAGATTGTATTGCTGGCTGTAGCACACTTTGGAGACGACAAATGGTATTATTGCTTCCCTATATTAGGGTTCATCACGTTATTGTCCGCTGTTTGGCTGATGGCTACTCCTGTTAAACGGGAAGATTCTAGTGCCGCGACCCAACAACTTTCTATCAGTGATACTTTTTCTCTTTTGAAAGATAAAACGATTCTGCTGTTATTTTTGGGTATCTTCTTTATTGTCGGTGTAGATGTTGCTACCAATTTTATCAGCTCCAAACTGATGGCGGAACGATTTGACTGGACGGCAGAACAAGTGAAGTTTGCTCCACAGGTTTATTTCTTAAGCCGTACGGTAGGTGCTTTGCTGGGTGCTTTCTTGTTAGCCCGTATTGCTGAAATGAAATATTTCCGTGTGAATATTATTGCCTGTATGATCTCTTTGCTTATTCTGGCCTTTGTGAAAGATGATATGATAAATCTGATTTGTATCGGTGCTGTCGGTTTTTTTGCTTCATCGGTATTCTCTATCATTTATTCGATGGCTTTACAGGCAAGGCCGGAAAAAGCAAACCAGATTTCAGGGCTGATGATTACTGCTGTTGCCGGAGGTGGAGTAGTTACTCCAGTGATTGGATTTGCGATTGGAACAGTAGGTATTATTGGAGGCGTTTTTGTCACTTTAGCTTGTGTGGGTTATTTGACTTATTGTGCTTTTGGGGTGAAGACCGCGAAAGCATAGTATTATTGCGGAGAAGATGCTATCTTCGCCCGAATCCTACTTAGCGACTGCGGAGTTATCCACAAGTAAGACGCAATATGTTTTAAAGGTACATATTGTAATAATTCCGGAGTCTCTTTGATAAGGTTGAGATAGCGTTCTTTAGCCCGTGGGCTTCCCGAACTGATAAGCCAGTTTTCCTGTTGAAGAAACTGATGATCCATGAGGCGGAGCCCCAAATTAGCGAGTCCGATGGATGAGGCGAATAGCTGATTCAGAGCTGTTCGGGAAATACAATAGGCCACACTGTCACACATGACCTCAATATTTATTAATGAGTAGGCATTATCTACATAACCCCAGACGGAGAAAGCAGCTTCTCCGTCTGAAGCAAACCAGATGGTAGTGTCCACTCCGTCTTTATGATAATAGGCTCGCCATATTCCTGTCTTGATAAAATAAAGATTACAGTTCTTTGTCCCCTCGCGTACTATTAAATCTCTCTTTTTGAAATGCACCTCTTCCATACAGTTCAGTAGAGACTGTACATCGGTTTTTGATACCTTGTATCTATCGCAAAGTTTTTCAATGAATGTTCTCATATTGCAAAGATACTTATCGTCGGCAGACAATGAAACGATCTTTCAAATAAATTCCGAAAATATAGAAAGTGGTTAATAACTCTGCCAATGGTACGGCTAGCCAGATACCCGGTGTACCCAATACCGGAGGGAGCGCAAAGAATCCGATCAACATAAACACTACTCCCCGGAGAAGAGTGATAATTGTTGCCCGCTGACCTCTTTCGACACTCTGGTAATAACCAATGCCAATCATGTTGACGGCAAAGAAGATGAATCCTGCTCCAAAATAAGGAAGCCCGTTTACTGCTATATCGAATGCAGCGTAACTGCGGTCAATGAATAGCGAAACAATGTCACGACAGCATAGTACGGTAAGAATGAAAAAGCTGATACCGCAGATTAAAGCGGTCCGAATGGCGAGATGCAGTGTCTTTCGTACACGTTCGGGCTGTCCGGCTCCGAAGTTATAACTGATAATCGGTTGTGCGGATTGTGCAATGGCATTATAGACCATGAAGATGATGGGGAAGAAGTAACAGGCAATACTGAATGCTGCCACTCCGTCTTCACCGAGATGGTGGATGAAAACGTAGTTCCCCAGAAACATCATACAGGCAATGGAGGCTTCACTGATAAAAGCAGAACTTCCCTGTTTAATCATATAGCCGATGTTGCGAAGAGTCAGTAACAGACTTTTGATACTTAATTTTATCCGGCATAGATGGAGGGTACGAGAGAAACGGAGGAGGTAAATCAGTGTCATCAGCCCTCCTACAACAGTCCCCAGACTGGTGGCAAAAGCTGCTCCCATCATTCCCCAACCAAATTCGAAGATAAATATATAATCCAGTATGATATTGAGTATGGCTGCAACCGCATTACACATCATGGCATAGGTGGGCGAACCATCCAGGCGGATGCAGAACATTCCTATATTTAATACTTCGTAGAATACGAGAAAAGGGATGTACCATGCCATATATTCTATGGCTAACGGTAATAACCGGTCCGAACTACCCAATAATCTGGCTAATGGCTCTATAAAATAAAGACACAGAGCAGACAGGATAAGTATGAGCAATGCGGAAAAAGCAATTGCCTGAGTGATATTAATACTTGCCACTTTGCGTTTTCCCTGAGATAAATGAATGGAAGCCACCACCGAAGCTCCCACTCCGAACATCAGTCCAATCCCTGCTGCAATCATAAAAAGCGGTGCAGTGATATTTACTGCTGCCAGTGCGTCACTGCCAATTCCTTTTCCTACAAATATACCGTCCGTAATAACGAACAGAGCCGAGAATACCATCCCAAGTACTGTAGGAATTAGTAACTTACGGAACAACGTGGAGATGTTCATACTGCCGAAATCAATACTATCTTTCATAACTTTCTACCTTTGTCATTGAAAATGGCGACAAAGGTAGGCTTATGAGAGGAGATAAAAATTACCAAATGGTAATTTTTGCTATATAGTAATAAGATAAGAAGAGGCACTTTGTTGATTCGTATGCTGATATGCAAGAAGTAGGGTATTATTATCCCAACGACAGAATCAATATTTGTGCCGTCAATACTCGCAGAAACATGGTGAGCGGATAGACCGTAGCGTAACCAACGGCAGGAGCATCACAAGAGGTCAGGTCATTGGAGTAAGCCAATGCCGGCGGATTGGTGGTAGAACCTGCCAGAACACCGATAAGCGTGAAATAATTCAGCTTGCAATAATATCGTCCTATCAATCCTGTAATCAGAAGTGGCAGGATGGTTATAATGACTCCGTAGCCTACCCATACATATCCTCCGCCATGAATGACTGTGTCTACAAAGCCTTCGCCTGCTCCCAAACCTACGCAGGCGAGGAAGATGGAAATACCGATTTCACGAAGCATCAGGTTGGCACTCATGGTGGTATAAGTAATCAACTTGTATTTCGGACCGAAACGGCTAATCAGGATAGAAACGATGAGCGGACCGCCTGCCAGTCCTAGTTTCACAGGTTGCGGGATTCCGGGAAATGCGAAAGGAAGACTTCCCAGAATACATCCTAAAGCGATACCTATAAAGATAGGAATCAGGTTCGGGTGATTCAAGCGTTTCATGGAGTTGCCAAGTACTTTCTCTGCATGAGCAACAGCCAGTTCGGAACCTACAATGGTGACACGGTCTCCCATTTGTAACTGTAATTGTGGAGAAGCTACCAAGTCTACTCCCGAACGATTGACGCGGGTGATGTTTGCTCCGAAGTTATTTCTGATTTTAAGTTGTGAGAGTGTTTTCCCGTTCAATTCCGGTTTAGTAATCAGGATACGGCGTGAAATGAGTTCTTTGTTCAGTTGTTCCCATTCCATTTTGATTTCCTTTCCGAAGAATACAGTGATTGCTTCCACGTCAATCGGGGTAGAGATCACTAATATGATATCCCCTACATGTAGGGTTGTCTCGGAATTAACCAATTCGGTTTCTCCACCTTCGCGGTGTTTGATGCGGGAAATGACAAATTTACGGTTCAGTAACGGGCGGAGTTCTTTAATCTTGATACCGTCTACCGATTCGTTTCTCACCTCGATGGAGATAGGGCGTACAGTAAGTTCCTGAAGATGTCCCAGACCGACTTCTGCATCTTTTTCTTCTTGAGCAGTATTGATGCGCAGGAGATATTTCAAAGCAAGCAGTGAGAGGATGATACCTACTACACCCAGCGGATAACTGACAGCATATCCTAAAGCAATTTCGGGAGCGTCTATACCATTCAAATCACTGTTGGCCTGTTGTGCGGCTCCCAGTCCCGGAGTGTTGGTGACGGCTCCGGACAGAATACCTACCATTGTGGTAATCGGAGTTCCGGTGGTGAAGTGCAGGATGATAGTAATGGTTACTCCTAATACTACTACCAGCATGGCCAGCATATTCAAGGTGAAGCCACCCTTTTTGAATGCCGAAAAAAAGCCGGGCCCCACTTGCAGGCCAATTGAGTAAACAAACAGAATCAATCCGAATTCTTTCAGAAAGTGGAGCAGGTGTTCGTCCAGATTCATGTTGAAATGACCGAATACGATTCCGACAAAGAGTATCCAGGTAACTCCCAGAGATACTCCCCGCACTTTGATTTTTGCAAGGATGATTCCAAACGCTATGGTTAGTGACAGAATCAGTACGGAGTGTGCTACTCCGCCGCCCCAAAGATTGGGGTAACCTTCAAATAAATTTCTTAGAACTTCCATTGTGATTATTATATGATGATATTTAGTTTGGCTAAAAAGTACCCCCGGAGAAATCACTTCTGCGGGGATACGCACACATTGAGCATGACGGTTTAATGCCGTCCTTTTGATATTTTAGCTAGAGAGAATTTATCCTCCTTCAATCATTTCCGATGTCATGACTACCCGATTATTTTTTTTACAGTCTGCCGTTTTCCTATCCCACGAGTAAAAACAGCTATTAAGGTATGAATGGCAGGTCTTCTGACTGACTCCCTTCCTGATTCCTTCCCGACCTTGACTATCTATCATACCCGGTCAGTGGTAAAAGTAAAGGCAGTGAATACTAAAGTTACACCGCATTGTTTATTATAACTAAAAGTTATACCGGAGGAAAATCCTCCGGTACTTAATTGGTTGCTAAGATAGCAAATTATTTCCGTACAAACAATTACTTTTTGGTGAATCCTGCCAAGAGTGTGCAGGCTCCCCAGATACATAAACAAACAATGAAACCCATAATGAAAAGATTTAAGGTTCGTCACGACCTACAACAGTACTACCATTTATCGTTATTTGAGTATTTCCTCCCTTTTTCAGTGGAAATACTTGTTGAACCCATCTATTCCCAATAGTAATTTTAACTTTAGAAGCATCAGGTTGAGCCGTAAAGCTTTCTTCATACCCTTGTTTACATTCTACGCTAGTGTTAAAAATCTTATCTCCATTGTCTGTACATTCGTAAATCCTGACTGTTTCAGCATAATTTCCCACAGTACTAGCATTGTAGACTAGCGTGTAAGTTGTTTCATCATCATCGCTTGAACACGCAGAGAACGTTAAAAACATAGCTGTAAGTAACAGCGTCATACTTAAAAACTTTTTCATAATCACATTTTTTTAGTTATACATAAGTGGAATAAAACCCTCCGTTCATTCAGCAATAAACACCTTACGTAAAACCATAAAAAAAGACGTAGTGCTACTGCCATACGTCATCAAGGCTCACCACAAGCCCACTTACTCAATGGCAGCGCACCACGCCAGTATATGACGAAGTACACTTTACCCAACGAGTAAGTTCATTTATAGCCGTGTTCTGTTATCCGAGGTGGTGATTCTGATGACGATTAGGCTATTTTATACACGTGAAAAATTGGATTTCTCCCCAATTTTTCGTATCTTTAGTGCAAAGATAGTATAAATCTTGCATTTCAAACTTTGAAAATTCAAAAAAATGCAAAGAATAAAGTACATTACTCATTTTAATTGTTTTAATTTGCAGAAAAAAGGAGGAAATATGAGGGTTACTTCCAGTTTACAAAAAATAGATTCCATAATGTTATCAAATTATATATTGAAACATTATGGTCCTATGTCGCATTTGAAATTACAAAAATTATTATTTTATTGCGACGCATATCATCTTTCTTATTTCGATCAGGAGCTTATTAGTGATAAATTTGAAGCATGGGTACATGGTCCTGTTAGTCGTAAGGTTTTTGATTCACTCAAGGATAAATCACTATTATATAGTGATATTGAATATATTAATAATGGCGAAGATGTAGACAAAGAATTTACATCATTGTCGTCTCTTCAACAAGAACTTTTAAAAGATATTTTGTCTAATCTATCAACGTGGACCGGAACAGAATTAGAAGCATCTACTCATAGTGAAAAACCGTGGCTTGAAGCTAGAATTGGCTATGGAGAAGCTGACCGATGCCATGTACTAATATCCAAAGATACAACTCGCGTTTTCTATAAGAAAGATTTACATGGTTAATTTTCGCAAGGATAAAAAAACGTTATTAAACAAGGAAAAGATTAGCGTACAAGACACAACTAAAACGCAAAATTTTAAAATCTCTTTTCAATATTTAGATACTTCACAAAAGTATGCTTCATCATTTAAGGACTGGCAAAAAGCAGGACTTTTAAGTTCTGCATTGAAGACCTTGCAAGGTTATTGTTGTTCACCTTTATTGGAACAAGTTGATGGACAAAAATTTGCGATATATGGTTCTTTCCCTAAGAAAGAACGAACTAAATTTGAATATCCACAAGGTGTTCCAGAAGATGCTAAGTGGGCTAGAATCCATATACTTAATCGGACTGTAATAATTGGACATGTTGTTGGAGACACCTTTTATGTTGTATTTTTAGATAAAACGCATAAATTTTATCTAACAGGGCGCGATGTTAATAAAAAATAAATTTGTTAGGATATAGAATGTGTCCTTTTTACTCTTTTTCGGGATTTGGTTTGCTCATTCCTAGCAGCGCTTCTTTTAGCTTATCTTCGGGTATAGTGAGAACGAAGCCTTGTATTTCATATACAGGTTTCCTCTTTTTCTTCTCCTTCTTAGGTTTGTCCTTCTTTATGTCTTTGTTATTTGCCATAATATCTAAGCTGCTGCATATTGCAAAAGTAATTCAATTCTTTCATTTCTGCTAATTTTTCGGGTGTTAAATCTGAAAACAAATTCGTCAACGTACTTTTGTAGATACTTCTTGCTGACATGAATATACGTACCTTTAATCGTTCTTTTGAAAACAGACCATGCGTTTTCGATTCTATTTGTTGTGACTTCGATAATCTCTCCGTCATCGGTTACTAAGAGCATCCCATAGAATTTCTTACTATGATCTACTGATAACTGTCCATATTCCTCTTCTAATCCTTTGTAGCTCCATCCGTCAGTGTAGATTGTGCTTCCTACTTCAACATTCTTCTTTACAATAGGAACTAGGGTACTTGCTTGGGTGTTCGGAACAACCATTGCGAAAATCTTCCCGTTTCTTTCCAAAGCACCGAATACAGGAACTTTATCCTTATAGCTACGTCCTTGACTTTTTTCGACTTTCTTATCTTTGTGGCGATTAATATTCTTTCCACCTACAAATGTTTCGTCAATCTCAACTTCACCGGATAACTTCTGATTGTTCTCTTTAGCCATTGAAACTCTTATCCTATGAAGCATATACCAAGCCGTTTTTTGTGAAATCTTTAAATCATCGGCTAGCTGATATGAAGAAATACCACCTTTATTATTGATAAGCATAGAAATAGCGTATAACCAATCTCTAAAATCCATTTTGGAATTAGCAAAGAATGTTTTAGTTCTATAAGTGAAGTACTTCCCAGTATTCTTGCACTTGTATTTACCGTTCTTGCATTTGTACACTTTAGATGTCGGATCGAATGGGGAAACCACTCCATCTTTCCATCTTATTTTCTCATAGAATCTAATTGCGCTTTCTTCATCGGGGAAGGAAGCTCTGAACTCTATAATGCTTTGTCTTTCCCTTCTCTTTTTCATAACGCTTATCTTTTAATCTGTTACAATATAGTGAAAATAAACGAGATATGCAAATAATATGGTAAATATTTTCGTAGAAGAATAGAAAATATTATCTTTGTATCAATACAAAAAAAGGATGCCATAATAGCATCCTTATAATTAAAAGTTATAGTAAACTAATGCGGTGTAACTTTAGTATTCACTGCCAAAGTAAATATCAAGAAGTTGAATAGAGTTTCACAGCAGCGGGACTGTCCGGGATTTACACCCGATTCCCTTTTAATTCAGATAGTTGATATGGCTATCTGAAACCAATTCGGGGGCAAAGATAGCGAATTTATATAGAACCCAAATGAATGCTACCTATTTATTTTATACACAGTCTGATTCTTGTCGGATATCTGTTTGTTTATTTGATGCGTACTCTCATCTCCTGCGCATCGAACGTGACTGATTCATTGCGGAAAAGTCTTTCTATATGTCCGCTGGTCACCATTTCCTGAGTAGGTAGTGTGTACATCTGCGGATTATCTATGAGCATGATGGAGTCGCAGAGCGATAAGGCGATGTCGAGGTCATGAGTGGAGAACAAGATGCATTTGCCCTCGTCCTGTGCCAGTTTCTTTAAAAGTAAACAGAGCTCGTAGCGGTTGGGTAAGTCCAGGAAGGCGGTCGGCTCATCAAGCAGGATGACGGGAGTATCCTGTGCAAGGGCACGGGCAATCATGATTCGCTGACATTCGCCATCGGACATTTTGTCCATTGTCTTTTCTGCATAACCGGACATACCGACTAGCTGCATAGCGTCGTCCACTCGCTTTTGGTCTTCCGGTTGCAGTTGACCGATCCAGTTGGTGTAGGGAGCACGTCCTAAAGCTACTACATCTTTACAGCGGAGATTGGCGATGCGTACTTTATCGGTGGTGACAAAGCTGATATTCCGGGCTAATTTTTCCGGTTTCAATGAAGCTATGTTTTTTCCTTGCAGAGTAATTTCTCCTGATTGAGGCTTTTCCAATCCCATCATAGCACGGAGCAGGGTACTTTTTCCCGTCCCGTTACGTCCCAGCAGGGCGACGAGTTGTCCGCCCGTGATTCGGGTATTTACGGTTTCCAACAGCGTGCGCTGTCCATATCCTAATGTCAGTTCTTTAAGCTCTATCATTTGAATCTACGCAAGTTTTTGGTGATTACCCATAAAATAACCGGAACACCTAGCAAGGCGGTGATGCAGTTAACCGGAAGCTGGAATTTCTTGGCGATGATGTCGCAGAGAAGCATACTGATAAGTCCTGTCAGCATGGTGCCGGGGACAAGTATCCGGTGGTCGGCATTGTTGAACAGCAGTCGTGTGACGTGCGGTACTGCCAGACCGATAAATCCTACCGGACCACAGAAAGCGGTGACCGTTCCTGTCAGCAGTGCGGTAGAAACAAAGATGAACGTGCGTGAACGTTTTATGTTCATTCCCATCGTTCGTGCATAGTTTTCACCGAGCAGTAGCAGGTTCAGCGATTTGATACAGGCTACGGAAATCAGTAAGCCGATACATAACATAGGTAGCATAATTCCCAGTTGGGTGGCTGTGATATGGCTAAGAGATCCCATTGACCAGAGTGTGAACATTTTCAGTTGTTCGGCAGAACTTAGGTATTGCAGAATCTGGATAATGGCGCCTGCCACATAACCTATCATAACTCCCATAATCAGTACACCGAGAATGTTTTTTACTTTCCGGCTGATAATGGCTACTCCCAATAAGATTACAGCAGTTCCTATCCAGCCCGAACCAACGATACCTAGTGACTGAAGAATTGGAAACTCCGCCCATCCAAGTAATGGAGCACCTAGTATGAACAGAGCTACGCCCAGTCCTGCACCGGAACTTACTCCCAGCAGGTAAGGGTCTGCCAACGGATTCTGGAATACTGTTTGCATCTGTAAACCACTAACGGAGAGTGCTATTCCTATCAAAGCCGCTACCACTACCCGTATGAAGCGGATAGAAAGGAGAATATTACGTGTCATTTCATCACATTCGCCTCCTGTGAGTACAGTCCATACCTTGGTGATTGGAATATATGTATCTCCCGTTGCCATATCTATCAGTAATAACAGTATGGCAACTATACCCAGTGTAATGAATAAAAAGGGAGTACGTTTATCAGGTTGTTTCATTCCAGATGTCTGTAATAGTAAAGTGAATCGGATACGAGTTCGGGGTGAAAGATATGAATCAGGTCACGCAATACGATGTCGGGACGTACCACTGCAGATTCCCAGTAGTCATTGCCTCCTGTCGGCGTTGTTCGTAAATTGTTGTTGTAAACAGTTTTTTCGCGTACTGCCTTGGCATCTGCGAATTTAGGATTGACCGTCTTTAGTTCATCCAACGTAGAAGCCATGCCTACATTAATCCAGTAGTCGGCCTTTTGTATCAGTTTGTAAGCCGTTTCCAGTCCGATGGGAGTGGAACTGTTAGAAGTGTTTTCTTTGTAGATGTAATCCGCACCTGCATCAGTTACCAATTGTGCCATGTAACTTTGTGTGGAAGGCATCACCCAACTGTCGTTCCACGGGGTATTGAACATAACGGTAGGACGTTGCTTGACGGAGTCTGTAAGTGTTTTTAGTGCATAATAGCGTTTGGGGATTTCTCTGAATATTTCCATTCCTTCCTCCCGCTTGTCCGTCAGCTCCGAAAGAACAAGCATCCATTCGGCTTTGCCGAGTGGTGATTCTTCCAGATACTCTCCCATATACAAATAGGGTATAGAGAGTTCTTTTAGTTTATCCGTCACAGCGGTTTGGGCATCACCTATTCCATATAATAATACCACATCAGGCTTTAGGCTGATCAATAGCTCGTAATTCATTTCCGGTCCCAGGTCCTTGATCGAATCTTTGTGGGCAAGAATATAAGGATTGGCAATGTAATCGATACCTGACACTCCGACAATTCTGTTTATTTCTCCCAACGCGTCGAGCATGGCAATGTAAGAAGAAGACATGCATACGATTTGTTTCGCTCCGGCAGGAATTATAGGTCCATTGAATCCGGCGGGCGCTTGTTCACCGTTGCGTGAAACGAAATAGGACATTGTTATGTCTTTAGCCCCTTGCCATGGATTCGTTATCTGTATAAGGGTGCTGGCAAAATTCTCTGCGCCTAGAATCTTGAATCCTGAAGCATATTCGGGGATATATATATTTTGCTTAAATACCTCCAGAGATGTTTTATTACGAGATATACAGCTTGCCAAAAAGAAGAGGCATAGTAATGCGATAGTTGAGATTGGAGATTTCACTTTTATACGGCTTTTAATTAGAAAAAATAATAGTGGATGCTCTCGGGGGCAAAGATAGGACTTATTATTAGTTTGTTTTTATTTTAATTCGAATTTTCTTCTGATTTATTTCTATTTAGTGTATATTTGCCACAGAAATTTTGGTGTCACTCGTCCGATGCTACGGAAGAGTGGTGAAAAGGGAATCAGGTGTAAATCCTGAACAGACCCGCTGCTGTAAGCTCCGCCAATAGTTTTCCTACAATACTCAAATCCACTGTCTCACTTTGGAGAGATGGGAAGGGCGTTAGGAAAATGGAGTAAGTCAGAAGACCTGCCAAAGTTGAATTCTTGAAACTTTCTGGGATTAGAGTTTGAAGAGTGCAGTTTTTTTATTCAAAATACATCTTTATTGATGATGTGAAGTTCCGGAAGGGAATAATATGCCTTTTTGAATGTGCCATTATACGGGAAAGAAGTACGTATATGTGTTTGAGTGTGTGGAAAATTGCATCCTTGCTGTAACCCTATGAAAGTTTATTATTTTAATTAATAAACAGGAGGATTATGTTCGGGCAGATTCATTTTAGGATATTTTGGATAGGATGCTTTTTGAGTATGGTTTCATGGTTGTCAGCACAAAGCAAGCTGGACAGTTTACATCATCTTAATGAAGTAGTAGTCACTGCTAAAATTAATAAGGAAGTGATTCCTGTTCAATCTTTATCAGGAGATAAGTTAGAAAAGTTGGCGGTACATTCAGTTGCAGATGCCATACGTTATTTTTCAGGAGTGCAAATAAAAGATTATGGTGGAATAGGTGGTTTGAAGACCGTTAATATTCGAAGTATGGGGACGAATCATGTCGGAGTGTTCTATGATGGCATTGAATTGGGGAATGCTCAGAATGGAGTTATTGATTTGGGGCGCTTTTCTTTGGATAACATGGAAGCTGTCACTTTATATAATGGTCAGAAAAGTGCAATTTTTCAGCCGGCAAAAGATTTCGGCTCTGCGGGATCTATCTATCTGCAGTCAAGAACGCCTGTGTTTCAAGGAAATAGAAACTATCATGTAAGAGCGACCTTTAAAACGGGATCTTTCGGAGTTGCCAATCCCTCTTTGCTTTGGGAACAAAAACTGAGTGAGAATGTGAGTGCATCACTTAGTACCGAATATATGTATACAACCGGAAAGTATAAATTTACTTATGCTGTAGCCGGGGGATATGATACTACGGCAGTCCGTCGCAATGGAGATGTGAATGCTTTACGTGCCGAAGGAGGCTTATATGGTAAAATGAAAGGTGGATACTGGCGTACGAAAGCTTATTTTTATAATTCGGAGCGTGGATATCCTGGTGCTGTTGTTCGGAATCGTTTCTCACATGAAGATCGCCAGTGGGATAAAAATTTCTTTTTTCAGTCTTCTTTCAAGAAAGATTTCGGTGGAGTATATAGTTTGTTGTTGAACACCAAGTATGCGTATGATTATTTGCACTATTTGGCAGATCCCAGAAAAGAGGAGGCTACTATGTATGTGGACAATACATATCGTCAACAGGAAGTTTATTTGTCAATGGCTAATAGGGTAACTCTTCTTCCTTTTTGGGATGTGAATCTTTCAGCGGACTATCAATGGAATAAGTTGGATGCTAATCTGACTGATTTTCCTTATCCCCAACGGAATACGACATTAATAGCAGCAGCTACTTCTTTACATTTTGAGCGTTTTAAGTTGCAAGCTAGTGTTTTAGGAACTTTCGTACAGGAAAATGTTGCTTCGGATACTACTTCAGCCGGGAATAAAATGGAATTTACTCCTACTTTCATGGCTTCCTATAAGCCTTTCAAGAATATTGATTTTAATTTACGTGCTTTTTATAAACGGATATTTCGTATGCCGACATTAAATGATTTGTATTATACATTCATAGGAAATATAAAATTAAAACCTGAATATACGAATCAATATAATGTAGGGTTTACTTATCAGAAATTATTTGCTGGAACGTGGCTGCAAGCTTTAAATGTTCAACTGGATGCATACTATAATGAGGTGGAGAATAAAATAATAGCAACTCCTACCAATAATTTCTTTCGTTGGACAATGGTTAACTTGGGGCTTGTCAAAATAAAAGGGGTGGATGTCGTTTTGCAGGGAAATTGGAAATTGGGTGATGATTGGATGTTTGATAGCCGATTGTCATATACTTACCAAAAAGCACAGGATTTTACTGATAAGCTGGATAAAGATACGTATGGAGGGCAAATAGCGTATATACCCTGGCATAGTGGTTCGGCCATACTGAATGCTGAATACAAATCATGGGAGTTGAACTATAGTTTTATATATACGGGAGAACGTTATGATGTTTCTGCCAATACTCCGGAAAATTATCACCTTCCTTGGTATACAAGTGATTTATCTTTTGCAAAGAATTTCAATTGGAAAAAGTATGATTTCAAGTTGGCTTTGGAAGTGAATAATATTTTTAATCAACAATATGAAGTCGTAAGGTCTTATCCGATGCCCGGAACTAACTTTAAATTCATTTTATATTTAACTATATGATGGTGAAGAATATTCTTTTGCATGTCTTGTTTGGAATAGTAACAAGTTGCTGTTTGTTTGCTTGTCGGGGAGAACTGCCGGTTTTACCTTCTGATGAGATAGAAGTTGGTAAGGATCCGATGGGGGGATCCGTATCAAAGGAATGTATCTTCTTAATGAAGGAAACATGGGGAGCAATAAATGTACGCTTGATTTTTATGATTGTACTACCGGTAAGTATCATCGCAATATTTATGCTGAACGAAATCCGTCTGTGGTAAAAGAATTGGGAGATGTTGGAAATGATTTGCAGATTTATGGGGATAAATTGTATGCTGTAATTAATTGCTCAAACTTTATAGAAGTGATGGATGTGGAAACAGCGCAACACTTGGGGCAAATAGATGTAACGAATTGCCGGTATATCACTTTTAGCGATGGAAAGGCGTATGTTAGTTCTTATGCAGGGCCTGTCGGAATAGACCCTAATGCACGCCCGGGAAAAATAGTTGAAGTAGATACGACTAATTTGGCTATAACCCGTGAAGTGGTGGTCGGTTATCAGCCCGAAGAAATGGTAATAAAAGATGGAAAACTCTATGTCGCCAATTCCGGCGGTTACCGTTTCCCGGATTATGACCGGACTGTATCAGTCATTGATTTGAAGACCTTTAAAGTTATTAAAACTATTGACGTGGCTATCAATCTTCACCGTATGAAGTTGGATCGTTACGGGCGTATATATGTGAGTTCGAGGGGGGATTATTATGGAACCGGGTCAGATGTTTTTATTATAGATACTCAAACGGATCGTGTGACAGGGAGTTTGGGACTTGCTGCCAGTGAGATGTGTATGAGTGGAGATTCTATCTATATGACAAGTGTGGAATGGAGTTACGTTACGGAAAGTAATACTATCACTTATACTCTTTATGACGTGAGACAAAAATAAAATAGTTTCTCACAATTTTATTACTGATGGAACAGAAACAGAGATTGCAATTCCATATGGGGTGGCCGTAAACCCAGAGACAAAAGAAATTTTTGTAACAGATGCAAAAAGTTATGTAGTGCCCGGATATCTTTATTGCTTTAGTCCTGAAGGAAAGAAAAGATGGAAAATCAGGGCAGGAGATATACCGGCTCATTTTGCTTTTACAACGAAAACATTTCAATAACTAACTGATAATTAATAAAAATGGAAAGGAAGATTTTAAGACTAACATGGGGCATTGCAGTTTTTTTATGTTGGGGAACTGTATTCACAGGGTGTGGTGATGAAGAAGATACTTTTGAAAATATAGAACCTACTCCTGAAGGGGCTACGGCCTATATCACTAAAGTTTTTGATTTTGTTCCGGCCGTAGGACAATTTACTAATTCGTTGCCGGAATATGAGGAAGGTGATACACAAGAGGCAATGAATGAGAAAGTGTTGGCTGCTATTGGTAATAATAAAAAAGGAATGATTTCGTTAGGAGGATTCGGGGGATATGTTGTGGTAGGTTTTGATCATACGATCGCCAATGTTGTTGGAAAACGTGATTTTCGAGTGCTTGGCAATGCTTTTTATTCTGCGGATAATCCTGATATCAATGCACCGGAGGGAGGAAGTTGTGAGCCGGGAGTGATCATGGTAGCTTATGATAAAAATCAGAATGGTGTGCCGGATGATGAGTGGTATGAAATTGCTGGTAGTGCTCACGAAAACCCTGCATTAGAATTATGGTATGATAAGGCTGTAACTGCTGGAAATGATGTGAAGACTTATCGAAACTATGAAATTACATACTATCGTCCGGAAAAAGAGCCGACCACTTCGGAAGAAAGGGAGAAATATATCTGGTGGGAAGATAATCAGGGAAACTCCGGATATAAAGTGAAGAATACATTTCACAAGCAATGTTATTATCCGGAATGGATAAAAGAAGATAAAATAACTTTTAAGGGAACTTGTTTACCTCAAAATGCTGTTGACGAAAGTGGGCAAGGTAGTTATTTTGTATTGTATAAATTCCGTTATGGTTATGCTGATAATGAATTGAATACAAAAGACGAGTCTGCTATTGATATAGATTGGGCAGTAAATTCAAAAGGTCAAAAGGTGCATTTACCCGGGGTTGATTTCATAAAGATATATACTGGAGTCAATCAGGGAAATGGGTGGTTGGGGGAATGCTCCACTGAAATATCAGGAGTTGAGGACTTACATATTTTAGGAGTTGATATTGATACACGTAAATAAGTAAAAAATAATTTATAATAATGAAGATAAAAATGAGAAAGTATTTAGTATTGGCAACTGTTGCCTTGAGTTTAGCTTTTGCAGCTTGTGATGATGAGAATAATGTGAACTCATCTGTATTGATTGGGAACGGATCGGGAAGTAATGTGTTAGCGCAGCTGGATACATTATACTTAGATGCTCGGATTGAAAATCTGTCAGGAACAATGAAATATCTGTGGACAGTAGATGGAAAAGAAGTGTCAACCGCTTCAACATATAAATTCTCACAACCTAAGACTGGAGAGTATGTTATAGGCTTGACTGTATCAGACAGTAACGGCGAGACCTTTCAAACGAATATGACTGCCAAGGTGGAAGGACGGTTTGGTAATGGCGCTTTTGTTTTGAATGAAGGAAATATGAGTAATGAGACAGGAACTCTGACCTTTGTTGATTCAAAAGGAATAGCGGTAGATAGTGCGTATTATCGGGTAAATCAGACTTTGCTCGGTAATGTCTGTCAGGACTTGTTTATTAGTGATAACCGAATTTATATACTTTCTCAGAATGGCGCAAAGAATGGGGGTGAAGGATTATTGACTATTGCTGATGCAGATAATTTGGAGAAAGTGAGAGTGTATAATAATACGACTTTATCTTGGCCGACTAACTTGGCTGTGGTAGGAGAAAATCTCTATATTCGTGATAACAAAGGAGTTTATATGTTAAATACTTCTACAGATGTTTTGACTTTAGTTGAAGGCACTAGCGGAGCTTTGAAAAATCGTATGGCTGTGGTTGGAGAAAAAACTTTTGTAATGGGGAGTAAAAAGCTTTTCGTGATTCAGAATGGAGTTGTTGTACATACGATTTCATTCGAAGGTGCTTTATCCGGCGTCGCTAAGGCGTTTGATGAAAATTTGTGGGTATCGTGTACAAGTCCGGCAAGTATTATAAAAATTAATCCGGTTGATTATACAATAATTGATTCTCATCAATTAGATGTCAGCATCGGTGCTGGCTGGGGAGTTGCTCCTGCCTTTTCTGCGAAAGATGATATTATTTATTTTAGCAATGCCGGCTTTAAGTTATATCGGCATATTTTCTCTCAAGATAAGACAGAAGAGGTTGCTAATATAAAAGATTATGTGGAAGATGCCGGCATATATTATAATAGTTTGGGAGTTGATCCAGTAAGCGGAGAAGTCTATTTTGCGACTTTAAAAGGATATGCAGAGTATAAAACAAATGATATTGCTATTTTGGATTTTACTAAGTCGCCGGTTTTGCAGACTGATATTAAAAATAAAAATAGTTTTCCTGCAGGAGTTTTCTTCACGGAAAATTTTAAGTAAAAAATATAGTTTATAATCTATTACGTTGAATGATAGAGGCTTCCTTGTCCGAGAAAAGAATGTCCTTTTAAGAAGTATATTTTTTGATTGGTAAGGAAGTCTTCTTTTTGTTTGGATATATTGTGACCTTGTGTGATTGGAATGTAATTAGTTTTAATAAAATGGATAAAGTAGTATGCTTTCAAGAAAACTCCTTAATTTTGTGTCATAATTTCGACAGAATTAAATATTAGACTTGACTACTATTGATATGAAAATTAGCAGACTATGCGGGGGCTTTTTATTAATCTTTTGCATGCATACAATAATGTATGCTCAACAAGTGAGAACTGTGCGAGGAAGAGTGCAGACTGTGGAAGCCGGCAGTAATGAGAAGCGGGCATTGCCATCTGCCAGCATTGTTATTTTGGCGAAGAGCGATTCTGCCTTTATCAAGGGGATAACAAGTGATAAGAATGGGCGTTTCGTTCTTAATTATCAACCGCAGAAGAAAAAGAAATACCTGTTGAAAGTCTCTTTTATGGGAATGCAATCTGTATACCGGGCACTGGAAGACTCTATATCGGTGAATATCGGTACAGTGGTATTGAAAGATGATGATATTCAGATTAGTGAAGTGACGATAACGGGAAAATTGCAGGAAGTAGTGATGGAGGGAGATACTACGGTTATCAATGCTGCCGCTTTTAAGACTCGTGAAGGAGCTTATCTGGAAGATTTGGTGAAGCGTGTTCCCGGATTGGTATATAATAAGAAAGATAATTCGTTGATATACAACGGACAGCCCATCAGTGAAATCAATGTAAATGGCGAAGCTTTTTTCGCCGGAGATAAAAAGACGGCACTCGAAAATCTTCCGGCGGACCTGATTAGTAAGTTGAAAGTATATGATAAGAAATCGAAAGAAGAGGAGTTCACCGGAATTAGTTCAGGAGAAAAGAAATATGTACTCGACTTGCAGACTAAGGATGAATTGAACAAAACCTGGCTGACAAATGCAACGGTAGGATACGGGAATAACCAGAAAAAGGATTTGGAGGGACAAGTGAATTATTTTAGTAAAGACGGAGATAATCTTTCTTTCATCGCGCAGTCTACCAACAGATACCAGAATAGTACTTACAAGGATAATATCAACAATTCGGTAGGAATGAATATGACTCATAAATTCGGTAAGAAATTCTCCCTGACCGGAAGTGTGAACTATAATTTGAACCGGAACGGAAATCTTTCTTCCATTTATCAGGAACAGTATTTGCCGGCAGGTAATCAATACTCTGCGTCTACTAACGAAAGTAACTCTAAGGGGCGGTCGATTAGTTCTAACTTCATGGGAAGTTGGGAAGTGGATAAGCGTACACGCATACATTTCACCGGTAATGTAGGAATCTCTCCCAACAGGAATGAAAACAGTAGCCAGAATGCATCCTTTGATGCTCCTCCCGGCATAAGTCATGAGAGCTTGTTTGATGACTTTGAATCTATTCCTCGGAATATAAAAGTGAATCGTAGTGAGAACCGGTCGCGTTCGGAGAATCAGTCGAACCGTTATAGCTGGATGATGGGTATTATGAGGCGTCTGAATGAAAAAGGTACAACGCTGGCATTGAATATCCTGAACTCGGATTCGTGGGGAGATAATGAAAGCTTTTCGCTTTCCAAAACTACTTATTTCCGTCTCAAAGATAAATTGGGAAATGATTCGGTGCTTTATCGTAACCAGTATTTGAAGTCGCCTCAAAAAAATAATTCATGGAGAGTCGGGATTACCTTTGCCCAGCCTATTGGTAAGAAGATGCATTTCCGGGTAGCATATAACTGGGATACTAACTATGAGCGTGATAATCGTGATACGTATGAATTATCTTCTCTGACGAAGTCGGAAGTTTTTGGTGAGCTGCCTCCCGACTATGGAAGCAGGATATGTGGATAGTTTGAGCAATCGGAGTCATAGTCGTACGAATGGACATAACTTGGATGTAGGGCTCAATTACTCCGATGATACCTGGATGTTTAATGCCTCATTGGGAATGACCCCGCAAAAACGTGCCATTGAACGGAAAATGGGAAAGCTCTATGCGGACACTACCATGCATACTATCGACTTCCAGCCTATGATATGGGTGAATTGGAAAAAGAAAGAGGCGCGGATCACTTTCAATTATAGCGGTAGAACCCGGCAACCCTCTTTATCTGATTTAATGTCGCTGACGGATAACAGTAATCCGTTGTATATCACCCGGGGAAATCCGGATTTGAAACAGATGTTTTCTCATAGTGTCCGTGTGGGCTTTCAACACTCAAAAAAAGGTATATCTGCGAATATCGGCGGGCAAATGGAACAGAATAGCGTGACGCAGGTAGTGCTATATGATGCACAAACCGGTGGACGTGAGACATCTCCTATTAATATTAACGGAAACTGGAATGTATATGGAAGTGCCAACTGGTGGAAGCGTCTGGGACATTTTTCCTTGCGGTTGGATATGAACGGTAATCATAGCAATCGTGTCAGTATGATTAATGAAGACAAGAGCCTCGAAACGAAGAAAAGTACGACACGTGATACCGGATTGGGGTGTGACGCGAATGTATCTTATCAGCCCACGTGGGGAGGCATTGATTTCTCTACTTCCTGGAATTATCAGTATTCGCTTAATTCTATCAATGATAACGATACCTATACACGTAATTATAGTTTCCGTCTTGAGGGATACGTTGACCTTCCTTTTGGTTTGCAATTACGGACTGACGGGGCTTATTCTTTCCGTAATGGTACGAATATCCGTAAGGGCGAAGATGACCAAATGTTGTGGAATGCAAGTGCTAGCTGGCGGTTCTTGAAAAAGAAAGAAGCGGAATTATCTGCCTATTGGGCGGATATTCTCGGAAAGAGGAAGAGTTTCGGGCGTACGACTACTTCTGATGGTTTTTATGAGTTCCGTAACCAAGAAATAAAAGGATATTTCATAGTCACTTTTAAATATAACTTTCGTTTGATGATGTGATTTTTAGAAAAAAGTCGTATGTTTGCTACAGAACCATAAAACAAAATGTACTATGAGCGGTAATTACGTTATCAATATCGGCCGTCAGTTAGGTAGCGGTGGAAAAGAAATAGGAGAGAAGTTGGCTGCCCGTTTGGGGATCAACTTCTACGACAAGGAACTGATCAATCTGGCTTCAGAGGAAAGCGGATTGTGTAAGGAGTTTTTTGAAAAGGCTGATGAAAAAGCTTCGCAAGGTATTATTGGCGGACTGTTCGGTATGCGTTTTCCTTTTATCAGTGAGGGAGCTATGCCATGTAACAACTGCTTGAGCAATGATGCCTTGTTCAAAGTACAGAGTGATGTGATCCGTCATCTGGCAGCAGAAAGATCTTGTGTCTTTGTAGGACGTTGCGCAGATTATATTCTGCGGGAACATCCTCGTTGTGCGAATGTTTTTATTTCAGCCTCTAAAGAAGATCGCATAGCACGGTTGTGTAGTATGCATCATATTGATGCGGAAGCTGCAGAAGAAATGATGGAAAAGGCGGATAAGAGACGTTCGGAATACTATAATTATTATAGCTATAAAACGTGGGGAGCAGCAGCTACTTATCATTTGTGTATCGATTCTTCTTCTTTGGGAATTGAAGAGACAGTGCGGTTCATTGAAGAATTTGTGGTAAAGAAATTGCAGCTTGTATGATAGGGTGATAGAAAAGTAGATTGAAAAAATAAATAAAGCCGGCATATTTCATTAGGATATAGCCGGCTTTATTCTTTATGTGCTAAATTTGATTTACATCATTGTTAATAATATCATCTGTCCTGTCAGAATACGGAGGAACATCGATAACGGATAAACTGTAGAATAACCCACTGCCGGAGCATCTCCGGAGGTTGTTTGGTTGGCGTAAGCCAATGCGGGGGGATCGGTATTGCTACCGGCTATCAATCCCATTAGGGTGAAGTAGTTTACCTTATAATATAATCTTGCGATAGCACCGATAATAAGTAGCGGGATGACGGTGATCAGGAAACCACAGCCTACATAAAGCAGACCGTCACCTTCAACTACCGTTTGCACGAAATTGGCGCCGGCATCTATACCTACACTGGCAAGGAAGAGTACAATACCGATTTCGCGAAGCATCAGGTTGGCACTCATGGTTGTATAGGTTACTAAATGTAGCTTATGACCAAAACGTCCGATAAGAATAGCCACTACCAGCGGCCCGCCTGCCAAGCCTAATTTTAAAGGAGTCGGCATGCCCGGAAATGCAATCGGAAGACTACCCAGAAGGATACCTAAGAAGATACCAACGAAAATTGTGACAATGTTCGGTGTATCCAAGCGTTTCAATTGATTACCCAGTACACCGGCTACGCGTTCTACTGCATCTTGCTGTCCTACTACCATTACGCGGTCACCTACTTGAAGTATCAGGTTCGGATCGGCAAATAAATCCATACCGGAACGGTTGATACGGGTAATATTCACCCCATACATGCTACGGAAGTGCATAGAACCTAATGTTTTACCATTGATTTCCGGTTTAGTGACCAGAATACGGCGGGAAACCATTGGAAGATCTTGTTTCTCCCAGTCGAGTTCCACTTCTTTTCCGATAAATACAACAATTGCCGGAGCATCTTCTTCCGAGCAGACGATAAATAACTGGTCGCCTACATTAAACACTGTTTCATGGTCGGGAATACTTACATGACCATCATGGCGGATTCGAGAGCAAACGAAGTTACGACCCAAGAACTGCTTGATTTCAATCAGGGTTTTTCCACTGATTGATTCGTTCCGAACTTCCAGGCTCATCATGTGAGGTTTGTGGTGTGCATCACCGCTTTGAGTCTTTAAGTTCTCTTCCTCTTTGGTCATGTTGACACGGAAGATGTAACGGATAGCGATGATAGAGCCGATGATACCTACCACACCAAGCGGATAGGCACAAGCATATCCCAATGCAATCTGTGGACCAGTATAATTTAGCTGGTTCAAGGCTTCATTGGCAGCACCAAGTCCCGGAGTGTTTGTGACAGCTCCATAGAGGATACCTACCATCATCGGCAGTTCTACCCGGCCGTTCCAGAGGTAATAGAGTCCCAGTGCAACAGCAATATTTAACACTACGATGCCTACAGCCAACAGGTTCAATGTCATTCCTCCTTTTTTGAAAGAGGAAAAGAAAGATGGCCCCACCTGAAGACCGATACAGAATACGAACAAGATCAATCCGAACTCACGGATGAAATGTAGGATGTGTGTATCGGCCGTGAAGCCGAAATGTCCCATTAGGATGCCGGCAAACAAAACAAATGTGACGCCCAAAGATACTCCGAATATCTTTATTTTACCAAGATACACGCCGGCAGCCACTACAAATGCGTAGAGGAGCACGATGTGAGCTACGGAGCTGGGGTCCCACAATAAACTTTGTAACCAATCCATAATATAGCAGTTTTTATAATGTTTTTCTAAAAACGGGTGCAAAATTACTCATAACATCGGAGCAAATCAAATAAATGAAGAACTAAAAATGAAGAATTTCTATGCAGATTGTATACATTCGACGAATCGGGACGCCCTGTGCGAATTTTCCCTAAAAAAGAGATTCGTTTTAACTTATTGGTTATATTTGCAAGTCGAACGACGGATGTTTAGAAAGAGATAGATAAAAATAAAGACAATATTAATCTTGTTTTAATTTTAAATAAACTATGGCAGACAAAAAAGAAAAACTCTTCTCAGACTTTTCTCCTGTCTCTACCGAACAATGGATGGAGAAGGTTACAGCCGATTTGAAAGGTGCTGATTTTGAGAAGAAGCTCGTTTGGAAAACAAACGAAGGGTTTAAGGTGAAACCTTTTTACCGGATGGAAGATCTGGAGGATTTAAAAACTACTGATGCGCTTCCTGGGGAGTTCCCTTATTTAAGAGGAACTAAAAAAGATAACAATGCGTGGTTGGTTCGCCAGGAAATTAGAGTGGAATGTCCGAAAGACGCCAATGCGAAAGCACTGGATATCTTAAATAAGGGTGTTGACTCACTTTCTTTTCATGTGAAAGCAAAAGAACTCAATGCGGAATATATTGAAACACTGTTAAGTGATATTCAGGCAGAGTGTGTTGAACTGAATTTCTCAACCTGTCAGGGGCATGTGGTTGAGTTGGCTAATCTGCTGGTAGCTTATTTCCGGAAGAAAGATTATGATGTGAAGAAACTGAAAGGTTCTATCAACTATGATTTCTTCAACAAGATGCTGACTCGTGGCAAGGAGAAAGGTGATATGGTGCAAACAGCCAAATCCTTGATTGAAGCTATTCAGCCTCTTCCTTTCTATCGTGTGCTGAATGTAAATGCTTTATCATTGAATAATGCAGGTGCTTATATTTCTCAGGAATTGGGTTATGCTCTGGCTTGGGGAAATGAATATATGAGTCAATTGACTGATGCCGGTATTCCTGCTGCTATAGTAGCCAAGAAAATCAAGTTTAATTTTGGTATCAGTTCCAATTACTTCCTTGAAATAGCAAAATTCCGTGCGGCACGTTTACTTTGGGCAAATATTGTAGCTTCTTACAATCCCGAATGTGTGCGTGATTGCGAGAATAAAGGTCCTAACGGAGAATGTCGTTGCGCAGCAAAAATGGCGGTTCATGCCGAAACCTCTACTTTCAATCTTACTTTGTTTGATGCACATGTGAATCTGCTTCGTACACAAACAGAAGCAATGAGTGCTGCATTAGGAGGCGTAGACTCAATGACGGTAACTCCGTTTGATAAGACTTATGAGACTCCGGACGAGTTCTCGGAACGTTTGGCTCGTAACCAACAACTGTTGTTGAAAGAAGAATCTCATTTTGATAAAGTGATCGACCCTGCTGCCGGTTCTTATTATATCGAGAATCTGACTGTGTCTATTGCAAAACAGGCTTGGGAACTCTTCCTTACTGTAGAAGAAGCAGGTGGCTTCTATGCGGCATTGAAAGCAGGAACTGTTCAGGCTGCTGTGAATGAAAGCAACAAGGCTCGCCACAAGGCAGTTGCACAGCGTCGTGAAGTGTTGTTGGGTACAAATCAATTCCCGAATTTCAATGAAAAGGCTGGTGATAAGCAACCTGTTGAAGGTAAGTGCTGCTGCGGAGGTGACTCTCATACTTGTGAGAAAGATGTATCCACATTAGTGTTCGATCGTGCTGCTAGTGAGTTTGAAGCGTTGCGTCTTGAAACAGAAGCGTCGGGTAAACGTCCGAAAGCGTTTATGTTGACTATTGGTAATCTGGCAATGCGTCAGGCACGTGCTCAATATTCTTGTAACTTCTTGGCTTGTGCCGGTTATGAAGTAGTCGATAATCTGGGATTTGAAACTGTAGAAGCAGGAGTAGAGGCGGCCATGGCTGCAAAAGCTGATATTGTTGTTATCTGTTCCAGTGATGATGAATATGCTGAATATGCAATTCCAGCTTTCAAAGCACTGAATGGTCGTGCTATGTTTATCGTTGCCGGTGCTCCGGCTTGTATGGACGACTTGAAAGCCGCAGGTATCGAAAATTTCATCCATGTCCGTGTCAATGTATTGGATACCTTGAAAGAGTTTAACGCTAAACTATTGAAGTAAGATGAGAAAAGATTTTAAAAACATCGATATATATGCCGCATTTCAGCCGACGAATGGTGCTGAATGGCAAAAGGCTAACGGTATCTCCGCTGACTGGAAAACACCGGAACACATTGAAGTGAAGCCTGTTTATACAAAAGAAGACCTTGAAGGAATGGAACATCTTGGCTATGCTGCCGGACTCCCTCCTTATTTGCGCGGTCCGTATTCAGTAATGTACACTCTTCGCCCTTGGACTATCCGCCAGTATGCCGGATTCTCCACTGCCGAAGAATCAAATGCATTCTATCGCCGTAATTTGGCTTCCGGTCAGAAAGGTTTGTCAGTAGCATTCGACTTGGCTACTCACCGTGGATATGACCCCGATCACGAACGTGTAGTAGGCGACGTAGGTAAAGCCGGTGTATCTATCTGTTCATTGGAAAATATGAAAGTGCTGTTCGATGGTATCCCATTGAACAAAATGTCTGTGTCTATGACAATGAATGGAGCTGTGCTTCCGATTATGGCATTCTATATCAATGCCGGTTTGGAGCAAGGTGCTAAACTTGAAGAAATGGCCGGTACTATCCAAAATGATATTCTGAAAGAATTCATGGTGCGTAATACTTATATTTATCCGCCTGCATTCTCTATGAAGATTATTTCTGATATTTTCGAATACACTTCGCAGAAGATGCCTAAGTTCAACTCTATCTCTATCTCCGGTTATCACATGCAGGAAGCAGGTGCAACTGCGGATATCGAGTTAGCTTATACATTGGCCGATGGTTTGGAATATCTTCGTGCCGGAACGGCAGCAGGCATTGACATTGATGCATTTGCACCGCGTCTGTCTTTCTTCTGGGCGATCGGAACCAATCACTTTATGGAAATAGCCAAGATGCGTGCTGCACGTATGTTGTGGGCGAAGATTGTGAAGCAATTTAATCCGAAGAACCCGAAATCACTGGCATTGCGTACTCACTCACAGACATCCGGTTGGTCGTTGACAGAACAGGATCCGTTCAATAACGTAGGGCGTACTTGTATTGAGGCTATGGCTGCAGCTCTGGGGCATACTCAATCTCTGCATACCAATGCATTGGATGAGGCTATCGCTCTTCCGACAGATTTCTCTGCACGTATTGCCCGTAATACTCAAATTTATATCCAGGAAGAAACTTATGTTTGCAAGAACGTTGACCCATGGGGTGGATCTTATTATGTAGAGTCTCTGACTAATGAGCTGGCACACAAGGCTTGGGAACACATTCAGGAAATTGAAAAATTGGGTGGTATGGCGAAAGCTATCGAAACAGGTATTCCTAAGATGCGTATCGAAGAAGCTGCTGCACGTACACAAGCCCGTATTGACAGTGGTCAGCAGACAATTGTCGGTGTGAACAAGTATCGTTTGGAAAAAGAAGCTCCGATTGATATTCTTGAAATTGATAATACGGCTGTTCGTCTTGAACAGATTGAAAACCTGAAACGTTTGAAAGAAGGACGTAACCAAGCTGAAGTGGACAAAGCATTGGCAGCAATTACCGAATGTGTAAAGACTGGCAAGGGTAACTTGTTGGAATTGGCTGTGGAAGCAGCTCGTGTTCGCGCAACATTGGGTGAGATTTCTTATGCTTGCGAACAGATAGTAGGACGTTATAAAGCAATAATTAGAACGATATCAGGCGTGTATTCATCAGAAAGTAAAAACGATAGCGACTTCAAACGTGCTTGTGAACTGGCCGAGAAGTTTGCGAAGAAAGAGGGACGTCAACCTCGTATCATGATTGCGAAAATGGGACAGGACGGTCACGACCGTGGTGCTAAAGTCGTAGCAACCGGTTATGCTGACTGTGGTTTCGACGTGGATATGGGACCCTTGTTCCAGACTCCGGCGGAAGCTGCTCGCGAGGCTGTTGAAAACGACGTTCATGTAGTAGGTGTTTCTTCACTGGCTGCCGGACATAAGACATTGGTTCCGCAAATTATTGAAGAACTGAAGAAACTGGGTCGTGAGGACATTGTAGTGATTGCCGGTGGTGTTATTCCTGCACAAGATTACGATTTCTTGTATAAGGCAGGTGTAGCTGCTATCTTCGGTCCGGGTACTCCGGTAGCGAGAGCTGCTTGTCAGATTTTGGAAATTCTAATGGATGAAGAATAATCTCTGAAATTCTTTTGAATCATATTGTATTCCCACCTTTTAGACCGGTTTAGGTTTAAAAGGTGGGATGTTTTTTTTGTTTATATTCCTTTTCTTCTCCTAATTTTGTCATTTGTCCAGCTTTCAATAGAAGATTTCATAGTAGATGAATATATGAATAGATGCGGTTTATTTCATTCAGTGGAACTTATCCGATCTATGACTTTATGGACTTTTTTCTCTCTTCATGCGGTCAATGAGAAATAATCGTGTAACTTTGTAAACTGTTAGTGTAAAAACAAGAAGAGAAAAAAATGATAGTTTGCATAGCCGAAAAGCCATCAGTAGCACGCGATATAGCCGAAGTACTCGGCGCTCATACCAGAAAAGAAGGATATATAGAAGGAAACGGATACCAGGTGACCTGGACATTCGGGCATCTTTGTACCCTGAAAGAGCCGCATGAATACACGCCTAACTGGAAATCGTGGAATTTAGGTAGTCTGCCAATGATTCCTCCACGTTTCGGCATCAAGCTGATAGAGAATCCTACATACGAAAAACAATTCCACATTATCGAGGGACTGATGCAGAACGCAGATGAAATTATCAACTGCGGTGATGCCGGGCAAGAAGGAGAATTGATTCAGCGTTGGGTGATGCAGAAAGCAGGTGCACGCTGTCCGGTGAAACGGCTGTGGATTTCTTCATTAACAGAAGAAGCTATCCGGGAAGGGTTTGCGAAGCTGAAAGATCAGACTGATTTTCAATCACTCTATGAAGCCGGACTTTCCCGTGCGATGGGTGACTGGCTATTGGGAATGAACGCCACCCGTCTTTATACCATTAAATACGGTCAAAATAAACAGGTGCTTTCCATTGGTCGTGTGCAGACACCGACCTTGGCACTGATTGTCAACCGCCAGTTGGAAATAGCCAATTTCGAACCCAAGCAATACTGGGAACTGAAAACCAACTATCGGGATACTACTTTTTCCGCACTTATCCGCAAAAGTGATGAAGAAATAGCTGCGGAAGAAGAAAAGAACGGTGGAAAAAAGAAAATAGATAATCCGGGTATCGACCCTATTGCTAACCGGGAAGAAGGTGAGGCATTGGTAGAACGTATAAAGGATCTTCCGTTTGTAGTCACTAGTGTTGGCAAGAAAGACGGGAGAGAGTTCGCCCCACGTTTGTTCGACTTGACTTCTCTTCAGGTAGAGTGCAACAAGAAATTCGCTTATTCAGCTGATGAAACGCTGAAACTGATCCAGTCTCTTTATGAGAAGAAGGTAGCTACCTATCCGCGTGTCGATACTACTTTTTTGAGTGATGATATTTATCCGAAATGTCCCGCTATCCTGAAAGGACTTCGTGATTACGAAGTCTTGACAGCTCCGTTAGCCGGCACTACACTTCCTAAATCAAAAAAGGTATTTGACAACTCGAAAGTAACGGATCACCACGCCATTATCCCGACCGGAGTCTATGCTCAAAACCTGACGGATATGGAACGTCGTGTCTATGACTTGATAGCCCGTCGTTTTATAGCCGTATTCTATCCGGACTGTAAGATTTCTACTACTACAGTCATGGGCGAAGTGGATAAGATAGAATTCCGGGTAACCGGAAAACAAATCCTGGAACCGGGATGGCGTGTTGTATTTGCCAAAGATGTAAAAGAACCTACCGAAGAAAAAGAGGAAGAGGATGAAAATGTACTTCCTGCTTTTGTAAAAGGAGAAAGTGGTCCTCACATTCCCGACCTGAATGAAAAATGGACGCAGCCGCCCAGACCTTATACCGAAGCAACTTTGCTTCGTGCAATGGAGACAGCCGGAAAACTGGTGGACAATGATGAACTTCGTGATGCCTTGAAAGAGAATGGTATCGGTCGGCCGTCTACCCGTGCTGCCATTATTGAGACATTATTCAAACGGAACTATATTCGTAAAGAAAGAAAGAACCTGATTGCCACCCCGACAGGAGTGGAGTTGGTGCAGCTCATTCACGAAGAATTATTGAAATCGGCAGAACTGACTGGTATTTGGGAAAAGAAGTTGCGCGAAATTGAAAAGAAGACATACGATGCCCGCCAGTTTCTCGAAGAACTGAAACAGATGGTTTCGGAAATAGTGATGAGTGTACTTTCTGATAACACAAACCGACGCATTACTATTCAGGATGCAGTAGCTGCAAAAGCCGAAGAGAAAGAAAAGAAAGAAACTAAAAAGCGCGAACGTAAATCGAGTGCACCGAAAGAAAAGAAACCAAAAACAGGAAAAGCGGCAAACGAAGTGAGTTCTAATTCGGCACCTTCTCCGGCTCCGGTTACTACTCCTGCTTCAACTCCTTCTGCTGCAGGTGATGTAGATACGTTTGTAGGTCAGCCATGTCCGCTTTGTGGTAAGGGAACTATTATTAAAGGAAAAACTGCTTACGGATGTTCGGAATGGAGAAATGGATGTACTTTCCGGAAAAATTTCTAATATAAAAGGGGTAAGATAATTGGGAGTAAAAAGACCGTCATATCACGAAGAGAGTGAGAGATGGAGGTTCTGCAATTAACAGGTTGGATTTAATCTGCATTATATGAATGCGGCCTCTTTATTATGCTGCATTGAAACAAATTAAGTGTGTTTGCAGTCCAGACAAATTTCCTACCTTACTATTGCTTTTTACTGATTTATTTTGTATCTTTAGTGGTTTCATCCTTTCAGAGATAGATGGTCACCTTATAGAATGACTAATATCACCTTATAAAGTGACATTAGTCATTCTATAAAGTGACCATTGTCCCGTTGTAACGTGACAACTACTCGAGTGCATAAAAGATTCTAGTTTTCTGCATAGAAAATCTTAAATCTATGCATTGAATAATCTTAAATACAATAAAGGTTATGGAGATATTACTTTATGGAAGTAGAATATCTTACTCGATCTTTATACGAATTTTATTTCGTTCCATAGCTGTTATCTTGTGATTAATGTCTTCTTGCACTGGTGAATTTCATTTTATATGCTGCCATACGATGACAAGGTAAAGTACACTGCTGAAAATAGTTAAGTGAAAAGCTACCTGGTTTGTTGAAAAATACTATATTTGTACACAACTCTAAATGTTCTATTTATGAAACACGACTGTCAACCAAAACCCATTGATACGGATTATATGGTATTGGTGCATGATATGATACGATTATCAGGACAAATAGCTCGAAATGTACACAATATGGGTAGAACCTGTATGTTTTGCCATCAATAAGTTATAAGCATGAACCGTTTTATAAACTACTACAAGAAGATATTCTCACAAGAGTATATGGATCGCACCATTTCGGGGGGTATCAAGTCGCAGCTCACCCTGTTACTCGTTACTATTGCTACGGTGCTGGCTATCTTCTTTATCATCGTGATGTTCTTCTCTATCCAATTTTATGGACATGAGGAATGGGGCGAAAGGCTCTGGGTGGTGTACAACAACTTTGTGGATCCTGGTAACCAAATGAACGAGACAGCTTGGTCCAGCAGGCTATTGCTGGGAATTGTTAGCTTTTCGGGATCCATTTTATTGGGCGGTGTGCTCATCTCTACCATTTCCAACATTATAGAGCGGCGTGTGGATGTGGTAAACACGGGGCGAATGACTTACCGCAACATAACTCAACACTATGTATTGATAGGCTTCAATGAACTATCTATCAATATGATACGCGAACTATATAACGAATGTCCTTCGGCACGTATCTTGCTGATGAGCGGTATAGAGGCAGCAACGGTGCGCCATCGCATACAGTCTGCCTTGCCCATCGAAATAGAGCGGCAGGTGCTTGTTTACTTTGGCAACATTGAGTCGGCCGAAGAACTTCAGCGGTTGAACATAGTGAGCGCGAGTGAAGTGTATGTATTGGGTGATGAAGAACGTTGCGGACGCGATGCTAAGAATATAGCGATTGTGCATTTGGTGAGTGCTTTGCGTGGCAAATGCCCCGATGGCAAGGTGATGCCTGTGTATGTACAGTTCGACAGCATCCCTTCGTACTCTAACATACAGAAAATGAATCTGCCGCCGGAGGTGTTTTGCATTGAGGGGAAACCTAATATCTTTTTCCGTCCCTTTAACCTCCACGAGAATCTGGCCCGGCAACTATGGAGTCTCTATGCTGCCGATAGTGAAAGATATTATGATCCGCTAGACTATCGCCCCATAAGCATAACGCAACAACCTGATGGAAGCTGGAGTGCTACTAGTCAAGACTATGTGCATCTGGTTATTGTGGGATTCAACCGGATGGGACGCTCGCTGTTGCTTGAAGCACTACGTATCTGCCATTATGCCAATTACGATGACCGTCTGCCGGCAGATGAACGCATACGTACCCGCATCACTTTAGTAGATCGAGAGATGGAGTCACAGAAAGACTACTTCAAAGCTCAATTTCCTTATATAGAGAGTCAGATAGACGATATTGAGGTAGAATATTGCCATGACGACATTTGTAGTACTGCTATGCGCACCCGTCTACAACAATGGGCACAAAATAAACACTGTATGCTTACAGTGGCTATTTGTGTGCATGATCCCGATTTGAGTCTCTCATTAGGACTCAATTTACCGCATGAGGTTTATCAGCATCAATGTCGTGTACTTATCCGTCAGGATTTCAATAACGATTTGTCGTCGATAGTGGATGATGAGCAAGGGCGTTATCGTTATGTCAAGGTGTTCGGCATGGTAGATAGGGGGATGAAGAAAAACATCTTGCAGGATAAACTCGCTTTGTATGTGAATTACCTCTACGATTGTTGCTATACGGATGAAAGCCTCAAGCAGAAAGAGGTGTTGAAGAAGATGTATGAATCTTATAGCAGCCACTCTGCCGACTTCATCTTGATGAATCACCAGGCACACTATCTGTGGAATAAATTGAGCGAGCCGTTACGTTGGGCTAACCGCTATCAACTGGATGCCTATAGTGTGTTTTGTCGCACGTTAGGCTACGGTATTAAGCGGAGCGACCGTTCGCCGGCGTGTATATCCGTATCTATGTTCAATGAGAATCTACCGTCTCAAGTTTTGTATCTGTTGGTGCGCATGGAGAAATACCGATGGAATGCCGAGCGTACGGTGGCTGGCTGGAGACGTGCCGAGGTGAAAGATAAAGTTTTCTTGCAACACCCTCTCATTATGCCTTTTAACGAATTGTTGCAAAAGTACCCCGAAGAGGTGGAGAAGGATGCCGACGTTATTCTTAATCTGCCCTATGTACTGGCATTGGGAGGATATGAACTTTATAAACTGGCGTAACCCTTATACGTTGAAAACCTAAAATTTCTTCCTGCATTGAATAAATGCCTTTTTTTCATTAAAATCATCTTTCTTTTGAGGAATAATTGTGGTGCATTTGTTCTTATTATAAATAAGAAGATCAATTATTTAAATAGAATGAATATGAAGAAAAAAATTAGCAGGAGTTGCATTGGTGTTGGCTACCGTCTCTTTGATGAGTATACAGCCTGTAGAAGCATGTACGCGTGCAGTGTATATAGGCCCTGACCAGATGGTGGTAACGGGACGTACAATGGACTGGAAAGAAGATATCATGACGAATATCTATGTATTTCCGCGTGGCATCCAACGTATGGGACATAATAAGGAAAAAACAGTGAACTGGACTTCCAAATATGGAAGTGTGATTGCTACAGGATATGATATAGGTACTTGTGACGGAATGAACGAGAAAGGATTAGTAGCTAGCCTGCTTTTCTTGCCGGAATCCATTTACTCTCTCCCCGGTGATACCCGTCCGGCAATGGGCATCAGCATTTGGACACAGTATGTGCTTGATAACTTTGCCACGGTACGCGAAGCGGTGGATGAATTGAAAAAGGAGACTTTCCGCATTGATGCTCCCCGTATGCCGAATGGAGGACCGGAGTCTACCTTGCATCTGGCTATCACTGATGAAACAGGCAATACGGCCGTATTGGAATATCTGGATGGGAAATTGAGCATTCACGAAGGAAAAGAATACCGGGTAATGACAAATTCTCCTCGATATGAATATCAGTTGGCCATTAATGATTACTGGAAAGAAATCGGTGGCTTGCAGATGTTGCCGGGAACCAACCGGGCAAGCGACCGTTTTGTACGGGCTTCATTTTACATTCATGCCATTCCGCAGATTGCGGATGCAAAGATTGCAGTTCCCAGCGTATTGAGTGTGATGCGTAATGTTTCCGTGCCATTTGGTATTAATACACCGGAGAAGCCTTATATATCTTCTACCCGTTGGCGTTCCGTATCCGATCAGAAGAATAAGGTATATTATTTCGAATCTACCCTGACTCCGAATTTGTTTTGGCTGGATTTGAAGAAAATTGATTTTAGTCCGAAAGCCGGTATTAAGAAACTGTCTCTGACAAAGGGCGAAATTTATGCAGGTGATGCAGTGAAGGATTTGAAAGACAGCCAATCATTTACCTTCCTTTTCGAGACTCCGGTCATGTAATTTGTCAGTGTGATAGATATATAAAAGAGTGGTGGACAAATGCTTGTAATCAAGCTTGTCCACCACTCTTTTATATGTATCGTTTATAACTTGATTGTTATTTATCCGCTTTATCGTCTGGCATATTCCTGATGAAACTCTATGACTGCCTCTATCCCTTTCCGGAAGATATCCAATGAGCAATTCTCATTTGGAGAATGAATCGCATTCGATTCGAGTCCAAATCCCATCAATACGGTTTTGATTCCCAATACCTGTTCGAAAGTAGAGATGATGGGGATACTTCCGCCACGGCGTACCGCCAACGGCTTTTTCCCGAAAGCGATTTCGAAACCTTTCTCTGCTGCCTGATAGGCAGGAAGTGAAATCGGGCACACATATCCTTGTCCTCCGTGCATGGGAGTCACTTTCACCTGTACTGTATTAGGAGCGATACTAAGAATATAATCTGCGAACATTTGCGAAATCTTATGGTGATCCTGATGCGGCACTAACCGGCAAGAGACTTTAGCATAAGCCTTTGAAGGCAGTACGGTTTTAGAACCTTCTCCTGTATATCCGCCCCAAATGCCACATACGTCAAAAGACGGACGGCAACTGTTACGTTCCAATGTGCTATATCCTTTTTCTCCGAAAAGCTCTTTTACACCGATTGCTTCTTTGTATTTCTTTTCGTCAAAGGGAATATGGGCTATCATTTCCCGTTCGGCTTGCGGCACTTCTTCCACATCATCGTAGAATCCGGGAACAGTGATACGTCCGTCGGCATCCGTTACTTTGCTGATAATCTGGCAAAGCACGTTGATCGGATTGGCTACCGCACCCCCGAAATGTCCGGAATGCAAGTCACGATTCGGTCCCGTCACTTCTATTTCCCAATAAGCCAGCCCGCGCAGACCAGTAGTCAATGAGGGCAGTTCGGCTCCCAGCATACTCGTATCTGACACTAGAATAACGTCTGCTTTCAGCAATTCTTTATGTTCTTCGCAGAAGGCTTCCAAGCTGGGCGAACCTATTTCTTCTTCACCCTCGAAGATGAACTTCACATTATTCTTCAGTAATCCGTTTTTGACGAGATATTCGAAAGCTTTCACCTGAATGAACGATTGTCCTTTGTCATCATCCGCTCCACGTGCCCAGATATGTCCGTCACGTATTTCCGGTTCAAACGGTTCGCTTTTCCAGAGTTCCAATGGTTCGGCCGGCATCACATCGTAATGAGCGTAGATTAATACAGTCTTTGCATCCGGGTCTACGATCTTTTGAGCGAAAACAACCGGATTGCCCTGTGAGGGCATTACCAATGCTTCGTCCACACCTGCTTCCAATAACAGCTGTGCCCAGCGTTCCGCACAAGCCAGCATATCGTCGTGGTGCTCCGGCAAAGCACTGATACTGGGGATGCGGATGAGGCTGAACAAGTCATCCATCATCTTTGGTTCGTGTGCCGCTATGTATTTCTGAATCTCGTTCATTAGAGTTGCGTCGTTTTATCCAGTAAGTAATAATCGAGTATAGTCATGGCGGCCATTGCTTCTACGATAGGTACGGCACGAGGTAATACGCAAGCGTCATGACGTCCGCGTGCTTTCAGAGTGGTGTCGACGCCATCAATGTTGACAGTTTCCTGTTCCATCAGCAGCGTGGCAATCGGTTTGAACACTACACGGAAATAAATATCCTGACCATTACTCAATCCTCCCTGAATACCTCCGGAGTGATTGGTGTGCGTCTCGATCCGTCCGTTATTGTTATAGAAAACATCGTTCTGTTCGGAACCTTTCATTTTCAATCCCTTGAATCCTTCGCCGTATTCGAATGCTTTGGCAGCGTTGATGCTTAACATGGCGTTACCCAAGGCAGCATGAAGTTTACCGAAAACAGGTTGTCCCAATCCGATGGGGCATCCCTTAATGACACAGGTCAGTGTACCTCCGATGGTATCGCCTTCACCTTTTACCTTATAGATAAGGTCTGCCATTTCTTTTGCTTTTTCAGGGTCCGGACAACGTACATCGTTGGTTTCTATCAGGTCGAAATTATAGTCCGAGTAAGTACCCTCAAGCTTGATAGGACCTACCTGCGAGGTATAGGCAGTGATGTTGACTCCCAGTTGGCGGAGTGCCAGCTTAGCCAATGCACCGGCTACAACGCGCGAAATCGTTTCGCGTGCAGAGGAACGTCCGCCGCCGCGATGGTCACGGATTCCATACTTCACCGTGTATGTGTAATCAGCGTGTGAAGGACGATATACATTTTTCAGATTGTTGTAGTCATTGGGGTGTTGGTTTTCATTCCAAACTATAAAACCGATAGGACACCCGGTTGATTTCCCCTCAAAAATACCTGAAAGAAACTCTACTTTATCAGCTTCTTTGCGTGGGGTGGTAAGGATTGATTGTCCCGGACGACGGCGATTTAGTTCTTGTTGTACAAATTCTTCGTCGATGGTAATTCCTGATGGGAATCCGTCAATCACTCCTCCAATTCCTTTTCCATGAGACTCACCGAAACTTGTGAGTCGAAAGATATTGCCAAATGAATTAAACATAGTTGTGGCTTTTTTAAAATTACTATATGCAAATATAACAAAGTTTTCGGTAAGAAAGTTGCGAACTCGAAATAACTTCGAAAAAGGAAGCATATTGAACCTTTTTTCTTCTTTTTAGTTTATAAAGGACGAATTTATTGTAATAACTAAACCAAAGACGTATGAAAAAGAATCTATTGTATTTATTGGCATTGGTATGTGCTCTAACTTTCTTTGCTGCTTGTAGCAGTGACGATGACAACAGTGATAACAAGAATAACGAGAATCCTCCCGAAGAGGAAGCTGTGATAACGGCTCCGGATGTAATCGGAACGTATTGGGGAAATCTGGATATATCCATGATACCGGATGGTTCTGACCAGGAAATTGTCATCGGCGACGGAATAGAGAAGTTTATCACGCTCTCGCAGGTCAGCAATACGGAAGTGAAGATTGAACTGAAGGATTTTGAATTGTTCATCAATCAGCAGATACTAAAATTTGGAGATATTGTCATTGATAAATGTGAAGTGAAGAAGGGGGAAGGTGTGTCTACATTCACCGGACAGCAAGACCTTACGTTTGAAGGAGATGCCGCCTCTTTGGGTACTTGCCCTGTGACAGTTACGGGAACTGTAGAAGATGGAAATGCAGACATGACTATTAATGTGAAAGTGCCTGCATTGCAACAGACGGTGAAAGTAACCTACTCCGGAGTGAAGCAGGTGGCAGAGCCTAGTGGGACTTAAAAAGCATACCCGAAACCTATATTCAAGTAGATGGGGTACATGGCAAAAGTGATCGTATTAAAATCGTTTTTAAATATATCATTCAATCCCCAGGTAAGATCGGCGTACACATTGAGGTGTTTGAAGGCTCGCCATCCGGCTCCTACTTGTAGTCCCCATTGGAAATGTCTCAAATCGTCCGAGAAATCGTATGTTGCAATTTTGCCGTCGGTAAACTCTACTTTCGGACCGGTGGGATTATCTTCCCGCAAATATCCTTCGTATACATGACCTGAAAATTCTCTTGAAAGCAGATAGGAGAAATAAGGCCCGGCTTTGATGTTCCACCGGTTGGTTAGTTTGTAGGTAGCCATTAGAGGTATTGTCAGTCCGGCGGTATGTACTTTGGTTTTTACTCCGCCTGTCCATACTCCGCTGATTCTTTCACCTCCTTGCCCGAGAATCTCCATATTATAATTCTTCACAGTGGCTTCGGTAGTCATTGCTTTGTTTTCAAGCCGCAATCCGACTATAATTCCGAGCTTATTCTGAACGGCAATCCATTTGGTCACTTCACCTCCTATACTGATAGCCAATGTCGGGTTATATCCGTCAATGGAACGGATTTCCACCGGAAGAGGAAGCGGGGCTGTGCCGCCAATGCTGAAACCTGCTTTTATCTCATATTCCAGTCCGTGAAGGGCGGAACGGATCAGTGTTTCATTTCGATCAACCTGTGCATAGCCGGGGAGGGCTATTCCTATACAGGTTAGTAAGCTGAATATATACGGATAGATTTTCATCGTTCTTGTTGTTATAAAGTTATTTAGTTCTACTAATTTTCCGAGTGATAGATTAACTCGGCCTCGTCAATGAGCAACGTACTTCCGATTGCTCCGTTAAAATGATCTCCTTCCAGACTTGAGGTGAACACTATGGCTATATTATATTTTCCATCCCTTAGCTTTTCCTTATCTATGAATTTGCCGGGGAGAGTGGTGAAAGGCAGCTTAAAGTAAGTCCATTCATTTGTTTCTTTGGCATTATCAATCCGTGCTGTTGAAATTAGATTTGGGCTGGTAAACGCGTTCGTCCCATCAAGAGTTGGAACAGATTCACTGGTTTCGTACATGATGGCATATATGTCACAGATATCCCGTTTCCCATTTACAGGTTTGCCTCCTTCTGTAAACTGATCTCCTGCTTTATATTTATAATAACCTGCCAGATAAGTAGGTACATGCCGGAAAGGAAGACCGAATTTAGTTGCTTTAAGCGGATTACTCATCGCATTGTTTACATCGAAGGAACCGATAAACAGATTTCCTGCCGCAATGGGCATTCCTGCTAACTGTCCGAAGAATCCGGTACTGCGTGTCACTAAAGAAAGGCATTTGCCGGCTTTTCCGTCCGTTGTTTGGAAAGTAGGATAATCATCAGCTGTTTTAGCTACGCCGGTCATGGCATAGCCCGCATTTCCGCTGGCCCATTCCATAACGACTTTATCTCCTTCGCGTTCTACAAATATGTAGTACTTCTTTCCGCCAAGCGTATCTTCGAAATTATAGTTCGTGGCAAGTTCGGTGTCGATAACCGATACGATATACGTTTTCTTCCAAACACCATCGGCGGCTGTAACAGTATATTCTTGTGGAGTATTGAAATTTCGTTCCGTACCGCTAAGGGGATTAATTGTAGCTCCCGGAGTCAATGTAAATTCAGGTGTAAGTTCTGAAATATCAGTTCCCGGACCGACGAAGATAGTGATGGAATTATTGTTAATAATAGGACTGGTTGTCATGGCTACTCCCGGTAGTATGCAACTTAATATGTCTGCTTCTGCATTGAGAGCTTCTTCGCGGATACAAGAAGAGGAAACAATAGCCAGCAGCAAATAGAGAATCACGTGTTTTGCTTTCATTTTTCTATCAATTCTTTCTGTTAAAGTTTGGTATATGGAAGGTTTTATAACAATATGAGATTTTATTTGTTCATTATAGAATGCTGGAAAAGAAAGAATTTCCTATTTTTGTGGAACTAAAACTTATAAGTCCATGACTGAATCAGAAAGAAGGCAAATTATAGAATTGATTAAGAAAGAAGTCATTCCGGCTATTGGATGTACGGAACCTATCGCAGTAGCGCTTTGTGTAGCTAAGGCTGCTGAAACGCTGGGAGTGAAACCGGAGAAGATAGACGTCTTGTTAAGTGCTAATATATTAAAGAATGCCATGGGAGTCGGAATCCCGGGGACGGGTATGGTAGGGCTTCCCATAGCTGTAGCTTTAGGTGCGTTGATTGGCAAATCAGACTACCAGTTGGAAGTGTTGAGGGACTGTACGCCGGAAGCGGTGGAGCAGGGAAAACTGTTTATTGCAGAAAAACGGATTTGTATTTCTCTGAAAGAAGATATTACGGAAAAGCTTTATATCGAGGTGAACTGTAAAGCGGGAGATAAAACAGCTAAAGCTATCATTGCCGGTGGACATACCACCTTTATATATATAGCCAAGGGTGAACAGATATTGCTCGACAAGCAACATACTGTCAGCGAGGAAGAGGAAGATGCTTCGCTCGAATTAAACTTGCGTAAAGTCTATGACTTTGCACTGACTGCTCCGCTGGATGAGATCCGTTTTATCCTTGATACAGCCCGTTTGAATAAAGCTGCTGCCGAGCAAGCCTTTAAAGGTAACTACGGACATTCTCTAGGTAAAATGCTTCGAGGAACTTACGAACATAAAGTGATGGGTGACAGCGTATTTTCTCATATTCTCTCTTATACATCAGCTGCTTGCGACGCCCGGATGGCGGGTGCAATGATTCCTGTCATGAGTAATTCCGGCAGTGGTAATCAGGGGATATCCGCTACACTCCCTGTCGTTGTCTTTGCCGAAGAGAACGGAAAGAGCGAAGAAGAACTTATCCGTGCTTTAATGCTAAGCCATCTTACTGTTATATACATCAAACAAAGTTTAGGACGTCTGTCCGCTTTGTGTGGCTGTGTGGTAGCTGCCACCGGATCCAGTTGTGGAATCACTTGGTTGATGGGGGAAACTACAATCAGGTTGCCTTCGCCGTTCAAAACATGATTGCTAATCTGACAGGAATGATTTGTGACGGTGCAAAACCGAGTTGTGCTTTGAAAGTAACTACCGGAGTTTCGACAGCCGTATTATCTGCAATGATGGCAATGGAAGACCGTTGTGTGACTTCCGTAGAGGGAATTATCGACGAAGATGTAGATCAAAGTATCCGCAACCTGACAAGAATCGGCTCGCAAGCCATGAACGAAACGGATAAAATGGTGCTTGACATCATGACGCATAAAGGATGCTGATTTCAAGTATTAAGTATTAGCTCAAATAACGGCATAAAAAAAGTATTAAGTATTAAAGCCCGGCTGTGTCCGCACGGAATTAATACTTAATACTTTATATTTAATACTTTATTTAGTGACAGTGCCCGCCTTCGCAACCGCAGTCATCGCCACAGCCATCACCGCAGCTGTCGCATCCGCAACCGCAGCCATCACCACCACTCATCATTTTCACAAGTTCCTGAATTTCTTCGTTCGTAGCAGGACGGCTTTCCAGTATTTCACCTTCAAAGATCAGGTCGGCACCAGCCAACGGGTGGTTGAGGTCGACTACTACAATATCCGGTTTGATTTCTACTACGCTGGCATTTACGCGTTGACCGTCACCAGTCATCAAAGGCACGATGTTACCCTCTTTAATACGTTCGCTGTCAAATTTGCCATCTATTTCAAAGATATTTTTGGGGAGGTCAATAACGTGTTGTTCGTCATATTGTCCGTAAGCCTTATCTGCCGGAATGGTAAAGTCAAATTTATCACCTTTAGAAAGAGCAGTTATCTGATTTTCGAAATCTTCGAGTGTTGTTCCTAATCCTGAAATGAATTGAAAGGGATGTTCTGCTTTTGCTTCTTCGAACAACTCTTTTTCACCATCTTCCATTGTATATAGTTTGTATGCAACGGTAATGTACTTGTTTTCTACTGTTTCCATCTGATATTTTTTGTTTCTGATTAATAATTCCCGGTAATCCGGGTCGACAAAGATACGAATTATTTGCTTTTACTCCGGTATAGGGAGGGTAAATTTCAGATTATTAAGTGCTTTTGTCAGAAAAGAAAAGTAGGACACATCCTTTGATAATAGTTGTAAATTCAACCTTTAAGTGATAAAATAGAGAAATAATACCACTCTTCTCTTACAATTATTAGCTTTTAAGTGATTTTTTTCTTCGATTTGTTTGGAGTTAATAAAAAAGCCCTTACCTTTGCAGCACGAAAATAAAGAAAAGAAGATATGAATATGTTACATACATCTATTAACCTAGCAGTCCTGCATATTATTCGCGTCGTGGTGGTCCCATCAAGAGCGTGAGAAAGGTTTTTGTGTTGTATGTGTTCGTACCATAAAAGATAGAATTTAGAGCCTTTCTCACTTGTGTGAGGAAGGCTCTTTAATTAAAAGATAGATTGAAATGAAAAAGCAATTACGCAGTTCGTTTAGTACACAAGGCCGTCGGATGGCGGGAGCCCGTGCATTATGGGCAGCCAACGGCATGAAGAAGAATCAGATGGGTAAACCCATTATCGCTATCGTCAATTCGTTCACACAGTTTGTTCCGGGACATGTGCATCTGCATGAAATCGGTCAACTGGTGAAGGCAGAGATTGAGAAGCTGGGATGCTTCGCTGCGGAATTCAATACAATAGCTATCGACGACGGTATAGCAATGGGACATGACGGTATGCTTTACTCGCTTCCTTCACGTGACATCATTGCAGACAGTGTAGAGTATATGGTTAATGCGCACAAGGCAGATGCAATGGTATGTATCAGCAATTGCGATAAGATCACTCCCGGAATGTTGATGGCAGCTATGCGTCTGAATATTCCTGCCGTATTTGTATCGGGCGGTCCGATGGAAGCCGGAGAATGGAATGGTCAGCACTTGGATTTGATCGATGCAATGATTAAATCGGCCGATGAAAGTGTCAGCGATCAGGAAGTAGCGAATATCGAGCAAAATGCTTGTCCTACTTGCGGATGTTGTTCCGGTATGTTTACCGCTAACTCAATGAACTGCCTGAATGAAGCAATCGGACTGGCTCTTCCCGGAAACGGAACCATCGTGGCTACACACGAGAACCGTACGCAGCTTTTCAAAGATGCAGCAGAACTGATCGTGAAAAATGCAAAGTTATATTATGAAGAAGGAGACGAAAGCGTACTTCCCCGTAGTATTGCTACCCGTCAGGCTTTTTTGAATGCCATGACGCTGGATATAGCGATGGGGGGATCGACCAATACAGTTCTTCACCTGTTGGCTATTGCTCATGAAGCAGAGGTAGACTTCAAGATGGACGATATCGACATGCTTTCCCGCAAGGCTCCTTGTCTCTGCAAGGTGGCTCCCAATACACAGAAATATCATATTCAGGATGTAAACCGTGCCGGTGGTATCATTGCTATCATGGATGAACTGGCAAAAGGAGGTCTGATAGATACATCCGTTCGACGGGTAGACGGAATGTCATTGGCGGAAGCTATTAATGAATATTCAATCACCAGCCCGAATGTAAGTGAAAAAGCAATTAAGAAATATTCGAGCGCAGCCGGAAATAGATTCAATCTCGTACTTGGCTCACAGGGTATGTACTATAAGGATTTGGATAAAGACCGTGCAACCGGATGTATCCGCGATTTGGAGCATGCTTATAGCAAAGACGGTGGATTGGCCGTGTTGAAAGGTAACATTGCGCAAGACGGTTGTGTAGTAAAAACAGCAGGTGTAGACGAAAGTATCTGGAAGTTTACCGGACCTGCCAAAGTATTTGATTCGCAAGAAGCAGCCTGTGAAGGCATTCTCGGAGGCCGAGTCGTCAGTGGCGATGTCGTCGTCATTACGCACGAAGGTCCGAAGGGTGGTCCCGGTATGCAGGAAATGCTTTATCCTACCTCTTATATTAAATCTCGTCATCTCGGAAAAGAATGTGCTTTGATTACCGACGGACGTTTCAGTGGCGGAACTTCCGGATTGAGTATCGGACATATTTCTCCTGAAGCGGCAGCTGGAGGCAATATCGGAAAAATTGTAGACGGAGACATCATAGAAATCGATATTCCGGCCCGGAAGATTAACGTGCGACTGACGGATGAAGAATTGGCAGCCCGTCCGATGACTCCTGTCACTCGTGACCGTTATGTGCCGAAGAGTCTGAAGGCTTATGCCAGCATGGTAAGTTCTGCCGATAAGGGAGCAGTGAGATTAATCTGATATAGTTCATTTATCAACTATCAACTAATATGAAAGATTTAATAACAGGTGCAGAGGCTATGATGCGCTCTTTGGAACATCAGGGAGTGACTACCATCTTCGGTTACCCCGGTGGTTCCATAATGCCGGTGTTTGATGCCTTGTACGATCATCGAAATATATTGAACCATATTTTGGTTCGTCACGAGCAGGGAGCTGCCCATGCGGCACAAGGTTATGCCCGTGTATCAGGAGAAGTGGGCGTTTGCCTGGTGACGAGCGGTCCCGGAGCAACTAATACGGTAACAGGTATTGCAGATGCGATGATCGATAGTACACCTATCGTAGTGATTGCCGGACAGGTAGGAACAGGGTTTCTTGGAACAGATGCTTTTCAGGAAGTTGACTTGGTAGGTATTACGCAACCAATCGCCAAATGGAGCTATCAGATCCGTCGTGCGGAAGATGTGCCCTGGGCGGTCGCACGTGCGTTTTATATTGCCCGTAGTGGTCGTCCCGGTCCGGTGGTACTGGACTTTGCCAAGAATGCGCAAGTAGAAAAAACGAAATACGAACCGACGAAAGTCGATTTTATCCGCAGTTATGTTCCTGTTCCCGATACGGACGAGGAATCTGTACAGGCAGCTGCCGAACTGATTAATAACGCCGAACGTCCGCTTGTATTGGTAGGACAGGGTGTTGAATTGGGAAATGCACAGAACGAATTGCGTGAATTTATCGAAAAGGCGGATATGCCTGCAGGCTGTACGCTGCTCGGACTGTCTGCTTTGCCGACAGAACATCCGTTGAATAAAGGAATGTTGGGTATGCACGGTAATTTGGGGCCGAATATCAATACCAATAAATGCGATGTGCTGATTGCCGTTGGTATGCGCTTTGACGACCGTGTGACTGGCAATCTGGCTACTTACGCCAAACAGGCGAAGGTGATTCATTTTGATATTGATCCTGCGGAAGTGAATAAGAATGTAAAGGTAGATGTAGCTGTTTTGGGAGATTGCAAGGAGACTTTGGCTTCTGTGACTAAACTCCTGAAAAAGAGAACTCATACCGAATGGATTGATAGTTTCAAAGAATATGAGAAGGTAGAGGAAGAAAAAGTAATCCGCCCTGAACTTCACCCTGCAACAAACTCTTTGAGTATGGGAGAAGTGGTACGTGCGGTAAGCAATGCTACTCATCATGAAGCAGTTTTGGTAACAGATGTAGGTCAAAATCAAATGATGTCTGCACGTTACTTCAAATATACGAAAGAACGCAGTATCATCACTTCCGGAGGACTTGGAACTATGGGCTTCGGTCTTCCCGCAGCTATCGGGGCAACTTTTGGAGCACCGGAACGTACCGTATGCGTATTTATGGGAGATGGCGGACTGCAAATGAATATTCAGGAACTGGGTACAATTATGGAGCAGAAAGCTCCGGTGAAAATTATCTGCCTGAATAATAATTACCTCGGAAACGTACGCCAGTGGCAAGCTATGTTCTTCAATCGCCGCTATTCGTTTACTCCGATGTTGAATCCGGATTACATGAAGGTTGCTTCGGCTTATGATATTCCTTCCAAACGTGCTTTTACCCGTGAAGAACTGAAAGAAGCCATTGCAGAAATGCTGGCGACGGATGGTCCGTTCCTGCTCGAAGCGTGCGTAGTGGAAGAAGGCAATGTTCTGCCGATGACTCCTCCGGGTGGTTCGGTCAATCAGATGCTGTTGGAATGCTAGGAGAAGTTGAATATTGAGAATGGAAGATTGAAAGTTCGCAATTAAAATTTAGGATTATGAGTGACAAGACATTATATACGATAATAGTTCATTCCGAAAATATAGCCGGATTGCTGAATCAGGTAACTGCTGTATTTACTCGTCGGCAAATCAACATCGAGAGTCTGAATGTATCTGCTTCTTCTATTAAAGGTGTACACAAGTATACGATTACAGCCTTGACAGATAAGGACACCATTGAGAAGGTGGTGAAACAGATCGAGAAGAAGATCGATGTGATTCAGGCACATTATTTCACCGAGGATGAAATATACTTCCATGAGATTGCACTTTATAAGGTATCTACCCCTGCTTTTCAGGAAACTCCGGAAGCATCCAAGTTGATCCGCAGATACAATGCCCGTGTAGTGGAAGTCAATCCGGTATTTTCTATTGTTGAGAAAAATGGCATGAGCGAAGATATAACCTCACTCTACGGTGAACTGAAGGCTTTAAATTGTGTTTTGCAGTTTGTTCGTTCGGGACGCGTAGCGATTACTACCAGTTGCTTTGAACGGGTGAACGAGTTTCTCGATGGACGGGAAGCCATGTATAACCAGAGTAAAAACCAACAAGAATAATGAGTGAAGAAAATAAAATAGGAACTTATCAGTTTGTGGCAGAACCGTTTCATGTTGACTTTAACGGACGTCTGACTATGGGCGTACTGGGAAATCATCTGTTGAATTGTGCAGGTTTTCACGCAAGTGACCGTGGCTTTGGTATTGCAACACTGAACGAGGATAATTACACTTGGGTACTTTCGCGTCTAGCTGTTGAGTTGGATGAAATGCCTTATCAATATGAGAACTTTTCAGTTCAAACATGGGTGGAAAATGTCTACCGCTTGTTTACTGACCGTAACTTTGCTATTATTGATAAGGATGGGAAAAAGATTGGTTATGCGCGTTCCGTATGGGCAATGATTAATCTCAATACCCGCAAACCGGCCGATCTATTGACCTTGCACGGAGGAAGTATCGTAGATTATGTCTGTGACGAACCTTGTCCTATTGAAAAACCTTCACGTATCAAAGTGACAAGCGATCAGTCAATGGCTACCCTGACGGCAAAATACAGTGATATTGATATTAACGGTCATGTGAACAGCATCCGTTACATTGAGCATATCCTTGATTTGTTCCCGATAGAGTTGTACAAGACCAAACGTATCCGCCGTTTCGAGATGGCGTACGTGGCCGAAAGTTATTTTGGTGATGAGCTCTCTTTCTTCTGCGACGAAGTGAATGCAAACGAGTTTCACGTAGAAGTAAAGAAGAATGGCAGCGAAGTTGTTTGCCGTTCGAAAGTGATATTTGAATAAATGTGAGAATACAAAATTAATTAATAACGGATGACGTAAGTCATCAAAAACTAAAAACAAAAAGAAAATGGCACAGTTGAATTTTGGAGGTACTACTGAAACTGTAGTAATCCGTGACGAATTTCCATTGGAAAAAGCTCGTGAAGTATTGAAAAATGAAACAATTGCTGTAATCGGTTATGGCGTACAGGGACCTGGACAGGCACTGAACTTGCGTGATAACGGTTTCAATGTAATCGTTGGTCAACGTGAAGGAAAAACATACGATAAAGCAGTAGCAGACGGATGGGTTCCGGGCGAAACTTTGTTCGGCATTGAAGAAGCTTGCGAGAAAGGTACTATTGTAATGTGCCTGTTGTCTGACGCAGCAGTAATGTCTGTATGGCCTACTATCAAACCTTACTTGACTGCCGGAAAAGCTCTTTATTTCTCACACGGTTTTGCTATCACTTGGAATGACCGTACAGGTGTAGTTCCTCCTACTGATATCGACGTTATCATGGTTGCTCCTAAAGGTTCGGGTACCTCTTTGCGTACTATGTTCCTCGAAGGACGTGGCTTGAACTCTTCTTATGCTATCTATCAGGATGCTACAGGCAAAGCAATGGATAGAACCATCGCACTGGGTATTGGTATTGGCTCCGGTTATCTGTTTGAAACAACTTTCCAACGTGAAGCTACTTCTGATTTGACAGGTGAACGCGGTTCATTGATGGGTGCTATCCAAGGTTTGTTGCTGGCACAGTACGAAGTATTGCGTGAAAACGGTCATACTCCTTCTGAAGCATTCAATGAAACAGTGGAAGAACTGACACAGTCATTGATGCCGTTGTTTGCAAAGAACGGTATGGACTGGATGTACGCTAACTGTTCTACTACTGCTCAACGCGGTGCTCTTGATTGGATGGGCCCATTCCACGACGCTATCAAGCCGGTAGTTGAAAAGTTGTATAATAGCGTGAAGACTGGTAACGAAGCACAGATTTCTATCGACAGTAATTCACAACCTGATTATCGTGAAAAATTGAATGAAGAGCTCCGTCAACTGCGTGAAAGCGAAATGTGGCAGACTGCTGTTACTGTTCGTAAACTTCGTCCGGAAAACAATTAAACTGGATAAATTATACAAGTTTGTAAAAGGGAGAGGGCTGTTTGCTTTCTCCCTTTTTGGGTTAAAAAGAGATTTAGAAATGAATAAATGAAGCTTTCCGAAATTATTTTTCAAAAATATATTGATTATATGGACAAAAAATGCAAGTTTATGTTTATCTTTGCGTCATCAGATAAAATAAACGAGAAGTATGAATTAACTTAACCAGCCCTGAAGAATGATTAACATCACTAAATAAATAAACGAATGACGCTGCTTTTGATTTCTCAGAAGTGGTGATTTAGTGTGTTTTATCTTTATGGGAGTTGATATTTCTTTTTGAAATCTGCATTTGTATATTGAAAGTAAAAGTCATTTTAATGGCTTCTTAAATAAAGAATAGTACTGACGTAAAATAAAATATTGTTTGTTTTGTTTGTGTTAAAACGAAGTGTGGTTTCGTGAGAAAGTGCACTTTGTTAAAAGGAGGATTAAGTATTTAATCCTCCTTTTTAATGAATAACATCAGCCTTTTGTAAAAAGGATGTTTGGTAAGGGTAGAGGTGTCTCCTAATATAACAAGCTTCATTCGTGCCCTTGTAATCGCTACATTCATTCTTCGCAAATCATTCAGGAACCCAATCTGCCCATCCTCGTTGGCACGTACAAGACTGATGAAAATAACGTCCCGCTCCTGTCCCTGAAAACCGTCTACCGTGTTTACGGTGATGAGGCTGCGGAAGGGGCGTAAAAAGCTGCTCCCTTTGATCTTTCCCCTCAAATATTGCACTTGCGCCTTGTAGGGTGAAATCAGACCGAAATCAATTCTTTCATCCAATATCCGTTCTTTGCCGATCCGTTCGATATATGCTTCCAGTTCCTGTAGTAATAGATTGGCTTCCTGCTTGTTGATGCGTCCGAAACTCTCACCTACAAAATCTTCGTGAAAGTCCATTTCCGAAGTATCAATCCAATTCATAGGAGTGTCAAAATCAAGAATACCCCGGTAGCGCACTTCCGGGGCAGCTTCCAGTTCTCCGTGGTAGAACCAGTTGGAGGGAAACTGCATGATGGCTTCGTGCATTCTGTACTGTACCTTTAGTAAAGAGACAGCAGAAGGCTTTTGCTGAACCACTTTTTCCATTAACGTGTGATCCAGTCCTCCACGAGCGGCTTCTATACATTTGATAGTCGGCGGGAGCTGGCAATGATCTCCTGCAAGGATGACGCGGTCTGCTTTGCAGATGGCAATCCAGCAGGCAGCTTCGAGCGCTTGAGCAGCTTCGTCAATGAACAAAGTAGGGAAGCGACGCCCGTTGAGCAGACGATGGTTGCTGCTGACCAGTGTAGAAGCAATCACACGGGCACTATCAAATAGATCGGCATTGATTTGTATTTCCAACTCCGTAGCACGATCGCGGAGATGGCTCATGCGATTACGCATACCTTCCCGTTCAGAATAACTTCCCTGGCGCATCCGGCTACCCATTTCACGGATAGATTTGCGAATTCCCCAAAGTTCCGGATAGGCAGGATGGCTTTCAAACCGGCGTTCGTAGGTGGATGAAAGCATTCTGTCGTTGACCCGGGTAGGATTCCCGATGCGGAGTACGGGTACTCCCCGGTCTACCAGTTTCTCACAAATCCAGTCGACAGCAGTGTTGCTTTGTGCACAGACAAGCACTTGCGGTTCCCGGTGCAATGTTTCGTAAATTGCTTCGACAAGAGTCGTTGTTTTTCCGGTTCCCGGAGGACCGTGAACGATGGATACATCACGTGTGCAGAGTACCTTGTTGACAGCTGTTTCCTGGGTGCTGTTCAGCCAGGGGAAGCGGACAGGATATAACTCCCGGAATCCCGGTTTTTGTGTGCCAAGCAAAATATCACGCAGTTCTGCCAGACGATTATCTTTAGCGCGTATGGTGTCTTCCAGTGCCTCGAACATGGCCCGGTAGGATGTTTCGTCAAAATAAAGTTGCACCCCCAGTATGCCGTCAGTTTGCAGTTCCGCTAAAGCTCCCGCTCCGGGAAGTACAACTACCATTCGCTCCTCATCTGCAAAGCTGACAGTAGCGATGAAATTCATGTACTTCACTTTTCCTTCGAATGACTGGTGGAAAAAGCAGACGGGGCGGCCGAACTCGAAGGAATGCTCCATTTCTTTATTTTCGGTCCGTGTAATATCTATTACAAGCTGATTCAGAGAATTGTAGTAACTTCGGCCAAGAGAGACGGGATACCAGCAGAGACCGCGTTTCACTTTACGGGCAACGCCCATTGTTTCGGTCTGCCGTTTAAATTCTTCCTTTTCGTGTTCATACTCCATCCGTAGGAGGAGTTGCTGTTGCTGAAGGTCGATGATTGGACTTTTCGGATTATTACTCATAATAGGCGCAAAGGTAACAAATCTTCGTTCCGGGTAGAAAAAATATTTCATTTTGTTAAACATTACTCGAACGCCGTTCGTTATTTTTATAGATAGACTCATAAAAGATAAAACAATATGGTATATGATGTGACTATGTTAGAAGCTTTCTACGCTGCTTATAAAGGAAAGGTAGAACACGTGCGGGCTATATTGAAACGCCCCTTGACGTTGGCCGAGAAGATTTTGTATGCTCATCTGTATGATGTAGCCGATTTAAAAGATTACAAACGGGGAGAAGATTATGTGAACTTCCGTCCCGACCGTGTAGCTATGCAGGATGCGACTGCGCAGATGGCATTGCTTCAATTTATGAATGCAGGTAAGGATCAGGTGGCTGTGCCCTCAACAGTACATTGCGATCACTTGATACAGGCGTATAAAGGTGCAAAGGCGGATATTGCTACGGCAAGATTGACCAATGAAGAAGTATACGACTTCCTTCGCGATGTATCTTCCCGTTACGGCATCGGTTTCTGGAAACCGGGAGCAGGTATTATCCATCAGGTAGTACTCGAAAACTATGCTTTCCCCGGCGGTATGATGGTAGGAACGGATTCCCACACTCCTAATGCAGGCGGACTGGGCATGGTAGCTATCGGTGTTGGTGGCGCGGATGCTGTGGATGTGATGACAGGAATGGAATGGGAACTGAAAATGCCGAAGATTATCGGTGTTCGTCTGACCGGAAAACTAAGTGGCTGGACATCTCCGAAAGATGTAATCCTGAAACTGGCCGGCATCCTTACCGTAAAAGGAGGAACAAATGCTATTATCGAATATTTTGGTCCTGGAACCGAATCCCTTTCTGCTACCGGGAAAGCTACCATTTGTAATATGGGTGCCGAAGTAGGGGCTACTACCTCTCTGTTCCCGTTTGACGGGCGCATGGCTGCCTATTTGAGGGCTACCGGAAGAGATTGTGTGGTCGATTGGGCGGAGGCTGTCGATGCCGATCTTCGTGCGGATGATGTAGTGACCGACGAACCATCCAACTATTACGACCGTGTGATTGAAATAGACTTGTCGGAACTCGAACCTTATATAAACGGACCGTTTACACCGGATGCCGCTACTCCTATTTCCGAATTTGCAGAAAAAGTGTTATTGAACGGCTACCCCCGCAAAATGGAGGTGGGCTTGATCGGTTCATGTACCAATTCTTCTTATCAGGATTTGAGTCGTGCAGCTTCTTTGGCGAAACAGGTCACTGAAAAGAACTTGAGTGTCGCTGCTCCGTTAATCATCAATCCGGGTTCGGAACAAATTCGGGCTACTGCCGAAAGAGATGGGATGATTGAAGCTTTTGAACAGTTGGGTGCCACGATTATGGCAAATGCCTGTGGCCCTTGTATCGGTCAATGGAAACGCGAGACGGACGATCCGACACGGAAAAATTCAATCGTTACTTCTTTCAACCGTAACTTTGCCAAACGTGCTGACGGTAATCCGAATACCTATGCGTTTGTAGCTTCTCCGGAACTGACAATGGCATTAACGATTGCCGGCGATCTCTGCTTCAATCCGTTGAAAGACAGACTGGTGAATCATGACGGAGAAAAGGTGAAACTATCCGAACCAGTAGGAGATGAACTTCCTTTGAAAGGTTTTACATCCGGAAACGAGGGGTATATTGCCCCGCACGGAGCAAAAACGGAAATCAAGGTGAAGCCTGATTCTCAACGTCTCCAGCTCTTGACGCCTTTCCCGGCATGGGACGGACAGGATTTACTGAATATGCCTTTACTGATTAAAGCACAAGGAAAATGTACTACCGACCATATCTCTATGGCAGGTCCGTGGCTCCGCTTCCGGGGACATTTGGAGAATATTTCCGACAATATGCTGATGGGAGCTGTCAATGCTTTCAACGGTGAAACGAACAGCGTTTGGAATCGTTCAACAAATACTTATGGAACAGTTTCCGGTACGGCAAAAATGTATAAGTCTGAAGGTATTCCGTCTATAGTTGTTGCCGAAGAGAATTATGGAGAAGGTTCCAGCCGTGAACATGCAGCCATGGAACCGCGCTTTCTCAATGTGCGTGTCATTCTGGCTAAGAGTTTTGCCCGTATCCACGAAACGAATCTGAAAAAGCAGGGAATGCTTGCTCTTACTTTTGTAGACAAGGCAGACTATGACAAGGTTCAGGAACACGATCTTTTGTCAGTAGTAGGTTTAGTCCATTTCGCACCGGGTCGCAATTTGACGATTGTTCTTCATCACGAAGACGGAACGAAAGAAAGTTTTGAAGTACAGCATACCTATAATGAACAGCAGATAGCCTGGTTCCGTGCCGGCTCTGCTTTAAATGCAAGATAAAATATGAGCAAGATAACCATGCAAGCAGATGGTACGTTGCTGGTGCCCGATGTGCCTACCGTACCTTATATTACCGGCGATGGAGTAGGAGCGGAAGTGACTCCTGCCATGCAAGCCGTAGTGGACGCAGCTATCCGGAAAGCTTATGGCGGCAAACGTCGGATCGAATGGAAAGAAGTGTTGGCTGGAGAACGTGCCTTCCATGCAACAGGTTCCTGGTTGCCGGATGAAACAATGGAAACCTTTCAGGAATACCTGATAGGAATCAAAGGCCCGTTGACAACTCCTGTCGGAGGTGGAATCCGGTCGTTGAATGTAGCGCTGCGTCAGACACTTGATTTATATGTCTGTCTTCGTCCGGTTCGTTGGTATCAGGGAGTACAGTCGCCTGTCAAATCACCTGAAAAAGTGAACATGTGCGTGTTCCGTGAAAATACGGAAGATATCTACGCAGGTATCGAGTGGGAAGCCGGTACTCCGGAAGCTGAAAAGTTCTATAAATTCCTGAAAGACGAAATGGGAGTAACAAAAGTCCGTTTCCCGGAAACCTCTTCTTTCGGTGTGAAACCTGTATCACGTGAGGGTACTGAACGTCTGGTACGTGCTGCCTGCCAGTATGCGCTCGACCATCATTTACCTTCTGTAACGCTGGTGCATAAAGGAAATATCATGAAGTTCACGGAAGGTGGCTTCAAGAAATGGGGTTACGAGCTGGCACAGCGTGAATTTGCCGATGCTTTGGCAGATGGCAGACTGGTGATAAAAGATTGCATTGCCGATGCTTTCTTGCAAAATACACTCCTGATTCCCGAAGAATATTCCGTGATAGCTACCTTGAATCTGAATGGAGACTATGTTTCCGACCAACTGGCGGCCATGGTAGGCGGTATCGGTATTGCTCCGGGAGCAAATATCAACTATCAAACAGGACATGCCATTTTTGAAGCGACTCATGGAACAGCTCCCAATATTGCGGGAAAAGATGTGGTGAACCCTTGTTCTATTATACTTTCGGCCGTAATGATGCTCGAATATTTTGATTGGAAAGAAGCGGCTGCTCTGATAGAGAAAGCCTTGGAACAAAGCTTCCTGGACGCTCGCGCTACACACGATTTGGCTCGTTTTATGCCGAATGGAACCTCCCTCTCTACTTCCGCTTTCACTCGTGAGATCGTGGAAAGAATTGAAAAATAAAAGTAACGAATAAAAAACGAAGAAAGATGAAAAAAGAGTACCTGATTTACAAACTTTCCGAGGAGATGAAGGAAGCTACCCGGATTGATAATGAATTGTTCCCAAAGTTTGATGTGAAACGCGGATTGCGTAATGAAGACGGCACAGGTGTATTGGTAGGTTTAACCAAAATCGGTAATGTAGTAGGCTATGAACGTATTCCGGGTGGTGGATTGAAACCGATACCGGGAAAATTATTCTATCGTGGTTATGATGTGGAAGATATTTCGCATGCCATTATCAAAGAGAAACGTTTCGGTTTTGAAGAAGTGGCTTACCTGTTGCTTTCCGGACGTCTGCCGGATAAAGAAGAATTGCTTTCTTTCCGTGAATTGATTAACGACAATATGCCGTTGGAGCAGAAAACAAAAATGAATATCATAGAGTTGGAAGGAAACAACATCATGAATATTCTTTCACGCAGTGTGCTTGAAATGTACCGTTTTGATGCGAATGCGGATGATACTTCCCGGGATAACCTGATGCGTCAGAGTATTGAACTGATTTCGAAATTTCCCACTATCATTGCTTATGCGTACAATATGCTTCGCCATGCTACTTTCGGACGTTCTCTGCATATCCGCCATCCGCAGGAAAAACTCTCTATTGCCGAGAACTTCCTGTACATGTTGAAAAGAAATTATACCGAACTTGATGCTCGTACCCTCGATTTGTTGCTGATTCTTCAGGCAGAACATGGGGGCGGTAACAACTCCACTTTTACCGTTCGCGTTACTTCTTCCACCGGAACGGATACTTATTCGGCCATCGCCGCAGGTATCGGTTCATTGAAAGGCCCGCTTCATGGAGGTGCAAATATTCAGGTTGCCGACATGTTCCAGCATCTGAAAGAGAATATCAAAGATTGGACAAGTGTGGATGAGATAGACACTTATTTCACCCGAATGTTGAATAAGGAAGTATATAATAAGAGCGGATTGATCTACGGTATAGGACACGCCGTTTATACAATCTCCGATCCCCGTGCTCTTCTGTTGAAAGAATTGGCTCGTGACCTTGCCCGTGAAAAAGGAAGAGAAAGTGAATTTGCTTTCCTCGAACTGTTGGAAGAACGAGCCATCGCTACTTTCGGACGTGTTAAAAACAACGGAAAGACAGTATCCAGCAATATCGACTTCTATTCAGGCTTCGTGTATGAAATGATCGGCTTGCCGCAGGAAATCTTCACTCCTCTGTTTGCTATGGCACGTATCGTAGGCTGGTGTGCACACCGTAATGAAGAATTGACCTTCGAAGGTAAACGAATTATCCGCCCGGCTTATAAGAATGTACTCGATGATTTGCCTTATATTCCAATCAAGAAACGCTGATAAAAACAAATCCTTTTATTGAATATATAAGTGATCCCGGATGTATGCCTCGTAATTTCAGGTATGCGTTCGGGAATGCTGTTTTTTTATGTTCTTAAAGGAATGTATTTCAGATTCTTTCTATTTTTTGTACCGTCATTCGTTTCATTTTTGTTATTTTTGCGTGTTACAAAAAAAGATCGACATGAATATAGCTGCTTTTAATCTGTTTCTGGGCGTGATGAGCCTGATTGCCCTGGTTGTTTTTATCGCCCTTTACTTTGTGAAAGCCGGATATGGCATTTTCCGTACGGCATCGTGGGGCGTAGCTATATCCAATAAACTAGCCTGGATATGGATGGAAGCTCCCGTTTTTCTAGTGATGTGTGTAATGTGGATATATTCCGAGCGTCGGTTTGAACCGGTAATCTTCACTTTTTTCCTGTTCTTCCAGATTCATTACTTTCAACGTGCTTTCATTTTTCCCCTGCTACTGACGGGGAAAAGTAAGATGCCGCTGTCAATCATGTCGATGGGTATTCTTTTTAATTTACTGAATGGCTATATGCAAGGTAAATGGATCTTTTATCTTGCTCCCGAAACGATGTATCAATCCGGTTGGTTCGCTTCACCGTGGTTTATTATAGGCACACTGCTTTTTTTCACAGGTATGCTGACGAACTGGCATTCGGACTATATCATCCGGCACTTGCGCAAACCGGGAGATACCCGGCACTATCTGCCTCAAAAAGGTATGTACCGTTATGTCACTTCCGCCAACTATTTCGGTGAAATAGTGGAATGGGCAGGATGGGCGATACTCACCTGTTCACTTTCCGGACTTGTTTTCCTTTGGTGGACGATTGCTAACCTTGTTCCTCGTGCCAATGCCATCTGGTGCCGTTATCGCGAAGAATTCGGCGATGCAGTGGGAGAACGGAAACGAGTGTTCCCTTTCCTTTATTAGGTATTAGGGCATTTTTCATTACGACTTAAATATGACTCAATAAATATACTACTATGGAATCTAAACTTTTTAGTCCGGTCACCTTTGGCCCTTTGACGTTGCGGAATCGAACAATCCGTTCGGCAGCTTTTGAGAGCATGTGTCCGGAGAATACTCCTACGCAGATGTTGCTGGATTACCATCGTTCGGTAGCTGCGGGAGGAGTGGGTATGACAACAGTGGCCTATGCGGCTGTGACGCAAAGCGGACTTTCTTTCGACCGTCAGTTGTGGTTGCGTCCGTCTATTATTCCCCGTTTGCATGAATTGACAAAAGCTGTGCACGATGAAGGTGCAGCAGTGGGTATACAAATCGGACATTGTGGGAATATGTCCCATCGAAATATTTGTGGTGTCACTCCTATATCCGCATCTTCGGGTTTTAATCTTTACTCTCCTACGTTTGTGCGTGGAATGAAAAAGGAGGAGTTGCCGGAAATGGCACAAGCGTATGGAAATGCTGTCAATCTGGCGAGAGAAGCAGGATTTGACGCTGTTGAAGTGCATGCAGGACATGGTTATTTGATTAGCCAGTTCCTTTCTCCATATACCAATCATCGGAAAGATGAATATGGTGGTTCGCTCGAAAACCGGATGCGTTTTATGGACCTGGTGATGGAAGAAGTGATGAAAGCGGCAGGCAATGATATGGCCGTTTTGGTAAAAATGAATATGCGTGACGGTTTCAAAGGAGGCATGGAGATTGACGAATCGATACAAGTGGCTAAACGTCTATTGGAACATGGAGTTCATGGATTGGTGTTGAGTGGAGGCTTTGTGAGCCGTGCACCGATGTATGTGATGCGGGGTGCCATGCCAATCCGTTCGATGTCTTACTATATGAATTGCTGGTGGCTGAAATACGGAGTCCGTATGTTTGGTAAATGGATGATCCCCTCTGTACCTTTCAAAGAAGCATATTTCCTTGAAGATGCACTGAAATTCCGGGCAGCTCTTCCGAATGCGCCGCTGATTTATGTCGGCGGTCTTGTTTCTCGTCAGAAAATAGATGAAGTGCTCGATTCCGGTTTTGATGCCGTACAGATGGCGAGAGCTTTGCTCAACGAACCGGGATTTGTGAATCGGATGAAAAAGGAGGAACAAGCACGCTGTAGCTGTGGACACAGTAATTATTGCATCGGTCGTATGTATACGATAGAAATGGCTTGTCATCAACATTTGAAAGAACAAATCCCTTTGTCTTTACAAAAGGAGATTGATAAATTGGAGAAAAAATGAGTGAAATGAAATGGGCGATTATCACCGGTGCGGACGGAGGAATGGGGACAGAAATAACACGTGCCGTAGCCAAAGCCGGTTATCGAATCATAATGGCATGTTATAATCCGAAGAAAGCGGAGATTGTCCGCGAACATTTGAGCAAGGAAACCGGAAACCCGTATTTGGAAGTAATAGCTATTGATTTGTCTTCCATGCAATCGGTAGTTTCTTTTGCCAACCAGATTTTGGAAAGAAACCTCTCCATTGCTTTGCTGATGAATAATGCCGGAACGATGGAGACAGGTTTTCATACTACTTCTGATGGGTTTGAGCGAACGGTAAGTGTGAATTATATGGGACCTTATCTGCTTACTCGGAAATTGGTTCCGCTGATGGTGCGTGGAGCGCGTATCGTCAATATGGTTTCTTGTACATACGCAATTGGTAAACTCGATTTTCCCGATTTCTTTCACAGAGGAAAAACGGGGAGTTTTTGGAGAATTCCTGTTTACAGTAACACCAAACTGGCTTTGTTACTATTTACTTTCGAACTCTCCGGGCAACTTCGTGAGAAAGGAATTACCGTCAATGCTGCCGATCCGGGAATTGTTTCTACCAATATCATTACGATGCATAAGTGGTTTGATCCGTTGACGGATATTTTTTTCGTCCTTTTATCCGCAAACCGAAGAAAGGGGCTTCTACGGCAGTCGGTTTATTGTTGGATGAAAAGGAAGCAGGCGTGACAGGACAACTGTATGTCAATAACCACCGGAAAAACTTGTCTGATAAATACACGAATCATGTGCAGAAAGAGCAGTTGTGGGAGGTGACGGAACGGTCGTTAGCGCAGTGGCTGACATGATTCATTATGACATTTTTCGAATTCAGTTGTCATTATTTCTTTGATCTGTTGGATCTCATCGCTTAATATTGAGTTTTTCCGATGTCCGATGTAGAGTGTATTTTTCATCTCTACATATCCTTTCCACAGGCATATAATATCTCCTCGTTCTATAGAATCCCGGCAGATAGAATGAGGCATAAGTGCCAGGCCGACACCTTTTTCCAGACAGCGGAGAATGGTGTTCTTGTCAGGCATCACATAATTGGGTGCGAAATCGCTCTCTTTTTTGAAATTGAGTTTCCAAAAACGCGCCCATATATTTTTTTCGTTGCTGTACCAAAGTTGAGATTGTAACCACTTTCTTACCTGACCCTTATTCTCAATATCCAGTTGCTGGAATTGAGAGATATCGGTTTCTTTTCCTGCAGCGACGATAAATTCGGAGGTTCCGAGAACTTGATATGAAATATTGTGAATGGGCGTTTCGATTGAAGTGATGATAATGTCTACCGAACCGCTTTCCAGAAGCTCACTCAATTTGTCGTTGTCTCCGAATTGTACGATGAGATTAAAATCTAAATCGGCGATATGAGGAGCTATTAGTTGAGAAAATAGTCCCGAATATACTCCAAGGCAAAGAGTCATTCTCTCTTTTCCACTTCTCTTGCGGACACTGTTTTCTACTTCTTCCAATTTGGTGAGTGAGTAACATATTTGCCGGTATAGCTTTCTTGCTCGTTCATTGGGAATCATTTTCCGGGTGTTACGTTCAAATAACGGATGTCCGATATAATTTTCCAGTGAACTTAAATGCAGACTGACGCCAGGTTGAGAAATATTCAACTCTTTGGCGGCGTCGCTCATAGTTCCCGTATCAAATATAGCTTTAAAGGTTCTAAACCACTCCAGATCTGCTCTCATCTTGTCTTATTTATTAGAAAAGTTTGGGTGATACCAAATTTTTATGATTTTTATAATTAATGCTTGTTATATACTTTTGCACCCGCAAATGTAATTCTTATTTAGAATAAATAAAAATATGAGTCGGGTGAAAAAGATTGTTTGTTGTGAAATAAAGAGGATGACAGGTCTACTGTTGTTGATGTTAATTTTCTCTCTATCAGCTTATTCGCAGCATGGGAAGGGAGTCATGATATCGGGTCGAATAATATCTACGGAAAAAGAAATAGTTGATTTTGCTACTGTTCACCTGAAAGGGACTGGTTTCGGTTCTGCCACTAACCGTGAGGGGCTTTATCATATTAAAGCTCCCGGTGGCGAATATACATTAGTTGTTTCCGCTATGGGATATAAAACGATAGAAAAAAAAGTGGTTTTAAGAAGGGGAGAACGGATAAAGATGAACTTTACCATCACTCCTGATGTGAAAGAACTTAGTGAAGTGGTGATTTCTACTTCTGGAGTGAATCGAGTGAATAAATCAGCTTTTAATGCTGTAGCGATTGATGCAACCAAACTTCATAATAGTACGCAGGATTTAGCCAGTGCTTTAACGAAGGTGCCTGGTGTGAAGTTGCGTGAGTCAGGCGGGGTGGGTTCGGATATGAATCTTTCTTTAGATGGAATGAGTGGAAAAAACATCAAGTTATTCATTGATGGAGTGCCGCAGGATGGAGTAGGAGGCTCGTTCAGCCTGAATAATATTCCGATTAATTTTGCAGAGCGTATCGAAGTATATCGTGGTGTGGTACCCGTTGGCTTTGGTACGGATGCTTTGGGCGGTGTGATAAATATTGTCACTGGAAATAAGCGGCGTACATTTGTCGATGCTTCATATTCTTATGGATCTTTCAACACCCATAAATCGTATGTGAATGTGGGACATACGGCTGATAATGGGTTTACATTCGAAATCAATGCTTTTCAGAATTATTCGGATAATAATTATTGGATTGATACTCCGGTGGAACATTATGATGAAGTGGTCGATGAAGATGGCTGGGTATCCGGCTGGGATTCGGAAAAAATAGAACGGGTGAAACGCTTTCACGACACTTATCATAATGAGGCTGTTGTGGGTAAAGTGGGGCTTGTGAATAAACCGTTTGCCGACCGTTTGATGCTTACCTTTACCTATTCGCAAAATGATAAGGAAATCCAGAACGGTGTTGTACAGGAAATTGTATACGGACAAAAACGGCGGAAAGGCCATTCATTTATGCCTTCGGTGGAATACCGGAAAAGAAACTTATTGCTCAAAGGTCTGGATGTGAACCTGACTGCAAACTATAACCGTAATATTACTCAAAACATTGATACGGCAACTTATGAATATAACTGGCTGGGACAAATGCGGTATAAAAAAGGTAAGTTGGGCGAGCAGAGTTATCAAGACTATAAATCAAGTACCGATAACTGGAACGGTACCTTTACTGCCAATTATCATTTGGGTGAAAGCCATGCTTTCGTGCTTAATCATGTGTTGATGGGGTATGAGCGTAAACCTACTTCTTCTGCTAATATAACAGATGCTACGGGTGCCGCCCAGTATAGCAAAATTGAAAAGAAATCAAGGAAGAATATCACAGGACTTTCTTATCGTTATAGTCATAAGGATTTGTGGAATGTTTCTGTGTTTGGTAAATACTATAACCAGTACAGTAGTGGGCCGAGAAATACCAACAATGATGATAGTTCTTCCAATAATAGAGTCAGTTATGAAGAGTCTGCCGGTAGTACCGGAGCCTTTGGCTATGGGATAGCTGCTACGTATTTGTTTTTGGATGGATTTCAGGCAAAGTTTTCGTATGAAAAGGCGTTACGCCTTCCTACAGCCGATGAATTGTTTGGTGATGATGATATGGAACTGGGAGATGCAGGATTGAAACCGGAACACAGTCATAACGTAAATGCGAGCTTGTCTTACTCACACGAATTTGGAAAACATTCTATATATGTCGAAGGAGGATTGGTGTATAGAGATACGAAGGACTTTATCCGGCGTTTGACCGGAACGTTTTTGGCAGGTTCATCACAATATGCAGCATACATGAACCATGGACGTGTAAGGACAATGGGCTGGAATGCGGAAGTACGCTATAATTATTCTAAATGGTTTTCTATCGGTGGAAATTTTACCGATTTGAACACGCGTGATTACGAGAGGTACGGATTGAATGGGAGTGAATCGACTACCTATAAAGTAAGGATGCCGAATATTCCTTATTTGTTTGCTAACGTAGATGCTTCCTTTTATGCGCATCATCTTTTTGGAAAGGGCAATTTGCTGACAGTAACGTATGATAATTATTATGTGCATGAATTTCCTCTCCATTGGGAAAATCATGGGGCTTCCAATAAAAAGGGAGTACCAAGTCAGTTTTCTCATAATCTTAGTTTGGTTTATAGTCTGAAGAACTCCCGCTACAACTTTTCTCTGGAATGTAAGAACTTTACAGATGAGAAGCTTTATGACAACTTTAGTCTACAGAAAGCCGGTCGTGCTTTTTATGGGAAAATCAGATATTATTTCAACAGATAAAAAATGAACAGGCTCTTTGAGCTTAATCTTTAAATATTAGTCAATTTTTAATAGGAACAAAAAATGGTAAGAAAGAATTTTTTATGGATGCTTGCAGTGTCTATGGTTATGGGATTGACAGTTTTGTCTTGTAGTGATGATGAGCCGGGAAATCAGGGAGACGATGGTGAAGGAACAGGTAGTGACTCTCCCAAATATGGGGTCAATTTTACCCTCATTGATTCGGATCAGCAGAAGTATAAAACTTCCACTCTGGTAACCGAAGATTTGGTTGGAAACGGAGAATATTTTACCGTATCCGGCTTTGAATCCATAGGTGATAAAGTGTATACAGCCTTGTGTCCGTTGGGTTTCAGTGATTATGGAATTGAGTCGGGAGCAGCAGAGGGATATGAAGACCTGATTGCGGAAGATGAAGAAACCGGAGAGAAGTCAATAAGTGCAACTGTACACCCTAATCAAGTTTGGATTGGAATTTATGACGGAATTAATAATTTTGATAAGAAGCCGACTATCATCACTGATAATCGTATCAGCTATGCAACTTCACGTTATCGTTCTCAATTCTACCCAACTATTTGTGCGGCAGATGACGGTTATTTGTATGTCTTCTCAAACAGTGTAGCAAAGAGTCAAAGTAATGAAAAAAATAAAACGACTCTTGATGCAGGAGTGCTTCGTGTCAACACAACAACTAACGAGTTTGACAAGTCTTATTATTTTAATATAGAAGATGCGGCAAATGCTACATTTGGAAAGAAACTCTCTTTCTTCCAGGTATGGCATATCACAGGTACTAAATTTTTGTTGAGAATGTACGCTACAGAAGGAAAATATGACTCTACGAGTGATGCAAAAATGATGGCAATTTTTGATTCTCAAAGCGGAACTTTAACTAAGGTGACCGATTTCCCGGTTGCTGAAGAATTGGCGGATATGGGAAGATTTGTTTATGTTGAAAATGGTAAAGCCTATATTCCGGTCGTATTCCAGAAATCTGCTTCGGGTTCATCTACAGTTCAACAACCCGCCATTTATATTATTGATGCTGCGGCTGCTAAGGCTACTAAGGGAGCGACTGTTCAGGCTGACGGAGGTATTACCGCTATTTGTAAAATGAATAATGGGACGTTGGAGAAATATGTAATTGCTGCTGCAAGTTCGGAAGCCTCTTATTTGGTTCCGGCAACAGAAGCGGAAATAAATGATCCGGATGCTGTATTAACTATTAAAGTGGAAGGTGGTAGTACGGAAACGGATGCTGCAACTCATTGGCTCTTCCCTAATCAAAAATATGCATACGGTTTGGGATACCGTCAAGGTGATGCCGGAGTTTCATATTCTTTCGAACTGAAAAGTGACGGTACATTGGGCAAGCGTTCGGCAGAATTTACTATGCCGCGTTTTACGGCATTCGGAACTAGAGATCAATATTTGATTCTGGGTGCTGCTGCTGAAACAAGTTTATAAAACAGTATAAAAATAGATAAAGGCCGGTTCTCTCTCTTCTTTTTTAGAGGGACTGGCTTTTTACCACTCCAAATACAATGAAGAAAATTTTCAGACAAATACATTTGTGGCTTTCCGTCCCTTTCGGACTGATAATTACTCTTATCTGTTTCTCCGGTGCTATGCTGGTATTCGAGAATGAGGTAAATGAGTTGTCCCGTCCTGCACTTTACTATGTAGAAACAGTAAAAGAGGAACCTATTCCTATCGATAAGTTACTTGAAAAAGTGGCAGCGACATTGCCGGACAGTGTATCTGTGACCGGTGTTAGCATTTCTTCTGATCCCGGGCGTACTTATCAGGTCAATCTTTCCAAACCACGCCGCGCATCTTTGTATGTAGACCAGTACACGGGTGAAGTAAAAGGAAAAAGTGAGCGCAGTAGTTTTTTTACGTTTATGTTCCGGATGCACCGCTGGCTGTTGGATAGTATGAAACCGGGAAATGATGGAATATTTTGGGGTAAGATGATTGTAGGTGTCAGTACACTGTCATTGGTTTTTGTATTGATCTCGGGAATCGTTATTTGGTGGCCTCGTACACGTAAGTCTTTGAAAAACAGTCTGAAAATAACAGCAACAAAAGGTTGGAAAAGATTTTGGTATGACTTGCATGTGGCGGGAGGAATGTACGCCCTGATTTTTCTGTTAGCTATGGCATTGACGGGATTGACATGGTCCTTTCCGTGGTATCGGACAGCTTTTTATAAAGTCTTCGGGGTAGAAATGCAAGTGCATACCCTCCAAGGACATGAACAGAAGGGTAATCCCCAAAAGGGAGATGTCAGACTGGCACATCAAGAAAAGAAGAGAGAAGGCAATGATGCACAAAATGGTGAAAGAGGTGGGCGTCCGAAAGGTCGGAAGGACAATAGAGAACATGGAGAGAGGCCACATAATGGTAAAGAACAATCAGGAAATCATAAAAAAGATAGAGAGCATGCCGGAAATCAGGGGACTGGAGAATATCCACGGAGGCAGTTGGACAGTAAGGAATATCCGGAAAACGATCACAGTAATCGGTATTCTGCGGCTTTGCCATTCGCTTATTGGCAGGAAGTGTATGATAAACTAAGGTATCAAAATCCGGAATATAAGCAAATCAGTGTTTCTTCCGGTACGGCAAGTGTATCTTTCAACCGCTTTGGAAATCAGCGTGCGTCTGATCGTTATTCTTTTAATACGGATACTGGTGAATTTACAGAAACAAGTCTTTATCAACATCAAGACAAGTCAGGGAAGATTCGCGGCTGGATTTATTCGGTACATGTCGGTAATTGGGGAGGGATGTTTACCCGCATACTTGCCTTTATTGCCGCTTTGATTGGGGCTGCATTACCACTGACCGGCTATTATTTATGGATAAGGAAATTCATCAGGCAATTAATAGGTACGAAGAAATAAAGGCTGTATAATGGTAGGCCATTGTCAGTAATGGCATCTTTACTTTATTTCTATTCCGATTTGAGCAAAATCATACGATTTTGTTTAGAATACATTGTGATTTGTACTCTTTTTATTGTCAATCTGTCAGAATAACACTCAAGTGGTTGAATATCAATTCTATATATCCTGACAATAGATGCTGATAATAGGCTGACAATAAAACATATATACTTTTATTGTCAGTGCTGACTCCTTATCAGGTAGCTTGTTTGCAGGCTGATAAAGTGGGGGGAATAGGAAAAGAAACTGGTATAGTTACGTTGGGATACCGGTATTGTTCTATTAAAGTATCGGTATCATTAATTTCCCACGGCCGTGACAAGGTCTTCTCACGGCCGTGGTAGGAACTCTTCACGGCTGTGGGAAGAAGCTACCACGGCTGTGGTGAATTAGCTATATCGGCATCCTAATCGAACAATAGTTACTGTATGATGGAAGTATTGCAGTTGTATAACGGTAATTTAATGGATATTTGTCGCGAAAGGTAAGTAGCACTGGAGGATGGAATTCATATATGTGAACGCACTTGGTGTTGTAGTTGCGTTCATCTCTATCATATTAGTATAAATAAAAGAGCCATGAATAAATGGGTTACTCCATCATTCATAGCTCTTTATCGTCATATATCAGTATAAATAAACTCTTTAGAATAAAAAATTAGATCGAAAGCTCTTTCAATACAGTGACGAGGTCTCTCTTGATCGGTTTGTCATTCTTAATAGCCTTGCTGAACGGCACGTAAACGATTTCATCATGTTCGATTCCGATCATAACATTGCGTTGATCTTCCATAATGGCATCGATAGCAGCAGCACCGAGGCGGCTTGCCAGAATACGGTCGTGAGCGGTAGGACTACCACCACGTTGCAGATGACCTAAAATCGTCACACGTACATCATATTGCGGATATTCGTTTTTCACACGTTCGGCATAATGCATGGCTCCTCCTGTCAGTTCGCTTTCGGCTACTAATACAATGCTACTGTTTTTGGACTTGCGGAATCCGTTTTTGATAAACTCTTCCAGTTGGTCGACTTCCGTACTGAATTCCGGAATAATGGCAGCTTCCGCACCCGAAGCGATAGCTCCGTTCAACGCAAGGAAACCGGCATCACGTCCCATAACTTCAACGAAGAACAAGCGTTCATGTGAAGTGGCTGTGTCGCGAATCTTATCTACGGCATCCAATATGGTATTCAATGCAGTATCATATCCGATGGTCGTATCTGTACCGTAAAGGTCATTGTCAATAGTTCCCGGCAGTCCGATACATGGAACATCAAATTCCTGTGCAAAGATACGCGCACCTGTCAGTGAGCCGTCTCCACCGATGATAACCAAAGCATCAATGCCTTCTTTTTTCATGTTGTCATAAGCCAACTGACGACCTTCCGGAGTCGTGAACTCTTTACAACGGGCTGTTTTCAGGATAGTACCACCCAACTGGATGATATTACTCACATTCTGACTCTTGAATTCTTTGATTTCACCTGTAACCAGACCTTTATATCCTCTGTATATACCTTTAACTTGCAATCCATTGTAGATGGCTGCACGTGTCACTGCACGTATAGCAGCGTTCATTCCTGGAGCATCACCTCCGGAGGTCAAAATTCCGATACACTTAACTGTTCCCATATAACAATCTCTCATTAATTAGTTTGACGCGGCAAATGTACAACAAAAAGTTGAAAGCAGTGGTTATGAAGTTTTTTTTCGTAAGAAGAAAACATTAAAAATGTTCAAATGACCTTTTTTTGCTTTCCTTTTATTCATTCGTGTTACTTTGCCGTTTCCTTATGTTACTTTGCTATTATTCTTTGTCAGAATAAAGCTGTTATTCTTTGATAAGCGTCCGAATGTGATTGTAAATCTTCTCCATCAGCCATTTAGGAGTAGAAGTCGCACCACATACGCCAATTGAATTTACGTTTTGAAGGAGAGAAGGATCTATTTCTTTCTCATTATCTATCAAATGTGAATTGGTATTTACCTTCAAACATTCTTCAAACAGCATTTTTCCGTTTGAACTCTTTTTGCCACTGACGAAGAATATCAAATCGTGTGTAGCTGCAAACTCCCGGAGCTTAGGCATCCGGTTGGCAACCTGACGACAGATAGTATCATAATATTCGAAAGTCGCTTCCGGTGAAATATGTTGCTTGAAGTATTCCACGATTTCCTGAAACTCGTCCAGTGACTTGGTGGTCTGTGAGAAAAGACGGATGCTTTTGTTTAAATCCAACTGTTTGGCTTCTTCTGCCTTTTCAATGACAATTGCTTTTCCATCTGTTTGTCCCACCAATCCCAATACTTCAGCATGGCCGTTTTTGCCGTATATGACAATTTGTTTTTCTTTGTCACTGTCTGTCAGATACCCTTGTCTGATGCGTTTTTGCAAACGTAATACTACCGGACAGGTCGCATCGATAATCTCTATATTATTTTCACGGGCAATCATGTAAGTTTCCGGTGGCTCTCCATGTGCACGAAGCAATACTTTGGCATTCTTCAGCTGCTTGAATTCTTCCCGGTTGATCGTGATTAATCCCATCGTTTTAAGCCTTTCCACTTCCCGGCTATTGTGTACAATATCTCCGAGACAATAGAGAGTCTCTCCCTTTGCCAACTCTTCTTCTGCCTTATGAATGGCTGTCACCACACCAAAGCAGAAGCCGGACCCCTCGTCTATCTCCACCTTGATCATAAAGCAAACTATTTACTTACCTTATTAAATTGTCTGAAAAGCCATTCCTTTTGCTCTTCAATCGATAAGTGGGTGTTATCCAGAAGCAGGGCATCTTCAGCTTTGCGAAGCGGACTTACTTCCCGGTTCTGGTCGATATAATCCCGTTGTTTCACGTTTTCCAGAATTTCGTCGAAGCTGGCTTCCTGTCCTTTTGCTTTCAGTTCGTCATAACGGCGTTGAGCACGGATTTCGGGAGTAGCGGTTACAAATATTTTCAGTTCCGCATCAGGGAAAACGGTGGTTCCTATATCCCGGCCATCCATCACAATTCCCTTTTCCTTTCCCATAGTCTGTTGCTGCGCCACCATTTCTTCACGTACGAAGTCAAGCGTACTGATAGGACTCACTTTGGAAGAAACCTCCATCGAACGGATTTTATTCTCCACATTCACGCCGTTGAGATACGTGTCGGGACGTCCGGTTTCCTTATTCAGCTGGAAAGATATACGAATGTTCTTGATTTCATTTTTCAGTTTCTCCGTATCGATCACGTCTCCGTTGAAAATCCCGTTTTCTATACTATATAAAGTGACCGCACGATACATGGCTCCGCTGTCAATGTAAATATAACCCACTTCGCGGGCAAGATCTTTGGCCATTGTACTTTTTCCACAAGAGGAAAAGCCATCGATTGCAATTGTTATCTTTTTCATATTCAGTTTATCTGATTTGTCCGCCAAAGATACGGTAAATTTGAAAATCAACCATAGGTTTGCTGTTAAAAGGGGCAAGACAAGTACGAAAGAATTAAAAAAGTTAAAAAGCTGGATAAAAAAGAGATAAAGAGGAGAATGGATCTATGAAAATGTACTATATTTGCCCAGAGACACACGGAAGACACTTTTTTTTTAATCATTATATTAATAAATTTATGGAAGTTAAAAAATCACCCAAGGCAGACTTGGAAGGCAAGAAGTCTACATGGCTGCTCGTTGGTTACGTGGTAGTTCTAGCTTTCATGTTCGTGGCGTTCGAATGGACCCAGCGTGACGTGAAAATAGATACAAGCCAGGCAGTAGCTGATGTTGTGTTTGAAGAGGAAATCATTCCTATTACTGAAACCCCGGAACAGGCAGCACCACCACCACCTGAAGCTCCAAAAGTAGCAGAATTGCTGGAGATTGTGGATGATAAGGCTGAAATTGAAGAAACAACAACTATTATTAATGAAGATAATCAAGCTCGTGTAGAGGTTAAATACGTGCCTGTACAGGTTGTTGAAGAAGAGCCGGAAGAACAGACAATTTTCGAGGTTGTAGAAAATATGCCGGACTTCCCGGGCGGACAAGCAGCTTTGATGCAGTATCTGGCAAAAAATATTAAATATCCGACTATCGCACAGGAAAACGGAACTCAAGGACGTGTTATCGTACAGTTCGTTGTTAATAAGGACGGTAGTATCGTGGATGCGAAGGTTGTACGTAGCGTTGACCCGTATCTGGATAAAGAAGCCCTCCGTGTGATTAACACCATGCCGAAGTGGAAACCAGGTATGCAGCGCGGAAAACCGGTACGTGTAAAATTTACGGTTCCTGTGATGTTTAGATTGCAGTAATTTGTAACACTATAAATTGGGAGGCTGCTTTCGGCAGCCTCTTTTTATTCATTCATTTTTTTATTCATCATGTTTACAGCTTCTCAATTACTCGATAAGATAAATAATCATATCTCTGAAATCCAGTTTACCCGGACGCCGAAAGGGCTTTATGAACCGATTGAATATATCCTTTCTCTGGGTGGGAAGCGCATACGTCCTGTATTAATGTTGATGGGATATAACCTGTATCGGGAGGATGTTGCATCTATATACGATCCTGCCACTGCAATCGAAGTTTATCACAATCACACCTTGTTACATGATGATTTGATGGATCGTTCGGATGTGCGCAGAGGGAAACCTACCGTACACAAGGTCTGGAACGATAATACTGCTGTACTTTCGGGAGATGCTATGCTGATTCTGGCATTCCGGTATATGACGGGTTGTCCGCCGGAACACCTGAAAGAAGTGATGGATTTATTCAGTCTGACTACACTCGAAATCTGTGAAGGACAGCAACTGGATATGGAATTTGAATCTCGCTGTGACGTCACAGAAGACGAATATATTGAAATGATTCGTTTGAAAACAGCTGTGTTGCTTGCGGGTAGCCTTAAAATTGGTGCAATTCTCGCAGGAGCGACTGCTGAAGATGCAGAGAATCTATATAATTTTGGAATGCATATCGGAGTAGCATTCCAGTTGCAGGATGACTTGTTGGATGTATACGGTGATCCGGAAGTGTTCGGGAAGAAGATAGGTGGAGACATCCTCTGCAATAAAAAAACATATATGCTTATCAAAGCACTGAACCGTGCGGATGAAAAGCAGCATACTGAATTGAATCGTTGGTTGAATGCGGAAGCTTTTCAGCCTTCTGAAAAAATCGAAGCGGTAACTGAAATCTATAATCAGTTGAACATCCGCAATATCTGTGAAAGCAAAATGCGTGAATATTATACGCTCGCTATGGAAAGCCTGGCGGCGGTAGCTGTTGCAGAAGACAGAAAAAAGGAACTGAAGAATCTGGTGAAATTGTTAATGTATCGTGAAATGTAGCTATTATGCCTTATAGACGATTACCAAATACAGATCAAGCAAGAGTTCGGGCACTGAAAGCGGCTGTCGAAAAGGGAGAGATGTATAATGTGCGTGACTTGGCTATTACATTGAAGACATTATTTGAAGCACGTAACTTCTTGCATCGGTTCGAGGCGGCGCAAATTTATTATACACAGTGCTACGATAATCAGTCACGTGCCAGCCGTAAACATCAGATGAATGTGAAGACTGCCCGGCTGTATATCTCTCATTTTATTCAGGTGCTTAATTTGGCAGTGCTTCGTGATGAAATCAAGGTGATACATAAAGAGTTATATGGCTTGCCTGCTTCTAATACCGTACCGGATTTGTTGAGTGAAGCCTCATTGGTAGAATGGGGGAAGAAAATAATCGAAGGCGAACAACTAAGAACCACTCAAGGTGGCATACCTATTTATAATCCGACTATTGCACGCGTGAAAGTGCATTATGATATTTTCCTGGATAGCTATGAACGGCAGAAGAATTATCAGGCATTAACCAATCGTAGTCTTGATGAACTGGCGTCCATGCGTGACCGTGCCGATGAATTGATTTTGGACATCTGGAACCAAGTAGAAGCCAAATATCAGGATGTCACTCCCAATGATACCCGATTAGAAAAATGTCGCGACTATGGGCTGATATATTATTATCGCTCCAGCGAAAAAATAAAAGAAGAAAAAGAAATATCATGTTGATCGATACTCATTCTCATCTTTTTGTTGAAGAATTTACCGAAGACCTGCCGCAGGTGATGGAACGTGCACGGAAAGCGGGAGTTTCCTATATTTTTATGCCCAATATAGACAGTACGACCATTGATGCTATGTTGTCAGTTTGTAGGGATTATCCGGGATTTTGCTATCCGATGATCGGATTGCACCCCACTTCTGTCAATGAATCATATGAACAGGAATTAGCGATTGTCCACAAATACCTGTCGACTTCCCATGAATTTGTGGCTATCGGAGAAATAGGTCTTGATCTTTATTGGGATAAGACTTTTCTGAAAGAGCAGATCTTGGTTTTTGAAAAACAAATAGAGTGGGCGCTAGAATATGATCTTCCCATTGTAATCCATTCAAGAGAAGCGTTTGAATATATATATAAGGTAATGGAATCCTATAAAAATACCCCATTGACCGGCATTTTTCATAGTTTTACCGGGACATCGGAAGAAGCGGAGAAAATGTTGGAATTCGAAGGATTTATGTTAGGTATCAATGGAGTTGTAACTTTCAAGAAGTCGACCTTACCGGAGACACTGGCGACTGTTCCTTTGGAACGTATTGTGCTCGAAACCGATTCTCCCTATTTGGCTCCCGTGCCGAATCGGGGAAAGAGGAATGAAAGTGCCAATGTGAGAGACACCCTTATGAAGGTGGCGGATATCTATCAGATGGACCCGGAGTACGTTGCACAGGTCACTTCTGTGAATGCGCTAAAAGTGTTCGGAATCCGCAAATAAGGTTCGAAAGGTTTTAAATTATATTAATTTGCAGTATTTATTCGAGATAAAAGAGTAAGAATGCTTCTTGAAAAGAAAAAAAAGAATACATTTGTAGCTGAAAATGCTGAAAACGCAGAGGGAGAGGTGCTCGAGTGGTTGAAGAGGCACGCCTGGAAAGCGTGTATACGCCAAAAGTGTATCCGGGGTTCGAATCCCCGTCTCTCCGCAGAAATGAAAGAGAGATGAGAAGTAAATACAATAATAATCAATTAATTAATCTTAAAAATTAGACACACAATGAAAAAGTTATTTGCAATTGTTGCTGTGATTGGGGCCTTCACTTTTGGCTCAATTCAATTTGCTCAGGCTCAAGACGCTCCTGCAGCAGAACAAACTGAACAACAAGCTGCTCCTGCCGCTGAAGCTACTACAGCTGCTGCTCCTGCTGCAGAAGAGGGTGGTATTCACAAGGAAATCAAAGTTAAATTCATCGAAGGTACTGCATCTTTCATGAGTTTGGTAGCTATCGCTTTGGTGATCGGTTTGGCTTTCTGTATTGAACGTATCATTTATTTGAGCTTGGCTGAAATCAACACAAAAAAATTCATGGCATCTATCGAAGCTGCTTTGGAAAAAGGAGATGTTGAAGCTGCTAAAGACATTGCTCGTAACACCAGAGGTCCGGTTGCTTCTATCTACTATCAAGGTCTGATGAGAATTGATCAGGGTATTGATGTAGTTGAGAAGTCAGTTGTATCTTACGGTGGTGTACAGGCTGGTTACCTTGAAAAAGGATGTTCTTGGATCACACTGTTTATCGCAATGGCTCCGTCACTCGGATTCTTGGGTACTGTAATCGGTATGGTGCAGGCATTTGATAAAATCCAGCAGGTAGGTGATATCTCTCCGACGGTTGTTGCAGGTGGTATGAAAGTTGCCTTGATTACAACTATCTTCGGTTTGATCGTAGCATTGATCCTTCAAGTATTCTACAACTACGTACTTTCTAAAATTGAGGCTCTTACAAGTGAAATGGAAGATTCTTCCATCTCTTTGCTTGACATGGTAATCAAATATAACTTGAAATACAAAAAATAATCTAAAATGAGTAAGTTAACATATAAAGCATCGTATTACGCACTTTATGCGATGTTTGCCATTATTCTGATCGTAATAGGGCTTTTCTTTTTCGGAGGAAATGCTACAGGCGATGCAGTGATTGTGGGGGTAGATCCCGAAATGTGGCAGCCGGCTCAAACAGATGCCTTACTCTATTTGATGTACGTCTTGTTTGGTGTGGCTATTGCTGCTACAGTTCTTGGTGCTATATTCCAATTTGGTGCAGCTCTCAAAGATAATCCGGCAAACGCTATCAAGTCTTTGCTCGGTTTGGTTCTTTTAGTTGTTGTTTTAGTTGTAGCTTGGTCTATGGGTGATGGTACACCGATGCAGATCCCTGGCTATAGTGGTACTGACAACGTTCCTTTTTGGCTGAAACTAACAGATATGTTCCTTTATTCTATTTACATACTGTTGTTTGTGACTATTGTTGCAATCATTGCAAGTGGTATAAAGAAAAAATTATCGTAATCAATTGAGGACACTCAATCAAATAAGTGATTAAAAATGGCAAAAGGAAAAAGAAAAGTTCCTGATATTAACTCAAGTTCTACGGCGGATATCGCTTTCTTGTTGCTGATCTTCTTCTTGATTACGACATCAATGGATACGGACCGTGGTTTGGCAAGACTTTTGCCTCCACCACCTGAAGATCAAGATCAACAGAATACAGATAAGATCAAAGAACGTAACGTCTTACAGGTATACCTGAATAAGGATGATGCCTTGATGTGCGGAAATGATTATATCAGTGTTGATGAGCTAAGAGAAAGAGCTAAAGAATTTATTGCTAATGTTGCTAATGCAGAACACATGCCTGAAAAAACACAGAAGAATGTAGGAATTCTTCGGCACATATCTGGTTAATGACAAGCACGTAATTTCTTTGCAGAATGACCGTGGATCTTCTTATCAGGCATATATCAGTGTGCAGAACGAATTGGTGGCTGCATATAATGAATTGAGAGACGAGTTGGCTCAGGAAAAATGGCAAAAGACATATGCGGAATTGAATGACGATCAACAAAAGGCGATTCGTGAAATTTATCCGCAGAGAATTTCTGAGGCAGAACCTAAAAAGTACGGAGATAAAAAGAAGTAAGTAATGGGAAAATTTAATAAGACTGGTAAACGTGAAATGCCGGCATTGAATACTTCTTCGTTGCCTGACCTTATCTTTACTTTGTTGTTCTTCTTTATGATTGTAACAACAATGCGTGAGGTAACATTAAAGGTGCAGTTTACACTTCCGCAAGGTACTGAACTCGAAAAACTGGAGAAGAAATCGCTGGTAACATTCATTTATGTAGGGGAACCTACACAAGAATATCGCGCGAAAATGGGTACTGAAAGTCGTATTCAGCTGAACGACAGCTATGCTGAAGTTGGTGAGGTACAAGACTTCATTTTCCAGGAACGTGCAAGTATGAATGAAGGTGATGCAGCTAAAATGACTGTGTCTCTGAAAGTAGATCAAAAGACAAAGATGGGTATTATTACTGACGTAAAAAATGCTCTTAGAAAATCTTATGCTTTGAAGATTAACTATTCAGCCACTAAACGAGGTGAGAAGTAATTAGTTAATTTAATATATAAAAGTGAAGGGTGTCCAAATCGATTTGGACACCCTTCACTTTTATATGCAAATGTTGCACCATATTAGAATATAGTCACTTTATATGCTTTTAAATAGATAAGTCTTTAAGATAAAAAAGAATAAAATAACGGCAATTTGGTATGATAAAATTCACTTTCAATAGGAATTATATATAATTTTGTACCTGTTTTTATTATTTATAATATAATTAAATAATTTTGATTGTGAATAAGTTAGTTGCAAAGAAGGCGTTTCTTTTGCTGGTACTAGCGTGCGCAATGTTAGTGACGGTAGAACCGATTTACGCAAAGAAGAAAAAAAACACGAAAACTGCGAAAAAAGAGTCTCCCTATGAGAAGATTTTTAAAGGGAAGAAAGATGAGGTGAAAAAAGGAGTGATAACTCTTCATAAGATTGAAGGAAAAATCTTATTTGAGTTCCCTCTTACCCTTCAGAATCGCGAGATGCTTTTAGGATCGACAGTTTCAGAGATTAGTGACAATGGAAATGCATTGGTTGGGCAAAAAATTAAGAAGCCCCTGCACATTAAGTTCGCATTACGTGATAGCGTGATGGAGATGCGCGAAGTAAGTAACTTTGCACGTCGTCCAATCTTTTCTACGAGTAAGGATGAGTCCATAAAACAGGCAATGAAGAAAGGAATCGGAGAGCCTGTAATGGAGGGATTCAAAGTGATGGCGTATAATGCAGATAGTACAGCTGTAGTATTCGACATGACGGATTTTTTGGTGAGCGATAATAAGCGCATGGCTATTTTTGACCCTTATGGTAAGAAGACCATGTTTGGTGCTTGTGTGCGCCGGGCAACTTTCAAAAAAGAGCTCTCTTATGTCGATCAGATAAAATCATTTGATGATAATATATCGGTAACATCCAGTTTAAGCTATTTGCAGGATTTACTTTATATGGGTATTGTTGCGATAGCCTATCAGGAACCTGTTACGGTAAAAGTAAACCGGTCATTTGTTTTGTTGCCGGAGACTCCCGAAATGATGCCGCGTATGGCGGATCCACGAATTGGTTATTTTACTTCAAACAAGGAGGAGATTGCCGATGATTATGACGGAGTGAAAATGAATACTTATGCTAATAAGTGGAATGTATATCCTAAAGATGTAGAAGCTTACAAGCGAGGAGAACTGGTTGAACCTACGCAACCCATTCTTTTTTATGTAGACGATGCTTTTCCTGAAGAATGGAAAAAGGGGATTCATGAAGGTGTGTTGGTATGGAATAAAGCATTTGAACGTATTGGCTTTAAGAATGTGATGCAAGTGAAGGATTTCCCGAAGGATGATCCGGAATTTGATCCGGCTAATATTAAGTATAACTGCATTAATTATGCTCCGATCGGAATTGCGAATGCGATGGGACCATCGTGGATTGATCCTAGAAACAGCCAGATTATTAATGCTTCTGTATTTGTATATCACGATGTTATTCAGTTGGTGAATGATATGCGGTTTGTACAAACGGCACAAGTTGATCCAAGAGTGCGGACTCCCAAACTTCCGCAGGATGTATTGGACGAAAGTTTGCGTTATATCATTTCTCACGAGGTTGGTCACTGTCTGGGATTGATGCACAATATGGGATCTTCTTTTGCTTATGCAACAGAATCGTATCGTGATCCAGTGTTTATGAAAGAACATGGTACTACTCCATCTATAATGGACTATGCCCGTTTTAATTATATTGCACAACCCGAAGATAAAGATGTATGCCTTACTCCTCCGGTGTTAGGTACTTATGATTATTATGCCATTAAGTGGGGATATACGGTATTTCCGGAAGCAAAAACTACTGAAGAAGAGATTCCTTATTTAGAAAGTATTATTAAGAGTAAAATGGGGGACTTGGAATATAGATATGGGAAACAACAGTTAGGTTATGGTGTTTTTGACCCGACTTCTTTATCGGAAGATATAAGCAATGATGCTATGAAGGCAGGTGCTTATGGTATCAAGAACCTGAAGTATATATTAGACAATTTCAATACATGGCTGGATGATAAAGATCCCGATTTTACATATCGTGATCATCTTTATGACGCATTGGTTTCACAGTATGTACGTTATCTGAATAATGCATGGGCAAATGTAGGTGGTTTCTTTATCAATGAGCATTACGTCGGTGATCCGTATAATACATCAGAAGTGATTCCTCATGATATGCAGAAGCGTGCTGTTCGGTTTGTTTTGAATGAATTAAAGAACATTGACTGGATAGATAATCCTGATGTAGTAAAGAATCTGACTTTTGACGGTTCAATGTCTCGTTCCATCTTGAAATCGATGAGCAAAAAGATTCTGAATACAAAACGTGTTTCATTAGCTGCTTACCGTGATTCTTCCGCATATTCTCCACAAGAATATTTGGATGATATTTATACTATTTTGTGGGAGTCGACTATTAAAAATGTGGAACCGACTGAATCCGAACGTATTTTGCAGACAGAAGTATTGATGGGCATTATCCGCAATGCTGATCCGTTGACAAAGAAGGACGAGATTGATGAAGTATTGTTTGCGGATCTGAAACAAGCTGCCCAGACAGGTACATTACAATTGCCTGCTAATACGGATCTGCCTCTGTTTCAGTTGTTTGATGTATATAAGCACTTGACAGAGCAGGGAGATGCAGATTGTTGTGTGGATGCAGGGCATTATTACCAGACTGCTAACGCTATGAAAAAGATAAATGAATATGCAGGCTTTGATTATATTTATTATATTCTTAATACCTCAAATAATAATCAGAACCATCTGTATTTTGATTTATTGACGCGTATAAAGAATATAGTGGAAAAGCGTAAGAATTCAGGTTCATATGCAACCCGCTCTCACTATGAATATTTATTGTCTATCATTAATGACTTTGAAAAGGCAAAATAAAAATTGTTGAGTGATGAAGTTATTTATAGTGTTATTGACCGGAGCTTTTATGTTAGCTACCGGAACTTCTGATGTTTTTGCCAAGAAAAAGGAGAAAGTGCAAATAGAAGCAAAATCGGATACGGTTCAGACTGCTCCTAAAAAAAGGAATACTCAATACCCACGTTTGTTCAGAAACAAAAGAGTGGTGACAAAGAAAGGGCTTATAACGATCCATAAGATTGATGATAAACTTTATTTTGAGTTTCCTAAAAGCTTGCTTGGACGTGATTTTCTGATGGGGTCTTCAATTTCGGCAACTAGTGATAATACAAGTGGTCTTGTCGGACAAACTATGACTACTCCGCTGCATATTCGTTTTGCCATACAAGAAGATCAGGTGTATATGCAGAATGTGACTCCCATTTCCCGGATGGATGTATATAGTACTCAGTCTGATATCAGTAAGGCAGTAGCGAAAAGTAATATAACGCCGGACATGGAGTCATTCAAGATTGCGGCTTATAATATGGATAGCACGGCAGTGGTGTTCGAGGTTACCAAGCTCTTTCTAGCTGATAATAAACGTCTTCCCCTGTTTGACAAGAACAGTGCCTCTTTGAAGGATGAGAAATATGGTCAATTGGAGTTGAAAGCTGTATTGAAAAAGAATCTCTCTTCCATCAGAAACTTTCATGTCTTTGATGATAATCTGGAGATCAATCTGGATATGAGTTTTTACCAATCTCTTCTTGCTAATAAGAAGGAAGTCAGAGGAGGAAGTGTACGGGTGAAGGCGGTTTATTCAATGCTTTTATTGCCGGAAGAGACAATGGCCTGGCGATTGGGCGATCCCCGGTTAGGGTATACATTTACCAAAAAGCAAAAGATATCAACGGAAAAAGACGGTACGGCCTTTTCATATTTGCAACATAAATGGAATCTGTTGCCAGCCGATGAGGAAGCATATCGTCGGGGGGATTTGGTTGCTCCGCGGAAACCTGTGATATTTTATATCGACAGTGATTTTCCGGAAGCCTGGAAAAGAGCAATAAAAGAAAGCGTCAACTGGTGGAATGAAGCGTTCAAGATGGCTGGATTTAAAGATGCTGTACAAACTGCGGATTTTCCTGTAAACGATACGACATTCTATGCTGGAAATTTGAAGTATTCTTGCATCCGTTATGTGCCTGTAAATCTCTCAAAAACTCAGAGTAAAGTTTGGGTGGACCCTCGTAGTGGAGAAATTATTAATGGAACCATTTTTGTCGGGCATGATATAGCAAAGACGATAGCCAATCAACGTTTTATTCAAACAGCTCAGGCTGATAAACGTATGCGTGATCTGCACTTGTCGGAAGAGGTCTTATTAGAGAGCATTCGGCTTTATATAGCTCGTGAAGTAGGTCATTGCTTAGGTTTGGCTGATAATGCTTCCGCTTCGGCTGCATTTTCTGTAGAATCATTGCGAGCATCTGCATTTACCCGACAAAACGGTATTGCTTCTTCAGTAATGGATGAGCTTCCTTACAATTATATTGCCCAGCCACAGGATGATAAGGTCAATTTCGTTCAGAATAAATTGGGAGCTTATGATTTATATGCAATCCAGATGGGATATATGCTTATTCCTGATGCGAAGACACCGGAAGAAGTTCGTGAAAAGATAATGAGATGGGTATCCATGAAGTCGGGAGATCCGGTTTACCGCTATGGCAAAGCACAATATCAGGATGCAGAATATGATCCGAGTGCGTTGGGAGGTGATTTAGGTAACGATGCTGTTAAAGCGGGAAAATATGGAATCAGTAATCTGAAATATATCTTGGGAAATATGGATAAATGGGTGGAACAACAAGATTCGGACTATCATTTCCGCATTCATATTTATCCGGAGATAGTTAATCAATATAACCAATATTTGATGTATGCCTTTCAAAATGTAGGAGGTTTCTATCTGTCCGAGCATATTGTAGGCGATCGTAATCAGGCTCTATCTGTTGTACCTAAAGTACAACAGCGTGAAGCAGCTCGTTTTGTAATGAATGAGTTGTGCAATATGACTTGGTTGGATGATTCTTCCATACTTCGTAACATGCCAGTGCAAACTCCGGTTTATCAAAAGATGATTAAGAATTTTGCAAGTGTTCTGGTGGCTACTAAGCGAGTGTCATTAGCTTATTACAAAGATAACAGCAGTTATTCTCCTGAAGAATACCTGAATGATATTTATAACGGTGTATGGGCATCGACTTTGAAGGGAAAATCATTGAACCGTGCAGAAATATTGCTTCAATATGAAGTGGTTGCCGCTATTTTGAGAAAGTTGCAATTGCCTAATCACATGGAAACTACAGGTCGTGAGAAGAAAAAAAGAGAAGGTTGAAACGCTGTTACAGTCTACTCTGCCCAAAGTAAATACAGTTGGAGGATTCGGACCTTTGGGATATATCACCAATTTATCGAATGATAATCAGCTGCATTTGTATCATGGGTTGTTGATTCGTATTCAGAAGTTAATGGAATCGCGTTTGAATTCAGGTTCTTATGAAACAAGGATGCACTATGGGCAGTTGCTGGAGAAGATAGAAGATATACGTAATTGGTAAAATAATAAGAAAACACGATATGAGACGATTTTTGATAATTTGTCTGGCTGCGGTATTTACGTTGCCTGCTGCAGACGCAAATACGATTTTCTGGAAAAAGAAAAAAGACAAAACGGAAAAGAAAGAGAAAAAACTCAGTAAGTACGAAAAGCTGTTTAAAGACAAGAAGGTAGAAACTTCTAAAGGTCTGCTCACGTTACACTTTGTAGACAAGAAAAAGCTGCTCGTAGAGTTCCCCGTTTCACTCATGGGACGAGAATTTCTTTTAGGTTCTAAAGTAGTAGAAACCTCCGATATGGGAAATGGACCGGCGGGAACGATGTCGTATACTCCCCGTCATATTAAATTTGCGGTAATAGATAGTACTTTGTATATGAAGGAAGTCAGCAGAACAGGACAGAATATGATATTCTCCAGTTCGGCAAATCAGAATATGCAGGAAGGATTGAAGAAGAATTCATTATCAACCATTGTAGATGCTTTCACTATTGCTGCTTTTAATAAAGACTCTTCGGCTGTAGTGGTAGATATGACTTCCTATTTTGTATCTCATACAGAAGACATGAATCCTTTTTCAAGCGGTAAACGTACAATGGAATATGGATCGGGTAGACAGGCTGTGAAATTCAAAGATGATTTATCATATCTGATGGGAGTGAAAGCTTTTGGAGATAATGTGTCTATTATTTCTAAACTGACTTACTTAATGAACTTAAGCGTAGGTGGACAACTTGTGAGTGTGGATGAACCTGTAAGTATGACAGTAAATCGTACTTTATTGTTGCTCCCTGAAAAGCCGCAGATGCGTCCGCGTTTAGCTGATCCCCGGATAGGAATAGGTACTGTGGCTATGGAAAATATGGGTACGGAGGTTGATGGCTCCAGAATGGAACACCGGATGAAACGTTGGAATCTAGAGGTATCGGACGTTGATAAGTACAAACGTGGTGAACTGACAGAGCCGAAAAAGCCGATTGTTTTTTATATGGATCCCAATTTTCCGGTAAGTTGGAGAGCGGCTGTAAGAGCAGGAGTAAATGATTGGAATAAAGCTTTTGAGGCTATTGGTTTCAAAGATGCTATCCAAGTGAAGGACTTTCCGAAAGATGATCCTGATTTTGATCCTGATAATTTGAAGTACAGTACGATTCGTTATGTTCCTACCGGAGTGGTAACGACCATGAAAGATGCATCATTTGCTGATCCTCGTACTGGGGAAATTATGAATGCCTCTCTATACCTTTATCATGATTTGCTGAAGTGGAATAATATCCAGCGTTTTGTACAGACTTCTCAAGTTGATCCAGATGCACGTCATCTTCGTTTGCCGGATGATTTGATGAGTGAAACGCTTCGTTGTGCTGTTCGCCGGGAAGTAGGCTTTGCTTTAGGATTGATAGAGAATATGGTGGGCTCTTCTGCTATACCGACAGATTCATTACGGTCGGCTTCTTATACACAGAAATATGGAATAACTGCCTCTGTGATGGATGAAGTAGGTTTCAACTATGTAGCTCAACCGGGTGATAAGGGAGTGATGCTTTCTCCTAAATTGGGAGTGTATGACTACTATGCTATTAAAGTAGCCTACAAACCGATTTTAGAAGCACAAACAGTACAGGAAGAGAATAAGGTAGTACGCCAGTGGATTAGTGAAAAAAGCGGTGATCCGATGTATCGTTTCGGAACCAAACAGTATTTGCTTACTACGTTCGATCCGTCAGCTCTTTCTTTTGATTTAGGAAATGATGCGATTAAAGCCAGTACATATGGTATTAATAATTTGCGTTACATAGTATCTCATATGCATGAATGGATGGATGCGGAAGATAAGAATTATGATTATCGTAATATGGTATTTCCGTTTATCGTACAGCAATTGAGAGGATACTTGTTTAATGTATATCGCAATATCGGTTCATTCTATCTGAATGAGCACTTTGTTGGTGACGCTAACGCAACTCTTACTGCGGTACCCAAGGATTTGCAGAGAGCCTCTTTAGATTTCCTGTTTACTCAACTGAAGGATTTGGAATGGATTGATGATGAAGACGTCATAAAGAAACTTTCATTTTCCGGTTCACAAGCCCGTAAGATTCTGAAGAATTATGTAGTGAAGGAAAAGAATGTGATTACAGACTTATATCAGACTAAGCGTGTTTCGTTGACGTACTATCGTGATCCGTCTTCTTATAGCCCTAAAGAATATATCGATGATTTATATGAATTAGTATGGCGTCCGACAATGGAGGGACGTTCGTTGACGGAGCCTGAACGTATCATGCAGGCTGAGTTCTTGTCGAATGTGCGCAACAGTGTGGATATAAATGGTCAGAAGAGATGGTTCGGGCAATATTATTTGTCAGATGACAACGCGGATAAAGTAGGAGCTCTGGACGAAGAGGAAAATGAAGATGCTGAAAGCGCAATAGAGGAGCAGGGTTACGGTTCTCGTGCTGTCATGAACAATATAGCAACGGATAATCAGAACCATTTATGGTACGGCACCTATCAGAAATTGGCGGAGCTAATCAAGAAACAACAAATGACTGGGGATGAACAGACGCGTGCCCATTATAAATATCTGCTGTTCTTGATGACGCGTTCCTGGAAAGATACTCCTAAAATTTAGATAAACATACATATATTATTTTGCATAAATAGAATATACAACACGAATTATGAAAAAAGTATTTCTTTTTTCCTTGGTATATCTTTTGTCGGTAGTTACGGTGGTAGCTCAACAGAAAGATAACAAGCAGCAAGTACAAAAAACAAAAGTTGAAAACAGTGAAGTACCATCAGGGTACCGGGCAGTTTTTGGAAAAGTTGTTGATCAGGAAGGGCTCCACTTGGTTGGAGTGACTATCCGCTTGAAAGGTACGGATTTTGGTACTACTACGGATATTAACGGAGACTTTAAACTTTTTTATCCTATTCGTAAACATCCGGTGATTATTGTTTCCTATATAGGAATGGTTACAGAGGAAATCAGTTTGGGAGATGATGCATCTAAAGATAAGGCGCGTGTTATTAGGCTGAAAGAAGATGCTGTGATGACTGATGAAGTGGTAATTACCGGTTACTCTAATATTAACAAAAAGAGTTTTACGGGTAACAGTGTGCAGATTAAGAAAGAAGATCTGTTGAAGGTTTCAAAGACAAATGTGTTTTCTGCTTTGCAAGCATTCGACCCATCTTTTCGTATTCAGGAAAATAGTCAATGGGGATCGGACCCGAACGCTATTCCGGAACTGTATATTCGAGGTCGTTCTGGTATAGGTATCAAAGAGTTGGATTCAGAAACGTTGTCTAAATCCAACTTACAGAATAATCCGAATCTCCCATTGTTCATCATGGATGGTTTTGAAGTCTCGGCTACTAAATTGTATGACCTTGACCCGAACCGCATCGAAAGTATTACTATTTTGAAAGATGCGGCTGCAACAGCTATGTATGGTTCACGTGCAGCAAACGGTATCGTCGTTATCACTACTGTTCCTCCCAAACCGGGTAAGTTACAGATTGATTATAGCATGACCGGAACCTTGCAAATGCCGGACCTGTCTGATTATAACCTGATGAATGCCGCTGAAAAACTGGAAACTGAACGGTTGTCCGGTTTCTATATCGGTAAAGATGCCGGCGAACAATATACTCTCGACAGAGAATACTATGGTAAATTGCAAAATGTAAAACGGGGTGTCGATACTGATTGGATTTCTCAACCGGTACATTCTGTATTCAATCATAAGCATAGTTTGTCTTTAACTGGAGGTACGGAAAATCTGCGTTTCTCTGTGGATTTGAGTTATAATAAATCCGATGGTGTGATGAGAGGCTCTTATCGTGACCGTACTGGCGGAGGTTTGGCTTTAGATTACCGTATCGGTCGTTTGCAGGTACGCAACTATGTTTCTTATTCGTCAACACGTTCTAAAGAATCACCTTATGGAAATTTCTCGGATTATACAACTAAACTGCCGTATGATACTTTCCGTGATGACGATGGCACCTATTTGACAAAAACAACCCAATGGCACAATTTGGGTATGGATAATCTGGCCAATCCTTTATACGAGGCTACATTGAAAAGTTATGATCGTTCTAATGCGGACGAATTCATAGATAACTTATCTGCCAACTGGTATATTAATGATCACTGGCAAATTAAAGGGCAGTTTGCTTTAACAAAAAGTTATTCCGAATCTCGTCGTTTCCTTGATCCGTTGTCTGCAAAGAATACAGATGTATTGAGCGGCACGAATAAAATATCCGGTGAATTGACTACTGGCAGTGGCAATTCTTTTTCTTGGGATATGAATGCTTTCCTTGCATACAACCGGACTATTAAGGAACATAATATCAATCTGTCAGTAGGTATTAATGCGACTTCTTCCAGTGGTACAAGTTCTTCGGCTCGCTATTTGGGTTTCCCATCCGGTGACTTCGATTCTCCAAACTATGCACAAAAGATTTATGAAAAACCGGATTGGAGCGACACCAAATCGCGTCTGTTCGGTGCGTTGGCTACTTTAAACTATAGTTACCAGAACATTTATTTGCTTGATGCTTCTGTCCGTAGCGATGGTTCTTCTGAATTTGGTTCAGATAATAAGACAGCCCTGTTCTGGTCGTTTGGTTTGGGACTTGCTTTGCATAACTATGAGTTTATAAAGAAGTTGAACTTTATTGATGAATTTAAAATTCGTGGAACTTATGGTTCTTCCGGTAAAGTAAACTTTGAGCCTTTTGCAGCGAAAACCGTTTATGAGATTAATGGTGATGAATGGTATGAAACCGGAATGGGGGCCAATATGATAGCGATGGGTAACGTGAATCTGGGTTGGGAAACTACTTACCAGACAGATTTAGGATTTGAGTTAGGACTGTTGAAACGCCTGTTCTATGTTTCGTTTGCTTATTATAATAAACGTACTGTAGACTTGGTGAATGATGTAACTATTCCTAGTTCTACCGGTTTTACTTCCTATAAAGACAATGTTGGAGAGATGCAGAACCGTGGATATGAAATTAATGTACGTAGCAATATCATTCGTAAACGTGATATGCAGCTTTCATTATTTGCCAACTTAGGTCATAATGAAAATAAATTAGTGAAGATTTCTAATAGTCTGAAAGCTTATAATGACTTGGTTGATCAGAAATATGCAGAATTGGGTAACTACGATGCCAATGCGGCGAAGCCTTTCCGTAAGTACGAAGAAGGCGTTTCTACTACGGCTATCTCCGCTGTGAAGTCTCATGGCATTGATCCGGCAACAGGAAAAGAAATCTTTGAAAAACGCGACGGAACGTTGACCACTAAGTGGGATTCGGCTGATATGATTAGTTGCGGTGATACTGAACCGGATATTCAGGGAACATTCGGTTTCAACTTCTCTTGGAAGAAATTCAGTCTGTACACTACATTCATGTACGAATATGGTGGTCAACGATATAATTCAACGTTGGTATCCAAGGTTGAAAATGCTGATATCTACAACTCTAACGTAGATAAACGTGTTCTTTCCGACCGTTGGAAAGAGCCGGGAGATAATGCTTGTTTTAAAGCATTATATAATGGCAAGAACAGCATTGAAATAACTAAATCAACGACTCGTTTTATTGAAGACTACAACTTGTTGTCATTGAATTCAATAACACTAGGCTATACTTTCGGTGCAGAACAAATCAAAAAATTGGGATTGAGTATGCTTCGTTTGGAAATAGGTGCTAATGACCTTGCCCGTTTCTGTACAGTGAAACAAGAACGTGGTTTGAGTTATCCTTACTCTAGAAGCGTCAATTTTACTGTGAATGCAAGTTTCTAAGTTGATCGTGACAAATATTAAATAAAAGGAAGTATATGAAAATTAAGAATATTATATTAGTTTTATGTACGTCATTGACGTTTTGTTCCTGTTCCGATTGGTTGGATGTAAGTCCTAGTAATCAGGTTGATGGAGAAGATCTTTTTAACTCTGGAAGTGGTTACCGCATTGCTTTAAATGGTATTTACAAACAGATGTCCAGCCAGTATCTTTGGGGAGAAGAGCTGACATGGGGAATGGCTGATGTATTGGGACAGAATTATACCAAATCTAATTTGGGAAGTACGGACTCGAAGTATTGGCAGGCCTGCCAGTATAAGTATACAGATAAAACACTGGAACCGGTTATTCAAAGTATTTGGTCTACGGCATACAATGCAATAGCTAACTGTAATGAGTTGATTAAAAACATCGAAAATGCCGATCCATCCATTTTTCAGGGTAAAACACTCGAGCAGGATTTGATTTATGGGGAAACATTAGCATTAAGGGCGATGTTACACTTTGAGGTTCTTCGTTTGTTTGCTCCCAGCGTCACAGCAGATGATGGAAAGAAATATATTCCTTATTATGCGACTTTCCCTTCTATATCAGAACCCTACCTGACAGTGAAAGAAATATTGGCTAAAATAGAAAAAGATTTGGAAGAGGCACGTAATTTAGTGCAGACCTATGACAATCAGGAAGGTTATAAGTTATTAATGACCAAAAGTTATCGCTTTGAAGGCGGTGATTTAGTAACTGACATGTTCTATGCCAGCCGCGGTTTTCGTATGAGTTATATTGCTATTACTGCTTTGCAGGCCCGCGTATTCTCTTATGCAGGAGAGTCGAAGAAAGCTTATGATGCAGCATCGGAAGTGATTAACTATACGGATGATAATGGAGATAAGATGTTCACCTTTACCGCTAATGCCAGCTTTAATACAAATCCTAAAATGAAGGACGATTTAATTTTTGCTCTTTCAAATTCTAAGGAAGTAGAGCTTTTCAAAGCGTGGGATAATAGAGATGAGGATGGTGGAATGGTTTCTATTGACTATGATGATTATATGGAGATTCTGGATGAAAATGCCAACGACAGGCGCTGGAATGCGATTGGTGGTATGATGGATATTCACAGTGATTATGACTGGTATTGTGTGATCTCTAAGAAATATATGGATGACGCCTCTTACACGGATCTCGATAAACGTATTATTCCTGTCATCCGTTTGAGTGAAATGTATTATATACGTGGTGAATATTTGGCGGAAACTGATCCGGTGGCTGGAACGTCAGAACTGGAAACAGTAGCACAGGCACGCGGATGTACAGCCGGAATTTTCTCTTATATTTCTACTTTAGAGGAGTATAAGAAAGCGGTTTTGAAAGATGCCCGTAAAGAATTTCTTGGTGAGGGCCAGTTGTACTATTTTTATAAGAAATACAATATACTTCCTAACTCAAAGGTCAATTTTATATTCCCATTGCCGGATAATGAGATGGTTTACTAATTTTATAGATAAATAGAAGATGAAAAAGATATATTTATTTTTGACTGCAATGGTCTTGACACTGACTGCGTGTGAGAAAGACCAGATAGGCAGATACGATTTGGGATCATATGTCTATTTTACACAGAAAGAAACCGCATTACAGAGCTTTTCTTTTTCTTACTATCCCGGACTTACCACTCATTCATTGGAATTTGAAGTGAATCTGATGGGAGACTTGTTGAAAGAGGACAAAACTTTTGAATTATATATTGATACGGAAAAGACAACTGCTACTCCGGATATGTATGAATTGAATCTTCATCCGGTTTTTCATCAGGGAACTCCTACCGACCAGATAACAGTGACTTTAAAGAATCCGAATGATATTTTGAAGGATAAAGAAGTGACATTAGTGTTTGGCATTAAGGAAAATGAGAATTTTCAGCCGGGTTTTGTTGGACAGCGAAGCATTACGATAAACTTTAATGATATAGCTAGCCGACCGTTATGGTGGGATAGTACGGTTGAAAGTTACTTGGGTGCATATGATGCTTATAAACTTGATGAGTTTATCAAATGTACGGGAATCAATGACTTGACAGGTATGGATGAGACTTTGATTAGAAAATATGCATTAGACTTCAAGAAATATATTGAAGAAAACGGATTGGATATTAATATTCCGGTTTATTAATGAATAAAATGAATTTGAATATGAGAAAGAATATTTATGTTCTGCTGTTATTGTCTTTAGTAGTGTTTTTGGGAAGCTGTTATAGCGATAAAGGAAACTACGATTATGAGGATGTAAATGAGATAACAGTTGATTTAGGAGGGGCTAAATATACCTATGTTGTAGGAAATGTAGCCAGATTGGAACCGAACATCACTTTTGCTACACAAGAAATTGCAGAATCAGAATTAGAATATAACTGGACATTGAACGGTGAGTTTATATCTGACAAACGGGTGTTGGAGTTTACCGTAGAGAAAATAGCAAGTCAGGTAGAATGTCAGTTGCGTGTAACTAACCCGAAAACCGGTCTTACATATATCGGTCGTACAGCGATGGACTTTACGCAGAAATACAACTTATATGGTTGGCTGGTGTTATCGAAAGATGAACAAGCCTCTTATCTGAACTTTATGACTGCGACGGGTACTGACGCACAGATTTATGAGGAACATTTAAACGTTTATCAAGAACAAAATCGAGAAGTTCTTCCTAAGGAGACATTGGGACTGCTGGAGCATTTCCGTTCGGGAGGTTCAAGTAGCAATCCTTCTTCTGTATGGATTGTGAATCCGAAAGCTGACAAGTGCGTGGATTTGGAAGGTGCTGCTTTTACTAAAGATCTTGTTTTGCCGGATGCTTTCCTGGAACCGGGTTTTACAGATAATCTGAAAGTAAAACAGATTGCGGAACTAAAATGGTTGACTGTTGTGGTGGATCAGGATGGAAAAGCATACACGCGTAAAAAGTTATCGGAGAAAGCTTTTCATACAGGCAAATTTCTGTCAACACCATTGACTTTCGAAAATAAAGAGGTCAAAGTGGATAGATTTCTGATTATACCGGAAATGCGTGCTTTGAATATGGCGTTTGTGGAAGGTGAAAAGGGACAGCACCAACGTATTTTGGCTCTAATGGATTATGACAAGCAGTCTGCAGGTAAAGTGCTTCAATTTACAGTAAAGCAAGAAGACTATGATAAGAATGGTTTTTATGATGCACCGAAGTTGGACGATTTGTTAGATTATGAGGTTGTGTATCTAGGTTATGCCCGGCCGAGGACTACAGGGCTTACAGATGGTACCTATGTTATGACTTTGATTTTGAAGAGAGGAAGTGAGTATTTATATCAGGAATATTCTGTGAATAAGGCTTCAACAAGTAATCAAGTAACAGCTATCCCATCAGTGAACAAGTCAATTCATTTCGGTAATTTATTAGAGGGAGCTGTAATTTATACAGCACCTTATATTAATAATAGAACTTATTTATTGATAGCTAAAGGGAATGACCTTTATTATATCGACCGTATGACGATCGACAAGGATCCAATCAAAATGAAGACGTTTGATGCGGAAATAACAGCTTTGAATGCGGAAACCTCACAAGGTAACCAATTAGGAGTCGGATTGGCTAATGGAAAATTCTTTGTTCTCTCTTTGAAAACAGAGGGACTAGGCACGATTTTGGGAGATCCTGATAAAGAAGAGGCGGAGAGATATTACCAGGTGAGTGGTCGGATATTTGACATTCGTTATCGTTTCAAATACAGTAATGGCTGGACTTAATACAGTACTATACTATATATAGTGAGATAAAAAATAATCCCGGTAGTTCGTCCAACGACTACCGGGATTATTTTTTATCTATTTTTTACTCCGTATACTTCCGTATGAATTTTACTCTTGATTGTTTCAAAGTCCTTTTCACAATCCAATTCTCCGTGTACCATTAAATACATGGGGAGAAAATCATCTCCGGGTTTGTAAGGAGGTTGGCAATAGTCTTTTTCCCACAGCGTAAAGCCTTGACGTTGATAAAAGCTGATGCGTCGTTTTGCCATTTCCTCTATCGGACGTTCTACTTCCAATACGATCGGGCGTTTCAAATAATTGCACAAGTATTCCAGCGTGCGTTTTCCATAGCCTCCATTTCGCAGGGCAGGATTGGTTGCAAAGTGTTCTACATAGTAGAAACTGTCAAAATCCCAATAGGTAATGAAGCCGACTGGCAGGTCATCATCAAAGATAATGTTATTATAGAAGTTGCCCGTACGATCAGTGTACTCGCGTAGTTGTTCCAACTGACGGTACTCTTCTGGTGGAAACGAGTCAATTAGAAGCTCTTCCATGAATTTGTAATGTTGCAGATCCGACGTACTAATTGGCTGAAGTCTAATCATGAGGTTTGGGTTTTAAGTTTGACAATAATATAATTGTATTCCATTAAGGAACATAAAATTCAATCATTCGACGGATGGCACGTTGACAAACCGGACAAAACTCCGGATATTCGTTTGTTTTCATGCGGCAGTCGTAAGCCGGACGATAAATACCTTTGGCAGAGTAGCCTCCTCCTTCATATACTCCTACCGGATATTTCTTTTTTTCAGCAACAGGGGTAGGGATCGGAGTACCTGACGGAAGCATATCTTTCCATTTGGAAGCGAAGTTTACCCGTGTTGAAATATTCTGTTCCCACGGTTCGACATCCAGCGGATAAGTATCTGTCATCACATCATCATCATAGAAATATTCGTCGGCCAGTCCACCGAAACTGTGTCCGAATTCGTGCACTACTACCGGCTTGAACATCGGGTGATGGGCTGTGGTCAGCGTATACGAATTGTATATTCCTCCTCCACCATATACATCCGTGTTAGCCAGGATTATGATATGTTCGTAGGGGATGCCTGCCAATGCATTGTGGATAGATTTTACCCGGCTGGTAGTCAGATAGCGGTCCGAATAAAATGTATCGAAATGAGAATGAACTGCCGTTTGTTTCCATTGGTTTTCGCGGGGAACACTGACACCGCTGTCCATAGAAGGGCTGGCTACGGCAACAATATTAAATTTGCCCTTCATGGAGCGGAACGGCTCATACGAAAACAAACTTTCGCAGGTGCGTTGTGCATCCTGATAGAAAATATCCATTTCTTTTTCTGTGTATCCTTCTGCAAGGATGGCAACGTCTATGCAGTCTTTTTCATTACCGCTTTGAAGCATATACCGATGCGGAGTGACATGTGATACCCCCCGTTTATGAATCAATATATCATCCGGACGGATGATATGTTTGTAGGTAGCCAATCTTTTTTTTCGCGGAGAATATAAAGTGACTTCTACCTCCACGGGCTGTTTAGGATAAGGAAGAAGGAAAGTATTCTCAAATCCTTTGGCTGTTTCTTTGGCTTCGTCTGTAGACAGCCACTCTTGAAACAAAGAAGAGAATGACGTTTGGTAGATACACTGTTTGCTGGCAAGGTCTTTCACTATAATTTGTCCGTTGCCTTCCAAAGGAAGTTCCGAAAGATGATGTTGACGGCCTGCCCAAGTAGGAAGTTGTGATAGCTCATCCAGATAAATAGCCTGTTGTGTAGCATCCCCGGTAAAGATATAATCCACTCGCAATGTTTTGTTCTGAAAATAATCAGCAAAATTCTGTGCATAACTTCCTATAGAAGTACAGAAACACAGAATGATACAGCAAATATGTTTCATATAAACGGTATATTTATGTTTTTCGCAAAGGTACGAACTATTGTTGACTTATCCGCTTTCTGCAAATAAAAGTAATAGATTATAGTATTTGTTGTCGAAAAATCGCTAACTTTGCATAAAAGATTCATTGATAAAAACAATTTGATTCAAAAATGGGACATCATCAATTAGATGCTTTAGATGAGCAAATTCTGAAACTGATTGCAGGGAATGCGCGTATTCCTTTTTTGGAAGTAGCACGAGCTTGTAATGTTTCCGGTGCTGCAATCCATCAGCGTATTCAGAAGCTAACTAATTTAGGTATATTAAAAGGTTCGGAGTACGTCATCGACCCCGAGAAAATCGGATATGAGACTTGCGCTTATATTGGTATATATCTGAAAGATCCCGAATCCTTTGATTCGGTAACGAAAGCTTTAGAAGCTATCCCCGAAGTGGTGGAATGTCATTTCACTACCGGAAAATATGATATGTTTATCAAAATTTACGCAAAGAATAACCATCATTTATTGAGTATTATTCACGATAAGCTGCAACCATTGGGGTTGGCACGTACCGAAACATTAATCTCCTTCCATGGAAGCCATTAAGCGGCAGATGCCAATCATGGTCGACATAGAAGATGAAGATTAATCGTTATTTTCTCACGTAATCAACAAAAGCATAGGAGCAGAGATGTTTCTCATCCGCAGGATGAGCTTCTCTGCTTTTTTCTTGCCACATCTCCGGTGATACTTCAGGAAAATAAGCGTCGGCTTCGGGAGCCGTGTTGTCTATCTCTGTCAGGCAAAGTTCGTCAGCAAAGGAAAGAGCCTGTTGATAAATACTTGCTCCTCCTATAATATAAATGTGTTCCTCCTCTTTACAACTTTCCAAAGCCGCTTCGAGTGAAAGGAAAACTTCCGCACCGGGACATTCTGTAGCCGGGTTGGAAGATAAAACGATGTTTCTGCGATTGGGTAATGCGCCTTTCGGTAGTGACTCGAAAGTTTTGCGTCCCATCAGTATCGTGTTTCCGGTAGTTAATGCTTTGAAACGTTTCAAATCATTGGGTAACCAGAAAAGAAGTTTGTTCTCGAAGCCGATAGCCATACGGCGGTCTACGGCAGCAATGATAGATATTTTACTCATAAAGTTACACGGCTACTATTCCTGCAATATGCGGATGCGGATCATAGTTCACTAATTCAAAGTCCTCAAATTTGAAGTCGAAGATACTTTTCACATCCGGATTGATCTTCATTTGTGGCAATGGACGAGGTTCCCGTGATAATTGGAGCTTCACTTGTTCCAAGTGGTTCAGGTAGATATGCGCATCACCAAAGGTATGGACGAAATCTCCGGCTTTCAATCCCGTCACTTGTGCCATCATTTGCAGCAATAATGCGTATGAAGCAATATTAAAAGGAACGCCAAGGAAAATATCAGCGCTGCGTTGATATAGTTGCAGGCTTAACCGTCCGTCTGCTACATAAAACTGAAAGAAAGCATGGCAGGGAGGTAAATTCATATGATTCAGGTCCGCTACGTTCCAAGCGCTTACAATGATACGGCGCGAATCCGGATTATGTTTGATTGTTTCCACCACTTCACTGATCTGGTCGATAAATCCACCGTTATAGTCAGGCCATGAACGCCATTGATAACCATAAATATGTCCTAAGTCGCCGTTTTCATCCGCCCATTCGTTCCAGATACGCACTCCATGTTCCTGAAGATATTTCACATTAGTATCACCTTGCAGAAACCAAAGCAATTCGTATATGATTGATTTCAGATGTAGTTTCTTGGTTGTCAGGCACGGGAAACCGTCATCAAGATTAAAACGCATTTGATGACCGAAAACGCTGATGGTTCCGGTTCCGGTACGGTCACTTTTTTCTGTACCTTCGGTTAGTACACGATTGAGTAAATCCAGATATTGTTTCATAATGAATAAGTTGTGGTGAAAATGATTCTCCGCACAAAATTACAAAAATGGAGTGAATAAATTAGCAAACCAGCCGACGAACTTCTTCCACGGGGAGCGCTTTTTCCAGAATTCAGGCGTCAATTGAGTGCAATGCTCAATATCATCCCGGAACATTGTATTTAATTCACCCGTTATTTGGGTATCAAAGATAAAGGCATTAGTTTCGTAATCATAGCGCAAGCTGCGGCTGTTCAGGTTGGCAGTGCCGACTGTACAGAACAAATCATCCACCATCATTATTTTAGAGTGATGAAATCCACCGTTGTACATATAGACAGTAGCTCCTCTTTTCATCAGTTTGTGTAACTTATAAAGTGCGGCATCCGGAGTAAACGGGATATCGGAGGCGGAAGAAACCATGATTGTAACATTTACGCCTCGGTCGATTGTCCGGTTCAACGCCTTTTTAATTGAAGAAGTCGGTACAAAATAAGGATTGACAATATGAACATTCTTTTGGGCCGAATAGATGCTCATAGCATAAGCGTGGCTCAACATACGGCTATTCTTTTTCGGGGTACGGTCTACGATTGCTACCACAATATCCGTACTGTCCGTTTGTTCCTCATGTTGGGGGAAATAAGCGGCTCCACCTACATTCTGTTTGGTTTCCTTATTCCAGATCGTTAGGAATATCTCCTGCAAATCATTGACGGCATCTCCCTCAATACGTGTGTGCATATCACGCCAGGTTCCGATTTTGGGTAGTCCGTTAATGTAGTAGTCAGCGATATTCATACCACCGGTATAAGCCACTTTTCCATCTATGACAGCTATTTTCCGGTGATCGCGATGGGCGGCGTGATTGATATAAGGGAAAGTGAACGGATCGAACTTGACAATCTCGATTCCTTGTTCACGTATTTTTTTGAGATGTTTCTTTTTAAGTGGTTTGTTGTTCGACCAGTTTCCGAATGCATCGAACATGGCTCGTACTTCGACCCCTTCCTTCACTTTTTCGGCCAGCAGAGCAAATAAAGCATTGGCGATGGAGTCATTTCGGAAGTTGAAATATTCCAGATGGACGTGGTGTTTGGCTTCCCGGATGGCTTCGAACAAATCGATAAATTTCTCCCGTCCGCTTTTTAGCAGTTTTACTTTATTATTATCAGATATGGGAATTCCCGATTCTTGTAAATAACGTAGCAAAAGGGAATCGCTGGTTAATCCGATTGAGTCCCTGGGATGCATCAGACTGTCGATGATACCTGCCTGAACACTCAATATAGGCAGGAACAGAAATAAAATAAATATACGTAATTTCAAAACTCTTCTCACTCTTTTAGTTTACAGAAGAACAAAGATACGATATCTAAGTTTGGGCTCCTTTGCTAGTTAGGGTAGATTTATCATTCTTTAACAAAATAAATCCTTTTTCAAGAGCTAATTATGCCATTGAAGCAACCTTTCGTGTAGCCATGAATAATAGTACAACAGCTGCGATAATAATTGATTTCGGATCAAGGCTGGCAGTGCCATGATTAATCATACCGATAAATACTTCTCTTATGGTTCCCCAAGCTGCTTCCAAACCGCCTAACCATACAAAAAGTGCGACCGCCACAGTCATCACGAAAGCGCTCCAGATACGAGCCAGGCGATTGCTACGACCGGGTAAGTGATGCATGACACGGCGACTGAATCCGTTATCTGCTATTTCCTGCTTGTTTTCTGCGAAGAAATCGCGCAAGAGCTTATCATTGTCTATTTCTGTCATAACCGTTTTGTTTTAAATACGTTGCTAACTTTTCTTTCCCGCGTGACAGATGGCTTTTCACTGTCCCTGACGGTACTCCTATAATCCCTGCAATTTTGTCGATACTAATGTCCTCCATATAGAACAACGTGATGCAGGTTCTTTCCACTTCTTTAAGCATTTTGAGTGACTGGTAGACATCCATTTTCTGCCCGATATTCTCCTGTTCGGTGCTGTTGATGGCGTCTATTTCTCTTGTATCCAAGTCAGCTGTCTCTTTCCGGCTGCGAATATAATCATAAAAAACATTATAAGCAATACGGTACAGCCACGTAGAGAAACTTGACAAGTTCCGGAAAGAGGCAATGTTCGTATATGCTTTGATAAATGTATCTTGCGCAAGGTCGTCACTCAATTCGCTGTCGCCGCAAGTCAGGTTCAGGAAGAATCGCCGGATGGGCGACTGGTACTCCTTCACCAACTGGTCGAAGGCCTTGGTGTTCTTGAACACCACGACCTGTGCGACTAACGATATATCATTGAGTTGGCTCATTTATTCTCGTCGTTCTTTTCTTCGTTTACTCCTTTGTCTTTCTCTTCGGATTCGGAAGGGATGATTTCGAAACTATCGGTTCTAACGTTATTCGGGTTCTTTTTTTCATCCTTATTACCCGTATACATCCGGGTAGCATTTGCGTCTTGAGTCTGTTGTTTACTACCGATAATCCATTGTCCGATACCCATGAATGTAACGAGTAAGCCGATAGCTCCCATTCCGAATTCACCGGTGATTGCCCAGAGGAAGATGAAAAGACCGATACCTGTGAAAGTGTTCTTGATGCCTTGTGAACGCGAATCTACAGTTTTGGTTTCGCGGATAAACTCTGCCGGAAGCGGTTGGCCGGCAGCAAGTGCCTGTTCGGCAAGGTGATAACGTGCTTTCCGGTTCTTATAACGGAAGAAGAAGATTACAAATAGAATGAATACCGGAAATCCGAATACAGCAACGATTGCTATGATTGTTACCAGAATACTACCAGCACCGACATTATTGAATGGGAAATCACTGTCATCCGATTCGAATGTGAAGCTGGCTTTACCATGAGTGCTGCTTACATTACTTGAGTTTGCATCAACGTCTGTAGAGTCGGCATCCGCTGTATCTACACCAATCACCGTGACAGCAGTATTATTCGTATTTGCTTTATTGTCTTTGGTCACAGTAACTTTTACTTTCCCGATGGAATCACGAACAACGGTAGTCTGGGCAACAGCCAGTGTGCAAGTGGTCAGTACAACCATCAATGCTAATAGAAAATTTTTCATATCTATAGTTTTTTAATTTATTTCTTTGTCTGTTAGACGTAGTTAATATCATAGAAAGTTGCAAAGAGACGAAATATTTTTGATATTTGCGGAAATTAATAAACGAAAGATGGAATTACCTGCTTCTTTTATAGACTACACCCGCGCTCTATTGGGCGATGAAGAATACGACAAACTGGCTGTTGCCCTCCAACAGGAACCACCGGTTAGCATCCGGTTGAATCAATTGAAAATCAATCATTCTTTATCGGATAAGGTACCTTGGTCTTCCGAAGGATTCTATTTGAATGAACGTCTTACTTTCACGTTCGATCCCTTATTTCATGCAGGCTGTTATTATGTTCAGGAAGCTTCTTCCATGTTTGTGGAGCAGGTACTCCGGCAATATATCACCGGACCGGTGAAGATGTTGGATCTTTGTGCGGCTCCCGGTGGAAAATCGACTCATGCCCGTAGTGCACTTCCCGAAGGGAGCCTGTTGGTAGCTAATGAGGTGATCCGGAATCGTTCGCAGATCCTTGCTGAAAACCTGACGAAGTGGGGACATCCGGATGTGGTAGTGACCAATAATGATCCGGCAGATTTTTCGGCTTTGCCCTCTTTTTTGATGTGATTCTTACAGATGTTCCCTGTTCCGGTGAAGGTATGTTCCGTAAAGATCCGGTAGCTGTGGACGAGTGGAGTCCCGAGAATGTGGAAATCTGTTGGCAACGCCAGCGACGGATTATTGCGGATATTTGGGATACGTTGAAGCCCGGAGGTATTCTTATATATAGTACGTGTACATTTAATACGAAAGAGGATGAGGAGAATGCACGTTGGATTCAACAAGAGTATGGAGGCGAACCATTAACTGTTCAGGTGCAGGAGGATTGGAATATAACAGGAAATCTTTTGTCGGATAAAAGGGAGCATTCCAAGTCTTCTATTCCCGTCTATCATTTTTTCCCTCATAAGACGAAAGGTGAAGGCTTTTTTCTGGTGGCTTTTCGTAAGCCGGAGACAGAAGAAGAGATTCCGGTATCTTCTTCTGCGAAAGAGAAAGCCTTCAAGAAGAAGGATAAGAAAGGGGCAGCAACATCTTCTCCTGTATCGAAAGAGCATCTGAATATGGCCAGAAGCTGGTTGAATGATGAAAATTCGGACAAGTATATTTTATTGGCGGAAGGAACAAATATCCGGGCTTTTTCACATTACTATATTAATGAGTTGACGACGATGAAACAAAGCCTGAAAATCGTGTCGGCAGGGATTGAGATAGGCGAAGTGAAAGGAAAGGATTTAATCCCTGACCATGCGTTGGCGATGTGTACCTCGCTTTTGTGCCGGGAAGCATTTGCCACGGAAGAAATAAATTATGAACAGGCTATCACTTATTTACGAAAAGAGGCCATTGCCTTACCGGCAACAGCCCCTCGTGGGTATGTTTTGCTTACTTATCGGCATATCCCTCTCGGATTTGTGAAGAATATCGGCAATCGTGCCAATAATCTTTATCCGCAAGAATGGCGCATCCGTAGCGGATACTTGCCGGAAAATATACGCATCTTATCAGAAGACGTTACTGATTAAGGCAGTATTCCTGCAGGTATTTCCTGTTGGGAAAGGGTAAAAGCGAGTTGTCTGCCTGTGCCTGCTTCGCCTCCTGTAAATTCTTCCAGCGTGTAGGAAGGAGGAGGTGCAGGTGATGTCCGCGTTTCTCCAATGGGCGGAGTGTTCCAGTTCAGATTTAGGCTTTTATCCAACCGGTGAAATAAGTACGAATTTCCCCATATAATGAATTTATGATCGGAAACAGGTGTTGCCATATCTTCCGAAAAAGTGAGGGTTAGTGTCACTTTCTCATCGTCTCCCTCTTCTTTTTCCAGTTTGTAACTTCCTTGGGTTATTAATTCAAGTCCGGATGAAAAGGCGGTCTGTTCTCCCTGTTTGAAAAAATAAGCATCCCGTGCGTGGTTGTTAATCAGAAAAATGTCGGAAATGCCAGGTAGAAGATTCGCGTCTCCGTTGGGTAAGTTAGACAAGTAGCTGCGGAGCAACTCTATATTTTCGTAATTATCGACCACCTTGATTGGTAAAGTGCAACTCTCTTGTGTGGCGTTGTCCGTTACTGTCAGATAAGTCGTTCCGGTGAGGATACCGGTTACATAAATCATACGTCCGGCAGGTACTCCGCTCCAGCCAGTTTCAGTTCCGGCACTTGCGATGCGTGTGTCTTTCATTGCAAGTGAGTAGTCACCATTTCCGCTTTCCAGGCCGAGGTAACGTCTGCCACCCATAGGCACTTCGTATTCACTGTTGTAAAAACGTAGTGGATTGTCGTCATCATCTTTACAGCCACTTAGTAGCGTAAGGATGCAGCATAACATGAATAAATTGAAATGTTTAGGTCTCATAATTTAAATTTTATGTTCGTTGCAAATGTAATGTATTCTTTTGAAATATCCAGTCGGAAATTGAAGAAAGAGAGATGGAAAGAGAGATGGAAAGAGAGGAGATCTATTTAGGCACGAATTACACGGATCAACACTGTTGCTTTATAGTAATGACAACACTAAAGACCGTGAAATCCGTGTAATCCGTGCCTAATTTATTATATAAACATACTTATATCACTTAAAAATAGAAATTAGTATGTTCAGCATAGCCCATGCTTAAAGGGTTTTATGTACTATTTATAGCTTGCTTTTGTAAATCCGTGCCATTGCCTTTTGGTACTGATTTTCCAATTGCAGATAATTTTGATGACTTTGATAGATCACCGACACTTCAACGAAGTACTCGATCATACTAATTTGTCCACCTGTCAAAGCTTGTTTCAGCAATGCCAAATCTTGTTGCGACTGGAAAGTCTTGTTATATTCTTCCATTGAAGCATGCAGCGTTTTCGCTTCCCGGTAAAGCTGTGCCAATTCAGATTCCACTTGCAGGGTAGCATTATCCTTTTGCAAGTCGATGTTGAGTGCCTGCGCTTTAGCGATTTTCACCTTATTCCGATTTTCGAAAAGAGGGAAAGAGAAGCCTACCACTACACCGTTGAAAGGCACACCTGTTTCCGTATTCCGACGGTAGCCGAGTTCTAGTTTCGGCAACCACTGGGATTTATTGACAGCGATTTGTTTACGGGCAACGAGACTCTCGTTGCCTAGTGCCATTAGAGTGCGGTCCGTTGCCATGACTTCCGATTTCAACATTTGGTAATCGCTTGGGAACGATATAGCCGGATATTGGTTCTCTTCGAAAACCACCGGAATATTACCATTCAGTGTATTCAACTCCTGCTGCTTATTGCGGAGTGCTGTCTCGTTCAGAGACGCTTCCGTTTTGACATTCAGCAGCTCCAAGTTGATTTTATTGGTTTCGAGCGCATTTGCATCTCCCGTTTGGAGACGCTTGGCATACATTTTAGCCAGCTCTTCCGCATTGCGGAGACGTTCTTCCAAAATATGCTTTTGCTGACGGAGCATAATAATATCCAGGCAGAGTTCTTTTGCCTGTAACAGCTTCTCCTGACGAAAAACATCCGCCTGACTGTCAAAAGCTCCTGCCTTCAGTCGGTTCAACTTGTTACGTGTAGCATATAAACTGGGGAAATCGAAGCTTTGTGAAACAACCAGCTCACCGATTGTTTCGTTTTTATCTTTCGCTCCCCATAGATGCGCGTAAGAAAGAGTAGGATCAGGTAAGTTATTATCCGTTTTGGCTTCCAGCTTCTGCGAAGTAATCTGTTGCTCGTTTGCCTGCAGCTCCCTATTGTTCGTTTCGATATTTTTCAATACCTGGTCAATTCCGTTTTGAGCTTGCACTCCGCCTATGGCTAAGAATAGAAGTGCAGTGCTTATGATCATGATTTGTTTCATTCTTATTTTCTTTATTTGTTACAATCTATTGTTGATAGATACTTTATGATAAGGCATCTGTTTGTTCGGCACCGGGGAACACCCCTTTTCTCACCGAGGAACACTTGTTTCCTCACCGAGGAACGATGCTTTCCTCACCGAGGAAAAAGACCACCCTCTACAGGCTTTCCTGAGCCTTTTTCCGATGCATCATCAGATAAACGATCGGGACTATGAAACCGTTCAAAAAAGTTGACGTTAATAATCCTCCTAAAATCACTTTAGCCATCGGACTCTGGATTTCGTTACCGGGCAAATCGCCGGCAAGTGCCAATGGAATCAGTGCCAGTGCAGAAGACAATGCCGTCATCAAAATCGGATTCAGACGGTCAAGAGAGCCCTGAATCACACTGTCATACACATTCAAACCCTCTACCTGTTGCAAATGGTTGTAGTGACTGATTAACAGCATACCGTTACGGGTAGCAATACCGAATAAAGAGATGAAACCGATGATAGCCGGAATGCTGACTTCCCCTGTTGTAATCACCAAGGCAAAGACACCACCGATCAGTGCCAGCGGAAGATTCAGCAAGATAACCCCGGATTCTTTCACGCTGCGGAACTCATTGTACAGCAACAGGAAAATGACTACAATACTGATAAACGAAGTCAACGCCAACGTCCGGCTGGCAGCCTGCTCACTTTCAAACTGTCCGCCATACTCGATATGATAACCTTCGGGTAATTGTACCGATGTATCGATGCGTTTCTGAATATCATTCACGACACTGCGCAAATCACGGTCAGCCACATTCGCGGAAATGACAATTTTACGTTTCACATTCTCGCGGTTGATCGTATTCGGACCCATGGCCGATACCACTTCCGCTACATAGCTCAAAGGAACCTTGCGGCCGTCGTTCGTGTCTACCATCAGGTTACGGATTTTCTCCATCTCATCCCGGGCATCCTCCTTCACTTTTACGATCAGGTCAAAACTCTTGCCCTGTTCATAAACTTGTGAGATCACTTTTCCGGCCAAAGCCACATTCACATATTCCGAAAATTCCGGCAGGGTAATACCGAACTTAGCCAGCATTTCCCGTTTAGGCTGTATTTTCAGCTGCGGACGTTCGATCTGTTGTTCCACGTTCAGGTCGGCAACACCGGGAATGTCACTGATCGCTCCTTTGATTTGATTACCGAGTGAAAACATCTTATTCAGGTCATCACCGAATAACTTGATAGCGATATTCGCTTTCGTACCCGACAGCATTGCGTCGATACGGTGGCTGATCGGTTGTCCGATTTCTATGTTTGCTCCGGTGATTGTACCTAGTTTTTCACGTACATCCGCTACCAGTTCACTGCGCGAGCGGTCTTTCAATTCGAACGGAGCCTCTATTTCAGAAACATTGACTCCTAACGCATGTTCATCCAATTCGGCACGTCCCGTTTTCCGGGCTACCGTTTGTATTTCGGGAATCGTCATCAATAACTCTTCGGCGCGATGTCCCATTTTGTTGCTTTCTTCCAGCGAAATACCCGGCAGAGAACTGATATTGATGGTGAACGATCCTTCATTGAACGAAGGTAGGAAACTGCGTCCGAGTGTGAAAAACACTCCGAGCGCAATTACAAAAAGTCCGATTGTACTTCCGAGAGTCACACGCTTATGTGCCAGTACCCAAGTCAATGCTTTTTCATAAATCCCTTTCATCCAGCGGGCAACGGGAGCTTCTTTCAGTTCCTTGTTCGTCTTGTTGCTTCCTAATAGATAAGAGCAGAGCACCGGAGTCAGTGTCAGGGCGACTATGGTAGATGCAAACAATGCCACGATAAAAGCAACACCTAGTGGAACCAACATTCTGCCTTCCATGCCGCTCAAGAAAAATAATGGAACAAAGCTGACCACGATAATCAACGTTGAATTAAGGATAGGCATGCGCACCTCTTTCGACGCATTGAATACCACTTCGAGCGTATTTAGTCTTTCTGCTTCCGCTTTCAGGCGGTTCTCCCGCAGTCGTTTATATACGTTTTCCACATCGACAATGGCGTCGTCTACTAATGAGCCGATAGCTATCGCCATACCTCCAAGACTCATGGTGTTGATTGTCAGCCCCATGTAGTGTAAGGTCAGGATTGAAACGAGCAGGGAAAGAGGCAGTGTCACCAATGAGATCAGCGTAGTACGTACATTTGCCAGGAACAGGAAAAGCACGATGACAACGAAAATACCTCCTTCAAAGAGTGATTTCTTCACATTGCCGATGGAGCTTTCAATGAAGCGGCTTTGACGGAATATGTCCGTTGAAACTTTTACGTCCGGCGGCAGATTTTTCTGGAGATCTTTCAGAGATGCTTCCAGTTTGTCTGTCAGTTCCAGTGTACTGGTAGCCGGTTGCTTGGTAACAGTCATCAGGACGGCAGATTTGCCACGTTCTGAAGCAGTACCCAGTTTCGGAGCTTTCGGTCCGATGGTAACGTCTGCAATATCTTCCAGCGTGACAGGGAAGTTGTTCACCGTTTTCACTACCGCTTTGCCAAGTTGCTCTGTTTTAGAAGTGGAGAGTACACCACGTACAATATATTCATTTCCAAATTCATAGAGCACGCCTCCGTTTGCGTTCAGGTTCATATCCTGTGTCACCGCCATCACTTCTCCCATCGAGATGCCGTAATGACGCATCCGTTCGGGATCTAGCTGAATCTGATATTCTTTGATATCTCCTCCGAGCACAGCCACTTGTGCCACTCCTCCGGTAGACAGCAGGCGTGGACGGATAGTCCAGTCCGCAATCGTGCGAAGATCGAGCATGGAAGTGGAGTCGGCAGTCAGACCGACGATGAGCATTTCGCCCAAGATAGAAGATTGCGGTCCAAGAGTCGGTTTGCCGACATTGACCGGCAGTGATTCGCTCACCACCGCTAATTTCTCACTAACAATCTGACGGGCGAGATAAATATCCGTTCCCCAATCAAATTCTACCCAGACAACGGAAAATCCGTTGGTAGAAGAAGAGCGGACACGACGCACACCCGTAGCTCCGTTAACGGCAGTTTCAACAGGAAAAGTAACGAGCTGTTCAACTTCTTCCGCAGCCATACCATTCGCCTCGGTCATGATTACTACCGTAGGTGCATTTAGGTCGGGGAATACGTCTACTTCCGTATGCATGGCGGTATACGTTCCTGCAATAAGCAGGAGGATGGCCGCACAAACTACAACCAGCCGGTTGTGTAGGGAGTAATGTATAATTTTATTAAGCATGATGTTTCATTAATTGAGAGTTATAAATAACTTGATAGATGCGCCGCACCAAAAGACGGCTGCGACGCTTGGTCTCTTTAGTGTTCGTGGCTGTGTGCCGGGATTGCATTGCTTGCGCTTGCCAGTCGAACCTGATAAGCACCCTCGGTCACTACACGGTCACCGGCCTTTACACCAGTCAGAATTTGAACACTTTTGCCGTTGTCGGCTCCTATCGTTACTTCCTGTTTTTTATAACCCTCTTCGTCTAGTTGCAGATAGATGAAGAAGATGCCTTGTTCCTCTGTCAGCGCAGTGCGCGGAAGAGAAATCACGTTTTCCATCGCTGACGAAAGCAGGAATACCTCCACGAATGAGCCGGGAATCATTTCCCCTTTGTTGTCGAACTCAAAAGTGACAGGCACATAAAAAGAATTGTCTCCGGCAGCTTTTCCGAAAGAGAGAAGTTTACCGTTCAATGCTTTCAACTCGTACACCTGATTATTATAAGGAGTCTGGAAATTGGCGGAACTGATGGTGCGGAGATATGGGTAATACTTTTCCGACACTTCGGCACGGAGGAAAAGACGACGGTTCTGCGTCACGCTTACCAGCGGTTGTCCGATTGTCACATAGTCGCCTTCTTTCACGAGAATACTTTTCACATATCCGGCAATGGGAGCCGTAATACTTTGGCCGATAGCCGAATGATTCTTGGAAAGAGCTTCGTAACTAAGACGGGCGTTTTCGTAACTTTGCTCCGCTTGTGCAAAATCCTTGTCGGATACGATCTTGTTTTTAACAAGCTCCTTCATACGTTCGTATTCCTTCTTGGATACCTCGTAGGCAATGCGGGCACGTTGCACCGGATCACCGTCAGCGATATTCTTTGAAGAAATGGTGACTAGAGGAGTGCCGCTGCCGACGCTCATTCCTTCCGTTACTTTTCCACGGAAAGATACCACGCCGGCTACTGTGGCTACGGCAACCGATTCATCCCCTTGAGCAGCCAGCACCTGTCCGCTGGTTTTAATTACTTGCTGGAAAGGTGCAGGTTCAATAACGCTCACCTTTACACCGGCTGCTTCGGCTTTCGCTTTCGGAAGAATGATTTCATCACTGTGGGCTTCGGCAGCTTCGTTGTGTTCATCGGCTGCTTCCATGATTGTGTTCTCCGCTACATTCGCCTTCATGGGAATGATCGGGTCCCTCTGCCTCGTGATTATGTCCTTCCGCGGCATGATCGTGTTCATTGTGTGTGTGTGTGACGGTACTATTATTACAGGATCCCAGAACGAATAAGCCCAGGATTCCCACGAAAATAAGTTTTTTCATAATGATATTTTCCTACTAAATTTTACTGTTTTCTTTTTACGCTACAAAGATAAGGTAGCGCAGATGCAACTGATTTGCATTCACGCTTTTACGCAAAAACAGAGTAGGGAGGGGCACGAAGAGAAGTGGTACGATGGGTATCCGTACCATGCAAAGAGTCTCGGTAGACGTAATAGTTCTTAACCCGTTTCTCTTGCGGTCGTAATAGATGTTCGATGATTACATCCGTGAATAAGGTAGCAATGAATACGTAATCCGGTCCGCTATCCGTATGGATGGATGGAGTGGGGGAGTAGAAACGAGTCAAACATTCGCTGCTGCAACATGAGTCGTTTCCCGGGTGATGATGATGCGTGGGACATTGCTGTTCTACAGGCAAGTCCTGCTTCATGCAAATCATCCCGTTGGGATGATGATGATGGGGAATAACCGCTGCCACCAACATAATAATGTTGATAAAAAACAGCAGAGTTACTATTATTCGTTTCTTCCCTTTCATCCTTTCTTTTAGAGGTTATCCGCTTTTCAGAGTTTCAAAGTGCAAATATACAAATACTTTTATTTCGCCTGTAGCCGATCCCCTCTTTTTATTATTTATTATTTCTTTTCCAGTTCTTGCAGTGAATCCATTTTCTTCTTTTCGAGGAACTCATAGATACCGCAAAGATGTTCCGTCACCTTTTGATTACCGAACTCATACACCTTGGTAACCAGCCCGTCGAGGAAGTCACGGTCGTGTGAAACGACGATCAGCGTACCGTCAAAATCCAGCAATGCCTGTTTCAGAATATCTTTCGTCTTCATGTCCAGATGATTCGTCGGTTCATCCAAAATAAGGAGGTTGACAGGTTCCAGCAACAATTTAATCATGGCCAGACGGGTACGCTCTCCGCCCGAAAGCACTTTGACCTTTTTCATCGATTCCTCGGGACCGCCAAACATAAACGCCCCCAGCAAATCACGAATCTTGTTCCGGATATCCCCTTTGGCTACATCGTCAATCGTTTGGAAAACCGTCAGGTTTTCATCCATCAGCGAAGCCTGATTTTGAGCGAAATATCCGATTTGCACATTATGTCCCAGAGTCAATGTACCGTCATGCTCAATTTCCTTCATAATACACTTCACGAGCGTAGACTTACCCTCACCGTTCTTACCGACGAAAGCCACCTTATCACCGCGCTCAATCGTCAGGTTAGCATTGCGGAATACCACTTTGTTTCCGTATGTCTTTCCAACTCCCTCCATAATGACCGGGTAACTGCCCGAACGGGGTGAAGGCGGGAATTTCAGTCGCAATGCAGAAGTATCCTCTTCATCCACCTCCAGCAATTCCAGCTTCTCCAGCATTTTGACGCGGCTCTGCACCTGCAACGTCTTTGAATAAGTCCCCTTGAACCGTTCGATAAACTCCTTCGTTTCAGCAATAAACTTCTGCTGCTCGTCATAAGCCTTCTGTTGCTGTTCGCGGCGATCCTTGCGCAATTGCAAATATTGCGAGTAATTCACCTTGTAGTCATAGATACGTCCCATCGTCACTTCGATGGTGCGTGTTGTAATATTATCCACGAATTTGCGGTCGTGACTAATTACGATGACCGCTTTCCCATTATTAATAAGGAAATCCTCCAGCCATTGAATAGATTCGATATCCAGATGATTCGTCGGCTCATCGAGCAAGAGCACGTCCGGTTTCTGCAACAGCAATTTGGCGAGTTCGATACGCATTCGCCATCCACCGCTGAAATCACTCGTCTGACGCTGAAAATCCTCTCGGGTGAACCCTAATCCGAGCAATGCCTTTTCCACATCCTCTTCATAATTAGTCGCGTCAATCGAATAAAACTTCTCGCTCAAGCTGGACACTTCCTCAATCAGCGCCATGTAACTGTCGCTCTCGTAGTCCGTCCGTGTCTCAAGCTCCTTATTCAGCTTTTCGATCTGCGCTTCCATCTCATGAAGATGTGAAAAAGCCTGTGCCGTTTCGTCAAACACTGTTCTTCCGTCTTCCGTCATCAGATGTTGAGGCAGGTATGCCACTACACAATCTTTGGGTGTGGAAACTTTTCCACGTGTCGGTTGCCGTGCGCCTGCCAGAATTTTCAGCAGCGTACTTTTTCCCGCCCCGTTTTTACCCATCAGAGCGATGCGGTCTTTTTCATTAATTACGAAAGAAATATCACTAAATAAAGCAGTGCCGCCAAACTCTACGGCCAGTCCGTCAACAGAAATCATACTATTCTTTTAAATTGAGGCACAAAGATAGCGAAATATATGAATCTTTTTTATACCTTGCGGGCTGAAAAGGAAAATTGCTTAAAAAAAACAGATAAAAAAACAATATATAAGCGATATGGAAAGCGAACAAATGAATGAATTCAGACCTTTAATTTTGGTAGCTGAAGACGATGACAGCAACTTTAAATTAATCAAAGCTATCATAGGCAAAAAGTGTGATATCGAGTGGGCTAAAAATGGACAGGAAATGGTGGAGTTGTTTCAGCAGCACCAGCAAAGAGCCAAAGCAATGCTGATGGATATTAAGATGCCGGTGATGAACGGATTGGAGGCAACGAAGATAATTCGTGAATCTAACACAGAAATTCCTATTATTATGCAGACTGCCTATGCTTTTAGCTCGGATAAGGAAAATGCAATGAATGCAGGAGCAACTGAAGTATTGGTGAAACCTATCACCTTGGGTATTCTCCGCACTACGTTGAGTAAATATTTACCCGATTTGCAGTGGTAAGATTTATTCTTACGGGATTTTTTTAATTTATCAAAAAGAGCTTAAGCGCTAAAAACGTAAAAGCATAGAAAAGAAGTATGATTGGGTAGAAAAATGGTATTACTCTAACTTCATCTCATGCATTTGGATAAAATAAAATAGGCGAACCTCACGGTTGGCCTATTTTTGTTCGTCTCTGTTAATTTGTTAGAGTACAGAAACGACTCTATGTAAAGTCTCTCCTTTGAGAGATTTTAAGTTCATTATTTGTTTCCGCCAGCCCACCATACGGCCTCGCTATATACGTACTGACCGTCACCGAAAGCAGCTTTCACTTCAGGATTTGCCAATACATCGTCTGCTCCATAGCCGAAGCGCAATGGGAATTTACTGCTGTTCTGCGGGTTTTTCAGTACAATGAAGTTTTCTCCTGCACCTTTCAGACGGCGGTAGTCATTATAGGCTTCCAGTGATTCGCCGGATGCGCCGAAGAAAGCAAGATACTTTTGTATCATTGTCTCTTGCAGAGGATTGGCATCGAACAAAGGTTCCACTTCATCCGTGAAATATGTTTCTGCCACATCTGCACCCAAATCGCTGTCACCATCATATATCCAAGTATCAGCAGCATCTATAATTGAATTTCCCAGATTCTCGAATCCGGCAGTGATAGCAGCTTTCAAAGCACTCTTAGCTTCACCCAGTCTGCCTCCTAAGCGGCATAATGCTTCTGCTTCAAGGAATTTCACTTCGTGATAGCTGATTAAAAGAGTAGGAGCCGACATAGCCCATGATATCATCGACATACCATAATTATTCTGCAACTCTTGCGGAGTTCCGTTAGGAGCCGCTTTGATGCCTGCGATGTCCGTAGCTTGCGTAGCTCCGTATCCATAAGTGATATATCCGGTAGGATCAGGCTCCAGAAACGCTTGCGGTGCTCTGGGGTCATTGCGCTCAACGAACTTTTCAATCAGACTTTCACTGGCTGCCAAACTGTTACGGCTGTAGCTGAATGCCCAAAGCGGATTTACTTGTGCATCAGCATCGTAAACTGCCAACTTACATTCTTCACTTGCGTTGGCGAATGATTTGCTCACATAAGTAAGAATATTCTGAAGATCTGTTGTCTTATTGGCACTTTTGTTGAGCAGACGCATTGTATAACGTGCTTTTAACGCATAGGCCGTTTTGAGCCACATACTTGCCTGTGTACTGGTGCTTGAACCATAGATCAAGTCTTTAGAACCGACAGCACCGGATAAACCCGTATCTTTGGCAGTACCGTTATTCAGTAGGGTGATAGCATCATCCAAGTTCTGCATCACTTCCTGATAGATACTTTCCTGTGTATCTATTTTAGGTTGCATATACATCGGTGTGCCGTCCGGATTGAGGATACCAGTCTGGCTGTACGGTGTGTTTCCGAACACATCGGCTGCCACTGCTCCGTTGTAGGCGAGCAGGATTTTAGCAATCGCTTCTGTCACTACGTTTCCTTTTTCCGAAGGATCTTCTTCGCACTTCTTGATAACGATTTTAGCGTTCTTGATATTTGCGTACACATTGATCCATGCGTTGTTGTAGGTTGTAGCCGTTGAAGGCTCTCCGCTGCGTACTTCCGCGCGGTAAAGCTGGTTGGATATACCCGTTTCATGTTCTATGTAAACAGAAGAGTAGAGCGAGAAATCCCCTCCTACAGTGCTGAATGCAGTACTTACGCCTAAGTCTGTAATCAAAAACTTAGCGGGCGCATCCAACGGATTGTTAGGGTTTTCATTGATTTTATCCATTGCGTCTTCCGTACAAGCAGAAGCAATGGCAGCAGTCAAGAAAGAAACTGCCAGCAATTTTCCTATTGATTTATATTTTTTCATTGTCTTGCAGATTAAAATTTAATGTTGAAACCAAAGCCGAAACTAGCTGTTTGCGGCATTGAATAATCTTCAAATGCTCCTGCCATGTTGTTGTTACCCTGACTGGCTTCCGGATCGAGGTCAGGCAATTGTGCCCAGATCAGAATGTTTCTGGCAAATGCGTTTACAGAAAGTTCAATCGAACGTTTTTGAAGAATTTTGTAGTTGACAGCCACTTCACGCAGTTTGATGAAAGAGTTGTCATATACAGAAGATTCGTCGATGTCGTTCAGACGGCTGTAATATACTTGTTGTGCGTTTGCACCTGTGATGGCGATATCGTTTTTAGTTCCGTCAGTTTTGTATCCGTCGAAGATGATGGTACCTTCACGGTTTTCCGTTCTCTTGCTGACACCGTAGTAATCTGCCAGTCCGGTTGTTCTACTATACATCTGACCACCCTGTTTCCAATCAAGCACTGCGCTGATAGTACACTTCCATAAGCGTAATGTGGTGTTGAAGCCCATCAGGAAGTCCGGAGAAACCTTACCGATAACCTGTGCTTCACCAGCGATAGGTAAACCGTTTTCGTCTACCAGACGATTACCGTTTGCATCTCTCTTGAAACCTACACCATAGATGACAGGGAATTTCTCACCTGCTGAAGCGCGTACCTGCGGAGTAACGTAACCACCCAGAGAGATATTCTCTACACCCGGTGCCAGTTCATCTACGTAGTTGTCGATCTTTGTCCAGTTGAATGCAAAATCCCAGTTGATATTCTTCGTCCGGATTGGGGTGAAGCCAAGAGTGAATTCGTGCGTGTTGGTATGAATCTTACCACCGTTGGTAAGCAGTTTGCTGGCACCGGTAGAAGAAGCCAAAGGCACTTCAAAAATCTGGTCTTTAACGTTCTGGCGTGAGTATGTATAACTGAATGTGATTAAGTTATCGAGGAAGTTCACGTCAGCACCCACTTCATACGAACGTGTGTTCTGTGGTTTCAGTTTCGGGTCGAAAATCGTTGAGTACGGAGTATAGGCGGTAGTGCCTTTCATCGGGTACATGATCGGAGTCAACATATAGAATCCACCTCCATAAACCGGAGTCGAGTAATAGTTTTCGAGGAAATCCCCTGCTTGTCCTACTTCCGCGTAAGATACTCTTAATTTGGCGTGATTAACCACATTGTTTTTCAATGCATCCAGTTCCGTCAGGATAAAACCGGCCGAAATAGAAGGATAGAAGAACGAGCGGTTGTTGCGTGGCATATTAGATACGTAGTCCTGACGTCCGGTGAGGGTCAGATAAAGCATATTTCTGTAAGAAGCCGATATGTTACCGAAGAATCCTACTGTACGGTTTTTCCATGTCTCTTCCTCCGTCTGTTGAGTAGTGGCGTTGTTGATGTGGTTCCATCCCGGGAAGTTGTAGTTCGTACCATATTCATAATACTTCTTTCTGTTGCTTTGGATAATTTCGTTACCCACTACCGCATTCAGTCCCCAGTCTTCATTGATGTGCCAGTCGTAGTTGATGGTCAGTAAAGAGTTGTATGTAGCGTTCGTCCAGCCGTAGTTCTCGATCTGTCCGCGACCGCCACCGGTGTTACTACCGTATCCGTAGCTATCTACGTAATGAGTGGTGTAAGCATCCACACCAACCATGTATTTAGCGTTCAACTTGTGGTTCGTTGTGCCGAAATCAGTCTGATAGCTTGCATATACATTTCCGAAGAAACGGTTGGTATCTTCCGTAAATTTGTTGTTCTCCATCGCCCAGTAGGCGTTGTCAAAACTGCCACGGAAAGAATTTTGTGCGTACAGGTTGCCGTCTACATGGCTTGGAATCCCGGCCAGATCATAACTGGGAGGGGCTGCGTAAACCGTTCTCAACAGACCATTACCGGAAGTCACCGCTTTATCGATGGAAGTGGTGATGTAGTTAGCTGTAAATCCGGAGCTCCAGTTATTAGTCAGTTTGGTGTCCGCACTTACCTTTACATTATATCTATCCATGCCAGTGCTTGAGATAATACCATCTTGATGTGTATTTCCCAATGAGATAGAGTAGGAGCTTTTATCGAGCATCTGTGCTACATTCAGTGAGTTACTCCAGGTAATTCCTGTGTCGAAGAAATCCTTGGCATTGTCGTATGCCTGTGGAGTGACCCATGGATCAAGACCAGCTGCTGCACGTTGGGGAACATAATATTTTCCTTGATGTACACCATACTCTTTGGCATAGTCACTATTTGCATTACTACCACCATACGTTGCGTCGTTGGGAAGTTCGGAAATCTTAGGTCCCCAAGATGTTCCCGAAGTGGCACTGAATACTCCCCCCGAACCTTGTGCATATGTTTTCTGGAACTCCGGCAGACGACCGACTACATCGAAGCTGACATTGGAAGAGAAGCTAACCTGCGGTTTGCCTTTTTCCAGTCCTTTACCGCTTTTGGTCGTGATGATAATCACGCCATTGGAAGCGCGGATACCATAAAGCGCAGAAGCAGCCTGACCTTTCAAAATGTTGATACTTTCAATATCATTAGGGTCGATATCCACTGCACGGTTGGCGAAGTCCGCTCCGCTCACACTACCATTGTTCTGAATGTCTGTGCTAACGTCAGGAGTACTGGTCACCGGCATTCCGTCAATAACGTAAAGCGGAGTATTGTCACCCGAGAAAGAACGTGCACCACGGATGGTGATCTGTGAAGAAGCTCCCGGCATACCACTTGAAGGTTTAACGTCCAGACCTGACACTTTACCTTGCAATGCTCCCGCCAGATTAGAGTTGGCAGCTTGCGTCAGTTGATCTGATTTTACGTCCTGAACGGCGTAACCCAGTGCTTTTTCTCGCGCGAGATACCCATGGCTGTCACTACAACCTCATCCAGTGCTTTCGCGTCGCTTTTTAATACAACATTTATCACTCCCGGTTTGATGGAAACGTCCTGCGAAATCATTCCTACATAAGAAACGCGCAAAGTTTTAGCAGAACTTGGTATGTAGAAGTTTCTGCCTTTATCATTGTTAATAGTTCTTTAACCTTTTTGAAGGTGTAAAATGATAAAAAGATACCGTTTAGGAGGTAATAATGTTCACTTTTCCTTGAAAAGCCTGATTTTGATGCTTTCTTTCTGATAGAAATCATCTTTTAAAAGATGCTAAATTGGAAACGTTTTGTTTTAACCTATCAGTTTTTAGAAAGTTCTTGCTTTCAAAACGATATTTTTTAGTTAAATACGTAACACTTTTTTCGATTTGTCATAATTCGTGTTATCTTTGCAACCTGTTAGAGACAAAAAATCTGTTTATAGGTTAAATTTAAGAGAGAATTTATGAAAAGAAAATTGATGTTCTTAATGACCTTCCTTTTTATAGGTATAGGTCTGGTGACAGCGCAAACATCCAGAGTTACCGGTTTGGTTACCTCTGAAGAAGATGGGCAACCTGTCGTAGGTGCTTCAATATTGGTGAATGGCACTACCCTTGGTACTATCACTGATATTGACGGTAAGTTTACAATCACGAATGTACCAAGTTCTGCTAAGACTTATTGATCTTTTTTTCTCCCTTTCCTCGTGCTTTTTTTCTCCTATCTTATTGTTTTTCAATGTTTTTGTTTCGGATTTTAAAAAATAACCTATTCTTCCGTTTCTTTTATTGAAACTTCCTTTATCAATTTTCATTTATTTAGTAATCTTTGCTTCTCATTGATTTTTGAGATGGGATTAATATTCTACCCAAATTTTGAATGAATTTCCCGGTGTTTTTCTTCATCTAAGCATTTTTAATGTTCGTGTTTTGAAGGCATGAGTTAAACGTTATAATCTGATAGTGATTGAAATTATAAGTGATAGTAAAGGAGAATATGAAGCACTGCAAGTATAAGTTGTCTGACACCCGGGTGTCAGACAACCTAGTTCTACTAACTAAAATAAGTGTAAAGCCATACTATTTAATTTGCATTAGAACAAACAAATTTACGTTTCTACAAAAACGGGATTTTCAATTGCTGTTATTTTATTCCGCCACAATTACTTCGATGTCATAACCTATGAAAAGTCCACTCTCTATAACACCGGTGATTGCCTTCAGTTGTTCTTCGAGCGAAGAGTCGATGTAGTTGAAACGGGTGTCGAGGATAAAGTTGCCGTTTTCGGTAAAGATAGGTCCGTCTTTGCCATGAGCAGGACGGAGAACAATTTCGGATGCACCCAGTCGCTGCAACTCATGCTCTACATAAGTCAGTGAGTCCGGAAAGACCTCTACCGGGATGGGAAATTTGCTTCCCAACTGATTCACACGCTTACTGGGGTCGATGATGATGAACGTTTTGCGGCTGCTTCTAATCAGTAGTTTCTCTTTGAACATCGCTCCACCACGTCCCTTAATCAAGTTCTGTTGCGGATCTACTTCGTCCGCTCCGTCGAATGTCCAGTTGGGGCGTTTGTTCCAGAGGGTAGTTTGGGGGATGCCTAGCTGTATGCAGCTCATCGAGATTTCTTGTGAGGCGGGAATCACTTCGATATGCAAGTGCTCTTCACGAATTCGTCGTGAGAGTTCGAACAGAGTCAGGTAGACTGTAGAGCCGGAGCCGGCTCCTATCACATCCCCGTCTTTTGCCGTGGCGGCAATTTCACGGGCTACGTGTTCTTTTGCCTCCCGGTTGATGATGGAGTCCGACCATTGCAGGTGTTTTATCAGGTGATTTTCCCAATCCATAAATTTGCGTTCTAAATCGTTTTCGTTTTAAGTTCCTCTTTTCTATATAACGAATTTGTGAATCTGTTTGTTTGTTCGTTTTAAATTCAGGTGATCTGATTGTTTAAATAGTTAATAAACGATTCGTTAATTTTTAACTTTGTTGCGTTAAACGTTAACGAACCTCTGCTTTTTATTAAACCGTGTTATAAGTTGGGCTGCTTTGGCCTGAAAATTTGGAGATGACCGAAAAGTCCGTATCTTTGTACTGTGTTTTTCATAGTATTAGATTTAAGGTTAACAAAGATTGGCTGTCTGGGATAGATAGCCTTTTTTTTGTCCCTACCATTCCTTACAGAATCAGCCAGATTGCAATGATATGTCCGATGCTGCCTCCCAGGCAAAACAAATGGAAAGTGGCATGCATATACGGTTTGCGCAATGAATAAAAGACAGCTCCCACGATGTACGAAACTCCTCCGCCGATCAGCCACCAGAAAGCGGTAGTGGCTCCCATTTCTCCCAGATGATCCAGCAAAGGCTTCATGGCCACTAATATGCACGCACCCATACCCACATAACAGGCCGTTTCGAGGTTGCTGTGTTCTTTCAGCTTTTTGAAGCTAAGAACGAAACCGGCGATAGCCGACAGCCAGACGAAAGCGAAAATTCCCCATCCCCATCCTCCGGCATGCCGCAGGACAAGTAGCGTGAAAGGAGTGTAGGTGCCCGCGATGTGCAGGTAGATAGCTCCGTGATCGAATTTGCGGAGCAACTCTTTCAGTTTGCCCGGACGGCTGCCGTGATACCACGTAGAACTGATATAAGAGGAAAGCATTCCCGCCAGATAGACGGATACACAAGCAACTGCCCACTGCGGTTCCATATTCTCGGAAGCCTTTTCCAATAGGAAATATCCGGCCACGATTCCAAGCAGGATACCTGCTCCGTGACTAAGGGTATTTGCCCATTCTTCTATATTATTGTATCGTTGGTTCTTCAATGTTCCTTTTATTGAATGGTTAAGTCGCAAAAAATATTGAGTCGCAAAGATACTTTATTTTCCGAAAAGCGTTTCCCTCCTTATTCTTTTTTTAAAATGATTTTTCCTCCATATTGTCCTGCCACTTGCTTGCGGAAATCAATGAATGCCGCATATTCATCCGGACTGTAAACCCCTTTGCACATAAACAATCGGTGAGTGATGTAGATTTCCTTATCTTTCACCTGAATATCGGAATGGAAACTGCCGAACTTGCTTTTCACGTCAAGCGGTTTCGGAAGTCCTTCGATTACATATCCTTCCGGCAGTTGGATGCGGATGCTGTCGGCATCTGTGTATCCGTAGTTGATGTAAATGGGATAGGTGCGCTTCGTCACAGGAGGAACACTGAATTCTTTTCGGAACACATTGGCGGGGATAAACAGACGGTTGCCCGTTTTATGCCCGTATTGATTGCTGGTGGCAGTGTAGTCGAAGGTGATAGACGGATTGGCCTCCTTGCACTCGCTGATTTGCAGGTTCTGAATATCGGCTTGGGATAAGTTGATGCTTGAACGGATGCGGTCTTTCTGTTTGTTGGGCTCCAGATAGACGATGCCTGCTTCATTCTCATATTGGAAAATCCGGGAGATTTCGTTCACCTCTATCCGTGCCCCGGCTGTGGGGGAGAGGGTGATGTTGGCAACGATGTGCTGCGTGTTCAGCGAGTCGGGATAGGTGGGCAGGCGATACATCTGGCCGCCGGTCGGTTCGATGAGTAAGGCGTCGTGTCCCGCAATGTCTTGGTGCACATAGCCGAAGGGAAGCGATGGGTTTGTACATTCCAGCCAAAGCGTATCTTGGGGAAGCGGAACTTGCAGGATGACGTGATTCATCTGGTTGGCACTGGAGAAGTCCGGTAGCAAACGCTGGTTGGTGGTGCTGATGACTGTATAAGTGGAAGCAATTCCCAACTCTTTCAGCATGGCGCGGGTGTAATTGGACAATCCTTTACAGTCGCCGAACCCCGTGCGACAAACATCGGCGGCGGCAATGGGTTGTAAACCTCCGATGCCTAGTTGGATGCTCACGTAACGGGTGGTTTTGGCCAGATAGTCGTAGATTGCTTTCACCTTGTCCCGGTCGGTAGTGCAGTTGGCTGTCAGTTCGTGCAGCTTGGTGCGGAAAGGTTCGGTGAGCAGGTCGCGTCCGTCGAGCAGTTGGTATTGCCATTCTCCGTACTTTTGCCAGCTGCTCATATCGCCTTCCGACTTGTCGTACTTGAAAGCGGAGGGAGCAAAGTAGACACGTGGAAATAGCTCGGCGAAATCCGGACCGAAAGGTTCTTTGATGATGGGAGAGAGCTTGGAAGCGGTGGCTTCGATCACTTGCTGCCCGTCGGCTCCGGTGGACTCCTTCACTTCGATTCCTTTTCCCTGCGTGTTCAGTTCGCGGTATCTGCATCCTTGTCCTGCGGGCAGCTCGATCCGGTAAGTCGCTTTCTCCACTCCCTGGTTAAATTCTGCCTGCGGGACAAAAGGGAGATAACCGATCAGTCCGTTGTTGCATTTCATTTCCCATTCGTATTTCACTGTGAAAGGGAAAGAAGGATAATTACATTCGTAATAATAAAAATAATCGTCCGTGGTAAGCGAAGAGCTGTATTCACTTTTTTGTAGTTCGGATTTCTTTATCTTACGTACACTTTGTCCGGTGGCATTGAGGATTTCTCCGGAGAATTTCTGCAAAGAACGGAACATGTCACATCCGCAGAAGAAATATGCTGCCTCCAATCCTTTGCGATTGAGGATGGTGATTGTCAGGCTTTCTTTTTCTATGGATTGAGTCATGGATTTGCAGAGAACCTCTGTGTGTGCTTCCACGATGATGGAATTGGCATCCTTGAGAATATCCTGTGCACATGTCGGCTGCGTGTGCAGACTTAGGTAAAGAATGGCACAGGACAGACCGAATGCCCGGCATATCCTTTGTTTCAGGATGGGGTGGCTGGAACGAATCATTTTATAAATAGGTAAAGTTTATATTTTCTTGAGTACTAAAATCTCGTTGTTTTTCTCGGCAATCATTTCCCAGAACGCTTTCACTCCTTTGTATTCGTCGATGAGATGAAGTAGTTTGTTGAAAGCGAATGAGTAAGTGACGGTGATTGTGTTATTTTTTTGCTGGATGTTGTATCGGCAGAATCCTTGCCTGTCTTCCGTTTGCAGATTCATCGACTGTGGCAGTTCGTCTACGGCATATCCTTCGGGAAGTGTCAGGTTGACCACCAGCATGAGCTGTTCGGTGTAAGGCATTTCCAGTGGCAGTCGTCGTTCTACCTGGATAAACGGACACTTGCTGACATGCATGAAAATCAATGGGTTGACGTAAATCAGATGATCGTTTACGGTTGCCTGCTTCTCAAACTCGAAACTTTCCGTCACTTTGGGTGAGAAGATGTTCACTCCTTCCGTAGTGAACTTGGTTATCTTGATGTTTTCTTCCGTTTCCAGTTTGTTGATAAACTCCGTGCTGTCTTTGGCTGCATGGTAACGGCTGCGGAAACCGGAGGCGTATTGTCCGACGTAGCCCGATTGGCGGTTGCCGGTGATCTTTCCGTCAGGATGAATTTGAGCTTTGACGGATGAACGTATCTGGTTTTTCCCGAGCTTGCTCAAGTCTATCCAGTTGTCTTGGCCTATGCCATTGATGAGGCGTGCGCGGTTTACCATCAATACCGGTGGCAGGATATTCATGAATCCGTTGGTCACGGAACCGTCGAGGAACACAAAAGTGCTGTCGGTGTCGGCTATGCCGACAATAAAGGTATTGAGCTTCTGGATAGAAGGATGGCTAAGAGGAAGGATTCCCAGGTTTTTACGACTCATGACTACCGGATAACAGGGAATTTGAGCGTCACGCAACATACTCATTAACGCAAAGTTGATATCCGCATTGCTTCCTGTGCCGTTTTTGACAGCCTTCTTCACTTCGCTGCCGTAGAGGGCGTATTGCCCGTTCCACGAAATTTTGCTTTTGAGGAACGTGTAGATGGCCGCAATCTTGTCCTGTCGGTCGGAGAGCTTGTCGAGAGCCAGTGTCGCCATTTCGTCCCGGTACGGGTTGCGCATTTTGAGTGGCGAACCGAAATCTTCGTCCTCCATCAGCATTTTGTCAATTTCCGTCCAGGTGTGCGTAAATGATTTGTAGAGTGCTCCGGGGAAGCTGATCCCCCGCAGTTCGAAGTTGACGCCGCTCCTGTAATCGTCTGCACACCATACGTAGCTGTCCGGGCGGAGAGCGGGTAATTGTTTGCCGGTGAAACTTAGATGGCGTCCCGTACAATCGATTTTTTCGATCTGCCCATTCTGATATTGCAGGTGGAAAGATATGCTTTCCGACTGATCTTTCGGATTTAAGGTATGTGATCCTCTCATGTCGAGGTTGAATTCGAAATATTCCGGAATCGTGATGTCGTATTGTGCCAGGAGTACGGGGATATCTCTTTGAGCTTCCCAATGGTTGATGCTGTAATAAAAGTCGGAATTGATCTGATATTTGTATTCGAATACGGTTCCTTCGCGGACGGCAGGTATCGAAAATTTGACCTGTTCATAAGTTTTGTTGAGTCGCTCATTGAAAATCAGGTCACGTTTCATTTTGGTACGCACTATTTTCCCATTTTCCATATTGTAGGCCGAGGCGTCAATCTGACCGACATTCTCCTTCATGATTCCACTGTTCGCGTTGGAGTAAAATGGAATGTTGATGTCGGCATAAGACGTACCTTCGGATTTGAGTATCTTGATTTTTGTTTCGTATGTGTACACAAGCCGGAATTCGTTGTTAATCAGGTCGTAGCGGGCGGTATTCTTTGAATAGAGCACTACGGCTGTGGCGGCTGTGTCCGGGGCATACGCAGTCATGTTCAGCTCTTCCTCCGATGGTTTGCCGTATTTTAGGCTGGGGGTGATGGTGTTTGTGTCTGTTTGCTGGGCAGAGCTTTGCCACCCCAGTAGTAAGAAAACGAAGGTTAACAGTGTTTTCATCATGATTTTGGAGTTTTTAAGTTGTGATGATTCTATAGTTTCTTGAGCACGATGAGTGCGTTGTTTTTCTCGATCACTTTGGTCCATAGTTCCTGCAGTTGTTTGTATTGTTCGGTGAGGAATATAGGTTCTTTCAAGTAGAAAATATAATTAAGTGAGATTGTATTTCTCTGTCTCTGAATCATATATTTGCACTGCAAGCCGTCTCCTTGTGTCCGGATGACTTGTGGCTGGGGCGTTTCTTCCACTTCGTATCCTTCGGGGAGAGTCAGTGTAGTCAGCATTGTAAACTTGTACGGATAAGGAAATTCAATGGGAAGCACTCGTTCCGTCTGGATAAAAGGATTGCTTTTTAGTTGCGGAAAGAGCATCGGGTTAATATAGAGGTGGCTGTCCGTCTGGTCGGTTTGCAGGACGAAGTCGAATTCTTCTTCTATCAGTGCCCAGTCATTTTCCTGCTTTTTCACTTTCAGGTTGGTGACGGTGAGTTTGTTTTTCTGGCTGGCATTGCTTTCGGGGGTCGAAACGATACTGTCTTGTTTGTGCTTCTCGTTTGCCTGATATTCTACGGCTTCCTGTCCGTAGAGAATGGTGCTGCGATGTCCTTTCACTTGGTTTCCTTCCATGCGGGCCTCAATCTTCATAAAACTTTTGTTGTCGGCAAGAGCCATTACGTTCACCCATTTCTTTTCTTCTTTCACTTTCGGGGAGAGGATACGCGCTTTGTTTACAGACAGTTCGAGTGGAAGTATATTGAGAGCGGGCACGTCCATGGAGCCGTCTAAAAAGACGTATTTCTGTTTGTTTATGTCGTAGATGGCGACAATGAACGTATTCAGTTTTTGCAGGGAAGGGAAGTTGTAAGGCAGCATGCCCGACGAACGTCGGCTCAAAACTACCGGATAGGCTTCCAGCCCGAAGTCTTTCAGAATGCTGATAAGGATGAAATTCAGGTCGGCGTTGCTGCCGTTTCCTTTGGGAATCACCTTTTCGAGTTCCTTGCTGTAGAGCTGATAGCGTCCGTTCCATGCCATTTTCTTTTTGAGTATCTGAAAGGCGCAGATAATTTTCTCTTCGAAACTCATTTCGCTGTTGTATGCCTGTTTCGTTTCCGGGCGGAATGGGTTGGTGAAGGAAAGGTATTTGCCGAACTGTGTATTTTCCGGTTTCAACAGTTGATTGTCTACATCTTCCCATTTCTGGCTGTATGGCTTGTATTCGTTGGGGGTAAATTGCGTGCCTTGCAGGTCGAAACTTACTTGCACCTTGTAGTCTTCCGGGCACCAGCAGTAGGGTTCGTCCTGACGGATAGCCGGAAGGTTGCGTGAGGTAAAGGTGGTTTCCTGTGCCGAAACGGTGAAGTCTTTGCTGACTCCGCCTACACTGCCTCCCTCACGTTCCGTGGCATGGATGGAGGAGTCTCTTTGTTTCACTTGTATGTAGTCCTTTCCCCGCAATTCGATGTTATAGATAAACACATGCGGGATGGTGATCTTATACTGGTTGTAGAGCATCGGGAGTTCTTCCTGCATCATCCAGTTGTCGATGTGTGAAAAATAGTCGGAGTAGAGTTTGTAGTGATATTCGATGACAGTGCCTTCTTTGACAGCAGGCAGAGAGAATTTTAGCATTTTATACAGGTTGTTGATCCGCTCGAAAGAGATGGATTCCCGCTTCATGGACGTTTTTATACATTTCCCGTTTTCCATATTGTAGGAGCAGCCTTCTATGTCGCTGGCTCTTTCCTGTCCTTCGTCCCTATCGGTGGGAGAGTAGTAGGGAACGGATACGTCGGCGTATGACACTCCTTGCGGTTTCAGGATTTTGATGCGTACCCAATGCTCGGTAGTCAGTTGAAAACCGTCGTGGTAGACGAAGTCACTTTGTCCCTGATGGAAAAGATAAATAGCCGTGGCGGTGGTGTCGGGGGCATAGGAGGTGAGAGATAGTTCTTCTTTGGAAGGTTTTCCGTACTTTAGATTGGGCTCTATGGTGGCTGTTGTGGCTTGTTGCGAGTGGACAGGCGACAGAAATTGTAAAAGAAATGCGCAGAGAATAAATAGTTTTTTCATAATTGTGTTTTTGTAGTATGCTCACAAAGATAAAAAAATAGAGAAAGGCGATACACCTTTCTCTATTTTAATTTTGTTTTATGTATAAAATATATTATACCAAATGTCCGATCCATTCTTCGCGGTCGCCGGGGAGAAGGTCGATAACGGGAACTTCTACCATCGTGTAGCATCCCGGTTGTTGCTTCATGGAAGCGCGTGCCACGCATACCAGTACTTGTGCGGTCAATGCGGGGTTGTTGATACGCATATTAAATTCGAACAACTGGTTCTGTGTTTTGCCTGATACACCTTTGCGAGTCAGATTTACACCATGACCCATGTCCAGCAGGGCGTCTACACTCGGAACGAGTTTTACGTGTGTTTCATCGTTCACGAAGTAAGGATCTGCTTTGATGGCAGCGGCTACTTCTTCGAATTTATATCCGTCTTTCAGTTCGATGTATACCATGCGGCGGTGGATTCCCGTGCCGGTCGGAATGGTCATGGAAAGGGCAGCTTTCACTCCGTCAACCGCTTTTACGGCTACTGTGTGTCCCATACTCATACCGGGACCGAAGTTGGTGTAGGTGATGCCTTTCGGAGCAATTGCTTCCAGCATGGTGCGTACGATGGAATCGCTTCCCGGATCCCATCCGGCAGAGATGATCGATACGGCTTTATGTTCTTTGGCGGTAGCATTCAGGGTACGGCGCAGGTCTACGATACCGGTGTGGATATCGAAACTGTCTACCGTGTTAATTCCCATCGCCAGATATTCTTTTGCATATTTCTCTACGCTGCGGGTCGGCGTACAAAGAATAGCTACGTCTACTTCTCCCAGCTCTTTTATGTCCTTCACTACTGCGTAGTTTGCCAACTCTTCCGGTTTGTTCTCTGCTCCTGCACGACGAACGACTCCGGCTATTTCGAAATCAGGTGCCGCCTGAAGCGCTTCAAGTACATAATGTCCAATGTTGCCATAACCAACGATGGCAGCTCTTACTTTTTTCATTCTTTTCTTGGTTTTAATGAACAAATTTCTTTCTTTTGCTTGCAAAAGTAAACAAATTACTACTAACTTTGGTTCATCTGCTTTAATATTTTATTTTTTTTCACTAGCAGGTGATATCGGTCCGCATGAAAGCAAATCAGGGTGTGATGTGCTACATTGAAAAAACTCTGTGGCCTCTGTGTCCTCTGTGGTGAAATTGTTTTATCTTTGTCCCTGTTATGATAGAATATAATTAGATATGATAGAATATATTAGGGGCGAACTTGTCGAACTAAGTCCGGCAACCGCGGTGATTGACTGTAACGGGGTGGGATATGCCGCCAATATATCTTTGAATACCTATTCGGCTATTCAAGGAAAGAAAAGCTGTAAGCTATATATTTACGAGGCGATTCGTGAAGATGCGTATGTGCTCTACGGATTTGCCGAGAAACAGGAGCGGGAGATTTTCCTATTATTGATTTCCGTCTCCGGAATCGGGGGGAACACGGCACGTATGATTCTTTCGGCTCTCTCGCCTGCTGAATTGGTGAACGTTATCAGCACCGAAAATGCGAACATGCTGAAAACGGTGAAAGGCATCGGGCTGAAGACTGCGCAACGCGTGATTGTCGACCTGAAAGATAAGATAAAAACAATGGGAGGGGGTGCTGCCGGAGGGGCTTCCGCAGGTCTGTTGTTGCAACCTGCCAATGCGGAAGTGCAGGAAGAGGCGGTGTCTGCATTGACGATGTTGGGGTTTGCTGCTGCACCTTCACAGAAGGTGGTATTGGCTATCTTGAAGGAGGAGCCGGATGCTCCGGTAGAAAAGGTTATCAAACTGGCTTTGAAACGTTTGTAGTATGGAAGCAACAGAAGATATATATGAAAGCATGGCTGGACGCTCATGGTCGTGCAAAGGTGGTAGGCACGGATGAATGGTATCTGGATTTCGCTAATCATTTATTGCCGTTGGTGGCAGAATCGTATTTATTTAAATGGGAAACAGCGGAAAGTCAGCAACAAGTAGCTTTGATGGTGGCTTTGTACCTGGAAGATTGTGTAGCGGATGGCGGAAACTGGCGTCAGTTTATTCATTGGCACCGGAAAAGCTACGGACGTTATTTGCCTTTCTACGCACTGACGGAGGAATATTTGCCGGACGAAATTAACCGTGAAGATGTTGTTTTCCTTTTGTGGGCCATCAATTCTCCGGTTGGCGATGATTTTGATGGAGTAGAGAACCCGATGGATGCGGATTTGCTGGAGTTTGCGGATACACTTTACAACCGTTTGGATGCTGCGTTCGAATTGGCTCCTATCAGCGATCACCTGGCAACGGACTGGCTGATGGAAACGGAGCTGATGCAAAAGAAGCGGATGCCTCTGCCGGTAGTTTTGCCGGGAGAAAAGATGCCTACAAACGTAGAACGTTTCCTTGAAGCGAGCAAAGGTGAACCACTTTTATACTTTGATTCTTACGAAGCGCTGAAATTTTTCTTTGTGCAGTCGTTGAAGTGGGAAGATGAAGAGGATTCTTTGTTGCCTGACTTAAAGGAGTTCGGTAACTTCGTGGTTTTTGCCAATCCGAAAGGGTTGTTGATCGGTCCTGATGTAGCCGAATATTTTGCAGACAAACGTAATCCGCTCTACAATGCCGAACTGGCTGAAGAGGAAGCATACGAATTGTTTTGTGAAGAAGGCTTGTGTCCGTTTGATCTGCTGAAATATGGAATGGAACATGATTTGTTGCCGGAAGCACAGTTCCCGTTTGAGAACGGAAAGGAGTTGTTGCGGGAAAACTGGGATTTTGTGGCTCGCTGGTTTTTGGGTGAGTATTACGAAGGAGAATAGGAGTTATAAGAAATAAGTACTGTTTATATAGTTGCTGTCTATGCCAATCAAAAAAAGTAACAATCCTTTTGCCGGAAAGACAAAGTCTGCAGTCGGTAAAAAGAAGACGACCGGAAAACGGGTCGGAAAATCGAAACAGGAAAAGGCTAATAATCAGTTGAATAGAAGGGTGAAATAAAGGTGTGTAGACCACGCCGTTTTTGGTTGTCAGGCTACGCCGTTTGATGATGGCAGACTACGCCTTTTCTCCCTACCAGGAAACGCCTTTTCTCTCACGCAGAGGATTAAGAGTCTCATTATACATTTGACGGGAATAGTTGTCGTTTATGAAAAATAACAACTATTCCCGTCTATTTTATTATTAACCAATGTTTTTTTCTGCTGGATAGCTTCTCTTTTGACGGTTATGAGTGATATTATAAGTAAGAAAGTAGGCACGGATTACGCGGATTACACGGTTTTAAAAAGATTGCGCAGCCAAGACCGTGTAATCCGCGTAATCCGTGCCTAAATATATTTCTTTCTAACCGGATAGCTTTCTTTTTGCTGAATGGCTTTCCTTTTACTAATCGGTAATTTCTTCCTGTGCTTTCCGTTCTTTCTTCTTATTGATGAATCCGATTTTCAGGTTGGCTTCCTCTTGTTCTTTTTTAATCTGCTCCATGGCAGAGAGGATTTGTGCTAATTCGTAAACACCTGCTGCGGCCTGGCGGTCGGTGGGACTCATTGTCGTTTTATAGGTGCGGTCGCCTATATATTCCACACGGATATTTTTGTCTTTATTGAGATTCAGGAATTCGATCACATTTCCGTCTTCCCCTAGTTTGTAGTCAGCTTTTTCTATTTTCTCGTTCATATCCGTTGACTCGTAGCTGTCTTTGGAGCTTGGAGTTTCTGCAAAACTGCCGTCAGGGGCAATCACTTTCACTTTTGTATGGTGGATATTGCCGGCACCACAGTAGATGGAAGTCATACTCATTATACCTTGCTCGTTCACTTGGAAGCGGAGGTATGAACGGTGCATATTCTTTTCAATGGTCTGTGTAGGCCAGAGGTAGTTGCCGACTTGTTGATATTCGGCATCTTTTTCTAGTTTGAATTTGTCCTTGATGGCATTGAATTCTTCCGTCTTTGCCTGAAAGGCGCTATCCAGGTAAGCAAGCGTTTTTTGCTGTGCCTTTGTTTCAACATCGAGCATCAGTGCCTGTCCCGCCTTACGTGCTTCGAACGCTTTGGGATAGAGAATCTTGATACTGTCAATTTGTAACTTAGCTTCTTCATAGTCGCCACGTTCGTAGGCAGCCTTGGCAACCATCAGTTTTTCATTGGCTTTTTTCTCAAGGCCATTTCCGCAGGCAGCTAATGCCAGCGTACCACAAAAGAGGATAGTCAGTTTTTTCATCACAAATTCTATTTACTGGTTTTATTAGCGGCAAAAGTACAAATATATCCCTTATTTTTGTAATTTTGTCCCCTCAAAACTTATAACTAAAAAGAATGATAGAGTTGACTCAAGAGGAATTGAAGCAGCATTTTAGCGAACCCATCTTCGGACAGATAGCCGAAACGGCTGATACACTTGGTATGGAGTGTTATGTGGTAGGTGGTTACGTTCGTGATATTTTTCTGCAGCGTCCCTCTAAAGATATAGATGTAGTAGTTGTAGGAAGTGGAATTGCAATGGCGGAAGCCCTTGGAAAACAGTTGGGACGTGGTGCTCATGTTTCTGTTTTCAAGAATTTCGGAACAGCACAAGTAAAATATAGAGGCACGGAAGTAGAGTTTGTTGGTGCACGTAAAGAGTCTTATCAACGGGATTCGCGTAAACCTATCGTTGAAGACGGCACGCTGGAAGACGATCAGAATCGTCGCGATTTCACGATCAATGCTTTGGCCGTATGTCTCAATAAAGCACGTTTTGGCGAATTGGTAGATCCGTTCGGAGGTTTGGAGGATATGAAGGAAAAGACAATCCGCACTCCCCTCGACCCGGATATCACTTTCAGCGATGATCCCTTGCGCATGATGCGTTGCATCCGTTTTGCTACGCAATTGGGTTTTTACATTGATGATGATACTTTCGAATCGCTTTGCCGGAATAAGGAACGGATTGAAATTATATCCCGTGAACGTATTGCGGACGAACTGAATAAGATTATTCTTTCTCCAATCCCCTCAAAAGGATTTATTGATTTGGAACGTAGCGGTTTGCTGCCGTTGATTTTTCCGGAATTTGCTGCCTTGCAGGGGGTGGAAACACGGAACGGGCGTTCCCATAAGGATAATTTTTATCATACGTTGGAAGTGCTGGATAATATCAGCAAGAAGACTGATAACCTTTGGCTTCGTTGGGCTGCTTTGTTGCACGACATTGCCAAACCTGTCACGAAACGTTGGGAACCTAAAGCGGGATGGACGTTCCATAATCATAACTTTATCGGTGAAAAGATGATTCCGCATATCTTCCGCAAGATGAAGTTGCCGATGAATGAGAAGATGAAGTATGTACAAAAGCTGGTCAGCCTGCACATGCGCCCGATCGTTATCGCGGATGACGTGGTGACAGACTCGGCTGTACGCCGTCTGCTCTTCGAAGCGGGTGATGACATTGACGACTTGATGATGCTTTGCGAAGCGGACATTACTTCCAAGAATATGGAACGTAAACAGCGTTTCCTGAATAACTTCCAGTTGGTTCGACAGAAACTGAAGGATTTGGAAGAGAAAGACCGTGTCCGTAATTTCCAGCCACCTGTGAGCGGTGAAGAAATTATGGAGATTTTCGGCTTGGAACCTTGTCGTGAGGTCGGAGTCTTGAAGAGTGCTATTAAAGATGCAATCTTGGATGGAGTGATTCCGAACGAATATGAGGCGGCTCATGCTTTCATGCTGGAACGGGCAAAGAAGATGGGAATGACGCCTATCCGCTGATAGAAGGATGGAACAGATATATTATAGTATTCAGATACAGATTTATACGAGTCAGTAGTTGAATTGGAGTAAAAACAGTATATAAATGAACTATTTCACCACAGAGGACACGGAGGACACAGAGGTTATAATAATCTCTGAATTAGAACTCTGAAAACTCAGTGTCCTCCGTGTCCTCTGTGGTGAAAACCGTACGGAAATGAATGATAACTTGCTTTCCAACTGCTGATTATTCATTATTTTTTTATCCGTACGTTTACCGTTTGGGCAACGTCACCGAAAAATGAGGATTCGGAGTATGTTGTTCAAAGATGATAGCCTTCATCTTTTCCACGATATCCGGATGTTGGAGTGCTATGTCATGATCCTCATGAATATCTGTTTTTAGATTATAGAGGAACGGTGTTCCTTTTTTCACTACCATTTTCCAATCATCCATGCGTACGGCAATTTGGTCTGTTTCATCAAACTCCCAATACAGAAAGTCATGTTTCTTTTGCTTATTTTTACCCAGCAGTGTGGGAGCGAAAGAAATCCCATCGAAATAATCGACTTCTTTTTCCTTATTGCGATATTTCTTTTCGTAGTCTTTGATACCAATGACTTCGCAGAATGTCGGCATTAAATCATAAAATGCACAGATGTGATCATTTACTTCGCCTGCAGGTATGTGTCCCGGCCAACGGACGATAAATGGAATACGTATTCCTCCTTCGTGACATTGACGTTTCAGTCCGCGTAGTTTTCCGTCTCTGCCGAAGAAAGTAGGATCGGCTCCGCCTTCCTCGTGAGGGCCGTTGTCACTGGAGAAAATAACCAATGTGTTTTCGTCCAGTCCTTTTTCTTTCAGTTTTTTCAAAACTTCGCCCACGTAATAGTCCAGGCGGGTAATCATTCCGGCAAATTGGGCGTGTGTATGCGTGATGGCGTTGTATCGTGAGCCTTCGCTTCCCTTAAATTCTTTATCCGGGTTGAATTTAGCTTTGTATTCATTCAGGATAGAATCTTCCGGCTGAACGAGTTCCGCATGAGGCAAGGTGTAAGTCAATACGCCGAAAAACGGCTGTTTACCGTCTTGCTGATCCAGCCACTCCAATGCTTTCTGGTGAATCATGTCGGCCGAATATTGCGGACGTTTCAGGTAATCGGGACCATACATCGGATATTGGATGTTTTCATCCATCACTACACGTACCACTCCGGTGTCACCCAATGCTTTACTATAACGGTTCAGGAAATTAGGGTAATAAAGATGGGCCTGAAACTGACAGATATAACCGTAGTATTCGTCTATCCCCCGTTTGTCGGGAGTGGAACAGGAGCCTTCGTAACCTCCGGCCCATTTGCCGAACATACCTGTGGTGTAGCCGTTATCTTTCATGATCTCCGGCAGGATTACGTGGTCGGGATCATAAGGGTGTTGCCCCACTATTGAGTATTCTTTATTCTGTCCATATTCCACGAACGGTGCATTTTTCCAGTACTCCTTGTTACCTCGTACTTCACAATGGCCTGAATGTTGTCCTGTCATGAATGAAGCTCTGGAAGGGGCGCTGACGGGACTTCCTGCGTATGCTTGCGTAAAACGCATTCCTTCACTGGCCATGGCGTCTATATGAGGGGTGCGGATAAATGGTTGACCGTAGCATCCCAAGTCTCCATATCCCATATCGTCACAAAGGATGAAGAGGATATTGGGCTGGGTATTTTTTTCTGTCCGTTGGCAGATAGAGTAGATAGAAGCAGGATGCTGCCTATCAATGGGATTGATTGATGATTCATGATGTTGTTGTCATTAAAATGAAACATTTCCTTCACGTACGCTTTGAAGGATACCCTGCAGTTCTGCCACTTTCTCCGGCATATTCTTTGCATAGTTGGTTACCTCTTTCACTTCTTTCATCTTATAAAGCTGGGGTTCTTTAGAGTTTCCGGTTTCTATCTTCGGTCCCCATTGAATCATTTTCGGTCCGTCATTCGGTTCGATGTATTTCCAGTCTTTGGTGCAGACGGACAGTGTGTGATTGGAAGCCTGCTCTATCACCCACGGGCGGTCTGTCTTTTCTTTACCCAGCCAACTTCCCAGATAGTTGTAACTATCCGGTGCGGCATTCTTAGGCATCGTAGCTCCGGTCAGGGAAGCGAGAGAGGCGAGCCAGTCCACTTGTGAAACCAATAAGTCTGAAGTCATTCCTTTTTCTACTCCTGCAGGCCAGCTGACGATGGCAGGAATACGGGTTCCTCCTTCGAAGGCACTATATTTGTTGCCCCGTAGCGGTCCCGCAGGACTATGACCGTTGAGCAGTTCCTCTGCTTTGTCATCGTATCCGTCGTCTACTACCGGGCCGTTGTCACTTGAAAGAATAATGAGTGTATTTTCTCTTAATCCCAGTTTTTCGAGTGCATTCAGGATTTCACCGACACAATAATCGAACTGTACGATAGCGTCGCCTCTTAATCCCATCGGATTTTTTCCTCTGAAACGGTCGTGAGGAAAGCGGGGCACATGTACGTCATTGGTGGCAAAGTAGAGAAAGAAAGGTTTGTTTTGGTTGTCCTCGATGAATCGAATGGCGTGTGTGGTAAGTGAATCTGCAATGTTTTCGTCTTTCCAGAGTGCTTTTCCACCGCCTTTCATAAAACCGATGCGTGAAATTCCATTAACGATCGACATATCGTGACCGTGACTTGGCTTGAGGTTATAAAGTAATTCAGGATTACTTTTTCCGGTTGGTTCACCCTCGAAGTTCTTTTGATAGCTGACTTCGATGGGAGCACTCGGATCATAGTTGGCTACTTTTCCATTTTCGATGTACACACAAGGTACACGGTCGGCTGTAGCTGCCATAATGTAATGATAGTCGAAACCTAAATCGCCCAGTGCACAAGGTAACGGAGCATTCCAGTCTTGAGTGGCGGTTTGATCTCCGAGTCCCAGATGCCATTTGCCTACTGCGGCAGTGGCGTAACCGACACTTTTGAACATATCTGCCATGGTGTATTGTTCGGGACGGATAATCATTCCGGCATTTCCTGCCGCTACATCCGTTCCTTCTTTGCGCCATGCGTATTCTCCGGTCAACATGGAGTAGCGGGAAGGGGTGCTGGTGGCGGCTGTTGCATGAGCATTGGTGAAAAGGATTCCCGATTTTGCCAGTCGGTTGACGTTGGGTGTCTGTACGTTTTTAGCTCCGTAACATTCCAGATCGCCGTAGCCGAGATCGTCGGCATAGATAAATACAACGTTGGGTGTTTTTGACTTTGTCGGTGTGGTGTTTTCCGGTGCTTTGTTGGCGGCTGTTGCAGCGCAGGCAACAGAGGAAACAAGGGTTAGAATGAAAGGTTGTTTCATTGTTTTTGGGGGTTAAGTGTGTTATTATTAGTAGAAAAAGATGTGCCTGTTCTTTGCCGGACACATCTTTTTCATTGTCTGTTTAACTTAATTCAATGATTTCTTCATTGCAGTTTGTCAGTTTTTCGATTCCTTCGTTGGTCACTACCCAGGAGTTCTCAATACCTACGGGACCTACACCCGGAATAACGATTTTCGGTTCGAGGGCAAAGACCATACCCGGTTCTAATGGTTGCTTTATGCGGGGAGCCAGTACCGGAGCTTCATTAATCTCAAGTCCGATGCCGTGACCGATAAACTTGGCTTGTTGTCCTGTTCCCATAAATTTGTCGGCAAATCCGGCTGCTTTGACTACTTCGATTGCTGTGTCGTAAAGCACTTCACAGGCAATGCCCGGTCTGGCAATGGAAGCAATCTTTTCCTGGATATCCAGACAAACTTGATGGGCGGTGTAAGCTTCTTCGGGCAGTTTGCCGATGGAGAATACACGGCTCATATCGTTCATGTAGCCGTTGAAGTTGCCACCTAAGTCCACCATAACGCTTTGTCCCTCTTTTAACGGAGTTTTATTTGCTCCTCCCGGCAAGGCAGGATCAAGTCCCTGACCGCCTAAGGCAAAATCGTAAGGAGAGGGGTAACCGGCATTGTCTCCGGTCAGTACACTACCCATGAATATTTCCATACTGCGTCCGAAAACCCGGAAAATTCCAAGACAACCTTGCAGGCGCATCAGACGTTCTATTTCGATGGAAAATTCAATGTCCGTCATACCGGGACGGTATACACTTGGAATCTGCTCATAAGCCTTTGCATGAGCAATGCTGGAGCGGCGGAACATTTCAATTTCTACAGGTGTTTTCACACTGCGCGCCTGGCGAATCAACGGGGTACCATTTACCACTTCCGCTTCCGGGAAGAGACTGGCCAGACGACAATATTCCGTATAAGGAAGTTCGTCACCTTCTAACATCAGTTTGGTTGGCATCGGCAATCCTTGTTCTTTCAGCAGATCAACGATTTGTTCCGGTTTGCGGATAGAGAATGAGTGCTCTCCTGTGATGTTATTAGGACGTTTAAAAAATAATAGTGCAGGCGAATGAAGGGGGAGGTAAAGATAGCCACTGATTACACAGCCATACGTGTAAATTAAATTTGCATTACAAGTGATAAGTGCGGCGTCGATGCCCTGTGACACCATCAGGCTGCGAATTTTGTCACGGCGAAATTTCAATTCGGGTTGTAGCATTTTTTATTTATTACTTGATTATTAATTACAAAACCAATAATAGTAAATTATTAGTTGTGAGTTATTTATCGCATATAACAAATTCACAAACTATTATTTAACCTATTATGCCACAAAGATAATTAATTCCAGCGAAAATAACGTTAATCTCAAAAAAATAGCGCTACCCGCGTCCTGTCACAGGAGGCGAGCAGCGCAAACCACAAATACAAATACAACTAAACAAAGTCCTTGAATAAATTGAGAATTAAAAATTGAGAATTGAAAAATAAATGTCTTGTTGACTAACATAGTCCACTACCAAACTCTTTTATTTTTTAATTTTTAATTCTCAATTTTCAATTATTAAATAACGCCTTGTCCCATCATTGCGTGAGCTACTTTCATAAACCCGGCAATGTTGGCACCCTTCACATAATTAATATATCCGTCGGGTTCCGTGCCGTATTTCACGCATTGTGCATGGATGCCGTGCATGATTGCATGGAGCTTTTCGTCCACCTCGGCAGCACTCCAGCTAAGGTGCATTGCGTTTTGAGACATTTCCAGACCGGAAGTGGCTACACCACCTGCGTTGACCGCTTTACCCGGAGCGTACATCGTCTTATGTTCAATGAAAAGATCGATAGCTTCAGGGGTACATCCCATGTTGGAAATTTCTCCGACGCAAAGTACGTCATTTTTTATGAGATTTTGAGCATCTTCTCCATTTAATTCGTTCTGGGTGGCGCAAGGAAGTGCGATGTCTGCTTTCACTTCCCACGGGCGTTTTCCTTCTACGAAGGTTGCGTTCGGATACTGTTCGGCATAAGGAGCCACAATATCGTTACCCGAAGAACGAAGTTCGAGCATATAGTCTATTTTTTCACCGCTGATACCATCCGGATCGTAGATATATCCGTCCGGACCGGAAATCGTGATTACTTTTGCACCTAGTTCGGTAGCTTTAGTAGCTGCTCCCCAGGCAACGTTGCCGAAACCGGAAATTGCCACTGTCTTACCTTTTATATCAATCCCTTTTGCCTGAAGCATCTGATTGACAAAATACAGTCCTCCGAAACCGGTAGCTTCCGGACGAATCAATGAACCGCCGAATTCCAATCCTTTGCCGGTGAATGTACCGGTAAATTCACGAGTTAGTTTTTTGTACATGCCGAACATATAGCCCACTTCACGTCCTCCTACGCCGATGTCACCGGCAGGCACATCCATGTCCGGCCCGAGATGGCGCCACAACTCCAGCATAAATGCCTGGCAGAAACGCATGATTTCGGCATTACTCTTACCGCGTGGAGAGAAATCGGAACCGCCTTTACCGCCACCCATAGGCAGGGTAGTCAGTGCATTCTTGAATGTTTGTTCGAAACCGAGGAACTTCAGAATGGAAAGATTAACGGATGCATGGAAACGGATACCACCTTTATAAGGACCTATCGCATTGTTGAATTGTACACGATAGCCGAGATTGGTCTGTACCTCGCCTCTATCGTCCACCCATGTCACACGGAAAGTGAAGATACGGTCAGGTTCTACCAATCTTTCTATGATTTTAGCTTTTTCAAATTCAGGATGTTGATTGTATATATCTTCGATAGAAAGAAGAACTTCCTTCACTGCCTGAAGATATTCAGATTCACCGGGATGCTTAGCCTCCAAAGAGGACATGATTTTCTGGATGTTCATGATACTATATTTTAAAAGGTTAATTCTGATAAAATGTCAACTAACTCACTGCAAATATAGGAAAAATTTTCAGATATGATTGATTTTGTGCCATTATTTTGATTAAATAATGATAAAATGATAGTAGAAACAAGTGCTAGGTATAAAGTATAAGGTATTAAGTATTAGGCTGCGCTGCAAACCGCATAGACTTATACTTAATACCTTATACCTAATATTTAATGTAAGTATTCAGCGCTAATACCTAATACTTAATATTCATCCCTAGGTTGTACATGATGAAACCGTAGATGTCTGCTTGTTCTTCAAGTACTTTTGCCATCGGTTTACCTGCACCGTGACCTGCTTTGCTGTCAATGCGGATCAGTGTCGGGTTTGTACCGTCGTTGTCTGCTTGCAGCGTAGCGGCAAATTTGAATGAATGGGCGGGAACCACGCGGTCGTCATGGTCGGCAGTGGTCACCAGTGTTGCCGGATATTTCGTGCCCGGTTTCAGGTTGTGCAATGGAGAATAGCCTTTGAGGTATTCAAACATTTCTTTGCTGTCTTCGCTTGTTCCGTAATCGCTTGCCCAGTTCCAACCGATAGTAAATTTATGATAGCGTAGCATATCCATCACGCCTACCTGCGGAATTGCTACACGGAACAGGTCCGGACGCTGTGTCATGCAGGCACCTACCAGCAGACCACCGTTGGAGCCACCTACAATGGCGATTTTATCTTTGTTCGTATATTTTTCGTTGATAAGATATTCGGCAGCAGAGATGAAGTCGTCGAATACATTCTGCTTCTGCATCTTAGTTCCGGCTACGTGCCAGTCTTCACCGTATTCGCTGCCACCACGCAGGTTGACTTGTGCGTAGATACCGCCATTTTCGAGGAATGGGATGCGCATTGCACTGAAACCAGGGTTGAGGCTGATGCCGAAACCACCGTATCCGTAAAGGAATACAGGATTTTTTCCGTCTTTCTTCAGATCTTTCTTATAGGTAAGGAACATCGGGACTTTTACACCGTCTTTGCTGGCAAAGAATACTTGTTCCGTCACAAAATCATCCGAGTTGAACTGTACTTTCGGTGCACGGTATAGTTCATAGGTGTTCTGGTCCATGTCATATTTATAAGTGGCACCCGGAATGGTGAATGAAGTGAATCCGAAGAAACATTCTTTATCGTCTTTGTTGCCGCTGAAGCCTACCGAACCGAGTGATGGCAGTTGGATTTCCTGAATCTGCTTGCCGTCGAGCCCGTAAACGTATGCATGGTTCGAAGCATCTTTGTCGTAAGTAAGGAACAGTTTGCCACCGATCACTTCTGCGTTTGAAAGAACGGCTTCCGATTCGGGAACGAGTTCTTTCCAGTCCTCCAGTTTCGGACGGTTGATGTCGGCTACCATGATCCGGTTTTTCGGTGCGCCATAGTTAGTATAAATATAAATCTGGTCGCCTATCACTTCAATCGGGTAGTATTGGTAATCGAGGTCGGTAGTCAGTTGGATGAAAGGAGAATTCGGCTTTTTCAGGTCTCGTATAAATAAGTTGTTCCCTCTTCCGGCACCGGATTCTGTGAGGAAGAGAATACGTTCGTCTTCGCTGGTGCTGGCTGTATAGAAACGTTTCGGATAAGCCGGATTCTGATAAATCAGTTTATCTTTCGATTGCGGTTCACCTATTTTGTGATAATAGATTTTGTGCTTTTCGTTTACGTTGGAGAATTCTTTTCCTTTGGCGGGAGCATCGTAGGCGCTGTAATAGAATCCGTCTCCCTGCCAGGCGGCACCGGTAAATTTGGCCCATTCGATGTGGTCTTCCAATAACTTGCCACTTTCAGTGTCCATGACAAATATTTCAGACCAATCCGATCCGCTGCGTGAGATACTGTAAGCGGTATATTTGCCGTCGTTTGAGAAATAAAGACCGGTCAGTGCCACTGTGCCATCGTCCGAGAGCTTGTTCGGGTCGAGGAAAACGCGAGGCTTACCGTCCAGTGAATCCTGTACGTAGAATACACTCTGGTTCTGCAGGCCGTCATTTTTACTGAAGTAATATTTACCATGTTTCTTGATTGGCGCACTGATCTTCTCGTAATCGGCCAGTGTGGTCAATCGTTTCAACAAGTTTTCCCGGAACGGAATCTGGCTTAGATACTCATTCGTTACTTTGTTTTGTGCTTCTACCCAGGCAGTAGTAGCTGCACTGGTGTCATTTTCCAACCATCTGTAAGGGTCGGGAACTTGTGTACCGAAGTACACGTCTACGGTGTCTACCTTCGCTGTCTCGGGGTAGACTAGCTTTTTCTGTTGGGGAGCGCATGACATCACCATGATTCCACTCATTAATAAAGTTACTTTTTTCATGTGAATAAAAAGTCTTTTTGAATAAACTTAAAGTTACAAATCTACAAAATAATAAGAGATAAACAAGTAAACTTTATAAAGAAGATGATGGAAAATGAGATTTAAAAAATTAACTTTGCAAAAGTAATCATCAAGTATAAAGGACTATGGGTAATTTTATTACGAATATCAAGGTTAATCACATTTTTCATTTGGAGAACTTTTGTATTCCAATTTCTGAAAATGAGAAAAAACATCTGATTATTACGGGAAAGAACGGAAGTGGTAAGACTATTTTGTTGAATGCAATTGTGGAGCATTTGAGCAAGGTTTGCAATGATAAGACGTTGAGCTTTTTGAATAATGCGAGACATTTGATATCCCATCGAACATGGTTGCAAACGGCTAAGGCTGCCAATGATTCACAGAATATTGTTTCCCATCAGGATAGCGTTGAATATTATAAAACTAGAATTGAAGAAATGTATGGAAAAGTGGAACTTTCATTCCATGATATATATTCCATCTCTAAGGATTTTCTAAGTCAAGACTTTATCATAGCCTATTATGCAGATGAACGTAGATCTCTTTTTGTAGAACCTAAGAATCCGATTAAACCGGATTTGGAAATGAAAACTGATCTGACACACAATAAAGTAGATCAGTTCTTGAATTTTATGGTTGACTGTAAAGTGCAAGAAGCCTTAGCCCGTAATGAAGGAAAAATGGAGGATGCTGATTATATTCGTCAATGGTTTGTCGGTTTTCGTAATATCCTCCGTCAGATATTTAATGATACAACCCTGGAACTTGATTTCAATTATAAAGATTACTCTTTCCTCATTCAAACACGTGGAAAATCGTTTAAATTCACGGAGTTGTCAGCAGGATATTCAGCTGCATTGGACATCGTAGCCGATTTAATCTTAAAAATGCAATCGCAGGATAATGTGGTACGTGCATACGAGAAAGAGGGAATTGTGTTGATTGATGAAATAGAAACACATCTTCATTTGGAACTACAGCGAATGATCTTGCCGATGTTGACTGCTATTTTCCCTAATATACAGTTTATTGTTACTACTCATTCTCCTTTTATTCTTAATTCTTTAGAGAATGCTGTTGCTTTTGATTTGGAACATCGTGAACCGATTGAAGATTTAACGGATTATTCTTATGAAGCATTAGCGGAAGGTTATTTTGGTGTTCGCACAGATTCCAGTGAAATTCAAATGCGTTTACAACGGCTGGAAGAGTTGATTCGTGCAGAGCAGCTTTCTGTTTCGGATAAAAGTGAATTGGATATGTATCTGAAAGATTTTGATAAGATTCCGGAGGCAGTAGCTCCTGCAGTTAAAGCTAAATATTATGATCTGAAAAGAGAGTGGCAAAATAAGAATTAATTAAGATGATTAGAATTTGTAAGAATGCGGATAAGCCACAAACTTTAGATAAAAGTTATAATACGGACGAAGTCTGCAAACAATTACTGATGGATCAGAATGATAAATGTTATTTGTGCGAACGGCATTTGACAACAGATTACCAAGTAGAACATTTCAAGTCGCAAGCTAATAATGGAGACTTGAAACAAACATGGGAAAACTTATTTGTAGCTTGTGGATACTGCAATAATAAAAAATCGAATAAGTATGATGATATCTTAGATCCGATCCATTATGACATAGAGACTATAATAAGGCATTCGAATGACTTTGTCAATCAGAAAGTAATATTTAATAGTGACCATGCGACTTCCGAAGTGCTTTCAACGATTCAGTTGTTGAATTTATTATTTAATGGGAAACTACCTTATAGGAACTGTCGTGAACAACGATTTTATGATGAGTTTATTCAAAAAATGAACTTTTTCTCTTATGCTGTTAATGAATATATGTCAGGTAAGAAAGAAGATTATTATCCGGTTATAAAGGAGTTGTTGGATATTCGTAGTGAATATTTGGGATTTAAATATGCCATTATTCATAGTAACGATCTGCTGAAACATGATTTTGGAGATATGACGATTTGGAATAAGAAAGGAGAATGACTTTATGCTTAGTAAATATAAATTAAACCAGCTTTACTTCAAAGATACACAATTCGCTAACTTGATGACAAGGCGGATTTTTAACGTGTTATTAATCGCTAATCCTTACGATGCTTTCATGTTGGAGGATGACGGGCGCATTGATGAGAAGATTTTCAATGAATACACTTCTTTGTCTCTGCGCTATCCACCTCGTTTCTCGCAGGTGTCTACGGAGGAGGAAGCACTGTCACAGTTGGAAAACATGTCGTTCGATCTGGTGATTTGTATGCCGAGCACGGGGGATAATGACAGTTTCGACATCGGCCGTCACATCAAAGAGAAATACGAGCATATTCCTATTGTCATCCTGACTCCTTTCAGTCATGGTATTACTAAACGGATTATCAATGAAGATTTAAGTGCGTTTGAATATGTATTTTGCTGGTTGGGTAATACTGACTTGTTGGTGTCTATCATCAAGTTGATAGAGGACAAGATGAATCTGGAACACGATGTGCAGGAGGTCGGTGTGCAGTTGATTCTTTTGGTGGAGGATGGTATTCGTTTCTATTCTTCTATTTTGCCGAATCTGTATAAATTCGTGTTGAAGCAGAGTCAGGAATTCTCTACTGAAGCCTTGAATGCTCACCAGCGTACGCTCCGTATGCGTGGACGTCCTAAAATAGTGTTGGCACGTACGTATCAGGAGGCGATGGAAATCTATCATAAGTATCAGAATAATATATTGGGGGTAATCACTGACGTCCGTTTCCCGAAAGTGGAACGGGGGGAGAAAGACGGTCTGGCAGGTATCAAGCTGTGTGCGGAGATACGTAAGAATGATCCGTTCGTTCCTTTGATTATACAGTCTTCCGAATCTGAAAATTCGTCTTATGCAGCCAAGTATGGTGCCAGCTTTATTGACAAGAACTCCAAGAAGATGGACGTTGATTTGCGCCGTATTGTCTCCGATAATTTTGGTTTTGGTGATTTTATTTTCCGGAATCCGGATACAGGGGAGGAGATTGCCCGCGTCCGGAATTTGAAGGAGCTGCAAAATATTCTTTTTGCCGTACCTGCGGAGTCCTTCTTATATCATATCAGTCGGAATCACGTGTCGCGTTGGTTTTATTCGCGTGCCATGTTCCCGGTAGCTGAATTTTTGAAACCGATAACCTGGAATAGTCTTCAGGATGTGGATGCTCACCGTAAAATCATCTTTGAGGCGATTGTGAAGTATCGTAAGATGAAGAACCAGGGAGTCGTGGCGGTCTTTAAGCGCGACCGCTTCGACCGTTATTCTAACTTTGCCCGTATCGGGGATGGATCTCTCGGAGGAAAAGGACGTGGACTGGCATTTATTGATAATATGGTGAAGCGTCATCCGGAGTTCGACGAGTTTGAAAATGCGCGTATCGCTATTCCGAAAACAGTGGTGCTTTGTACGGATGTGTTTGATGAATTTATGGATACTAATAATCTGTATCAGATTGCACTGTCAGATGCGGATGATGCTACGATTCTGAAATACTTTCTGAAGGCAAAGTTGCCTGACCGATTGGTAGAGGACTTTTTCACTTTCTTCGATGTAGTGAAGTCTCCGATTGCCATTCGTTCTTCTTCCTTGTTGGAAGACTCTCATTATCAGCCGTTTGCCGGAATTTACAACACTTACATGATTCCTTATCTGGACGACCGCTATGAAATGTTGCGGATGCTCTCTGATGCTATCAAAGGGGTGTATGCTTCGGTTTATTTCCGTGACAGCAAAGCGTATATGCAAGCCACTTCGAATGTAATCGATCAGGAGAAAATGGCTGTTATCTTACAGGAAGTAGTTGGAAACCAGTACGGCGATCGTTATTATCCGTCTATGTCCGGTGTGGCCCGTTCACTGAATTATTATCCTTTAGGAGATGAAAAAGCCGAAGAAGGAACGGTTAATCTGGCTTTGGGATTAGGAAAATATATTGTTGACGGTGGCATGACCCTTCGTTTTTCTCCCTATCATCCCAATCAGGTGTTGCAAACCAGTGAAATGGAAATAGCCCTCAAGGAGACTCAAACTCGTTTTTATGCATTGGATTTGAAAAATGCCGGACATGATTTTTCTATCGACGATGGTTTTAATTTGCTGAAACTTCATGTCAAAGAGGCGGAAAGTGACGGTGCTCTGCGTTATATTGCTTCTACCTACGATCCGTACGATCAGATTATTCGTGATGGTTTATATCCGGGAGGACGTAAGGTGATTACTTTTGCTAATATCCTGCAACATGATGTTTTCCCGTTGGCTCGTATTCTGCAGTTGGTATTGAAATATGGTGAACAGGAGATGCGTCGTCCGGTTGAAATTGAATTTGCAGCAACGTTAAGTCGCGAACATGATAAATCCGGAACTTTCTATCTGTTGCAGATCCGTCCTATCGTAGACAGTAAAGAAATGCTGGACGAGGATTTGAACGAGATTCCTGATGAAGATGTGATTCTCCGTTCGTATAATTCATTGGGACACGGCATTATGAATGAGGTATATGATGTGGTTTATGTAAAAACCGACAATTATAGTGCTTCCAATAATCAGACGATTGCCTGGGAGATAGAAAAGATCAATCAACAGTTCCTGAACGAAGGAAAGAATTATGTGCTCGTTGGTCCGGGTCGTTGGGGAAGCAGTGATACATGGCTGGGTATTCCGGTGAAGTGGCCTCATATTTCGGCTGCCCGTGTGATTGTGGAAGCCGGTCTGACTAATTACCGGGTAGATCCCAGTCAGGGGACACACTTTTTTCAGAACCTGACTTCTTTCGGGGTGGGATATTTCACGATCAACGCCTTTATGAATGATGGAGTTTATAATCAGGATTTCCTCAATGCACAACCAGCAGTGCAGGAAACGAACTATCTCCGTCACGTTCGCTTTGAAAAACCTGTGGTAGTCAAGATGGACGGCAAGAAGAAGTTGGGAGTAGTCTTGATGCTAGGCGTCGATAAATAAGCTTTATTAACGTTCAATCTATTATATAATGAAGTTCTGTTTTTCATCTGAAAGACAGAACTTTTATGTTATATCTCTTAAAAATGTTTCATTTTTCATATTCTAGGCCTTAATTGTGGTCTTCTTTTCATATTCGAAAATAAAACTTTCTTTAGATACTTTATTATAAAGAAATAAAACTGTATTTTTGCGGCTAGTTTACAAGATAGCACCTGTATATTAGGTATTTAAGCTTATCTTTGATTTCAGAGAGAGGGACTCCGTATTATTTAAAGGCGTATTTAATTCGGTATGAAGGGTATTTTGAAGTTTATTTTATTTTTAGAGATTGTATTGTTGTGCAGTTGTGTAAACGATGAAAATCGTTCGGGTGCCTTTGGTGGAATGAGCTTGCATCTATCCGCAAATTCTTCGGTGACAGATGTTACGACACGCTCGAGTGAGGAAGTACTGCCTTCCATACAAGATTTCTCTATTTCCATGTTGCAAGGTGACAAAGTGCAGGCTTCCTGGGATAAATTGAGTGACTATGATGAAGACACTACTTTCCCGGTAGGAAGTTATACCTTGAAAGCTTTCTATGGTGATATTGAGAAGGAAGGCTTTGATTCTCCTTATTATGAGGGGACTACCGATTTTAACATCCGTGGTGGCGAGACTACTCCCGTGGAAACTACTTGTAAATTGGCCAATACTAAAATAAGTATTGAATACACGGATGATTTCAAACAGTATTTTAAGACTTATTCTTCTACTGTACAGGCAGAGTTGGGAAGTGAAGTTTCTTTTTCGTCCGGAGAAACGCGTGCTGCTTATGTGAAGCCGGGTAGAATTTCAGTAAAACTGACTTTCACGAAAGTGAATGGCGGACTAAGTCCGACTACCGTTGAAGTGGCTACCATTGAGGAGGCGTTAGCTCAACATCATTATCATTTGCAAATGAATGTGGATGCTGGTAAAGCCATGTTGAGCATTGTCTTTGACCGTGTAACGGAAGTCAGACCCATTACTTTGGATATTTCGGATAAAGCATTGAATATTAAACCTCCTTATTTCACATTGACCGGATTTGAGAAAACAAGTAATGATGGTAATCAGTGGGACGGTAATCCGATTGAATCGAATCAGTTATCGGCTTTGTTGACTTCTTTGGGCGGTTTTACGAAATGTATTCTTAGAACTACTTCTCCTAATTTACCCGATTGGCCGGAGGAAGGATTTAATCTGGCGGCACTTACTCCTGAAGATCAAGCATTGCTGGACAAATCAGGTGTGAAGTTGATTGGCTTTGGTATTAATCAGGATCAGATGGGTATTATTAATTTTACTGGTTTGATTCCTAATCTGAATATTACGGATAATAATGATACTCATTTATTCTATTTGAGTGCCACCAGTACTTATGGTAAGCAAAGTGAAGATTATGTGTTGAATATAACAACGCCTAAGAACTTTATGTTGCTACCTACGGATCCTGTGAAGATGAAGAGTAAAGAAGTGACAATTCCGGTGAAACTGAAAGAAGGCAATCCGCAGAATATTAAGCTCTATTATCGTTATTATGGTGTGATGACTTTGATTAACAATACGGTTATCACTCCGATAGAAGGAAAAGAAGGATATTACAATATAAAAGCAAGTGGTATTGATATGGGAGTTGTAGCCAAAGACTTCCAAGCTGAATATAACGGTTTGAAATCGGCCATCGTTTCCGTAGCTGTTATTATACCTTCTTATAGTGTTATTCTCGAACCGTTTCATGTGTGGTCGTATACGGCCGAAATGACGATTGTACCTGAATATGCCGAAGATATGTCTAATGTGATGAGTGCTATTGAAGCATATATTTCTTTGAATGGAAGTACGTGGACGAAAGTGGATGCCAAAGATTTGAAACTTGATGCAACCACTGGAAAGGCTGTCATTTCAGGACTTACTCCGGGAACTACTTATTATTTCAGAACGACTTGTGATGATGGTACGACTTATTCAATTCCTGTAATGCAGGCAACAGAGAGTGTAGTACAGCTTCCGGATTTCACGCAAGGATGGGGTAAGACAATCTTTAGTGGAACTATTAATAAAGGAGGAAAGTATAATCATAGTTCTTTTTGGGGAGATAATAGATTTGATACAACAAATTTAACAGCACTTGATTTTGATGAAAATGAATCTTGGGCTACAGTAAATGAAAAGACAGTACCTATTAGTGGTGTTAAGAACACTTGGTATATGATTCCTTCAAGTATGAAACAAAGTAATGGCATTCTGATGCGTAATGTGGCTTGGACTGTGGCAACAAGTGACCCTCCATCAAGAAATGCGATTGGTGCAAGTACTCTTAATGATTTGACGCCTCCTACTCATGGTCATCATTCTGCCGGTAAGCTTTTCCTGGGAAGTTATAGTTATAACCATTCTACTAATGTAGAAATCTATAATGAAGGCATATCCTTCACTTCCCGTCCGATAAAGCTGAAAGGTACTTATACTTATGTAGCTAATAACGATCAGGGCGGAATTGTAACTGTAATAGTAGAAAACCGCGAAGGAGGACAAACATTAAAGTTAGCTGAAGGTAGTGAAGTCTTAACAGCGACGAGTTCTCAAAAGGATTTCACGGTGGACTTAACTTATAATACGATGTTTGAGAAAAAAGCGACTCATTTAAGAGTGATGTTTGCCTCTTCTTCCAATGCTTCAAACACTCAAAGTGTTGAAGACAGTAAGATTAAAACAACGGATAATAAGGGTGAAGCTATTTCTACTGGTAGTGAATTGTATATAGATAAAAATATAATATTAGAATATAAGTAATGAGTAATATGAAAGCAATAAAAAAACTCGTTTTTATATGTTTGGCAAGCATTTTAGGATTATGCAGTGCTTGTATGAATGATAACCCTGATTTTGGAAGGGACGACGAAGGAACCGGGAATACAAATCAAGGTGAAGGACAGGTAAGACTTGCGGGAACAAGTGTTTCTGTTTCTGTGGATGTGCTGTCACGTGCAGACGGTAAAGCAATCAATACAGATGATTATATCATTCGGATTTATTCGACTGATAATAATTTATTGGTAAAGGAATATACAAGATATAGGGACATGCCCGAAATCTTAACCTTGAATGTGGGTAACTATAAGATTGAAGCATTATCACATGACGTAAAACCTGCTGAATGGGAAAAACCTTTCTATAAAGGAACCCAAACTTTTACAATAAAAAAAGATGAGGTTACATCGGTTGATGTAATCAAATGTTTCTTGCAGAATATAATGGTGACAGTCGACCTCAATGATGATTTGAAACAGAAAGTAGGTGGTGACCAGTCCATTACAATAAAAGTCGGTACAGGTGAACTGACTTTTAATAATACCGATATTGGAAGTGGACGTGCCGGATTCTTTGAAGCTGCCGAAGTAAGCAATATCATTATTGTTCATTTCCAGGGAACGGTAGATGGGGAATGGACAGAAGAGCAAACCAGTTTCAGCAATGTGAAAGGTGGAGAGCACCGGAACATTGTGTTTAATCTGGAGATACCTTCAGTGGGTGACATGGGATTAAGCGTAAAGCTGGATGCAGTATGTAAGAAAGTGGATTTACTTGCTTGGGCTAATCCGGGAGCAGAAGATATATTGCCGGAAGATCCATCCGTAAATCCTGGAACAAGTGCACCGACAATCGTAGGACAAGGTTTCAATATAATGGATGAGATAGAAGTAGAGAAAGACGAAACCAAAACCATTATTGTTAATATCACAGCAGATAATGGTATTCAAAATTTGAAAGTGAAGATTGATTCGGAGACTTTGACACCTGAAATACTGAAGTCAGTAGGTTTGTCTTCTGAATTTGATTTGGCACACCCTGCAGATGTAGATTTGGAAAAAGCGTTGAAGAGCTTAGGTTTCCCAGTGGGCAGTGAAGTGATCGGAGTGAAATATTTGGTGTTTGATATTACACAGTTTACGCCGCTACTCGGATTGTATGGACTTGCTTCTCATAATTTTATTATTACCGTTGTCGATCAGGCAAATAATACCAGAACAGCTACTTTAGCATTGAAATCAATAGCAAAGAAAACAGAATGAAAAAACTGATACATATATTAGTTATAGCTTTCATTGTTGGACTTGTTTGTGTCTCCTGCCGTGAAAGTGACCTGACAAATAATGGAGAGGGCGCATTATCTTTGAAGATAGGTGTTCAACGTGAATTACCTACTGTTTCTGCCGGAAAGACGAGAGCTACGCTTACTGATGAAGAATTGCTCCAGAAGTGTAAAGTGTATATCCGTAACGCGGAGGGCTTGGTGCGTAAATTCGCCACTTTGGATGAAATGCCGGAACAAATACTGTTAGTTCCCGACAATTATAAAGCGGAAGTTACTGCGGGTGATTCCGTAGCTGCATCTTTTACCGATTCTTATTTCAAGGGGACGAAAGAGTTTACAATTTCAAAAGGGACGGCTATTTCGGAATCAGTAGTGTGTGGCATTCGCAATACAGTAGTCAGTCTGGCTCTGTCTGACGAATTACAGGAGGCATTTCCTACTTATAAAATTACAGTGAGTAACCGATTGGGAACTTTGGAATATACACAGGATAACATATCCCAACTAGGATATTTTATGCTGTTGGATGATGAAAACCAATTAAGATGGAACCTTGTAGGGCAACTTAACGGCAGTGGAACAGAAATAACCAAAAGTGGAGTTATTAATCTGGTACGGAAAGCAACCAGATATGATTTGACTTTTAGTAATTCTTCCTCTGAAGTGGGTGGTGGCATGATCTCCGTAAATGTGGTTGAGACAGCTTTGACGACGGATGAGAAAGTAGATATACTGGCACGTCCTGTTATTAAGATAATCGAGAATGATCAGATTTACGAGTTGGATAATGCAGTTTATCGTGCGCAATTCGACAAGGAAACACCTATTGTTGTGCGGATGGCTGCTAGTGTGCCTTTTACTGAATTGAAAGTGACGAGTGCGGATTTTGCACGGTTGGGAATTACCCATTTTTCTTCTTTCGACTTGATGGAATTGACTGAAGTTCAGATAAGAGAACTGGATAATCTTGGATTTAGTATCCAATTTAATGCGGATATGACAAAGGTTCAGTTTGCATTTAAGGAAAACTTGAGAGAGATAATGACTAATTCGATCGATGACGGTAATAACACCTATCGATTTGACATTGAAGTAAGGGACCGGAATGGAAAAGATAGAGCGAAAACGTTGACGGTTATTGCTACAGATGCTTTGGTTGCTACCGAGGATATTGCTACACAGAACGATGTTTGGTCAACAAAAGCCACTCTGTATGGTAGTCTGGTTGCTTCAGTTACAGAGATGAATTTCCGTTACCGGGCGATTGGTTCCAATGATTGGATGTATTCGAATCAGGCTGTGTTGAATAATAAAATATTTACGAGTCAAATAACCGGACTTGAACCTGGTATAACCTATGAATATCAGGCAATGGCTGGTACTGTTGCAGCGAAAGAAACAAAACAATTCACTACAGAAGCTCCTGCACAATTGCCGAATGCTGGATTTGAAGACTGGCATGGAGATTCGCCTCTTTATATCTATAAGAGTGGTGGAGAAATGTTTTGGGATAGTGGTAATACGGGGTCTGCTACATTGAATAAGAATGTGACAACGTATGATGCAGCCATTAAGCACAGTGGGAATTATTCTGCAAAATTACAGTCTCAATATGTGGCTCTTTTTGGAATTGGTGCTTTTGCTGCCGGAAATATATTTGTCGGGAAGTTCCTGAAAATAGATGGTACAGACGGTATTTTACGGTTTGGACGTCCTTTCACTTCACGTCCATCGAAATTGGTGCTTTATTATAGATATGTAGCTGGTACAGTGGACTATTCAACATTGGGTGAGTTGCCGAAAAACAGTAAAGATATGGGCTCTATTTATATAGCATTGGGCGACTGGCCACATCAGACTTTTGACGGAGAAACGGATATACCGGTACTTGTTAAGACAAAGCCTGCTGACAGGCAGCTTTTTGATTCAAATTCTTCAAATGTGATAGGCTATGGAGAGTGTATTCTTAAAGAGTCGACGGAGGGTGAAGGATTGATAAAACTGGAGATCCCGATTAACTATCGCTCTAACCGTAAACCGACTGATATTATTTTAGTGGGTAGTGCAAGTAGATATGGAGATTATTTTACCGGAAGTACGGGCAGTACTTTGTGGCTTGATGATTTGGAATTAATTTATGAATAAGCAAAGTATGAATTACTTTATCAAAACTTCATTCCTGATAATCTTGGGAATAATTGTTGGAACGACGCAAACATGCGCGCAACAGGAGTTCAAACGGAATATAGAAATGAGAACTTTCATTCCTAAGGGACAATGGATTGTGGGTAGTTCAGTTTCTTATTCTCAATACTCAAATGATAACTATCAGTTTCTGGTGATAGAGAATTTGAGTGGGGAAGGGTATGCTTTTAAAGTGAGTCCGGTATTGTGTTATGCTTTTAAGGATAATGTAGCTGCAGGTGGACGTTTTATGTATAGCCGGACGTATACCAAGCTAAATAATATCAGTGTAAATATTGATGAAGATACCAACTTTGATATTAGTAACCTGTATGAATTGAAGAACTCTTATTCGGGAATTGCTGTCTTGAGAAATTACATCAATTTAGGTACTAGCAAGCGTTTTGCATTATTCAATGAAGTGCAGTTAGAATTGGGAGGTTCTGTTTCAAAAGTGGTGAACGGTAAAGGGGATGACCTGACAGGAGTATATCAGACTTCTTTGGATGCAAGTGTTGGTTTGAGTCCGGGTTTGGTTGCCTTTATCAATAATTATACGGCAGTGGAAGTAAGCATTGGGGTGTTGGGACTGAATGTCAGCCGAACCCATCAGGTGACGGACCGGATTTACGAAAGCAACCGTTCGTCGATGAGTGCCAATTTTAAAATTAATCTTTTCAGTATAGGACTGGGAATAGCTTTTTACCTTTAAAAAACAGGACGAATGTATAAACGGTTATTGGTAACAGTACTGGTGTCTGTATTCTTTTTCTCTTTGTGGGGAAAGACAGAAACGGTTTGTCAATCGTTGGAGGTAGAAGATTCTGTCCCCGTTTTTCAGAAGGATACGCTACCAGTAAAAGGGAGCTTGGACTTCCTGCGAATCAAACGTATCGGACGTTATGATCGTGGAATCATGAACTATCGTTTCATTCCTAAAGGGAAGTGGATCTCTGGTTTCACAATGTCATACTGGGATTATAATAGTGCGGATAATAAACTGCTGTTTGCCTATTTTGATAATTTTGATTGTGATGGGCGTAATCTGAATTTTTCTGTATATGGAGGCTATGCTGTCCGTGATAATATGGTGTTGGGATTGAAGTTCGGATACCGGAATATGCGAGGAGCCTTGAATAATATCACGTTGAAAATCGATGATGATGTCGATTTCTCTTTGAAAGATTTAAAGTTGGAACAAAATTTGTATAACGTGTCGTTCTTCCATCGCTCTTATGTAGGTTTGGATGCCGGTAAACGATTTGGATTGTTCAATGAGACTGCCTTGACATTCAATTTTGGAAAGTCTAAATTCGACCGTGGTGTAGACGAAAATTTGGTTAATACTCAAACAGATATATTTGAGGTGCAATTGGGAATAAATCCGGGATTGGCTGTTTTTATTATGCAAAATGTAAGTATTGAATGTTCGCTCGGAATAGCCGGCATTCGTTACAGGCAGGAAAAACAGAAAAATAATCTGGGAGAGACGGGAAAACGGATGACGGGTGGATCTAACTTTAGGGTGAATCCTTTCAATATTAGTTTGGGATTGACGATTTGCTTATGATTTTATGAGACATAGAAAAAAATACATATTACTGTTCCTGCTTCTGGTTGTATGTGCCGGCTTGGTATTCTTTTATGGAATAAAAAGTGAGGGACAGGAAGACAAACAGGAGGTATTGTCATCAGTAGAGGATACTTATCAGGTACCTGAAGCTGCTGTGGACTCTGCCCGCCAGATAATTGGAGAAGTGGAGGAAAACGTGTCTCCAGCAGAGAATTCTGTGGAAAAGGTTGTGAAGAAGCCTGAAGAAAGACCAGTGGGGAAGTTTGTAGATAAAAAGCAGGCAGATAAAAGGCAGAAGGTTGCGTCTAAGAGAGAAGCAGTAGCTGTTCCGCCAGTTTCTTCAACGGATATAAAATTGGCTTCTGATGTTGTCAATACTCCTTTGAAGTTAGAAGGAACGATTTGTGACCTTGTATTGTCGGAGCGTAAACAGGATAGTAAAATAACAGCTGCACTTCCGGTTCACACGGTTGAAACAGTTAAAAGAGAGTTCGATTGGAAAAGTGATACGTTAGAGACCAAGCGAGGCATTGATTTATTGAGAATCAAAAGGGTAGGGCGGTTTGATCGTGGCATTGTGAATTATCGCTTTATGCCTAAAGGAAAATGGATATTTGGTACGGATTTTTCGTTTTGGGATTATAACAGTGAGGACTCCAAATTATTGTTTACTTATCTCGATGATTTTGATTTTGAAGCACGTACCATTAATGTGGCTCCTTTTATCGGTTATTTTTTCAAAGATAATCAGGTAGTGGGTGTAAAGCTCGGTTATAAGCATACGGACGGTCATTTAGGCAATGTTAGTTTTAAGATTGATGATGACGTGAATTTCACTCTCAAGGAATTGAAGTTGAAAGAAGAGTTGTATAATTGCACCTTTTTCCATAGCTCCTATATCGGGTTGGATCCGGGAAAACGTTTCGGATTGTTCAATGAAACCAATCTGCGTTTGGGATTCGGACATTCGGAGTTTACAAGAGGTTCGGGCGAGAGTTTGAAGAATACCAAAACGAATATATTTGAGGCACAGTTGGGGATTAATCCCGGAGTGGCTGTCTTTATTATGCAAAATGTGAGTGTGGAATGTAGTGTGGGAGTGATAGGCTTGAAATACCGTAAGGAAAGTCAGGTGAATAATCTTGGTGAGAAAGGTTCCCGTACGAACGGTGGAGCCAACTTTAAAATAAATTTGTTTGATATTAATTTAGGATTAACTATAAGTATGTAATCATGAAAAGTAAAGGCAGAAATAGACTTTTATCCTTAATTATATGCATTTGCATTGCATTTGCTTTTTCATCATGCGTCAAGAATGATTTGCCGTATCCTGTTGTCAGATTGTCTATTACCGGCTTTGAGGTGAATGGACAGATTGGTAGTGCAGTCATTAATAATGAAGAACGTACGGTGACAGTAGACTTGCTCGATTCTGTAGATTTGAAGAAAGTGATTGTCACCCGTTTCGATTATTCAGAAGAGGCTAATACGGATTTGAAGGTGAATACAACGATTGATTTGTCTTCTCCTAAAGAAGTGGTATTGTCTTTGTATCAGGATTATCGCTGGAAGATTATAGCCAACCAGACCGTCGAACGAGTATTTAGCGTCAAGAATCAGGTCGGAGGAGCCGTGATTGACGAAAAAGCTCGACAAGCTATCGTTTATGTCAATAAAAATACGATGCTCAACAAAATAACCGTGAAAGATTTGAAGCTGGGGCCGATCAGTTCTACCGTTTCGCCTGACTTTACCACTTTGAAGGACTTTACACAAGAGCAGAAAGTAAATGTGACATTTAAAGGAAAAACCGAAGAGTGGAGTTTGTACGCATTCATCACGGATAAGGTTGTCTTTACTAATTCGGCGGATGGCTGGACTAATGTAGCATGGCTTTATGGAGAAGGACAGGAGGATGTAGTGAACGGCTTTGAAATACGTGAAGCTTCATCAGAAGAATGGACAAGGGTAGATCAGGATATCGTTGTACAGAATGGAGTAAACTTCTATGTTTGTGTTCCGCATTTGAAAGCGGACACGGAATATGTATGTCGTGCTTTGGTGGATGGAACAGAAGATCGTGGTGAAGAGATTACTTTTAGAACGACTGCTGAGATTCCTTTAACAGGTGGTACATTTGATAATTGGAATCAGAGTGGTAAAGTCTGGAACCCGTGGGGAAGTAATGAAGCTCCTTTCTGGGATACCGGAAATCAAGGAGCTACAACCTTAGGTGACAGCAACTCTGTTCCTACCGAAGATATATGGTCGGGTAAAACAACCGGTAGGGCTGCGAAACTTGAGTCTAAGTTTGTGGGAGTGGGTTCTGCCGGGAAATTAGCTGCCGGTAACCTCTTTGTCGGTAAATATGTGGCAACCGACGGAACAAATGGTATCTTGAACTTTGGGCAATCGTTTTCTGCTTATCCTACTCATTTGAAAGGATATTATAAGTACCAGCCCGGAGTCATTGATAACTCTTCCATTGAATATAATTATTTAAAAGGAAAGACAGATACCTGCTCGATCTATATTGCCATTGGTGATTGGGATAGTCCGATTGAAATACGCACCAAACCTTCTAACCGGAAATTGTTTGATAAAAATGATAAGCATGTGATTGCTTATGCTGAATTTACATCGGGAACTCCGGTTGCTGTGTATAAGGAATTTGACTTGAAACTGGAATATAGGGCTACGAACAGAAAACCAACCTATATCGTCCTGGTATGTTCTGCAAGCAAATACGGTGATTTCTTTACCGGAGCGTCCGGTAGTGTGCTTTATGTGGATGAGTTTAGTCTGGAATACGATTATGATAACTGATTGGCTTTATAGCATATAACGAAGATAAATGGGTTCAGAGATATAAACTCTCTTTCCTTTTTCAAATCATCATTTTAATTTGTAAAATGGTATGTTATAAGTCCTTTTGGGTATATTTCTTTAAAAATAGAACAGAAACAAGAAAAATAGACCTTGCAAATATCTGAAAATAATAGTTACTTTGCACCTATGTTTTGAGAAAAAACATGGAAGATATTGTTTTATCTTCTTTAGAAGTGAGAAGTTTTTTTAAATTAAAAGAGAATGTTATGAAAAGAATTTCATTTTATTTGTTTGCAATGTTAATTGGCTCAATGAGTTTTTTAATGTCTTGTAGTGACGATGATGACGATGATACTACTGTTGCCTCTGAAAAGGTAGCTGGTACGTATAATGGTAATTTAGTTGTTAAGTTGGAAGGGCAGGAAGTAGCCAATGAGCCCAAATCTTTATCTCTGGTAAAGAATGGAGATGACGCAGTGGATGTAGTTATCAAAGATTTTGTTTTGAATGTATCTATAGGTGGGACTTCTATACCTGTAAGCTTGGGTGATTTAAAAGTGACGAAATGTGCGTTGACCCAGAAAGACGGTAAATCTACTTTCAGTGGTGCGACGGAATTGAAGGGAATAGAAGTTCCAATAGGTGCTGCGTCGATGTCTGTCGATTGTGCAATTGACATAACTGCTGCAACGGTGGATGGTAAGAATTTGAATTTGCCGATTGTTGTAGAGGTAAGTATGGCTGGAACAAAGTTAATGGATGTAAATGTTCAATATACTGGTGTGAAACAATAAAACAACAGGACTTTGAGTGTCATTAATGAACAGCCTGTAAGTAGGTTGTATTGATATATCAATGTGTGAGATTTGAACTGTAGATTCCCGCTGATTATTAAGAACAGAATATTTCTTTTTAATAATCAGCGGGAATTTATCTATTTTAGATGTATTTCTTTAAAAATGGAACAGAAACAAGAAATATAGACCTTGTGGGTATCTGAAAATAATAGTTACTTTGCGCCTGTAAAATTCAGGCATCTGTGTGATGGGAATATCACGTATTTGCTTTTATTAATTAAAAGTAGAATTTAGAAAATGAGAAAGAATTTATTTTATTACTTGTTTGCTGTATTGTGTACAGCGACATTGTTTACATCTTGTAGTGATGATGATAAAAATGGTAACAATGGAGGAGAAGGGCTCGGACTTAATAGTTTCGTGGTAGGAACTTATAATAGTCAGTTGAAAGTCTTCTTAGAAGGAGTGGATTTGACAGAAAGTGCCCCAATTTCTCAAAGAATATATGTTAAATCGGAAGACGAGAACAAAGTAATGGTGTCTTTGCGTAATTTTGCGATAGATATAGCTGGTACTCCTTTTACTGTAGGGGATATTGTAGTTGGTGGCGTTGTTTTGGAAGGTGATGCTTCTCAAGTAGTATTGCAGGAAACTAAGGCCACAATACAACATGCAGATTTGGGTACATTGGACATTACCGTATCGGGAAATGTGGTTGCAGAGAAAGTCAATATGACAATAAATGTAGTTCAACATATGCCGGAAGATCCGTCTACTACAATGAATATTGAAGTGAAAGTTACGGGTACCCGTATTAGTACGGAAGCGGATGATGCTGATTATTCAACAGTATTTGCAGGTTGGTATCCACGTACGGAGAATGGTTTTACTTGTGATTACACAGGTGAAGGATTTGAATTGACTGAACCTTCTAAAGGGATCACTATGGTGGCCAAAGGTTATAATAAAATTAGTATTTCATCATTTAATGTGTCTTTCCCTGTAAAACCTGAATTTGGGTCGGTTATTTCTTCTTATAAATATCGCTCATTGAAAACAGAAGAAGTGACCATCGAAAAACAAGCAGACGGTTCTTTCAGTATCGGAGAGTATAAAGGATCCATAGCTGCAGTTGCTAATAAAAGGGAGGCGGTAGAATATACAATTTCAGGTTCTATCAGCAGCGACAAAGAAATGACCTTGAAAATTAATATAAAGTCAGAAACATATAATGTAAATTATACATTTGTTTCTGGTGTATTAAAGACTGGGAAGGAATTATTGGACGTAACTATTAATGAAGATATACTTGCTTATAAACCTTCTATTGTTACTTCTTCAATGGGAGGCAACTGGATTATTCTTTATGCAAAACCGGATGCACAGGCAGAACAATTGAAAATTGTGCCGAAGTTAGTTGTTTCAGATGGTGCAAAGGTGTTTTATAATGGTGAACTTTATAACGGAGGTGTTATTGATTGTTCTAAGACGCAAAGAATAAATATTGTTTCAGAGAAAGATTACAGCGAAGGCAAGACAACTGGAGAAGAATATATTATATCTTGTGGTATTTTGAATTTTGCAACTGATTTGGAACAATGGGAATTGAAAAATAATACTGATGATGAAGATATGAAGTATTATGAACCGATTGGCGGATGGACAACTTCAAATCCGGGAGTTGAATATTTAAAATCAATGAGTTTTTTTACTAAATATGATAAAACAAAACCTTATGCTGTACACGAAGCAGCAGTAGGTTATTCAGGTAAAGCAGCTAAGTTGACAACACTTAATTCAAGTGGTTCAACCTTGGGTATGGTTCCATATGTTACTTCCGGTTCTTTGTTTAATGGGGTATTTATTACGGAAATTTCTAACACCTTAAAGAGTACACGTTTCGGACAGCCTTGTGATAGGGAACCGAAAACATTCTCTGGAGTTTATAAATATACAGCTGGAGAAAAATATTATGTATGTCCAGATCCGAAAAAAGCTAATGTAGCGAACTTGGATGAGTCAAAAACAGATGCGCCGGCTATGAATGCGGTATTGTATGAAGTTTCGGATTATATGACTGATTATTTAGATGGAACAAATTTGTTGGATCCTGATAATGATAAAATTGTAGCGATTGCTTCTGTAAAGGATGCTGGCGAGAAAGCAGAGTGGACTTCATTTAATGTATCGTTTGAATGGAAAAAAGGCATATCTTGGAATGCTTCAAAAAAATATAAACTAGCTATTGTGTGCTCTTCAAGTAAAGACGGAGATAAGTTCTCTGGTGCACCGGGTAGTACATTGTATATTGATGATTTGAAAGTGTCTTTTTAGAATTTCTTTCGTCAGTGATAAATAAAAATAAGCAGGAACTATTCCTGCTTATTTTTTTATCTACTATTCATTATCAATTAAATTATATGTTTAGTTGAATATATCTTTTTGATGCAGAAATGGACTAATCGCGCTAAAAATGACTAAAGACACAATAAAATTGAGTTCTTCTCTTTCACTTTCTTCACTAGGAGATAATTATCTGTCTAATAGGTGTTCTCGGTGAAGATACAAAGAGGAAATCTCTTCTTCACGCCTTCACAATCTTCACACTTTCACTGTTTGTACCTTCGCAGTTCATAATCTTCGCTTCAGCTATAATCTTATTAAATTAAATGGTTGACATATAAGAAACCGACTATTGTTGTCTATCTAGCTGACTGTAGTTGTCTAATCAGTCGACTATAGTTGACTAGGTAGACAACAGCAGTCGGCGATTAGCAAATAGAAACAAAATGTGCAGTAAATCAGTGACTTATCAGTAGTAAGGAAGGTTGGTTCTCATATTGAAAGAAAACAAATCTTTTTGCTAAACGTTTGACCAAAAAGCGGAAATTGATGAAAGAATCAAGCATCCGGTTAGTGAAGAGGGTGAAAGGGTGTGAAGAGTGAAAATAACACTGTTAATTCACAGGAAACATATGTGAATTAACAACTTTGTATTATGTGAAAGATGTGAATAACAAAATACATCATCTATTTAGGCTCTTAGTTTATTTTATATTGAGATCCATAAGATAAGAGTCTGTAGAATGAATTAGTTCATTTCGGCACCGGAATTAAATTAAAGTAGAAAGGCAGTCTTTCCTAAGACTGCCTTTGGGTATATTTATGATATATATTTTTTAATCCTACACAGACTCTTTAGTGTATTTATCTTTAGAATGCATATCCAAATCCTATATTTAAATAGATGGGATACATAGCAAATGAAATAGTTGTGAAATCCTTTTTGAAAATATCATTCAATCCCCATGTTAAATCAGCATGCAGATTTAAGTGTTTGTATGCTTTCCATTCTCCTCCTACTTGTAAACCCCATTGGAATTTGCGCAGATCATTGGAGAAGTCATAAGTTGCAATATTGTCACCTGTGAAATTAACTCTGTCACCAGTAGCGTCTGGAGATCGAAGATGTCCCTCATAAACATGGCCGGAGAAGTCCCCCTCCATCATATATGACATATAAGGTCCAGCAACGAGTTTCCATCGATCGTTGATTTTGTAGTTAGCTAGGATTGGTATTGTCAAAAGAGACATTTTAACTTTGGTTTTAACTCCTCCTGTCCAAAGTCCTTCAACTTTTCCACCAGTTTCGTTAAAAATTTCCATGCCATAGTTTTTTACTGAAGCTTCAGTAGTCATACTTTTGTTGTCGAGGCGGAGTCCTAAACTAAGTCCCCATTTTTTTTGAGCATCTAGCCATTTAGTTATATTTCCTTCCAAAGTAATCGAAAGTCCGGGTGAGTAGCTTTCAATTTTTCTGATTTCTTTGGGAAGAGGAAGTGGAGATGTTCCACCTATATTCACACCAGCTTTGAACTCATAATCTAATCCATGTAGGGAGGACCAAATAAGTCCTTTATGCTCATTAGATGATTGTGCACTAACTTGGCTAATACCGAAGAAAAGTGTAACTATACTAGCCAATATGTATTTTTTCATATGTTATTTTTTTAATTATTATTCGTTATTTTGTTCGTCTTCTTCACAGTGAATGGTTACTTCATCTATCCACAGAGTACTTCCTATTGAACCTTTGAAATTAGCTCCCTCTATACTTGAGGAGAAAACGACAGCAAGTTTATATTTACCTTCATCGAGAGCTGATTGTTCTATCTCTTTTCTATGTTCAAAAGGTATACTGAAGTGTGTCCATGTATCAGTCTCTTTCATCTCTGTATCGGAGATTCGGGCAATATATACTATTTTTTCCTCGGAATCAAAGTTGAGGTTGCCATCCAAAAAGTCATTAACATTGTCTGCTCTGTATAAAATAGCGTATATATCACCTTTGTCTTTGCCTTCCATTGAAGGATCTATCACAATCTTCGGAGGGCTCTGACTTTTATCAATGCCTGATATATATTCAGTTCCTGGCTTGAACTTATAATATCCTTCCAGTTTTGTAGGGTGCTTAAAAAATGGAAATCCAAATTTGGTCGCAGCTTTTGCATCTTTTAATGCGTTTCCAACTTCAAATGAACCAATGAAGAGGTTACCTGCTGCGATTGGCATACCAACCGTTAATCCAAGGCTTCCTGTGCCTTTAGTTTCCAGTTTCACACCTTTACCTATATATCCTTGGGTTTGAAGAGTTGGATAATCCATCGTGTTTTTCCCCATGCCGGTAAGCTGGAACCCTGGATTACCACTTGCCCATTGGAGCATTTCTGCTTTTTGTTGATTGAATTCATAAAAGATATGATAATTGTTGTTTCCGTCTTCTATGTTCTCAAAATGGTATTCAGTAGGAAGCTCTGATTTGATAACAGTGATGGTGTAGACCGCTTCTGTGGTACCACTTTCAGATGTAACTTTGAACATACGTTGATATTGTTCCAATGTTTGTTCAGATGTAATGGGAACTTTCGAAGTTGAAAAATCATATTTGGGAGCATCGTCATTCGCTAATGCATTGACAGGATTGATGCTAGCTCCATCAGGTAGTTCGAATTTGATTTCTAATGCAGACAAGTCGGTAGATTTAGATACATAAATAGATACTGTTTTGCTGTAAGTATTAATGTTAGCTAATTGGATATTGCTGCCGCTGCATCCGTCTATAGCTGCTTCAACATTTAGAGCTTCATCTTGAATACAGGAAGCAACTGCCAGACATAGTATCATTCCGGCGAATAATTTTTTTAGTTTCATCAGTCTGTTATAAATATTAAGGGGTTATACAGGGGGCAAAGATAGTTAAAAGAGTTGAATGGCTATTTCAGAAGAATGTTAAAAGAAAATTCGAGATTGACGGCAATACTATACAAAAGAGACTGTCTTAAAAATATAAGACAGTCTCTTTATCAGTAAAATATCTTTTTCTTTATTCTTTCAAAGCCTCTTGCAAATCAATACCCAGTGCTTTGGCAACACCTGTTCCGTATGCAGGATCAGCCTTATAACAGTTGCGCACATGACGTTGTTTGATAAACAATTCGGAGTCTCCCATGGCACGAGCTGTGTTTTCGAACAATAATTGTTGTTCTTCAGCCGGCATCAATCGGAATAAGTCACCCGGTTGGCTATAATAATCATCGTCATATTCCCGTTCGTTGTAGTTGTAAACTTCACCGGTAACTTTGAGTGGCGGTTCTTTCATGTCAGGAGAATCCTGCCATTCGCCGTAACTGTTCGGTTCATATCCTTTGGTAGCACCGTAATTACCATCTACGCGCATAGCACCGTCACGATGATAGGCGTGGAAAGGACAACGAGGTTTGTTGACCGGAATTTGTTCTGCATTCACTCCTAGCCGATAACGCTGTGCGTCGCCATAAGAGAATAAACGACCTTGTAACATTTTGTCGGGAGACAGACCAATACCGTTTACAATATTCATCGGGTTGAAGGCAGCTTGTTCCACTTCAGCAAAATAATTTTCAGGGTTACGGTTCAGTTCAAGGATGCCGACATCTTGTAGGGGGAAATCTTTGTGAGGCCACACTTTAGTCAGGTCAAACGGGTTGATGCGGTAGTTGTCCGCTTCTTCCTCCGTCATTAACTGAATTTGGAATAGCCATTTTGGATAATCCCCTTTCTCGATACTCTCGAAAAGGTCGCGTTGATGAGATTCACGGTCTTTGGCAACAATTGCTTCTGCTTCCTGATCTGTTAGGTTCTTGATGCCTTGCAAAGTACGAAGATGGAATTTAACCCAGATACGTTGATTTTCTGCATTGATAAAACTATAGGTGTGACTGCCGAAACCGTGCATGTGGCGATATGAATAAGGAATACCGCGAGGACTCATAGTAATGGTAACCTGATGCAGAGCTTCAGGCAAAAGTGTCCAGAAATCCCAGTTGCTGTTCGGGCTACGCATATTCGTTTTCGGATCCCGTTTGATGGCATGGTTCAGATCCGGAAACTTAAGCGGATCACGTAAGAAGAATACAGGAGTGTTGTTGCCCACCAAATCCCAGTTACCTTCTTCCGTATAAAATTTCATGGCGAAACCTCGGATGTCACGTTCTGCATCAGCAGCTCCACGCTCTCCGGCTACAGTAGAGAAGCGGACAAAACATTCTGTTTGCTTTCCGACTTTACTGAAAATTGCTGCACGGGTATATTGGGTAATGTCATGAGTAACGGTAAAAGTACCGTAAGCTCCCGAACCTTTAGCGTGCATACGTCTTTCCGGAATAACTTCACGATCAAAATGGGCAAGCTTTTCAATAAGCCAGGGGTCTTGTAACATTACAGGTCCGCGTTGACCTGCAGTTTGCGAATTCTGATTGTCGGCGATGGGACGCCCGTTCGCTGCAGTAAGTTTTTTCTTTTCCATAAAATAGATTCTTTTTAGTCGGAAGTAAAGTATAAACAAACCGTAGTTTTTCATTCTTTTATTCCGGAGTTTATAATATATAACAAAGATAGGCTTCTTTTGCTCGCTTGTCAAACAGATAATTTCTATCTAAAGATAGAGAATAACTATGAATTGTGTACGTATTGCCTGTTATTTATTTTTCTACATAAAAAAACTCCCGCACTTCCTTTCGGAAGACGGGAGTTTTTAAATAAACTATAGCTTATATCTCTTTTGCTGATTATACGATACCTTGTGCCATCATTGCTTTAGCAACCTTCATGAATCCGGCTACGTTAGCACCCTTCACATAGTTTACGTATCCGTCAGCTTCTGTACCGTACTGAACGCAAGCTTCGTGGATATTCTTCATGATACTCTTCAGTTTTTCGTCTACTTCTTCAGCACTCCAACTTAATTTGATAGAGTTTTGAGTCATCTCAAGACCTGATACTGATACACCACCGGCGTTAGCAGCTTTACCCGGAGCATAAAGGATTTTTGCATCCTGGAATACTTTGATAGCTTCCGGAGTAGAAGGCATGTTAGCACCTTCAGATACTGCGATACAGCCGTTTGCTACCAACTGACGGGCGTGGTCACCGTTCAATTCATTTTGAGTAGCAGAAGGAAGAGCAATATCACATTTCTCACCCCAAGGTTTAGCTCCTTCTACATATTTACAACCATATTTTTCTGCATATTCACGGATACGGCCACGGTACAGATTCTTCAGTTCCATGATGTAATCCAGTTTTTCACGGTCGATACCGTCCGGGTCGTAGATATAACCGTCAGAGTCAGAGCAAGTAACTACTTTGCCACCTAGTTCGATTACTTTTTCGATTGTATATTGAGCAACGTTACCAGAACCAGAAACCAGACAAACTTTACCTTTCAAGTCAGTGCCTTTTCTCTTTAGCATTTCCATCAGGAAGTAGATATTACCATAACCGGTAGCTTCCGGACGAATCAGTGAACCGCCGAATTCGCGGCCTTTACCTGTGAATGTTCCGGTAAATTCATGAGCCAGTTTCTTATACATACCGAACATGAAACCTACTTCGCGGCCACCAACACCGATATCACCGGCAGGAACGTCAGTTTCAGGACCGATGTGACGCCACAGTTCCAGCATGAATGCCTGTACGAAACGCATTACTTCGGCATTTGACTTTCCACGAGGAGAGAAGTCGGAACCACCTTTACCACCACCCATTGGCAGAGTAGTCAGCGAGTTTTTGAATGTTTGTTCAAAGGCAAGGAATTTCAAGATAGAAAGGTTCACAGATGCGTGGAAACGGATACCGCCTTTGTAAGGGCCGATTGCGTTGTTATGCTGAACACGGTAACCCATATTGGTTTGAATATTACCTTTATCGTCCATCCAAGTCACGCGGAACTGGAATACTCTATCAGGAATACACAAACGTTCGATCAAGTTTACTTTATCAAACTCCGGATGTTTGTTGTATTCTTCTTCAATCGTAGAAAGTACTTCTTCTACTGCTTGATGATATTCCGGTTCATTGGGAAATCTTCTTTTCAGATCGTCTAATACCTTTGCTGCATTCATAATCTTTTTTTTCTTTAATTGGTTGATATAAATAAAGTGCTAATTTGACAATTTGCTAATATACCGTTTGACTATGTGCTTTTGTGCTATATAGCAGATTTGCACATCTGCATATGGGTACATCGGATATTTATTTTCGGTTGCAAAAGTAAAGATAAAAATTGAACTGGCAAACATTTTATAAAGAAAAATGCGATAAAACATCAAATTTGATATTTTATCGCATTAAAAGTAGGAAAAAAGATATTTATTTGTTCTTTTTGATCGACTTATAGACAGGAATAAATACTAATGCTGCCGAAATGCCAAGCATTACTACTGTCATCCCGTCAATTCGTTCGGCTTTTGTCAGAACTAGATAGCAAAGCGCCAACCAAAGCAGGCTGATGCAAACTATTTGTGATTTGGATAACGGACGTTTCATTTACCTGCTCTTTTCTTTTTGTCAACGATGGCGTCGATCACGGCTACAGCTGTGATATTGACAATGTCGCGGACAGAGCTTTCGAAATCGGTGAAATGAATAGGTTTGTTCAATCCCATCTGGATAGGGCCGATGAATTCCGTATCCGGATCCATTGCTTGCAATAGCTTGTAACCGGCGTTTGCTGAACTCAAATTCGGGAAAATCAATGTATTTACATCTTTGCCTTTCAGGCGGGTAAACGGATATTTGGTATCACGCAATTCGCGGTTCATGGCAAAGTTAACCTGCATTTCACCGTCGATAGCCAGTTCCGGATATTCTTCCTGCATATGGGCAACAGCTTCGTGCACTTTTACAGGGCTACCTGCGGTATCAGCACCGAAGTTGGAGTATGACAACATGGAAATAACCGGCGTGTGATTGAAGAAACGAACTGTTTTATCAGACAGTTTAGCGATGTCAATCAATGTTTCCGTATCCGGGTGGCGGTTAATCAGTGTGTCTGCCAGGAAGTAAGTACCTTTCTTGGAGTTCAGGATATGCATTGTTCCGAAGTGTTTGAAGCCCGGTTGGATGCCGATTACTTCTTTGGCCACTTTGATCGTATTGCTATATCTTGTATAAAGTCCGGTGATGAAAGCATCCGCATCTCCGGTTTCCACCATCATCATACCGAAGTAGTTGCGTTCGAACATCTTATCGTTGGCTTCTTCATAGGTAAAGCCTTCGCGTGCACGTTTTTCTGCAAGAATACGTGAGTAACGTTCGCGGCGTTCCGATTCGTCCGGGTGACGGAGATTGACGATTTCAATACCTTCCAGACTAAGATCCATTTCTTCTGCCAGTTTTCCGATAGCTTCGTCGTTTCCTAATAAGATAGGATGGCAGATACCTTCGGCTTTCGCTTCAACGGCAGCTTTCAGCATATTCGGATGGATACCTTCGGCAAATACGACACGTTGCGGTGAACGGCGGGCTGTATCATATAGTTGGCGAGTCAGTTTGGACTCATAACCCATCAATTCGCGCAGATGAACACAATAAGCATCCCAGTCTTTGATTTCAGTGCGAGCCACTCCGCTTTCCATAGCAGCTTTTGCCACTGCACAGGAAACTTCAGTGATGAGGCGTGGATCTACCGGTTTCGGGATAAAGTATTCCGCACCGAAAGAGAGGTTGTTCACGTGGTATGCCGCATTGACTACATCGGGTACCGGCTGTTTTGCCAGGTTAGCGATAGCGTGTACGGCTGCAATCTTCATTTCTTCGTTGATAGCTTTAGCGTGAGTATCCAAAGCGCCGCGGAAGATATACGGGAAACCGATTACATTATTAATCTGGTTCGGATAGTCGGAACGTCCGGTAGCCATCAGTACGTCAGGACGTGCTGCCATGGCGTCTTCGTAAGAGATTTCCGGTGTCGGGTTAGCCAATGCGAACACGATCGGCATCGGAGCCATGCTGCGCACCATATCCTGGCTTAACACGTTTCCTTTCGACAGGCCGAGGAATACATCTGCACCTTTGATGGCTTCTTCCAGCGTGTGAATATCCGTGCGGTCGGTTGCAAAAAATCTTTTCTGTTCGTTCAGATCCGTGCGCGCTTTGCTGATAACACCTTTACTATCCAGCATGACGATGTTTTCGAGACGTGCTCCCAGTGACACATACAATTTAGTACAAGATACGGCAGATGCACCTGCACCGTTCACAACGATTTTTACATCTTCGATTTTCTTTCCGGCCACTTGCAGGGCATTCACCAAACCGGCACTGGAGATAATAGCAGTACCGTGCTGGTCGTCGTGCATGACAGGAATATCCAGTTCTTCTTTCAGGCGACGTTCGATTTCAAAACATTCAGGAGCTTTGATGTCTTCCAGGTTGATACCTCCGAAAGTAGGAGCAATAGCTTTTACTGCAGCAATGAATTTCTCCGGATCTTTTTCATCCACTTCGATGTCGAAAACGTCGATACCCGCGTAAATTTTGAAAAGCAGACCTTTACCTTCCATTACAGGTTTACCGCTCAATGCACCTATATCACCCAGTCCGAGTACGGCTGTACCGTTGGAAATAACAGCCACCAGATTACCTTTAGCTGTATATTTATACGCATCCTGCGGATTCTTCTCTATTTCGAGACAAGGTTCTGCTACACCGGGAGAATATGCGAGTGATAAGTCGGTTTGTGTACTGTAAGGTTTGGTAGGCACTACCTCAATCTTACCGGGTTTGCCCTGTGAATGATAGAGCAAAGCGGCTTCTTTCGTTATTTTAGCCATGGTATTTATGAAATTTGTTAATAAGTTATCATTTGACCGCAAATGTAGGAATAAAAGTTCGAAATTGTAGCTGTTGATTAATAATTTCTATTAATTTTATAGCAAAATGGCTGAATTTATGATATGATATGTCAAGGATGTGTTTTTGTATTCTATTCCCTTTTAAATGCTATGATATTGATTTATTGAAATTTTAACAAGTGCTTTGGTTGTCGGTTTTAGTTATTTCGCTATTTTTGAATCGATATATGATTTAACCTTATTTTATAATGATTACCACCCAGCAACTCCAATTGTTGAAAGAAGGAAATAAAAATGCTTTTGAAGCATTGTATCGTGGATACAGTGCTCGCATTTACAATTTTGTCCTTTCTATGGTGAGCAATGCCGGGGTGGCGAAAGATATCACACAAGATATTTTTCTCCATATCTGGGAGAAGCGGCTTAATATCAATCTGGAAGGTAACTTTGACGGCTATCTTTTTAAAATATCCCAAAATATGGTATATCATTATGTGAGACGCGAACTTCTGCTTCAAAATTATGTAGACAAGCTTTCGGATGAGTCATCTGACGAATCCGTAGAGATAGACGAAGAACTGGATTATTTGTTTTTGGAAGAATATATCCTGAAACTTTTAGAAGAATTGCCTCCAGCACGCCGGGAAGTTTTTATGCTTTACTGGAAATCAGGGTTGAACTATCGTGAGATAGCCGACCAGTTGAATATCTCGGAAAAGACTGTTGCCACACAGGTGCACCGTTCTTTGGATTTCTTGCGTGACAAATTGGGAATAATTGCTTTTTCAGTCTCTCTCTTCTTACACGATATCTAATGTGAAAGCTTTAATAAAAGTTAATATCTGAATTATTTCGATTTCTCTGTAGTCCTTTTCTGTCTCTCAAGACTAGTATAAATAGAACAGGAAAATTATGGAGCAACACGATTACATAGTACTATTGGAAAAATTCTTCAAGAAGGAGGCCTCTTCTGAAGAAAGAAGGATACTTATTGAATGGATTCGTAAACCGGGAATTCGTGATGAGTTTAATCTGCTTTGCGAGCAAATGTGGAAAGAAGCAGCCGTCGAAATCGATAGGACAGTGGAAGAAGAAATGTGGAACCATCTGCAGAGGAATTTGGATGAGTCCAAGATACTGTCTCCGAAGAAACGGCGCTGGCAACCTATTATATATAAGGTGGCAGCCACCATCTTATTACCGGTTTGTTTAGGACTGGCCGCTTACTTTGGGGTAGAACATATGAATAAGGTGTCACAGGACCCTTTCATGGTGGTAGTCGATTATGGACAGAAAGCGAATCTGACTTTGCCTGATGGAACGAAAGTCTGGTTAAATTCGGCCACTCATCTTTCTTATGATGCGGAGTACAACAAATCCGACCGGAAAATCTATTTGGATGGAGAAGCCTATTTCGAAGTGGCGAAAAACAAAGAAAAACGTTTTATCGTCTGCTGCAATGATCTGGAGATAGAAGCGTTGGGAACTACCTTTGATGTGAAAGGTTATCGTGACGATCATTCTGTCACGACACTGCTGGCAGAAGGAAGCGTCAAGGTTTCTAATAAAACGGATGCTACCTTGTTGAAACCCGGAGAAAAGGTAGAATACCATAAGAACAAGCAGACATTTACTAAATCGGCAATCTCGGATATGCGTGAAATCGACTTTTGGCGGAACAATATGTTGATTTTTAATTCATCATCTTTAGCGGAGATCGCGACTACGCTGGAGCGGATGTACGGAGTGAAAGTCGTGTTTGACTCCGAAAAACTGAAGAACGTGCTATTTTCCGGAACCATCCGGAATAGCAGCTTGCATAATGTATTTTATATTATAAGCCTTACTTATCCTTTAACCTATGAGTTAGAAGGAGATACGGTGAGAATAGGAAGTAGTATTAACTAAAAAAGACGATTTATGGAAGACACCTCATAAAAAACAAAGAGGGTAGAATTATGTAGCAGCATAATTCCACCCCGAAATCAAATACGGTTTATACATGATAGTAAAAAGAGTTTTTCCTTATACGGATAAGGGAAAGGGAATCCTTTTTGCTTCACGATTTTACAAAGATAATAAAAAGTCTAATTTTCAGACTTATATTTTAAAGAATTTAAAGCTAATTACTAATGAGAAAACAATTACATATCATATTCAGGCTTGTTATGTTTAGTTGTATCTTGCTGTTTGTGTCTCAAGAGGTAAGTGCGCAGATCACTTTCTCTGTGAAGAATCAGACGATACGTCAGACGATACGAGTGATTGAAAAGAAGGCCGATTACAGCTTCTTTTATACAGATAAGCTTCCCGGATTGGACCGAAAAATTTCATTGACAGTGAGCAATGAAAGTATTGATACGGTTTTAGAAAAAGTTTTCAAAGGATCATCTATTAGTTATAAAATAGAATCGGGTAAGCAAGTGGTGCTTACTCTGAAGAGTGAACAGAACGCCCCTCAGAAAGGCGATAAGAAAACAATCACAGGTGTTGTTGCCGACCGGAGGGGAGAACCTTTGATTGGTGTCACGGTGAGAGTGGAAGGAGAGAATATTGGAACTGCTACCGATATAGACGGTCGTTTTTCTTTGGAAGCTCCTGTGGGGGCAAAGGTCAATTTCTCCTATATCGGTTATGTTTCCCAGTCTCATACGGTCAATAAGCAGAATGTATATAATGTGTCATTGAGTGAAGATTCGCAGGTACTGGAAGAGGTAGTCGTGGTGGGATATGGTTCTATGAGACGGAAAGATATCACTACTGCGGTATCTGTCGTTTCCACGGCAGACATTGAAGAACGTCCGATCATGACAGCTGCACAGGCTATTCAGGGAAAAGCGGCCGGCATTCAAGTCGTGCAGCCGTCGGGTATGCCGGGTTCCGGAGTAACGATCCGGGTGAGAGGAGCCACTTCGGTACAGGCGTCTAATGAACCGCTGTATGTGGTGGACGGTTTGCCGTCAGATGATATATCGAATATCAGTCCGAATGATATTGAAAGTATGCAAATTCTGAAAGATGCCTCATCGGCTGCTATTTACGGAGCACGTGCGGCAAACGGAGTAGTGTTGATTACGACTAAAAGAGGAAAGATCGGTGCACCACAAGTGAAAATGAGTGCTTATGTAGGTTTCTCTAAATTAGGAAAAAAAATAGATGCGTTGAATACGGAGCAATATAAAGACTTGATGAAAGACTTGAAAGCTGTTTCGGATGTTGCCCCCAACATCCCCGAAAGTGAAACGCGCTATGTGGACTGGACTGATTTATTCTTCGGTACGGGTGTCAATCAAAACTACCAGTTGTCTGTGGCAAATGGAACCGAGAAACTGCAATATTTTGTTTCCGGAGGTTATTCCGATGAACAGGGTATCGTGGAGAAAGCACACTTCAACCGGTATAATTTCCGTGCAAACTTGGATAGCGAGCAGACCAAATGGTTAAAAATGGCACTCAATTTTGCATATTCGCATACAGGCGGACAATGGGTGAACGAAAGCCGCAGTTCTTTGCGTGCCGGTTCCATCTTGTCCGTTGTGAATACTCCTCCGTTTATGCAGAAGTGGAACCCGTATGATCCGAACGAATATGACGAACAGGCTTACGGTGCACGCATCTTGAATCCGCTGGCTGCCAATGCGGCAGACAGTAACACGAATACAGATCATATAAATGGCTCACTCGGCTTCACGGTTGACATACTCAAAGGACTGAAGTTTAAAACGACTTTCGGCATTGAACTGACCAATGAACATTGGGACTACTATCTGGACCCGATTTCAACTTCGGACGGACGGGGTACAAAAGGACGTGTGGAAGAGAGTTTCTCACGAAACTTCGAATGGCTTTTTGAAAACTTACTGACTTATGATTGTTCATTCAACAAACATAACTTTTCCATTTTGGGAGGAGCTACTCAGCAGCGTGCACAATATAACGGTTCGTGGATGGCAGGTTTCGACCTGGCAGAGTCTTATCCCGATATTCATTCCATCAGTGCCGCCAACCAGTTGGATAAGGATGCTTGCGGTTCTTCTGCTTCCGCATGGACGCTGGCCTCTTTTCTGGGTCGTGTAGCCTACAATTACGACAGCCGTTATTTGCTGACGGTTAACTTCCGTGCAGACGGTTCTTCCCGTTTTGCTCCGGGACATCGTTGGGGTACTTTCCCTTCTGTTTCCGCAGGCTGGAGAATTTCAGGTGAAAAGTTCATGCAACCTTTGCAGGACATTGTTACCGACCTGAAACTACGTGCCGGATGGGGTATGAACGGTAACCAGGGCGGTTTTGGAAACTACGCTTACATGGCTTCTATGAGCGTCAGTAAACTGCCCGTTTCGGAGGGAAACTTATATCCGGGGCTTGCCATTAAACCCGGTTCGGCAGCCAATAAAGAACTGACCTGGGAAAAAACAAGCCAATGGAATCTGGGACTTGACCTGACCATGTTTGATTCCCGCTTATCCTTCTCGGTAGATGCTTACTACAAGAAGACCACCGATTTGCTATTGACAGTCAGCCTGCCGGAGAATGTAGTGCCGAGCAGTGTGACAAGAAATGACGGTGAGATGGTGAATAAAGGTATGGAGTTCACTCTCTCTTCCCAGAATTTTAAAGGTAACTTCCAGTGGAATACCGATTTCAATATATCTTTCAACCGGAATAAGTTGACGAAGCTCGGCTTGAATAAAGTCTATTATTATGCTGAAATGTACGAATCCAAGGAGAAAGCCGTCATCCTGAAAGAAGGGCTTCCGTTGGGAACATTCTTTGGTTACATATCAGAAGGTGTTGATCCGGAAATCGGAGATATTATCTATCGTGACTTGAATGGTAACGGTTTTATCGATCCGGAAGATCGTACCACTTTGGGAAATGCCCAGCCTAAGTTTATTTACGGTATGACGAATACATTCTCGTATGCCGGTTTCGACCTGTCTATATTTTTGCAGGGAAGTCAGGGCAATAAGATTTTTAACGCGTCGCGTATTGATATGGAAGGCATGACAGACTTTAGAAACCAGTCGGTTCGTGTGTTGGATCGTTGGAAACGACCGGGTATGATTACCAATGTCCCCCGCGTTGGTAATACAGAGAATAATCATAACTCCTCCCGTTTTGTAGAAGATGGATCTTATCTGCGCCTGAAAACAGTCACTTTATCCTATAGTTTTCCTAAGAGATGGTTGAATAAGATACATCTGTCCAGATTGCAGGCTTACGTCACCGGACAGAATCTCTTCACACTGACAAAATACAAAGGATACGATCCTGAAGTAAATGCTTTTGGCGGAGACTCCGTTGCTCAAGGAGTGGACTATGGTACTTATCCTCAATCGAGGGCGGTAATTTTTGGTTTGAATGTTGAATTTTAATAGCTGCGAAAATGAAAAACATAATAAAGTTAGCGTATGTCGTACTCTGTACATTAGTCGTTTCATGCAGTAGTTTCCTGGATGAGAAACCGCAATCGGATTTTATGCAGGAAGGTACCGGAACGGAAGATCAGGAGTCTAAATATGGAAGTCTGGCAGATGCACAGGCCGAGTTGCAGGGTGCGTATGAGAGTTTTAAAGCAGATATATTCCAGTCGGAAAATTATACCATTGGAGATGTGCAGTCCGATAATTGTTATATCGGCGGAGACGGTGTGGCCGAACAGGAGTTTGATTTGTTGAAACTGACCTCTACCAATTATAAAGTAGAACTGGTCTGGTCGCAGTATTATTCGATGGCCGGTACCGCCACCAGTGTGATTGAAAATACGAAGATGATGGACCCTGCCTCTACCGTAGCAGAAGAACGTAATCGTGTCATTGCAGAAGCCAAGTTCTTGCGAGCATGGGCGTATTTTGATATTGTCCGTTTATGGGGTGATGCTCCGATGGTGCTGGATTTGATTCCAACCATTACAGCCGAAAATCTCGATAAATGGTATCCGGTGATGTATCCGGAACGTTCTGCGGCAGATAAGATATATGACCAGATTCTGGACGACCTGAATGAAGAAAATACCATTCGTTACCTGGTAAGCAAGAATAAAGGTATTTTCCAGGCAACCAAGGGAGCAGCCTATGCTTTACGTGCCAAAGTGCTCGCAACGAGAGGGGAGAAATCAACACGCGACTATACCAAAGTGGTTGAGGCTTGCGACAAAGTAATAGCAGAAGGCTATACGCTGGTCGGCAATTTTGACGAGTTGTGGCAACCCGACAAGAAATTTTCTTCAGAAAGCATCTTCGAAGTCTATTACACCTCCGATGCTCCGAATTGGGCTTACTGGGTATTGCTGAAAGAAGATGACGGATCAGTAACCTGGCGACGTTATTGTACGCCTACTCATGATCTGGTTGCTAAATTCGATAAAGAGAAAGATACCCGTTATGCATCCAGTATTCTTTGGAAATCGGTGCCTTATGATACCTATTGGCCAGCAGACAGTTACCCGTTGTCTTATAAAATTCGCGAGAAGACTTCCAATATCATTTTGATGCGGTTGGCAGATATACTGCTGTTGAAAGCCGAAGCATTGGTAGAGTTGGACCGCACCCCGGAAGCCATCCGGATTGTGAACAGCATTAGAGAACGTGCCGGTTTTGCCCCTTCTTCTTTAGATGAAAATATGGGGCAGGCCAGAGGACGCCTGGCGGTAGAGAACGAACGCCAATTAGAACTGTATATGGAAGGTCAGCGCTGGTTCGACTTGGTGCGTAATAATCGTTTGTTGGAAGTGATGCAGAAACATAAAGACAAAGACGGCAGATTGCTGTTTGCAGGTTTGCAGGCTTTCCGGCAGTTGTGGCCGATTCCTCAAGGAGAGAAAGATAAGAACACCAATCTGACTCAAAATGAAGGCTATTAATGAAAAGAGGAACGTAAAACTTTAAAAGAAAAAATGATGAAACACAATAATCTGTTTTTATGGCTGCTGGGGCTGACTGTTTGTTGGCTGGCTTCATGCAGCGAAGAAGAGGGCCGGGTGACGTATCCATATTCGTGTCCCGAAATATCGGAATTGCAATTCTCGACTACCGATCAGACACCTGCTGCCGATTCCCTTTACTTTTCTGTGAAGATTCACGACCCGCAGACTCCTTTGTCTACGCTGGAAGTGAAATTGATGACAGGTGAGATTTTGGTCAGTTCGCAGTCGATCCGTACGAAAGGCACTGATGTCTCGATTGTTGAAAAAGGGATTTATATCCCGTTTGAAGCCGGGCTTGAAGAGAATCAGGAAGCGAAGGTGATCTTGACAGCCATCAATGTGGAAGGTAGTGAAGTCACTCAAACATTTGATTTCCATATAACCCGTCCGCAGATTCCCGAAGTGCTTTATCTTCACTATAACGGCGAGGTGGTAGAAATGAACCGGAGTGAGGACAATCCTTACCTGTACCTCACGGAAGTTTCCGATTCGGAAGAGGGTTATCCGATGGAACTATCCGGAAAGATCTCTACCGCAGCGTCATTGGATGATGCAAAACTGATTTGGGGAGCTGCCGAAGCAAGCAATACGGCAGTCCTTATTGAAGCGTCGGGACCTAGCTTTGCTTTTGATTACCGGGATTGGTTTGTCGAACAGATCACTTTCAATGTGCTGACTTTTGAACTGGGAGTAGTCGGCTACCAAAAGAACCTGAAAATTAAAGAAACCGAGTTGATAGCCAGTGAGGGATTTTTCCGTGCACAGATTAGCTTTACGCAGGGTGAAGAGTTCGAAATGAGTGGATTTGAAGATGTGGAACACGCTTACAACCGCGACTTCTTTAGTTATAATCCGGATAATGGCAAGTTTACCTTCCTGCGCAAATCGGGAATTTGGGAGATCTATTATTCTTCTAAATACAATTATATCTGGGTGGCACGGATGGGTGATACGGCTCCCACTTGCTTCTGGCTGGTAGGACACGGATTTACTTGTGCACCTGTCTGGAATGAGGCATATAATAGTGGCGGCTGGAATTTGGAAGATATATCACAGTTAGGATATATTGTGCCAATCGGTGAACAGAAGTACCAGACCACCGTGTATTTGAGTAACACTCATGAATGGGAATCCTTCGAAATCGAAATTTACAGCGATTTGCAATGGAATAAAAATCAAGGTATGCTGCTGCAAGAAGGTTCATTGTCCGGCGACACGGATGGAATCGAACTGTCTGCTTCCAATGGAATAACAAGTGGAAACGGTTTCGTTCCCGGTTATTATCGCCTGACTTTCGATGCTTCGCAAGGAGTGGGCAAAGAAACTTTGCACATCGAACGATTGAGTGATTAATGCCTAAAAGAATGATATATAGAAAACAGGAAAGCCTATGAGAAATATGCTATATGCAATATGGGGAAGTCTGTACCTTCTGCTGGTCATTTCCGGTTGTAAATCGACTGACGGGGCGAAAGCCCCCGTGTCATTGACCTGGGAGATGGGAGCTGTGGAAGTACAACCCGGCTACTATGAGAATTCATTTGTCCTGAAGAACATATCGGATGCTCCTTTAGGAAAGGATTGGATCATCTATTATTCGCAGCTACCTCGTGAGATTCTGCAGGAAGAGTCTGCTTTGGTCAAAGTGGAAGTGGTGAATGCGAACTTCTTCCGGATGTATCCGGCAGAAAATTTCCAACCATTGGCTCCGGGAGATTCGCTGACCGTGACATTCTGTTGTACCAACGGATTGAAAAAGCTGTCACATGCTCCTGAAGGCACTTACTGGGTGAGCCAGTCAGGCGGCAAGCAAGGTACTCCCTTGCCTGTCGGACTGACCATCCGGCCGCTGCAAGGAATGGAGACAGAAGACTGGTATCCCGCGCCGGATAAGGTATACGCTTCGAATTTGGCGTTGGAGACTACAGCCCAGTTGCAGCAAACTGATATTTTCCCGTCAGTGAAAGAAGCGTTTCCGGCTACCGGCAAAGAGGGTTTTATTATAGAAAATAAAGTAAAACTGACTTTCCATCCCGATTTTGCCAACGAAGCAGGATTATTGAAAGAAAAGCTGGCAACCATCCACGGTCTGGAAGTCGTTTCCGAAGCACCGGTAACGGTTCATCTGGATTATTTGCCGGAACGGGGAACAGCAGTGAACGATGAATATTATCGGATTGATACGGGAAACGGGCTGATAAATATTTCAGCTTCCACTTCACATGGCATTTTCAATGGGACGCAAACCTTGCTCTCCCTGTTGAAAGGTCAGGAAAAGCCGTTTCGCTTGGAAGCCCTCTCCATCCGTGATTATCCCGACTTGCCGTATCGCGGGCAAATGCTGGATATTGCCAGGAACTTTACGACTGTTGAACATCTGAAAAAGCTGGTAGATGTAATATCTTCTTATAAACTGAACGTACTGCATTTCCATTTTTCGGATGACGAAGGCTGGCGTCTGGAGATTCCCGGCCTGGAAGAATTGACCTCGGTCGGCGCACGCCGGGGACATACCACGGATGAACTGGAATGTTTATATCCGGGCTACGATGGCAACTATGATCCGTCTGCAGCTACCTCCGGCAACGGATATTACACCCGTGAAGAATTTATCGATTTACTGCGTTATGCAGCTCAAAGGCATGTACGTGTGATTCCGGAGATTGAGTCTCCGGGTCATGCCCGTGCAGCAATCGTGTCCATGAAAGCGCGCTATCATAAATTTATGAATACTGCCCCCGAAAAGGCCGACGAATATTTATTAAGTGACGTACAAGACACTTCCCGCTATGTTTCCGCGCAGTCTTATACGGATAATGTCATGAATGTAGCATTGCCTTCTACATACCGGTTTATGGAAAAAGTGGTTCGTGAGTTGATAGCCATGTATGAGGAAGCGGAGGTACCTTTGACTACGATTCATTTAGGTGGTGATGAAGTACCCGAAGGAGCCTGGATGGGTTCTCCTGTCTGCCGGGCGTTTATGGATGAACACGGGATGACAAGTGCCCACGAACTGTCTGAATACTATATTACGAAGATGGCAGACTATCTGCAACAACATCATTTGCAATTTAGCGGCTGGCAGGAAGTAGCGTTGGGACATCCGGAAACAACCGATCGGCATTTGAATCAACTTGCAGCAGGAGTGTATTGTTGGAATACGGTTCCTGAATGGGAAGCGGATGAAATACCTTACCAGATAGCCAACAAAGGATATCCGGTGATTCTCTGCAACGTGAACAATTTCTATCTGGATTTGGCCTATGACGCTCATCCTGACGAAAGAGGTCTCTCGTGGGCGGGATATGTCGACGAGTCCAAAGGTTTTTCCATGCTTCCATATAGCATTTATCGTTCTTCACGTACCGATATGGCAGGCAATCCGGTCGATCCGGACATCGCAGGAAAGGGAAAAACGACTTTGACCGCTTTCGGAAAGGAACATATCCAGGGAGTGCAGGCACAATTATTTGCTGAAACCATCCGTGATTTTGAAGGGGTGGAATATTACACCTTCCCTAAAATCCTCGGATTGGTGGAACGCGGTTGGAACGCTTTTCCCGCCTGGAGCACTTTGGCAGGAGAGAAAGAACGTCAGGCTTACAATAAAGAACTGGGCCTGTTCTACTCCAAAGTGAGTGAGAAAGAAATGCCTCACTGGGCGTCCCGAAGTATCAATTTCCGTTTACCTCATCCCGGACTTTGCATCAAAGAAGGGCAACTCCACGCCAGTACCCCTATCCGGGGAGGCGAAATACGCTATACGACCGATGGCACGGAACCGACCCTTCATTCGGAACTTTGGAAAGCTCCCGTAGCCTGTGATGCTTCCGTTGTGAAAGCGAAACTGTTTTATTTAAATAAAGAGAGTGTGACAAGCACTCTCAAAGTAGATTAATCCACAAAAGTAGATAAGTTATGAACTATGATAAAATAAAAAGAACCGGAATATTATTCTTGTTGGGAATAGGTGCGATCACATCGTTGTCGTGCAATGATAATGATAACGGCGGCTATCCGGAGCGAGTGCCCACCCGCCTGTCAGTGATGCCTTTGCCGGAAAGAGTCGATTATAAAGAATCGGTTGTCTCTCTTCCGCAGAATGTGACTGTCAGCCAGAACATTCCGGCTTCTACGTCTCAACTGCTGAAATCCACCCTGGAAGAGAAACTTTCTCTTTCCGTCAGTGATGCCTCCAACGATCGTGCCTTTATCCGTGTGAAACAGGAATCGGATCTGGCAAAAGAGGCTTACCGGCTCACTGTTACCAAAGAGGGAGCCTGCATTTATTATTCAACGGAAACCGGACTTCTCTGGGGAATCCAGACATTGAGACAGGCGCTCGAACAAGCAAACTTCTTCACTTCCGGAAGTGCTAAATATCTTCCGATGGTCGATATAAAAGATGCTCCCAAATATGATTGGCGCGGATTTCATATCGATGTAGTCCGCCACATGTTTACGGTTGATTATCTGAAAAAGGTGATAGACTGTTTGTCGTTCTACAAGATAAACAAGCTCCACTTGCATCTGACAGACGATCAGGGCTGGCGCATTGAAGTGAAAAAATACCCGTTGCTGACGCAGGAAGGCAGCTGGCGCGACTTCGACGAATACGACAAGAGATGCGTAGAACTTTCCCAACAGGATTATAACTATGAGATAGATCCCCGTTTCGTGAGAAATGGTTCTCAATATGGTGGTCATTATACGCAGGAAGAGATGAAAGGTTTGGTAAGTTATGCGTTGGAAAGAGGTATCGATATTGTCCCTGAAATTGACATGCCAGGTCATTTCTCGGCGGCTATCAAAGTCTATCCCGAGTTGTCGTGCACGGGAGAAGCCGGATGGGGAGAAGAATTCTCTTATCCTATCTGTCCCTCTCGTCCGGAGAACTATCAGTTTGTGCAGTCCATCATTGATGAGATGGTCGAGATTTTCCCTTCGGAATATTTCCATATCGGAGCAGATGAAGTGGAGAAAGATAACTGGGAACAGTGTGAAGTCTGTCAGCGATTGATGCAGCAGGAAGGTTATCAGAAAGTGGATGAACTGCAAAACCGTTTTGTGAAGATCATGACGAGCTATGTGAAGGGTAAAGGCAAGAAAGTGATGGGATGGGACGATGCTTTTCTTGAAAAAGAACCGCAGGATTTGATTTATACGTATTGGCGTGACTGGCTGCCCGATCAGCCGGGAAAGATTACCCAGAAAGGTTATCCGATTATATTCATGGAATGGTCCCGTTTCTATTTGAGCGCAACGCCTTCGGACGAAGGATTAAGCTCTTTGTATAACTTCGAGTTCGAACCCCAGTTTCCCGGCATCGTGAAGCAAAATGTATTAGGCTTCCAAGCTTGTGTATGGACGGAGATGATTCCTAATGAGCGGAAGTTTGGTCAGCACGTGTTTCCCTCTCTTCAAGCATTTTCGGAGTTGGCGTGGGGAAGTAGCCGTAATTGGATTGACTTTACCAATCGCCTGAAATGGCATGTTAAATGGTTGAATGCAAATGGATTCTATTTCACCAAACCGGGATTTCTTTAATCCCGGTACATTAAGAACAATATGAAATCAGAACGTTTACTTTCATTAGATGTACTTCGGGGAATCACCATTGTCGGAATGATTTTGGTAAACAACCCCGGAACATGGGAATCCATTTACGTACCCTTGCGACATGCCGAATGGAACGGACTGACTCCGACAGATTTGGTTTTCCCGTTCTTCATGTTTATAATGGGCGTTTCCATGAGCTTTGCCTTATCCCGATTCGATCATCATTTCAGCCGTAGTTTCATCACCAAACTGGTACGGCGCACGGTGATCTTGTTTTTGTTGGGGCTTTTTCTGTCCTGGTTCTCGTTGGTGTGCGCAGGGGTAGAACAACCTTTTTCGCACATACGCATTCTGGGAGTGTTGCAGCGGTTGGCATTGGCTTATTTCTTTGGTTCCTTGCTGATTGTGGGTGTTCGGCGTCCGGCAAATCTGGCATGGATCTCCGGGATCATTCTGGCAGGCTATTCCATCTTGCTGGCTTTGGGACACGGATTTGAACTTTCCGAACAGAATATTATTGCCGTTACAGACCGCACCTTATTCGGAGAAGCCCATTTGTATCGGGAGTGGTTGCCGAACGGCGGGCGTATCTTTTTTGATCCGGAAGGCCTGTTGAGTACCTTGCCGTGCATTGCGCAAGTGATTATCGGTTATTTCTGCGGAAATATTTTGCGGGACAAGACTGAAATCCATCACCGGCTGTTGCAGATCTCCATACTGGGTATTGCTCTTTTGTTTGCAGGATGGTTGTTGAGTTACGGCTGCCCGTTGAATAAGAAAGTATGGAGTCCGACTTTTGTTCTGGTGACTTGTGGCTTTGCCTCTTTGTTTCTTGTGTTTCTCACTTGGCTGATTGATATTCGTAAAAAGCAGAAATGGGGATATCCTTTCCATGTTTTTGGTACGAATCCATTGTTTATTTATATAGTGGCCGGTGTGTTAGCTACTTTGTTGGAGGTAATTACGGTTGGGGAGAGTAGCTTGCAGGAGAAGATTTACACTTTCATTTGGAGCGTTCTTCCCGATGCTCATCTGGCCTCTCTGATTTACGGCCTTCTGTTTATCGGATTCAATTATCTAATTGTATGGGTGCTGTACAAAAAGCAAATTTTTATAAAGATATAAGAGGTCGGTGACAGGTTTGAAAAAGTAGAGTTTATGCCGGATAGCTACGACAGTTTGTTTTCTTAGCCGGATGGCATAAACTCTATTGATATCTTTTTGCTCATAAAGTGAAAAGAAATTTAATTAATAGTAGAAGTTAGAATTTTCTGTAGTGAAAATAGGATTATCAACTTTGCACTGCTACACTCCAACTATGGAAATCATCCATTTTGTTCTTGTAACAAATGTCCTTTTGATAATATCTTGGTTTCATCTTGATACCTGTTTTCTATTCGAATAAGGGCAATGATGTACTCGGATTGTCGGAAATATTTACAACATTCAGGTCGGAGATGTACTTGTTCTGATGAATTCAACCGAAGCTTTTAATGGATAAAATGGAAGTACATAATAGTCTCTTTTTAGCTAGGTATTTCTTTCTTTTTTAAAATTTAACTTTTTATTATTTATTTGTATTTCAGTGTTTTAACGCTTGTGTGTGCACTTGCTTATAACCAATATCCCCCTTGCCTGAATCATCGTTTTTTTGTATATTTATTGCCGGATTAATACGTAAACAATAAATGTATTGTATATGGAGAATATAAAAAAAATGGTACATGCACTGCTGGAAACAACCGGTAGTCATGCTCCCTTGTTGCAGCAGATTAATGAGGCGTTATTAAAGGATTATCAACTCAACATCAGTAGTGGGTTGCAGATTCTGCCCAAAGAAGTTGAAATCTACTATGTGAACCGGAAAGCAAAGCATCCTTATGTTGATTCGAATATGCACTGCATGCTTGATCCGAAAACAGATGCGGAAATATGGCAGATGCAATCCGGACGTTTCGGACAACTTTATTTTCATCGGAAAGGGTTGGGAGGAGTAGATGTGTGCTTGTCGGATAGCGATCATTTTGCTTTGTGTTGTACCATTAAAGCCGCTGAAATCAATGGCGAAGAGTGTTGGAGTCCGTTGAAAGTGCGTAATGTCATTCTTGAAAAAATCTGTGCGGAAGAAGGAATGTTGCCGGATGTACAGAACAAACAGAAGATAATGGACCGGATGAATGAGAAGAGGTCACTTTCCGTCCTTGCACCCCGCGAATATCCGATTACGGGGTATGTATATCATTTGCACCGCAGAGGACTGCGCCGGAGAGACCGGAATGTGTTGTTGCCTTTGCGCTCATTTGTCGATCTGTGGAATAAAAAACTGCTTATGGGTAATGTACAGAAACTAAATCTCTATATGAACGCTCATCCGCAGGCGAATATTCTGGAAGTGTTGCGTGAACACAACTTCCGTTATATTCCATTTGAAGTAAAGATACGGTATAACATGGATCGTAAGGTGAAGCTATACGACTAAATAAGAAAAATTGTTCTGAAAAGCTCCTTTTTTGTTCTGATTAAGCCTATAAGTAAATAAAAGAAAACCGATACCTTTGCAGTCGAATTTTAATCAATAGTGTATGACTGCAATAATAAATAAGGAGAACTCAAAGGTGTTTTTGCTGATTTTACTCGGTATGTTGTCAGCGTTCGGACCTTTTGTAACGGATATGTATTTGCCTAGTCTGCCAGCAATGGCAGACTATTTTTCTACCCACTCGTCGATGGTGCAACTGGGGCTTACCACCAGCATGATAGGGCTGGCATTGGGACAAATCTTTTTCGGACCATTGAGTGATAAATATGGCAGGCGTCCGTTGTTGCTCGTCTCGATGATACTGTTCATCGTGTCTACGGTATTCTGTCTTTTTGCGCCGGACATTTATTCGTTTATCACATTGAGGTTGATACAGGGAATCGGAGGGGCAGGAGGTATTGTCATATCCCGTTCGGTGGCTACGGATAAGTTTTCGGGGAAGGAACTGGCCAAGATGCTGGCCGTGATCGGTGCGATTAATGGAGTGGCTCCTGTGGCAGCTCCGGTAGTCGGAGGGTTGGTGACCGGGACGATCGGATGGAAAGGGATTTTTGTGATATTGCTGTTTATTGGCGTACTGCTGTGGATAGGCTGCATCCGTTTTAAAGAATCACTTCCCGTAGAGAAACGCTCGAAGACGGGAATCGTTTCTACTTTCCGTAACTTCGGTGCAATCGTTCATAACCCCCGTTACATGCTCTATGTTCTGCAACTGGCGTTTGCACAAGGCATCCTCTTTGCTTACATAGCTTCCTCACCTTTTATTGTGCAACAACATTACGGATTTTCCCCCTTTGCATTTAGTATCTGCTTCGCGGTGAATGCGGTAGCTATCGGGGTGGCAGCAGCTATCTCCGTGAAATTCCGCCAACCTGAAACTGGGACGCTGACCGGATGCATCGGTATGTTGTGCCTGTCCGTCTGTGTGATGATTGCCTTGTATAACGGATGCGGCTTCTGGACCTATGAACTGCTGATGTTTGCATTACTTTTCACAATGGGACTGACCTTTACTTCCTCCACTACCTTGGCGATGGATAGCGAACGCCGTTACGCCGGAGCAGCTTCCGCCCTGTTGGGAGCACTCTGTTTTGCTTCCGGAGGTATTGTTTCTCCGTTGGTCGGCTTGGGAAATATCCTTGTATCTACCGGAGTTACATTTGTGGTCTGCGCCATCTGTTCCCTGCTTTGTGCACTATGGGCGATGAGGAAAGTACCGATGAAAGTAGCAATGTACCGGATTTTCCGTTAAAGTGAGATTGTTTCAAAAATAAAAGTCATGAGGAAGTTAAAGCTTAAACTCCCTCATGACTTTTATAATTTACTACCAGTATAATTATAATTACTACCAGTATAAACAGACCGTAATAAAACTAGAGTTTTATCTCTTCTGTAAATATTTCCCCGAAACGGTTCTTAACTACCACCTTGACAGATTTTGCATCTTTGGAAGGCTGTGCACGGAAAAGATGGCGTGTGTGATAACCCGTTTTCTTTCCCTTTACCATATTGATATAATCCTGATCCTCATCGTCAAAAGCTTGCATTGCACCTTTCAACACTCCATCCTCGTACCAGTTTACCGTATACGTCCAGTCCCAATCCCAGATATTGGCTACCACGTAGTCTTTTTGGCTTTCAAACTCTCCCGGTTGGTAAAGCCGGAACTGATAGTCGGGAGAACACCCCGTTGCTTTGTAACGCCATTTCACATCATCACCTTTCACTTGTACCACCAGATAACCGTTCGGTGCTCCGCAACGATTCACGTGTCCTGCCCACCATGCGCCGCAGGCGGCTCCGATATTATGTTCGTAAATGGTAGGGGCGGGCAACTGATTTTCATAAAAGTGCGTGTGTCCGGAGAAAATATGTACTTGGTAAGGCCTCAACAGTTGGAAAAGCGCATTGGCGTTGCGCGCATTTCCCCCGCAGATACCGTGTTATTAGCTACCGGAGCGTGAACGTTCAGGAACACGATATTTCCTTTGGGCACATAACTTAAATCCTTTCTCAACCAGTCCAAATCTTCCGGCGTGAAGCGTTCCGTGTATTTCTTGTTGCCGTCGTAGTCAATATCTTTCATTGCTATCACATGAACTTTACCGATATTGAATGAATAGTTGGCCGGGCCGAATGACTGATAATAATTCTGTTCCCCATAACCATCTGCCGGATGATCCGTCTGCGTCATGGATTTGTAGAGCAGGTTGAAGTCGTGGTTTCCCATCAGTTGGAACATCGTCATTCCCAAATTGGATACCGCTTGACGGTAAGGAGTGTACAGGTTCATGGCATCCCACACCAGATCCCCCAGTCCCATGCCGATGATTTCGAAGTTCTTTAGTGAGTCGGCAGTCTGTTTCAGGTCGGGCACTGTTTCCGTGCGGAAGCGGTCCAGTTGCTTTTCGTTTCTCACTTGCGGGTCGGAAATGGCGATGTAGACAAATTCATCCACCGGCTTCTGTCGTTTAGTTAGTACGAAGTCACATTGGTTCTCGCTTTTCCCGGCATCCAGATATTGATAGAAACCATCGGCTACCCCCCTCTTTGGAAGGAAGCTCATACGCTGCCGGAGTGGAGATATAAACCATCGGATAACGTGCCGGGTCAGTGTTCAGAACATAATTTCCTTGCGCATCAGTCGTTTTGAAATGTGCTCCGTCCGTCACCACTACACCGCTGACGGGTTTACCTGTATTATCTTTCACACTACCTTTCACCACCGTCTGACCAAAGGCGGCAACAGCGTTCAGCTGGAAAAGCAAGACCGCTGCAAACAGCGTATTTCTAAAATTGATCTTTTTCATTGCTTATAACTTTCTTAAAGTAACCTGATTGAATAATGCGATAATTTCTTCCGGTTCATTTGCCGACTTGAGAGCCTCTTCAAAAGACTTGCTGTTATCATCGAAACACATCACATTGGCGCAATCCAGGATATGACCCATATTGAATGTAGCAACTTCCCGGCTCACCTCTTCTTTCTTCAATGCCTTCTTATAATATTTATTCACCTTATTGACTGCCTTGTAAATAGAAGGCTTCAAAATTTCGACTGAAGAATCTGTAAATCCGATTGTTACATCATACTCGTGCGTATAATTTTGGATGAAAGTATTCCATTTTCCGGTAATGTCACTCCCCAAATAATGTTCCGCTTCAAACACCGGTTTGGTAGCCGGGATTTCTCCATACACGTCGAATATAAACGCTGCTTTCGGCTTTTTGCCTACGGGAGTAGCTTCTTTTTCATTGCTTGAAACATTGTCTTTTCCGGAGATATTCTCGTTCATGGCGAGCTCTCCTTTCTGCGCCATTGCTGCCATCGTTATAACTAACACAACAGCCATACTGATTATTCTTTTCATATTCATTGAATTTTAAAGATTGATTGAAATGATGATTATTGCCGCAATCTTGGTGACCGACACATTCATTTATTGCTGCCACATCAGCCGAATATGGAAGTCATCGCCTCCCATGTTCGCTTTAGCCGCCTGATAATTCTTCAGGTTAGTACGCTGCAGAGCAGACGGATATTTAAAGCGTTTCGGCATTTTGTTATTAGCATTTGCGATGCCGGGTCCCACAGGTAACACAGGAAAACCGGTACGGTTATATTCAAACCACTGCTGATAATCGCAAAAGAACAGTGCGACAAACTTCTGGTTCATGATTCGTTCCAGCGTATCATCATAAGCAGCTTCCGGATTTTCAAAATAATGGTCAGGCATTTTCTGTCCCCACTGTTCGATAGCCGCCTGCACTCCCTTCTGATAAGCCTCTTTGGCAGCGTTGCTTCCTCCGTCGATCACTCCTTTTTTCAGTAATTCCGCTTTGATGAATTCCACTTCGGCATAAGGCATCATGGCAAGTTTCATAGGCGCCTTCGCCATTTCCTGATTCAGCCCCGAAGCTGTGGTTGAAGGCAACGTCTGATAACCGCTGGGCAAACCCACATAATCTTTAGTCTGGTCGGGGAGAGTGACCTGTGTTGCATACACCTGCAGACGAGGATCGTTCCAACCTTTCAGCAGATTGACAAAGAACTCGGAAATCTGAACATAAGAAGTGAAATCCTGCGGACGGGTGAGCGGAGCTTCCTCCGGATAAGTTCCGCTGATGGCAAGCAGGGCGGCATCATCGTTCGATTCGAATACCGGATAAGTGGCGGGATCGGTCAGCATGGTACGCAGTTCCTGTTTCGCGTTGAATTCCGGCACGTCGATCACCCGCAGCAGTGCACGCAGACGGAGTGAGTTGCAGAACTTCTTCCATTTCAGAATACCGGTTGCATCTCCTTTGGACGTCTTGTACAACATTTCGCCCGATTGGTTGTAGATCAACCCGTTAGCTTTGTCGAATAATTCGTTGGCAGTCTTCAGATTATCGATAATCTGTTGGTACACCTGCTGCTGGGTGTCGAACTTCGGTGCGAGTATTCCCTTGTCGGCGGAGCAGGCTTCGCTCATCGGAATATCACCGAAGGCATCCGTTAGAATCTGGTATAGCCAACATTGTAAAGTCAGCGATATAGCATCGTAGTTGGGTTGTTTGGAGGCTTCCGGCAATTTTCCGGTGAGGCGCATCATCTCTTTGGCGTTGTTGATCCATTTATAATAAGTAGTCCATGTGCCGTCTCCTTCGCTGTCCGTCATATACCACCATCCCACACCGTTGGTGCTGCTGGTAGATACGGCACATTGCATCAGGTCGTAGGTATAGCTGTTGTAGCGTTTCCAGTTGTAGACCGATGTTTCGTATAAAATCGGGTTGAGCAGAGTGCCGGGATTCACCTCATCCATGCGGGTGGGGTCTGTATTGAGTTCGTCGAAGCTGGTGCAGGAAGTCGTGCAGAGAGCTCCGCACAAAGTCATTCCCCATACTATATTTTTGAAAAGTTTACAGGTTTTCATAAGTCAGTGTTTAAAAAGATACGTTAATATTCAGTCCGAAAGTGCGTGCCGTAGGCAGTGAGCCCGTCTCCACACCGGTCACCATCGAACTTCCGTTGAGGGCGGCAGATTCGGGGTCGAACAGAGGATAGTCGGTGATACAGAATAGGTTGCGTGCGTAGAGTGCCACCGATGCTTTGCTGAACGGTGTTTTCTTCAGTGTACTGTTCGGCAACTTGTACTCCAGTCTCATTTCGCGCAGCTTGAGGAATGAAGTGTCGAACGTGTTAGTTTCCACATTTGCCATCCGGTAGTATTCCTTATAATAACTTTCCACGGTCACCACTTTGGTGTTTGGCGAGTAAGTTCCGTCATCGTTCTTCACCGTTCCCGGGGCAATCATGTACATCCCGTCTTGTGGTGAAAGTCCGGCGGCAGCGATGCGCGGGTCGTCTTTCGACATATAAAATTCCGTTCCCGGCAGACGTCCGTTCAGGGTATGTTGCAGTTTTCCCTGTTCCGTCATTTTGTGGTGCGAGTGCGAGTACATTTTACCTCCCACCTGTCCGTCGAGCAGGACGCTAAGCGTGAAGTTCTTGTAAGAAAATTCGTTGTACAGTCCGGCTTTCCATTTCGGATAGGCCGTGCCGACGTATTCGATCTCTCCCGAACGTTCGGGCAATCCGTTGTCGTTGATGACCACATTTCCTTCCGGGTCGCGTACCAGTTTATATCCCCAGAGGTCGCCCGTGGTTCCACCCACACGTCCGATGATAGATACACTACCGATACTGCTGATTAACTGGTTCTCATCCGCCTCTTCCGCCAGTGAGAGAATCCGGTTCTCGTTCTTAGACCAAGTGAAAGTAGCGTTCCAGCGGAAATCCCTGCTGACTACCGGAGTAACGTCCAACTGGATTTCGTAACCGCGGTTGCGGACGCATCCCGAATTGATGGTAGCTTTGCTGTAACCTGTGGTCGGGTCCATCGGAGCATCCAGAATCTGGTTTTTGGTGCGGTTATAGTAGAACGTGAAATCGAGTCCGATGCGGTTGTGAAACATACGGAAGTCGAATCCCGTTTCGTAATTAGTCGAAATCTCCGGTTTGAAATCCTGATTATAGAGCGTAGAAGATACGATGGCCGATCCGGGAAAATCGCTTGTGCCATAATAGGGCGATGTCTTGTAAGGGTCTGTGTCGTTGCCGACCTGTGCCAGCGAACCTCTCACTTTCAACAGACTGATCTGTTCCGGCAACGTGAACCACTCGTTCATCACTGCACTGACGCTGACCGACGGATAGAAGAAAGAACGGTTGCTTTTCGGCAGGGTAGACGACCAGTCATTGCGCCCGGTGACATCGAGAAACAGTTTATCCTTATACGAGAAATTGGCCGTGAAATAAAGACTGTTCAACGCTTTCTTTTTGATAACCGTCTGCACGTTCGGGTTGGAAACGCCGTTTGCCAGTTTGTATACTCCCGGCGTAATCAATCCTACCACCGAGGCAGCCAACATATCGTAGCTTTGTTGCATCATGTTTCCACCTGCCGAAGCGTTGACACGCAATCCGTTGGCGAATGAATCATGGTAAGTAAATAAAGCATCGCTGTTTAATTCATAATCGAACACATTCTGCTTCTTGAAAAATCCGTTTCCGAAAACCACATCACTGATAGGACGATGCTGTTCGCGTTGGTCTGCTGACAACTGGATACCGGACCGGATCATGAAATCGAATTTACTGTTGATGCGCAGATTGGCAGAAACGGATGATACATTACTGTGTTTCTCCGAAGGATTTTCAGATTCGTACAGAATGACATACGGGTTTCCGATAAATGAGCTGTACGGTTGGAGCTGTTTCACATTTTCCTGTCCGGTACGCCACATCGGACGCAACCAGTCGAGGTTGACATTCGGATTCTGGAAGATAAGGAAGTAGGAGATAGAATTACTGTTATATCCCAGTGCAGGCGTGTTGTTGAGCTTGCGGTACGTATAACTCGACTTGAAATTAATGCGCAGTGCCCTCGAAATCTGCTGTTGGGCGGAAATCATGGCGGTGATACGCTGGAAACCTGTATTGGGGAGAATCCATTCGTTCTTGGTGTGGGTGATGGACGCCCGCACGCTGCCCCGGTCGGATTTTCCGGTCAAGGCTACCGAGTTGGTCAGGGTATATCCCGTTTGGAACAAATCTTTGCGGTTGTTTTTGTACGCTACCCAGGGAGTGGCTACAGAAGCACGATCCTGTGTCACAGGGTCATATTGGTAGAACAACCTGTTGGCGTCGAAGCGTGCTCCGTAGGCGCTACTGGTTCCGCTGGTGCTTGCGTAACTGCCGTCTTCCGCTTTCCCGTAAGAGTAATAGGGCTGGCCTTCGTAGATAGAACCTGCCGGACCGATATTACTCGGCAATCCCTGTCCGAATTCATACTGGTAATCGGGCCATCTCATCACATCGTCAATACTGAAATTACCGCTGTAAGACACACCGATACCTTTGGGTGCACCCGCTCCCGATTTGGTAGTCACCATAATCACACCATTGGCTGCACGCGTACCGTACAAGGCTGTCGCACTGGCTCCTTTTAATACTTGGATGCTTTCGATATCATCCGGATTGATGTCGGAGAATCCGTTACCATAGTCCACGGAAAGTTCGCTGTTTGAACCTGCACCGTAGGCAACACCCGGATTGGTCATCGGACTACTCATCGGTACACCGTCCACTACCACCAATGCGTCGTTTCCGTTCTGGTTCAGCGAGACGTCCCCCCGCAGCGAGATACGGCTCGAATTGAGCGGGCCACCGGAAGAGATAACACTCAATCCGGCTACCTTACCGTTCAGTGCCGTCGACCAGTTGGTGGGCAGGGCGCTCGTAATCATATCCCCTTTCACGGTTTCCGTGGCATATCCCAATCCTTTTTCTTCACGTTTAATCCCCAAGGCAGTCACCACCACATCATTCAGTTGTTGCGACTCTTCTGCCAGTTTAACATTCATCGTGTTGCCTGCATAGTTCTTCTGTAGCGTTTTATATCCTACATAACTGAATACAAGCAAATCCTTTTGAGTCAATGTTTTTTTAGTCTTCAGGGAGTAGTTTCCATCGATGTCGGTCACCGTGCCGTCTGTCGAATTTTTCACAGCTACGGTAGCCCCGATTAACGGTTCTCCATCTTCACTCGTTATTTTTCCTTTCACTGTTGTCTGTGCGTATACAGAGCCACAGCACAAGAGCCCAATCGACAGAGAAAGCAGCCATTTGTTTCTTTTCATAATCTTTTACCTTGCTTCTTTTAATTTATTAAATGCAATAAAGTTATTCACACCAGTGTTTTGTTTCACGGTGCAAAGGAATACAAGGCAGATTAAGATAGTATTACAGATCTGTTAACAATCTGTGTTGTGTCGTAAACACTAATTAAAGAATCCGAGTTTGATGATATAAGAGGATGTTGCGGGAGATTATTACATGGAATACTTACTCTGATATTCCTTCGGCGACATCCCCTCGTGCCGCTTGAAGTACCTCCCCAAATACGACTGGTCGGGAAAACCAAGTTGGTCGGCTATCTCCTGAATGGTCAGTTCGGTGGATTGGAGCAATACTTTGATTTCGAGGATGGCAAAGTCGTCAATAATCTTTTTGGCGGAGTCGCGCGTCACGCTTTTGCAGATACCTGTCAGGTATTTGGTGGAGATGCACAGTTTGTTGGCATAGAAAGTCACTTCTCGTTGAGAAATGCAGTTTTCGTGTACCAGTGCGATGAAATTCTTGAAGATTTCATCCTGCCGGCTTCCTCCTTCAATTTCCTGACGGTCGAAGTGGCGGTAGCACTTATCATAGATATTCAGCATAAACGATTGGAGGTGATTTTTGGCAATCTGGTTACGGAAGCGGTTTTCACGGTCGTTGTATATGACCATTGCGGCATGTATCAAGCTGTTGATGGCTCCGGTATTTTCTTCCGGTAGTTTATAGCATGGTTTTTCTTTCATGAACCGGAAGAAAATCGGTTCGAACCGCAGGCAGGCTTCGCGAAACATTTCTTTGGGAAATCCGAAGAAAGAAGCAGTGAAATCGCTGCTGCTGCCGTTGATACGGATAATCGTTCCCGGCAAAAGCACGATTTGAGTATTTTCTACTATTTCATAGTCCTTCAAGTCGATCGTGACATGGGCCCACCCGCTTCTGCAAAAATAGATGGCACCCCCTTCCAGTTTCCACAGGCGATGCATAATTGGCGACAGGTTTTCGTCCATTCCGGCAACGAACGGTTCACGGAGGATGGCTAGGTTAGAGTTTTTTTGTTCCATTGTTCTTCCTATTTTGGGTACAAAAATAGGACTTTTTCACTAAATATCGGTTTTAATGTTCCAAAAATGAACAAAACTGAATACACTATGTCCAGTTTTCAATGAAGAAAACAGTCTACCTTTGCCGCGTTCAAAAATATTTAATAGGTAACAGAAAATGAGTAAAAAGGTATGTAAAGTGAAGCAAGGGCTATTGTTGCTCTGCTGTGTGGTAGTTGCTACGGGCTGTAAACAAGCTCCTCCGGCACAAATGGAAACAGAATACGAAGTGATGACCGTTTCTCCGGTCGACCGGATGATTTCGAGCACCTACTCGGCGACCATCCGCGGACGTCAGGATATTGATATTTATCCCCAGGTAAGTGGTACGCTGACTAAAGTCTGCGTGACGGAAGGCCAGCGCGTAAAGAACGGACAGACATTGTTCATCATCGACCAAGTGCCGTATGAAGCTGCTTTGCAGACGGCAGTGGCAAACGTTGAATCAGCCAAAGCCTCTCTGGCTACGGCGCAACTGACGTATGACAGTAAAGAGGAACTGTATAAAGAGAATGTAGTTTCCTCTTTCGATTTGAGTACGGCAAAAAACTCCCTGTTGGCTGCCAAAGCACAGTTGGCACAGGCCAAGGCGCAGGAAGTGAGCGCCCGCAATAATCTTTCTTATACGGTTGTGAAAAGTCCGGCCGACGGAGTGGTAGGCACGTTGCCTTACCGTGTAGGAGCTTTGGTAAGTTCCGCTCTTGCCCAGCCGTTGACTACCGTTTCCGACAATTCGGATATGTACGTCTGCTTCTCCATGACGGAAAACCAATTACTGGGACTGATCCGTCAATATGGTTCTAAAGAGGAAGCACTGAAAAATATGCCTGCTATCGACCTGCAACTGAATGATAAATCAGCCTATTCCGAACGGGGACAGATTGAATCTATCAGTGGAGTGATCGACCGTTCGACGGGTACGGTCAGCCTACGTGCAGTTTTCCCGAACAAGGAAGGGTTATTGCATAGCGGTGGTGCGGGGAACGTGATTGTTCCTGTTCAAAAAACAGGTGCACTGACCATTCCACAGGCTGCCACTTTCGAAATACAAGATAAGAGATATGTGTATAAAGTAGTGGACGGCAAGGCGCAATCGAGTCAGGTACAAGTGACCCGCATCAATGGCGGCCGTGAATTTATTGTAGATGAAGGGTTGGCGCCGGGAGATGTGATTGTAGCAGAAGGAGTAGGTTTACTTCGTGAAGGCACTCCTATCAAGGCAAAGACGGCATCATCAGCTTCGGCAGCACAAACTTCGGTAGCACAGGCAGATGCAGCACAAGCAGACCAGGCTTCATCATCTCCGGTAACTACTACTGAAAATTAAACCAAGGAGGAATCATTCATGAATTTAAGAACCTTTATTGAACGCCCCGTATTATCGGCAGTCATCTCTATCACGATTGTCGTAGTGGGTATCATCGGGCTGTTCACTCTGCCCGTTGAGCAGTATCCTGATATTGCTCCGCCTACCATTATGGTGAGTACCACCTATTATGGCGCCAGTGCGGAAACATTGCAGAAGAGTGTTATTGCGCCTTTGGAAGAGGCGATCAACGGAGTGGAAGACATGACCTACATGACTTCTTCCGCCACCAATGCCGGTTCGGTGAGCATCACCGTCTATTTTAAGCAGGGCACAGACCCCGATATGGCGGCTGTCAATGTGCAGAACCGTGTATCGCGCGCTACGGGGCAGCTTCCGGCGGAGGTAACCCAAGTCGGTGTGACCACTTCCAAGCGTCAGACGAGTATTTTGCAGATGTTCTCCCTGTCCAGTCCGGACGAGAGTTACGACGAGAACTTCCTGTCCAACTATATCAGCATCAACCTGAAACCTCAAATCCTTCGTATCTCCGGTGTGGGCGATATGATGATTATGGGCGGTGAATATAGTATGCGTGTTTGGATGAAGCCGGATGTGATGGCACAGTATAAACTGATTCCGTCTGATATTACCGGTGTGCTTGCCGAGCAGAATATCGAATCGGCTACCGGTTCGTTCGGTGAGAACTCCAATGAAACGTATCAGTATACGATGAAATACAAGGGACGTTTGATTACTCCTGAAGAATTCGGGGATATCGTTATCCGTTCTACCGATAATGGTGAGGTTTTGAAACTGAAGGATATTGCCGATATACAACTGGGACAGGACAGCTATGCTTACCATGGTGGTATGGATGGTCATCCGGGTATATCCTGCATGGTGTTCCAGACTGCGGGTTCCAATGCGACCGAAGTAAACCGGAACATTGACAAATTTCTCGACGAGGCGCGCAAGGAGCTTCCGAAAGGAGTGGAACTGACGCAGATGATGAGCTCCAACGACTTCCTGTTCGCTTCCATTCATGAGGTAGTGAAGACATTGATTGAGGCTATCATATTGGTTATCCTTGTGGTGTACGTCTTTTTGCAGGACTTCCGTTCTACGTTGATTCCGCTGGTTGGAATTGTAGTTTCGCTGGTGGGCACGTTTGCTTTCATGGCGATAGCCGGATTCAGTATCAACCTATTGACTTTGTTTGCGTTGGTGCTCGTTATCGGTACGGTGGTGGATGATGCCATTATTGTCGTCGAGGCGGTGCAGGCGCGGTTCGATGTGGGCTATAGGTCATCGTATATGGCAAGTATCGACGCTATGAAAGGAATCAGTAATGCCGTTGTCACCTCTTCGCTGGTGTTTATGGCGGTGTTTATTCCGGTGTCCTTCATGGGCGGCACTTCCGGTACGTTCTATACGCAGTTCGGTCTGACGATGGCGGTTGCGGTGGGTATTTCCGCAGTCAATGCGTTGACTTTGAGTCCGGCTTTGTGTGCACTGCTGCTGAAACCTTATATTAATGAAGACGGAACGCAGAAGAACAACTTTGCGGCACGTTTCCGTAAGGCTTTCAATTCGGCTTTCGATGTGATGGTGGATAAATATAAGACGATTGTATTGTTCTTTATCAAGCGCAGATGGCTGACATGGTCTTTGCTGGCTTGTTCCGTAGTGTTGCTTGTGTTCCTGATGAATACCACAAAGACCAGTCTGGTACCCGACGAGGATCAAGGGGTTGTTTTTGTTAATGTGAGTACGGCGGCAGGCAGTTCGCTGGCAACAACGAATGAAGTGATGGGGCGTATTGAAAAACGCTTGATGGAAATACCTCAACTGAAACACGTGCAGAAAGTGGCGGGTTACGGATTGCTGGCAGGACAGGGTAGTTCGTTCGGTATGTTGATTCTCAAATTGAAACCGTGGGACGAACGTCCGGAGGATGAGGACAATGTGCAGTCGGTGATCGGTCAGGTATATGCGCGTACGGCTGATATAAAGGATGCCAGTGTGTTCGCCATCTCTCCGGGTATGATTCCGGGATACGGTATGGGTAATGCACTCGAACTTCATATGCAGGATAAGATGGGCGGTGATGTGAAAGAGTTCTTCACCACTACCCAACAATATTTGGGAGCCTTGAATCAGCGGCCTGAAATCTCGATGGCTTATTCGACATTCGACGTGCGCTATCCGCAGTGGACGGTAGAGGTGGATGCAGCTAAATGTAAGCGTGCAGGCATCACGCCCGATGCTGTGTTGAGTACGCTGTCCGGTTATTACGGTGGGCAGTATGTGTCCAATTTCAACCGCTTCTCTAAAGTGTACCGTGTCATGATTCAGGCCGATCCGGTGTTCCGCTTGGACGAAACTTCGCTCGATAATGCTTTTGTGCGTATGTCGAATGGAGAGATGGCGCCGTTGAGCCAGTTCGTTACGCTGACCCGTAGCTACGGTGCGGAATCATTGAGCCGTTTCAATATGTACAACTCCATTGCGGTAAATGCGATGCCGGCCGACGGATATAGTACGGGAGACGCCATCAAGGCTGTGCAGGAAACTGCCGAACAGTCTCTTCCGAAAGGTTACGGCTATGATTACGGAGGTATCACCCGTGAGGAAAACCAGCAAAGCGGTACGACAGTGATTATCTTCGGTATCTGCTTCCTGATGATTTACCTTATTTTGAGTGCGCTCTACGAGAGCTTCATTATTCCGTTCGCTGTTCTTTTGAGTGTGCCTTGCGGATTGATGGGTAGCTTCCTTTTCGCCCGGATGTTCGGACTGGAGAATAATATTTATCTGCAGACAGGTTTGATTATGTTGATCGGTCTGCTGGCGAAGACGGCTATTTTGCTGACGGAATATGCTGCTGAACGTCGTAAAGCAGGCATGGGGCTGATTGCTTCTGCGGTCAGTGCGGCTAAAGCCCGTCTGCGTCCGATTTTGATGACGGCGTTGACGATGATTTTCGGTCTGTTCCCGCTGATGATGTCAAGTGGAGTAGGAGCCAACGGTAACCGTTCATTGGGTACGGGTGTAGTAGGCGGTATGACCATCGGTACACTGGCGTTGCTCTTCATCGTGCCTACTTTGTTTATCGCTTTCCAGTGGTTGCAGGAACGTTTGCGTCCCGTGCAGAGCAGGCCGACGCATGACTGGCAGATTGAAGAAGAAATCAAAGTGAGCGAGGAAGAAAAATCTAAAGCTGGAAAAGGATAACTAATAATTAAAGGCTTTAGGCACGGATTACACGGATTACACAGTTTTGGCTGCGCAATCTTTTAAAACCGTGTAATCCGCGTAATCCGTGCCTAATTAAAATAAGAACGCATTATCCGTGCCTAATTAAAATAAAACCGAAATAATCCGTTCCTGAATTAAAATAAGAACCAATGAGAAAAATAATCATTCTGTCCGCAGCAACGCTTATATTGAGCAGTTGCGGTATCTACAATAAATACAAACCGGTATCGGAAGTTCCCGAAGGACTTTACGGCAGCGGGTCCGTTGCTGCCGCCGATACGGCAAACTTCGGCAACCTCTCGTGGCGGGAGGTCTTTACCGACCCTTATCTGCAGAATTTGGTGGACTCGGCACTCTTGCGCAACACCGATATGCAGACTGCCCATTTGCGTGTGAAAGAAGCGGAAGCCACGCTGCTGACGTCCAAACTGTCTTATCTGCCTTCTTTGTTTCTTTCGCCGGAAGGAGCTGCCAGCAGCTTCGACCGTGGAAAGGCTACACAAACTTATTCGCTGCCCGTGACTGCTTCGTGGGAACTGGATATTTTTGGAAAGGTGACAACAGCGAAGCGTCGCGCGAAAGCTGCCTACGAACAGAGCAAGGAATATGAACAGGCTGTCAAGACGCAGTTGGTAGCATCTGTTGCCAACACGTATTACACGTTGTTGATGCTCGATTCGCAGTATGAGATAGCTGTGGCTACCGAAGCTGCCTGGAAAGAAAGTGTGAATGCCACCCGTGCCATGAAAAAGGCCGGGATGGTGAATGAAGCGGGACTGGCGCAGACGGAGGCTACCTACTTCAATATATGTACCACCGTGCTCGACCTGAAAGAGCAAATCAATCAGGCGGAAAACTCACTGGCACTTTTACTGGCAGAAACTCCCCACAAAATACAGCGCGGCAAACTGGGAAATCAGCAGTTGCCGGAAAACTTCTCCGTGGGTGTTCCCTTGCAGATGCTTGCCAACCGTCCTGATGTGCGTAGCGCAGAATTTTCGTTGGCACAGGCTTTCTATACAACGAATGCCGCCCGTGCCGCTTTCTATCCTTCCATCACGTTGAGCGGCAGTGCAGGATGGACCAACAGTGGCGGGAGCATGATTGTCAACCCGGGTAAGTTTCTGGCCTCTGCCGTGGCTTCCCTGACGCAGCCTTTGTTTAATAAAGGAGTGAATATCGCCCAACTGAAAATAGCGAAAGCCCAACAGGAGGAAGCCCGCCTTAGTTTCGAACAGGCCTTGCTGAATGCCGGCGTGGAAGTGAACGAGGCACTGGTGCAGTACCAGACTGCCCGCGAGAAAGCCGACTACTACAACAAACAGGTGGCTTCCCTGCAAACGGCAGCCAAGAGCACAAGCCTCTTGATGAAACATGGCAACACCACTTATCTGGAAGTACTGACCGCCCAACAGACATTGCTCAATGCGCAACTGTCGCAAGTGGCGAACCGCTTTACCGAAATCCAGGGCGTGATCACTTTGTATCAGGCATTGGGTGGCGGCCGTATGTAGGGAGGTATGTATGAATCCAGAAACACTGCGTTGCCGGATACTCGACTACACCAAACGGGAAATGTACCTGCATGGTGCCGACGGGTTGACGATGGATGATATAGCCAGGGGAATGAAGATGTCGAAGCGGACGCTTTACAAGCTCTTTCCCAGCAAAACGAGTCTGTTCCGTATCTGTCTTTCTGATTTTGCCAAAGGAATCAGAAGCCGGATCGAGCAACAACAGATACGGATGGACAGCTCGTGTATGGAGGCGCTTTTCATCACAGTGGACGGCTATCTCACCCTGCTTCATTCGTTGGGAAAAAAGTTGTTGCTCGATATTGCCGCCGACAGGGAATACCGTGCTGCTTTCGAGCGGGAGGAGGCTTTCTGGTTGCAGCAGTTGATTGATGTCTTGACGCATTGCAGGATTTGCGGTTATCTGCTTCCCGGAGTCGATCCCGACCGCTTTGCACCGGATTTGCAGGAGGTCATCTACCAGAGCAGTTTGCAAGGTACTCCGTACCTGGTGCAGCGTATGTTGAACTATACGCTTCTGCGGGGGCTTTTTAAGATGGACGGCATCCGTTATATTGACGAACACCTGAAACCTGATAATTTGAATGTTTGTGTATGAAGAGAAAGAGGTGGGCTACCCTGTAAAGGGAGCTCACCTCTTTTATTTTCTTCGTTCGTAAACGGTTGGTTGGTAAATAGTGCCTTTATGAATCCGATTACTTTATAATCCTTCGATTATGCTTAAAGGTAAATCGGTACATTCGGCGATAGACTCATTGTCTATCCCTTTGGCTTTCATGTTCCGGGCTATTTTCAGCTGGGCTCTTTGTGTACCTTCTTTCATTCCTTTCTCTATACCTTTTTCCAACCCTTCTTTTATTCCTTTTTGTTCAGCTGCATCCATTGTCACCAAATAATCTCGGTACACTTTGACGCTATTGTCGTATCGCTCCCTGTCTTCCGGAGACATAGAAGCCACATCAGCGATATCTTCCAATTTCTCGAAGACAGCTTTTCGTGCCTTGAACGGCAAGGTAGGTCGATATAAAATCTTATTTCCACTCATCCGGGCGTTCTATTATATATCCGTTTGGTAGTTGTACTTTTTGGGGCAATATGTGTTTTTTGAATATATTAAAAGCGCCATCAAGTTTACGTGTGCCATCGCTTAGATTCGATAAGTTAGATGAATACCTGTTAGGAGGAAAATATACATAGACCTTTTGTAATGGGTTAAATTCTCTTATTAGCTCTACAGGTGGTATTAAATCGCTGTCAGCTGATACAATGATGGCAATGTCACAACGCTTTTTATAGGCGTCCGACAGAATTTTTGTAGCTATACGTACATCTGTCTCTTTTTCCTCAAAAGAATGAATGATACCACCACAATAACGGCATTTAATCTCTTTTTTGAGGTATTTACCCAATATCAAGTTAAATTTAGGGTTGCATTTGTTAGCTTGAAATAGTTTATCTTGTCTATCGTGCTTGCCTGCATCTGTTGGACGAGCTGAAAAATAGTTGACTTCTACCAGTTCCTGATATGGCTTTAGAAAGTTATTAAAGAAGCCGACTAAATCCAGCCAATAACACATTTTCCATTTTTTCGATTTCAGCCCGTAATAGAAGTTAAAACCGTCTACATAGACTATTACTTTCTTTTTGTCTTCCATAGTGTTATATATAAAAAAACCCATCTTTAATTGATGGGTCAGCCTTAGTGTTTCTCAACTAAGGGGGGTAATTTGTACTACAAAGGTACAATCATTTTTTAGAATAACAAATTGATAGGTCTTTTTTCTTTCTTTTTTTATGATTTGCTCTATTTTTTTGTTTTCTCGAATTGTAAGCATTCACTTTACAAGTCGAGGTCTTTTCTTTGTATTATAAAAATGTAACAGTTCTTGGTTTTCCATCCCTTTTGCAGTAAAAATAAAAAGGTTCCTTGTTTATAGGCAGACTTTTCCGCTTTATCTTCCCCTGATTAGCTTTTTCAGTGTCCCGTTGTAGGTGTTCTCAAATTCCGTCGGATGATTGAGTGCCCAAAGAATGTAATCACCCGGTTCATTCTTTTTGAGTAGGGTAGGGCGGTATTGGGAACTGAGAATTTTCCATAAAATACCGCCGGGACCTCCCAACTCTTTACGTCGGGCAAGGGCGACAATCGCTTTTACGGTCTGTTCGTTCCGGATGCCGATAGTTTGCATATTAAGTAGAAGTATAGCTTCCGAGCCTCCTCCCGCTTGCATCCCTTCCGAAACCGTTTCTTTTCCAATCGATTTATCCAAAGACAAACCCTCTACAACGACAGGCGAAGCCTGAAAAACGCTGTTTGACGGAACGGGTGGCATGATCCTCTCATTCTCCTTTCCGTCTTTTCCTTCCCTCTCTGTCTCTATGTCTTTTTTAATTTCAGATTTGATTTCATTTTCCATATCCCTTTCCTGTTTACCTTTGCTATCTGTATCCGTTTCTTCTTTTGTTTGTGGCATTGTTGTAGCAAATTCATGGGGTTTTGTAACATTTTTGCCGGAGTCATCCGTATTTTCCGGTTCTATTTCACTACTCTCCTCCTTGATAATCCAGAAATGTTCCAGGGGCAATTTATATTTTCTCCGGCTGTCGGTGATGATTTTATGATATTGTTCCTGAATCGCTTGTGAAGTCAGTACGCCATACTCCTTATATATAAGATCATCGCACAGCCCCACTGCCAGGCAATCATCAATGATGGCCTGCATTTCCTCCTCCCCGCAACACGCTTCCTGGGCGATGTCGAAAAGAGTGTCTTTGTTCCACAAAATATAATAACCTTTTTCTTTATAGATGAGGCAGAGCAGCGAAGTGAGTGCGGCAATCCCTGCCGCGTGGTGGCGACAGGAGATGCGGCGTACTTTTCTGTCCTGCAGAAAATTGACATCGAGGGGGAAATAATCTAATCCGGGTTTGGAAATACGGGCCATGATGATAAAATGCTGGTTGTAAATGGTTGATTATTACTGAATAAATTCTGCTTTTACATCGAAGCAGGGGCAGGATTTTATATACTCGTCAGGTGAGATAATGCCGTCTCCGTTGAGGTCAGGACTGGTGTCCCGATGCCCTATCACCTGCTTCAGAGAAGGGAAGACAAGGCGCAAATCTTCTACCAGCCGGACGAGCGCTTCACGTTGCGCTTCCGTTCGTGTGTCGGCAGGCCGGCCGTTCCTGTCCAATCCGCCAATGTAGCAGATACCGATAGACCGATGGTTCCAACCCGTGCAATGCGCTCCATCGAGAGCAACATCTCTTCCCGGTTCAATCGTACCGTCGAGACGGATGACGAAATGATAACCGATAGAACGGAAACCACGTTGACGATGCCAGCGGTCGATGTCGATAGCGGCAAAATCCTGTCCCGCACGAGTGGCGGAACAGTGGATGATGATCGTGTCTTTCATGGCAGAATCCTCCTTTCCTGTTTGCAGACGGCAGGTGAGATAACTCCGAACGCAATAGCCTCCTCTTTGGACAGTTGGCGGTAATATTGCTTTGTTACTGAATGGAGCACCGGAGAGAAGGGAGCATCCATCGGCGGCGTTGTCGTTTGATTAGGTATGGTGGGCCGATTAAGCACTGTAATCAGATCAGGCCTTGTCTGAACCATGATAAAAGCATCTCCCCGATGATGTTGCACACGCAAGGCGTGTTGTTTCACGCGGTCCGGATGCTTTAGTTGGAGGATAAGCCAGTTTCGGTGCGCAGGCTTCAGACGTTCCTCTCTGACCATTTCTTTCATAGACGGGTAGGCACGCAATACTTTCCCCGTTGCATCCGTAACGGCGAAAGGTGTTTGATGAGATCCCACTCCCGTACGTCGTAATCCCGTTCGGATGGCGTGCATCATATTGGTGTATGCATCGCACCATTCGAGGTTTGACACATGGTTGTTCATCGTATTGCCGTCGAGGTGGTTAATCTGTGGCAGATGCTCCGGGTTGAGGATGAATGCTTTGGCAACCAAACGATGAATTTTGTATTCGATACAAACACCTTTATTCGGCAGTATGACAGTTTCGTAACCGGTCCCCATGATTTTGGCACAAAGGATCAACTTTGATCTGCCCTTGAAACTCAATACCCGTCCGTGATCTGAAATCATATAGTCGGGGTTTTCTTCAATAAATCTCCAATTTTCCATACTTGATATTGATAATGTTAATAAAATTATACTCTGTTAAAAAATAATCGTTTTTCTGAATCATGCGGGGAGAAACGGCGTTTCCTCCATCTGTTAAACGGCGTTTTCTGGTACGGAGAAACGCTGTGGTCTGTATGTGTTAAACGGCGTTTCTTCCTCCTCCGTATGAGGTTCGAGCCGTTCGGCACAATGAATCAGAAACTCCAGTTCTTCCCGGCAGCCTTGAATAGCCTCATATAGCGAATCTACGTTATACTGCCTGCAAAGCGCCTCCCATTCTTTTCGTTCCTGTCCGTTCATTCCATTCTTTTGCAGATTCATTTTTACTTGTTGCTGTCTTGCCCGTCCGTTTCGATATCCAGAAAATTTTCAGCGTGAAAGGTGCGCCAGCCTTTGGCTTCGATGTCATAGTAGACAACGAACGTATTTTCCGGTTTGGGTAGATACGGACGGTGGAAACTATGTTCATATCCGGTGAGGGTGCCGGTGGCATGTCGGATGGTTCCATCCTGTTTGGTGTAGCGGAAACAGACATTTCCGTGATGCATCTGCCGGATGAGAGCTCCTATCCGGTGAGCCGTGACGAGTGCATCGTGCCGGTTCATACCGTTGTTTTGCCGGATGACGGCAGCTTGCTTCATTAGCTGTACTCGTTGGAAGGAATGATTTTTTTCAGTTTCAGTCATTTTGATTCGTTTTAATGATTTGATTATGGGGCAAAGATAGAGAGCAGGTAATGTAAAAGCTGTCCAAGCGTGAACCATAAAAAGACGTTGAAACGATTGAGTCATGATTGAGTGCTATGTGAGAAAAAGTAAATGGCGGAAGATTAAACTTATCTGTGGCAAAACTTGTTTATTATTTATTTTAGAATTACTTTTGCCACAGAATAAAGGAGGTGACTAATGAAAACCATGAATCAGATTGTCGGAGAGAACTTGAAGAAAACCAGAGAATTATCCGGTTTTACGCAGGAGCAGGTAGCGAAATCTATCGGTGTGGAGCGGTCGGCTTATAGTAACTATGAAAGCGGTGTTCGTGAAGTGCCTTTTCATTTGTTAGAGAAGATTGCTGATTTGTTTGGCTGTGAAGCGTTTCTTCTGTTTGAAGATAATGTAGAAGCCGACAATGAGATTCTGGCTACTGCTTTTCGTATCTCCGATGTTGAAGAAGGGGATTTGAAAGAAATAGCCCATTTTAAAGATCTCGTGAAGTCTTACCTTAAAATGGAACGGATTGGAAATGGCTCCAAATAAATTCATCATAGAAAGACAAGTGGCGGAATTTCGCGCGGATAACGGATTGAGTGCTTCGGAAGCCATTAATCTGAAAAGTCTGTTGCTGAAATTGAATGTATTGACCATTTTCCGCCCTCTTTCCGATAACTTTTCGGGAATGTGCCTCAAAGACGGTTCCGGACATCGGTTCATGCTCGTGAATTCTTCCCATTCAAGAGGCAGGCAACATTTCACGATTGCCCACGAACTCTATCACTTGTATATTGAAAGTAAACCAACTCCGCACAAATGCAACCCTTGTAGTGGAAGTAAAGACCCCGTAGAACAGAGCGCCGATATGTTTGCTTCTTCTTTGCTGATGCCGGAGACAGGACTTTGTCAACTTATCCCGGAAAATGAATTGAAAACAAAAAAGATCTCATTGGCAACAGTGTTGAAATTGGAACATTACTTTTCTGTTTCCCGCTCTGCACTGCTTTACAGATTGCTGAATGTTGGTTTACTGACCAATGCTGCACGTCTTGCGCTGGCAGATGAACCGGTGAAACACTCGGCTTTGTGTTTCGGTTATGACACTGCATTATATGATCCGGCAAACGAAGGACTGGTAATCGGAGACTTTGGCGAAAAAGCCCGTTCACTTTTTGAACAGGAAAAAATATCAGAGGGGCATTATTGGGAGTTACTCCGCAAAATAAACACACATGCAACAGAAGAAGACGAAAATAATACTGGATGCTGACGTTATCATCCATTTTGTGAAAGCGGAAGCATTTTCTTTGTTGCCGGACATCTTTCCCGAATACGAATATGTTATTTTGGATGTGGTTTATAATGAAGTATCCAAAGATCACCGGACTAAAGCCCTGATTGATAATTATACTTCTTATTTTTCAAAGATAACGCAAGAACGTTTCTCCCCTACGGGAGCATCGCTGAAAGATTATTTCCAATTACTTAAAACGTTTGGACACGGTGAGAGTGCCTGCATGATTTATTGCAGAGACCACCGTGATGTGCTGGGTAGCAGTAATTTGAAGGATATAAAGGACTATTGTTTGCAGAACGGTATAACTTTTCTGACTACTCTTGATTTTCTATATTACGCTTTTTGCCGGAAGAAGCTTTCGGCAGAGGAATGTAACGAGTTTATTGCTAAGGTAATTGCTTCAGGGAGCAAGTTGCCGGAAGTTGATATTACCCGCTATAAATGTACAGTCGCTATTTGACATCGCTTTTCTATTCTCTTGATTTATTTTTAGTAATAGTTCAGGTATCTTTTCTTAGCGCAAATCACAGCTCTTGGAACGAGTGATTTCTTTCCTCTTTGGCAGATTTTATTTCATCTATTTTCTTGATAATAGTGGTAAGGTAGAAAATGGGTACCCCAAAACCTCTTTTTTGTGAAAATATGGATGAAAAAATATAGAATGTGTCATGCTTGAACATAGATGTTAAAATAAGCATCTTACTTTTGTCGTGAAGTTTAAAGATGAATATTAAATAAAATGTAAAAAATGACTAAGGTAGAAAGAAAAGTGATTTTTAACAGTGAAAATGGTCAGAAAGAAATGGCCGGTGTACGTCACAGCGACGATGATGTTAAAAAGAAAGTGATTGATTGTGTTTTTAAGTTGGGGCAACTGAATAATATTTCAGAAAAATATGTTGAAAAGAATTCGGATTGTCCGCGTTCGTCCGTGGGGCGTGTGTACAGGTGTAATTTCGACGGTCGGAGCCCTATACCCAATTGGACAACTATCTTTAATTTTTTCTCCTGTGTGATTGGAAGGGCAACGATTATTCCCAATATTCCGGAGGTGTTGTGCTGGATTCTGAAGCTTTTTCTAGGAGATTCTGCGGATGTAGGCTATACAGTTGATGATAATCATCATATTCGTATTGATATTCAGTTTAATGACGATAAAACATTGCTTCCGGAGACTGGTGAAAAGGAAGGAAAGGTGAAGAAAAAAGATGGAGAATAGAGGAAAACGGGGGGGCAGTCGATTTGATGAAGCCGTCGGGAGGAAGTACTCCGGAATGATATAATCCTTTTCTCATCTAATGGGCGGACATTTCACTACAGATTATCTTGGATTCTTTATAACAGCAATCAGCAAGTTATAATTTGATTCGCGTGATCTGTGATGAAATGTCCGCTTTGTTTGGTCTTGCCTTATTTATCTTTGCCTTGTTTTTGCCTTGTTTTGTCTTTGTCCGAATGATATTTCCTTATAAAAGAGTCGTTTCAAGGTTCTCCTAAAAACTTGAAGAATAGTCCTACTTGTGCCGGAGTGAGCAGGATGGCTTTTTCGCTATATCCGGTTTGGGCGAGTGCGGCTTGCAGTGCGGTATTCTTGGCAATCCAACTACGGAGGGTGCGTCGTGCCGAGGCGGACTGTATGTGAGGCAGGTAAAGTCCGGCCAGCTGGCTTTTGCTATAGGATTGTATGCGGGTACGGCTTTCTGTTTCTGCTTTTGGAGTTGTTTCTGTTTTCATATTGACTGTTTTTTAGAGGTTTATTTTGTATGAACTCATACAAAGGTACGCCTTTTTATGCCGGTTGGTTCTGTTTTGTACAGAAGCCTTTGCAGGCATGAATCGTGTCAATTTGTGCTTGTCTGTTCTCTCTTGCGACGGGTTGTAACATCGTGTTTCCCTGCTTTCTTCTCTTCGTGTACTTTTGTCTTCGTAATCGGTTACAGACAGTAGTTATTTATTTATCAATCAAAAAAGAAAGGAAAATAGTATGCCATTAATTTACAAACCTTATCAGGCAACACTTGCCAACAAGGAAGGACAGAAACTTTATTATCCCCGTCTGGTGAAATTCGGGAAAATGGTCAATACGCAGAAAATGGCGGAATTGATTGCAGAAAAAGCCTCGCTGACGGCGGGTGATGTTCATAACGTGATTCGTAACCTGATGTCGGTGATGCGTGAACAGTTGCTCAACAGTCGCACGGTGCGCCTCGAAGGCTTGGGGACATTTACTATGATTGCCAAAGCAGGAGGAAAAGGAGTGGAGTTGGAGAGTAAGGTCAGCAGTTCGCAGATCACTTCATTGCGTTGTCAGTTTACCCCTGAATACACCCGTGCCGCTAACGGAAGTGCTACCCGCGCATTGACCACTGGAGTGGAATTTGTGCACATCAAGGATGTAGCGGGTTCGTTTGTTGCCGACGACGTCATTGACAAAGACCCGGATGACGGCAACGAACCTGGTGGCGGAGGAGGCGAAGCTCCGGATCCGGCCGCTTAACCGAATTTGTTTATACAATAATTTAGGCACGGATTACACGGATTTCACGGTCTTTAGTGTTGTCATTGCTGCAAAGTAGCCGTGTTAATCTGTGTAATCCGTGCCTGGAAAAAGATAGTAATTAATTAGTGACAGGTATTTAAAACGGATTATTAACCTTTAAAAGAAAACGGATGAGATTATTATTGGAAAAGTTGCTGGATATTCTTGAAGCAGTTTTGCGTTTCCGCCACCGGAGAAACGGTAAGGTAGAAAAGGACTAGCCAGATAGAAAAGGACTAGCCAGATAGAAAAGAGTTGGCGTATCTGAAAAAGGTATGAAACCGAATAGCGTAAATATGTAAGACGTGTCGCCCGCACGTAGCTCGCGTAACAGGTAAAAACGTGTAGCCATTCATAGAGTAAACGTAAGGTTAAGGAATAAGTGAAAAGCTGTCTCGAATGAACGAGGCAGCTTTTCTTTTTTCGTATTCCGAAAATCCTTTTTCGGAAACATAGTGAAAAAGAAAAAATCAGTAGTAATTTTTAAAAGGCAGAAATATTTCTTTGATTTTGTATAGAACAAAAGAAAATAATTTCCCACTTTTGTAGCTGCAATAGGGGATAGGTGTCCTGTGAGATGTCTGTTTTCCGGAAAAAAGATGAATGAAAACAGAATACTTCTTGCGTTAAAATCAGAAAAAAGTTTTCCGTTTTGGAAAACTTTCTATATCAGCGAGAAAGAAAAGTTTCCCAAAATTTAATGTTAAAAGCTAACCAAGCTATTAGATAATCTTCTATCTTTGTATCCGGTTTCGGAGCTAAAAGAGGTTTAGTCAATGAGGGAACGCTGTGTAAATCGGCGACAGTACCCGCTGCTGTAATTCTCTAAGAATCCGCACAATATGCCACTGCATCGACATCGGTGTGGGAAGGTGTTGCGAGGGAGAGATAAGTCAGAAGACCTGCCGGAATTTTTTAATTTTCAATTTTCAATTTTTAATTTAATAAGCTTTCGGGAGTTAAAGTTATGAACTACGCGGAAATTTGTATCATCAAACGTGATGGTAAAAGAGAAGATTTCTCTATCAGTAAGATTAAGAATGCAATCAGTAAGGCATTCAGTGCAACCGGTTTTCAGGATGAGCAGCAGTTGGTGGCTGACATCACTATGAACGTAATCAGTCAGTTTACAACTCCTACTATTACCGTAGAAGAGATTCAGGATTTAGTAGAAAAGTCGTTGATGAAAGTACGCCCGGAAGTAGCGAAGAAATATATTATTTATCGCGAATGGCGGAATACGGAGCGCGATAAGAAAACCCAGATGAAGCAAGTGATGGACGGCATCGTTGCTATCGACAAGAACGATGTCAACTTGAGCAATGCCAACATGAGCAGTCACACGCCTGCCGGCCAGATGATGACGTTCGCTTCCGAAGTAACCAAAGATTATACGTATAAATACTTGTTGCCGAAACGTTTTGCCGAAGCACACCAGTTGGGAGATATTCACATCCACGACTTGGACTATTATCCGACAAAGACGACAACCTGTATCCAATATGATATGGACGACCTCTTTGAACGCGGTTTCCGCACAAAGAACGGCAGTATCCGTACCCCGCAAAGCATCCAGAGTTATGCTACGCTGGCTACCATTATCTTCCAGACGAACCAGAATGAGCAACACGGCGGACAGGCAATTCCTGCTTTCGATTTCTTCATGGCAAAAGGTGTGGCCAAATCTTTCCGCAAGCATCTGGCATCGTTCATCAATTTCTATGTCGCCATGGAAAACGGACATCAGGCCGATGAGAAATCCATTCGCACATTGATTAAAGAATATCTTCCGTCTATCAAGTCCACCGAAGCCGAACGCGAAACATTGCGCATCGCTTTAGTGGCTTTACAAATCATTATAGACAAGGAACACCTTGCCCGTATCGTTGAGAAAGCTTATCAGCAGACCCGCAAAGATACCCATCAGGCAATGGAAGGATTTATCCACAACCTCAACACGATGCATTCACGTGGCGGTAATCAGGTGGTATTCAGCTCCATCAACTACGGTACCGACACTTCTGCAGAAGGTCGCATGGTGATCGAAGAATTGCTGAAAGCTACCATTGAAGGATTGGGCACAAGAGGCGAAGTGCCTGTATTCCCGATCCAGATTTTCAAGGTGAAAGACGGAGTTTCTTACTCGGAGAAAGACTTTGAGAAAGCAATGAAAGCGGAAAACATCGAAGAGGCAATGACTGACCGTTACGAAGCTCCCAACTTCGACTTGCTGTTGAAGGCTTGCCAGACTACGGCGAAAGCGCTGTTCCCGAACTTCATGTTCCTCGACGCACCTTTCAACCAAAACGAGAAATGGAAAGCGGACGATCCGAAACGTTACATCTACGAATTGGCGACGATGGGTTGCCGTACCCGTGTTTTTGAAAACGTGGCAGGAGAAAAATCTTCTTTAGGCCGTGGCAATCTTTCATTCACTACGCTGAATATGCCGAGACTGGCTATCGAAGCCCGCATCAAGGCGGAAAACCTGATAGAGGATGAACGCAACAAGGATGCCATTGAACAGAAGGCAAAAGAAATTTTCATCGAATCCGTACATACTATGTCGGTTCTTGTAGCCGATCAGCTTTACGAGCGTTATCAGTATCAGCGTACGGCCTTGGCACGTCAGTTCCCGTTCATGATGGGAAATAATGTGTGGAAAGGCGGCGGGGATTTGAACCCGAACGAACAGGTGGGTGACGCATTGCGCAGCGGTACGCTGGGAATCGGATTTATCGGCGGACACAATGCGATGGTGGCTCTCTACGGCCAAGGGCACGGACACAACCAGAAAGCATGGGACACGTTGTATGAAGCTGTGATGGAAATGAATAAAGTGGTAAACGAATATAAAGAGAAATATAACCTGAACTACTCCGTTCTGGCTACTCCTGCCGAAGGACTTTCGGGACGCTTCACTAAAATGGATCGTCGGAAATATGGAAAAATCCCCGGAGTGACAGACCGCGACTATTATGTCAACTCTTTCCACGTAGACGTGAAAGAACCGATCAGCATCGTTGAGAAAATCAAGTGTGAAGCTCCGTTCCACGCCATTACGCGCGGCGGACATATCACGTATGTAGAGCTGGACGGTGAAGCACAGAAGAATGTACGTGCCATCGCCAAGATTGTGAAAGTGATGCACGACGAGGGGATCGGCTACGGCTCTATCAACCACCCGGTAGATACTTGCCATAACTGTGGTTACAAGGGGGTTATCTTCGATAAATGTCCGGTGTGCCAGAGTGAAAGCATCCTTCGTATGCGCCGTATAACCGGTTACCTGACAGGCGATTTAAGTTCTTGGAACTCTGCCAAGCGGGCAGAAGAACAAGACCGCGTAAAACACCTGTAAGGAGTTGAAAATGGCCTCACTAATAGGCTTCTATCTTTAATTTTTTAATTTTCAACTTTCAATTTTCAATTTAAGAAGTGAATTTATTAGGAACTTATCCTGAAACGATTGTTGATGGTGAAGGCATCCGGTACTCTATTTATCTTGCCGGATGTTCCCATCACTGTCCCGGTTGCCACAACCCGGAGAGCTGGAATCCGGGGGCGGGGGAAGAACTGACGGAAGAAAAAATACAGTCCATCATCCGTGAAATCAAGGCAAATCCTTTGCTGGACGGTGTTACTTTTTCCGGTGGTGATCCGTTCTTCCGTCCGGAGGAGTTTCTGCCTTTACTGAAACGGGTGAAAGAGGAGACGGGGATGAATGTGTGGTGCTATACAGGATATAGCTACGAAGAAATCAAGGCACACCCCCGCTTGAGCGCTGCCCTTGATTATATAGACGTATTGGTGGACGGACGCTTCGAGCAGGCTCTTTTCTCTCCGTATCTGGAATTCAGGGGAAGCAGCAATCAACGGATCTTGAAACTGAAATAAACTGCACTAAAAAAACTTATTTTTCAAAGGAAACAAAAACACCTCTGTCATTGTTTTGTTTACCTTTACAAATCCCTCCGGGAGGAACGACTACACTTACAAGAATAAGTTTTTATGGTACAATCAATAAATCCAACTCAAAAAATAGAGGAAACTGACGGATTGCCGATGCCTAAACGGATTTGGGCAGTGGTGTCCGTCGGATTCGCTCTTTGTATGTCGGTATTGGATATTAACATCGTCAATATCGTACTACCCACGCTTTCGCATGATTTTGGGACTTCTCCCGCAGTAACAACCTGGATTATCAACGGCTATCAGTTGGCCATCGTCATATCGCTATTGTCTTTTTCCGCTTTAGGTGAAATCATCGGTTACCGGAAAGTCTTTCTTTCGGGTATCGGGCTGTTTTGCATCACTTCATTGATCTGTGCCTTGTCCGATTCGTTTTGGACGCTAACCGTCGCCCGTATTTTTCAGGGGTTCAGTGCTTCTGCCATCACCAGCGTGAATACGGCACAGCTACGTTATATCTATCCGAAGAGCCAGATTGGGCGGGGAATGGGGATTAATGCGATGGTTGTTGCCATATCGGCTGCCGCCGGACCTTCTGTGGCGAGCGGTATTCTTTCTATTGCCAGCTGGCACTGGTTATTTGCTATTAATGTTCCGTTGGGACTTACCGCATTGTTTCTCGGCATCAAACATCTGCCAAGGCAGGAGGAACGTTCGAAACGCAAGTTTGATTATATCAGCGCCATAGCGAATGCGGTAACCTTCGGTCTGCTTATATATACGCTGGACGGATTCGCCCATCACGAGGAAATGGATTTTCTTTTCATCCAACTGGTTGTATTGGCTGTAGTCGGCACGTACTATGTGCGCCGACAACTGGCGCAGACTACCCCGTTACTACCACTCGACCTGTTACGGATTCCGATTTTCCGGTTGTCCATCCTGACTTCCATTTGTTCCTTTATCGCTCAAATGTCGGCAATGGTTTCCCTGCCCTTTTTCCTGCAGAACACTTTAGGACACAGTGAGGTGATGACCGGACTTTTGCTTACTCCGTGGCCGTTGGCTACGCTGGTCACGGCTCCATTGGCAGGGTATCTCGTGGAGCGTATTCACCCCGGTATCTTGGGAAGTATCGGGATGGCTCTGTTTGCCATCGGACTTTTCTCGCTTTCCAGCCTGACTGCCGAATCATCTGATATAAGTATTATCCTGCGTTTGATGTTATGCGGTGCGGGCTTCGGATTGTTTCAGACGCCGAACAATAGCACGATTATCTCTTCCGCTCCTACGCAGCGTTCGGGAGGGGCCAGTGGGATGCTGGGAATGGCCCGCCTGTTGGGGCAGACCACCGGAACAACATTGGTTGCATTGCTTTTCAGCTTTGTCACTCATAGCCGGAGCACGGCTGTTTGCCTGATGGTGGGGAGTGGGTTTGCCGTTGTGGCAGCCATCGTCAGTAGCTTGAGGCTATCGCAGCCTTCCACCCTGAAAAGAAAATAATGAAGTCCTGAAAGAGGATTAAGTCTTTCAGAACTTCGCAGGAACATCATACAACATATTAGTAAGTAATCATTCAAGATGAACTTGAAAGATTTGACTTTCTAGTATTTCGTTTCCCGTATGACTTCTACCAGACGGCGGAAGTCTTCCGGATGCACATCACCGATGTTGCCGATACGGAAGGTATCTGCTTTTGAAATCTTTCCCGGGTAAATCACGAATCCTTTATTTTTCAGTGCATAATAGAATGTTTTGAAGTCGAATCCTTCATGCGGATAAAGGAAAGAAGTGATGATAGGCGACTGGATGTCATCTTCGAGTAATGTTGTGAATCCGAGTGCACGCATACCTTCCACCAAAATACGGTGATTTTCGCAGTAACGTTGGTAACGTGCTTCTACGTCTCCTTCTTCAATCAATTCCGTCAGGGCTTGTTTGAAAGCACGAACAACATGTGTCGGTGAAGTGAAGCGCCATTTTCCGTGTCCCTTTTCCATTGTTTCCCATTGGTCGTAGATGTCCAGAGAAAGAGAGCGTGCCACTCCTTTGCAATGGTTTAATTCCGAACGGCGGGCGATGATGAATCCGAATCCCGGTACACCCTGAATACACTTGTTGGAACTGCTGATCAGGAAGTCGATACCGAGTTCGTTTACATCTAAGGGGATACCTCCGAAGCTGCTCATACAGTCTACAATCAGCTTTTTACCGTGCATCTTGACGATGTGGGATAGTTCTTTGATCGGATTCAGGATACCGGTCGTTGTTTCGCAATGAACGAAAGCGACATGTGTGATATCGGAATTATTGCTAAGATAATCGTCTACATATTCAACTGATACCTGCTCTGTTTCTTCAAAAGCCAGCATGTCGTAGTCGAGGTGGTAATATTCTGCAATGTTGCCCATACGGTCGCCATAGGCTCCGTTGCTACAAATCAGGAGTTTGTCTTTCGGGGTGATGGTGGCGCCCAAAACGGCTTCCACGCAATAGGTTCCGCTTCCCTGTAAAAGGATGGAGGTGTATTCTTCCGGTTTTTTAGTGGCGATGTTAACCAGGTCTTTGCGGAGTTCCTGAACGATGCCGAGGTTGTAGTCTTCGTCCCACGTACACCAGTCGGTCATCATGGCTTCTTTTACTGTTTCAGAGGTGGTTAGAGGTCCGGGAGTTAATAACAAATATGGTTTCATAATGATGTTTTCTTTAGAAATGAATAAATAAATGATTTTGTTTTTTTCTGATTGTTGGGTGCGGGCGTGAATGTTAGTTGCCGGCGTTGATCGTTTCAATCAGTGCGGGAAGTTCTTCGATAGTGCGTATCACGTAAGAAGCTCCTGCGGCAAGCATGCGCTCTTTGACGTCTGCGATGCGGGCTTCGAGTTCGGAGGCAGGCATTGATTTTGTCTCTGCTTCGGTAAGTGCCATCTCATTGCTGCCGAGAATCACGCCTACACTATACACTTTCGCGTTCACTCCTTCGCGGATATCGGCAATCGTGTCGCCTACTTTTATAACGGTGTCGAGGCTGGGAACTGCTAATTTCGTCAGGTTCTCAAAAATCATGTAAGGAGCGGGACGTCCGGCGGGAAGCAGGTTGGGAGTGGCGCAATAATCCACGTGATATCCTTTTGCCTGTGCGGCGGGGAGGACTACATCCATCATTTCGCGGGTATAGCCGGTGGTCGATCCTATTTTAATACCTGCGGCACGTAACTTCTCCAAAGTCGGGATTACTCCCGGAATAGGGTCTGTGTAGTTTTCGAGAGAGGCGAAGAGATGCTTCTCGAAAAGGCGGTTCAGTTCTACCACGTCTTCTTCCGTCCAGGCGCGTTGGTAACGGGCGGTAAACTGTTCGTTCACGTCAGACATGGAAAGTAGTTCGCGGATGTGTTGAATCTTGGGTAGTCCCATTGGTTTGCGGGTCTGTACAACATCGATCACCAGTCCTTTTTCGGCGAATGCTTCGATAAAAGCAGCTACGGGGGCAAAACATCCATAGTCAACGGCTGTACCAGCCCAGTCCATAATAATACATTCAATCTTTTTCATTCTTGTTTCTATATAATATTGGTTTATTCGTCGGAAATTAATAAGAAGCGAGGGAGGGGACGGGGCAGGATTCGTTCCCGCGTATTTCACCCTGTTTCCCTTTTCTGTATTTTTGTGTCAGATAAATCATTGCTAAGGTAAATGCGAAGGTGCAGACGATTCCTACTGTCCCTGCCATTGTATTGTAGAACTCCAGCCAGTTCAAATCTGGGTTGAAACATTCTTTCACTACCAATACCACCACTGTGCCTGTGTAGCCGATAGAGTCGACCATCGCTATGAAGAAACCTACATTTCCCTTGATGCGGAAACAGGCGATGAAGCGGTCGAAGAAAATGGTTTGAAAGCTCAAGTAGGAAAAATAGAGGCAGAGGCTCTGGATAAATAACCAAACGAGCGGAGAAAGTTGCAGGGTGTGATAGTTGAATGCTACAGTACTAAGTGTGATTGCTCCGGCAATGACAAGGGTTAATAGGACGGAAAGTACTTTGATATGGCTTTTTATTACTGCCAGAGTGGCGAAAATGGCCAGGATAATCAGTGTGACCACGCCGTCCACTTTGGCGAATACCCACGGGGAAAGTCCGGCGGCATTGACGTCTATGATTTTCACCAGAAAGTCTTCCTTGACATCTTGCAAAACGGTGAGAAAGAGGTTGGCGAAGAAAAGCAGTGTCAATACGGGAGCAAAGCTGCGGAACAGGTTCCAACGTTGTTGCTTGTCGAGGGTGACACGTTCCACACGCAGCGCTTTGTCTTCGGCAGTCGGTTTGGGCAGGTGATCGAGGATATAGCCCAGTCCTGCCAGCAGGGGCAATGCTACCGCACCGATCAGTGCAGGCATCCAGAACTCACTGACGTGCAGGGTGTCGACAACGAAAAGTCCGATGGATTTGGCTGTGCCGCTACTGACTGCGATACTGAGTCCGAAGAGGGAAGCGAGCAGATCCGTCACCCGGCGTCCTTCGAGGAAACTGAAGATGACTCCCCACATACAGCCAAGTGACAGTCCGTTGAAGAACAACGCCAACACATTGAACGGGCGGGGCAGGCATCCGAAAAGAACCAAAGAGAGTTCGGCCACTAAAATAGAAACAAGAATGAATTTCAGGCGGCCTTCTCTCTTCAGTTCGGAAATAAGTTTGATCCCGATAAACTTGGATACCATATATCCGAATATCTGGATGATGCTGGTGGCTATCTTATAGTCCATACCAAATAGTTCCATGCCGTCGAATGTGGCGGCGGTGAACGGTTTGCGTAGTGCGTAGACTAATGAATAGGACAGCAGTGCCGCTCCTCCCGCATAAAGGATAAAGAGTAAATCGGAAAGTTTCTTTTGGGCCGAAGGCGACAGTTTTTCTTTGAAATTCATAATGCTATTTTTTTTGTTTCCGGTGCAAAAGTAGGGTGCCGGAACGAGTGAAAAAATGAATTTCAATGAATCATATTGTATATATGTGCCTTTCTGTGTACTGAAATATTAATGTAATATTCATGCAATACAAACATAATACTTTAGTCATTCCTTTGCAACGGAATCAATTAATAGACCGAAAAATCATGGACGAACTTACGGATATTTATAAAAGAATAGAGTACCTGCGCAACAACGGGGTGAAGATGAAAGAAATTGCCGACCGGGTGGATATGGCTCCGAGTGTGTTGTCTGCTTTGTATTCGAGTGTGCTTCCCGCTTATATCGACTTATTGAAAACACGTACACCGGACGAGGCGCTGGATGAGGCTTTGGCGCTGGTGAATAATGTTTCTAAGAAACGCTTATTAAATAATGTGGGATCGGTGAGGCTGTTGCTTCAGGAGATGGAACCGGACGTGCAGAGCGAGGCGGAGAGTGGCAACTCTTTTATCAAGTTGCTGGGGAAGGAGGCGAAGGAGTCTGTGCAGGAGGTGTATAATTATAGCGGTATGTATCTTAGTTACAGTTTGTCGTCTTCTACGGATAGCCTGAAGATCGAGCCGTACATGATTGGTGCTTCCGAGAATAATGAGTATGTGAAAGTGGGGATGATTAATGCGTATAAGTCGGTGCATTGGGGGAGCGGGATTATCAGTAATCATCAGAACTCTTACCTGATGTTCAACGAAAGGGATTTGCCACAGTTTGCGCTGGTGACTATTTACCTGCAACTTCCGCATTATGAGTTTCCGAATATGCTGAAAGGGCTTTATCTCTGTCTGGACTACAATCATAATCCGATTGCGCGTCGTATTGTGTTGGTGAAACAGTCGGATAGTACGGATGTTAATCAGTTTCTGGAGATGGAAGGGTGTCTGGTTCCGCGGGCGGAATTGACTCCGGAATTGGAGGTGTACTATAATTATACGTGTCAGGAGGGGGATTATATCAAAACGTGCACGGTACCTTCACCTAAGTTGGATGAGACGGATTTGGAGAGAGAGAAGAAGATGTTGAAGATTTAAAGACAAACAACAATAAAAAAAGAGCTGTCAAAACATCTGCATTGATATAATTTAGGCACGGATTACACAGATTTCGCGGTCTTTTTTAAACTAAAACCGTGTAATCTGTGTAATCCGTGCCTAAATTATATTCCTCTTATTCTTTGTGTATACTTTCTATTGTTGCGCTCACTAGAAGAAGAATCGCAAAATATCATTGAAGTTAGCCCATATCAACAGACCGAAGAGTAGAATCATACCGGTCATCTGGGCGTATTCCATAAACTTGTCGCTCGGTTTGCGGCGTGCTATCATCTCGTAGAAGAGGAAGAGCACGTGTCCACCGTCTAATGCGGGGATAGGGAGGATGTTCATGAAAGCCAGAATGATGGAAAGGAAGGCTGTCATATACCAGAACTGATGCCAGTCCCAGGTAGCGGGGAAGATGCTGCCGATCGTTCCGAAGCCGCCTAGCTGTTTGGCTCCTTCTTTCGAGAAGAGGTATTTCATGTTTCCTACATAGCCTTTCAGGGTTTTCACACCGAGGGAGACACCTGCGGGGAAGGATTCAAAAAAGGCATATTCTTTTTTTACCATAGGGAGCAGACGGTCTGTGACGAGACAGGCGGTTACACCCATCAGGTAGGCGGAGTCTACACGCATACTTAGTGTGTCTGTTGCACCGTTACGCACATAAGTCAGCGTGATTAGGCGCGGATCTATGCTGTCTTTGAGCAGGGTTGCTTCGTTTTTCTTACGTTCTGCCATCGCTTCTTTAAAGTCGGAGAAAGAGATGGGGGTTCCGTTCAGGGCGATGATGCTGTCACCTGCCTGGATTCCTGCTTGTGCGGCAGGAGAGTTCACCATTACGCTGTCTATAACGTACGGGAAACGGTAAGAGGCGAAACGGACGCTGTCTGCCAAGAGGCGTTGCATCAGGTCTTCCGGAATATAGACGGAGGCTTTTGCTCCGTTACGGATGACGCTTACTTCGCGTGCATCGGCAATCTGGCTCAACATGTCGCCGTCATAACGTTCGAAAGGAACACCGTCGGCAGAAAGGAGGATATCACCGTCCTGGAAACCTACCGCTTTGGCGGTCTCGTTGAATTCCATACCCAGAGGAGCTTCCTGTACCTTTATATACTGGTCGCCCCATGCAAAAAGAATCATGGAGTAGATGAACAGTGCCAACAGGAAGTTGAACAGTACGCCACCCACCATGATTAGCAGACGTTGCCACGCCGGCTTGGAGCGGAACTCCCACGGTTGTTCGGGTTGTTTCATCTGCTCGGTATCCATTGACTCATCAATCATACCGGCTATCTTGACGTAACCGCCCAATGGCAACCAACCTACTGCATACTCTGTGTCACTTTTCTTGGGTTTGAACTTAAAAAGGGTGAACCAAGGGTCAAAAAATAGGCAGAATTTTTCTACACGCACCTTAAACAAACGGGCAAAAAGAAAATGCCCGCCTTCATGAATGATAACGAGCAAGGATAAGCTCATAATCAATTGCAGGGCACGAATCAAAAATGTTTCCATATAGTCTATTTACAGTTTAAAGCCTTCAACGAATTCTCTACCGAAGAGAGGATATAAAGGCTATTTTCAATTTATATTAATACTAATCAATTTCTTTATTTTCTTTGTTCATCAATGGGATGAAGCGGATTATATCAGACTGGCTGCTATTTTCCTTGCTTCCGCATCCGTAGCTACATAATCATCGTATGTCGGATTGGCGATGAAGGTAGCCCGTTCCATTGTTTTCTCTATCACGTCGCTCATGCCGAGGAAGCTGATGCCGTCTTTCAGGAAAGAGGCTACCACTACTTCATTGGCAGCATTGACGATACAGGGCATATTCCCTCCGCGATACATCGCTTCGTAGGCGAGTGCCAGGTTGCGGAACCGTTTCGTATCGGGTTGCTCAAACGTCAGGTTCGTGCATTGGGAGAAATCGAGCCTGTCGAAAGAAGAACTGATACGGTCGGGATAAGAGAATGCGTACTGGATGGGCAGGCGCATATCTGGCATCCCAAGTTGTGCCTTGACAGCTCCGTCTTCAAACTGCACCATCGAGTGGATGACTGATTGCGGATGTACCACCACTTCGATCTGGCTGGGCTGCACACCGAACAACCATTTAGCTTCGATCACTTCAAAACCTTTATTCATCATGGAAGCGGAGTCGATTGTTATTTTTGCTCCCATTTCCCAGTTGGGGTGTTTCAAGGCTTGCGTCTTTGTGACGGATTTCAGCTGTTCCAAGGTGCAAGTGCGGAACGGACCTCCGGAGGCTGTCAATATCACTTTCTCAATCGGGTTGCCCACTTCTCCTGCTAAACACTGAAAAACAGCAGAGTGTTCAGAGTCTACCGGCAGAATCGGAGTGCGATATTGTTGTGCCAACTGATTAATCAGTTCACCCGCTACTACCAATGTTTCTTTATTGGCCAACGCAATCGCTTTCTTGGCGCGGATGGCGTTGATGGTTGGTTTTAGTCCGGCATAACCGACCATGGCTGTCAACACCATGTCGATGGAACCTGCTTCTACAATCTGACAGATAGCGTCTGTGCCTGCGTACACTTTGATGGGCAGGTCGCTCAATGCTTCTTTCAGTTCGGAATACTTTTCTTCGTTGGCTATCACTACCACTTCCGGCTGGAACTTCCGTGCCTGGGCAATCAGTAGTTCCACGCGGTTGTTGGCTGTCAGCGCATAGGCTTCGTACAGGTCGGGATGTTCCTCGATGACTTGCAGAGCCTGTGTCCCGATGGAGCCTGTTGAACCTAGGATAGCTATTTGTTTTTTCTTTTTGTTAGTCTCTATATTCATTTTTCTATTATCACTTAAAATACGATGTATTTTTCGGGATTTACCGGATGACCTTTATACCAAAGTTCGAAATGGAGGTGCGGCCCTGTACTAAGTGTGCCGCTGTTTCCTACCAGAGCGATGGCTTCGCCTCCTTTTACGCGTTCACCTTCCTTTTTCAGGAGGGAGCCGCAGTGTTTATAGATTGAAATTAAATCCTGGTTATGTTGTACGCCAATCAGGTAACCCGTTTCGGCGGTGTATGTGCTTAGGATGACGGTTCCGTCCATGGTTGCCAGTATGCTTTCGTTGGGATTGGCGGCGATGTCGGTGCCGTAATGTTTCTTTTCGGCATTGAAGTGGTCGGACACCATGCCTCGTGTCGGACGGTATAAAATAAGTCCGGTCACATCCGGTTGGGAAGTGATGGAGGTCAGGTTATATTTTTCATTCTCTTCATACTGACGGCGGAATTCTTCTTCACGTTTGGTACGTTCCATCAGTGTGTCTTCGCGGGCAGCGGTCAGCGAATCGAGAGTCTGCACGCTGTCGATGGGTACTTTTCCACTGAAGATATCCTGAATGTTCATAATGTAAAGATTCTGCTTGTTGAGCACTTGTTGCAAAGAGTCTACACGCAGGGCATTGTCCACGATTTGTGTACGGACTTCACTGTTCATGTATCCGGGGAGGTAGTTGCGCAGCGGGGTGAAGGTGATGATGCAGGAAGCAATCAGGAAAAGCACTGCCAGCACGCAAAGTAATACGGAAAGTCCATTGAGCTTGGATACACGAAGTCCGACAATTTCTTCAAGTGTATTTTCATTAACGATCGTTAGTTTATACTTGAACTTGAAATTTTTCCAGAAAGCTTTACTTCGTCTTCTCTTTGGCATCTCGGGTATTTACTGTTTTTACGATTTACTATTTACTATTTTCAGTGGATGAGCGGCTCATCGTTTGATTCGTTCTCACCGGTCATCTTCCAATTCCTCCAGATTGAGCAACCCTTCGGGAAGTTCCACCGTGATGAGTTTCTGTTTCTGGTCTATTCCTACGATAAATTCCTCCTGGGCGGGAACGAGCAGTTCCTCTTCTTCCGCTCCTTCAACCACGAAAAGGGTGTTTACCGTAGTGGTATCTACGTCTATTACTTCTCCCAGAAGTCCGTGATGGATGTCTTCCATCCGGAAACCGATGAATAAGTTCCAGGACAGTTCGCCGTCTTCCGCTTCTTCTGCGTGTTTCACAGGGAAGTAGACTTCAATGTTGGTGAACATTCGGGCACGTTCGGCACTGTCGACTCCTTCCAGTTTTACCAAGGCGGTGGAGTCTGAACGGAAACGGTATTCTTCGATGAAGAAAGGCACGAAGATGCCATCGAGCAGGCATATCAGGTAATCACAGTCGACACGGTCGAAAATGTCGTCCGTGAAGGTAAACTGCAATTCGCCGTGAATGCCGTGCGGTTTATTGAACAATCCTATCTTGTATACTTCTTCTTTCTTTATCATATCCGGGTGATTCTGGCTCCGATAGCGTTCAGACGTCCTTCGATGTTCTGATAACCACGGTCTATCTGTTCGATGTTACTAATGGTACTGGTTCCTTCGGCGCTCATGGCAGCAATCAGAAGGGCGATACCGGCACGTATATCCGGTGAGGTCAGGCGGGTACCGCGCAGCTTGAAGCCGTGGTTGTGTCCGATGACTACGGCGCGGTGAGGGTCGCAGAGAATGATCTGTGCACCCATGTCGATCAGCTTGTCCACAAAGAACAGGCGGCTTTCGAACATTTTCTGATGAATCAGTACGCTGCCTTTGGCTTGTGTGGCTACAACGAGCATTACACTTAGCAAGTCGGGAGTCAGTCCCGGCCAGGTAGCGTCGGCTATCGTCATGATGGAGCCGTCGATAAATGATTCTATCTGGTATGTTTCCTGTGCGGGAACGTAAATATCGTCTCCTCTCTGTTCGAGCTTGATGCCCAGGCGGCGGAAGCTCTCGGGGATGATTCCAAGATTCTCGTAAGAAACATTCTTGATGGTAATTTCGCTTTTCGTCATTGCCGCCATGCCGATGAAACTGCCGACTTCAATCATGTCAGGCAGTACGGTGTGTTGCGTGCCGTGCAGCTCTTCCACACCTTCGATGGTGAGCAGGTTGGATGCGATACCGCTGATTTTGGCTCCCATCCGGTTGAGTAACCGGCAGAGTTGTTGCACGTAAGGTTCGCAAGCGGCATTATAAATAGTGGTAGTACCTTTAGCAAGCACGGCAGCCATGACGATGTTGGCTGTTCCGGTGACAGATGCTTCGTCCAGTAACATATAGCTTCCCTGAAGTCTGTCGGCCGTTATTTCGTAGATACCCCGCCCTTCGTCGTAGCGGAAGTCCGCCCCTAAATTCTGAATACCTACAAAGTGAGTGTCCAAACGGCGGCGACCGATTTTATCTCCTCCCGGCTTGGAAATCAATGCCTTGCCGAAACGTGCCACCATGGGACCTATAAGCATCACAGAGCCTCGCAGACTGGAACATTTCTTCAGGAATTCATCGCTTTCCAGATAAGCCAGGTCTACATTTTCTGCTTTAAAACTATAAGAATCAATGCCTTTCTTTGCAACCGTTACTCCCATCTCCCGCAAGAGCTGAATCAGGTTGTTGACATCAAGAATGTCAGGTATATTGTTCACCGTTACTTCCTCTGCAGTCAGCAACGTGGCACAGATTATCTGCAAAACTTCGTTTTTAGCTCCTTGCGGATGAATTTCTCCGCAAAGCCGATGTCCTCCCTCAATCACAAATGAAGCCATTAATTTTAAGTATTAAGTATCAAGTATTAAACACCAATTATCAATTTTAAGTATCAAGTATTAAGTATCAAGTCTCAAACGCCAATAAGCAACCTCGATTAATACTTAATACCTAATACTTATTTTAATATCTTCTCTTATTGTTCTGACGATTGTTGGTATAGTTCGTCTTCGGACGGTAGTTCTGGTTCAGGCGTTCTGCCATCAGCCGGACGATATCGTCGGTCATTTGGAGTTCCCCGTTGGACAGTTCGTACAGGTCTTCGGCAATTTTTTTGTCGTCCACTGTATCTTTGTTCCATGCCAGGTAATCCTTCTTCATGTGGTTGCAGATAAGGGCGATCAGGTTTCTCTTTTCGTTTCCTTCGGGGAATTCGATCGCTTTCTTTATCAGTATTTCCAGCGTATGTCCGTAGTGACGGTAACGCATACGGGCAGTGGAGTAGGGGATATGGTCCGGGCGGGTCACCAGATTGTCCTTGCGGATGATTTCATACGGATAGTCAATATCCAGCTCAAAACCGGACATGATAGCCAGGTGGTCCCAAAGCTTGTGCTTGAAATCGGGTACATCACGCAAATGGGGGAACATATTTCCCATAATGTTGATGATGGTGTTGGCACAACGCTGACGTTCTGCACGATCCTGAATGGTCAACGCATAATCTACCATGTTCTGGATGCTACGTCCGTATTCGGGAAGCGGCATTCTTTTCTGTTGAGTATTGTATTGCATTTATTAAATAAAAATTGAGAATTAAAAATTAAAAAATTAAAGAAGTTTTTTCGGCATGGAGGCAACGAATTCTTTCAGGTAGAAAGGTTCGAAGTAAGCCACGTCTTTATAGTCTTCATCGGCCACTGCTTTTTCTGCCAGTGGGAACATCATTTTAGCCAACGGATGGATATTGTCGATAAAATGTGCGTTCGGATGCGTAATCTGTCCGCGGCATTTGTCGGCTCCGTTTCCAAAGAAATAAACCGGTTGTTCGTTCAAGTACTCCAGATAAGAGTTCTCATCTACGATGTCGGCGGCAACTGCACGTTTCACTTGTAGACGACGGTCATAAACGGCTGCATATACTTCCATGCGGCGGGCGTCGATCATCGGACAAAGCAAAGCATTTTCGGGCAAGTCGTGATACAACAGCACCGGAACACTCAATACTTCCAGCGTCGGGATACCGATTAAGGGGATATTGCGCCCGTAACAAACTCCTTTCGCCATAGAAACCCCGATTCGGAGCCCGGTGTACGAACCCGGTCCGCAGCTCACTGCAACGGCATCCAAAGGGATGGCATGACTGTCTATGAACGACAATGCTTCATCTACAAAAACTCCTAAAGACACGGCGTGTGAAGGGCCTTTCAAGTCTTCTTTCACAAAAATCGTCTGTCCGTCTTGACTGGCCGCTACCGAGCAAACAGAGGTAGAGGTTTCAATATTCAGTATACACGACATAAAAATCAGCTTATTAAATTGTCGCAAATTTACATGATTATTTCCAATTCTTAAAATATTCGTGTACTTTTGCACAAAACTTTAAGGTTATGATACAGTCTATGACAGGATACGGTAAAGCTACGGCCGAACTTCCTGATAAAAAAATAAATGTAGAAATCAAGTCGCTCAACAGCAAGGCAATGGATTTGTCCACTCGCATCGCTCCGGCGTATCGTGAAAAAGAGATTGAAATCCGTAATGAGATTTCTAAAGTTCTGGAACGTGGAAAAGCTGACTTCAGCCTGTGGATAGAGAAGAAGGAGGGCGCGGATGCTGCTCCCATCAATAAGGAGCTGCTGAAAAGTTATTATAGCCAGTTGGATTCGATAAGTCGCGAACTGGGGATTCCTTGTCCCGCACCGGAAGACTGGCTCCAACTATTACTCCGCATGCCGGACGTGATGACGAAAACGGAAATTCAGGAACTGACGGAAGAGGAATGGAGCGTGGTGCACGCTACCATACTTGAAGCCATCAGTCATTTGGTTGATTTCCGCAAACAGGAGGGGGCTGCATTGGAGAAGAAGTTCCGTGAGAAGATTGCCAACATCAACAGCTTGCTCGAACAGATTGCTCCTTACGAGAAAGAACGTGTAGAGAAAGTGAAGGAACGCATCACTGATGCTCTCGAAAAGACGTTAAGCGTAGACTATGACAAGAATCGTCTGGAACAGGAGTTGATTTACTACATCGAAAAGCTGGATGTCAACGAAGAAAAACAACGCCTTAGCAACCATCTGAAATATTTCATCAGTACGATGGAAGGGGTAGCGGACAAGGTAAAAAGCTTGGTTTTATCGCCCAGGAAATGGGTCGGGAGATCAATACGTTAGGCAGCAAGTCCAATCATGCTGAAATGCAGAAGATCGTAGTTCAGATGAAGGATGAACTGGAACAGATTAAGGAACAGGTGCTGAACGTGATGTAAAACAGTATCTATCATTTTTAATTCTTAATTCTTCATTAAACTTATGACCGGTAAGCTAATTATTTTCTCTGCTCCGTCGGGTTCGGGCAAATCTACTATTATCAATTATCTGCTGACGCGGAACTTGAATTTAGCGTTTTCAATTTCTGCTACCAGCCGTCCTCCGCGTGGAACGGAGCAGCATGGGGTTGAATATTTCTTCCTTACACCGGAAGAATTTCGCCAACGCATTGAGAACAACGAATTTCTGGAGTATGAGGAGGTGTATAAGGACCGTTATTACGGAACGCTGAAAGCGCAGGTAGAAAGGCAATTGGAAGCGGGTCAGAATGTGGTGTTTGACGTAGATGTGGTTGGCGGATGCAATATCAAGAAGTTTTATGGTGATCGTGCGTTGTCGGTGTTTATCCAGCCGCCTTCGGTGGAAGAATTACGCTGTCGGTTGGAAGGACGCGGAACGGATGCGCCGGAAGTGATTGAAAGTCGCATCGCTAAAGCGGAATATGAATTGGGTTTTGCTCCGCAATTCGATTGTGTGATTGTCAATGACGATTTGGAGGCTGCTAAAGCGGAAGCTTTGAAAGTAATCAAAGAGTTTCTGAATTTGTAGGAGAACTACTAGGGCGGGATGATACAAATGAAAAAACAGAAAACCGGAATCTTCAGCGGATCATTCAATCCGATTCACATCGGGCATCTTGCTTTAGCCAATTATCTTTGCGAGTGTGAAGGGTTGGATGAGATCTGGTTTATGGTGAGTCCGCAGAACCCTTTGAAAGCACAGGAGAAGTTATGGAATGATGAATTACGTCTCGAACTGGTAAAGTTGAGTATCAGTGGCTATCCTCGTTTTCAGGCTTCAGATTTTGAGTTTCATTTGCCTCGTCCCTCATATAGCGTATATACGTTGGAGAAACTGCGCGAGGCATTTCCCGACCGCGAGTTTTATTTCATTATCGGTTCCGATAATTGGGAACGTTTTGGATATTGGTATCAGTCCGAACGTATCATAAAAGAGAATCAGATTCTTATTTACCCCCGTCCCGGTTTTCCCGTCAAAGAAGAGGAATTGCCGGAAACGGTGCGTCTCGTTCATTCCCCTGTATTTGAAATCAGTTCTACTTTTATTCGAGAAGCACTGGATGCAGGGAAAGATGTTCGATACTTTGTGCATCCAAAGGTCTGGGAGACTATCAGTTTACTCTGTCAATCGATGAAGAGTAATAACGATGATTTCTGCCGGAGCGCCGACGCGAATCGGTAATTTGGAGGTTCCTATTCCGTTTGTTATAATCAAAGGTATTTTTGCAGAATTATATGCCAGTCCCGTGATGAAACGATTGCCATAGTGTGAGTTAAGTGCCGGGGCAACTCCGAATACACGGACTTGTCCGCCGTGGGTGTGTCCTGCCAGGGCAAGGTCGGTGTTAGCTACTGAAACGTCTTCGATATAATCCGGGGTGTGAACCAGTAAGATGACAAAATCTTTGGGAGAGAGTGCCAGAGTAGGCGATACTCCGTTGCGCCCCAGATCAAAAGGATTGCGCACTCCGGCGATAATGATTTGCTGCCCGTCTTTACGAAGCGTATCTACTTCATGTTCTAACGGACGCATTCCGTAGTGTTTCATTGTATTCACAATATCATCGTGGCAACGTTCGTAGTCGTTATTGCCCATTACTCCATAAGTTCCCATCGGTGTTTTTACGCGTGCCAGCGCAGAAAACAAAGGTTCCACATATTCACAACCTTCCTGATAGTCACCACCCATCAGAAGCACATCAGCCTTTTGAGCAATCAACAGGTGGACAAGGTCGTTCAGCCCTTTCTCTTTCAGCAGACTTTTGTAGTGTAAGTCGGAAATGAAAGCGATACGGAAACCTTCAAAGGCTTCGGGAACATCGCGGTGGGTAAAGTCATATTTTACTACACGATCCACTCCTGTATAGACAGAAGATACATTTACGTTGGAAGAAGTAATTTTTGTTCCCCGCAGTACCAGGTCTGACGATTCGTGTGTATCGGTAGAAGTCTTTTTCTTTGTATTCTGCTTTTTGTTTTTAGAAATATTCAGTTCTTTGAGTTGTGAGTGGTCGGGGGAGAATACCCCGGCTATGGCATTAGCCGTATCCGGATAAATAGAATCTGAATTTAAAACAGGGCGTGGCAAGGTAGCCACCATATTCTTTTTCGACTTACAGGAAACCAACAAAAGTAATGTCAACAGGATAACAGGGTAGATTATTTTTATTTTCTTCATCTTCTCTTAGTTTGAAGTTTTTCGGGGTGCAAAGATACGAAAAATCATGTATCTTTGTCCGTCAAAACTATTTATAATATATTAAAGTATGGAAGAAGTAAAGCGTAACTCGCTACAAGCATGGATATTAGCTGCACGTCCCAAAACGATGACAGGGGCCATAACCCCGGTTATGATCGGTACTGCTCTTGCTGCAATGGACGGACGTTTTCACTGGTTGCCTGCACTGATCTGCTGTCTGTTTGCAAGTCTGATGCAGATTGCCGCTAATTTCATCAATGACCTTTTCGACTTCCTCAAAGGAACAGACCGGGAAGACCGGTTAGGTCCCGAACGTGCTTGTGCGCAAGGATGGATTTCTCCGCAAGCGATGAAAACCGGGATTATTATTACGGTTGCTCTTGCCTGCCTTATCGGCTGTACGTTACTCTTTTTTGCCGGGTGGGAATTGATGATCGTAGGAGTGCTTTGTGTGTTATTTGCCTTTCTTTATACCACCGGTCCTTATCCTCTTTCTTACAACGGTTGGGGCGATGTATTGGTGATTGTCTTCTTCGGCTTTGTACCCGTAGGCGGAACATATTACGTACAGGCGCTAACTTGGACACCGGATGTCACTATTGCCTCTTTAATCTGCGGACTGCTTATCGATACCTTGTTGGTAGTCAATAATTATCGTGACCGCGAAGCGGATGCACGCAGTGGAAAAAGGACAGTGATCGTTCGTTTCGGCGAGAAATTCGGTCGCTATTTTTATTTGATGTTGGGGATTACTGCTTCTCTTCTCTGCCTGTGTTTCCTCCGTGAAGGTCATTTCTACGCCGCTTTTCTTCCACAACTTTATCTGATCCCTCATTTCCTTACCTGGAAACGGATGGTGAAAATATACAGCGGTAAAAAATTAAACAGCATATTAGGCGAGACTTCGCGTAATATGCTGCTTATGGGTATTCTTATTGCAATAGGAATGTTGATAAATTGAGAATTGAGAATTAAAAATTGAGAAATGGCTGCGCTTATAATGCTGTGCAATAGTATTATTTTTCAATTCTCAATTTTTAATTCTTAATTTTTCCCGTACATCTTTTCGTAGTAACCTTGATAATCTCCACTGGTAACTTCTTCCACCCAAGCTTGGTTGGCTAAATACCATTCGATTGTCTTTACGATGCCGACTTCGAATTTAGTTTCGGGATACCATCCTAAGGCATTTGTTATCTTGGTAGGGTCGATAGCATAACGTTGGTCGTGTCCCAGACGATCTTTGACGAAAGTAATCAGATCTTCGTTGATCCAGTCGATTGAAATATCGCCGTTTTCGTCTTTCACTTTCTTTTTGAGAACCTGACGATATTCGGGATTTTCTGCCATCAGACGGTGGATAGTCGAAATTGTCAGTTTCACGATTTCGAGGTTTGTCTTCTCGTTGTGTCCGCCAACGTTGTACACTTCTCCGTCTTGACCTTCACGCACAACGAGGTCGATTGCTTTGCAGTGGTCTTCCACATAAAGCCAGTCGCGCACATTGCTACCGTCACCGTAAACGGGAAGATGCTTTCCTTCGAGGATATTCTTGATAATCAACGGAATCAATTTTTCCGGGAAGTGGTACGGACCATAGTTGTTGGAGCAACGGGTAATCGTCACCGGCATTTTATAAGTGTCGTGGTAAGCCATTACCACCATGTCTGCACTTGTCTTAGAAGCACTGTACGGGCTGTGAGGGCAAAGCGGAGTTGTTTCTGTGAAATATCCTTCGGCTCCCAATGAACCATACACCTCATCGGTAGATACTTGATGATAGCGTACACCTTTTCTCCAAGTCGGATATCCTTGTTCGTCTTTCCCCATTACCCATGCACGGCGTGCACAATCCAGTAAGTTCTGTGTTCCGAGAATGTTGGTAATCAGAAACAGCTGCGGATTTTCAATGCTGCGGTCCACGTGGCTCTCGGCAGCGAAATTCACTACATAATCAAAACGATACTCAGCAAAAAGACCGTCTACCACATCGCGGTTGCAAATGTCTCCTTTGATAAAGACACAGCGTTCGTTGTCGATGTCTTTGGCAATCGTTCCTAAGTTACCTGCATACGTCAAAGCGTCCAATATCACGACTTTGATGTCGTTATGTTTGGCTAAGATGTACTTGATGTAATTTGCCCCGATAAATCCTGCGGCACCGGTCACTAGATAAGTTTTCATATTTTATTCTTTATGTTGATTTTAGGATTGTTTAGCCAATTCGATAAGGTACTTCCCATACTCGGTTTTTTCGAGTTTTTGACCCAGTAGAAGCAACTGTTCCGTCGGAATCCATCCCTGACGCCAGGCTATTTCTTCAATGCAGCTGACGTAGAAACCTTGCCGGTTCTGAATAGTGGCCACGAAGTTGGAAGCTTCCAGCAGACTGTCACAGTTACCCGTGTCGAGCCATGCAAATCCGCGTCCGAAAAGTTCCACTTTCAATGTACCTTCTTCCAGATACAGACGGTTCAGGTCTGTTATCTCATATTCTCCACGTGCTGAAGGACGAAGAGCCGCTGCTTTTTCTGTCACACTGGCATCGTAGAAATAAAGTCCCGGAACGGCATAATTGCTTTTCGGCACTTCCGGCTTTTCTTCCAGTGAAATCACTTTTCCCTGTTCGTCAAATTCCACTACACCATAAGCGCGTGGGTCTTTCACGTAGTAACCGAAGATACAGGCGCCCTTTTCTATATTGGCAGCCCGGCGGAGCATGGCGGAGAAGCCCTGTCCGTAAAACATATTATCCCCAAGAATCAGACAGCCCGGTTCGCCGTTCAGGAAATCGGCTCCCAATACGAAAGCCTGTGCCAGTCCGTTAGGTTGTTCCTGAATTTTATAGGAGAAAGACATACCCAGTTCCTCACCCGTTCCCAACAAGTCGCGGAACATCGGCAAATCGCGTGGAGTCGAAATAATCAACACTTCGCGTATTCCTGCCAACATAAGTGTTGACAACGGATAATAAATCATCGGCTTGTCATACACAGGCATGATTTGTTTGGAAATCGCTTTGGAGAGCGGATAAAGTCGGGTGGCACTACCACCGGCTAGAATAATTCCTTTCATGTTCGTCTGAGTTATTCATTAACAGTGTGCAAAGGTCGGAAAGAAATCTGAAAGGACAAAAATAATTTGCTAATATTTCAATATGGTAATGTGTCAATTAAGTGATAACTCAGCAAATTGGCACATTATCACATTATCATATTGGCACAGTATTACAACTTGTCCGCCAACTCGATGACTTCCAAGTCCTGAAAGGCCCCCTGATTGATAACAAAACGTACCAAAGTTCGCACCTTGTGGAAACCGGACATGCCGGCAGCTCCGGGATTAATATGTAGCATATCCAGCGTTTTATCATATTTCACCTTTAATATATGAGAATGTCCGCTGATAAAAAGTTTGGGCGGACGTGTCATCAGACTGCCGATGATGGAAGGGTCGTATTTCCCCGGATAACCGCCGATATGTTTAATCAGTACTTCTGCACCATCCACCGTGAAACGGTTTATTTGCGGATACAGCTTTCTGATTTCCTGCCCGTCAATGTTTCCATATACCGCCCGGAATGGACGGAAGGCGGCTAGCCTTTCCGCTACCTCCGGCGAACCGATGTCTCCGGCATGCCAAATTTCGTCACATGGTTCAAAATATTCCAGATATTTCTCGTCCCAGTAAGCGTGAGTATCAGATAATAATCCAATTCTTGTCATAAATTTCTTTGTTTAATCCCACAAAGATACTATATTTGGAAAAATCTTAAAGCACATGGAAAGCAAATATAATTATTTCAAGCGAGATATCAGTTGGCTCTCATTCAATTATCGCGTATTGTTGGAGGCTCTGGACGAGCGTCTGCCGCTCTACGAACGTATCAACTTCATCTCTATCTACTCTTCCAACCTCGAAGAATTCTACAAAATCCGGGTAGCCGATCATAAAGCAGTTGCCTCCGGTGCTACGGAAAGCGATGAAGAAACCGTACAATCCGCCCGTGAACTGGTAGAAGAAATCAATAAAGAAGTCACTCGCCAGTTGGATGACCGTGTACGCATTTATGAAGAGAAACTATTACCTGCCCTGCGCAAAAACCACATTATTTTTTATCAGGACAGCCATGTCGAACCGTTCCACCAGCAGTTTATTAAAGACTTTTTCCGGGAAGAAATCTTTCCCTACCTGCAACCTGTGCCTGTATCCAAAGATAAAATAGTCTCCTTCCTACGAGATAACCGACTTTATCTGGCGATACGAGTCTATCCGAAGAAAGAAGCAAAAGACGAAAGGAAAGAAGATAAAGAAAAAACAGAAGAATCTATTAACAAAGAAAAATATACAGAAGAACGCATAACTCGAAGAAAAAGTGATGGAGCAGATACAAATGTAACAGAATATCGGCAGCCCCTTTACTTCGTAATGAAGCAGCCCTACGCCAAAGTACCCCGTTTCATCGAACTTCCATCCCGCGAGAAAAATCATTACCTGATGTTTACCGAAGATATAATCAAGGCAAACCTCAACCTGATTTTCCCCGGTTACGACGTTGATTCCAGCTACTGCATCAAAATCTCCCGTGACGCTGACATATTGATTGACGACACCGCCAGCAGTGCCGACCTCGTTGCCCAACTCAAGAAGAAAGTGAAGAAACGCAAGATCGGTGACGTCTGCCGTTTCGTCTACGACCGTGGTATGCCTCATGACTTTCTGGACTTTCTGGTAGACGCCTTCCATATTCAGCGCGATGAACTTGTCCCCGGCGACAAGCACCTGAATCTTGAAGACCTGCGTCATCTTCCCAACCCGAACAAATCTCTTCACAGCCTCGAAAAACCGAAGCCAATGAAGCTGACTATCCTTGACGAAAAAGAATCCATCTTCAACCACGTCGCCAAGAAGGACCTGTTATTATATTACCCTTATCACTCTTTCGAGCACTTCATCCATTTCTTATATGAAGCCGTGCACAACCCGGAAACCCGTGAAATCATGGTAACCCAATACCGCGTAGCCGAAAACTCCGCCGTCATCAACACCCTGATAGCCGCCGCCCAAAACGGCAAGAAAGTCACTGTATTTGTGGAACTGAAAGCCCGTTTCGACGAAGAAAACAACCTTGCCACGGCCGAAATGATGCAAGCCGCCGGCATTAAAATAATATACAGCATACCCGGTCTGAAAGTACACGCCAAAGTAGCTCTTATCCGCCGCCGCGGACCGAATGGTGAAAAAATACCCAGCTACGCCTATATCAGCACCGGTAACTTTAATGAAAAGACCGCCACTCTCTACGCCGACTGTGGCCTTTTCACCTGCCGTCCGAAGATAGTGGCCGACCTCTATAACCTCTTCCGCACCCTGCAAGGCAAAGAAGACCCGAAGTTCACCACCCTTCTCGTCGCCCGCTTCAACCTCATCCCGGAGCTGAACCGCCTCATCGACCGTGAAATAGCCCTCGCCGATCAAGGCAAGCAAGGACGCATCATCCTCAAAATGAACGCCCTTCAAGACCCCACCATGATCGACCGCCTCTACGAAGCATCCGAACACGGCGTGCAAATCGACCTCATCGTTCGTGGAATCTGTTGCCTCATCCCCGGACAGTCATACAGTCGTAACATCCGTGTCACCCGTATTGTAGACAGTTTCCTCGAACACGCCCGTATCTGGTATTTCGGTAACGACGGCAAACCCAAAGTATTCATGGGCTCCCCCGACTGGATGCGTCGTAACCTCTACCGTCGCATCGAAGCCGTCACCCCCATTCTTTCCCCCGACCTGCGTGACGGCCTCATCGAAATGCTCAACATCCAGCTCTCCGACAACCAAAAAGCCTGTTGGGTAGACAACAACCTGCGAAACATCTTCAAAAAAGAACGCCCGGCACTCCCGCTGTACGAGCCCAATACACCTTCTATGACTGGCTAAACAAAACAAATAACTAACACCCCAACCAACTAACTGACTAACTAACTAACATAAGAATCCCATACCCGTGCCCCAAGCCCGGCAACCTGCAGCCCCCCGCACGCCTCTCCGGCCTACTTTTTTCTCCGTCAAGCGAGCTCCCGTAGCGGAGCGTCAAAAAGGGCAGACTGTTTGAGCGTAGCGAGTTTCTGCCCTTTAGCGCAGTGCAGGGAGCGAGTAGGAGAAAAAAGTCAGCCTTGAATTTTTCTTTGCTTCTTTCTTTTGTTTCAAGACAAAAGAAAGACGATTGTAATATAAATGTAACATATATGACACCTCCCTGCAACGTCAAATCCCGTCCTTTGCAGCCGGAAACAACATACACATATATTTATTATGGAGACTATTTATTTATGCATTATCATCTTCCTCTTTGTACTAGCTGTTTTCGATCTGATAGTCGGAGTCAGTAACGATGCAGTCAACTTTTTGAACTCGGCGGTAGGCGCCAAGGCCGCTTCGTTCAAAACCATCCTGTTCATAGCCGGCATCGGCATTTTCATCGGCGCCTCCCTGTCCAACGGAATGATGGACATCGCTCGTCACGGCATCTACCAACCAGAGCACTTCTACTTTGCCGAAATCATGTGCATTCTGCTAGCCGTCATGCTGACCGACGTAGTACTGTTGGACGTCTTTAACTCTATGGGGATGCCCACCTCCACCACCGTATCATTAGTCTTTGAGCTACTTGGAGGAACGTTCGCCCTTTCCCTCATCAAAGTACACAATAGCGACACCCTTGCTTTGGGAGACCTCATCAACACCGACAAAGCCCTCTCCGTCATTATGGCGATCTTCGTCTCCGTCGCTATCGCCTTCTTCTTCGGAATGCTTGTACAGTGGCTTGCCCGTGTGATCTTCACCTTCAACTATACGAAAAAGATGAAATACAGCATCGCCCTCTTTGGAGGAGTAGCCACTACTGCCATCATCTACTTCATGCTCATCAAAGGACTGAAAGACAGCTCCTTCCATGACTCCCGAAAACAAACACTGGATACAAGACAACACCCTGATGCTAATCACCGTTTTCTTTGTATTCTCCACCGTACTGATGCAAATCCTTCACTGGATGAAAATCAATGTTTTCAAAGTCGTCGTACTGATGGGAACCTTCGCCCTTGCCCTTGCTTTTGCCGGTAACGACCTTGTCAACTTTATCGGTGTTCCCCTCGCAGGTTTCTCCTCTTTTATGGACTATACCGCCAATGGAGCAGGAAATCCGAACGGCTTCCTGATGACCTCTTTGCTGGGCCCCGCTAAAACCCCGTGGTATTTTCTTATCGGAGCCGGAGCCGTCATGGTCTACGCCCTCTGCACCTCTAAAAAAGCACACGCCGTAATAAAAACATCTGTCGACCTTTCCCGTCAAGATGAAGGAGAAGAAGCATTCGGAAGCACCCCGATCGCCCGCACAGTAGTCCGCATCAGTATGACACTTGCCAACGGAATCTCCCGAATAATGCCGGACGGCAGCAAAAAATGGTTTGATTCCCGCTTCCGCAAAGACGAAGCAATCATAGCCGACGGAGCCGCTTTCGACCTTGTCCGCGCTTCTGTCAACCTGGTATTGGCCGGCCTGCTCATCGCCTTGGGAACCTCCCTGAAACTTCCCCTTTCCACCACTTACGTAACCTTTATGGTAGCTATGGGTACTTCCCTGGCCGACCGCGCCTGGGGGCGTGATTCAGCCGTTTACCGTATCACCGGCGTATTAAGCGTCATCGGAGGCTGGTTCATCACTGCCGGAGCCGCCTTCACCATCTGTTTCTTCGTAGCTCTCGTACTCCATTATGGAGGCAACATCTCAATCATCGCCCTCATCGGTATAGCTGTATTCATCTTGATCCGTAGTCAGGTGATGTACAAGAAACGCAAAGCGAAAGAACAAGGTAACGAAACGCTGAAACAACTGATGCAAGCCACAGACAGTACAGAAGCCCTGCAACTGATGCGTAAGCACACCCGCGAAGAACTTTCCAAAGTATTGGAATACGCAGAAACAAATTTCGAACTGACTGTCACTTCATTCCTTCATGAAAATCTGCGAGGATTACGTCGCGCCATGGGGTCCACTAAATTTGAGAAACAGCTCATCAAACAGATGAAACGTTCGGGCACCGTCGCTATGTGCCGTCTCGATAATAACACCGTACTCGAAAAAGGACTTTATTACTATCAAGGCAACGACTTCGCCAGCGAATTGGTCTACAGTATTTCCCGCCTCTGTGAACCTTGCCTCGAACATACCGACAACAATTTCAACCCATTGGATGCCATTCAGAAAGGCGAATTCAGCGATGTGACCGAAGATATCACCTATCTGATTCAGCAGTGTCGTAAGAAAATGGAAAACAACGAGTACAATGACCTCGAAGAAGAAATCCGTCGTGCCAACGACCTCAACGGACAACTTTCAGTATTGAAACGTAAGGAACTGCAACGTATTCAAAGCCAATCAGGAAGTATCCGGGTGAGCATGGTGTATCTCACGATGGTTCAGGAAGCACAGAACGTAGTCACTTACACCATCAATTTGATGAAAGTAAGCCGTAAATTCCAGATGGAAACAGAAATGCCGTAAGGACAAAAAAACAAGGATTGTCCACTGAAAAATGGACGAATCATAATCTGCAAGGAAAGGACTGTTTGATAGACCCTGTTTACATAAGTAAGGGGTGTCAAACAGTCCTTTCTTTTTCAGAAATAGGTTTAAAAAAAGCTCTACTCTTTAGTATTTGATCTGGTAAAATTGTATATTTATAGTCGATAAGATAATTGAGACGATTTTAGATGCAATGATATAAAAACGAAATGAATGAAATATCAGTTAGAAATAACCACTTTACTGGTTCCTGTCAATGTGCATCAACTGTTTGAGAAATGTGAATGGCCTGAACTAAACTGTTTTGACAGAGAAATGGTTGAAGGCTATTTCTCTGATTTGGTGAATGGCATTCAAACCGATGAGGCTTTGGACGATTGGACGCTGACCGTTGTCCTTTATATCGGCACTTATTTGGGAGCCAGCCATATCAGTATCTGGAAACATGGAATCACCGATACGGCAACTAAAGAAAAAGTGTTAACGATAGGTATACCTCTTCCTTGTAGTAAAACCGTCCGTTGGGGGGTGAAGAAGAAAGAACGTTTTACCGGTAAAACACCGGATGAAAGTTATAGGAGGAATAACAGGCTGCTTCCCGTCTACTTTGCAAAATATGATAATATGGAAACCTATATAGAAGATAATATTCGGATAGCCCTTTTGAACCTGTTTGAAGTCGGTTTTACCCTGAAAGGATATAAAGTAAAGAAGCGGTAATAGTAGCCAAATCGTAAAATAGAATCAATTTTAGTGGCATAGACAAGGGACTAACATAGCTATGTGCTACCGTAAAGAGTCGTCGATTATTGAATTTAGACTCTTTGCGGCAGCTCTGTTTTTCTACTTTTCTATGAAAGTGTTCAAAGAATGAGGTTGCAAGGTTACATTCAAATAGCGAGTACCTGATTTCACAGTAAGCTCTTTGGCTTCTTCGTTGAAATTACCGGCTATCACCACCTGTTTCTTTTGTGGAGTCATGACGATCATTACCGGCATCTTATCTCCTCTATCTTTATATGCCAGCACTTTCGAGCCGGGTGTTACATAATGGCTGTAATGTTTTACCGCATAATATTCGGGAGTGTAGGTCGCAGTCCCTGTCTTTGAATCCACATGAATCAAAGCATTCTGTTTCCATCCCCATTCGCTGAAACCTCCGTCGTACAAAATAGCATTCCAGAAAGTATATTCTTCACAACCATTACCCAGATAATGATTCACTAGTCCGAAAGTGTGTTCGGCTGCTTTCCAGTCGAAAGAGCCCCAACCACATTCGCTTTCCGTTTGCACGTACTTGTATTGCGGATATTTGGCGCGGAGTTTGGGTAAAATCTGTCCGCCTTCCCATTGGAAGCCGACCCCTTCTATTGTTTCCGGCATTCGTGGGTCGGAAAGCACCTGATCGATCACCTCATAACGGTTGGTGTTGATTGTTCCTAAATATAACTTTACTTCCGGATGCTGCTTTTTCAGAGTAGGAGCGAGGTACTCTGTATTGAAGCGGATAATACCTTCTGCCGTCCAGGCACAACCCGGATAGTTGGTGTAGCTCCATGACTCATTTTGGAACATAATCATGGAGATGGGGATGCCTTGTTCCTTGTAAGCATCGATGAATTTACAGAAATAGTTTGCATAGGTTTGCAGATAACGTGGATCCTGAATAAAGTAATCATTTACAGCCAACTGCTGTGGAAATACCTGTGTGTTCTTTTCTTTACTATCCTCATAAAGTGCTACATCAGACAGAGGCGACATCTGATTTTGATTACGGTCACTGCGAACTGAATAGTAGTGATTGATTTTCATCCAGGAAGGAGGCGACCATGGCGACATCCAGAAAGTCATATCCGGATTATACTGTTGTGCAGCTTTGATAAAAGGTATCAACGTTGTTTTATCCCGATTGATATTGAAATGCTTCAATTGGAAGTCACCGGATACTTCATCGCAACTGTACCAGTCGCGGGCGTAGTCGTTGGCATTCATGGAGAAGCGTCCCATGGTAAACTTCAGATCTCCTCCGGGAGCAAACAACTGTTGAAGAACAATCTCCTGTTGCTTCCGTGGAAGCATGTTGAGTGCATCCCATCCGAGTTCATTAAAGCATGTTCCCCAAGCTTTGAAGACAGTTCCATTCTCCGAACCGTTGACCTCGAGTAGGGGAGTGCGCCCGGTATTTGTCTGCAACTTGACTTTAGACTGTTGCCATGTGTTATTTTCCGTACTGCTAATCCATTCATAGGATTGCGCACTCATAGTCCCCATTGACAGCACAATGGATAAACTACTTAATAAGGTGGTTTTCTTAATCATGTTTCTCCTGTTCTTATATTTTTATATTACTGTTTAAACAATCTCATGCAGTACATTCAACTGTGTATCCTTAATCAAGATTGATTTATTAATAAGTCTCTATGACAATAGCCGCTTCCGGTAATCCTTCTGCTGAAACAGTAAGAGTGATCGTCCCTTTTTCTGCATTTGGCTGAACGATAGCAATTGCTTTTCCCCGAAACGTTTTCGGCTTTAAGGAACGAAAGCTTTTCATATCATCCGCACTTCCATTACCTGCGGCAATGACGGACCCTTTTCCGGTAGATTTAATTTCCAAAGGAATGGAACAGTCAGGTATTAACTTTCCATCTTTATCCAATATTTCAACCTTTATATATGAAAGGTCATTTTTATCTGCCTTTATTTTCATACGATCGGCTGTCAAATGTATCATTGCCGGAATTCCGGTTGTGTAAAGTTCAGTCGATGTCGTTTCTTTCTTTCCCTTCAAGTTGACAGCCTTCAGTTGTCCCGGTTCATAGGGAACCTCGAAAGAAGCCGTATAGGTATCGGGATTGACTTCTTTTTCTCCCAATAACCTGTCATTCAAATAAAGTCTTACTTTAGGGGAACGACTATACACATGTACTGCCATCGTTTTGCCTTCGTATCCTTTCCAGTTCCAACTAAGGAATTCGTTTTTCCATCCCCAGTAGTTGATATCTTCTCTTTTCCCTTTGGCTACGGGAGGTTGTACTGCTAATGAAATATCACGTCTTTTCCAAAGAATGTCGCGATAATAAGATTGCGGTTTCTTGTCTCCGCAGAAGTCAATGTCACCACACCATGCATTATACCACGGCCATCCCATAAACTGCGGACTGTGTTCTCCCGGAGCAAGTTCGAGAGTATGTGCCAGACCGGCTTCACCCAAATAGTCGAGGGCAGTCCAGACAAAATCTCCAATCAGATAGGAATTCTTGTCGATCAGGTTCCAGTTCTGTGCTGCTTCTTTGGGCACCGATTCACTGCCGTACATAATCCGTTGCGGGAATCGTGCGTGATCTTTTTCATATTCCTTCCATTGATAATTGTAACCGGAGATATCCAGGTTCCGGAAAGCCCTTTCCGAATCCTTCTCCCAACTGAAATCTCTTCTGTCCCAAAACGAGTTAACAGCGGCGGTAGTGGCGCGGCTTGTATCATATCGGTGAATGGTTGCAATTAGTTTCCGGGCTATGATCTCTCCAGTGGGTTCGTCGGCGCGTTCAGCTATTTCATTGCCAATACTCCACATGATAATAGAAGGATGGTTTCTGTCTCTGCGCACCATGGTAGCTATATCGTGTTCACTCCATTCATCGAAGAATTGGTGATAATCTTGCGGGCGTTTTGCTTGTTGCCATTGATCGAATACTTCATCAATCACTAGCAATCCCAGTCGGTCACATGCCTGTAGAAAATATTCCGACGGTAAGTTGTGCGAGCATCTGACTGCATTGAAACCATTTGCTTTCATTAGCTCTACTTTGCGTTCTTCTGCCCTGTTGATAGCTACGGCACCTAATAAACCATTGTCATGATGCAAACAACCACCTTTTAATTTCAGCGGTTTCCCATTTAATAGAAATCCTTTTTCTGCGGAGAATTCGACGGTTCGTATTCCGAAAGGAACGGTTATTTCATCAGATAGCTTCTTAGATTTCAAGGATAGATGTGCGGTATATAAACTAGGAGTATCTACCGACCATAATTCCGGCTTTTTTATATCAAAAGTGAGGGAAATGGGGATATTGGTTTCACCGGATATATTGACTGGTTGAGTAGTGGAATAAACCTCTTCCCCTTGTGGAGAAAATATCTGAATCTTCAGATGGGCGGTCACTTTTTCTTTGCCGGAGTTATGTAGAATGGAGTGAAGATCAACCGTCGCTTTTTTACCTTCTACTTTGGAAGCATCTATAAAAGTGTCCCATTCGTCCAAATGTACTTTGTCCGTTTTCATTAGCCATACGTGCCGGTAAATGCCGGAACCGGCATACCACCGACTGTTCAGACCTTCATTCACCACTTTGACGGCTATTATATTCCGAATGCCGGGAGCGTTGCAGTATGGATGGATGTCGATTTTGAAAGGGATATATCCATAAGGATTAAAACAGGCTTTCTGCCCGTTTATCCAGACTTCTGTTTGGTTATAAGCTCCTTCAAAATAAAGGGAAATAATCTTATTGGCATCTTCCAACTGTATGGTGAATTCTTTTCTATACCATCCTTCACCTCCTACGGTTTGTCCGGTATCTGCCCCGCCTACGCTCATGCGTGAAAAAGGACCGATTGTTATACCTTCTCTTTGTACGGGCACAGGATCCATGCTCCAGTCATGAGGTAAATCGAGTATCCTCCATTGAGCGTCCTTGAAAGATGTCTGTTCGGCATTGGCAATGCAACCCCGGTAAAACTTCCAGTTCTCATTTATGCTGACTTTACGTTCCGATGCGGAACTTTCAGCAATAAAGCAGGGTATTAACACTAAAAGAGCGAGTAGCCTTACAGAAGATTCGAAGTAGTTATTCATCATTTCCTATTCTTTGTTTAATAATGGGCAAAGATAGGAGCGTGACAGGTGATGTGAGGAATAGAAATGTAACAAGATGCTGCAACAAATGTATCAAACTTCCTTTTCATAGGGATTAAACTTGCTTGTTCCGGCAGGAAAACGTATCTTTGTTAGTAAGAAAACTATAACCGCAAGTTCTGATTATAAAACCGGAACTTTTGATTATGTAATCAGAAGTTTCAGTTATAAAACCGGAACTTGCGGTTTTAGTTTGCCCTAAGGGAAAAATAACTTTTCCTTTAGGGGAGAACAAGTTTTCTACCTATAGCGAGTAAGTTTTCTATTAGTAATCAATATTTCAAATAAACTTTAGTATTATGGCAATGTATATAATGGAAGAAATGCCCGATATTCATGGAACGGGCGAACAGGTACTTTATCCGCGGTTTGCAATGATGGAACAGGTATCTACCGAGGATTTGATACGTCAGATAGCATCCAGCAGTGGTTTTAACGTCGGAGATGTGGAAGGCGTAATTACACAGATAGGTATTGAGATGGCACATCAGATGGCAGAAGGCAAGTCTGTGAAGCTGGATGGCATCGGAACATTCTCTCCTTCGTTGGCGTTATGCAAAGATAAAGAACGCGAAAAGGCCGGAGAGGGTGAAACCCATCGTAACGCACGAAGCATTGTGGTGGGAAACGTGAACTTTCGTGTAGACAGGAAGATGATGAGGCGTATCAATGGAAGATGTCTGCTGGAAAGGGCTCCGTGGAAGTCGCAACGTTCTTCACAGAAGTATACACCGGAGCAACGACTTGCATTGGCTGTTAGATATCTGGAGGAACATCCTTTTCTGACGGTCTACGAATACCGGAAACTGACAGGTTTGCTGCGTACAGCGGCTACCAATGAATTACGCCAGTGGGCGTATACACCCGGTTCCGGCATCGGGATTGATGGCAGAGGAACACATCGGGTGTATATAAAGAAAACATAATTCATTATATTTGTATGATGATATGTTGAGATTTGGAATAAAGAGCATTGGGGGGAATTGCGGTGAGGGCGCTTTTCTTCAGGGACATGCTTGAGTGATAACTAAAATTAATAAAAATGGGGAATTTGATTTCATTTATGAAGGAAGTAGCTGAAGGGCTTCGAAAAAGTGGGAACTATGGAACTGCTCATGTTTACAGGAGTAGCATGAATGCTATCATTGCATTTAACGGGAGCAGGAATCTGCCATTCAAGAAAGTGAATCAGGAGTTTCTTAAAAGTTTTGAAACGTATTTGCGGGAAAAGGAGTGTAGCTGGAACACGGTTTCAACCTATATGCGTACGTTGAGAGCGGTATACAACCGTGCGGTCGACCGTCGGATGGCGTCTTATATACCGCATCATTTCCGGTATGTCTATACAGGGACGCGTGCCGATAGGAAGCGTGCACTGGAAAAGGAGGATATGGAACGGCTGATGAAAGAGCTTCCCAAACAAATTCATCAGGGAAGAGGAGAATTGCAACGTACGCGCGCGTACTTTTTCTTAATGTTCATGCTTCGTGGTATGCCGTTCGTAGATCTTGCGTATCTTAAAAAGCAGGATATAGTGGGGAATGTACTCACTTATCGTCGTAGAAAAACCGGAAGGCTTCTGACCGTGACGCTTCTGCCGGAAACTATGAAACTGATGAAAAAGTATATGAACACCGATTCTGCTTCTCCTTATCTTTTTCCCATACTGACTGGCAGAGAGAGTACGGAAGCTACCTACAGAGAATATCAGATAGCTTTGCGTAATTTTAACTATCAACTTCTGTTGCTGAAACAAGTACTTGCATTGACTTCTGATTTAAGCTCGTATACGGCTCGGCATACCTGGGCTACAATGGCATATTATTGCGAGATACATCCAGGCATTATTTCAGAGGCGATGGGGCATTCATCCATTATTGTCACAGAGACTTATCTAAAACCTTTTAAGAATAAGAAAATAGATGGAAGCGAATGTGACGATTCTGTCTTCGCTGAAAAGGATCTATGCTTGTGGCAAGTAGCTGATTTTTAGTGCTGTTACTTTGTAGGTAACGGGAAGAAAAGACGCTGCAAATATGAGCATATTTCTTAAAACATCCAAACAAAATCGTACATTTTTTCTAATAAACTACTCAAAATAGGAATAAACACAGAAGAACACGTGGATTCTTTGTCTTAGAACTTTGTTAACGTCTAAATTTTGCAATAGATTTCCCGCCCCTCTACTTTTTCTCATAAGCAGGGGTAAGAAGATTCGTCATATATCGTATTATTTTCTAGTATAGACTACTCCAAAAGAGCAGGCACAAGGGTTTTCCCGTTACCTACAAAGTAACGGGAAGAGGGGGAGTGAAGCGAAATAAATCATGAATTAGTACAAACAAATTTTTTATTTATTAATTGTATAACATTTAATTTACTTTTATGAGAAAATGGACGTATTTAGTCGCAACCTTGCTCATGGCAGGTACGACGGCGACATTCACGGGATGTATTGATACCGATGAACCGGAAGGCATTGCAGAACTTAGGGGAGCAAAGTCTGAATTTATCAAAGCTCAAGCTGCAGTTGAGCTTGTAGAGGCTGAATTGAGAAAAGCACAGGTTGCAGAGCAAGAATTAGTTAATGCAGGTTTGGCACTTCAGAATAAGTCTGCAGAAATTGATTTGCAGTTGCATGAACTGGACATTCAAGTAAAGAAACTTTTGATTGAAAAGGAAGAAGCTGCTACTGCACAAGCAAAAGCTGAAGCGGAAGCTGCCATTGCAAAAGCTGAAGCTGACAAAACTAAGTGGGAAAATGAAAAGGCATTGATTGTTGAGCAGTATAAGGAAAAAATGCTTCTTGCCGAAACAGCCACTGCTAAAGCACAGGAAGCTTACAAACAAGCTATGGAACAGATTGAAGCTTCCAAGATTTTGCTGACAGATGAAGAACAAATTCGTTTAAATGTTGTAGAGGCAAAAGTTGCTTATGCTAAGATAGCTATGGATAAGGCTATGTATGGATATTCAACGACAGAAGTTAAGACTGAACAAAGGCTTGTATCTAAATCAACAAGTTCACAGACAAGTGTTGGCGAAGGAGCTGGGACAACAACTACTACTGGTACTGATGAAAAGTATATTACATATTATGTAATTACACAAAAACCGGATAATGCAAATAACGGATATGCAGAAGGTAGCTTGAAGAAACTTCAGGAACAGTTGGCGGACTATCCTAATTGGGTGGCTGATGGAAACATCGAGGCTAAATTGAAGAATGCTGTGGAAATCGCTGAATCCAATTTGAATATAGCACAAAAAACAGCTGATGGATATAAGGCTATTCTGGATAATGAATATACTACATTAGCCGATTGGGAAGCAGAAGTTAAAAAGCTGAAGGATGAAATGGCAACATTAGATGTCCAGAAACGACAGTATGAACTTAAAAAAGAAGAATTAAAAGTTGCTAATCCTAACTTGGAAAAGAACAAAACTGCTGCTAAGAAAAAATTAGACGATGCTAAGGAGGCTCTCAATAAAGTTAATGCTACTACTAATGTAGCTTCTGCTTACTCTAAAAAAGCAGATCAGAGCATTCTTAAAGGCCTGAATGATGCTTTTGATGGTATTTCTGATGGAGTAGATGGCTATAATAAATCAACAGGTGAATTCAGCTATGCAAAAACTGTACTGGTTACTAAGGCGCAAGAACAGATTGATGGCTGGAATAAACTTATTGATGCAGCTACTCAAGGAATTGATTTGGAAGATCTTGCATGGTCTAAACTTGAAGTCGTGAAAGCAGAGGCTGAAGCAACAAAAGCTAATGAAACTTACGATGCTGATTATAAGACTTGGGAGAAAGCTCGCGATAAATATATTGAAGTTGAAGCTATTGATATAGATGCTTCAAAAAAAGCTGCCGAAGCTGCAATAGCTGCTTATAATAAATTGGGTGATGCTGCTAGAACACAGGATGCTAATATCAGTAAATTAGCTACTGCTTTGGCTGAATACTATCAGGATGCTTTGGATAAGGAACTTAAAAGTACAAAAGCAGAAGCAACAGAGACTTCTACCAATACTAAAAAAGCAATTTCAGCTTGGATAATAGCTAATCCTTTGACAAACTTCAAGTCAATTGTAGGGCTAGAATTAAATTTAATTGAATGGACAGCTGGTGCTGTGACAAAAGCTAATAAGATAGAACAAGCTGATGCAAATAAGCTTCTTGAACTTGGAGCATCTGCTGGTGATATTCCATATGAGTCATGGAAAAAAGCTTCAACAAAAGTATTTGGTGATAAATTTAATCGTGATAATGAACCTAGAAGAGTTGCTGTGTCAGCTGATATGGTTCTTAAGGAAGTTAATGGCAATAGACTGGCAACAGAATTGCAAGATGGTGACTATGGAACTCTTGGTATCTCTATTTATGCAACGGCAGAAGCTGCACGTCTGACTGCTGTGATAAACCAGGCTGATACCTATAAAGCTTTGAAAGCAGAGTTTACAGCTCAAAAAGCTAAAGAACAAGCTACGCTGGATAAGAAAAAAACAGAATTGGCTGCAAATGTAACAAAAGCACAGACTGCTTTGACTGACGCTGAAGCAGCTTATGATAAAGTCTTTAAGGAAGTAGAGGCAAATATTAAGAAAGTTAGTGAGGACTATGACTATAAAGACGCTATAAAAGATAAGATTGAGTCTACAATTTCTGACTATATTGCTAGCCTTGACGAGTTAGGTGATGATTATAAAAATATGACTTTGGAGGAAATCAAAGAAGCTATTAATGCTGAATATTTAAAAGCTGTTACTAGCCTTCTTGATAAAAAAGCAGCTTTGGCTACTGCTGAAAGAAATTTAGAGAAGTTGGCCGAAGGTACGTATACTGATAATAATTATATCGAGGATACATTTGCAAATATTCAGGAAAATATCAAAGTAAAACAGGCTGAATATGATGCTGCCAAGGCAGATTATGATACTGCAAGCGCTCAGTTGAAAGCACTTCTTGCTATCTTCTTGAAATAATTCCCTAACTACGTAAAAGTAACAAGATGATAAAAAAACTATGCACATTACTTTTGCTGACCTGTATGACAGCTGCGCCTTCAATGGCGCAGCGTTACAGCAGCAGTGATGATGCGTCGTTTGCCCCGAAGAAAGGACAGTGGCAGGTTTCAGTCCTGCTTGGTAGCGGAAAGTTCTTTAACGAGAACACTTCTTATCTGCTTCCCAAGTTCTCCAATGACGGAGGAGTAGTCGGACTTCCCAATGGAGGAACGGATAACTCCGGCGATCTGAACCGCTATCTGAACATCGGGAGTCTGAATAATAATAGTCTGGTCAATATAGCTGGAATTGAAGGTAAGTATTTCGTGTCTGACAATTGGGATGTAAATTTCCAGTTCAGCATGAACGTCAGCCTCACTCCAAAGAAAGACTATGTAGAAGGAGACAACAGTGTACCCGACATGATTATCCCTGCGCAAAGTTATATCAATGCGCAGATGACCAACAACTGGTATGTATCTGTCGGTTCCAACTACTATTTCAAGACTCGCAACGAACGTATTCATCCGTATCTCGGAGGCGCACTCGGCTTCCAGATGGCACGCATTGAAACGACCGAACCATACACTGGAGACACCTATAAGGATAGTGACGACTCGGAAGAACTTCCGTCACAGGTCTATGTTTCCGGAAGTAAAGCCGGTCAGATGTACGGTTTCAAAGTAGCTGCCGTAGCAGGTATCGAGTATAGCATTGCTAAAGGTTTCGTTTTCGGTTTCGAAATGCACCCTCTGGCTTACCGCTATGACCTGATACAGATTTGCCCGAAAGGATTTGATAAATATAATGTCAGTCACCACAACATCAAGATATTTGAAATGCCTATGGTGAAACTGGGATTCAGATTCTAAGGATGAATGATTATACAAATGTATGAATGAAAAGAGAAAGCCGTTCAGCTGATAGTGCGGGCGGCTTTTCTTTTTTAAAGAAGAATGAAGAGCTTAATGAACAGATATGTGAAACTTTTATCTTTTCTTTCGGGAGTATGCTTGATAGCGGCTTGCACCGGGCATCAGATAAAAGGTTACGAGATTAACGGCAGTGCACCTTTGCCCGAATTCGAAGGAAAAATGGTTTATATGAAAGATGCTTCGAGCGGGCAGCCGGTAGATAGTGCAGAAATAATCCACGGAAAGTTTGCTTTTGCCGATACGGTGACTATTGTGTCGCCCGTAGTAAAAGTGCTTTCTATTCGTGCCAGCAAATCGGGACTGGAATACCGCCTCCCTGTCGTCATAGAAAATGGCAGTATCCAAGCCGATATTTCCGATGTGGTTTGTACGGGAGGAACAATGCTGAATGAACGGATGCAGGATTTTCTCATGGCTGTTGATGAATATTCCACAGCCTGCGAGAACAAACAAACGGAACAGATAAAATCCGGTTTTGCGGATTTATTGAAAAAATACATAGAAATCAATGATGACAATGCGGTAGGAGAATATATCCGGACTGCCTATCGTTCATCACTTTGATGCAATCAGATTGCTTTTAAGACTATAAACTAAATTTCCCACATAATAATATCCTCTCCAGATATTTCCTCCATATTTTTATAGAAGGGAGTGTTGCATAAGAGAGACAGAAATGTGCCCTTGTGAAAGTCCGTATTTCTGTATTGTTATGTTTTGAGGACGTTCCCGTATTTCCCATTCCCTTTTTCCCCCGGGGACGTCCTTTTTTCCTTTAATCCTGCGAGTGATATTGGGTAGGCAATACTCCGAACATCTCTTTAAAACATTTACTGAAATAACTCGGTGTAGCGAATCCCACTTTTTCCGATATTTCAATAACGGTCAGTTCCGTATGAGTCAGTAATCCGGCAGCTTTCTTCAAACGGATGCTTCGGATAAATTCTGTGGGTTTCTGTCCGGTGATAATTTGCAGTTTACGGTAAAGATTCATTCGGCTCATACACATGTCGTCACTGAAAGCTTCCACGCTATAATCACTGTTATCCAGATTCTTTTCGACCAGTTCGATTGCTTTTTCCAGAAATCGTTCGTCTACTTTGGAGGAAGTGAGATCTTCCGCATTAACCTCAATGCTTGACAAGAATATCTGTTTCCGTTTTTGCTGCAATGCCAGCAGATGCTGGATCCGGTTCTTTAAAATATCCATGTTGAAGGGTTTTGTCAGGTAGCAGTCTGCTCCCGACTGATATCCTGCCAGTTCGTTTTCGTCACCTGTGCGGGCAGTAAGCAGGATAATGAAGATGTGTGAAGTCTTCATATTCTCTTTCAGCCGGAGACATAATTCAAACCCGTCCATTCCCGGCATCATGACATCACTCACAATGATATCCACTTCTTTCTCATTGGCGATGGCTTCCGCTTCTTCTCCGTTGGAGGCTTCCCATACCTGATATTCTTGTGATAACTGCTGATACATGAATTGGCGGAATTCTTCATTGTCTTCTACAATCAAAATGGTCTTCCGGGCATCTGATGAGTTCGTTTCAGTTGCTCCGGATTCATCCGGTATATTCTCCTCTCTCGGTAGCAAACGTTTATCAACCAGATTGGTCGGAAGATAGACACAAAATTCAGTTCCTTCTTCTTTATTGCTTTCCACTTCTATAAAACCTTGATGCATGGCGACATATTCTTTCACAATATGCAGTCCGATGCCGCTTCCTGCTGTTGCCTGTCTGTGGGTGTTTGCCCCGATCTGATAATAGCGGTCGAATATATGGGGAAGTTCATCTGCTGCTATTTCCTGTCCGGTGTTCTGCACGATGATGCAGACGTATTGTATCCCTCCTCTGTTCTCCATTTTGAAAAACACATCGATTCTTCCTTCCGGAGGTGTAAATTTGAAAGCATTATTGAGTAAGTTGTAGAGAATCCTGTGTACTTTATCCCGGTCAAGATACATATAAAGCGTTTGTTTCAGTGGTATGACTGAAAAGCGAATCTGCTTGTTGTTCGCATACGACTTGAATGCTTCGCAAGTAGTTGTGACAAATTCACTGATATCTGCATTCGTCAGATTCAGTTTTTCTTCGCTCACTTCCAGTTTGCGGAAATCCAGTAATTGATTGACTAATTGCAGCAACTCTTCAGCATTGCGATAGATGGAAGATAACTGTTGCTTTAACTTGCCGTCCTGCATCTCCGAAAGCAGACTGCTCAGAGGAGTGATAATCAGCGTCAGTGGAGTGCGTAAGTCGTGGCTGACATTCGTAAAGAAACGGAATTTCATCTGTGTCAGTTGTTCTTCCAACTGTTCCTGTTGCTTCCGGTGCAGACGGTTGAAGTAGAACTTTATGACTCCTGCCGCTATCAGAATAAAAGAAAGCATATAAAGGGCGTATGCCCACCATGTCTCGTACCATGCCGGTAGACGATTGATTTGCAGGCAGGATATGGGCTGTGCCCAACAACCGTGAATGTCCGTCGCTTTAATTTCCAGTGTGTAGTTGCCTTTGGGAAGTTTGGTGAAATACGCAGTGTTTACTCCCGGAGGAAGTGACTTCCAGCTTGCATCCCATCCTTTCAGACGGTAGGCATAACTGATTTGTCCGGCGTGTAAGTGTTCTAGCGTAGAAAAGGATATTTCTACATTGATATTATCAGGATTCAATTCTATTTGCCGGGTATTTATACCTGTTATTTGTGTTTTTCCGTCTATTTTGATGGAGGATATAACGGGCTTTATATCGTTGGGAGATTGATCCAGCTCTGCAGATGGGGTAATCAGACAAAAAGCACCGATCCCTCCGAGGCAAATCGTTCCGTCTTTCATTTTGCGGATGGAAAGGAAATAATCCACTTGAATGAAGCGGTCGGAATTATACAGTATTCTAAATGAATGATTCGTAGGGTTGTACTCTTTTACGTATGGGTCTGCCAATATCCACAAATGTCCCAAGTTGTCTATCTCCATTCCTTTGATAGCATCTCCGTTTGTGTTGCAGGCATTCTCTTCCCGGGAGATAACTTTAGTTTGCGGATGATAGCTGTACACATTTCCTTCCAAAGTAGCTACCCACACTTTACCATCAGGAGCGATGAAGACAGATGAATAGTTTTCTCCTTTCCGAATCGTATGTCCTTCTCCTTCCGGGGAAAAATATTGGAACTCCAATGCTTCTGTAATGCAGAATATCGTTCCGTCCGGGGCAACTGCCAGGTCGTTTATCATATTCGCACTCCCCTGAAACTTTTTGAGTTCCCCTTTGGAAAGAGAATATTGATAGATGGCATTTTCTGTGCCTATCCATAAGTTTCCCTGATTGTCCTCGCTTAATACACGAATCTGTCGGACATCCGGCAGTTGGATCTCTTTTGTCAGTTTCATCTTCATGCCTTCATGTTGCAGATGCAATAGACACGCATTATCGGATGCAGCCCAGATTCCGGGTTGAGTATGACATTTCTCGATACATTTTATGATATTATACTTTCCTGTTTCTTCGGAAAAATCCGATGCAAAAGAAATCTGTTCGGAAGCAGGATGGTAGATGGATAATCCGGTTCTTCCCTGCCATATCCAATAATAGTCCCCTTCTTGAATCGTTCTGTCTGCCATCACCGGATAACCGGTAATAGCGGACATGGCAGAAGTAGGGTAACGTTTGATTTTGTTGGCGTCGAACGAGAGGATAAACGTATGGGGAGAATATCCTGGAACCCATACATTGCCGGCACGGTCTTCAATGATTCTATCCAATATCTTTTTGCCTTTAGGAAGAAAACTTTCCGTATCGACGGGGTGAAGTGCATTATCTACAATTCGGTAAGCATATAAATCGTCCATCGCTGAAACCCACAACACTTCCTGCCGGCTGTCTTTAAGTAATCCCAGTATTTGAGTTTTATGCGGTGTCTGTTCGTACCCTTCTAAGGTGACGGGTTGTAACTTACAGATTACTTCCTCCGATTGTGGATTGGAAGAAGGGATTAATTGTACAACTCCTTTTCCCCAAGTAGCCACCCAATAGCAATCATTTTGTACATCTTCAATCATTTGTATGGGCGATGCATCACATGTCCATTGATAAGGCGAGAAGCTGTCTGTTGACGGATGATATTGTAAAAGACCTCCCGATCCTTGCAGTACCCAAAGTTGATGTTTTCCATCTTCGTAAAAGTCAGTAACGTTTCGTCTCGTGCCCTTCCATTCTGAAGGATAACTCCCAAGACATTTGCTTTCACTGGAAAAGTGGTAAATCATACCTTCGGCCGAAGTCCAGATAGTGCCGTCATGAATAGCCCGGACAGCATCGACTCTTTGCTTCTTGAGTTCCCCGTCTGTTATTTCGTTGATTTGATAATTAGCTTTATCCAATCTGTATAAACCACGTTTGGTGCCGAACCAGATATGATGTCCGTTGTCTTCTGTTATACAGGTAATGTCGTTGCTGGATAGCAGGTGAGGCGTATTTAAATCCGAACGAAAGACGTTAATCTGATAACCGTTGTCACGGCACAGGCCTCCGCCTTCTGTTGCATACCACATATAACCTTCGCTATCCTGAAGAATCCGGTGGATATGTGCTACCGGTAACAATCTTTGAGTAGGAAGCTCCGTGACAACGACTTGTTGAGACGAAATGGAAAGAGTAGTCATTAGACTGAGAATGAGACTATAATAGTGTTTTAAAGTCATGCTTTTTATTTGAATACAGATAGCTGTGTTTTTTCCATACAAAGATAGTCTTTTTTTTACAAATACTTTATATCTTTGCAAAACAATGGCATATGCCGCGATTTAACCATACCACTGAAAATATGAAAACAAAAACTTTATTAGGCTTCTTTCTTCTTTCTCTCATGGCTTTTTGTATATCAGCCTGTCAAGATGATGCAGAGATTATTTTATTTAGCGGTTCCGAATTAATCGACGAAACGGGAACCTGTACGAACACGATTTCTTCTACAGTCCTGTATCTTAATGGATGGGAAGCGGAGAATATCGGGATAGCTAATGGAAAAGGTGGTTACTCGGCACAAAGCTCCGATGAGACAATTGTGACGGCAACGGTCAACGATAACAGGTTATGGCTTAGCTCACACGGCAAAAAGGGGAAAGTGACGGTTACCGTTAGTGATAAAGACGGCAATTATGTCACGCTGCCTGTTACTGTTTCTTATGGTGTACTGACTTTTACATGTCTCGACCAACCTGAATTCCAAGTCTCCAGACCCAATGAAGGTATGTTGTTATTTGACGCAGAAGACGATTTGCAGGAGAAGGTGAATGCGGCAATGGTCTTTTATTCTTTTATTAATAAAGGAGATATCTGTGTGTTACGACCGGATGATGTGTATCGTTTGTCTGAAGAAGGAGAAGGAGGGAAATTCACCTATAAAACAAAGGATGAACAGGTGCTTGTTGAAGGGACATATCGGATAGAATGGGCTTCGCTGGCCGGAAAAAAGAAAAAAGCTTTTGTCTTTACATATACAGGTGAAAATGATGTAGAGAAACAACACACCTTCTTTAATTTTAGTCCGTATTTAGGAACTCAAAGTCTTACAAGAGAAAGAGGTCCGATTACTACGGCATGGTTGGAAGATGTATCTGATTCGCCTTATCTCGAAGGTATTTTACCTGCGGATAGAACAGTTGTATACTGGGTGGATACAATGATCTCCAGTTTATCTGCGGAGGAAGTGTAATCCGTATCTCCTAATGATGAGGGTACAAGATTTTCTTTGTGTAAAATAAAAAGGCACAGGAACTTTTCATTCCCGTGCCTTCTTTTATGGGCTATACCTTTACAGCATCCTTATGCGTTCAATGCTTGTTCGATATCAGCAATAATATCATCTGCATTTTCGATACCTACCGATAGACGGATCAGGTCTGGGCGTACACCTGCTTCCATCAGTTGTTCATCCGTCAACTGACGGTGAGTATGGCTTGCCGGATGGAGCACGCAACTACGTGCATCCGCCACATGAGTAACGATCGCAATGAATTCCAGTGAATCCATAAACTTGATAGATACGTCACGTCCGCCTTTCAGTCCGAAGGAGATGACTCCGCAGGAACCGTTCGGCATATATTTCTGTGCAAGGCTGTAATATTTATTGTCCGGCAGTCCGCAATAGTTTACCCAGGCAACTTTCTCATTTTTAGAAAGATATTCAGCTACTTTCTGCGCATTACGGCAGTGTTGAGGCATACGCAGGTGCAACGTTTCAAGTCCCAGATTCAATAAGAAAGAATTTTGCGGGCTTTGGATGCTGCCGAGGTCACGCATCAGTTGGGCAGTTGCTTTGGTGATATAAGCACCTTTGCCGAATGCTTTAGTATAAGTCAGTCCGTGGTATGACTCGTCCGGAGTACAAAGTCCCGGGAATTTTTCAGCATGAGCATCCCAGTCAAAATTACCGCTGTCTACGATACAGCCACCTACGCTTGTAGCGTGTCCGTCCATGTATTTGGTAGTAGAATGAACCACGATGTCAGCTCCCCATTCAAATGGGCGGCAGTTGATCGGAGTCGGGAAAGTATTGTCAACAATCAATGGAACCCCGTGACTGTGTGCGATACGTGCGAACTTTTCAATATCCAGTACTTCAAGAGAAGGGTTGGAAATCGTTTCACCGAATAAAGCTTTTGTATTCGGTTTGAAAGCTGCAGAAATTTCTTCTTCGCTGGCATCCGGATTAACGAAAGTCACATCGATGCCTAGCTTCTTCATGGTCACGCCAAACAGGTTGAACGTACCTCCGTAAATAGCGGAGGAGCAAACAAAGTGATCTCCTGCCTGACAGATATTAAAAATGGCATAGAAGTTGGCGGCCTGACCGCTGGAAGTCAGCATAGCGGCTACACCACCTTCAAGAGCGGCTATTTTGGCGGCAACAGCATCATTCGTTGGATTTTGCAGACGGGTATAAAAGTAGCCACTGTCTTCCAGGTCGAACAGGCGGGCCATCTGCTCGCTGGTATCGTATTTGAAAGTTGTACTTTGATAGATGGGCAATACGCGTGGTTCGCCTTTTTTAGGCGTCCATCCTGCCTGTACACACAGGGTTTCCGGTTTGAATTGTTTTGCCATAATGTTATCGGGTTTTAATGTTTTATTTCAAAAAATGTTTTAATGCTGCAAAAGTAGGGAAAATAATTGTATTTTTGCCCTGTTTATGAGTGAAATGATACTCTTGCGAAGGAGATAGTTAATGTAGTTATGAAAAATAAACTCTATATTCTTTTATTCTTAGCTTTTCTTTTTTCGGGCACAACTCTTTGGGCACAGCAGAAGGCAACTCCGAAAGCGGGTGAAGGCATCTCTTCTTTTCTGTTGAGGCACAACCGCTCTCCGAAGAAGTATTACGACGACTTTATTGAGCTCAATAAACAGAAACTGGGAAAGAACAATGTGCTTAAAGTGGGCGTAACGTATGTTATTCCTCCCATCAAGAAATCAGCTTCCGAAAGTTCCGGAACAAAGCAACAATCTCCGAAAGCTAAATCAACAAAAATAGGAACCACCCTCAATGAGCCTCTGTTTGGAAAGCAACTGGCTGATGTGAAAGTCACTTCCAACCGTCTTGCCGGTGCTTGCTTCTATGTGGTCAGCGGACATGGAGGTCCTGATCCGGGTGCTATCGGGAAAGTTGGTAAATACGAATTGCACGAAGATGAATACGCTTATGATATTGCCCTCCGTCTGGCACGTAACCTGATGCAGGAAGGAGCCGAAGTCCGTATCATCATTCAAGATGCTAAAGATGGTATCCGTGATGATTCGTACCTGTCAAACAGTAAACGGGAGACTTGTATGGGCGATCCAATTCCTTTGAATCAGGTGCAACGCTTACAGCAACGCTGCGATAAAATAAACGCCCTTTACCGGAAAGACCGTAAGAACTATTCTTATTGCAGGGCAATTTTTATTCATATCGATAGCCGTAGTAAGGGAAAACAAACGGATGTCTTTTTCTATTATTCGAATAAAAAGGGAGAAAGCAAACGATTGGCGAATAATATGAAAAATACGTTTGAGTCAAAGTACGATAAGCATCAACCCAACCGGGGCTTTTCCGGCACAGTGAGCGGGCGTAACTTATACGTGCTTTCCCATACCACTCCCGCTTCCGTTTTTGTGGAGTTGGGTAATATCCAGAATACGTTCGATCAGCGTCGGCTGGTGATGAATTCCAATCGTCAGGCACTCGCCAAATGGCTGATGGAAGGCTTCCTGAAAGACTACAAGGAGAAAAAATAATATTTTTACTTCTCCTTTCGTGAACAAAATAAAAATCAGAATGTTTTATATATGCAAATCGCCTGATGGCTACTTGTAGGTATGCGAATATATATAGGCTAGTGAATATGCCTCCCCGGCATAACAGGAAGATTGCATAGTAGTTTTGTCGTGTTTTATTTTGTGTTTGTGTTGTGACGGTGCTGCGATGTGAATCGGGGTGCCGTTTTTTTCGTTTCTCTTGAATTCGTTAAAGAGCGCGTTATTTCATTTTCTTATCATATTATTGAATAAAATCTTATCAATCCTGTGAACAAAATCCGGAAATGTATGTTATTTATTGTGCAAATCGCCTGATAAAGCTTCTTATGCGTATGCGAATATAGATAAGTCAAGCAAGATATGCCTCCCCGGCATGACAGGAAGATTGCATAGTAGTTTTGTCGTGTTTTATTTTGTGTTTGTGTTGTGACGGTGCTGCGATGTGAATCGAGGTGCCGTTTTTTTTGTTACATATAAAAGAAACGGCAGGCTTACAAATAAGAAACGAGCTTACAAATCTTCTAAAGCATATCATAGAATCTCTGCAAGCTCGTTTTATGAGTGGTGCTTTTGCGCACCTTATCTAGTTGTTATAAAGGCATATTACCATGCTTCTTGGGCGGGTTTGTCTGCATCTTGTTTTCCGTCATTTCCAGTGCCTGAATCAGACGTTTGCGAGTCTGTCTCGGATAAATGATTTCGTCAATATATCCCAGTTCGGCAGCCTGATACGGAGTAGCAAACTTTTCTTTGTAAGCTTCCAGTTCCTTGGTCTTTGTTGCTTCGTCAGCTTTGCGGAACAGGATATTGATGGCGCCGTCCGCACCCATTACTGCAATTTCTGCACTTGGGTAAGCGAAGTTCACGTCAGCTCCGGTCTGCTTGGAGTTCATTACGATATAAGCACCACCGTAAGCTTTGCGGGTAATCACAGTCAGTTTGGGAACAGTAGCTTCTGCAAACGCATAAACTATTTTTGCACCGTGACGGATGATACCATTGTTTTCCTGTGTATATCCCGGAAGGAATCCCGGAACATCTTCAAAGGTAATCAATGGGATATTGAAACAATCGCAGAAACGGATAAAACGGCTTGCTTTGTCACTGGCATCAATATCGAGAACACCGGCAAGATAAGCCGGCTGGTTCGCTACGATACCTACCGAACGACCTGCCATACGGGCAAAGCCGATAATGATATTCTTTGCAAAGTTCGGCATCACTTCGAAGAAATAACCATTGTCTATAACGCGTTCGATAATGTCTTTCATGTCATACGGTACGTTCGGATCTACCGGAACGATCGTATCCAGAGAAGCATCTTCGCGGTTTGTTTCGTCGGTGCAAGGCTGTTTCTTGGCTTCATCCATATTATTCTGCGGTAAGAAAGAAAGCAGTTCACGGATGCTCATCAGCAATTCTTCTTCGGAATTGCACATAAAATGAGTCACACCACTCTTGCTGCTATGTGTCATTGCGCCACCCAGCTCTTCTTTACTTACTTCCTCATGAATCACTGCTTTTACTACATCCGGACCAGTCACAAACATATGACTCTTATCTTTCACCATGAAGATGAAATCGGTCAGGGCAGGAGAGTAGCAGGCACCTCCGGCGCAAGGACCGAGGATGGCTGAAATCTGTGGAATCACACCGCTGGCCATTGTATTCTGATAAAAAATATCAGCATAACCGGAAAGGCTCTCGATTCCCTCCTGAATACGTGCACCGCCCGAATCATTCAAAGCGATAATCGGGGCACCGTTCTTCAATGCAAGTTGTTGTACTTTCACAATCTTTTTAGCATTGGAAGCTGACAGTGAGCCGCCATATACCGTAAAGTCATAAGCGTAAACAAACACCTGGCGACCGTCTACCTTTCCGTAACCGGACACGATACCATCTCCCGGAATTTTGTTCTTATCCATACCGTAGTTCGTACAGCGGTGAACCATCAACTTATCCAGTTCAACGAAAGTACCCTTGTCGAGCAACATCTCGATACGTTCGCGGGCAGTCATTTTACCGCTTTCGTGTTGCTTCTCTATTTTATCAACGCCTCCGCCAAGAGAAGCGATGCGGTCACGTTCCTCGAACGTGGCGTATGCTTTATTTATTTCTTCCATAATGCAATCCGTTCTTATATTATGCAATCGGTTCTAATGTTATTAATGTCTGTTCGCCGGTTATGCTATCACCTTCTTGAACCAGAATTTCTTTAATGCGGCAATCCGAAGTCACTTTGTAGTTGCTCTGCATCTTCATTGCTTCGATAACGATGGCAGTATCTCCCGCTTTCATTTCCTGACCGGCTACAACAGGTATTTTCACTACCTTGCCCGGCATCGGAGAAATGATGCAGTCGTTCTGTTCCTCTTCCCCTTTCTTGCGCATCCGCAGATATTTCGCCTGGCTGTCCACAATTTCTACATTGAAACTGCTATAATGCGTATTCACTTTATAGCTTTTCCCGTTATCACGGCGAATCAGTTGTGCGTTCGAACTGCGTCCGTCCATCAAGATGTTGCAAGTGCCGTTTTCCGCCATCACTACATCTGCTTCAAACGGTTTTCCGTCAATGGTGAGTACTACCTTGTTGTCTTCCTTGCTGACCAACTCTACTTCGGCCACACGGTTTCCTATATGAATTTCCATAATTGAATTCTCTTTGTTAAAATTAGATTCTCAACACTCCCTTGTGCAGTCCGAACTCTTTCCATTTGCTGATAGGACGATTGTCGGTAGCCATGCCGCTGTTGTTCTCTTCGAGGTTCATCAGGTAGTCCATATAAGCGGCAATCAGGGCAATATTTTCGGAATGTTCACTGGTGTGCGTGATGCGTTGTTGCAGATATTCACCGTTCTTGGCGATGAATCCTGTGTCATAGTGACCTTCCACGAAATCGGGAGTGTCCATGATGGCACGCAGATAGCTGATGTTGTTTTTCACACCGGTCAACTTATATTCGTGGAGCACACGGCGCATCCGCTCGATAGCGTATTCGCGGTTGGTAGCCCACACAATCAGTTTACCGATCATCGGGTCGTAGTAGATCGGAATTTCATATCCCTCGTACACATAACTGTCGATACGTACCCCGATACTGTTCGGCTCTGTAATCTGTTTGATGATACCGGGGCTCGGCATAAAATTCATTTCTGTATCTTCGGCACAAATACGGCATTCAATGGCATGTCCGCGTTGCTGGATATTTTCCTGCTTGAGTTGAAGCACTTGTCCGTCGGCAACTTTAATCTGCTCTTTCACCAAATCTACCCCAATCACTTCTTCCGTAATCGGATGCTCCACCTGTAAACGGGTGTTCATCTCAAGGAAATAATAGTTGCGGTGTTTGTCAACAAGAAATTCGATAGTACCCGCACCGATGTAGTTCACCGCTTTAGCCGCAGCTACCGCCTTTTCACCCATATCTTTCCGCAGTTCGGGAGTGACGAAAACCGAAGGAGTCTCCTCTACGATTTTCTGGTTACGGCGTTGCACGGAACATTCGCGTTCGCACAGGTGAATGACGTTTCCATGCTTGTCACCAAGAATCTGGAACTCGATGTGATGAGGCTCTTCAACGAACTTCTCCAGATAAACCGTGTCGTCGCCAAAGGAAGACAACGATTCGCTCTTGGCAGTGGTATAAGCTTCTTCCACTTCTTCGGCACTGTGGATGAGGCGCATACCCTTTCCACCGCCGCCCATAGAAGCTTTCAGCATCACCGGATATCCGATCTTATTGCAAAGCTCTATGGCTTCTTCCACACTTTTCAAATTGTCTTGTGTGCCGGGAACAACGGGTACTCCTGCCTCGATCATTTTGATACGGGCAGCAATTTTATCCCCCATGGCTTCCATTGTTTCCGGATTAGGTCCGATAAAGATGATTCCTTCTTCCTGACATCGACGGGCGAAGGTAGCATTCTCGGACAAGAAGCCGTAACCCGGATGGATGGCGTCCGCATGAGCTGCTTTCGCCACTTCGATGATTTTTTCTATATTCAGATAACTCTCTTTGGATGCTGCCGGCCCTACGCAATAAGCTTCGTCTGCGTAAAGCACGTGCTTCGCGGTCCGGTCTGCTTCGGAAAAGATAGCGATACTCGTTATCTCCATCTCCCGGCAGGAGCGCATCACCCTTACGGCAATTTCACCGCGATTGGCTACTAAGATTTTTTTTATCATACTTTTCTCAATTAAGTACATACTTATTAATGTCTTCCCGTCTAATGGACATACTCCACCCGACGAAAAACAGTATTTTTTTGATTTGGGGCTTAACAAGTGATACTCTTTCTCCTAACCCACGAGGAGGGGAGCGTCTTACACAAAATGGCAGGTCTTCTGACTGACTCTTGTCTTATTTGCCTTCCCGATTAACATCAGTGGCGTTAAATTAGTTCAATTATAAGACATTGAACAGAGCTTCACAGCAGCGGGACTGTCCGGGATTTGCACCCGATTCCCTATTAATCGTCGTCCGTTGGATACGGATTCTGAACCATTTCGGGGGGCAAAGATAAATAAATATTGAATAGGATGTTTCTTTTTTGCACGAAAGTTGCAATTTTGTGCAATGCTTATCTTTAAAACGGATTCTTTAATTAGTGTGTAACCTTGCTATTTTTCTAAACTATATTTCTCCTGATATTGTTAGGGTGATAGTAATTAATTAAAAGGAGATATTCATATGAAAGAAAAGAAAATAGCTCGTGAAGAAAGAAATCAGGAGAAACTGGCTAACGGTGATTGGGTAATGGCAGAGTTTTATGCAACGTGGTGTCCTCATTGCCAACGTATGAAACCGGTTGTTGACGAATTTAAGAAACTGATGGAAGGAACATTGGAAGTGGTATTAGTAGACATCGATCAGGAACCTGCCCTTACAGATTTCTATACAGTTGAGTCGACTCCTACCTTTATTCTTTTTAGAAAAGGAGAACAGCTCTGGAGACAATCCGGTGAATTACCTCTGGAAAGACTGGAAAGAGCAGTGAAAGGATTCAAATCCTAAAAGGTTTTGGGCTGATTGCTATAGCTTTTATTACTATAGTCACAGATAGTATAGAATAAGAACATACCTGCAGCGTTTTTTTATTAATACTGCTATGAATAGAGTTGTGTTGATTAAGGTGATAGCAAGTTTTATCTACTAGCTTTCGGACTTTGGCCAAGTTTGATAGAATTGCTATCATTATATCCACTTTTTTAGTGTATTCTGAAAAAAAACTGCTATCTTTGTACTGTCGTAATAAGTAGAGAAATGGTTATTGAGTTTGAAAAGGAATATCTTTCAGAGCTTTATTATGAAGGTAAATGTAGCGATAAGAAGCATCGTTTTCAACCTCAAGTAATAAGGAATTATGTGAAGCGAATTGTCATTTTGGCTGAAGCGTTGAATGTAGAAGCACTTTATCCTTTGAATTCGTTGAATTATGAAGTCTTGACGGGAGTTAAAAAAGGTATTTCATCTATTCGGATCGATAAACAATATCGACTGGAATTTAAAATATCGACTACGGATTCCGAACCCGTCATAACTATTTGTTCTATAATCGACATAACGAATCATTATAAATAAGAATAGTATGTCTAATTTAGGGTATTCTTTTGTTTCAGTACATCCGGGAGAGATTATAAAAGAAGAATTACAATCTCGTGGAATATCGCAGAAACGATTTGCAGAGGTGGTAGGAGTGTCGTATACGATGCTGAATGATATATTGAATGGGCGTCGTCCTGTATCTACTGATTTTGCTTTGTTGATTGAAGCTGCTACCAATATAAATGCGGAGCTGTTGGTGAATATGCAGACAAGATATAATATGCAAATTGCCCGAAAGGATAAGAATGTTATGGCGCATTTGGAGAACTTACGGAAAATATGTGCAACATTGTTATAATTTAGTTGAGTCGTAACTCATACAGGCAAGCCTGTACCTCTTCAAGGCTGCCGGTATGTTTTCCTTCATCATCAGATAGTTTGATACATTCTCTCCATTCCTGATTGACATTCATCTTACATTGTGTCAGTTTCATCACGATGTTCGAAGGCTCGAATCCGGTATCATTGGTAAGGTTGGTACCGATTCCGAAAGAGCAGCGTATTTTGTTCTGGCAGTATTCCTGAATATCCAATGCCTTGGTAAAGTCGAGGGCATTGCTGAAAACGATGGTTTTGGTTGTCGCATCAATTCCCAACTCTTTGTAACGGGCAACCAGTTTGTCGATAAACTCAAACTCATTACCGGAATCGCAACGCACTCCGTCAAAAAGTTTGGCCTGTTTGCGGCTAAGGTTACTAAGGAAGATACCGGAAGTATATGTATCGGAAAGTGCGATACCCAAATCCCCGTCATAAACATTCACCCAGTTTTCGAGTGCCATATAGTTGGCATGTTTATATCCGAACTGCGCTCCATGAAACATAAACCATTCATGTGGATGAGTCCCCATCATTTTCATTCCATATTTCATTGCAAAGTTACAGTTGGAAGTTCCGGTGCAATAATGTGCCGTCTCGTTCAGCTTCTTGATAACCGTTTCCTGCACATCAATGGAGAATCTTCTCCGTGTGCCGAATTCGGAAAAGCGGAGCTGATGTTGATTCGACAATTCTATTTTCTCCGACAGCTTGCAAAGAATCTCGTTCATGTCTGCTACATTGCCAAAGAAACGGTTTTTGATTTCGGAGACAATCGCGAGCAAAGGCACTTCATATAACGTCACTTTATAGAGCAAGTCAGTCACCTCCATGTGAAGATGACAGGCTTCATCCAGATGAATATCAATCTTATTCGGGTCGAAACGAAAAGAAGATAACCACTCCCAGTAGACCCTCGGAAGGAATCTGCAGTTTTTCGTCATATATTCCAGTTCCTTTTCCGTAAACCTCAACTGACTAAGATTCTTAATCTCTGTCTTGAGTGCTTTCAGGAAATCTTCGGTATATTGGGTTTCATTCCGGTCGTTGAAACTAAACGTGCCCATTGCATAGGGAAACAGTTTGATATAAGCATACGATGTGGTAAACTTATAAAGATCGGTATCTAGTAATGTCTTAACAATCATTTCGTTCGCTCTTTATATCTTATAACGTCGTAAAGTTAGTATTTGTTGAATGATATAACGACTTAATCATTAATAATTATACCTTTTTTATTCGAGGGGAATAAAGCAGGATCTGAATATATATTCTGTTCGCAATGGCAAATTCCTTATCTCTTATTATAGTTGTATTAATACGTCAAGCCGATTTTCAGCGTAATGGAATGGTGCGACAATTCTTCCTTAAACGTCGTATGGAAATACGGATCTTCCTGTTTCTTTATACGTTCCAGTTTCTGAAGTTCATAACCTGCCATCAAATTCAGTTTTAATTTCCGGTTGACTTTTATATGTAGTGTAAGAGAGCCGTCCATTGTCTGTTTGTCTGTCGGCACATACGGTCATAAAGGATAGCAGCGTAAAGATGAATATAAATTTCTTCATAATGATGCAAGGATAGAGTCTGATAATACGATGGTTAGCTGCTGCTATTGCACATACACGGTTATGCTCTTAACGATATGCAATGCAGTTGTGAGTGAAGAAGTATCTCTGGTAAGATCTCCATTACTTCCATCCGGGCTGCTGTGTCCGATCAGTTTGGCTGTAAATTCTTTCTTGCCGGAAGTCAAATCTACTTCTGTTGTGTAGACAAGGGCAGGCTGTCCGCTTCCTTCTTTTCCACCGGAGTAATTGGCGTCTCCTTCTTTGGCCGATTTCGGATATGCATCATTGAAATCTGTAGAATGATTGATCTCAATTTTGACTATAAACTTCTTCTCTTTTCCGGTTGGCGACATCTTCACATTAAAACTACCTTTCGGAGTAGCTCCGCTGATACCGTCCGTCAACGGTTCCTTTTTGCTAGGGAGATATAACCCGTCTTCATATTGGATTCCCCGCTGATAACACCAATGCGGCAGCGCTTCCTTTCGGCGGTTACCGCCGGAGGCTTGCCAGGATTGAGTGGCTATTTTGTGTGTCACATACACGGTGGACAGATAATTCCCTTCCATGTCTTCAGTCCAGATTGCAATCTGGGGCGGATTTTTGATGTTGATGCCTAGAAACAAAGGAAAATTATGCAACCACTCTTCCCCTTTTTCAATAGATATTTTAAGATCGTTACTGTCGTATTCTACTAACCCCCGGTTGCATCCACTATTTATCAATAGAGAAAGAACCCATATTCCCATTATTGTCATTTTATTCATTTGATTAGAGTTGTTTTTGTAACCAGAGGTCTACTAATAGATTGATGCCTTCTTCCAATTCCTCCCAGCCGCTTTCCTGCTGAATTTTGAGGCCGTTGTAGACCGGGCAGTTTTCTTCGAGCAATGCCAGATAACTGATGGCTGCGGTGATGATGGAAGCCATAGCGGCAATCTCTTTTTTCGGATGTTTTGAAAGTTTGCTGACTGCCTCTACCAGCCAGATCCCTTTCTCTTCCCGTTTGTTGCGCAACTCTTTCACAAACTTATTGTCGGTTGTCAGTTCCCAGCGATACAGGCGTTTCAATGTATAATTCTCCCGTAACCACATGATTTGTCTTTTGAATATCTGCTTGATAAATGCGGCTAAATGAGTCTGATCCGGTAACTTTTCATCGAAGTTAATCCAATAGTCGTTCTGTTGAATGTAGGCTGCTATCAGTCCATCCAGCGAATTGAAATAACGGTAGATAAGCATTTTTGAAACTTTGGCCTTGGCTGCTACCGCATTGATCCCCAACCCTTCGAAACCGCTTTCTTCGATGATATCGTTGACGGCTTTAATCAGGGTCATTTCCGTAGCCTGTCTGTTTTTAGTAATCTCTTTTTCCATACTTTGATACTTTTGTTACTGACTGGTCACAAAGATATGTCTCCTATCGGTAACATCAAGGAAAAAGAGATTATTTTTGTAATGGTTGCCGGTTAATAACGTATCATCTTTACCGATAATACGTTATCCGGTCGTTTTATGATAACGCTACTGTCGGATTATGAACGGTCAGTCCGCCATCCACCACAATTGTTTGTCCGGTGATGTATCTGGCATCGTTCGAAGCCAGAAAAGCGATGGTAGCTGCAACATCCTCCGGTTCTCCCAGATAAGGAGTGGCACATTGACCGAGGAAGATATTACGTACATCCTCATTCAGGTTGTCCAATGCAGCGGGAGTAAGTACCAGTCCCGGAGCTACGGCGTTGCAACGGATGTTTTTCTTTCCCATTTGAGTAGCGATATATTTCGTCAGGTTGATGACACCCGCTTTGCTGGCGCCGTATAAAGTGCCGTTGGCATCAGCCGTAAGTCCGCTTATGGAAGCTACGTTGACAATGTTTCCGCCGCCATTGGCAGTCATGATAGGAATGACCTGTTGGGAAAGGTACATCGTGCAGCAGAGATTCAGATGGAATGCTTCATCAAAGTAGTTGATGTCCAGCTTTTCGATGCTAAGGTCACGTTTGGGATCAGTTCCTCCTACATTATTAATCAGTACATCTATTCTTTGATATTCATTCATGGAAAAATCAATCAACTCTTTGCAACTCTGGAGTTCGGTGGCGGAGAAATAGACATGGCGCACGTCAGCCCCTGCGTGCATGAGTTCGTTGGCAAGCTGTTCCGCTCTTTTCTCGGAATGGTCAGCGATGACTACTTTGCCTCCTTCGGAGACAATGCGGCGTGTGGTTGCTTCGCCTATGCCACTGGCAGCACCGGTGATGACAACTACTTTATTTTCGAATCTGTTCATATAATGGGAATTTGATGGTTACCTTCTATTAGAAACAGCTGGCAGAGGAATTTGTTAGCCCGCATAAACTCTCTTTAATAAGATAAGGTATTCGATTCGAAAACTTTTGCATCTCTTCCAGTTTTACGCCTTGATTCTTTAAGAAAACTGTTAAATGTTAATGGCCGGCCACTCATTTGTTAATGCGGTTCTGATTCTATTAAACCATGTTATAAGATACGTTGCTTTGACCTCAAAATTTGGAGATAACCGAAAAGTCCGTATCTTTGTACTGTGTTTTTCATAGTATTAGATTTAAGGTTAACAAAAGATTGGCTGTCTGGGATAGATAGCCTTTTTTTATGCCTGTAAGCCAACTGTAGACCGAAGAGATTAAAACAACGAATATTGGTTATCCCGCAGGCTTTTCATCTCCCGTTCCTTTACGATATCCTCTTCGGATAAATGACCGATAAGTAGCGGTGAGTTTTTATCATGTTTCCTCCTATTATATACTGCCGTGTTATAATTGCCTTTGATGGCATAACAATAAATACATCCGTTCAGACAACTTTCATAAGTTCCGATATCAATGCTTTCAATGCAGTTGCAGATGTTACGCTGGTTTTTATCCTTTTGGGCGAGGATGGAATAACCGATGATCTTTTCTATCAGATTCTTATCGATACACAGGCCGCTCGGAATACCCAAATGTCTTAAATCCACCTTCACAGTACAAGTATCCAACTGTATGTCGGGATAAGCGTCTATTGTTTTTTTAAAAGAGACAGCCATTTCTTCTATTTCCTCTTGAGTCAGCGGATAGATGTTGAATGACCGTACAGAGTTCCGGATATGCTGATAATGATCTATGAATCCTAGCATACATTTGGCAGTGTGGTCTTTGAGTCCGTCGGCAATCCGGGCAAATGCTTCCTGATGGAAAGAAACATTGTATTCCTCGTTCGTCAGTATCGGATCGTATCTCCAGATCACCCTTTCCCTGCCGATTTTATCAGCCAGCTTTTTAAAGGTATCCATTCGTTTATCGATGGAGGGCAAATGATTTTCCAGCTTTTCTCCGTAAGGGTTAAGTGTAAATTGGAAGTAATAGTTGTAATCCTGCAATTTCTCCAGTTGGTTGAGCATAGGTGCCGGGTTCTTGGTCCAGAAAACAAAACAATCTACTACAGCAGGAGATAAAGAGATCTTGCTAATCATTTTCGGATGATATGGATTGGGCACTAATACATATCTTTCTTTAATCCGGTTAAAAAACCACTGGGAATAGAATGCCGGAATATCTGTCCGGCGGCTGGCACTGATTATCATAGTTCAAAGTTACAAAAAAAAGACGATGTTGTTTCAATGATGCCCTCTTTTTTGTATTCTTACTTACCCAAGAAGTAACTTGTGTGAATGAATATGTTAAATGTTAACGTGTGAAGTCTGAAATGTTAATACGCTTCCCAGAGTATTAAACCCTGTTATAATATGGGCTGTTTAGGCTCTAAAATTTGCTATTTACCTGAAATATGGTACCTTTGTACAGTGTTTTTTTCATAAGTATTAGATTTAAGGTTAACAAAAGATTGGTTGCTCGTGATGAGTAGCCATTTTTTGTTTTTATACACTATGGTTGTTTATTCCTTAATCATAGTCAACAGCATCTTAAATCTCTCCACTGCTGTAAGGGCATGCGGCGCATTCGCCGGAAATACGATACTTTCTCCTGCTTTTACGGTGAACAGATTTCCGTTTACAGTAATATTCGCTACCCCTTCCAATACCTGCACGAGCGCATCAAACGGAGCACGATGTTCGCTTAACCCTTCTCCTTTGTCGAAAGAAAATAAAGTGATATTTCCTGCCGGACTTTTGATTAACTGTTTGCTGATGACGCCTCCTTCAGTATATTCAATGAGGGAAGCCAAATGGAGCACAACTCCTTTTTGAAATGATTGTTCCATATTTGTTTTATTTTTAAGTTAATATCATGTATAGAACACTTATCAAATATGCATTGTTTGTCTATAACAAAAAACGATTTTTATTGTTATAGTACGAAAGTCTCAATAAACTAACCATTATTATGAAGAAGAATATCTTATTGTTTGGAGCACTGATAGGTGCTTTCTTATTGGTTTCCTGTTCGGGAGGAAACAAGAAACAGGCTGCGTCCTCCGTCACTCCGGAGGAATTGGATAATGCCAGTAAAGTGATAAACTATTATCATACATCGCTCATCGTGTTGAGGCATGTAGCTAATGCAAAAGACGTAAATGCGGTCTTGGGATATATGGAACAGACAGGAAAAGTTCCTGAAGTATCTCCGATAGCACCGCCTGAAGTATCTGCCAGAGACACTGCGGAATTGATGGATCCGGGAGATTACTTTAATATAGAAGTCCGTCAGAATCTGAAGCAGAGTTATAGAGGACTTTTTAGTGCACGGACGCAATTCTATGATAATTTTAATAAGTTTCTCTCTTACAAGCAGGCCAAAGAGACAGCCAAGGCTGGCAAGCTCTTGGATGAAAACTACCGGCTAAGTGTAGAAATGTCCGAATATAAACAAGTGATTTTTGATATTCTAAGCCCGCTCACGGAACAGGCTGAAAAAGAACTTCTTGCCGACGAACCGTTGAAAGATCAGATCATGGCTATGCGTAAGATGTCCGGCACTGTGCAAAGCATCATGAATCTTTATTCCCGCAAACATGCGCTGGACGGTATGCGTATTGACATGAAGATGGCGGAACTGAAGAAGGAACTCGAAGCTGCAAAGAAGCTTCCTGCTGTGACAGGCTATGATGAAGAACAGAAAAACTATTCTAGTTTCCTGTCTTCTGTAGAATCGTTTATGAAAGATATGCAGAAAGCAAGGGATAAAGGCGCATATTCCGACGCAGATTACAATGCGATGTCGGAAGCCTACGAATATGGACTTTCCGTTATCTAAAGAATTCTTCCTCTGTTTGGATGTGAGCTGTAATCATGCTTCTTCAAGCAGAGGATGCTTTTTTTAATTAAGTGAAATAAGCACATAGAGAAATAAGAATACAATATCAAATGGAAAGCGTGTAGCTCAATGAGTTACACGCTTTTCTTGTTTTTGGCCGTACACAATAATATTGCTATCTTTGCGTTATTATTATAAACATCTGTACCTTATTTGTACCTGTAAGAAAAAGTAGATATGATGAGAAGAATAGATATTAAGAACTACAAAATGAATGAATTATGGCAGTAGCAAAGTATAAGATAGTACGGAAATGTCCTGTGTGCGGAGAAGAGTTCTTCGCAAGGACTTTGGAGTCCTGGTATTGTTCACCCAAATGCTCCAAGGTGGCGTGGAAGCGTAAGCATGATGAAGAAAAACGCCAACTTGAACTGGACAAGATTGTAAGCAATATGCCCAAGTCTAAAGAGTATATCAGCATAACGGAAGCGTATGCTATGTTTGGTGCAAGCCGCTCAACCATTTATAGGCTCATCTACATGAAAAAGATTTCCTTCATTGAGCCAGAGAAAGGAATACGACTTGTATGCAAAGGAGAACTAATGAATCTGTTTCCGTTAAGACAGTCTCCGCTTGACACCAAGCCAAGGAAACCAGTTACCATGTACCGCATGGAACCAGAGGATTGCTATACAATAGGTGAGATTTCCAAGAAATTTCATCTGGATGACAGCACCGTGTATGCTCATATACGAAAATACTCAATACCGACCCGGCAAATCGGTAATTATGTGTATGCTCACAAGGAATCAATAGACAAACTTTATAAAGATATAAAACCATTATGAAAAGATTAGATTATACTAAAGTCTCCGTCAAATTAAAGAAAAGTGAGTGGAGAGATGAGTGGTTCATCTATCTTGAAGCTTATCCTGTTTATGAGACGGGAAATGACAAACCCAAACGAGTGCGTGAATATCTCAGGAGGTCTATTACTACCCCTATATGGGATAAACGACGAAGCGAGCGAGCCGTTGCTGGTAGAATAAAGTACAAGCCCAAGCGAGATGACAATGGCGTTATTCAGTGTAAATCCAAGCAAGATATGGAAACTTGCCTTTATGCGGATGGCGTTCGAGTCCTGCGTCAAAAAGAGTACGACAACATGGCTCTCTTTACTGACCAGCAAATGGAAATGGCAGAACAAAGCGAACGCTCAAAATGCAATGTTCTGGAGTATATTGAGAAGTTAATCAAAGAAAGAGAGGAAACTGCGTCAGAATCGATAGTTGTCAACTGGCGCAGATTGCACACACTGTTGTCAATGTTTGCCAAGTGTGACTACATACAGTTCTCGCAGATTGACATGAAGTATATTGAGGCATTCCGTTCCTTCTTGATAAAGGCACCGCAGGGTGGTTCTAAGAAAGGAACTATTTCAAGGAATACGGCATCGACGTACTTCTCTATCTTCAAGGCGGCACTCAAACAAGCTTTCGTGGATGGCTATCTGAATTGTGATATTGCTGCCAAGGCTAAAAATATCATGTTTCAGAGTGCTCGAAGAGAGTATCTGTCACTGGAAGAACTTAATATATTGGCAAAGACTCCGTGTGATGATATACTAAAACGGGCAGCCTTGTTCTCTGCACTGACAGGAATGCGACATAGCGATATTCAAAAGCTTAAATGGTCAGAGGTTGAAGAATACAATGGTGGGTACCGTCTCAATTTCACTCAGCAGAAGACTAAGGGCGTTGAATACATGCCTATATCGCCACAGGCATACAAGCTTTGCGGTGAGCGCAAGAAAGACGGAGAACTGTTGGTGTTTGCCGGACTGCCTGACCCTTCATGGATATCTAGGCCTTTGGAACGGTGGGTAAAAGCATCAGGGATTACCAAGCACATCACCTTTCATTGCTTCCGCCACACCTATGCAACGTTACAATTGGCTAACGGTACAGACATATATACCGTAAGCAAAATGTTAGGGCATACCAATGTAAAAACCACGCAAATCTACGCAAAAGTAATTGACAAGAAGAAAGATGAAGCTACAGAAGCTTTTAAGTTGGACATAGATGAATAGTGATTATCATTTGTAAGCACTTAGTATAGAAGACCACTTGTATCAATAAGTCCTTTATTGTACAGGTGGTTTTTAGTGCCTTTCATTTTCAACATTCTATGTAATGATGCTATTGTTTTGGCACTTTAACCTTTCGTGGAAACCAAACATTTATAACAATAAACAGATAAAAATGAAAAAAGACAGCCTTTTTTGGCTTCTCTCTTTTTGAAGAGAGCAAGCGTGTCCACAAACATGTGGAGTGTACAGAAGACTTCTACAGAGAACTGTATGAGTTGTTTGAGATCGCAAGAAGTTGGTATCTTCAAGCTGAAAAGAATCATATGAAGACAGAGTACTTCATAGAACTATTTGAGCGCAGTCACCAATATATTGACTGTGATTGTGCACGTTGTAAGAACTCGCGACAGATGGCAATTGGCATTATTGGTACTTTGTTTAGAGACTCTAAGTGTGTGTCAATAATCAAGAAAAAAGAAGATTATTCCAAGCAGGAACTTATTGAGTTGTTTCTTCAACATGTGGGTACTGGTCTGCCAATCCTTACCCGAAAGAAATCGTCCATCCTCACTTTGGGATGCCAATTGTCAGACAGACAGATGGATTTGTTGGTAGAACTTGTCCAAAGTCACGACATATTTGATTTTGCCGACAACAGTGATGTGCGTAGCGAGTTGTGTCGCCTATTCAAGTGCGACTTGGACGCATCTATCCGTGTAAAGAATGTACGTAATGTAGCCGTACTGTTTGACGCTATGGCTCAATACCATTTGATAAACAATAATTGGCAATATGTCATGGGAGAAGGTCGCTTCTTAACCAGTATCAAAAAGGATGGAACAGAGAAATTCATAACTTCAAGTTGTCTTTCCTCTTCTCTTTCAAGGATAAGAAGAAACGTTTCCATGACAGCAAGTCAATATGCCATCTGCAAATCCATCGAACAGATATTAAGAGAGGAATAAATCACAATAATTCTGCTAAATGAAAGTAAAAACGTGATAGTTTGGTTGATACTGCCTTACTATCACGTTACTTTTTCTATTTAGTGACAGTCTCCCCATAACTTTGCATCAAAAATCATAAAAAATAATTAGCATGGAAGAAAATAGTATAAGATTTGAAGATATTCCCAACGCTATAACGGGGGTACTGAAAAAGCTGTCATCATTAGAAGACAAGATTGATGGTATATATGAACTTGTTCAATCAGAAAAAGAAGAAACATGGTTTACGGTTGCTGAATTATGTGCTTATCTCCCAACACATCCGGTAGAGCATACCATATATTGCTGGACAAGCAATCGGGAAATACCGTTTCACAAGAGAGGCAAACGCATCATGTTCCTCAAATCTGAGATAGATGAATGGCTTCAAGGAACCAAGGGCAAATCGAAGAACGAGATTCAAAGAGAAGCAGAGGAATATGTACTATCTACACAAAGAAAGAATAGACGGCTAATATAACCGTGCTACTGTCTGTAAACAATTTAATTAAGGTACGTGACACATGAATGAAAGACATTTTAGACTCTATGAGCGAATTGTCGCAATAGAAGACAGTTTGGAGGCTTTGGGACCTATTGACAAACTAATAGAGCGAATCGAGGAATTGGAGAAGATGGTCAAGCAGACCAAAACCGTCTTGGGGTTTGACGAAGCATGTAAGTATATTGGTGTTTCTGAAAGCCTGCTATACAAACTTACAGCCGCAAAAGAAGTTCCACACTATAAGCCAAGGGGAAAAATGCTGTATTTTAATAGAGAAGAAATCGACAAGTGGCTGCTCCAAAACAAACAAGAGGTCATTGGAATGGTAACGAAAATAGAAATTGATAATCCGAAAGAATGAAAATGGAAGAAAATAACAAACATGTACAGCCTAACTCAAAAGAGGAAGGAGTACAGCGTCTCAATCGCATATTGAGCGAATCGTTGATAAAGGCAACAGATACTTATAAAACACCTCCTCAGATTATATGGGTTGATAATTCCAGCATAGCCACATTGGGCAACTTCAGTGCTTCTACTGGTAAGGCAAAGGCGAAAAAGACCTTCAACGTGTCTGCCTTGGTAGCCGCTTCCCTCGCCAACGGCAAGGTACTGAACTATCGCGCCAGTCTGCCAGAGGGGAAACGCAAGATACTGTATGTAGATACGGAGCAGAGCCGCTATCACTGCCATAATGTGCTGGAGCGCATCCTGAAGCTCGCTGGTCTACCTACAAGCATCGACAACGAGAACCTTGACTTTATCTGTCTGAGAGAGTACACGCCCTCCGTCAGGATAGAGGTCATAGACTATGCGCTTGCCCAAGACCAAAGCTATGGACTGGTCATCATCGACGGAATCAGAGACCTGCTTCTCGACATCAACAATGCGGGAGAATCGGTCGAGGTCATCAACAAGATGATGGAATGGTCATCAAAGTATGACCTGCACATCCATTGCGTATTGCATCAGAACAAGGGCGACAATAACGTGCGCGGGCATATCGGTACGGAGATGAACAACAAGGCAGAGACGGTGCTTGTCATCACCAAGAGCACCACCAATCCCGACATCAGCGAGGTGAAGGCGATGCACATCCGTGAGAAGGAGTTCAAGCCGTTTGCCTTTACAGTCAATGAGGAAGGGTTGCCAGAGATTGTCGAGCACACGCCGGAGAAGGAAGAAGGTGACAAGCAACCGTCAAGGTTTACTTACCAAGACTTGACATCCGAACAGCATAACGAGGCGCTGACGGCTGCATTCAAGGAGAAACCTATCAAAGGATTCGATCGCATGGTGGAGGAATTAACGCAAGCCTATGCAGACATTGGCTTTAAGCGTGGCAGAAGCGTCATCATCAAAATGCTGAAATACCTGATTAACGAGCAAAAGCTCATAGTGAAGCGGGATAATCATTACTATTTCGGATATACACCTGCCGAGATTGACCTGTTCCATGAAGAGGAATAAAAACAGTTCAGAAACCAGTTTAGTTTACGTCCGTACCTATATATAAGAAATAAGGCCAAAGTAAACCGAAATCGGAGGCTGAATTGGGAAGCGGAAAAGTAGTTTAGCAAATGGTTTAGTTTACGGGTGTGCCTATATAGGAGAAAGGGTAAAGTAAACTGTTTCCATGGACAAAGTAAAACCGAACAAATGAAAGTACAATGAATATTGAACAATCGAAGAAACTGAGCATTATAGACTTCTTAGACAAGGAGAATGTAACGCTGAAAAAGAAGAAGGGCAATGCCTACTGGTATCTGTCACCCTTCAGGGACGAGAAGACCGCATCGTTCAAGGTCAGCAAGAAGGAGAACCTGTGGTACGACTACGCCATTAAGGAGGGCGGTGACCTTGTGGAGCTGGTAAAGCGTATGTATAACAAACAATCCGTTTCCGATGCCCTTGCCTACCTTGCGTCCAAGAGTATTGCCACTGTGGATAAGGCAATCGAGACCGCTATCGCAGCCAAGGAATACACGACAACCAAGATGAACGATGTGAAGCTGCTCCCACTGAGCAACCATTCTCTGCTGTCCTATTTCAGTAGCCGACGGATAGACATCACCATTGGCAGGATGTATTGCAGGGAGATACACTACAAGGTTGAGCAAAAACATTACTATGGCATTGCCTTTGGCAATCTGAGTGAAGGACATGAGGTGCGCAATCCCTATTTCAAGGGCTGCATCGGGCATAAGGACATCACCCTGCTTGCCCATACGTTCAACGAGTGGCAAAACGGTTGTCTGGTCTTTGAGGGCTTCATGGACTTCCTTGCTTATATGACCCTCGTTAAACAGCAAGACCGATGGTTTGTCGTTGAAAGCCCTTGCGACTATATGATACTGAACTCAGTCGCCAACCTCAAACAGGCATTGCATTACCTTGACCGTTACACCCACATCCATTGCTTCCTCGACAACGACCAGGCAGGACGCAAGACGGTTGAGAGCATCAGCAATGTATTCGAGTACAGGGTGACGGACGAGTCCTTCAGATATGCCGACTACAAGGATGTCAACGACTATCTGATGAGGAAGAAACGAACGGCATCTGAATGACATTATAAAGACGAAAACACCATCATTTGATGCAAAAATGGCTCAAATGCATTGAAATTACATATCAAATCTGCACTTTTTCGCCCAAACATGCTTGATTCTCAATTATTATCCTTATTTTTGCATCGTTTTAATACATTATTAAAATGTAGCAGAATGGAATTGAAAAAAGAAATAAGGATATTGGGCAGACGCTTTGAGGTGGAACCTCGTGCCAAGGAAAGCCTGAAAGGCATCACGGTTGGCGAGAAACTCTCATACCGTTTCTATGATGGCACATACCAAGGCACGCCCCTGCTGTTCGTTGAGCCCAAGAAGGGCAATCCCTCTCCACGGACTTGCGCCATCACGGGCAAGCGGTTGACCGAAGCCCTGGGACTGCCTGCGGTGTTTATCCTTGCGCCCGGACCCACCTACGAGCGACACAGACTGGCAGACAAAGGAGTCTTCTTTGTCATGTCCGAGGAATATGCCCATCTGCCAGGCATCATAGCATTGGAGAAGACAAGCAACAGGAAGATTGCCGAAGTATTGACCCCTGTGGCGCAATACATACTACTCTATCACCTACAGGTGGGCAGTATTGAAGGAATGTCGCCAAGGGATATTGCACCGTTGCTTCCATATTCTTACGAAAGCGTCACGTTGGGTGTCACCTGTCTTGAAGATGTAGGACTGTGTCAAAAGATTCAGAACGGACAGCGCAGCAAGGTGGTACACTTCGAGTTGAAGGGCAAGGAACTGTGGGACAAGGCTCAGAACGTCTTGCTGTCACCTGTGGAGAACCGCATCTTTTGCGATGACATACGCTTGGATGCGGAATACCCCGTATGCGGCATCAATGCCCTGGCACATTATTCCATGCTTAATCGTGACCGGGAAGAGATGATAATGATGACAAGCAAGGAATATCGTGCCGTCAAGTCGGCTGATGTCATGGAGAATCCCAACATCTATGACGGCAACTATATCATAGAGGTATGGAAATACCCTGTTGTCAGCAAAATGGGCGACAAAAGCCAGTGGGTTGATCGCCTTTCCCTTGTCCTTTCGTTGAGAGATGATGATGATCCGAGAGTAGAAAAAGAAGTAGAACGAATAATCAGTGAACAGAAATGGAAGGATTAGTCAAGTTCCGTGAAGCATTTGCGGAATACTCAGAAAACTATGTGGTGATAGGCGGAGCAGCCTGTGACATCACCATGACCAATACCGTGGTGCGTCCACGCGCCACACACGACATCGACATGATAGTCATCGTAGAGAACATGACCGAGGCTTTCGCCAATCGCTTCTGGCAGTTTGTGCGGGAGGCTGGCTATCGACCTGAAAAGAGGAAACAGGAGGCTGGTGAGCCACCAAGGTATGAAATGTATCGTTTCCTTGATGGTAAAGACGGCTATCCCGAGATGATAGAACTGCTGTCACGCCACCCCGACGTGCTTGGAGAGCCAAAGGGATTTGTCATAGAACCTATCCCGACCGATGAAGATGTGTCGAGTCTTAGTGCCATCATCATGGACGATGATTACTATCACTTTACTATCGCACACAGCCAACTGACTGATGGCATACGCCATGCCAATTCCGCTGCCTTGATAGCACTGAAGGCAAGAGCCTACCTAAATCTCATGGCAGACAAGCGGGACGGCAAGCATGTGAACACCAAAGACATCAAGAAGCACCGTTCGGACATCCTGAAAAATGTGGTCATAATGACTGAGGACAACATTGAGGCTCCTGCTTCAATAGTGGCATGTATAAGGGAGTTTGTCGCCTCCATCAGAGCCGACTGGTCAACTCTCGCAGAACCATTGTCAAAGTCACTCGGTCAAGACGAGGCATTTGTGACCGGACTGTTAGATCAACTGGATGAATTGTTTATAGAAGCATGACCAATATGAAGATACAATACGCATCCGACCTGCATCTGGAGTTTGCCGACAATTGGCGGTATCTGAAAGCCCACCCCTTGGAGGTGACGGGCGACATACTGCTGCTTGCCGGCGACATCGGCTATCTCGGCGATGACAACTACTCCAAGCATCCCTTTTGGGACTGGGCATCGGAGAACTACAAGGAGGTGCATTGCTGCATGGGCAACCATGAGTTCTACAAATATTATGATGTGGCGACACTGCCCGACGGCTATCTCTTGGAGGTACGTCCCAATGTATTCAGCCACTACAACGGTATTGCGAGGATTGGCGACACCGACATCATCCTCTCCACCCTTTGGTCGAGGATTCCTTTGGAGGACGCTTACTTCACCGAGCAAGTGATAAGCGACTTCCGCCGTATATTATATAAAGGTGAGCTGATGACCCATGCCCAATTCAATGCTGAGCATGAACGTTGCCTCACCTTTATCAAGGATGCAGTGGCATATTCGCAAGCAGCCCATAAGATTGTTGTCACCCATCATGTACCATCGTTCCGTATGCTCCACCCAAAGTTTCAAGGCAGCAAGGCAAACGTGGCGTTCACCGTAGAGTTGGAGGACTATATCACCGATAGCGGCATAGACTATTGGATATACGGACATTCGCACACCAACATCGATGCCAGGATAGGCAACACCCAATGCTTGTCCAACCAGTTGGGCTATGTTTTCTCTAACGAACATCAGGACTTCTCCCATGGCAAGTACCTGACCATATAGCCATCCACATTTTTTTCATCCACCCTCTTTACAAGCTCTTCCCTATCGGAAGGGCTTTTTTTGTGCCTTTCGAGTTTGATTTTTGAGTATGATTGCGAGTGTAATCAAAATTAGAGTTAAGATTTGGCTCCGCGGAAAGTCATTTCGGTTTAAGATTGAAGAAAAGGTAGTTCCTTTGCATCGGCAATAAGCCAAACCATAGTAAAATCAAACTTGAAAATATGAAGTCATTTGTAATATTCGCCATTGTCGTGACCATAATCTATGTCATCTACTATACGGTCATCATCGTGCAGGATCTGTACGGAAAGCCCAAGGACGAGAAGTCACAGGGCGAGTCGTTTGATGTCAGTGACATGACCGACGAGGAAGAGTCGATAGCGGTCAGCGAGAGCGACGGTGGTTTCAGCGTAGGCGACAACCAATATGAGACAGCCTACGAGGAGAAGCAGCTTGCAGAGCCTACAGAGGAGGCAGCCGCCACTGCGGAAGAGAGCAAGCCTCATGTGCTTGAAAAGATACAAAGCGCAATCGAGAAGAAGATGGAGGAAGTGAATACCACCTATTCCGACCCCATGTATTCGGAAGAATTGAACAACACCATCATCGCCCGCGGTCTTCGTCACAATGGACGTGACATGGTCAAGGTGGAATCACTCAATAATGAGATATGATGTCAAAAACAAGAAGTGCATTTCTATCATTATATGCCGCTTTAACCCCAGCTCTGGCCAGTGCTAAGTGTGGCAACGTGGACTACAGCTGGGGAGCGGACGCACTTGCGAGTGCCCATGACTATGCCGTGACGATGATGCTCTATATCGTTTATCTGTGCTATGCAGTGGCGGGCATCGTGGTCATAGTCAGCGCCTTGCAGATATATATAAAGATGAATACGGGCGAAGAAGGAGTGAAGAAGAACATCATGATGCTGGTGGGAGCCTGCCTGTTCCTCATAGGAGCGACCATCGTCTTCCCCGCTTTCTTCGGTTATCAGATTTGAGATACAGGTGATACGAGATAAGATAACTCAAAGTGTAACAAATTAAAAGGTAAAAAGAATGTTTGAAAGGATTAACAAGAAGGTGAAGGGATTCTTCTCTTCACAGCGCATGAAAACGCTCGCCCTGATGTTGCTTGTCGGCACCACCGCAGCAATGGCACAGAACGCAGCCGGCGACTACTCGGCAGGAACGACCGCGCTTACCACAGTGACGGAGGAGATTGCCAAGTATGTACCTATCGTGGTGAAGCTCTGCTATGCCATTGCAGGTGTCGTTGCAATTGTCGGAGCCATAAGCGTTTACATCGCCATGAACAACGAGGAACAGGACGTGAAAAAGAAGATCATGATGGTCGTCGGCGCATGTATTTTCCTCATTGCAGCAGCCCAGGCACTGCCTCTGTTCTTCGGCATTGGAGGTTAAACGCAGCGTGAGATTGTGAGTATGTAGAACGTTAAAACACTGACAGTTATGGCAGATACAAAGCAAGAGCGTTTTCCGGATTATCCCATTTTCAAGGGACTGCAACGTCCATTGGAGTTCTTCGGGTTGCAGGGACGCTACATCTACTGGGCGGCAGCCACCGCAGGAGGAGCCGTTGCGGGTTTCATCCTCGGCTACTGCATCTTCGGTTTCGTGGCAGGACTCGTGCTGCTAGTCCTCGCCGTAGCTGTCGGTGGCGTTCTCATCGTCATGAAGCAGCGCAAGGGCTTGCACAGCAAGAAGAGTGACAACGGCATATTCATCTATGCCTATTCAAAGAAAGTGTAAAACAAAAAAGAGAATCCATTATGTCCAAGTGGAAAGCTATCAATGATTGTAAGTGAATGGAGGTGGGGGCATCACGCATGAGGGTGCGCCCGCCTTTTTGCGATTAAAAAAGAAAAAGAACAATGACCCTATACATCATACTCATATTCTCAGCCATCTGCGTGGGCATGGCCATCAGTGTCAAGGCATTCGGCACGGGAGGGAAGCGCAAGCGCATCTTCCAGGACATCTACTTCTCCATCGAGGAAGTGGATGGCATCGGCGTGCTCTATACCAAGACGGGCGAATACTCCGCTGTTCTGAAGATGGAGAACCCTGTGCAGAAGTATTCCGCCAACATCGAGGCCTACTATGAGTTCACCCACCTCTTCGCCGCCCTTGCCCAGACCTTGGGCGAAGGCTATGCGCTGCACAAGCAGGACGTGTTTGTGAGGAAGGCATTCAAGGAAGAGAACGGTGGAAATCATGAGTTCCTGAGCGAGAGTTACTTCCGCTATTTCAACGGCAGACCCTTTACCGACAGCGTCTGCTACCTCACCATCACACAGGAGAACAAGAAGAGCCGTCTGATGTCGTTCGACAACAAGAAATGGCGTGACTTCTTGGTGAAGATACGCAAGGTGCACGACCAGCTGAGGGATGCCGGCGTGAAGTCCCGATTCCTCGGCAAAACGGAAGCCTGCGAGTATGTGGACCGTTTCTTCTCCATGAACTTCCGTGACAAGGTGGTGTCGATGACCAACTTCAAGGTCGATGACGAGACCATCGGCATGGGGGACCGTAGCTGCAAGGTGTATAGCCTTGTGGATGTGGATTATGCCAACTTGCCGTCGGTCATCCGTCCCTACGCAAATATCGAGGTGAACAACACCAGTATGCCCGTTGATCTCGTGAGCATCGTCGATAGCGTGCCCGGAGCCGACTGCGTGGTGTTCAACCAGATGGTGTTCGTGCCCAACCAGAAGCGTGAGCTTGCCCTACTCGACAAGAAGAAAAACCGCCATGCCTCCATGCCCAACCCCAGCAACCTGATGGCTGTAGAGGACATCAAGCGTGTGCAGGAGGTGATAGCCCGTGAGAGCAAGCAGCTCGTCTATACCCACTACAACCTCGTGGTGGCAGTGAGCGGCGACACCGACATACAGAAATGCACCAACCATCTCGAAAACTCCTTCTCGCGCATGGGCATCCACATCAGCAAGCGGGCCTACAACCAGTTGGAGCTGTTCGTCAACTCTTTCCCCGGCAACTGCTATGGCATGAATGCCGACTACGACCGATTCCTCACCCTCGGCGATGCCGCCACCTGTCTGATGTACAAGGAGCGCATCGTGCATAATGAGGACACCCCGCTGAAGATATACTATACCGACCGCCAAGGTGTGCCCGTAGCCATCGACATCACAGGAAAGGAGGGAAAGGAGAAGCTGACCGACAACTCGAACTTTTTTTGTTTGGGTCCTTCGGGCAGCGGCAAGTCGTTCCACATGAACAGCGTGGTGCGTCAGTTGTGGGAGCAGAACACCGACATCGTCATGGTCGATACGGGTAACTCGTATGAGGGACTCTGCGAGTATGTGGGCGGCAAGTACATCGCCTATACGGAGGACAAGCCCATCACCATGAACCCCTTCAACATCAGCAAGCGGGAGCTGAACATTGAGAAGATAGACTTCCTGAAGAACCTGATACTGCTGATATGGAAAGGCTCGGAGACGCAGATACCCGAACTGGAGTTCCGTGTCGTGGAGCAGTTGGTGACGGAGTATTACGATTTCTATTTCAACGGTGTGCAGCCCTATCCTTCCTCACAGAAGGAGACACTGAGAAAAAACCTCTCCACCATGGAGAAGCGGCGCGGCACGGAGCTGACGCAGATACACGACAAGGTGGAGAAACTCATCAAGGGACTGGAGGAACGGCGCATGGCATTGAGCGTGAAGACCCTCTCCTTCGACTCATTCTATGAGTTCGCCTGTGAGCGTCTCGACCAGATCTGCATCGAGAACAACATCACCACCATCGACTGCGACAACTTCGCCTATATGCTCCAAAACTTCTACCGTGGCGGCAAGTACGACAAGATTCTCAACGAGAACGTGGATAGCACCTTGTTCGACGAGACCTTCATCGTCTTCGAGGTGGATGCCATCAAGGAGAACAAGCAGCTCTTCCCCATCGTGACGCTCATCATCATGGACGTGTTCCTGCAGAAGATGCGCCTGAAGAAGAACCGCAAGTGCCTTGTCATCGAGGAGGCATGGAAAGCCATCGCCTCGCCGCTGATGGCCGAGTACATCAAGTACCTATACAAGACAGCCCGAAAGTTCTGGGCGAGCGTGGGCGTAGTGACACAGGAGATACAGGACATCATCGGCAGTCCCATCGTGAAGGAAGCCATCATCAACAACTCCGACGTGGTGATGCTGCTCGACCAAAGCAAATTTCGTGAGCGATTCGACGAGATCAAGGCGATATTAGGATTGACGGATGTGGATTGCAAGAAGATATTCACTGTCAACCGCTTGGATAACAAGGAGGGAAGAAGTTTCTTCCGTGAGGTGTTTATCCGACGTGGATCGACGAGCGGAGTGTATGGTGTGGAGGAGCCGCACGAGTGCTATATGACCTACACCACCGAGCGAGCTGAGAAGGAGGCATTGAAACTCTATAAGCATGAACTGAAGTGCAGACATCAGGAGGCTATCGAGCGGTATTGCAGAGATTGGGATGCCAGTGGCATCGGGAAGTCGTTGGCATTTGCGCAGAAGGTCAATGAGGCGGGGCATGTGCTCAATTTGACGGACGATGGAGCCACTCGCCGCTGACACGGCGAGCACGGGGGCTGATTGATGGAAACGGAAATCCCGGAATAGACGTAAAGCCCAGATGCCCGAAAGCAAAACTTTCGGGAACGGTGGCTGGGTAGTATTTACGATTAGTAGTAAATACGATTAGTAGTGAATACTACCAATAGTAAATACTACAAGTAGTAAAGTAGTGGAATAGTAGAAACTGAAAGTAGTAAAAACGTAAAGTAGTGAAGCAATGAGACGTTTATACCTTATTATAATATATATGTGTCTTACACTTGTCGTGGGAAGGGTTCATGCGCAGTATTACAGCGTGAACTACGACAAGCAGATCGTTGCCGCCATGGCTGCCGCATTCGGTGCTGGAGCTATGGCAGAGAGCTATTATAACGAGCAGGTGGGCGAAATCTTGAAGCACTACAATGCCGCAGAGGTTGCCACTGCCGGCATCTTCGCTGCCAAGTTCTTGGAGCGCAAGGCATTCACCGACCTCGGCATTTGGAGCAGTAGCACGGAGAACTACTATTACCGCCGCATCCACAATATGGTGGCGAACAAGATTATGCCCAAGATATGGACGGTGGCAGGAATGATGCTGAAAAGTCCGCAGACCGCCCTCTACTGGGGCAGTTACCTGATGAAGATATGCGCCGACACAAAGTCGCTGTGTATGCAGTTTGAGAGTGTCGTGACCAACAGTAGCTTGACCTTTGCCGACATTCAGTTCTTGGAAATCAACCAAGAGATAGCCGCCATCCTCAAACTCTCGGAGATAGGCAATGTAGATTGGCAGCAGCTGTTGGATGACATCGCCAGTGTGCCCGGCAACTTCACCGTGGAGAACCTCACCGCCGACATCGAGACGCTTTACAATATGGGAGCATCGTTGGCGACGGCAGGTATCAACGGGGCATCAGGCGCACTCTTGCAGCAGAGTGCCTTCAACGACCTTTTCAATGGCAAGGTGAGTAAAATCATCGACATCTATGACAACTACCATGACCTCTATGAACAGGCAGAGAACGGCATCGGCAGCACACTCCTTAGTCTGGTGGGTGGCGAGGACAACGTGGCAGCCCTCTTCGACCTCTCCAACTACAACATCACCTCGTGGATGACAGACTATCTGAGCGAGACGCAGGGCAACTACTATACACAGCGTTGGTACATTGCCCGACGAGACCAAGGCAGCGTAAGCCTCTGTGACTACTATCCGCCGACCGATGACAACAGTATTCTGAACGGTGACCATTGGTATCGTATCAACACCTCCGACCCCAACTTCTACCCTAACAGCACGCAGCGAGAGCAGATACTGGCCAACTCGGAGAACCATGCCGGATGGAGCCGCAGCCGTGTGCAGCAGCTCAACGCCCAGAGCGACGGCTTCACCTATACGATGAACTATTGGATGTCGTCGTACATCATCAGCCGTGGCGGCAAGCAGACCAAGAAGGCCTACGCCTACGAGATACACGTTACCAAGAGCTGGAACAACGTGGAAGAGGTGTATGAGGATGTCTTCGACTCCTACAGCATGGACTTGAATACCTTCAAGCGTCAGTTGCAGGCACGTCTCTCGGAGTATAACGACAACGAGGAGGGCTATGTCTATTACATCGGCAGTGACGCACGCCGTTACTATCAAGCCACCGATGCCGCCAAACTGAAGGGCGTGGAGAGCGTGACCATCAGCGTCACCTGTTCGGACGGTGTCACCCTCGGACAGGGCAGCACGCAGTACAAGTGCCGTGAGTGCGGCGGTTCGCTCAATGCCCACAGCAAGGAATGCGCCATGAGGACAAGCGTATCAGAAAATAATCTCGACCTATCGGAACTGGACGAGAAGGAACGTGAGGCGAATAGCAAGATAGCCCTGTTGGAGGCGCAGATAAGCCAGTTGGAGACAGAGAACAGGAACCTGCTCACGCAGATAGCCAATGCCTCTGTGGAGGAAGCCCCTGCCTTGCGGCAGCAACATAATGTCAACAAGACGAAGATAGACAACCTGAAGAAGGAATTGGCGACATGGCAGCAGCAGTTGGCAGACATACAGAATGCCAAGAGCGAGGCGGCTAACGACAATGCCACCTCCACCGATGACTACTACCGCATCCCTGCCATCATGCAGGATGTGAAGTCAGCCTACAATCTCACGTGGCAAGGTGCCGGTTCGTGGAACGGCTACACCTACGTCCGAACTGCCACCATGCCCAACATCAACGGCATTATCACCTTCAAGGCGACACTGTCCATTGCAAGGAAGCCCAAGTACTTCCTTGGCATCAAGATACACCGTGCGATACTGCAAATATCGTGGGAGCTGACCTCGGAATACACCGACACACAGGTGGTGGATGTGCTGACCCTTGACCCGAATGCCTCTGACGAGGAGAAGACGAGGCAGGTGAACAGCCGTATCTCGGAGATAGCCCAGGAGTTCCCGTCGTGCAGCATCACCACAGAATATGCCAAGAGCGAGGCAACCCAGACCGCCGACAATGACGATGTAATACACCTGCTCTGGTCGAGCGACCGTCTGGAGATAGCCCGTGAAGTAGATAGCCGTATCACCAAGATTTACGCCGACTTGGTATCATTAGAAAAAATGATGCACTACAAGCGCAGCATCATTGACGTGCTGAAGGACATTCTTCCTTCAATCGACGCAGACCAAGGTCGCAGAAGGACACTCATTGAAGAGTGCTACGAGCGATGGAGAGAGAATGCAGACCCTAACAGAGGGAATGGTGAAGATAACGAGAACGAAAACTGAGGGAGGAACGGAGAATGAGACATACCATCATCATAGCTCTCCTGCTGATTACCCTCTTCCCCAATACAGCCTTGGCGCAATGGGGATTCGATGCGGTATCGGTGGAAGCATACATCAACGACCACAAGAAGCAGCGCAGCCTCTTGCTGGCACGCAGCACTTTGGAGTACAGCAATCAACTGCTGCATGAATACAGCAGTGAAGAGGTGGGCAAATACAAGGAACTGAATGTGGATTTGGACAAATACACCCGGGCCTTCGACATCATCGATGTGATGTACCAGTCGTTGCGCACGGTGCTGAACGTGAAGAGCACCTACCAGACGGTGAGCGACCGCATCAGTGACTACAAGAACCTGTTGGAGGACTTCAATGATAAGGTCATCAAGCGGAAACACATCGAACTGGCTGACACGATGCTCATCAGCATCAACAAGAAAGCCATCGACAACATATACAACGAAGGAAGCCAACTCTACCATAGCGTCAACGACCTCGTGTTGTATGCCACAGGAGCGGCAGCCTGTTCAACTTCCGACCTGCTGATGGTGTTGGACAATATCAACAATTCGTTGGACCTGATAGAAAAACATCTGAACCAAGCCTACTTCCAGACATGGCGGTATGTGCAGCTGCGCATGGGCTATTGGAAGGAGAAGGTGTATCGGACGAGGACGAAGGAAGAGATACTGGAAGATGCCTTCAGCCGATGGAAAGTGGCAGGAAAACTTGACTATTGACGGATTGTAAACAAAAGAAGAACGGACATGAAGAAGACAATGATACTCATCATGGCGGTAGCAACCACCATCAAAGCCACAGCCCAGAGCGTGACCTACAACCACGACTCCTCCAAGCAGAACCAGATAACGGTGATGGAGACAGGTGGCGGTTCTCTCACCCCTGAGTTCTATTATTGGCTGTTACATAACAACTATAAGAAGACAGCGGCAGAGAAGAACAAGTTAGGTTTCCGCACTCTTGCCGGCATCAACCTCTACAACCAAGTAGATGATGCGGAGAAGATAGACTCTGCCCTCACCAAGCGTGCTGAGGTGGAAGCCTTGAACGTAGCCGACCGACAGATAGACCTCGCCTGGCTTGCCGAAAGCAGCAAGATCAACGGTCAGTTGGACAAGATGAAGGCGAACATAGACCATATCATCCCTACAGGAGGCACCATCAACGACAAGCGTCGGTGGGAGGAACTGTACAATATGTACCAGTGTGCCGTGAAAGCCACCAAGGATGCCTATATGCCCAATGCACAGAGAAAGCGGCAGTATCTTAGCATCTATGCCGACCTGACGACACAGAACGAGACACTACTGAAATACCTTGTGCAGCTCAACACCCAAAGCCAGACTACCGCCCTCTTGGCAGCCACCAACGACCGTGTAGTACATAAAGGCAGCATCATCAGCGATGCCAAGAGCCGTTGGCAGGAAAACATGAAGGGCGTGAGGAGCTCGACAGGCACTGACGGCGATGATGCCAACAGCGGTGAGGGTGAAGAAAGTGTGAACAGATAGAAATAAGGGAAGAGAAGAAATAATCACAAAACAGCATAGAGATATGAACGATATTCAGATTTTCAACAACGAGGAATTTGGAGCAGTCCGAACCACAGGAACACCAGAGCAACCCTTGTTCTGTTTGGCTGATGTGGCAAGAGTTCTTGGACTAAAAACCAGCAAGTTGGTACAACGACTTTCGGATGATGTACTTTCAAAGTACCCCATCTCGGATAGTCTTGGAAGAGAACAGGTTACAAACTTTATCAATGAAGACGGACTGTATGATGTCATCCTTGACAGTCGCAAACCCGAAGCCAAACGTTTCCGCAAGTGGGTGACATCGGAGGTGCTCCCCTCTATCCGCAAGCATGGTGCCTATATGACACAGCAGACCATCGAGAAGGCATTGGCAGAGCCAGACTTCCTGATACGGTTAGCAGTCAATCTGAAGGAAGAACGACAAAAGCGTCTGCTTGTCGAACAGGAGTGTGAACACCAAAGGACACGCATCGTTGAGTTGGGATCCAAGGTGGATGACCTGCAACAGGAGGTGACGGAGATGAAGGACAAGGTGAGTTACCTTGACATCATCCTTGCCACGAAGAGCAGTGTCCTGGTCACACAGATAGCACAGGACTATGGCGAGTCGTCCATCCGCTTCAACCGACGTCTGAAGGAGATGAACATCCAGTATCAGCGTGGCAAGCAGTGGATTCTGTATGCCGACTACAAGGACTGCGGTTATGTGACCAGCGAGACCTACCTCATTAAACACAAGGACGGTACGGAGGATGTGCGCATGAACACCAAATGGACACAGAAAGGTCGCCGCTTCCTCTATGAGAAACTGAAGAGCGTGGGAGTCATTCCTGTTATCGAAAGAACATAAAATAAAGAAATAGCTATGGAATCAATATCAAAAATACAGTTACGTCTCTATGCCGCCAAGAGGAAAAACGGCAAGTGGCAGTTGGAGATGTCAAGGATGCCGAAGCGAATCAGCGTTATCGGCAGGACACCCATCGTTGATGAGCATTATATGCCATCTGATTTAGAGGTAGTTTCAATGTCAAAGCTTCACAAATATGTCGGAAGTTACTACGGCAAGATTGTGAAGACCCTCAAAGAGGAAGGCATCATCACCAAGGAATATGGAATGTGGAAACTGCGTGAAGACCTTCAGGACAAGGGCATTGCGGTATATGTCACAGGCAGGATGCGCTGCTTCTACCACTTCTATCTGTCATGGACACCGAAAGGCATAGAGTTTATCAAAGAGATTATCAACAATAGAACCAGGCACTGATGGCAGACAACATACTCAGCGATTTCGGCATCAACATCCTCGAAGAGGAGATTGACGATGTGATATTCCAGACCAACGAGTTCCTGACCGATGCCACCTTCACAGGCTCACAAGGGCCGTTCTGGTGGATCCTCCAAATGTGTATGGCATTGGCGGCACTGTTCTCTATCATCGTGGCGGCAAGCATGGCCTACAAGATGATGGTGAAGAACGAACCGTTGGACGTGATGAAACTGTTCAAGCCCTTGGTGGTGAGCATCATCCTCTGTTGGTGGTACCCACCTGCTGACACAGGCATGACCAACAGCGGCAGCAGCTGGTGCGTATTGGATTTTCTATCCTATATTCCCAATTGCATCGGCAGTTACACCCACGACCTCTATGAGGCAGAGGCGACCCAAATTTCCGACAAGTTTGAGGAGGTGCAGCAGTTGGTATATGTCAGGGACTCGATGTACACTGACCTCCAGGCACAGGCAGACGTGGCGCATAAGGGCACATCAGACCCCAACCTGATAGAGGCGACGATGGAGCAGACGGGCGTGGACGAAGTGACCAACATGGAGAAGGATGCCAGCAAACTGTGGTTCACCTCACTGACGGCAGGGGCCGTGGTGGGCATCGACAAGATAGTGATGCTGATAGCCCTGATCGTGTTCCGCATCGGTTGGTGGGCGACGATATACTGTCAGCAGATATTGCTCGGAATGCTCACTATATTCGGTCCAATACAATGGGCATTTTCGTTGCTGCCCAAGTGGGAAGGAGCGTGGGCGAAGTGGCTAACCCGTTATTTGACAGTTCATTTCTACGGAGCCATGCTCTACTTCGTCGGTTTCTACGTCCTGTTGCTGTTTGATATTGTGCTCTGCATACAGGTAGAGAACCTGACGGCCATCACCGCCAGTGAGCAGACGATGGCAGCCTATCTGCAAAACTCGTTCTTCTCGGCAGGCTATCTGATGGCAGCGAGCATCGTGGCGTTGAAATGCCTGAACCTCGTGCCCGACCTTGCGGCATGGATGATACCAGAGGGCGACACCGCCTTCTCAACCCGAAACTTCGGCGAGGGCGTGGCACAACAAGCCAAGATGACGGCTACGGGAACCATGGCGACCGTGATGAGATAACATGTGAGTGTGCGGTGAGTCACCGCACCTCCTATTGAAACAAATAAAAGTAACCATCAAGAAAAATGAAAGCAAAAAATGAAATTGAGCGTTGGCTCAAAGATGAGAAATTCATGGCGTTTGCCAACAAGCGTGCAAAGGAAGAGTTTTTCAATTCCGAAAACAACTACATCGACCCACAGTATGAGGAGATGGCAGAAGGCTTTGAGGATAACGACGAGTATGTAGTGCCTATGGTAGATTACCTGAGTTATCGCTTGCATCGTGCCAAAATCTACAGAAATCGACGGAGACGTGAACGTGACATCTGGTGGGTGTGGATCCAACTGAAATACGAAGGCATCTACGTAGAGGCTTGCATCAAGTATTACGCCAAACTGGTGGAAGAAGTTGAGAAGGACATATACACCATCCTGCACCGTGAATATGTGAGAATGAAGAGAAATCAGACCTCAAACAAGCAGTAACGTATGGTAATCAAGAACTTAGAAAACAAAATCAAGCTGGTGGGCATCATCTGCTCTGCGTTCCTCATGGGCTGCATCATCATCTCGGTGTCGAGCATCTGGACGGCGCGCTGCATGGTGACGGACGCGCAGCAAAAGGTGTATGTATTGGACGGCAACGTGCCCATACTGGTGAACCGCACCACGATGGAGGAAACGCTGGATGTGGAGGCAAAGAGCCATATCGAGATGTTCCACCATTACTTCTTTACGCTTGCTCCCGATGACAAGTACATCCGCTATTCGATGGAGAAGGCGATGTATTTGGTCGATGAAACTGGTTTGGCGCAGTACAATACGCTGAAGGAAAAGGGCTTTTACAACAATATCATGGGTACGAGTGCCGTGTTCAGCATCTTTTGCGACAGCATCAAGTTCAACAAGGAGAAGATGGAGTTCACCTACTACGGTAGGCAAAGGATAGAGCGAAGGAGCAATATTCTGATGCGTGAATTGGTGACGGCGGGACAGGTGAAGCGCGTGCCGAGGACGGAGAACAATCCTCATGGACTGCTCATCACGAACTGGAGAACCTTGCTCAACAAGGATATTGAGCAGAAGTCGAAGTCAAACTTCTAATATCCTAGCGGTATGAGTGTAAAAGGAATCAGACGGATGCTTGTGGGCGAGGATATGCCCGACAAGAACGACCCCAAGTACAAGAAGCGGTATGAGAAGGAGGTGGCGGCAGGGCGCAAGTTTGCCAAGACCGCGAGGATAGACCGTGCGGCGGCTAAGGTGCAAGGCTTTGCCAATGCCCACAAGACGCTGTTTCTCGTCATCGTCTTCGGCTTTGTCGCCACGTGCTTCGGCATCAACATCTACAGGATGGTGCGGTATTACGGTCATCGGACGGAGGCTGCAAGTGCCATCGAGCGGCAGGAAGGGCGCATGAAGCAGATGATGAATGCAGCCCATTGCATCACTCCTCCCGTGACGCATCGAACCAACGAGGAGAATCGAGACAAGTCAGTAACATCAAAATCAGACAGCGATGAGAATAACAGATAAGATAAACTTCCGTCAGCCGAAGTACATGCTGCCAGCCATCGTGTACATCCCGTTGATTGCCACAGGCTATTTTGTCTTTGACATGTTCAATACGGAGGTGGCGGAAACGCAGGACAAGAACCTGCAGACCACCGAGTTTCTGAACCCCAACCTGCCCGGAGCGCAGATTAAGAATGGTGACGGCATCGGTGGCAAGTATGAGAACATGGCGAAGTCGTATGGTCGCATAGCAGACTATTCGGCTGTTGATAACATTGAGCGTGACAACGAAGAAGAGAAAGAAGCGTATGAATCCAAGTACACAGAAGAAGACCTTGCGGAACTCGTCCGTCAGGCAGAAGAGAAGGACGATGCAGCCGAAGTGGCCGATGCCAAGGCGCGAGAAGCGGAAGCACTCGAAGCACTCAACAAGGCACTCGCCGAAGCGAGGCTGAGAGGACAGGCGGCAGTTGCCCCCGTGGCCCAGGATACCACACAGGCTGGGCCTCCCAAGGAGCAGATTGAGGTGAAAGGTCAGATTGCCGAGGACAGCAAGGCGGTGAAGGCACTGGACGAGGAGGACAAGGCACAGGAGGTGGTGAAGAAGGTGAAGGTGACTTCGGACTATTTCAACACCCTGACGCAGAACGAGCATGAGCCAAAGCTCATCAAGGCCATCATTGACGAGGACGTGAAGGCTACGGACGGGTCGAGGGTGCGGCTGAGACTGTTGGACGATATTGAGATTGGTGAGACCGTGGTGAAGAAAGGGTCGTACCTCTATGCCACCATGAGCGGTTTCGGTTCGCAGCGAGTGAAGGGTAGCATCAACTCCATCCTTGTGGATGACGAGCTGATAAAGGTTTCGCTTTCGCTTTATGACACGGACGGACTGGAGGGACTGTATGTCCCCGGCAGCCAGTTCCGTGAGACCACGAAAGATGTGGCGAGCGGTGCTATGCAGAGCAACATGAACATCGACCAGAGTGGAGCGAACAACAGTTTCTCGCAATGGGGAATGCAAGCCGTGACCAATGCCTACCAGAAGACAAGCAATGCCATCAGCAAGGCTATCAAGAAGAACAAAGTGAAGCTGAAGTATGGGACGTTTGTTTACCTTGTAAATGGGAAAGAGAAAAGGAAATAGACACTGCCCGACAACGGAATTGTCGGGAACGGTGGCTCATAGAGTATAAACATCAAAAAATCAACTAATATGAATTGTTTTCAGAAAATGAATGTCTGTGCATTGCTTTCGCTGAGCGTGCTTTCAGCCAAGGCGCAGACCACCTACATGGAGATGGAGCAGCTGACGGTCAACGACCAAGTGACCACCGTCATCACCGCCTCCGAACCCATCCGCTTTGTCGATATATCCACAGACAAGGTGGTGGGCGACCAACCCATCAACAACACCATCCGCCTGAAGCCGAAGGACAACGTGTATGCCGACGGTGAGGTGTTGGCGATAGTGACAATCGTGACGGAACGCTACCGCACGCAGTATGCACTGCTCTATACCACGAGGATGCAGGAGGCAGTAACCGATAAGGAAATAGAATGCTCGGAGCGCAATGCCTACAACAATCCCGCTGTAAGCCTGTCCACTGCCGACATGACCAAGTATGCACGTCAGATATGGTCATCGTCTGCCAAATACCGCAACGTGGCGACGAAGATGCACCGCATGGTAATGCGCCTGAACAACATCTACAGCGTGGGCGAATATTTCTTCATCGACTTCTCCGTGGAGAACAAGACCAACATCCGCTTCGACATCGACGAGATGCGCATCAAACTATCGGACAAGAAGCAGAGCAAGGCTACCAATGCGCAGATAGTGGAACTGACCCCATCTCTTGTGTTGGACGATGCGAAGACCTTCAAGTATGGCTATCGCAACGTGATTGTGGTGAAGAAGATGACCTTCCCCAACGACAAGGTGCTGACCATCGAGCTGTCGGAAAAACAGATAAGTGGACGCACCATCTCGCTCAGCATCGACTATGAGGATGTGCTGTCTGCCGATTCGTTTAACCATATACTGTTGGAGGAGGAATAATGAGAATTAGGAATGAGGAATTAGGAGTGAGGAATTGGCTTGTGCATACCTTACTCGTTGTCATCTGTTTTATGGCAAGCATGACTCCGGCAATGGCGCAGCAGAATAGCGACCGCATATCCTTGGGGTTCGGATGCCTGTATGAGCGAGGACTGGACGTGACGCTGTCCTACGAGTATGAGACGAAGTACCACAATGCGTGGGAGTATTTTGCAAACGGATATATCAAGTGGAACGAGTGCGCATCGTGCGGTCATGTCTGTCCTGAGAGTTTTTGGAACAACTACCGCAGTTATGGTTTCGGCTTTGCCTATAAGCCCTGTGTGGCAAGAGGACGCAACCACCATGGCAACATGCGCATAGGAGCATCGGCAGGTAGCGATACTGACAGGTTCTTGGGTGGCATCCACCTCGGCTATGAGCAAAACTATACACTCAGACACGGCTGGAAGCTCTTCTGGCAGGTGAAGACCGATGTGATGATCAAGGGTGAAGACCTGTTCAGAACGGGTATTGTCCTGGGTGTGAAACTTCCTGTAAAATGACTATGCGTATGAAGAAACTGTTTTCAATCTTGGCAGTTGCGGCAACGGTGTTGCTGACTGCCTGTGACGAGCATCAGGACTTTCCCGACACAGCCATGAAGGTCACCCATATCTTGACCACTGACGGCAAGGTGATGCCCTACGAAACCTACGAGCAATCGTGCAAGCAAGCCATTGCAGTGGTGTTCAACGTCAATCAGAGGGAAGAAATGGAGGGAAACGGATATGCCGTCTATCTGTGGGACATCGCTCCCGAAGCCTTTGCTGACAGTATCGGTGTGGAACAGGACACATCCTGTGACCTCACCGCCTACGACGGCAACAAGAACACTTTTGCCCTTTATGGCACGACCGATGTGAAGTCGCCTTTGGCTGAGCGTGTCTTCGACATGTGGCGTTACGGGCAAAGTGCCTATATCCCCAGTGTGGCACAGATGCGTCTGCTCTATCATGCCAAGGACATCATCAACCCATACATCCTGAAATGCGGCGGCACACCTATCCCCGATGAGGATGATGACTGTTGGTATTGGACTTCAACGGAGGTAGAAGGACAAGCGACCGCCAAGGCATGGCTTTACTCACTGGGAAGCGGTGCCATACAGGAGACTCCCAAGTGGCAGCCGCATAAGGCGAGACCCATCATCACGATTATGGATTAGCCCATATACAGACATCGAGTATCACCCGTATCATCATCAAAGTACAACAATTAAAAAAGAAAAAGCATGAAAAAGAATTTGTTTCTAATGTTGGGACTTGGAGCCATGCTCCTCACGTCCTGTGACCAAGACATCGTCAATGAGATTTACCTGCCCGGTGGCGGAGGTTCTGTGGTCGTGACCGACAGCACATCAACCAAGCAGCTTCAGGTATTCACCAATCTGGAGATGCTGCAACCTGCCGTTTCCACACGAGCCGTTGACAACCAGTGGGAACTCAATGATATGATTGGCATCTCTTCCACAGGGATGATCAACAATATGAAGTTCACCCGAAGCGGCGGCACGAATCAGTTTGTGTCAGCCAACAAGGTGTTTTTCACGGACACAGACACTCACACCTTCAATGCCTACTATCCCTATACGGCAAATCCTACCAACGACCTCATAGAGTTCCAAGTGCCGGAGGCAGCTGTACAGAGTGAGCAGAAGGTCAATGATTTTCTGTTTGCCAGTGGAGCGGCATCATACGCCAATCCGAGCCTTACATTGAACTTCACCCATCAGATGGTGCGTGTCATCATCAAGGTCTATACCTCACCAGAATACGGTTTCACCACCAATGATTTTGCAGGAAGCCTACTCACGTTCGTCGGTTATTTTGACAGCGGTACTTTCAACATCAAGACCGGAAAGGTAGAATGCAGTGACGAGTCGGTGACGACCTATTATTTCGGCGACCCACAAAGTGACCACATGGAATATACGCTTTATGTTCCTGCACAGGTTATGCCAGACATGACATTGCAACTCAGCAATGGGGAGAACTTCGTATTCCTCACAAACGACACGTGGAAAGCGGGTCATTCCTACAGCTATTCATTGAAGCCTGTACGCAACACCTTGGAGGTCATATCTGCAACTATTTCTCCGTGGACAGTAGAGTCTGAGAAGACCATCAACGGCTACGAATAAAACTCATAAGAGGATTGGAGGGTGTCCACCGTGGCATCCTTCATCTTTTCTCATTATCACCCAACATCATCGTAAAGTAAATGGAAGAAAGCAAAGAGTTACAGGGTTTTTACAAGATATTCAGGGCGGTGATTTATGTCTCCATCCTGATGGAGTTCTTCGCCTACGCACTGGAGCCGGAGCAGTTGGACTTCTTGGGCGGCGTAGTGACGGATATCCACACTCGCATCAAGCGGTGGATGATTTACCATGACGGCAACCTCGTGTATAGCAAGGTGGCTACGTTCCTGCTGATATGTATCACCTGTGTGGGAACGCGCAACAAGAAGCATCTGGAGTTTGACGCTCGCAGGCATGTGCTCTATCCGCTGCTGTCGGGAGTGCTGCTGATTGTGCAGTCCGTATGGCTGTTCGGTCATTCGATAATGCCCTGTTTCTATACCCTCCGTTTGAACACTTGGCTCTATATGCTCACTTCCATCGTCGGTGTCGTATTGGTGCATATCGCCCTCGACAATATCTCTAAGTTCCTGAAGGAAGGGCTGCTGAAAGACCGCTTCAACTTCGAGAATGAGAGCTTTGAGCAATGCAGGGAGTTGCAGGAGAACAAGTACAGCGTGAACATCCCTATGCGCTATTATTACAAGGGCAAGTTCCGCAAGGGATGGGTGAACATCGTCAATCCGTTCCGTGGCACATGGGTTGTGGGTACTCCTGGTTCTGGTAAGACCTTCTCCATCATCGAGCCGTTTATCAGGCAGCACAGCGAGAAGGGCTTTGCCATGGTGGTGTACGACTATAAGTTTCCCACTCTCGCCACCAAACTCTACTATCATTACTTGAAGAACAAGAATGCCAAGGACAGCAAGATGCCCCATGGCATGAAGTTCAACATCATCAACTTTGTGGATGTGGAGTATTCGCGCCGTGTGAACCCCATCCAGTTGAAGTACATCAACAACCTTGCCGCAGCGAGCGAGACCGCCGAGACCCTGCTTGAATCCCTGCAAAAAGGCAAGAAGGAAGGCGGCGGTGGCAGCGACCAGTTCTTCCAGACCTCTGCCGTCAACTTCCTTGCCGCCTGCATCTATTTCTTCTGCAACTACGGCAAGGAGCCCTACGACAAGGACGGAAAGATGCTGATTGCCGAGCGGCGTGAAGACCCAAAGACGAAAAGGCTGATACCCACAGGACGGGTGTTCGACCATTCGGGCGCGGAGGTGCAGCCCGCTTATTGGTTGGGCAAGTACAGCGACATGCCACATATCCTATCGTTCCTCAATGAGAGTTATCAGACCATCTTCGAGGTACTTCAGACCGACAACGAGGTAGCCCCCTTGCTTGGCCCGTTCCAGACTGCCTTTGCCAACAAAGCCATGGAGCAGTTGGAAGGTATGATTGGCACGCTACGTGTCTATACCTCCCGTCTCGCCACCAAGGAATCTTACTGGATATTCCACAAGGACGGCGATGACTTCGACCTGAAGGTCAGTGACCCGAAGAATCCAAGTTATCTGCTCATTGCCAACGACCCCGAGATGGAGAGCATCATCGGTGCACTGAATGCCTTGATTCTCAACCGCCTTGTAACGAGGGTGAATACAGGACAGGGCAAGAACGTTCCTGTCAGCATCATCGTCGATGAGTTGCCGACCTTGTATTTCCACAAGATAGACCGACTGATAGGCACAGCCCGAAGCAACAAGGTGAGCGTGGCACTTGGCTTTCAGGAACTTCCGCAGTTGGAAGCCGATTATGGCAAGGTGGGTATGCAGAAAATCATCACCACCGTGGGCAATGTGGTGAGCGGTTCGGCAAGAGCCAAGGAAACCCTCGAATGGCTGTCGAGTGACATCTTCGGTAAAGTAGTGCAACTCAAAAAGGGCGTGACCATCGACCGTGACAAGACCTCCATCAACCTCAATGAGAATATGGACAGCCTGGTGCCTGCAAGCAAAATCTCCGATATGCCCACAGGTTGGATATGTGGACAGACCGCCCGTGACTTCGTAGTCACCAAGACCGGGATGAACGGAAGCATGAACATCCAGGAGAGCGAGGAGTTCAAGACATCCAAGTTCTACTGCAAGACCGACTTCGATATGACGGAAATAAAGAAGGAGGAATCGGAGTATGTCCCTCTCCCTAAGTTCTATAAGTTCAAGTCGAAAGAAGAGCGAGAGCGCATCCTCTACAAGAACTTCGTTCAGGTTGGGGAGGACGTGAAAGCCATGATTAAAGAGATTCAGCAGTTCCGCACTATGATGTAGTGATATTGATTAGAGTGCGGTGAGACATCGCACCTCCTATATAAAATAATGTAATGAGAAGATACATCATCGTACTATTGAGCATGTTGGCCATCTGTAGCGTGCCCTGTCAAAGCCAAACCATTGACAGGGCACTGTTTGAACGGATGGTAGCCATTACCAAACACTTCGAGGGTTGGCACGACCCAAAGACCACACCGGGCTATGTGGGCTATGGTCACCAGCTACAGAAGGGAGAGCGTTTCCCGAAAACACTGACACGTCAGCGTGCAGATTTGCTGTTACGGACAGACCTCCTCCGGCACCTGCGCCTATATGCCCGTTATGGCAGGGATGCTTATCTGCTTGCCACCCTCTCGTACCAGATTGGACCAGCCAAGTTGTTAGGCAATGGACGATACCCGAAAGCGTCCCTGCTCACCCGATTGGAACGTGGCGACAGGGACATCCTGCCACTCTATCTGAGCTATTGCAAATGGAGGGGAAAAGCAGTGGCATCCATTAGGAAACGGAGGTGGGTGGAATATCAGCTGTTGTATGCCGAGCGGTGAGGCACCATCCCTCCTATACCTGTTTGTCTGTCACTTATATTATATATAAAGGTAATAATTGCAATTTCAATGTTAAAGTCAGAGCATTATGGCATCCATCAAATTAAAGTTCAGAACATCATCTGTTCAAGAGAAAGAGGGTCGCCTGTATTATCAGGTGATACACAATCGTGTGGCACGTCAGATCCATACAGAGTACAGAATCTATTCCTCAGAGTGGGATGCGGACCATTCAAACATCATTTTGCCAACTTCCGTCACTCCACAACGTCAAGCCTATCTTCTTTCCTTGAAAGATACATTGGATGCTGACAGGAAGAAACTGCTGTTGGTCATTGCACGGTTGGACAAGGAAGGGCAGTCATATACAGCAGACACCGTCGTTGACAACTTCCATGAGGGAAAAGAATTACATGGCATTATCGGCTATACGCTGGAGTTGAACGAAAAACTGAGACGCATCGGCAAGAAGCGGATGGTAGCAAGGTACAAAACCACCCTCAACAGCCTCCAGCGTTACCTGAAAGGAGGCGATGTGCCATTGGAGGAAGTCGATGGGACAACGATACAAGGCTATGAACAGTGGCTGAAAGACAGCGGACTGTGCCGCAACACCACCTCTTTCTACATCCGCAACCTGCGCACCATCTACAATCATGCCGTAGATGACGGACTGGTCATCTCTTCCTCACCGTTCAAGCATGTATATACCGGCATCGACAAGACCGTCAAGCGGGCACTCCCCTTGGAAATCATCAAGCAACTGAAAGAGCTGGACTTGAGTCTGAACCCCCGTTTGGAGCTTGCAAGGGATATGTTCCTGTTCAGTTTCTATACCCGTGGGATGTCGTTCATCGATATGGCACAACTTACACCAAGCAATCTGCATGGCAGTACGCTCATTTACCGCCGTCAGAAGACCTCACAACAGTTGCACATCAAATGGGAACCTGCCATGCAGGAGATAGTGGCGAAGTACAAAACAGATGATTCTCCCTACCTGCTCCCTATAGCAAAAGGAGAGGGAGCCATATTCTGGAGACAGTACAAGAATGCCTATAGCCGTATCACCAAGCAGTTGAAGAAAATCGGAGAAATGATAGGCCTGTCCGTACCCCTGACCACCTACGTAGCCCGCCACTCCTGGGCAAGCATAGCCAAGAGCAAGAACGTGCCCGTATCTACTATCAGCGAGGCATTGGGGCATGACTCCGAGAAAACCACACAGATATACCTCTCCTCATTGGACACCTCTGTCGTTGACAACGCCAACAATCTCATCATCAATTCTCTTTAGGAGGTGCAGCGTCTCACTGCACCTTTATTTCAATATTTATAACTATTGTATTGCGGTGTGATACCGCAACTATAATAAAAAAGTCGGGGATTGTTGAGCAAAAAGGTGTTTCTCTCTTTAAGAGAAACTCTTCGGGATGCAAAAATATGAAAATAACTCCAATTCACCAAATTATATAGCGACTTTTTTACAAAAATGCTAAAATTTGTTGATTTCCGTCAAGCAATTGTTGAGCAAATATGTCTTTTACGATAAAATGATACCTCAATATCAACTGTTTAGCAAAACGATATTTCTCTTAAAGAGAGAAACATCTTTTGCATACCTTTTCCGACCGAATTTTTATGTCGTAAAGAGGGGCTTTGCAGGGGGTGGACTCAGAAAGATGAGAATAGATGACTATTGTAGTTGAAACACATAGGAAAGTTGCTGATATACAGACCGATACGCATATCGGGATGAACCATGAGTACGTTCTTTTCTCAAAAAACACATGTCAAAACAGTATGGTGAATGTATTGGACAAGGATAAGATACTGTGGTATGTCATGCGGGCCTACAAGAACGAGAATACTGCCGAAGATCGGCTCTCTAATGAAACGTATGGCTTAGAGTATTTCATACCCAAGCAGAAAGTCCTTCGCACTGTCAAGGGCAAGAAAGTCTTTTTCATGGTACCCGTCATCCATAGTCTGGTGTTTGTGCATGCAAGTCATCAGAAGATTGTTGATTTCAAACACAATTATTATTACGACCTACAGTTTGTCACATGGAAAAGTGGCGGAGAACTTGTCTATCTGACTGTACCTGATGAAGACATGACCAACTTCATCAAGGTGTGCAAGCAGGCAGATGAAGAGGTACACTTCTACAAAATCAGCGAAATCAACAAGGAAAAAGATAAAATCAACATTGAAAAAGGTAAAAGAGTAAGGGTACATGGCGGACCGTTCGACCAGGTGGAGGGCTACTTCATAAAAGTGGCAAAAAAGAGAGGTCGGCAGCTTGTCGTCATTATTCCCGACCTACTGGCGGTTTCAGCTGAGGTGAAGCCGGAATATATTCAAATCATAGACTGAGATTATGGAAACACGAATTACCCCCCCGAATTGATTGATACAGAGGGATTAGTACAGGACAGACCGACACAAACGGCCTATTAAAGTTAGATAGAGAATGAGTTTAATTTGGATTGTCAACATCCTGTCGGTATTCTTCCTGTGCGTGTTTTTCGCAGGAATCGTGATACCGCAGATTCTGCTCATCGCCTTCCGCAGGCGACTGTTCGACGAGCCGGACGAGCGGAAGATACATCAGTGTGTAGTGCCTCGCCTTGGCGGTATGGCCTTCAAGCCCGTAGTGTTCTTCTCCTTTGTCCTGCTTTTGGCGGTCAATGTCTCAACCGGACATGATGAGCTGCTTAAGGAAATAGGCGCAGAAGCGTTGCCATTGGCATACGCCTTCTGCGCCATCATCATGTTGTACCTTGTCGGCATTGCCGATGACCTTATCGGTGTGCGCTACCGTGCCAAGTTCTTTATCCAGATAGTCTGCGGCATCATGCTGGTGGCTGGCGGAGTGGAACTGTCCGACCTTCACGGAATGCTGTTCATCCATTCCATGCCGTCGTGGATTAGCATCCCTCTCACCGTTTTCGTTACGGTTTTCATCATCAATGCCATCAACCTCATCGACGGCATCGACGGACTGGCCTCTGGGCTGTGCAGCATTGCCTTCCTGTTCTACGGGATGACCTTCATCTGGTTCCACCAGTATCTCTATGCCATGCTTGCCTTCGCTACTTTGGGCGTACTCATACCATTTTATTATTACAAGGAAATATATATCGAAACCGAACGAATTATCATTCGAAATTTCAAACAGAAGGATGCCGAAGGGTTGTTGGAGTATCTTTCCCATCCGCGTGTGAATTGCTTTTGCCGGAGACCGCCTTTGTTCCAGAGAGGCGGCATGGGCATATATGCAGTATTCCCCGAAAGACATGCTGCGCTATGCGGTGAGTCTGAAAAAAGATGACTTTATTATCGGTGACGTGTTCGCTTTGCGTGAGAATGAAGACACTTATAATGTGGGGTGGCATTTCAACAAACGTTTTGAAGGCAAAGGATTCGCTTGTGAAGCGGCAGCCGGATTGTTGGATTATCTTTTCCGAGAGGCGGGCGCACGGCGTATCTATGGATTTGTGGAAGATGACAATATCCGCTCCAAACGCTTATGCGAACGTCTTGGTATGCGCCGCGAAGGATGTTTCAAAGAGTTTGTGACATTCGTAAACAATCCTGACGGCTCCCCAAAATATGAAGATACCTGTGTTTATGCCATTCTCGAAAAAGAGTGGAATACCATCCGTCAGTGGTGACACACCAAACCTATTATGAATTAATACAAAACAAGAAGAAAATATGAACAAGCAATTCATTATCACGAATTTCGCCGCATTTGCTCTCATGCTGTTCCTGCCGACCGGATGCAGGCAGGCGGACGGCAAGCAGGATGCGGTGCAGAGTTATCGGGTCATAAAGGTCGCGGCAAGTCCGGTGGAAATCTCCGAGTCCTATTCCGCCGCCATACGCGGACGGCAGGATGTGGACATCCTGCCGCAAATATCCGGGCGCATTATCCGTCTGAAAGTGAAAGAGGGTGAACGGGTGAAGACCGGTCAAGTATTGGCTGTAATTGACCAAGTGCCCTATCGGGCGGCATTACGCACGGCGCAGGCCAATGTCAGCGCGGCACAGGCAAAAGTGGAAACGGCAAGAATCGAGCTGCGGGGCAAGCAGGCATTGTTTGACGAGAAGGTCATATCCGACTACGAGCTTTCTCTCGCCCGGAACCAACTGGCAGTGGCGTGTGCTGAACTCGAACAGGCAAAGGCACAAGAATCGGATGCACGCAACAATCTCTCCTATACGGAAATCAAAAGCCCGAGCAACGGAGTAGTAGGCACATTGCCCTATCGCATCGGTGCGCTTGTCGGTCCCAATATGGCACAGCCTTTCACGGTCGTGTCCGACAATGCGGAGATGTATGCCTATTTCTCCATTTCGGAGAATATGCTACGGCGATATTCGGCTCGCTATGGCTCGATTGACAGCATGATAGCCGGGACGCCGGAAGTGGGCCTGCAACTCAACGACGGCAGCCTGTACAAGGCGAAAGGACGTATTGAAACCGTAAGCGGCGTGGTGGATCCTGTTACCGGAACGGTACAAATCAAAGCCCTGTTCCCCAATCCCGACCGCGAACTGTTGAGTGGCAGCATCGGCAATGTCATCCTTCAAAACCCGAAAACGGAGGCCGTAACCATTCCCATGACCGCCACCGTGGAACTGCAGGACAAGATTATCGCTTACCGTCTGAAAAACGGACAGGCGGAAGCCGCCTATCTCACGGTGGACCGCCTGAACGACGGCAACCGGTTTATCGTAAAAGAAGGTCTTTCGGTCGGTGACACCATTGTCGCCGAAGGCGTGGGACTGGTGAGAGAAGGCATGAGCATAACCCCTAAAAACGAAACGAAATGAACCTGCGATTTTTTATAGACCGCCCGGTGTTTTCGGGCGTTATCTCGGTGGTGATTGTACTGTTGGGCATGATTTCCATGTTTTCCTTGCCGGTGGAACAATACCCCGACATCGCACCTCCGACCATCAACGTATTCGCAACTTATCCTGGAGCAAACGCTGAAACTGTGCAGAAGGCAGTGATAACCCCTCTGGAAGAAGCCATCAACGGCGTGGAAGACATGACCTATATGACTTCCACGGCATCGAATACGGGCGATGCTTCCATCAACATCTATTTCAAGCAGGGAACCAACGCGGACATGGCGGCGGTAAACGTGCAGAACCGCGTGAACGGCGCGCTGAGCCAGCTTCCGGCGGAAGCCACCAAGACCGGTGTCACCACTGAAAAGCAGCAGAATGCCGAACTGATGACTTTCGCGCTCTATTCGCCCGATGACCGCTTCGACCAGACCTTCCTGAACAATTACTTGAAAATCAATGTCGAGCCGAGGCTGAAACGTATCAGCGGCGTGGGAAAGGCACAGTTGTTCGGTTCCAACTACAGCATGCGACTTTGGCTGCGTCCCGACAAGATGGCGCAATACGGGCTTATCCCCGATGACATATCCACCGTACTCGCACGACAGAACATCGAGGCCGCCACCGGCTCCTTCGGTGCCAATCATCCTACCGCCAATGAATACACGATGAAATACCGCGGACGCTTGTCCGGCGCGGAAGAGTTCGGTGAGTTGGTCATCAAGTCACTGCCGGGCGGCAATGTGCTTCGGCTGAAGGAGGTTGCCGATGTGGAACTGGGCGATGAATACTACAACTATTCCTCCGAAGTGAACGGGCATCCGGCAGCCATGATGCTCATCAACCAGAAAGCCGGGTCCAATGCTTCAAGCACCATCAAGGAGATTCACGAAGTGCTTGACGACCTCAGCCGGGACTTGCCCGAAGGGACGGAATTCGTGGTGCTTACCGATACCAACAAGTTCCTGTATGCTTCCATCAATTCTGTTATCCGGACACTTATTGAAGCGATACTTCTGGTTATCGTGGTGGTATATGTATTTTTGCAAGATATTAAGTCCACGCTTATTCCTACGATATCCATTTTCGTCTCCATTATCGGTACGTTCGCCGTGATGTCCATGATCGGCTTCTCCGTCAACCTGCTCACCCTGTTCGCGCTTGTGCTTGCCATCGGAACTGTGGTCGATGATGCCATTGTGGTGGTGGAAGCGGTGCAGGCGAAGTTCGACGAGGGCTATCAGTCTGCGGTTCTCGCGGCTGATGATGCCATGAAAGGCGTTTCGTCGGCTATCCTGACCTCTACCATCATCTTTATGGCAGTGTTTTTCCCCGTTGCCATGATGGGCGGGACTTCGGGAGCGTTCTACACGCAGTTCGGTATCACGATGGCTGTTGCCGTGGGAATCTCGGCAGTCAATGCCTTCACACTCTCACCGGCACTTTGCGCGCTGCTGCTGAAACCCTATATCGATGAGCAGGGCAACACCAAGAACAATTTTGCAGCCCGTTTCCGTAAAGCGTTCAATGCCGTCTTCGACCGTCTGAGCCGACGCTATGTACGTGGAGTGATGTTCATTATCCATCGCCGATGGCTGTTGTGGAGCATCATAGGCATTTCTTTCGGGTTGCTGGTGCTGCTGGTCAATGTCACAAAGACGGGACTTATTCCCGAAGAGGACACCGGGACGGTCATGGTGAGCATGAACACGAAGCCCGGCACATCCATGGCTCAGACAAGTAAGGTGATGGAGCGTATCAACAGCCGTCTCGACAGCATCGGCGAGATTGAATACAGCGGTGCGGTCGCCGGTTTCTCTTTCAGCGGTTCCGGTCCCTCGCAGGCGATGTATTTCGTGACACTCAAAGACTGGGAGCAGCGTAAGGGAGAGGGGCAGTCGGTCAATGATGTCATCGGAAAGATTTATGCCGCCACTTCGGATATTCCCGATGCCACGGTGTTCGCCATGTCGCCTCCGATGATTGCCGGGTACGGCATGGGAAACGGTTTCGAGCTTTATTTGCAGGACAAGGCGGGCGGAAACATCGCCGCCTTCAAGGAAGAGGCAGACAAGTTTGTCGAAGCCTTGTCGCAGCGACCCGAAATCGGCGAAGTCTATTCCTCCTTTGCCACGGATTATCCGCAATACTGGGTGGATATCGATGCCGCCAAATGCGAACAGTCGGGTGTGTCGCCCGCAGATGTGCTTTCCACATTGTCGGGCTATTATACCGGACAATATGTTTCCGACTTCAACCGGTTCTCCAAGCTCTACCATGTGACCATGCAGGCTCCGGCGGAATATCGTGTGAATGCGGAATCCCTGCACCACATGTATGTGCGTGCCACCGATGGCGGCATGTCGCCTTTGAGCCGGTTCGTGCGCCTGACCAAGACCAACGGCCCGTCAGACCTCACCCGTTTCAACCTGTTCAACGCCATCTCGATTAGCGGGTCTCCGGCTCAGGGCTACAGTTCGGGGCAGGTGCTCGAAGCCATCGGCGAGACGGCACGTGAAGTGCTTCCGTCAAATTACACATACGAGTTTGGCGGCATTTCGCGTGAGGAAAGCAAGACGACCAACAATGCCACGCTTATATTCCTGCTCTGCATGGTTCTGGTCTATCTGATTCTGTGCGCCTTGTATGAGAGCGTGTTCATACCCTTCGCGGTTCTGTTGTCGGTGCCTTGCGGACTGATGGGCAGTTTCCTGTTTGCGTGGCTCTTCGGTCTGGAGAACAACATCTACATGCAGACCGGACTTATCATGATTATAGGCCTGCTTGCCAAGACAGCGATCCTGCTTACCGAATACGCCGGTAAACGGCGGTCGGAAGGCATGACGCTGGCACAGGCGGCATACAGTGCGGCAAAAGTCCGCCTGCGCCCCATATTGATGACTGTGTTGTCCATGGTGTTCGGTCTTGTCCCGCTGATGATGGCGCACGGAGTGGGTGCCAACGGCAGCCGTTCGCTTGCCACAGGTGTAATCGGTGGAATGATTGTAGGTACTTTGGCTCTGTTGTTCCTTGTGCCGTCATTGTTTATTGTATTCCAATATATCCAAGAACGTGTTAAGCATAATTAAATGAAGAAGACAGTAATATATATCATATTGTCGGGATGGATGCTTGCCGGCTGTGGCACATACAGCCGGTATCATCGCCCTGACCTCTCAACGGAGAATCTGTATCGGGACATGCCGGCGGACATTGATACAATGACCATCGCGTCCCTGTCGTGGCGGGAAATGTTTACCGACCCGAAACTCCAGTCCTTGATTGAAACCGGACTTGAACGGAACGCAGACCTCAATGTGGCACGGTTACGCGTGGAAGCGGCAGAAGCCGTCCTGATGACTGCCAGACTATCATATCTTCCATCACTGGGACTGACTGCCGAAGGTAATGCCAATAAACATGACGGAGCAACGGCAAAGACATATAATGTGGGAGCGTCGGCAAGCTGGGAACTGGACATCTTCGGCAAACTTACGGCGGCAAAGCGTGGCGCAGCCGCCGCATTACAAGGAAGCCGTGCCTACCGGCAGGCCGTACAGACACAGCTTGTCGCCACTATTGCAGACAGTTACTACACCCTTGCCATGCTTGACGCACAAATGACAATAAGTAACCGGACTTTGGAGAACTGGCGGACTACCGTACGCACTCTTGAAGCGTTGAAAAAAGTGGGGAAATCAAACGAGGCTGGCGTATTGCAGGCAAAGGCGAACGTGATGCGACTCGAAGCATCCCTGTTATCCATACGCAAGAGTATTTCCGAAACAGAAAACGCCCTGTCTGCGATACTTGCCATGCCGTCACACTCGATTGGACGAAGTGATCTGGCCGAGGCTGCTTTCCCCGATACTGTCTCGATCGGAGTCCCTTTGCAACTGCTTTCCAACCGTCCCGACGTGCGTCAGGCTGAAATGGAACTGGCGCAAGCATTCTACGCCACCAATGCGGCCCGTGCCGCCTTCTATCCCAATATTACCCTCTCGGGAATTCTTGGATGGACTAATAACGGCGGTGGCGTAATCGTAAATCCCGGACAATGGTTACTTAATGCCATCGGTTCCCTGACACAGCCGTTATTCAACCGGGGCGTAAACATCGCCAACTTGAAGATAGCCAAAAGCCGTCAGGAAGAAGCCAAACTGTTGTTCCGGCAATCATTACTGAACGCAGGAAAGGAAGTGAACGATGCTCTGACCGCATGGCAGACGGCAAAATCGCAAATTGAAATCAATGCTCGGCAGGTTGAAACATTATGCGACGCTGTGCGAAAGACAGAATCGCTGATGCGTCATTCCAATACCACCTATCTGGAAGTGCTGACCGCCAAACAGTCTCTTCTCGAAGCGGAAGTGCAACAGTTACAAACTCGTTTTGAACGCATACAAAGTATAATTAAACTTTACCATGCGTTGGGAGGAGGAATGTAACTTTACAAGAATTATAACCTAATACTGAACCATGTTGTGTAATTTTTATATTTCAGTCGTCATAAACTTATAAATAAGTAATTTAGTATGCAAAAACAAATTAAAAAGTCTTCTCTTTTTTTGAAGAGAAGCAACACCTGACCCACTTCGCTACCGAACAGGATGTAGCAGAAGAATTGTTTGAGTTACTCTTAGAAGCGAGAGAACTCTATCTTCAGGATGTGATTTTGAATGGCAAGCGGTATGACCGCTATGTGGATGACTTCATCAACAGTCATCGGTATATCAACTGCAACAGTGCAATTTGCCGAAACTGCCACGAGATGAACATCCACATCGTCAAGGGACTGCTGAACGAATGCGCCCACCTTATCCAGCCTCTTTTTGAGGCATCCGACTTCTCCTTTGAGAAGTGTATGGAGTTACAAAGGAAGTATGACCGCTCGGAACCGTTGCCGCCATACAGTTGGCACGGAGCAAGGGGGCTTTTGTGTATGGCATCTGCAACGTCGTGGGTGCCTCTATCCCAAGAAATACGGATTCCGGGACATACATCCATGTAGGACCTGAGATAGGTGTGGCTTCTACCAAGGCTTTTACAGGACAGGTAACGGTGCTGATGCTGCTTGCCCTCTGCGTGGGACAGATGCGTGGTACTGTGGATGATGCAACCGTAGAGAGGATTGTCCGGGAGTTGAAGAACATGCCCCTATATATCCTAAAATCCGCAAGCAATCTCAATGGCAATCTCAATTGCAGTAAAGAGCTTGAACACTATGCATCATGATAGTATGAGCGTGAATTTTGTCCGATTTGTGCATACCTTCCCCTTACCCCACAATGCGACTTGAGGCAATACGCAGATTAAAACCATAAGGAACGGACTTTATCCGAATCCAGTTTTGAAAGGTCTTGCATAAGCCCGGTTTTCAGTATAGATATTCAGCACGTATTGCCTTGCTGTCATGATCCACTTGGCAGGTACGGAGATGAAGCTGAAGACAAAAGCCTTTATGCGACTCGTTTCCTTGAGCCCGAAAGCCTTGGTGTCAAGCTTGCTAATGATGGTCTTATAGAAATTGTGTATCAATGCCGTAAGCAGAAGGAATACAGTGTTCTCTGACATGAACGACTTGGGGAGCCTGTTCCAGCCGAATCCGTTGTTCATATCATCGAATATACGCTCTTTGCCCCCACGCTTGTTGTAAAATTCGACGATGTCTCTTGTTGATGAGTCATAATCGTTGGTAAGAATGGATCTGTAGGTGTATTCACCTTCCCACAAGTCAAGCTCTCCATCCATGCGCTTTTGTCTCTGAATGACAAGACGATAGCACTTGCCTTCCCATTTCTCAACAAGAATGGAATTGAGTTCAAACTGGATGCCGTTGATTTCCTCCGTCTTCCATCCCCTCAGTGAAAACAAGTCATCGTAGAGCGAACTGCATCTGTTGGCGCGGATGTAGAAGTGCGTGCAATGCTTCTCTATCTCACTGACAATTTCCTTCGAGCACAAACCACAGTCGGCTCTGAAGCGATTCACACGGATGCTGTTGGCTTCCAGTAGGGCAAAGAATCTCTTGTGGGTCTCAGCCTGATAAAAGCGCACATTTGTGTTGCCATCGCTGTTCTCGACATAGACAATCATGTCACCGATGACATATACGCCAGGTCTGTAGCCGAGGAACTTCTTGTATGTCGGTTTTGCATCATACTTCTCTGTTTCAAGGAACTGATGGTCGAAATCAACATCGTAGGTTTCCACCTCATTCAGTTCACCAGTGGAAACCAAGGCTTTTATAAGCAAGGCGTTGAGCTTGTCTGCCGTATTGAAATCATAGGTCTTGCCCTTATCGGAAGTATATGAGATGTTTTCCTGTGTCAGTTCCTTGATGGCTCTGAGGATGGTATCAGAGCTGCATGTGCGCAAGGTCGGATGATACGAGAGATGACGCATCAGATGCGATGTTACATCCTCCACGCATGAACCGCCACAGAAGTATACGCTCATCAGAGAACGAATAATTTCGCTGTACTGGTATCCGATGATACTGCGGCATCTCTGACCAAGTGTCTGGTCGATAATAGGTGAAAGCATGGAGTCAAATTGCTCCATGATTGAAAAAATTCCTCCAAAAGGTGTGAGTTTTTCAGATTTTATTTGTACCTTTGCCATTTCTTGTTACGATTTACGCTTGTTTTGATTTGCAACACTAAGATAAGTGAAAAATCTGACATGGCAAAATCCTGAGCAACTTTTTGTTGCTCAGGAACTTATAAATAAAGTTAAATCAAAGTGTTGCGGAATTAAGGGAGATAATATAAATGGAAAAATACAACAATTGGAAACTTAAGTTTTATACAATATGGGCAGGGCAGGCAGTATCATTAATCACTAGTGCCATCCTGCAAATGGCGATTATTTTTTACCTTACAGAAAAAACAGGATCTGCGATGGTCTTGTCTATGGCTTCACTTGTAGGTTTTTTACCCTATGCGGTCTTTGGACCAGCCATTGGTGTATTAGTGGATCGTCATGATAGGAAGAAGATAATGATTGGTGCTGATTTAATTATCGCAGCAGCTGGGGCCGTGCTAGCTATTGTTGCATTGTATATGGAGTTACCTATCTGGATGGTTATGGTAGTATTGTTCATCCGTAGCATTGGAACAGCTTTTCATACCCCGGCTCTCAATGCGGTTACTCCACTTTTAGTACCAGAAGAACAGCTTACGAAATGTGCAGGCTATAGTCAGTCTTTGCAGTCTATAAGCTATATTGTTAGTCCGGCGGTTGCAGCACTCTTATACTCCGTTTGGGGACTAAATGCTATTATTGCCATCGATGTATTGGGTGCTGTGATTGCATCTATTACGGTAGCAATTGTACGTATTCCTAAGCTGGGTGATCAAGTGCAAAGTTTGAAACCAAATTTCATACGAGAAATGAAAGAAGGAATGGCTGTACTACGGCAAAATAAAGGATTATTTGCTTTATTACTCGTTGGAACATTATATATGTTTGTTTATATGCCCATAAATGCTTTATATCCTTTAATCACTATGGAATATTTTAATGGTACACCGATGCATATTTCTATTACGGAGATTGCTTATGCCTCTGGTATGTTGATAGGGGGTCTATTATTAGGGTTATTTGGGAATTACCAAAAGCGAATCTTATTAATAACGGCATCCATTTTTATGATGGGGATAAGCTTAACCATTTCAGGATTACTTCCCCAAAGTGGATTTTTCATATTTGTAGTCTGCTGTGCAATAATGGGGCTTTCGGTTCCGTTTTACAGCGGTGTGCAAACAGCTCTTTTTCAGGAGAAAATTAAGCCTGAATATTTAGGACGTGTATTTTCTTTAACTGGAAGTATCATGTCTCTTGCTATGCCAATTGGGTTAATTCTTTCTGGATTCTTTGCTGATAGAATCGGTGTAAATCATTGGTTTTTACTATCAGGTATTTTAATTATTTGCATTGCAATAGTTTGCCCAATGATAACTGAGATTAGAAAATTAGATGCAAAATAAAGGAGTGTGTTCGTATGATATATAATATTATTCAATCAGTGACAGAAAAATTATCCTCTTTGCCTTTTATAGAAGGCATCGTATTAGGGGGATCCCGTGCAAGAGGTACCCATACAGAGGATTCTGATATAGATATCGGAATTTATTACAATCAAGAATCATTTGACCTGACAGCGATTAACCAAATTGCTACAGAGTTGGATGATGAGAATAGAAACAACCTTGTTGTACCTCCCGGAGCGTGGGGTGATTGGGTCAATGGAGGCGGATGGTTAGTTATTAACGGGTATCATGTTGATCTGATTTTACGTGATATAAAACGGGTGGAACAAATAATCAAGGATACGGAGCAAGGAATTGTTACTGCAAATTATCAGACCGGGCATCCCCATGGTTATATAAGTGCTATGTATCGTGGAGAATTGGCTATCAGCAAGATACAATATGCTAAAAATGAAAGCTTTTGCGAATTAAAAAATCAGGCGGAAATTTACCCTGGTGCTCTAAAGAAGAGCTTGATAAACTTTTTCTTATTTGAAGCAGAATTCTCTTTAATGTTTGTAAAAGCAAATGCGGGAGCAGAGGATAAATATTATATTGCAGGCCATGTTTTTCGTATTATTTCATGCTTAAATCAAGTACTATTTGCATGCAATAATGCTTATTGCATTAACGAAAAGAAAGCTATAAAACTGCTTGAAACTTTTGAATATAAACCTAAAAAATATGCCGAAAGGGTAAATCATATTTTTGAAGTACTTGGTCTTTCACTTTTTGAATGCTACGATATGACCGAGAAGCTATATAAAGAAGTGAAAAAAATTGCAACGGAGATAAATAACTTTTTAAACGAGGGGGAATTCAGATGAAAGAAAACAAATATGATGATAATATATTTTTTCAAAAATACAGTCAAATGAGTCGCTCACAGCAGGGACTAGCCGGTGCAGGAGAATGGGAAACATTGAGAAAGCTGCTGCCGGATTTTAAAGATAAGCGTGTGCTTGATTTAGGATGTGGCTATGGATGGCACTGTATTTATGCGATGGAACACGGAGCGTCTTCTGTTGTAGGTGTTGATATTTCTCATAAAATGCTCGAGGTAGCCAAAGAAAAAACACATTTTCCACAGGTTGAATATAAATGCTGTGCTATAGAAGATGTGGAATTCCCAGAGGAGAGTTTTGATGTAATATTAAGCTCACTTGCGTTTCACTATGTAGCAGATTATGAGATTTTAGTAAAAAAGATATATAGAATACTGAAGTCTGGTGGTAAGCTAGTTTTTACGGTTGAACATCCTGTTTTTACTGCCTATGGAACACAAGACTGGCATTATAACGAAAAAGGAGAAATACTGCATTTTCCAGTGGATAATTATTATTATGAGGGCAAACGGACAGCTGTGTTTTTGGGAGAAAAGGTTACAAAATATCATAGAACACTGACCACATATCTAAATACACTGCTTTCAAATGGTTTTATAATAAATCATATTGTGGAGCCGCAGCCGCCGGAAAACATGATGGATATTCCGGGGATGCAGGATGAAATGCGCCGTCCCATGATGCTGATTGTATCGGCGAACAAAAAAGTGGATAGATAGAACTAAAACACCTATAAGGTATAAATGGAGGTAATTTATGTTTAAAGAAAAAATTATTATAGAGATGAAAGAAGTATTCAAAGAAATTCCTTTTGGCATAGAGCATACTCTTAAAGTTTTGAAAAATGCAGAAGATATAATGAACGGAGAAAATATCGGAGAGGAAGAAAAAGAATTCATCAGTATTATTGCTATACTACATGATATTGGTGCGGTTGAAGCACAAAAAAAATACGGTTCTATTGATGGTGTCTATCAAGAAAAGGAAGGACCAGCAGTAGCGAAAGAAATATTAAAAAAGGTAGGCTATAACAAAAATATTGATAGAATATGCTTTATAATAGGCAACCATCATACTCCATCTAAAATTGATGGACTTGATTTTCAAATACAATGGGAAGCTGATTTGCTTGAAAATTTAACGGTTATGGATAAAGAAAAAGAACAGGAAAAGATAAAAAAGTGTATAGGTGAAAACTTTAAAACAAACACAGGAAAAAGGATAGCTTATAATCGCTTTATTTTAGATTAGTAGTAGATTATTACAGTTATGTATTTTACTCAAGTTTCGGATTTAGGTTTTATGCAGTCTGAGCGATCAGTTGCATGGCCTTGAACCTGCGGTTATCCCGTATAATTTGCTCCATCAATTCGTTCTCGTCAATGGTAAAAATCTCAGCCACGATTGCTATTACATCAATAATGATTGACCAGATCTTTTCCACGACGGTGAGCTCGTGTACGCCTTCATATATATCGGCGAACAATCCTCCAATGGTCTCTTCACCATGCTCTTCAGGCGCTCAAGCTTGGATACGAAATACTCTTCCTTGCGTTTTTCGGTCTGGCAGTCTCTGTCACGCTTGCGGTTGTAGCGCCTCTCGCGCTGCCGGGCCGTAAGACCTTGTTCCTTGCCATCGACCTTCCCTCTCTCGCCGTGAATCGAGAAGTCCACGACAAATTGAGAGCGGCCGTCGCTCCAGCACAGGGCCAGCAGCTTGTAGCCGAGAATGCACCGCTGAAACACGTGCGAGAATATCTTGCCAATACACTCCATCCTCAATCCGGTCTTCGGCAGGTCGGAATCATCCACAATAAGCACTGCCGGAAGATGGCTCTTTTGATAGTCTTTCCTTATGGTCACGGCCTTGATGAGATGACAGGCGATGTGCCAGATGATGTTGCTAGTCTATATTGTCCTTGGCCATAAACGAATAGAGTAGGGTCCTTCTTACCCCCGAACAGTTTCGAGATTGACGATCCGGCATAATGAGAAAAACCCGGGACGGTCATAAACGGCAGAATCAATATGATCTGGAAAAGTTGAAGGTTGGTAAGCTGACAGTTCTCACGTTTTTTCCCTCCGAGATCTTTGTCTGAAATCCTCATCCCCTCAAGGAGGGTCATAAACTTGGAAAATGCGGGATTGATTCGTTTTCCCGTGAAAAAGTTGCGGATCTCCGATGGAATTTTTGTAATTTTGCTCATGGCTTTGAGTGATTGTAATTAGTTGTTTGGGCACCTCTAAATTACTAAATTTCCGTGACATACGGAAATCCTCAAAGCCTTTTTTATGCCCAAATCTATCCTCTCAACCTAAATCCGAAACTTGAGTAAATTATAATTATGAGATGCTACGTGCTTTTGTTCAATATACCCTAAACGTCGATTTAAATGCGCCTGTGATAAAGGATTTAGTTGAAAAGTATAAGGATATAGAACAATTTAATAGGAGCATAACAGATAAATACGTTGCAATATGTAAACGCTTTTAATATTTGAATTTAGCCGTTTATGTAGAATGAAGGTGTGCAAACAAACAGACCCTGAAAAGGGTCTCACCCCCGTTAACCGCAATGTCAAAGACTTGCGGATGGCCAGATGACTCCTATACATCCGACCCCAACGGGGTCGAACCATATAATCTGTAGAAAGGTTCGACCTCCGTTGGGGTCGTGGATTGGGAAGGCACTTCGACCCGCACATTGTATCATGTGCGGTTACTTGAAGTTCGACTCCCGTTGGGGTCGATGGCTCGTCGTTATTCTGAATCTTAGCAAATCCTCTCTTTTTTAATGAACTGTGTGCTTGATCACTGAAAATAATCCTTATTTTTGCCACGAGAGTTTTACGAAAGATAAATAGATAAAGTATTGGAAAAGAAACATAACTGTCAGCAGTGCCCACTGAGGCGGCGATACGACCGTTCACCCAAGTCATTGTTGGGTCGTTTTTGGCGATGGCACATCAATTTCTGTCCGGGATGGAAAGCCTATTTCCTGTCGCTGAGCGAAGAGGAACGGCATGTATTGAGAAAGCAATACGCTTTTCATAAGCCTCAAATCCGCAACTAAGTCCTTCATCGTCCTATTTACGTGTACACGTTCTCTCATTACTGAATTATTAGATAAATTGAGGCTGAAATACCCACTTCTGCCTACAATACCCCCTTACCCCACAATGCGACTTGAGACAATACGCAGTATCATACCCATAAGTTGTAGTCGTCATCCAAAATCAGTCTGGAATACATCTGCGTAAGCATTATTACAGGTATAGATATTCAGCACATACCACCTTGATGTTCTGATCCATTTGGCTGGTACAGAGACAAATCTGAAGACAAACGCTTTTATGCGACTTGTTTTATTGGGTCCGAACCTCTTTACGTCAAGTCTTTGGATAATGACCTTGTAGAAGTTACGGATAAGTGCTGTAAGAAGAAGGAACACTGTGTTCTCTGCCATGAAGGATTTGGGCAATCTGGACCATCCGAAACCATTGTTCATGTCATCGAAGATGCGCTCCTTTCCTCCGCGGAGGTTATAGAACTCGACAATCTCTCTTACGGAAGGCTCGTAGTCGTTGGTCAGGATGCAGCGGTATGTGTATTCTCCTTCCCAGAGGTCAAGCTCACCGTCCATCCGTTTCCGCCTTTGAATCACAAGCCGGTATGTCTTGCCTTTCCACTTCTCTACAAGAATGGAATTCAGCTCAAACTCAATGCCGTTGATTTCTCCCCTCTTCCAGCCTCTGAGAGCGAAGAGGTCATTGTAGAGCGAACTACAGCGGTTGGCACGGATATAGAAGGTCTTGCAGTGGGTGGCAACCTCTTCCACGATCTCTTCAGAGCACGAGCCGCAATCAGCTCTGAAACGATTGATAACAAGATTGTTCTGTTCAAACCTTTCGAAGAATCTCTTCAGCGTGTCCTTCTGATGGAAACGGACGTTTGTGTTGCCGTCGCTGTTCTCAATGCCGACAATCAAATCTCCAATAACCGCCACACCTGGTCGATAACCAAGGAACTTCTTGTATGTATGCTTTGCATCATATTTCTCTGTTTCTATGAACTGGTGGTCGAAATCAACATCATACATCTCACCCTCTTTCAGCTGACCAGCTGCACACATACAATTGAGCAGTAAGGTATTGAGGGTGTCAGCCGTATTGAAATCGTAGTTCTTACCCGTATCTGACGTGTATGAAATGTTCTCCTGCGTCAGTTCCTTTATCGCTCTGAGGATAGTGTCAGAGCTGCAGGTACGAAGTGTCGGATGGAAGCGAGAGATGGGGCATCAAATGAGTTGTGACATCCTCAATACATGAGCCGCCACAGAAGTAGATGCTCATGAGAGAACGGATGATTTCGCTGTATTGATAACCATACAGCCTGCATCTTAGACCGAGGGTTGTGTCAATTACATATGACAATGTGGAGTCAAATTGCTCCATCATTGCAAATATTCCTCAAAAAGGAGTGAGTTTCTCAGATTTTATTGCTTTCTTTGCCATGTCTGTCGGGTTTGATACATATTTTGATTTGCAACACTAAGATAGGTGAAAAATCTGACATGACAAAATCCTGAGCAACTTTTTGTTGCTCAGGTACTTAAAAAGTTATATTTATAATAGTGTTGCGGAATTAAGGTATATAAAAGATGTGTTGGGACTTGCTGACAAAATCAAGAACTTGTCGAAGATATACACCTATGCCCGCAACTTCCTTTATCTCGGTCGTGGGTACAACTACCCCACCGCCCTTGAAGGTGCGTTGAAGCTGAAAGAAATATCCTATATCCATGCGGAGGGTTATCCTGCTGCGGAAATGAAGCATGGACCGATTGCACTTGTAGATAGCGAGATGCCCACGGTGGTCATTGCTCCAACGGACTCGCTGTATGACAAGATAATCAGTAATGTAAGGCAGGTGAAGGCGCGTGGCGGTACGGTTGTCGCCATCATTACCAAGGGCAATGACGCAATGAAGGACATCGCCGACCATTGCCTTGAAGTGCCCGACGTACCCGAATGCCTTACACCTCTCGTTGTTTCCGTCCCATTGCAGTTGCTGGCCTATTACATCGCCATCAACAAGGATAGGAATGTTGACCAGCCAAGAAACCTTGCTAAATCAGTTACCGTAGAATGAATAGAATATTATCACTTATTGTTACCATCCTCTTTGCGTTGTGCATTGAGGCTGGCATCTTTATGCTTATTGCCCACTGGTGGGGCATGACTGCGGCCATTACCGTGATAGCCATTGAATGTGTGTTAGCCTTATGGACAGTTTACGAAATGAGACATGCGAGTGATGAACCAGTTGATGAATAACATTGCAGGCTGTGGTTAGAACGAAAAAGGCTAAAAACAAAAGGACGGGTCGATGATTCGTCCTATTTTTGTGTCTTTTTGGTGGCGAAATGTAGCGATTTAGCAAAATAAACATAAATTCCAGTGATATTCAGCATGAAAATTCGCCCATTTAAGTGAAAATGTGTAATTTTGCAACGCAAAATTGTGCCTAAGCATTTGCATCAAAACAACAATAGTTCAATCGAGGCTGATATGAAAGTAGAGATTAACAAGAAACGTTTAGAATACCTGCTGGCATTATACAAGATGTCGGTGGATGACTTGTTGTCTCTTCTGAACAAAGGCAGGAAACGGATAACAGGAGCCGCAGACATCAGTGGAGATTCTATTGATTTGGGGGTGTTGAAGCGTATAGGTGAGATATTCGACAAAGAAGTCAGTTTCTTTCAAGACTATTCTAAGTTGTCAACCAATGCAAGCAGCAGTATCTTCTTCCGCAAGACCTCATTCGGAACAGAGCTGAACTTGGAGTCGATCCGTACTGTAAACCGATTCGAGAGTCTGAAAAACGCTTTGGATGCATACAACAAACTGTCGCAACTGGATGTGAAGTTTGACATAGAACACTACACCCTACAAGATGACCCTAAGACAGTAGCCGTACGTGCAAGAGATTTTTTTATCCCGGGGAAACTGTCAATCATAGGCAGTTTCTTGTGAAGATGATAGAAAAAATCGCCGATCATGGCATTTTTGTCTTTGAATACATAGAGACATGGAACAAGAAAGAGAAAACCAACATTGACGGTTTTTACCTTAAGCCCAATGTGATAGTGCTTAAGCATCATAAGCATTACAAGCGAGAAATATTCACTCTGGCGCATGAATTGGGGCATTGTCTATTGGGGATTGAAGAAGTGGAGTCGGTGGACATGATGGACATCTCGGCACAGACTTCATACAGTGATGTCGAAAGATGGTGCAATGATTTTGCATATCAGTTCATTATGGGACAAGAAGCAGAAACACTTGCTAACATAGCATGTGTAGATTCCCGTAACGACTACTGCATTGACCTCTTCAAGGCTATCAGTGCACGGACGCACATTAGCCGTCTTGCCTTATATACAAGGATGTATATCGACAGGAAAATCAGCTATTCGAGCTACAGCAATGTCAAGAGTGAATTGGCAGAGGAATACAGAAGAAGAGAGGAACAGGAAAAGTTGAAAAACTCTGAGAAGAGAGGCGGGCGAACACCAAAGCCCATCATTTCTCCGCTATTCTTGAAAACCATGCAATATGCCTATTTCAATGGAGTGGTCAACGAGACCACTTTCTGTTCGAGACTCAATGTCAAACCAGCAAATTTTGAGAGGGAGTTATGGCGATAGTTGTTGATACATGCTCATTGGTGATGATTGCCAAGAATTATCTTCCCTTGGATAAGGACGGACAGTTGTACTCATTCCTGGAAGAGGCGTTCTCCCGCAAGGATTTGATGCTACTTGATGTGATTCTGGATGAATCAAAACGCACCTCCAAAGGAATTGCAGTTGAAAAGATGCCTTTCCTCAAAGACAAGAAATTGGTCATTCCGACAAAGGATCTATTTCCATGTGCCCCAGAGAGATTCAGCAACATGATAGACAACAATTTCTGTGTAAGACTGAAGAAGCAGGAACTGACTGAAGAAGAATACATAGAGCAAAAGGAAGAATACCTTAAAACAGGTGATGCTAAGATTATCATTTATGCACTGAATGTACGACACTCGGACGCTATCCATCTGGAAGAGATGCAAGTAATGACGGAGGAAACAAGGCAGCAGAATGACGGTAAGTTGTTCAAGAAACTTCCTTTGTTGTGTGAGCAGATAGGGATTGGAACACTAACCGTTTCAGAATATCTGCATAGAAACGGGTTCTTTATTGACAAATAGCATAGATATTAGTATCATCTTATGACATCTTTCACGAAATCATATTATATTCGTGAATAAAACACTTGTTTTTCAAGAATAGAAATTGTTGAGGATTAGATATTTAAGACATTATTGCAATGCGGAAGGGGTGATGTGAACGACAAAAGACAAGGCGTTCTATTAGAGTGGATGCTTGATAAGATTGAGAAGAATGGACGGGTCGATGGCTCGTCCTTTTTTTGTGTCTTTGAGTGTGAGGTGCAGGTGGGGACCAGTACTGCGACCACTGTTGCCTGTCAGCGCGATGATGATGCCGGGACGGACGTGGGTGCCTTTGGTGACGAGAGTTTGGGAGAGGTGGCAATAGCTGACGGTGAAGTCGCCGTGACGGAGGGTGACATAGAGGCCTGAACGTTTGTCCTTGCCTACCTTGATGACCTCGCCGTGCATCATGGCGTATGTGGGTTCGTAATTTGCCTTCAAATCAAGCCCGTTGTGTAGGGCTTTTCTTTTTGTAAATGGGTCTCTGCGGTAGCCGAAAGGGCTGGTGACAGAGATATGACGGAGTGGACTGACAAGTGCCGTGTGGCGGTCGGTCTGCTCCGTTTGGGTTTGTAATGGGGCAAAGGCAAGAGAGTCTCGCCGCTGATGCGGCGAGCACGGAGGCAGTTGTTCGGATGTTGCGGACTGCGTCGTTTTTGGCACAGCCTTGCGGTGTACCTTAGTCTGTGTGACGGTATTGAACTGAGCGCATACTGTTGCTGATGAACAGAATATTGCTGCTATTGTGATGAGTAGAAATCGTTTCATGGTGCAAAAGTAACAAGCAATTCTTTGACTGGCATAAAGAACAAAGGGAAGACAAGAAGATTGTAACATAATATAGCAATCGAGTTTGATTTTTGAGCAGAAATCAAACTCAAATAATAATAATCGTCAAAAATAACACGCATTATCTTATGCAATTCTGCTTGTCTCTGAATAGGTATATAACTTTGCATGAGTTTAATTTCAAATTCAAAGTTAAAGTATGGAAGCAAGTACGATTTGAAGAGAGCGAGGTGCCTTATCAGACACTGGCTCGTTTTGGTCTCACACAAGAGAAGATTGAAGACCTGCCCATGTGGGCGTTGGAAGATATTGGTCAGGGACGACGTTCACCGTTGCTGCCCATTCAGGTGAATAATGATGAGGGCGAGACATTGAAGAGCCGCACCCGATTTGCGTTGGTCCGTATGGAGGACGGCAAGGTGGATGTGGTCTTCTATCCGCAGTTGGAGAAATCACCATTGGAGGCTTTTACTCAGGAACAGCAGGAGGACTTGCTGGCTGGAAAGGCTATCCTTGCCGATGTTAAGGATGCTGATGGCAGGAGCAGCAAGGCTTTCGTGCAGATTGACACGGAGACCAATCAGGTGATGTCGGTACCTACGCCTGTCATCGGGCGCAACTTGGAGGTGCTGAAGGATGAACTGAAACTGAGTTCGGCAGAACTGACCGTGATGCAGAAGGGTGAGCCGCTCACGCTCATCATGGAGGACGAACAGGTGACGGTGGGTATTGACCTGAACGATAAGACCGGCATAAGGATTAATCAAGGCGACAGTCAGAAGTGGAAGGAGAACACCAAGCGAGAGTGGGACAAATACACCTTCGGGTGCTATGGCTGTTGGGTAATGGGCGATGACGGTAATCTTGACTATGTGCCTGAAGAGGAATACACGGAAGAACTTTGGAATGAGCAGAAGAAGAATGGAGAGCGCAACCGCGCCTCTTTTTCCATGCACAAATAATCTACACATAATATAATAAGTATATGGCATCAAATAAATATTATCCAGAGGATGTGCTCGTCGAGAAGATACAGAGCGGCGAGTACGGTTGGTTGGAGTATGTCAACCATCATTCTGCTGAATGGCAGGAAGAATATGAGAGCTATTGTCTGAACAACGGACTCTGCATTTGTGAAGAGAGTGCGGAGCAGTTTGTCCATCACAAAGATGAGGAACTGGAGAAGGCAATAGAGAACGGTGAAGCATGATAAATGAAGAGTGAAGAATGAAGAGTGAAGAATAAGTATGGCGATAAGAAAGAATACGAATCCCCAACAGATGGACCTGCAACCAGAGATGCGTGACTTGCTCATGCGCAATGGTATGCAGGCTCATGTGGTGAGTAATGGCAGCGGCTATCAGCTTGTGGTGCAAGGGCATGACAGTCCGCTGCTTACCTATAACATCACCGAGAAGCAGATGTTGGCTCTGACCGACTGGGGTACGAATCATGCCAACAAGTTAGCCTACAATACCTTTACGGGCATTGTGGGCAACGACTTCTATATGCCCAAGAACTTCGTTCATGCACGCAATGCCAACGGTCGTGTAGCTATGGGGCTGCACGGCTATCGTGTTGGTATCGGCGAGTATGGACGGATGGGGCGCATCGATATGCCACCACCCTTTTTAGGTTGGACACCACGCAGTCAGGAGGGATTCCATCTTCGCAGAGTTGGAGGACGATTGTTCTTCCCCGAAGCCCCGATTGTGCCTGAACGTTGGGACGGCAGAATGAAGCCTGGCGAATTGCAGAGCGGCGGTTATGGGTTCTATTATAAGGGACAGCAACAGAGTTATAGCCCTCAGCAACAGGATGTGCTGAAAGATTTGGAGGGAATCATAATGCCTTCCATCAGCCGCACGAGAAGCACGGAGCCAGCCAAGCCTTATAAGGAACTGATTACCTCGCCTGTCTATTTCACCAATGAGAAGTGGCAGGAGTGTCTGGCATCGCATGGCATCATCATTGATGAGAATGCGAAGACGCTGACCATTCAGTCGAACAGCGTCAATGCCGACATGGTGTATGACCTGACAGATGAGGAACTGAAGAAACTCACCTCCAACTCCATCAAGGAAGTGCCCGTCGTTCAACGCTTGGAACTGCTGAATGGCATCATCAAGGACGACTTTGCTGACAAAATCCTGATGGACACACTGAATAGCAAGGAGCGCATCGACCTGCATCTGCATCCCGAACTTGAACAGGAGTTGCAGCAGCGTCAGCAACAAGACGAGGAACGGTTGCTTCCGTTGGAAGAGGACGAGACTGTCAGACGTGACGTGTTGCAAGGCGATGCCATGGTGAGAGGTGAAGACCTTGCCTTGATTAATGAGAACAAGGGTTGGTATCGTGAGGGAGCGCATGGGCGTGAAGTGAAAGTCGGTGACATCATGGTGGAGAAAGTGCCTCCGATGGAGGGAGATAAGAAAGGCGAAGATAAGTATCGCATGACCGCCATTATCAATGGAGAAGCCATCACGCACGAAATCAAGCAGAAGGACTACGACAAGTTCTTGGCGGTGGATGACTACCATCGCATGAAACTCTTCTCCAAGGTTTTCAGTGAAGTGGATATGAAGACACGCCCCGAAACCAACGCCGGACTGGGCACGAAGATATTGGCGGCTCTGACGGCAGGAGCAGTCGTTACAGCAGAGGTGGCGCATGACATAAGCCACCATCATCACCATCCAGCCCCGGAGTTCTATGCAGAGCATCATGGCGGTCCACGTCCTTACTTCAAACCGGGAGTGGATTCGCCACAGGAGATTGCGGCAAGGTACTTTGAGGCAGAAGCAAATCATGTTGCCACGGAGATAAGGAGAGGATATTAACAATGTATAATTTACAATTTATAATTTATAATGAGTAGTGAACTGACATACGATGACTTTCTGGACAGGTTGAGCATACAGGAAGTACTGGTGGACGCAGGGTATCATCTGAACAAGAGAGATGGCTTGCGTTATCCGTCGTATGTGCGTACTGACAGTGAGGGCAGACGGGTGCGTGGTGATAAGTTCATTGTCACGCAGAATGGGAAATGTTGCTTCCAACCACCGCAGCAGAAGGTGTATAATGTCATTTCGTTCATCAAGGAGCATCCAGAAATGTTTTCAGAGAACAAGGTGGGAATGTCTCCTGACCGACTCGTCAACCTCGTCTGCAACCGACTGCTCAACCAACCCATAGAGGACAGACCATCGAAGATTACAGAACCAAGAAAGGACGGAAAGCCATTCAACCTGAATGACTACGACATCCACAAGTTCAATCCGCAGGACAGGGAAACGCAGAAAAGGTTTTATCCCTATTTTAAGTTCCGAGGCATCGACCTCTATACGCAGTATGCTTTTCATCGGCATTTCTGTCTGGCTACTAAGCATCGGACGGATGGACTTACCTTTGCCAACCTTGCCTTTCCGCTTGTACTGCCCAAGACACCCGACAAGACTGTGGGCTTTGAGGAACGAGGACGACCGAAGATGGACGGTAGCGGCGGTTACAAGGGCAAGGCAGAAGGAAGCAACAGCAGTGAAGGACTGTGGATTGCCAACCTCACGGGCGAGCCGTTGGATAAAGCAAGCGAAATTGTATGGTTTGAGAGTGCCTACGATGCCATGGCAGAGTATCAGATAAATCCTGTAAAGATGGTGTATGTATCTACGGGCGGCACACCCACCGAGGGACAGATGCGAGGACTTCTGTCCGTTACTCCCAACGCACGGCACTATTTGGGTTTTGACAAGGACGATGCAGGGCGGCAGTTTGTTGCAAACTTCAGGAAGGTGGCAGCAGAGATGGGCTTCCGTCACGAGCATGTGCAAGCCTATCATCCATTGGGTTGCTACAAGGACTGGAACGATGCGCTGCTCAACAAGAAATCAGCAGAACTGATTGCCAAGGGCGAACCAGATACCTTCGACTATGCCGAGTTTATCGCAGCCGGCAAGGCAGAGAAACAAAGGGAAAAAGAAGAAAAGAACACATATCATAGAAGCGTATGAGACAAGAAGATAATAGCATCATCACCTTGTGCCCCAGCATCGGACAGTTTTTCATCAACGAACTGCCTCTGTTGCTGTTGTGCGTGGCAATGCTCCTAATCGGAGGATTGCCCGGTTGTGCATATAGTACCCTGTTGCTTGTCTTCAGCCTCCTGTTCTCCCTCTGTTTACTCTACCGATTCATCTATCTGAGGAGTATCCGCTACCATATCGGGAGCGAGCAACTCATCTGTGAGCACGGAGTGTTTCAGCGGAGCGTGAACTACATGGAGTTGTACCGAGTGGTGGACTTTGCCGAGCATCAGACATTGATACAACAGTTATGCGGACTGAAAAGCGTGACCGTGTTGTCGATGGATAGAACGACACCGAAACTGGAAATGACCGGCATCAGCAACAGCTATGACGTGGTGAGTGTGATACGAACAAGAGTAGAAACGAACAAACGAAGAAAGGGCGTATATGAGATTACGAATAGATAAGATTTGGTTCATTGTCGTGGCATTGGTACTGAGCGTGCCGTCAGCCCATGCACAGATTGTGACTGCCAACCCTTTGGAATGGATGGCATTAGCAGAGGGCAACGAAGCCATCAACGGTGAGATAGAGAAGGAAATCAAAGGTCAGACCAAGACTGCCCTGTTGCAGAATACCATCGCCGCAGAGTTCACCAAGATACACGAATGGGAGAAGAAGTACAACAGTTATCTGAAAACCGCCAGTGGTTATGCCTCTTCCCTCAAAGCCTGTACCTATCTGTACGACGATGGAGTGAAGATATTCATCACCTTGTGTAAGATGCGCAAGGCCATCAACAATAATCCGCAAGGCATCGTTGCCACCCTCTCGATGAACAACCTGTATATGGAGACCGCCACGGAATTGGTGTCCGTCTTCACACTGCTGAAAGATGCAGTCGCCAAAGGAGGCAAAGAGAACATGCTGACTGGTGCGGAAAGGAGCAAGACGCTGTGGGCACTGAACGACAAGCTGAGTGCCTTCAGCAAGAAGCTGCATCGTCTTTATCTGTCTATACGATATTACACCATGACCGATGTGTGGAACGGCGTGACGGCAGGGATGATAGACCGAAGCAATGGAGAGATAGCCACCCAAGCCCTTAGCAGATGGCGCAGAGCAGGACGTATGACCATCAGTGATTAACGATAAAGGAATCAGTCATGAAGTATTTCATATCAATTGCCATTTTTATGTTTATATCATCTTTTGCAGGAGTGCGGGCGCAGAACGACCCGACTCTTGCGGGGATGATTCTGATGTACACCAACAAGGCGGAGAAAGAACTGAAGAATCAGGAGAAAGTGATGCTGCTACAATCCACCGGCCATATCTGGACCAAGGAGGAAGTGGAAGCCACTACCGACCTGCAGCGGGAGTTCAACAACTATCTGGACTCCTTCCGTTCCATCGTCAGCTATGCCGCACAGATATATGGTTTCTATCACGAGATAGGTCAGTTGGTGGACAATATGGGTGGATTGGTGGCGCAGTTGGATGCCCATCCTGCCAACGGACTTGCCGTAGCCCTGTCAGCCAAGCGCAACAAGATATACCGCGAGCTGATTATGAACAGCATCGAGATAGTTAATGACATACGCACGGTATGCCTGTCGGGCAACAAGATGACCGAGAAGGAGCGTGTGGAGATAGTCTTCGGCATCCGACCCAAACTGAAGAAGATGAACAAGCAGTTGAAGCGACTGACGAGGGCGGTGAAATACACCACCATGGGCGATGTTTGGATGGAGATAGACGAAGGGGCAAGACCCACCAAAGCGAACAAAGCCGAGATAGCAGCGGCTGCCAAGAGGCGGTGGAAGCAGGTGGGCAAGAACGTAAACTGATGGAGCAGCGAGAGCAGAGCCGAACTTGTTCGAGCTATGCCGAGTCGTGACAGAAGAAGACGAAGTCAAACCGTGATTAAAAAACGATAAGATATGGGATTTTGGAGTTCATTATTGAAATATGGTGGCAAGGCGGCACGAGGTACTGGCCATGTCATCGGAGTAACTGGAAAGACCTTAGGCAGTGCGGCACTCCACCCGCAACGCACCCTTATGGGAGCCGGCAAGGCTATGCAGACGGCCGCAGTGGGTAGTGCCGCAGGCTATGTGACATGGGAGAAGCTGACCACAGACAAGAGCGTGGCACGCATCGTAGGTGATGCTGTCATCGGCGAGAATGCCACGGAAGCGGTGGCACAAACCGCCAACGATGTGCAACGTCTGACGGGCAAGGCTGGTGAAGCCGTTGATGCGGTGAACACTGTAGCCGGAAAGATGGACACCCAGTTCAGCGGCATCAGTGATTTCTTTAGGAATATGTTCGGAGGCGTAGGATGCGACATGATAGGCAATCTCTTTGGCAATATCGGCAAGGGCAACGTGTCGGGTATGAGCATCGTCGGACTGGTGGCTGCCGCCTTCCATGGTATTCGGACGCTTTGGTTGGATGAGCAAGATTGCGGGTGCCCTGCTTGGAGCGATGATCATCGGGAACAATTCTAAGGTGGCGCAAACTCTGCCTAACAGAGGCGGTACGTCTTCACATGGGCAGAACATGAAAGAAGCAGAGACCCAAAGCAGAGGGATGAAACGATAACCAATATACAGTGATATGAGATATACAGAAGAAATGATACTGCGCTCATCGAGCGGCTACTGTATGCCGTTTGAGGAGCCTATAAAGCAGGACGTGCAGATGTCCTTGGGTTACGGAGAGCAGAAAAATCCCGTGACGGGAGAAACATTCTTCCATCACGGCATAGACTTCTCAGTGAACCATTACCTGCTGTCGGCGGTGGCAACGGGAACCGTCTCTGCCATTGGGTCGGACGCGGAGCATGGCATCTACCAGACCATCCGCTACGGCAAATACGAAGTGACTTACAGGCATCTCTCCAATGTCTTCGCCAACTTCTCCCAAAGCGTCAAGGCCGGTCAGACCATCGCCATCAGTGGCGACCTGCTGCACATGGAGGTGAGGTTTGACGGAGAGGAAATCAATCCGTTGGAGTTCCTCACCATGCTCTACGGCAATATCAAGGCATTGGAGCACAATTCCCAAATGGGCATCAATGAACTGGACATGAACATCCCTTCACCCTACGACACCGACCGTCAGGAGATAGAGGCATTGATGCTCCGCTTCCTTCCCTCCTACTTCGAGGACCTTCAACAAGGAGCATACTCTCTGCCCGAACATACGGAGCAGTCGTTGAGAAACATCTTCTCGTTGGGAGCGAGCAAGCATTATTTCTACGAGACCATGCCGAGCATGGCTAATCCCTTGGGCATCGGCAACCGCTGTATGCCTTTGGCGACTAAGGTGCAGAACCTGCTCATTGCCGACTTTCTCAACTATCTTGCCATGCGACATCAGGTATATCTCTCCACGATGGACGAGGTGTTAAAAAAAACTCCAAGAGCAAGCCCTGACGCATGACGGCATCATCGACCCTCTTGCCGACTTGGACGTGGATATCCAGAGCTTCGACATTCCGAGGATAGTGAGCGTCTATCCCGACCGGGCTGGCGTGAGATGGTGGACAAAGGCATGGTTCAATGGTAAGGAAGAGGGGGAACCCTCCGTGGAGATTGAGGAACGTATGGCCGTGCAGTTCATCCACTGCCAAGTGGACAAGGACGCATGGTTGGAGGAACACTATCCTAAGCAGATGGAGATATATCACAATGCCATCGAGCAGACAAAGGAACAGATATTACAGCAGTATAATATATAAACAAGGTATATGGCAGTTAAGAACAGTCAGCGATTCGCAGAGATAGAGCGTCTGATGGGCGACTACTTCGGGTGTCACCTTGCCCCCCGTGATGGGCAGGGTGCAACGGGACTTGTCCAACAGACAGGCAGACGAGATGCGAGCCTACTCCAACAGTACGGCTGGCATCCTACGCTCATTGGCCACTGCCAATATGCCTGGTGATGACCCATACGCCACGCTGAAGATTACAGGCAAGTGGAACAGCAAGACCACCGAAGACTATCTGGCGATGTGCAAGGAGGCTATTGTCGGCAACAAGGATATGCAGCGTGACCTTGCCGTGATGGCTGAGGAATGGCGCAAGGCGGTGGTGACGGAGATAGGACGAGAGCGGTACGATGCACTCTCTAAACAACTCGGTTGTGATTTGGCATACGCCTATATCGATCACCGCATGGAGCAGCTGATGATAGAAAAAATGGTGAAAGACCGTATGCCAACATCTTCTGCCGACTATATCATCCGCAAGGCGGCACAAAGCAGTCTGTTCGGTCTGCCCTACGAACTGAACAAGTCACCCCTTGCCGCAGAGATAGAAGCCAAAGGAGAGGCAGCCTATAAGCCCTCTCGAACAGAGAAGGCAGCGGGATGGGCAGCCGGAGCGGGTGCCGATGTCGTGGCCATGGGAGGGATTGGCTCATGGGCAACCTTCGCCAAGTTTGTCGGTATCGATATGGTGATGAATGTCGGCATGGAGCACCTAAGCAAGAAAGGTAGCAGCCAAGAGGTCTGTGTCGAGGAGTGTATCAGCAAGGGAGTTTTCGGTACGGGCACCAACGTCTTCGCCTCATTCCGCAAACAGGCAAAAGTCATCAAGAACCACGAGAACAGCTATATCAAGGCTACCAACAGCCATTTCAAGAACAAGATTCCCACGAGCAATATCACTTTTATGGATTGGACGAAACAAACCGAGCAGACCTCTTTTCCTTGGAACAAAGGTACGTTCCTTGACCCTCAGAGAAACGAAGCAACCAAACGTACAGGCAAGTACAAGGATGTGCCCTTGATAGTTGCGCCTGGACAGGAAGACGAGTATCTGGAGGTTAAGGCGAGACTGGATGCAGAGGCTGAGAAGGAGAAGAAGGCAGAACCGAAAGAAACTCCTGATTCATCGACTGAAGAGGCAACACCATCTGTAGTCCAGCAGGAGGAAACAGCCTTACAAACAAACGAAAATGGATGGGACGGGCTGTTGCAGAGTTTTGGACTGAACGGCTTTTCAGACATCGGCAAGAACCTTGGTTATGTGTTGGCGATGCTGCCCGATGTACTGGTGGGACTGTTCACTGGCAAGACAAAATCGCTGAATATGGACAATAGCCTCCTTCCTTTGGCCTCTATCGTGGCTGGAATGTTCGTGAAGAATCCTATACTGAAGATGCTGTTGATGGGTATGGGAGGTGCCAATCTGCTCAACAAAGCGGGACATGAGGTGCTGGGCAGGAAACAGCAGGAAGGCATTGCACCTACAGTTAGTCCTGCTGCATCTCGCATTCAGTACCGCCAATATCCTGATGAACCACTCAATCCTCGTATCAGCAACCCGATGCTGCAAGGGCGGTGTCTCGTTGCCAACATTGACCATGTGCCTTGTACCATTCAACTGCCTGACAGTGTGATTGGGGCGCATCAGTCGGGGGCATTGCCGCTGAATACATTGGCTAACGCCATACTTGCCAAGAACGACCAGATGCGACAGATGGCAGCAATGCAGTACGAAGAGCAGGCACGGGAGAGCGTGGTGCGACCGAGGGGAATACAGTGAAGCCCGACAACAAAATTGTCGGGAACGGTGGCTTGGTAAGCCAATTATAGAATGTGATTGAGATAAACAAAAAGATAAAAGCATGAAAGAGAAATCAGAATTTGAGAAGCGGACGGCGGAGAAGCAGGTGTCGCTGCTCACTGAGGCACTGACGAGTGCGGTGGATGCCAAGGGACATTGGTTGAATGCAAGCGGCAAACTCTATCCGAAGCTCTATCCCAAGGGCTTTTCGGTCAGTCCGTTCAATGCCCTTGTCCTTGCCCTTGACTCCGATGCCAAGGGTTGCAAGAGCAATCTGTTTACGCAGTTCTCCGAAGCGAAGGCACGGGGTGAGAGCGTGAGGGAGCATGAGAAAGGTGTGCCGTTCCTGTATTACAATTGGAATAAGTACGTCAACCGCAACAATCCCGACGATGTCATCACCAAGGAGGCATACGCAGAACTGTCGGAACAGGACAAACAGCAGTACAAGGGAGTGAAAAACCGTGAGATCCGTGTGCTGTTCAATATCGACCAGACGCTACTGCCTATGGCTAACGAAACAGCCTACACTACGGCATTGAAGAAGGATGGCACGGTGGAGGATAGAGGTTATGGCGACAAGGAGGACAAGCAGCTGCATGGGTGCGTCAACGGATTCCTTCAGAAGATGAAGGACAACCTCGTGAATGTACGTCAGGACGGCACGGGTGTGGCGCACTACGACACCGAGAAGGATGTCATCTACCTGCCACGGCAGCGTGACTTCGAGCACTACAATGACTATGTACAGGAGATGATGCGTCAGTTGGTGTCTGCCACCGGTCATCAGCAGCGGTTGGCACGTGAGGGCATGGTCATGAAGAACGGCAAAGCCCCGTCGGAGGATGCCGTGAAGAAGGAACGACTCATCACTGAGATAGCTTCGGGCGTGAAGATGCTCGAACTGGGACTGCCTGCCCGTCTGTCAAAGGACAGCCTTAGCATGGTGGACTATTGGACGAGGGAACTGAAGGAAGACCCTTGTCTGATTGATGCCATCGAGAGTGAGGTGAACGGTGCGCTGAAGGTGTTGAAGAAAGCCGAACTGGGTGAAAAGGTGGAGTATGCCACCGACCAGCATCAGCGAGAGACGGCGCAGATACAGGTGCAGTTGCCCAACCACTACTTCGTAGCAGACGAAATCAAGCAGCATCCCAACGAGGAGCAGCGTACTGTGGTCATCGTGCGTGATGATGCCAGCAAGACCGCCGATGTGGTGCTGCCACAGGGTGCATCGTTGGAGGTGAACAACGAGATCAAGGGCATGAACAAGCAACGCTTCACCAATGCCTTGCAGAAAGAGGGTTATGACAACGTGCGTTTCTACAATCCCGACGGAGCCTTGGGCTTCCGTCCCGACGACAGTTATTTCGCCGACAAGAAAATCACGGTATCAAGACTGCGCAACTGGTCTATCGAAGACCTATCCTCGTTGGATGCTTCTGAGGCCGTAACCCACAGCCGTGACATCGGTTTCGACAATGTGCAGTTGGTAAAGGATGACAAGGAGCGGTGGGCATTGTACATCAAGCCCGAAGGTAAGGAGGGCTTTGCCGTCTATCCCGACAAAGGAGACCTCAATCATTTCTTCACCACCTTGAAGCAGTCGATGGACAACATCGAGCGTGTGCGTGAGGAACTGGCACAGAAGTATTATGCTATGGCAGAGGCGAAACCCGACCTGAAGGTGGACATCTTCGGAGGTAATGAGCAGGAGGTTGATTTGAACCGCATCCAGCGTGTGGCAGTATTCCGTGCCAAATCGGGCGAATGCCTGTGTGCAGCCACTATTGACGGCAAGAAGTTGCAGCCGAGAAGTGTCAGTCCGTCACAATGGCAACGATTGTGGGTGGCTCCTGACAGGGATTCCTACAAGCAGAACCTTGCCGCCTCGCTGTTTGCTGATGTATTGCAGAAAGACAACAATGTCGAGCAAAGTACACAAGAGAAGCAGGAAGAAGCGACGGAGGTGAAGCAAGCGGAGACGGCAATTGTCGATAAGCATGATGAACAGAAGGAAGTGGTACTTAAGGAAGATAAAAGCTCTGAACAAAGGGAAGAGAAGAAACAAGAGGAAAAGAAAGAAGAAAAAGAAGGATGAAAAGGCTGTCAAGGCTGCTGTCTCTCCCCTTGTCCAACAATATCTTGACTTGAAGAAGAAGCATCCTGATGCCATTCTTTTGTTTCGCTGCGGTGACTTCTATGAGACCTACAAGGATGATGCGGTGAAGGCATCCAAAATATTGGGTATTACGCTGACAAAGAGCAATGGGCGCAAGGATGATGAAGGCAAGCCGTTGGCAATGGCAGGATTCCCATATCATGCCCTCGACACCTATCTGCCGAAGCTCATTCGTGCTGGTGAACGGGTGGCCATCTGTGACCAGTTGGAAATGCCGAAGCAGACAACATCATCGAAGCGTGGAATTACGGAGATGGTGTCACCTGGAAAAGAGACAGGAAAGCAGATGGCACAGGAAAGTCAAGAAACAGAACAACACACCAGTCTAAGGAGATAGGCTTATGGGAAAGAACGCAGCGTATGCCGCACAATATGCGGAGGAAGCCAAAGAACAGATGCGGATGTATGGGATTCCTGCCTCCGTCATCTTGGCGCAAGCCATACTGGAGAGCAGCAACGGACAGAGCCAACTGTCGCGCGAATGCAACAACCACTTTGGCATCAAGGCTACGGCATCGTGGTTGAAGAATGGCGGAGAGTATGGAGTCTATACGGATGATAGGCCCAACGAGAAATTCTGTAAGTACAAAAGCGTGGGTGACAGTTATGAGCATCACTCGCAGTTCCTGAAGCAGAACAAGCGTTATGCGCAGTGCTTCACGCTGTCGCCTGACGACTACAAGGGATGGACGAAGGGCATTGAGCGTGCCGGCTATGCCACGGGCGGCGGTTATGCTGCAAGTCTGCAGCGCATCATTGAAGCCAACGGACTGGACAAGTATGACAGTGAGGTGATGGCTGAGATGCGGGCAGAAGGTCGGTCGTTCGGGGTGGAGAATAATCCTCGTAGAGAAATGCCTGCTGCCCATGTACCGCAGTCTGCCGGGTATTCCTTTCCTGTGGAGCGAGAGGAGTTTCTCTTCATCACCTCGCCTTTCGGCAATCGCCAGGATCCGATGGATGCCACCAAGCAGCAGATGCACAAGGGCATTGACATCAAGACGAACCATGAGGCGGTGTTGGCCACGGAGAACGGCGGCAAGGTGGTGGCGGTGAACCATAATGCGAACACGGCAGGAGGGAAATCCGTCACCGTGGAATACAGCCGTGAGGATGGCAGCAAGGTGCAATGCTCCTACCTGCATCTGTCTGACATAGCAGTAAAGGTAGGTGACGTGGTTAATGCCAGTCAGAAGTTGGGGGTGTCGGGAAATACCGGCACCAGAACCACTGGCGAGCATCTGCATTTCGGAGTGAAGAGTGTATCGGCTGACGGCTCAAAAAGGGATATGGATCCAGCCGCTTATCTGGCAGAAATCGGACAGAAAGGCAACATCAAGCTACAGGCCCTGCATAACGGCAATGACCTGTTGGCAAAATACAAGAGCAATGCGCCACAGGAGCAGAAGGTTTCGTCGGAGGACTGGATGAAGAAAATCCTTTCCTCGGAGGACAGCGGCGTGGGCATTTCGGGAACGAATGACCCTATACTCGACATGGCGATGACCACCTTCATGTCGCTGATGATGTTGGCAGCGCAGATTGACAGCAATGATGAGGAACGACAAAAAGGACTTATCTCTGCCATGGCAGCCAACCGGCTCGTAGATTTGACCTCGCTTGTTCCAGGCATGAGGCAATGCACCATTACTGTGGGTGAGAACGGCAAGACTGTGCTTCATGCAGAGAGCGGTACGGTGAAGATTGACCGTGAACTGACCTCCTCGGAGATGAACCGCCTGTCGCTCATTTTGGGCAATGCCAATCTGTCGGAAGAAAGCAAACGGACGAAGATTGCGGGAATGGTGACAGGCATCGTGGCGACACAGCAGGCTTCGCAGAACTTCGAGCAAGGGATGGAGGCTGAGAGTCAACAACAAAATCTGCAAAGGAAATGAAAAGGATAGCAAGTCATCTGTGTACATTGCTGGTGGGTATGGTAGCTGTGGCAGGACACTTCCATGCTTACCCAATGGCTTTTCGGTCAGACCGTGGCCATCATCTATCTCGGCTTCCAACTTATCATAGCAGCGTGGATAGTCTATGAACTGATACGTGCGCTAGTATATGATGATTGAAAAGAGATTATTGTCATTGCTAAGACATTTCACTTGGACGATGGATATGTATAATTCAAATAGTATCGAGCAATGATCAAATGTAATGTAACAGTGTGCGGAACGGTCAGCAAGGCTGCGACCTGCCGCACGAACAAGGAGGGCAAGGCATTCGTGAGCTTTGCCATGAACGTAGTCATTCCAGCGAAGAGCGGGATTAACAAGACCATCGAGGTGTCGGTCATCAAAGATGGGACACTGACGGAGGTGGGCAGCTGCAACATCGGCGAACGCATTGAGGTAGCCGGTGTATTGGTACCAAGAAAATGGGGCGATGTCCTTTATTTCAACCTGTCGGCAAGCAGCATCAGCCACCAGCCTGACGAGGCAGAGGACTGCATCAAGGGCGTGATGGAGTTCCGCGGCAAGGTGGGCAAGAGCATTGAGGACAAGACGGACAAGAATGGTGTGCCGTACTGCCAGTTCTCCGCTTTCAGCGCAGAGAAAGTACAGGACGGATTTGAATACATCTGGGTAAGTTTCTTCCTATTCGATGGCAAATGCGAGGCATGGCTGCAACCAGGCGTGAAAGCGAACATCAAAGGGGCATTGTCTGTCAGTGTCTTCAATGACAAACTGGACTTCTCCTGCCGAGTGTCTGAAATGAGCGAATATGTTCCGCAGCCCTATAATGGTTAATTGACTATGGGAAAGCCTTATGCTAAGGAAGGTCCGAGTGCCGAAGACAAGGCACTCGACCTGTTTGCCGATATGATGATTGAGCGTATTCAGTCGCTGTCGGGCAAAGACGGATGGAAAAAGCCCTGGTTTACTGAAGGTGCGTTGCAATGGCCGAAAAACCTGAACGGACGAGAATATAATGGCATGAACGCTATGATGTTGCTCCTGCATTGCGAGAAGGAGGGTTACAAGATTCCTCGCTTCTGTACCTTCGACCGCATACAGCAGTTTAACAAAACTGGCAAGAAAGACGAGGAACAGAAGCCCCGTGTGTCAGTACTGAAAGGTGAGCATTCTTTCCCCGTGATGCTCACCACGTTTACGGTGGTCAATAAGGAAACAAAGGAACACATCAAGTGGGAGGACTACAAACTGCTCTCTCAGGAAGAGCGCGAAAAGTACAATGTATATCCAAAGCTTCAGACTTACCATGTCTTCAATGTGGCGCAGACCAACCTGAAGGAGGTCAGACCAGAGTTTTGGGAGAAACTGGAACAGGAATACTCGATGCCCAAGGTAGAGAAGGACGAGCAGTTTGCCTTTGAACCCGTGGATAGGATGATAGCGGACAACCGTTGGATATGTCCCATCAAACCGATGTTCGGTGATTCCGCCTATTTCTCCATCAGCAAGAATGAGATTGTGATGCCTGAGAAAAGGCAGTTCAAGGATGGGGAGTCTTTCTACTCGAACCTTTTCCACGAGATGGGACACTCCACGGGTGCGGAGGGACAGTTAGACCGCATCAAGCCCGCTACCTTCGGCTCGGCAGAGTATGCACGCGAGGAACTGGTGGCAGAACTGACGGCTGCGCTGACCGCTCAGCGGTATGGCATGACAAAGCATCTGAAAGGAGATTCGGCTGCCTATTTGAAGTCTTGGCTGGATTCGCTGAAGGAGTCGCCGCAGTTCATCAAGACCACGCTACTCGATGTGAAAAAAGCTACCTCAATGCTCACGCAGCATATCGACAAGATTGCTATGGAGATAGACCAGGAGAAAAAGGCTGAGCAGGAAAACGGGCAAGGGAAAAGTTATCTATCCATAGATGACGGCGACCATGCAGTCTTGGCATATAATGGTTCTGCTGTATATATCCAGCATCATGAGAAGGAGGACTCTGTAAAGATTGCTGTGCCGACGAGTAACGGTCTGGAAGTGAAACTCTCTGTTCCTTACGACCACGGCAAAGACCTTGACACCAATTATCAGGAGGCTTTTGCCCAGTACAAAAGCCTGACAGAGCCTTCACAATCGAAAGAAAACGTCTATTATGCCTCCATCGCCTATCTCCAATCAACGGATGACACATCGGAACTGGATAAGCTAAAGGAGAAAGGTGACTATCAAGGACTGCTGACGCTTGCCAAGGAATACTATGACGGGAACGGCATGGACGAGGAGCAGACCTACAGGAAGCCGTGCCAGAACAGAGGCGATGACCTGCTAATAGAGGACAAGGACTTTGCAGTGGTCTATAACGGGAGTGTCGGCGGTACGTATGAGGTGTTCCTGAAGCATACGGAGCAAGAAGTGCGTGACCATATCACTCGCTATGGCATAGGACGTGCCAGTGAGGACGTGAAGGCTGTGGCGAGGGAGATGACCGCCGAAGAGTTTTCGGAATTGGCGCAGCGAAAAATGCCGATATTCCAAATGCCGAATGGTGGTTTGCTGAACCTGCAATATAACAAGGATAAGGATAGCCTGGATGTGGGGACTGTGACCAATGCAGGACTCTCTGTGAAGCATACCTTCCCTTTCAGCCACAACCATTCTATGGACGCAAACATCAGCTCTGCGTATGAGCAACTGCTTGACATGGAGGAGTACCAGAAGGAAGAGGTACAAGAGGAGCACGTTGCCAAGTCCGCTTTCCGAAGATGAGAGTAGTATCGTAGTATATACTAATCGTAGGCTTTACTACTCATAGTAGGTACTAACAATAGTCAGCCGCAAGGAGTAATGTCCCTGCGGCTGATTTAATTTGGGGTCATTCCATATTATGAAGGAATGCTTGTAAATCCTCGTCTGGAATGCTCTTCAGTTTCACCGGCTTGAAGCCGTCCAACTGCTCCACTTGAAATATCTCGTCCACTCCATATTTGGAGCCATCCACCTTTACGCTCTCCATTTCATTGACGGAGGTATAGCCATACTCCGTTTCATGCAGACCGCATACGATGGTGAACAACGTGGTGTCGTTACCTTCCGGCTGTCCTTCAAGTACGAACCAACGGACGTGTCCGATGAAGAATATTGCCACACAAACGGCATCCTTGCCTTTGCCGTCCTGTGAATACAGAGGATAGGATTTCAGTATCTCCTCCAATACGGGTGTAATCAATCTGCTTGCCATAGTCAATCGTTGTTAAGTGTTCTGTAATACATTCTGTTCTCTACAAGGTGTTCGATGGCCTCTGCTGCCAATCGGCACACCCACTCGTCACGCTGGTCATAACGACCTTTTTGATAGTCGTTGGCAAGGCGTTCCAAGAAGGCAAACACCACCTTGCCCTTTTCGTTGATAAGATAGCGATGGTCATCTGCAAGGGCATTGCCTACCTTGGCGGCTGACCCCATCTGACCGTTTACGAACCGTGAGAAGCACTCGACAAATGCCTGCTCGTTTTCTGATAATCTGTGTAATTCCATACGCAAAGAAATTATTTGTTCAACTTGTTTTTCTTCCCTCCTTTTGAAGCCTTTCGGCTCCTCTTGTCGGGAACTGATTTTTCGTGCATCAAAAGACTGCGGAATGAGGGCGATAAGGCAAGAAAACAGACGGAGGAGTTAATGAAATACCCAAATCTTTGATTTGCGGAAAGCTGTCGTTCAGTCCTCTGCCTGTTAGCATGGCGGTACTTGACCATTCGCCCGGGCAGTAACTTTGCAAAGAAAAATGGGCATCGGCAAGTGGAATAGACACTACAAAACAGGAAAATCATTGATTTTTAGTGCATTTTTCTTTATTTCTTTCTTTGATTTAGGATAAAATATATAACTTTGCCTCCGAAAAAGTGTCACAAGTGACAGTTTTTCGTAAAATATGATAGTAAACAGATATAGATACATAGAACAGTTGAGCCGTTCAAAGAACAACGGGCTCATAAAGATAATCACAGGATTGCGACGTTCAGGCAAGTCGTTCCTTCTGAAGAAACTCTTTCATCAGCATCTATTGGATGAGGGCGTGAGAGAAGACCATATTCTCGTCATCGACATGGAGAGTAGGAAGAACAGAGAGTTCAAGAACCCGGACTACCTGTTGGACTGGGTGGAAAAGATGATGATTGACTATGAGACTTATTATATCATCATCGACGAGGTGCAGGAGGTGGAAGACTTTGTAGAGGTGCTCTCTTCCTTGTCAGTTACCGAAGGGGCGGATGTGTATGTCACAGGCTCCAACTCGCGTTTCCTGTCCTCTGACCTGGTGACGGAATTCCGAGGCAGAGGTGACGAGATACATGTGTGGCCACTATCCTTCAAGGAGTTCATGACGGTGTATGATGGTTCGAAAGAAGACGGTTGGGCTGAATACAGACTGTACGGAGGTTTGCCGCAACTACTTACACAGGTTGGGGATGAGAAGAAGGCTGATTTCCTGCGTCGCCTTTATCGCACGGTATATCTACGTGACATCTACGAGCGGAACAACATAGGAACTGAGACCTGAATTTGAAGAATTGTCGAAGACCGTAGCATCCAGTATAGGAGCACCTGTCAATGCACTGAATATAGCCAATACGTTCAAGTCCGTAAGCAATGTGCAGAGCATAACCGACAAGACAGTGTCGGCTTATCTGGAATATATGCAGGATGCTTTCCTTATCGAAAAATCCGAAAGGTTCGACATCAAAGGACGGAAATACATAGGTTCGTTGTCCAAGTATTATTATCAGGACGTAGGTCTGAGGAATGCTATTCTGTCGTTCCGTCAGAGCGAGCCGACACATATCATGGAGAACGTCATCTACAATGAGATGCGTATGCGAGGATGGCTCGTGGATGTGGGTAACGTCTATCATCGAGTGAGGAATACGGAAGGAAAGCAGCAGAGGGTGACATTGGAAGTGGATTTTGTCTGCAACAAAGGGAGCGAGCGGATCTACATCCAGTCGGCGTGGCGTATGCCCGATGCAGAAAAGATGGAACAGGAGAAACGGTCGTTGCGTCTTGTAGATGACTCTTTCCGCAAACTGCTGATCGTGGGAGAACATACCAAGCAGTGGAGCGACGAAAACGGCATACAGATAATGAGTATATATGACTTCCTGCTTGACTGGTCAAGTACTGAGAAACACGGATAAAAAAAGATATGCGCATAGAATATGCGTTAATACATATATGATTAAGGGAGGGCCTATCCATCACGGACAAGCCCTCCCTTTCTAAAATTTATCAATGAAAAAAAGTTTTAGTGCTCTTGTTCGGAGCTGTATGTCTGGCTATAGATACAGCAGGATTCTGGTATGGCGGTTCGCCTCATTGGGCGAGTAATCGTCAATGCCGCCATCGAAAATCTGAGAGATGGTGCCATTTTCCATACCACGTTTCATCAGTTCCTCTGCAATGAATCTGGCACGGGAACGGCTGAGGTTATCATTGATGGCTTCACTGCCTGTGGCACTGTCGGCAGCGCCGATGACCTTAACTTTCAAGCCATATTTCTTGGCGATGCGTGCTACTTCGTCGAGATTGACGAGCTGTGACCTGTTGAGCAACCTGTCAGTGCCAAGTTCAAAGAAGAAATAGATGGGCGCACCTATGCAAGCCTTTCCTGAGTGGATGAGCGATAGGTAATCGTCTTCCGGCTCACCTTCAGCATTGCCATATTCTTCTGTACAAGAGGCGGACTCCATGACCTTTGTCTTTTGACCATTACCATACTTGTCTCTCATTCTTGCACGCAGCGAGTTGAGACCGCTGTAGTCGTTTCGAGGATAGCCATTTGTGACGGAAGAAGCGGCATCGTCAGAAAAGAGGTGGCCGTACTTGTCCAGAAGTCCCTCGATGGCAAGAATCTTGCGCAGCTGCTCCAGAGTCTGACAATCTCGATCGTGCTGGGCGTGATAGCGGCTGTTGCTGTCAGAAAGGGATGAGGCGTATGCCGAAAGCCATTCGTTCTGTGCGATGTACGGGCGAGCGTCTATCACTCGCTTCCAGCCAGTCTTGCCGATGCGGACAGAGAGGCCGAGGGATGCGGACAGCAGATGGTCGCCAAGGCGGTGTGCCTTGCCATAGCCGTCAAAATCCTGCATGGTGGTCATGTTGCCTATCTCTGCCGTAACAGCAATGCGTGGGGAGAGATGATACTGCCCCTGTATGCCGTAGGAAATGGCAAAGGGCTTGTGGGCATTCACCTTGTTGTGCAGCATACCCACGCCCACGTATGGAATGACACTCCATCTGGCAAGAGTGTGTACATCGTCCTTGTAGAGGTTGCCGAGGACATTCCACATGAAATCAGCACGCAGGTACTGGTAGTCCTGCGAGGAGTTGTTGCAGTCGTTGAACTGCATACCGCCATAGTTCAGACGACCGCCGACGGAAGGTGTGAACCATTTGCCGATCGACACGGAGAATGCCGGTTTCATGCGACCGAATAGGTCGTTGCATCCGAGCGGTTTGCCGAGGAAGACCGTAGTTCCTCCTGCCGCTTGGACAAACCAGTTGTCCGTCCATGGCGAAGCTACCAATGCCCCTTTCATGTAGGAAGGTTTAAGCGGACGAAGCATACCGTCTGCCGAAAGTCTGCATACAACGGTGGTGGTGTCCGCCGTGCGGTGATAGTCTTTGGCTTGCGCACCCAATGAAAGGGCGAAGCCAAGGGATAGAATAAGTATTTTTCTCATGTTGTTCAATTTAATCTGGTGAATACTATAACAGGTGATACGTGACAGTGCCGCTTATCGTTTCTTCCTTTTGCCGGAAGAGGGGCGCATCATGCGTGCAGCTTTCATCATGCAACGGCGTGCCCAAGCGCGTTCATCCTCGTCATCGTCACGTCCCCATTTGAGGTCGGACGAACTGCCGCCACCGCCATGACCTTCGGCAAAGGTGGTGGCATCATCGACGTAGCCGAGGAATAGAAGCGTGGCACAGTACATCACCTCCGTTCCATTCTCCGCAAAGGCCTGAAGCAGGGAACCGTCAAACACGTCCTTGCCCTCATTGGAAAGCCGTGCCACACGTTCGGAGAACTCGCTGACCATGTTTTCGAGAAGGGCATTTCTGAGAACGGTGTCCGCACCTTGTCGGATAGTATCGGAATATCTGTGTGCCTCCTGCCGCAACTCCTCCGTGCGCTCCTTCATGGCGGTCATCTCCTCACGCAGGGCATCGAGCTTGCGGTCAGCCTCTGAGAGCTTCTCCTGCTTGTCGTCCAGTTTCGACTGGATAGCGGACAGTTCCTGCTCCAGCTCTTGGACTTGCTGACGGAGAGCATCAGGATTGTCGTGACCTGCAAGAATCTGCCGATGCAATTCAGCAAGTGCCGCCTCCTTCTCAGCCTTCTCCTGCAAGAGGTTGTTGACCATTGAGGTGAGTCCTTTTACTCTCCGCTCTGCCAGACGGATGTCCGATTGGAGCGAGGCGAGTGTCCGCTGATGGGTGGCGACGGACTGCTCAATGGTGGTGCACTGTTCTGACAGCTGGCGGCGGTATTCTTCGGTGGTGCGGTGGCGTGCTCCCGTCTCTGAGACGGAAGTTCCGCGCTCCATGCCCCAACGCTTGTTGACATCGGCAAATTCGCTGTGCAGGGCTTTCATCCTGGCAGAAAACTCGTACTTGTCCTTTCCGGCGAATATCTGTTTGTATGCAAACTTGCCGTCCTTGATTGGCAAGAGGGTGCAGTGAACGTGCGGATTGGTTTCGTCCAAGTGTAAGATGAAAGCGACGATGTTCTCCTCACCGTATTTGTCCGCAACAAAGCGGTAAACATCCTTTGCCCATTCCTCAATGTCCTTGCATCGGGTTAGATGCGAATTGTCCGCTCCGTGAGTGAGATTCACCTTCTGGTCACCGAATGCCAATTCTGTCATACGTTCTCGTGAGCCTCCGAAGATGAAATTGACCACTGTGCGGAAGCGTGGCTCTGCCAGTCCCTCGTTGGGGTCTTTGATTCCACGGCTCCGCAGGATGTCTGCCATGCGCTCCGGGATGCTTCGGCTCTTGTCTATAGGACAAACCTTGCCGCCCCGAACCTCGAAGTTGAGCCGCTCACGGCTGCGGTCGTAGTTGCCTGTTGATTCAGCGGATCCCCAACCCTTTTCCGTCCAACGGCGTTGGTGCTCGTTGCTCTGTGCTGTGGTGATTCCCTTAGATGGTCGGAAATCCATAACCTGTTTTGGTGTTGCCATAACCTATTTCCTTTTATGTGTGTACAACTCTCCTGTCTCCAGCTTGCTGCTTGTAAGGACAGCCTCCCGATGGTCGGAGACCAAGAGGGGTATTAGGCTACCCAAATTCCCTCATTTCCGACCAACGGGCAAGCCCGATTATTTTACAGCAATGGCAGACGTGTAAACACTGTGCCAGTAGAAAAGAAGAAGCGTTGTACGGTGATTATTAGAGGTTAATACAGCCTTTTGATGGACAGGAGCCCTCTTGGTTGGCTACAATGGCAAGGAACGGTCGGCAGAGTGACTGAAACTGTGACTTGATGGCTGCGCTTTCCTGATGCAAGGCTGGTGAGCTGCCATCCAATGCCAATTCTGATATTGCCTTTGCCGCCTCGATGAATGAGAGCCAGTCTCCTCCCAGGTCTTTGTAAAAGAAGGGAAGAAGGGAGGTAACGAGGGCGTTATCTGTTTCCTGCGAAAGCACCTGATGGAAGGTGGCTTCGCAGACAGCTGTGAGTGCAGTCATACAAAAGGCGTGTCCTACAGATTCGGGAATGTTTCTTCCGCATGGCACCTTGCCAATTGAATTGCCATTGTCGGCTTTCTGCAAGATAATGGCTACTTCCTCTGTTGCATCTTCGTAGAGTTGTTCACATTCCGAGGCGCAAGCCGATGCGGACATCTTGCCGCTTCGCCATTCGTCCAATGCGGTACACATCTTCTGGCGGAACACATCCAAGGCTGCGTCAATCGGAGAAACGGCAGGTGTCTCAGCCAACATCGGGATGGTGATGATTTGGCTCTTCGTGAGACGGGTGACGGAAATCTGGTTCATCTTCTCCAACTGCTCGATGAAGGTGCGGACAGTGGCGCGGTGCCAATGCCAGCATCCTGCCAGTTCGGTAATGGTGATTACAAACTGCCCGTTGGACAGGCTGAACTCCTGCTTGCACAGATCCTTGGGGATGTACTGTACAGAAGCCTTGTCTACAAGGTCAAGGTAGGCTTCGAGCTTCGACAGCCTTATCCCGGACCTCTCTTTCAAGAACTCCAACAGGGACATCCGTTCAGACATCTTGCCGGAACTCGTTCTATGTTTCTGTTTCTTCATTTCAATAATCTGTTTGGTGAATACTGTTGTTTGTCGCCAGCTCCATTATACAAAAGGAACGGCATGATACAGGTGATACTTAATAGTAGTATATGATGAGCATTTCTGTGTCTTCGAGGAGCATCTTGCGGTCAGCCTTGTTCTTCCACAGCGATATGACTATGCGCGAGGGATAGAACAGTGATGCCAGAAGGACAAAGGAGATGGTGACAGCAAGCGTGAACAGATGAGGAGTGAAGACAAACACCACTGCCGCCAACGCGGCGATGCAGAAGGGTGTCCGCTCCTCGTGCAGACGCTGTAGCCACCTCTCCACATCCATAAAGACAAAGAATATGGCAAACGCTATGGTGGAAGCCACTACGCCTATGTCGTTATAGTGTACACAGAGGTAGAGGAAGTGGAACACGTACAGCAGGATGAGCAGCATCAACCGGTAGAGCTTCCTTGCTGTCACAAGCGCGGTCATGCGCAGATAGAACCGTGTCATAAACTGTCTGCGGCTTCTGTGCAGAATCATCGTCACAAAGAAGAACGCTGACATCAGGATGAGAAACAGTATCTTACTTGTCATAATATGTATAGCATGTGAATAATGGAAGTGGACTCAGGTCGGGCTGGACGACACCGTGTGTGGCAGTGGATATGATACGCTCCACATCCTCCAGTGTCAGTTCTCCCTTGATTATTCTCTGACGGAAAGCTCCGTCGGTTGTCCGAAGGCTCTTGATAGCCTGTTCCAAGTCGTACTCGGCTATCTGCCACACTTGCCCTCTCGTGTAGGGGAAATGATGGTGGATGGCCTTGACCACAAGCACACGGCTGAGGATGTCGGTCATTCTGCCGTTCCTGACTATCGTGTGGTTGCGGACAGTGGCGATGCTCTCAATCTCCAGCCATGTGCGGTGACGGTCGAGAAGATGGATAATCTTCATGTAAAGCGTTTCCTTCATCAGATGGTCGGGAGCTTGTGGCATGACTTTGGCCTTTGTTGTGGACAACAGAATGGAGCGTTGTTGCGGTAGAACAGGACTGTCATCTGGCAAATGTAACTTTCAAATGAAGTCGAGCAGGACTTCCTCCTTGGGCTTCATGTATTTGAAGAACCCGTTCTTGCAATGCAGACTGAGGTCGAGGCATACATCTGCCGACATGTGCTCCAGCGAGTCATAGATGGTCACTTTTATCTGGCTGACCATGCCACGCTCATCTGTGGAGCCGTTGACCTTGAACATCCGTCCGAAAGAAGGGTTGGAATAGGCACAGCAGCTGTGTCCGAACTCCGTATGACGGCTTGGAATGTGGTGATAGAGGATTATCATTTCCATCTCGTCTTCGAGCATATCCATCACCTCCTCTATCGTGAAAGGGGTGTTCAACTGGAAAGTAAGAAGCACGTAATCGTCATACTTGACAGGCTTCTCCATCTTGCGCTTGTCCAGCAGTTCTGGCAACTGCAAAGGCACGACGGCAAGGAAATCATCGCAAAACTGTTCTAACATAATCGTATTCTCTGTTTGGGGTGTTTATAATCTTGTGACATAAATCTTCATCATGAGCATGGGCATATCCGACAGGCGTTGCTTGTCGAGGTGCAGTTTCTTGGCCAGACCGTCCATCTCCTTGGGGAGCGCATCGGCTATTTTGTAGAGGTCTGCCTTGTCCTTGTCGGAGAGCACGCTCACGGAAAGGTCATCCATCGTCATGAACGGCTGCATCATCATCAGGAGGTAGGCGTGCATGGTGTGCTCGTCCTTTACCCTGCCACTATTCAGATCCTCGATAGCCGCTTGTGCGTTGCGCAGCAGACGGTGGTTGGTGCGCATGGAGAGGTATATCATTGCATCCTTGTGGGACAAATCCTTGCGGTCGGCGGCACGGAGTATCTCCCGACAGCAGTGTTCGGTGTTTCGTCTGATGTCACCGATGTCATCGTCAGCAAAATCCGGCAGGTATTGCAGGAAGGATTTGAAATACAAATGCTCTTCCTTGATGAAAGCGAGCAGGTCTTCCTTGCCGTGAATGCCTTGCTTGGCGGATTTTTGCAGGAACAGCAGGTAACGCTTCAGTACCGCCTGTTTACCACCTTTATTATATATAGGCAGGCTATCCAAGGAAGCGAAGAATGGCTGTGCTTCCTTCACGGCTTGCTGTAGTTCCTCATCACCAACATGGGAAGAGGTCTGTTCTCTGAGATAGAGCAGGTCGTGAAAGGTGCGTTGCTTAGACATCGCCATACGGCACAGCTCGATGTGGATGGAGTCGTTCAACTCATGATATACCGTGAACGGGTATGAGTGGGCTTTCCTGACAGTGTCACGTGAGATGCACGATGTCACGGAATCGTCCAACACGCGCCATTCGTTGACAATCTTAACTAATGTCTGAATTGAGACCTTGCCGTTCTGTCGAAGAGTGGTCAGAAAGCCATGATACTCTCTGATGGCTTCATCGCTCGAATGGAACGACTTCGTGCCGTTTCCGTCTGAACATGCTGTCAGCATGACTACGGCAAACGCAGTGGCAATACAAATGGCAAGTCTGATACAGCCATGCGAGTTTGATTTTGCATTATGCAATATTTGCTTCATGCAATGGAGGTTGGTTTGTCCTCCGAAAAGTTGGGTTTCATATTTCATTGTTGTCATTATTTTGAGTCTGATTTTGAAATTGACGGTGCAAAGTTAATGCGTTTCAGCGATATATTTGCAAGAATGACAGTAAGTTTAATCTTATTTGTGTATCATACTTGCGAGTATGATTTTCAATGAAATCAAGTGAAAAGAAAATGGCAAATTATCGTGTTTAAGTATGATTTTTCGTTCAAGTATGATTGTTTCTCGGAAAAATAGTGTACCTTTGCACTTGATTTCATTTAATAGCGTACAACAGTATGGCAAAAGTAGGTTACATCTTTATCGCCACCAATGGCGAAGAGTATGCAGAAGACAAGGCTTGGATGCAGCAATACGGCTGTGTTCAGGTGATAGAGGAACTGTCCGAACACGAGAGGCTGCGCCCGATGTGGAAGCAGCTCATATCGAGTCTGGAGCGCGGCGACGAGCTGGTGGTGTCGAGGTTCAGTAACGCACTGCGTGGCACCCGTGAACTGGCTACATTCATAGAATACTGCCGTGTGAAGGTGGTTCGCATCATCTCCATCCAAGACCGCATCGATACGTTTGACGAACTTTTCCCCGACACCAAGCCCTCACAGGTCATCCGTATGTTCGGGTCACTCTCTGAGGAGTGTGCCGTGCTGCGCAAGGCATCGGCACACATCATCCATCTGCAACAGAATATCCGGCCGCCCAAGAAGTCGGAAAGGGCACTGTCGAAACTGGAGCGTGAGAAGAATATCGTGAACATGTACAACGAGGGGCACAGCATAGATGACATCTTTGCCATCAGCGGCTTCACAAGCCGAAGTTCCGTGTTCCGCATACTCAACAAGCATGGTGTGACGCTGAACCGTGGACCTCATAGTGGACCGCTGAAGAAAAGGAATAAAGAATAAACAAAAAACAGATACAATGAATAAGACATTCAACATCTACTGTGATGAAAGCACCCACATGGTGCATGACGGTCATCCCTACATGCTTTTGGGATGTACAAGTATAGCATACACACAAATCCGCATGGCAAAAGATGCCATAAAAGATATTAAGAAGAAGCACGGCTATAGTGATGAGCTGAAATGGACAAATGTCCACGAGGCCACGTATAAAGTCTATGCAGAGCTTATAGACTGGTTCTTTATGAATGACATGGAATTTAGGGCTGTGGTTGTTGACAAGAGTCAGATTGACGAGAAACGAGAAGACTATACGTTTAATGATTTCTACTTTCGCATGTACTACCAATTGCTGCATCACAAGATGGACATGGATTATACATATAACATATATATGGATATCAAGGACACATGCAGTAGCGATAAGCTGGAGAGGCTCAGAAAAATAATGGAATACAACTCTTCCATTGGCAGGTTTCAGTTTATACGTTCACACGAAAGTGTCTTCATCCAATTGGCAGATGTTCTAATGGGAGCCATCAACTACAACCTTAGATATGAAAAGGGAGAAGTTGAAGGAAGGGTGAGAGCCAAAATGAAGCTGATTGAAAAGATAAAAAAACACAGTAATATCAGTCTCAACACCACAACTCCCAAATTTAGAAAGAAGTTTAATTTGTTTTTTATCGCACTGAAATAGCCAATGAGCAGTTTGAATATTATCAAGAAATACCCTGAGCTGCTGGAACTGGCATATCTCAGTGAACGAGAAAGAGAGCATGATCTTCATGCAATATTCAAGCGTGATATAGAAGATAACTGTCAATTCTCATTCAGAGGGTGGCGCATCTATCCTATAAAGACAGATGGCGAGATTGACATGGCAAGATTGTTCAAGCATCTTACCTGTGAAGAAATCATGGTTGAGAACGAAGACGGTACGACTTATCCAAAGCGAGTATTCGAGATGGCTCGTTCACAAAGGCTTCATTGGATAAATCACCATGTGAGAGAATTGACACCAGACAATCTGGATGTATTTACCATAGAAGAGAGGGACGGCAAAAAGCGTAAGGTCAAGAAAACATACATCTATGATAAAGTGGAAAAGTATGTTATTGTCTTGGAACAACAACGTAGCAACGGATTCTATCTGTTGACAGCATACCATCTTAACAAAGAGTATGGACTAAAGGCTTTGGAAAAGAAGATGAAAAAGAGATTGCAGACACCACTATAAAACGCAAGACCCGAATTGCATCAAAGGCAACCGGGTCTCGAAACTCCTTCTATCTATAGATGAGCGCTGCAAAGGTACGAATATTCTTTGAAATAACGAAGGTTTTTCATTGAATTCTTCTCGATTTTAACATTTGCAGGGCAGTATTGTAAGATAACAGGAAAGAAAATAGCATAATTTTACAGAAAATCGTAATGGAAACATTCAAAGACGTTATATCAAGTGACCAACTTGTCTTGGTCGATTTCTTCGCCACCTGGTGCCAGCCATGCAAGATGATGCACCCCATCCTTGAGCAGGTGAAGGAAGTGTTGGGTGACAGAATCCGCATCATCAAGGTAGATGTGGACAAGTATGGGGTGACTGCAAGTCAGTATGGCATACAGTCTGTGCCCACATTGATGCTGTTCAGACGCGGCGAAGTGTTGTGGAGGACGAGCGGTGTGATGCAGAAATCAGAGTTGCTGGCAACGATTGACCCGTTTTTAAGATAAAAGAGCAGAAATGTCAAAATCTAAATTAAAGTCTGTCCTCATGTCCATGGACAAGAGTGAAATAATAAAAATGGTATTGGAACTTTATTCTGCACGGAAAGAGGCAAAGGAATATCTTGACTTCTATGCAGAGCCGAATGAGGGCCAGAAGCTGGAAGAGTATAAGCACATCATACGGGAAGAGTTCTATCCGAGCAGAAACAGAGAGCCAAAGACACGCTTCTCAGTGTGCCGCAAGGCATTGTCCGACTTCAAGAAACTGAAGCCTTCGGAAGATTCAGTCGCAGAATTGATGGTGTTCTATATGGAGAATGCCTGTCAGTTCACTTATGACTATGGAGACATGTGGGAGCAATTCTATGATTCTGTTGAGAGTAATTTCGACAAGACATTGCGCCACATCGTGCTTTATGACCTTTGGGACAAGTATGATTCCCGAATCAAGCAATGCCTTCGTTGGGCAAGCCCTTGTGGATGGGGATTTCCTGACGCACTGAATGATATGTATGAGGAAATGAAGGCGCAAAATGAGGAACTCCGAAAGAAATACAGGAATTTCAAGATGCCCATCAACGCTGATTATTAAACGAATATACTCAAATGGGGAAACCAAAGAAAAAACATAAGAAAGCGAAACAACTGCCCTTAAGCAAAGAAGAGCAGATTTTTCAAGCGGCAAGAGACCTTGCAGCTGAAATTGGCATATCCTATTCTGAGGCATTAGGGTTTACTTTGGGCATAAAGGACGTAACGTATGGTTGGGAAGAAGACTATACGGAAGAAGAGTTTCAGGCACTGATTGACCACGCTGTGGGAGACACTGATTATGAGCACACCCTCTATTGAATCATCTACACGAGAGGAACGTTTGGATTACGTTCTGAATGAATGGAGATGTCTGCACAACTGTGAGCTGTGCGGTAAGTGCCATATTCTGAAAGGCAGAAGCGAAGAAATACTCTATGCAGACTATATAGACGGCAAGCGGTCATATATGGATATAACATTAGAAATCAGAAGCAACAGATAATGATGTCACAGAAATACATATATCCATCGTTGTTCCAAGAGGAAGAGCCGCAAGAAAGCGTTCCTGGTGATAAGAAAGAGTATGACCTGACGAATCTCTTTGAGAGATTGGCAAAGTCTGATTTTCGCAGCCGGTTCCATCTGTCCAAGCAAGACAGGGAGTATGTAATGGAAAAGGGATTGCCGACGATACGAAAACACGCAGAGGACTTTGTGGCAAAAAGACTTGCTCCGGCTGTCATACCGAACGACGGCAAGCAGACTCCCATGCGTGGGCATCCTGTTTTCCTGGCTCAACATGCCACTGGCTGTTGTTGCCGGGGATGCTTCTTCAAGTGGCATCACATCTCAGCAGGCAGGGCACTGACCAAGGAAGAACAGGAATATGCTGTTGCCGTATTGATGGCATGGATTGAAAAACAGATGAATAAAGGATGAAGATAGAAGAAGCCATAGTATATGTGATGGTAAAGCGAAATGGCGGCATGACAACCGACCAGATTGCCGATGCCATCAATCGTCATAGGCTGCACCTGAGAAAGGACGGTCAGCCTGTGACAAGCAAGCAGGTGTATGCAACAATCTGCCGTTTCCCTGAAATGTTCACAAAAGAAGCTGGCAGAATCATGTTAATGATATGACGTAACGATATGACAATAGATACAACCAACATGTGCTCACACCTTCAGAAGAAGTTGTTTGAACCAGAAGGTGTGTATTATCCTATATGGCAAGCCATGCAGGATGATGAGACCTTGACAGCAGTGGTACGAAGCAGACAGCTGCACATCTACAGAAACGGGAAGAAAATTCTCGTTCTGGCAGGTAAGGCACAACCGAAGATTATAAGGGAAGACAAAATACAAGAGTTAATAACAAGATTATAAACAAAACATCAAATCATCAAAACAATGGACGCAAAAGAAAAAGTATTGGCAACAATGAAAGAGGCTGGTCAGCCTCTCAACGCAGGTAAAATCGCAGAACTCAGCGGTCTCGACCGCAAAGAGGTAGATGCAGCCATGGAAGCAGCTGAAAGCAGAGGGTGCAATCGTCTCTCCTGTGCGTTGCAAATGGGCACCTGCAGAGTAAGGTTTATACTGCTGTCTTGAAATATAGGCAGCAGTATCTTTATTTTTATCAAAATGTTAAGGTGAGGAATCTGAATATCCTTGCCTACGGACACAATTATCCGCTGCATCTTTTTGGGGTAAGGTGCAGACGTATGGCTGTCAGCGTATCTTGGTTTAAAGACGCTTAGCGGTCACGGCGGAAGTCGTTTCGTCTCTCTCCGCCGAACAAAGCTCTGAGCACATTGCCCAAAGCTCCGAACACGAAGTAGCAAACGATGATTGCAACAATATCGTCCATAAGCATTTTCTGTTTTATGGGTTATACACTATTATGAAGATTCACTATGTCCAATCCCTGCCTCTTGGCTTCTCTGACGGTGTAGAACGTGCCGCCCTTGGGATTGCCATCGAAGTAGGCTATGAGACGTGAACTGCGGTTGACCATATAGTCGTTGCGCCTCAGAAGGCAGCCATTGTAGTATTGCTCGCTCAATACGACCACGTCATCCACGATGCGCAGGATGGCATCATACTTGGCTTGCTCTTCCTTGCTCCACCGGTCAGACTGACCACGGAACGGCACAACGGCTATCACCTGCAAGTCCTTCAACTCGCATTGCAACGAAAGGGCGGCTTCTGCCGCCAGCAGGTCAAATCCCATTGCCATGCCACAATAGAAATACCGGTAGCCGTCGGCATACGCCTTGGCTATCTCCGATTTGAGACATTGCTTCAACTCCCTCCGCTTGGCGAAAGGTACGCTGCGGTGTCCGCTGAAGCATACGGACACTGCCTTGTCGTACTTTGTCATACTTTACCTTACTTTATAATGTGTGCGTGCGAGGAACATACCGCCAATAACACATGCCCCGAGCCTTTCGAGTTGGTTGGCATACTTGGCATAGCTGAGACCCTTGGTTATCACATCGTCAAAGACCAACACCATTTTGTTGTCGAAGAACGGCTCATCAAACTCAACGACATTCGCCTTGCGGACTTCATCCTCGTTCTTGCGGTTATCGTGGATGGTCTTACGCTCTCCGCATACCCTCACGTGCTCGTAGCCGTTTTCCGCTCCTGTCAATTCACACACCCTGTGGCAGAAAGCCTTGTAGCGGAGTTCGTTGCTCTCGCTTGTGGATGCTGGAACGGGGGCGAAGACGATGTTCACGCAACCCTTGCCGTAGAGTGTCAGCATATTCTCTGCGGTGCGCTGCGCCACTTCCTCGTAGGCTCTTCCGTCCTTGAAGTCAAACACTAATTGTCTGTCGGCAATCTCCTTCTCACCCACATTGCGGATGCGTGCGGGATAGTATTTGCAGAACCAAGTCTGAGGCTTGTCTAACTGCTTTTGGATTTGATAGTCATTCTTGTGTGCCATTGCTCTTATGTTTTTTCTTCCCTTATTTCGGAGGCTTTTCCTGCCTGCCCAAGGGATATTTTTTGCTTTCCAAGAGTGATGGCGATCAAAAAGCCAAATCGGGAGCGAAAAATACGCTCTGCACGCAGAGGAAGATTTTTCGGTCAAATGCAATGGACGATTTGGTGTTTGAACAATCGCCAGCATTACCTTTGCAAAACAATATCCGCAGCGGCAAGGCAGGCGAAAAGAAATCTGTTATGTAAAAGAGGAAACGGGCGGGATGGCGTGGGGCGAAGCTGTATATGGGGAAGGACGATAGTTGATATGAGGGAAAAAGAGAAAATCTTGTAATAGGGAACGACATTGCCTTTTATCAGCATGGAGACAGTCCTACAAGCAGAGAAAACTATTGCCCTAAAAATGAGTTGGATAGTATTTTCTAAAAGTAGTATCGACTACGAATAGTATAATAGTCGAATAGTTTTTACTACCATACTACGGATAGTAAAGTCTGTTTATAGAAGAGATAGCGGTATCATCGTCTGTTCGGCGATGATACCGCGCGGCACTCATGTGTCATGCCGCTTTAGGTATTCTGTCATTGCCTCATTGACAATATCACGCAAGGACATCCCTTTCTTGATGGCGAGGTACTTCATCCTCGTGTGGATGCTCTTGTTGATAAGGAAATTGCAATGCACCGGCACTTCGGTAGTCTCAGAAACAGACACAGGTGGTGCTGGTGTAGTTTCTGTGACTATCTGCTCCTTACTCGGCTTCTTTGTGGAAGAAAGGAGTCCGTTGAGACCGCCTTTCATTCCCTCTTTCAACATACTGCTCTTGCTCATGGCTATGCTATTTTAAGTTTAACACTTCTTTTGCCAAAGACATATAATCACTGGCACCATTGGATTTGGGATTATACTCAAAGATAGTCTTGCCGTTGATGGGTGCTTCTGCCAAAGCCACATTATCACGGATGACGGTCTTGAAAACCTTCTCGTGAAAACTGTCATTGACGATTTCCCTCACGCTTCGGTTCAACGTCTTGCGGCGATCGAACTGGGTGATGACGATGCCGCCCACTTTAAGGTTGGAGTTGAGCCGCTCCTGAACGATGCGGATGATGTCCATCAACTTTGCCATACCTCTCATGGCAAGGTATTGCGCTTGAACAGGGATGATGATGTAGTCGGCTGCGGTGAGGGCATTCAAGGTCAGCAAGCCCAATGACGGTGGACAGTCGATGATGATGTAGTCGAAATGCTCTTTGGCGATGGCTTTGGTGATAAGTCCCTTCAAGATAAGCTCCCGTCCCGGCTCGCTGATAAGCTCTAACTCAGCCGCAGACAGGTCAAGGCATGAGGGTGAGACGGTGATGCCGTTGTGCAACTTGACCAACGGCAAGGTGTACTGTCCACACATTGCGCCATAGACTGTCTGTTCTTCCTCGATGGACAATCCCAAGGCTTCCGTGAGGTTGGCTTGTCCATCCATGTCAATAGCCAAGACGTTCTTCTTACTCAGTTGCAGAGCTGCCGCAAGGCTTACTGCGGTCGTACTTTTCCCTACACCACCCTTGTGATTTAATACTGCAATTATCTGTGTCATAACATGATACTACTATTAGTGAATACTACTTTACTATTCTACTACTGATAGTACATACTAACCATAGTAAAAGCGGATTTACTACGATTAGTACGTACTACTCTCAGTTGATACTACCCTCAGAAGGGAAGGTCTTCGCTCTTGTCCTGCGGTGCATCGGCTGGCGGTACGGGAGCCTCGCCCTCTGCCTTGGCTGCCTTGCGTGCCTTTGTTGCAGGTGTGTCGGTTGCATCCTTCTTCCCTGCATTGACAAAGGCGATGGAGTCAGCTATGATGCTATGCTGTATGTGGTTCTCTCCGTTGCGGTCTGTCCAAATGGAAGAAGTCAGTGTGCCTTCCACAAGCACCATACGACCCTTGGTGAGGTATTCAGCCAAACGGATATGGTTCTCCTTGCTGCTCTTCACCCTTACCCAAGTGGTGATTTGCTTGCCCTTACTGTAGTCGTCCACTGCGATGTCAACAGCCATGAATGTTCCGTGTGTACCTGTGATGACGCGGCAATCCTTTGCTCCGATGCGTCCGATAGTGTGAGTGTAAATCATAATGTGAAAATGTTATAGTGGCAAGTTGGTTAGACTTGCCGTTACCTTGTTATTTAAATGACTTTTCTTGTTGATTGAACATAAGCTATTGCTTCATTCATAATTTCTGCTCGTGACCTACTCTTGTTATCTTGCATCCACTCATCAATTTCAGATTTGAGGAACATGATACGTTTCCCCTTCTTATGGAATGGTATTTGTTTATTGCTTGTCCAACAATAGATTGTGTGTTCAACTGGATGGGTAGGGAGATACTCACTCAATTCGGAAACACTAAGCCATTCCAATCCCTTATCGGGCTGAATTTGAGTCATTAGTGTGGAAAACTTTTCTTCTAAAATCTCCAGCTTGTTTATTACTAATGACAATGCTGATGGCAAGTCATTAAAACTCAATATTTGCTTTTCCATATCAATATATGTGTGGCAAGTTGGTTAGGCTTGCCGTTACCTTGTTATTAATATCCTTTCTTCGTCTGCCTTGTATTGGCGACAAAAGACTTGTTGCTGCCTGTGAGACTGATAGAGCCGCAATTAACAAACTCTCCGTCGGAATAGACTCTGTACTTCTGTCCGCTTACCTCATGCTTCTGTTTGATGCGCTCTCGCATCCACTTCTTGGCTGCGGTCAATGAGCAAAAGGTCTCGCTCTCCTTGGTCGTCTCGTCATATACGATGCACTGGGTCATACATGCTCCTACTTCATCCATGCACCTATACTCGACGTGACATAGTCCAACTGACCGCCAAATATGTCGCTTGGCTCTATGTCGTATTGTCCATCCCTCACTTCCTTGTCCTCTCCAAGAAGCGACAAGTTTCCGTCGGCATCCAAACGTGCTGCGTCTATGACGATGTCACGAGGCTCGTCAAAGAGATAACCTGCCACGATGGGCTGCTCTCCCTCGAAATGCACCTCAAAGCCTCCGTCCACCTCCGTGCCGTACTTGCGAAGAGCCGCTTTCAGCTCGTCCTGCTCCCGGTGCTGCAATGCCTGGAGTTGTCCGTGGATAGTGAGGTCTTGCAGTTCTGCCTCTCGTTTGGTGTGGGTTGCCTCGCCGGTCTTGCAGTCGATGTCATACTTGTGGTAAACCACTGGGATATGGTCTGCCGATGTGACAAGCCATGTGATGTTGTTCACTGAGAAGCCCTGTCTGGTGAGGAACTCCTCGATGTCTGAGCCGAGAAGGTGGTCGGCTACGTCAAGATACTCGATGCGTGCGTCAGCATCATGCAGGATGATAATCTTCATTGCCTTTCTATTTTTAGTGATACAAATAAGTTTGTCGCCCATGTCGCTGGACTTGTTTAACTACGTTGAAGAAACTTACGCTCAGCATAGTGAATAAATTCCCTCTGCGTTCGCTTAACCGTTTCTTTCTCTTCCCTCCTTTCGAGACCTTTCAGCCTGTGGAGGGATATTTTCTGCTCCCACAAGCCGCAAGAAAAGACATAAAGACAAATTATGTGTGAAGAATACTCTTTTCCGAGGAAAAGGAAGATTGTTCACAGTCACAAGACCTCAAGCAGAATTTGACGATTGTCTCAGACGCGGCTAACTTTGCAGGAAATATGCCTACCACTGCGCTGATTGGAAGAAGATTATTGATATTGGCTGCAAGAGGAATGATGTGTTATATATAAAGAGGTAAGAAGAAAGATTGAAACAGTAAGGGTGGGCAGTGAAGTGTTTGCAGGTCTGCTGTACCGACATAAAGCGAGTGTGTTGGCTGACCGGGATGCAAGTCATCAAAGCTTCAGCCTTGATAGCTTGTAGCACGGACAGACAATTCTCTCGCGTCGGTACTTCGGCATACTGTCAGCTTTGGCTAATAGCAACGTGTTGCCATCAGCCAAGGATGTCTGTATGACGACAGACCATGTAACGCTTCGCAAAGGCGTGGGGCAAAGCAGTATAATTTAGAAGTAGATAGTAACGTATATCAGGCAAGAAGAGACAGTTGCGCAACGGACAAATCGGGCACTCCTGTCAGCATGACAAATGTGCCTTGTCCTTGCCGCAGGACACTGAGGCAGATTGGACGTAGCAGACATGTCTGCCACATTCAATATGCCTGAGTGGACAAGAACTGCCTCTTGTATAGCAGAAGAGAAATTGTAAAACAGTTGATTAGTGGTAAAGGTGGTATGGGTGGGCAGAATGGCATTACACGGACATTGCCGAAGCCCGATAATGGGACAGCCAGACAGCAATAAAGGCAGTTATCAGAAGTGTCAGTTTCTGATAGTGACATTGTTGGCTGCCTGTCACATGGGATTCGTGCGGTGTCCGTACAGTAATGCCGTTCTGAAGGTGTGGGGCGAAGCGATACAACGCACTTGGACGAAACCACCGCTTATAACAGAAAATATTTTGCAGTCAAAGAGAAGAAGAATAGTAAAGCAGGTGTGGGTGGGTAGTGAAGCTGTCGCAAGATTGACGGTCTGAATATCAAGGCGAGTGGATAGCCAGTAAAGGACACAATTATCAGAAGCCTCGGCTTCGGCATCTTGTGGCATAGATGGCAGTCCTCTCGCGTTCAGACCTTGGCATACTGTCTTTCTTGGCTAATAGCGACTTTGTCGCCATCAGCCGGGAATATCTGTATGCCAACCATCTTGGTGACGTTTCGCAAATGGTGAGGGACGAAGTGGTTAGAATAAAGGAAGACGGCGTTGCCGTTATGGTTAATAAATGCACATGGTTGTTATTAGAGAAGATTATCACACGCTATAACAGCAGATTGATGTCCCTGAGCAAAACAAAAGCGACCCGAAGGTCGCCTTGTTATGGAGAGGAAAGGCTATTTCTTGCCTTTCTTGGTTGCTGGCTTGGCCGGCTCTTCCGCAGGAGTCTCCTCCTTGTCGGGACACTCGTAGAACTTGGTTGCAACCATGATGATTCTGGAGTGCTTCACGCCATCCTTGTCTGTCCACTCCTCTGGCTTGAAGAAACCCTCGACGGTGAGCAACGTGCCCTTGGTGAGCTTGTCGAATGATTCGGTGTGCTCGTTCTTGCGCCATGCCTCCATATTCATGAAAGCCGATACGCGGTTGGTTTCCTCGCCGTTCTTCTCCTGACGGCCTACTGCCAATGAGAAGCGTGCTACGCTGGCGTTTGCGAACTGACGGATTTCTGCATCCTTACCTACGAAACCTGAAACTGTGAAGTTGTTCTCGATCTTTTTCATTTTGAATTGAATTTAAAAGTGAAACTTAATTTTTACATGCATTCAAAAGCAGGGATGTGGCACCATGTGGGAAGCACCATGAAAATCGTTCGCAATACTCTTTTTGTCGTTGGCGGTAAGGGAGAAAAAGGAAGATTACGCACTATTTTATTGGTCACAGCGATAGCGGCCACACAAGAAGGAGGAAGTCCTTCGCAGCATCACGCTACCTTTGCATGGTAATTGCGACATGAAGTCGTACAGATAATTGTTCTTTGAAACTAATGAACCTCTTATTCCGTTAAGAGTAGCCTACCGAAGCGTGCGTAGTTGGCAACGACTGGGTGCGAAGCCTTCGGGACAATATGGCGAGGTCTTGAACATCACAAGACGCAGCTGTTAGGCTGACTGACAAGGACAACGTAAAGTAACCGCCGTTACCAACCATCGTGACAAAGAATTGGCTCACGGATGTTTATGAGCCATGCCAAAACGGCAAGTGGATAGGTTGGCTATGTTTATCTAATAGCCACACGGATGTCGCTCCACCGGTGGATAGGCGGGTCCTAAATCAGTCGAAGTTATCCGTACGGAACATGGTAAGCCTATAGGTCTCCTCATCTCATTATGGGAACAGGTAAGTCAATCGCAAGAGCAACCGAACGGCTTGTAGGTAAATGACGATGGAGAAAGCGAATGCCCCTCTGTAATGGCGGGGATAGGGGTTGGGACATCACCCCACGCGAAAGCGGGCAGACTTCCATCAGGTAATTCGCTACGAAATGAAATGTAGAACTTGTGTAAATGAAGAAACGACAATTGGACGAGGCGCAAGCCAAGTGTGCATCCTCAGCCGCACTGACCGCATGGCAGACCATCAACTGGGTGTCGTGTGAGAAGGAGGTACGCAAGCTGCAAGTCAGAATAGTAGAGGCTCTAAAGGCAAACCGCATTGGAAAGGTGAAATCTCTCCAACGCATCTTGATTAGCTCGTTCTCCGCCAAGGCATTGGCAGTGAGACGCGTGACATCAAACTCGGGCGGTAGCACTGCTGGGGTTGACAAGGAAACCTGGCTCACTCCCATAAGACGCTACAAAGCCATCAGCTCTTTGACAACGAGGGGTTACAAGCCAAAGCCTCTTCGCCGTGTCTTCATCCCGAAGAAAAACGGCAAGATGCGCCCGCTCGGAATCCCTACCATCAAGGACAGGGCTATGCAAGCCCTCTTCCTAATGGCACTTGAACCCATAGCAGAGACACTTGCCGACGGCAACTCCTATGGTTTTCGCAAATACCGCTCATGTGCGGATGCGACAGACCAGATATACAAGTGCCTTCACAAGAAGACCTCGGCTCAATGGGTGCTTGAGGGTGACATAAAGGGATGCTTCGACCATATCAGCCACGAATGGTTGCTTGACAATGTCATAATCGACAAGGAAATGCTCCGCAAGTGGCTTAAGGCGGGAGTGATAGAAAAGAATGTGTTCCACATGACCGACGAGGGGACACCCCAAGGCGGAATAATCTCCCCGACATTGGCGAACATCACACTTGATGGGATGGAAGCATTGGTAGCCAAACACTCAACCCGAAGGGACAACGGCAAGACCTACTCCAACAAGGTAAACCTCGTACGCTACGCAGACGACTTCATCGTCACTGGCGATACGAAGGAGGTACTTGAAGAGATAAAGTCAGAGCTAATCGTATTCCTAAAGGACAGAGGTTTGGAACTCTCAGAGGAAAAGACGCTGATAACACATATCAAGGATGGTTTTGACTTCCTCGGTTTCAACATACGGAAATATGGCAACGGCATGTTGCTGATTAAACCGAGCAAGAAGAATCAGAAGAAGTTTGCGGAGTCGACACATGAAGTAATATACAAAATGCGCTCAGCCAAGCAGACGGATGTAATTGGCAAACTCAACCCCAAGATAAGCGGTTGGGCGAACTATTACAGATATGTGTCCTCGAAGGAGGTGTTCTCCAAGCTCGACCACATAATCTTCCTCCAACTGAGGAGATGGTCGATAAGAAGACACCATGACAAGTCGTTGAAGTGGATAGAGAAGAAGTATTGGCAACACGACGGGAAACGTGGATGGATATTTGGAACAAAGGGCAAGGATAAGAAAGGCAAGGAGAAAATCTATCGCCTTATCCAACTGACCCACACACCGATACTCCGCTACACGAAGATAAGGTCGAAAGCCAATCCGTTTGACCCACGATACGACGAATACTTCAAGCAACGGCAAGAAACAAAAAGCCGTACACGCCCGCTCAAATGCAGTGCATGACAGCACACAGAGCCGATTATTTAGAACGAGAGATAATTAAAAGAATTACACGAGCCGTGTGCGGTGAAAGTCGCATGCACGGTTCTTGAAGGGGAAAGCGGGGGAAACCCCGCAGACCTACTTAGAAAATAAGTGGCTTTCAAATAGCTCAATTCAGAAAAAGACGGGGCCAAACAATGGAACAAAGGTTGTAAGCAAGGAGGCAATCCGTATGCAACAGACAGGGGCACTGCTATGGCTGTATGCCTGGAGAAACGAAGCGGGAAATCCGACCTTACAGCTGTATCATCAGAAGAGTGAGGAGCATGAACACTGATGCACGATGAACGACAAGCCTAAGGGTCAGCTTAGCAATAGAGGCATCAAGCCAAAAGAGGACAGACATCAGAGGATTGGCGATAGCACTGTCATCATGCTAAGACCAAGTTCTGTGTCCGACAAGGAAGAGTCGCAAAAGACAGACGAGTAAAACCAAAAGGCGAAATGACCATTCCTATAACAAGGTACAGAGACGCTTAAAACGGCGAAGGGACTTTGGCGACGTATCGCTATACAGGTGTCGAAGCATCGCTTCTATAACAGGACTGGAGCAAGTGAGCAAACCGCACAACTTGCTCCCAAGGTATTTCAGTTACAACAGCCATAACCTCATTGGAGGATTGTCCTAAAAGAGTTTTTGCAGTCAAAGGAAGAAAGAGTCTGCAAGCCACATAGCCAACAGACTCTCTCCTGATTATTCACAGATGACAACATCATCCTTGTACTCCGTCACTTCCTTGCCGTTGATGAGCTGGACAATGACCTCACAACCCAAGTCCTCGACAATCGTTCCCTCTGTCTGACCTCTTCGGGGATAAAGCAAGGTGCAGAAACACCCTACAACGCCGTCCAACTGCTCCATGTCTATCGTTGCCATATCCGTTCCTCCTTGTTAGCCGAATGTGATTGGATTGATGCAGAAATTCGTGTCCTCTGCCTCATACTCGTATTCATTGATGAAGTCAATCATCTTCTGTTCGCTTCTTCCGTCCTGTGAGACACCAGTCTTCTCACACCACAACTTGATAGCATCACCAAAGGTGGAGTAAGCACCCTCACAATCCTCAAAGAGTTCTCCGTATGCAGTGACGTAGCACTCTTCGGGGAAGAAGTCGTTCTCATCGTGCGTATAGAAGATGTCGCAACCTGGCTCAACCTCTCGCCAACTGATTGAAAGTTCATCGCCAAGTGCCTTGTTCACCTCCTCAAAGAACAAGTCGCATGAAGACCAAGCACTTTCGGTGTCAAAGGACAAGAGGGCATAATCGTCTTCCACGTTCTCCTCATACTCTGCCCAATAGATGTGTCCTCTCACCGAGATGCCTTTCTTCTCGTAGTCAATGCCATAGTGTTCTGCCAAGAGATACAGATACACATTATTACTGTTCACCTCCAACTCTTGGAGTGTGTTCCAAAGGTCTGCCACGGCTTTGCGTGAGCCTGTCACCTTGTACTGAGTGTCGCAAATGTTAGCCATAAGATAAAATTTTTATTTTCTTCCCTTATGTAGAACCAACTACCATCGGGATTGATTAAAGAATTATGTTGCCCCAAAAGGTGTTATGGCTCATCAATGCAAGGTTTTGCCGTCAAATACTACCTCTGCCACAATCAGAGCGTGGAGATTTCACGGACAAACCACAGGCACCGACCTTGCAGGATGAACGCCATGACAGGTACCTTTGCAACACAATTCTTATCAAAGCCCGATGGGGTGGTACATGGCAGACTGCATGGTACAGCAGTGTGAAGTGACGTTATAGGTGGAGATAAGGCTATAAGAGGTTTTTGCAGTCAAAGGAGAAAAGAGTCCACAAAGTGCAGTATCTACAGGACAAAAACACTTTAGTTTACCTTGGTTAGCTCTTATATATATGCTAACCTAAAGTAAACTGTATATATGTCCGTCTAAAACCCGAAAACCGTACGGGTCAGCTTACGTCAGAAACAGAAGTATAGAACCATAGAAGTGGTTCAAGAAGTCTTTCTTCCTTTGACTGCAAAATATTATCTTTGCACGAATCATAATTGCCCTGTAGGATTTAATATAATTTAACACTCTTTGTTGAATGCAAGGAAGAACAGCTTCAATATGCTGAATATCAGTAGTATAACATTGTGTTAACCCTTAATCTGTAGAAAAGGATGTTATCATACAAAGTAATGTCCATTTGTACTTTTTCTATATGGTTTTATACTTACATTTGCATATCATTTGTATCTTGATAACAGTAACTAACTGATTATCAATATACTTTATATTTGAGGAAGTAAAGAAGTCCTTTTTTTACTATTCCCTTTTAAACAGGAGTTTTACTTTTGCATTTGGATTAAGAAATAATATCTTTGTTATATGCAATCATTTCAATTGATAAAACCCTGTTTTGCACTGGCTCCCTATATACGGCATTACTGGATATTGCAAGACGACTCAATAGCCCCTGTTTCCGAACGGACTCTGCCTATTGGCTGCATGCAACTGGTATTCCATAAAGGGAAACAACTTCTTTTGTCGGGCGAGTCGGAGCTGCAACCCCAATCCTTTATTTCCGGACAATCGGTCGGTTTCTCGGATGTGATGTCTACAGGCAGGATAGAGATGATTACTGTTGTTTTCCAACCTTATGCGGTAAAAGCATTGTTTCACATACCCAGTCATTTGTTCCGCGGACAGAATGTAGACACCGGTGCGATGGAAGATGCAGAACTGTCGGACTTAGTAAAACAGGTCACGGATACTTCTCGTAATGCAGTTTGTATTCGGTTGATAGAGCAGTTTTTTCTTCGTCGTTTATACACTCTTCCCGAGTATAATCTCAAGCGCATGTCTGCTGTTTTCCATGAAATAAATCTCCGGCCGCAAATCAACATTTCTCATTTGTCGGAGACAGCCTGTTTGAGCAGCAAGCAATTCGGGCGTATCTTCACCGATTATGTCGGTACTACTCCCAAAGAATTTATTCGTATTATCCGTATGCAACGGGCGTTATTCATGCTGCAACAGGATGCTACTGTTCCTTTCGTACAAGTGGCTTATGAATGTGGCTTTTCCGATCAGTCTCACATGATAAAGGAATTCAAACTCTTTTCCGGTTATACCCCTGCGGAGTATCTTTCTGTATGTGCCCCTTATTCCGATTATTTCTCTGAACTCTAAAGATGTCTCTTTTTTCCTATTGGGCTTCCTCGGGTTACCCTACTTTTGCAATGTCTTTGCAAAGGCTTAGTAGTAACCATAAAAAAGAAACGAAATGAAAAAATTAATTGCATTTTTTGAGATTCCTGCTACCGATTTCCGTCGGGCTGTCGATTTTTACGAAACGGTGTTGGGTGTGCAACTTCCGACTTTTGAATGTGAAACAGAGAAAATGGCTTGTTTCACGGAAGAAGGTGAAACCGTCGGTGCAATATCTTATGCTTCAAACTTCGACTTTCTTCCTTCAACGCATGGCGTACTTATCCATTTCAACTGTGAGGATATCGAACAGACGTTGGAAAAAGTGCTTCTGAAAGGAGGGAAAGTGGTCATTCCCAAAACAAAGATTGAGGCAGACGATAAAGGATGGTTTGCCGTATTCACGGATAGTGAAGGAAACAGGATTGGCGTCTATGCTGAAAAATAGGAGGTAGGGAAGAGGGAACAGCCTGTCTGGAAGTGACTGCTGTTCCTTCGTCCTCTTATCCGGATTATTCTACCGGAATATAGATCTCCGTCAACAACTCTTCGGGAGGAGTGTCACATGGATTGTTCAGATAGCGTTCGGCACTAGCTTCATCACGTATCGTACATTCCATTTCGGGCAGATACTTTCCGTAAATCGTATCGTACACAGCTTGCAGATTGTCATACGGTCCTTTGTAAAGGAAGATGGCATAACGTCCGGCTGGGATAACCTTAGATCCCACATCACTTTTGGGCGTAACTTTTACAGGCATCACCATGCATACGTCTGTACGCAGTTTCTCCGCTGGCGTCACTTTCGGATCATCGTGGTAAATGCAAAGCGGACTGAAATCTCCCATCGGCAGTTTTTGTTCTTTGATGAATTGGAATAAACGTCCCCAAGTGCCGCCGTAATCATTCAGTTTGTAGTCGCCTGTAAGGCGGATATAAATCACATTCCGTTCGGAGACATTTCTGATCTCTTTTTTTAGTTCCAGGTCTGGCCTGATAATCGCTGGTTTCATAATTACAAAGTTTTTATTGTTTCTATATTCTAAAGGTGAAATGCCATAAAATTGCTTGAACACTTTCGACAACGAAGAAGGGGATGAGTAGCCAATCCGGTAGGCGATGTCGGCAATCGGAATATCCGAGTAGCGGAGTAGGCGTGCGGCAGCTTCTGTCCGCGTCCGGACAATAAACGTACCAATCGGTTCACCGAGAAAAGCTTTCATGATCCGGTGAAAGTAAAAAGGAGAAAAGTTTGAAATTCTGGCCAGAGATTTTAAATCAATATCTTCTCCTAAATGTTGGATGATGTATTCCACTACCACATTTACGCACTTTTGATATTCTTCTTTCGTTGTTTTTTTCTGTTGCATAACTAATTTTGGTATTTCACTTCGCAAAGGTATTGGTAAAAAAGCGAAATGACTTGTCCGATATTGCGGAAATGTCAACTTTCTATTTTCTTTCTATGGTTTCCCTATACCTGTTTTGAGAATTTATTTTGATATATAATGTGCCTTCCAGTAGTGTTATGGTATGAACTATGACCGAGTTTTTAACCGTTAATTGCGAAATTGATTTTCTTGTTTTAAATAATGTCAAAAACTAAAATAAAAAATCTGGTTTTGTTGTAAACTATTGTTGAAATGACTATATTGTAACCGAATTATTAATAAAAATAGCCATGGATAAAACGATTGTAGGGAACAATGCCGGAAAGGTCTGGTATGCCCTGAAAGAAATTGGTGAAATTTCAATACCTGAATTGGCGAGAAGATTAAACCTAAGCGTAGAAAGTACAGCATTGGCCGCCGGTTGGTTGGCACGGGAGAACAAAATTTGTATCCAACGGAAAAATGGATTAATTGCTTTATCTGATGAAAGCGCTTTTCCCTTCAGCTTTGGATAATAGCAGGTTTTGTGAGTGAATATCTTAGAAGTTCCGTTAACTTATAAGTAAGAATATGTCCGTATAAGGTATCACAAGTTTAGTTTGAACTTAAGAAGTTTTATATTTAAAAGAGTTGCCCTATTATTGGGCAACTCTTTTAAATATAATAAACGTATAAAAATGTCGAATCGTGTCCGGCTGCAGATAAAATTTATATACTTATATTTCATAATAATAATTGCCTGTTTTTTCTCTGGCAATTCTATTCCGGAGAATATTTTAGAATCCTACCCGTTTTCTTCCCAAGGAGAAATCCATTCCTTCGTAATTATAGATTTCAGCCAGTGTCATGGGATGTGTTTGTTCGGGAATATCCAGACTTTCTTCCTTAATCAGTTGGTTAACCTTATCAGTGGTCAGGTCTTTAAATTCATATCGGGCAGCCAAGCGTCCCTTTCTAAGCAATGCTTCGTCGATATCTTTTAGTGGAGCATTAAAGGTGCAGATAAATTTGATACACAATTCATCGCTCAACAGTCCGTCGCTGATATTCAGTATGTTGACTAATCCGGCATTCATACGGTTGCCTCCGTTGCGGCTTGATAATAGTTCTTCGCAATCTTCTACGATGAAGATAGAGTTCTTTTGTTGGCGGATAAAAGTGATAAAGCTCGGATCCGAAAGTTTATCTACCAGATCCCCACTCATATAAATCATTCTTTTTTTACCAAGATTAATGAGATGGCGGATATAAGTAGTTTTTCCAGTACCTTGTTTCCCATGCAAAATGATTAATCCGCTTTTGTTGTCCTCTAGCAGGAAGTGTTCGATTTCGGCAGCTACGGGAACAAAATCATCGTTATAGTGACGATCAATCTGAATAGCAGGTTCATTGACTTGCGATTGTTTCAGGCTGAAGTAGTTATGAGAGTATGTTACTATAAATAGATTGTTAAGTTTCTCATTTTCCTTCTTGTGATTTTCGCAAATCTGATTGAGATGATTGATTTCCTCTTCGTCGATATTGGAATAGACAATCTTTACGCAATTATCAAAATAGCCGATCATTAAATTCTTTTTGCAGATAACGATACAGTCGTATAACTCTTTTGTACCTGTATTGTCTTCTTCTTCCTCCTCTTCTTCTTTTTCATTTTCAAAATGATTGCAGTACACATGCTCGAATATATCGAACGCGTCATCTTGCTGATAAAGTTCCTTGATTTCTTTCAGAAAATCCTGGTTTACTTTATATTTCACCATTTTCATGGAAGGGAATCGTTTGAATATCTGATAGAATAGACTACAAATGCTACTGTCGCTGAACCATCCTGTGGAGTAATCAAAAATATCTGTGAAATCTGCGAGTGTGTATTCTTTACTCATTTTTTCTTTTTATATAAATCGAGTGGCAAAGGTACGAAATAAATCCATGATATGAACTGATCCGATTTATCATTTTCTCGAAAAACATAGGTGTGGATAGTTTCTTGTATTTATATCAAAGAGAAATCCTGCCTTCTGCAAGTGTTTTTTCATATTCATTTCTCATGTTCTCATAGGTGATATGATAACGGCTTGTAAATCAATAATATAATACTATGAGAAATAAAAGATAAAGTGGTATTTCTCATAGTATTTCCCTCATTTCTCCTTAAAAATGATGCATTTCTCATAGGTTTCCAATCATTTCTCCTCTTATTCTCATACTGCTTTTATCTGTTTAGCTCATTTCTCATGCATGATGGCTGTGGCTTTTTCTGGACTCTCTCCGGATTTATGATTATTCCTTTCCTTATGCCGTTTATTAATCAACTTCCTATTGTTTACTGCTTTTCTGTGTATCATTCACCTTGTATCTTCATGTTTTTCCTTAATCATAGCCGTTTTTTCCTGCTACTATCTGTATCGTTGCACTCCAGTGAACAAATCATTCCACTCTACAGGGCAGACGCATTAAAAATCATTATCCTGTAAAAGTTTTGATAAATATTTTTCATCCCACCCAGCTTTTAGCCTTTTTAGATTCATACTTCCTTTAGTTGTTTTATCCTTCTTCAGGATAGTAAGTGCCATTTTTGTTGCTGCGGAAAAGTTTCTGGCTGCATTTTTGACCTTTTACTATAGTCTTCTCGAAAGGTAACATCCAGTTGCCAATGCAGATTATTTTCAATAGACCAATGCTGTCTGATGGCAGAGGAAATTTCGTCCGGTTTGGTATTATCCATTGAAGTTACATAGTATCTTACCTCTTGTGTATATTCTCCTGTTGCCACTATTGTTCTTTCCGATTTTATCCCAACAACAGACTTCAGTCCCACAAGTTTCTTTTTAAACATTTTTTCCATTATAGGTCCATAACTAACTACAGTACAAGTTCTTGTCTCTATCCTTCCATGTCCGGTATTTTGGGACACATGCCTGGTGACTCTATTGATTATTTCGTCTTTATCCTGATAATCGTCAATGATCTGTTTGGCCAGTTGATAGTTTTTCTTCTTGTTATCCTTTATAGCTATAATATAATTTGCGTCACGCTCAATGATGGTCCGTGTTATATCTGTCTGGCAGCCCATCGCGTCAATTGTGACAATGCAATCATTGAGATCCAAAGAGTTTAGTAACAATGGAATAGCGGTAATTTCATTACTTTTATCATCCACCTTCACTTGTCCTAAAGAAATTCCATTGGCAGCGGACCATGCGGAAACCATCCATAATTTGAATCCTTCCTTTCCCGTCGTATGTTCTCCGTCACATTTACTTGGACCACGCATAAGTTTGCCATCTATAGCTATAACCCCTTTCACCTCCTGACAGACTTGTTTGACCCAATTACGGAAGATCAACTCAAAATATTCGGGCTTTATGATGCTAAAGAATCTATTAAAAGTATCATGGCTGGGGATGAACTCCAGATTAGGTATGCGACTTTTGAAAAAAGCAATTTTGGCATTGCCAAATTCCTCAATCTCATTCCAGGATTGGGCACCACAAATTACAGCAGCAATGGATATATAGACGATGGTTTCCATTTTATGGACTTTTTTACGGTTCATTCTAGGATCTTCTATTTGTTTACAAAGGTCAATTATCCCTATTTTCATGTTAGTTTATGTTTTATAATATCTTATAAAGATAAGGAAAATAGTCGAAATAAGAAAGAATTAATAAGTTAATAATCAATCATATAAATAGAATGAAAACAGGAGTGGGATAGTAAAAAATATAATGCGTCTGCCCTGTTCCACTCTAGTGAACGGTTCTTTCCACTTTAGTGCACAGACCTGTTCACTGGAGTGCAACAATACAGATGCCGGTAGGAAAATATGCTAATGTCTGCTCTATATACTTCCAACAAGCACTGATAATATATTGTAAAGCGGTGTGTAGTCTGGTATTCAACTTGATCTTTAGCCCGGAATCCAGCTTGAGAATTTATAGGATAAATAGTCAAAATACTATGAGAAATGCCTTGATAAGTTATGAGAAACAGGTTGTTTTATGTACAAAATGCGTGTCATACTATGAGAAATGCCGTTTTGTATTTTATTTCTCATAGTATTATATTCTTGATTTACAAAAGATTATTGTGCATGTTATGAGAATATGAGAAATGAAAAAGAAAAATCCTTTTTCAGTAAGATCGAAGATTCTACGCATCATTCTCATACAAGTATCATATTAATGAATCAAACTTAGAAACGGAACTCGCTATAAAACCACTATCTCTTATATCTATCTTTCTTTCCTCTTATATTTATGACCTGATTCTTTAATTGCCCCCCTAACGCAAATTGATCCCCGGTGCACTTACGCGCCCGCGTGTGATATGATAATGTGTAGCTCTCTCGTTGTTTCCGTACACACCCCACCCGTACTTAAAAAATATGTTCTACAACATCGTTCTGCTTCAGCACTTTAGCAAATGTATTCAAAAATAATTAGAAAAAATAGTTTGATATATTTGGATTGTATACCAAAAGGGGCTACTTTTGCACCCGCTTTCCAAGAGAAGAAAGCCTTGAAAAATTGACTTAGTGAAAAAGCGGAATCCCCCTTAAAGAAAAGAACAAAAAACTTCCGAAAAAGTTTGGATTATACTGAATAAAGTTCTTATCTTTGCAGTCCGATTCGCAAAGAAAACCGGCGAGTTCTTCTTTCATACATTCTTTCCCTTTCGCATAGAGAGCCAGAGAAAATAAAGTAAAAAGAAAAACTGAAAAAAAACTTCCGAAAAAGTTTGGTAGTTAAAAATAAAGCCCTTACCTTTGCACCCGCTTTTAAAACGAAAGCAACAAGTTCTTTGAAATATTGATAAACAATACAAGTAGTACAAGTAAAAATAGAACCGTCAATACTTGTCTTATGAAGTAGCGATACAATTAAGACTAACAGGTATTTGAATAAGGTCAATAAAATTACGGCGTCCTGAACAGAGCAAAAAAATCATCTTAACTGATGATAAAAATACTTTTACAATGAAGAGTTTGATCCTGGCTCAGGATGAACGCTAGCTACAGGCTTAACACATGCAAGTCGAGGGGCAGCATTTTTCTAGCAATAGAAGAGATGGCGACCGGCGCACGGGTGAGTAACACGTATCCAACCTGCCGATAACTCGGGGATAGCCTTTCGAAAGAAAGATTAATATCCGATAGCATATCAATCCCGCATGAGATTGATATTAAAGAATTTCGGTTATCGATGGGGATGCGTTCCATTAGTTTGTTGGCGGGGTAACGGCCCACCAAGACTACGATGGATAGGGGTTCTGAGAGGAAGGTCCCCCACATTGGAACTGAGACACGGTCCAAACTCCTACGGGAGGCAGCAGTGAGGAATATTGGTCAATGGGCGCGAGCCTGAACCAGCCAAGTAGCGTGAAGGATGAAGGCTCTATGGGTCGTAAACTTCTTTTATATGGGAATAAAGTTTTCCACGTGTGGAATTTTGTATGTACCATATGAATAAGGATCGGCTAACTCCGTGCCAGCAGCCGCGGTAATACGGAGGATCCGAGCGTTATCCGGATTTATTGGGTTTAAAGGGAGCGTAGGTGGATTGTTAAGTCAGTTGTGAAAGTTTGCGGCTCAACCGTAAAATTGCAGTTGAAACTGGCAGTCTTGAGTACAGTAGAGGTGGGCGGAATTCGTGGTGTAGCGGTGAAATGCTTAGATATCACGAAGAACTCCGATTGCGAAGGCAGCTCACTAGACTGTCACTGACACTGATGCTCGAAAGTGTGGGTATCAAACAGGATTAGATACCCTGGTAGTCCACACAGTAAACGATGAATACTCGCTGTTTGCGATATACAGTAAGCGGCCAAGCGAAAGCATTAAGTATTCCACCTGGGGAGTACGCCGGCAACGGTGAAACTCAAAGGAATTGACGGGGGCCCGCACAAGCGGAGGAACATGTGGTTTAATTCGATGATACGCGAGGAACCTTACCCGGGCTTAAATTGCATTTGAATATGTAGGAAACTATATAGCCGCAAGGCAAATGTGAAGGTGCTGCATGGTTGTCGTCAGCTCGTGCCGTGAGGTGTCGGCTTAAGTGCCATAACGAGCGCAACCCTTATCTTCAGTTACTAACAGGTCATGCTGAGGACTCTGGAGAGACTGCCGTCGTAAGATGTGAGGAAGGTGGGGATGACGTCAAATCAGCACGGCCCTTACGTCCGGGGCTACACACGTGTTACAATGGGGGGTACAGAAGGCAGCTACCTGGTGACAGGATGCTAATCCCAAAACCTCTCTCAGTTCGGATCGAAGTCTGCAACCCGACTTCGTGAAGCTGGATTCGCTAGTAATCGCGCATCAGCCATGGCGCGGTGAATACGTTCCCGGGCCTTGTACACACCGCCCGTCAAGCCATGAAAGCCGGGGGTACCTGAAGTACGTAACCGCAAGGAGCGTCCTAGGGTAAAACTGGTAATTGGGGCTAAGTCGTAACAAGGTAGCCGTACCGGAAGGTGCGGCTGGAACACCTCCTTTCTGGAGTGATGCCGTAAACGATGTAATTCTGCATGAATAATGTAAAATACAACATCGTAAAAAAAAGTGACTTTAAAGGTTCTGTTTTTTGTACTACTGGTACTTGTTTATTTATAATATATAGATCAACCATCTATAGAAGTATAGATAGAGATAAACAAGAGAAAAAAGAAGCCGAGTCTAACATACAGGTAGACAAGGTTGAACTAGTCCTATAGCTCAGTTGGTTAGAGCGCTACACTGATAATGTAGAGGTCGGCAGTTCAACTCTGCCTGGGACTACCAAGCTCAAGAACGAAGGAATGACGCGTCAGCGGAATGCAGCAATTCTTGATAACCTCTTGGGGGATTAGCTCAGCTGGCTAGAGCATCTGCCTTGCACGCAGAGGGTCAACGGTTCGAATCCGTTATTCTCCACGATCTCTGAAAAGAGAAACGATCTTTGACATGATGTACAAAAAGTAAAATTTTAGTAAGAGCTAAAAGTATATATCAAACCGTACGTGTTCGAGTACGCAATATTGATAGAAGGAAGCAATTCCCATACCAATACCAGTACACGAATAAAACGTTTGAAAGAAAGTAAGCAAGGGCGCATGGCGGATGCCTTGGCTCTCGGAGGCGATGAAGGACGTGATAAGCTGCGATAAGCTTCGGGCAGGTGCAAATAACCTTTGATCCGAAGATTTCCGAATGGGACAACCCGGCATTCTGAAGGAATGTCATCCATCCTAGATGGAAGCTAACGCAGGGAACTGAAACATCTTAGTACCTGTAGGAAAAGAAAATAATAATGATTCCCCTAGTAGTGGCGAGCGAACGGGGATTAGCCCAAACCAATGTTGTTACGGCAATATTGGGGTTGTAGGACCACGACATCGCAAGACATTTCATGAGTAGAACCCTTTGGAAAATGGGACCATAGACGGTGATAGTCCGGTATACGAAGTGAAACGAAGCGTAGTGGTATCCTGAGTAGCGCGGGACACGAGAAATCTTGCGTGAATCTGCCGGGACCATCCGGTAAGGCTAAATACTCCCGAGAGACCGATAGCGAACCAGTACTGTGAAGGAAAGGTGAAAAGCACTTCGAATAGAAGAGTGAAATAGTCCCTGAAACCGTGCGCCTACAAGCGGTCGGAGCTGCGTAAGCAGTGACGGCGTGCCTTTTGCATAATGAACCTACGAGTTACTTTTTCCGGCAAGGTTAAGTGTCTCAAGACATGAAGCCGAAGCGAAAGCGAGTCTGAACAGGGCGATTAGTCGGAAGGAGTAGACGCGAAACCAAGTGATCTACCCTTGGTCAGGTTGAAGGTTAGGTAACACTAACTGGAGGACCGAACCGATAAGCGTTGAAAAGCTTCCGGATGAACTGAGGGTGGGGGTGAAAGGCTAATCAAACTTGGAGATAGCTCGTACTCCCCGAAATGCATTTAGGTGCAGCCTTGGGAATTACTACTGTGAGGTAGAGCGACTGATAAGATGCGAGGGCTTCACCGCCTATCAAGTCTTGATAAACTCCGAATGCGCAGTAGTTCGATCCCAGGAGTGAGGGCATGGGTGCTAAGGTCCATGTCCTAAAGGAGAAGAATCCAGACCATCAGCTAAGGTCCCGAAATAATTGCTAAGTTGAACTAACGAAGTCAGATTGCTAAGACAGCTAGGATGTTGGCTTGGAAGCAGCCATTCATTTAAAGAGTGCGTAACAGCTCACTAGTCGAGGAGTTTGGCGTGGATAATAATCGGGCATCAAGCAATTTACCGAAGCTATGGGATCCGTAAGGATCGGTAGGGGAGCATTCCACTCCGCGTCGAAGGTGAAGCGTGAGCTTTGCTGGAGCGTGTGGAAAAGCAAATGTAGGTATAAGTAACGATAAAGGGGGTGAGAAACCCCCTCGCCGAAAGACTAAGGTTTCCTGATCAACGCTAATCGGATCAGGGTTAGTCGGGTCCTAAGGCTCAGCCGAACGGTGAGGCCGATGGCAGAACAGGTTAATATTCCTGTACTACCTTAAAGAGTGACGTGGAGACGGAGGAGTGATAGCGTCGCGGACTGACGGAATAGTCCGTTGAAGGGTGTAGATGTTGATTATCCCAGGCAAATCCAGGATAAGAGTCGAACCTGATAGTATACCGCGTTCTTCGGAACAAGGTAATAGTGCGTGTAAACATACTCCCAAGAAAATCCGCTAAACTTAATCTTTAAGGTACCCGTACCGCAAACGGACACACGTAGTCGGGTTGAATATACTAAGGCGCTTGAGTGATTCACGGTTAAGGAACTAGGCAAATTGACCCTGTAACTTCGGGATAAAGGGTCCCAACGAGAGTTGGGCGCAGAGAATAGGTCCAGGCAACTGTTTAACAAAAACACAGGGCTGTGCTAAATTGAAAGATTACGTATACAGCCTGACACCTGCCCGGTGCTGGAAGGTTAAGAGGAGATGTCATCGCAAGAGAAGCATTGAATTGAAGCCCCAGTAAACGGCGGCCGTAACTATAACGGTCCTAAGGTAGCGAAATTCCTTGTCGGGTAAGTTCCGACCTGCACGAATGGTGTAATGATCTGGACACTGTCTCAACCGTGAGCTCAGTGAAATTGTAGTATCGGTGAAGATGCCGATTACCCGCGATGGGACGAAAAGACCCCGTGAACCTTTACTATAGCTTAACATTGAATTTGGGTAATTGATGTGTAGGATAGGCCGGAGACTTTGAAGCAGGTACGCCAGTATTTGTGGAGTCGCTGTTGAAATACGGCCCTTTGATTATTTGAGTTCTAACTCGCTGCTGCGAGGACACTGTTTGGTGGGTAGTTTGACTGGGGTGGTCGCCTCCAAAAGTGTAACGGAGGCTTCTAAAGGTGCCCTCAGGACGATTGGTAACCGTCCGTAGAGTGTAATGGCATAAGGGCGCTTGACTGGGAGACAGACAAGTCGATCAGGTAGGAAACTAGAGCATAGTGATCCGGTGTTTCCGTATGGAAGGGACATCGCTCAAAGGATAAAAGGTACTCCGGGGATAACAGGCTGATCCCTCCCAAGAGCTCATATCGACGGAGGGGTTTGGCACCTCGATGTCGGCTCGTCACATCCTGGGGCTGGAGAAGGTCCCAAGGGTTGGGCTGTTCGCCCATTAAAGTGGCACGCGAGCTGGGTTCAGAACGTCGTGAGACAGTTCGGTCTCTATCTATCGTGGGCGTATGAAATTTGCGTGGCTCTGACACTAGTACGAGAGGACCGTGTTGGACTGACCGCTGGTTTACCAGTTGTGCCGCCAGGTGCATTGCTGGGTATCTAAGTCGGGATTGGATAAGTGCTGAAAGCATCTAAGTACGAAGCCAGCCACAAGATTAGATTTCTTAGGGTCGTCAAAGACGATGACGTTGATAGGATGCAGGTGTAAAGGTGGTAACATCAAAGCCGAGCATTACTAATTGCCCGTTCACTTTCTTTCAAACATGTACCGGTTGGGTATATACGTTTAGCTTGCTAGACACTAGGATTTTACTTTTCATCATGTCATAACCTTATTCAGGTGGTTATAGCACGAGGGTTCCACCTCTTCCCATTCCGAACAGAGAAGTTAAGCCTCGTCACGCCAATGGTACTGCGTAACAGTGGGAGAGTAGGTAGCCGCCGTTTTTGAAGAAGCCCCTTGATTCATTTTGAGTCAAGGGGCTTTCTGTTTTGGTACTTTGCGAAAAAAGTGCTATATTTGCGACTGACAATTATTTTATTAAACGTTTAAAGCAAATTTAAAAGGTATGAAAACTAAATTATTTTTGGCTGCTGTAGCAGTAACATTTTCTTTTGCAATGATGTCTTGTACTGGTAACAAAACTACTAACGCTGCTTCTGAAGGTGAAGAAACAACTGTAGAAACAGTGGAAGCTGTTGTTGAATCTGATTCTTGCTGCCAGGCTAAGGACTCTTGTGCTACTGCTTGCGATAAAAAAGCTGATTGCGCAGAAAAGAAAGAATGTTGCGATAAGAAGTAATCTATTGATTTAGAACAATAAAGAAGGAGAGGGAGAGAATGGTTCAAACATTCTACTCCCTCTTTTCGTTTAATGAATATATCGCTTTATTCGTGATATATTTTTGCTAATAATCGGCTTTAACTTATGAAATGATATTTTTTTCGATAAAAAAGTAACGTATTATTTGGTGGTAAAGAAATAATCCATACCTTTGCACCGTCAAACTAATAAAAGAGACAAGAAATGAATCAGATGTTTATACATATTCTACTATGCGGTATTATTATTCTACTATCAAAGGTTAGTGGAAGTGAGTGCTGCGCGTAAATGTGTATAAATGAAAATATACGAAAGCCTTTCTCACTTCCAAGTGTGAAAGGCTTTTTTTAATGCTAATAATTATATAATATACATAAGAATATGGACAATAGGTTATTTATTTTTGATACCACTCTTAGAGATGGTGAACAGGTTCCGGGATGCCAGTTGAATACAGTAGAAAAGATTCAGGTAGCAAAGGCATTGGAAGCGTTGGGAGTAGACGTGATTGAAGCCGGATTCCCCATTTCGAGCCCGGGAGATTTTAATTCAGTAATTGAGATTTCAAAAGCGGTGACTTGGCCTACTATCTGTGCTTTGACCCGCGCAGTTCAAAAAGATATTGATGTAGCCGTAGATGCACTGAAATTTGCTAAACATAAACGTATTCACACTGGTATCGGTACTTCTGATTCGCACATTAAATATAAATTCAATTCGAATCGTGAAGAGATTATCGAACGTGCAGTAGCTGCTGTGAAATATGCCCGCCGTTTTGTAGACGATGTGGAATTTTATGCAGAAGACGCAGGCCGTACGGATAACGAATATCTGGCACGTGTGGTGGAAGCTGTCATCAAGGCTGGAGCTACCGTAGTGAATATCCCTGATACAACAGGTTACTGCTTGCCTTCAGAATATGGCGCCAAGATAAAATACCTGGTTGACCATGTAGACGGCATTGATAATGCCATACTTTCTACTCACTGTCACAATGACTTGGGTATGGCTACTGCCAATACGATAGCTGGTGTCTTGAACGGTGCGCGTCAGGTGGAAGTTACCATCAACGGTATTGGCGAACGTGCAGGAAATACTGCTCTCGAAGAAATCGCCATGATTATCAAGAGCCATCACGAAATTGATATCCAGACCAATATCAATACGCAGAAGATTTATCCGACCAGCCGTATGGTATCCAGCCTGATGAATATGCCGGTACAGCCTAATAAAGCAATCGTTGGACGTAACGCTTTCGCACACTCTTCAGGTATCCATCAGGATGGCGTATTGAAAAATGTACAGACGTATGAGATTATCGATCCGCATGATGTGGGTATTGATGACAACTCTATCGTATTGACTGCCCGCAGCGGACGTGCAGCATTGAAAAATCGTCTTTCTATATTGGGAGTGAATTTGGATCAGGAAAAACTGGATAAGGTATATGATGAGTTCCTGAAGTTGGCTGATAAGAAGAAAGATATTAATGATGATGATATTTTAGTATTGGCAGGTGCAGACCGTAGCCAGAACCATCGTATCAAACTGGATTACTTGCAGGTGACGAGTGGTGTCGGTGTTCGTTCGGTAGCCAGTTTGGGATTGAATATTGCCGGTGAGAAGTTTGAAGCTTGTGCCAGTGGTAATGGTCCGGTAGATGCTGCTATCAAAGCATTGAAAAAGATTGTAGAACGGCACATGACTCTGAAAGAGTTTACTATTCAGGCTATCAGTAAGGGAAGTGATGATGTAGGTAAAGTGCACATGCAGGTAGAATATGATAACCAGATTTATTATGGTTTTGGTGCCAACACAGATATTATTGCTGCTTCGGTAGAAGCCTACATCGACTGTATCAACAAATTCAAATCGTAAAAAAGAGATTGACAGTCGGTTTGGTATTACAGAGATTGATTGAAAGAGTAAATAGTAATTAGTAAAATAGTAAATAAACAGATGAATACATTATTTGATAAGATATGGGATGCCCACGTGGTGACTACTGTGGAAGATGGCCCTACACAGCTTTATATTGATCGGTTATATTGTCACGAAGTGACTAGTCCGCAGGCTTTTGCGGGATTGCGTGAACGTGGAATCGGAGTGTTGCGTCCGGAAAAGGTGTTTTGTATGCCTGACCATAATACACCGACACACGATCAGGATAAGGAGATTGAAGATCCGGTCTCTAAAACGCAGGTGGATACTCTGACAAAAAACGCGAAGGATTTCGGTCTGACGCACTACGGCATGATGCATCCGAAGAATGGTATTATCCATGTGGTAGGCCCCGAACGTGGTTTGACCTTGCCGGGAATGACGATTGTTTGCGGTGACTCTCACACTTCTACTCATGGTGCAATGGGAGCGATTGCTTTCGGTATCGGAACGAGCGAGGTGGAAATGGTGCTGGCTTCACAATGTATTCTCCAGTCGAGACCGAAAACAATGCGTATCACTGTAGACGGTGAACTGGGCAAAGGGGTGACTGCAAAGGATGTGGCTCTGTATATGATGTCTAAGATGACTACCAGTGGTGCTACAGGTTACTTCGTGGAATATGCAGGTTCGGCTATCCGCAATCTGACAATGGAGGGACGTCTTACCCTTTGCAACCTTTCGATTGAAATGGGTGCACGTGGTGGGATGGTTGCTCCGGATGAAGTGACTTTTGAATATATCAAAGGACGTGAAAATGCTCCGCAAGGCGAAGCATGGGACAAGGCTTTGGCTTATTGGAAGACATTGAAGAGTGATGATGATGCCGTGTTTGATAAAGAAGTCCGTTTCGAAGCGGCTGATATTGAACCGATGATTACTTATGGAACGAATCCGGGTATGGGTATGGGAATCACACAACACATTCCTACCATGGAAGGAATGAGTGAAGCTGCACAGGTTTCGTTCAAGAAATCAATGGAGTATATGGGATTCCAACCGGGTGAATCTTTGTTGGGTAAGAAGATTGATTATGTATTCCTTGGGGCTTGTACAAACGGTCGTATTGAGGATTTCCGTGCATTTGCTTCCATCGTGAAAGGTCGTAAGAAAGCGGAGAATGTTATTGCATGGCTAGTTCCGGGTTCATGGATGGTAGACGCACAGATCCGTAAGGAAGGAATCGACAAGATATTGACGGAAGCCGGATTTGCTATCCGTCAGCCGGGATGTTCTGCTTGTCTGGCAATGAACGATGATAAGATTCCTGCCGGAAAGTATTCGGTATCTACCAGTAACCGTAATTTTGAAGGACGTCAGGGACCCGGTGCACGCACTTTGCTGGCTAGTCCGCTGGTAGCTGCTGCTGCGGCGGTGACTGGTGTGATTACCGATCCGAGAAAACTGATTTGATTTTACGATTAGACAATTTACGATTTACGATTGAAAAATGGTCGTGAATCAGATTGTCTGTCGTAAGAGAATGAGTCAATAGTAATTTCAATCGTTAAATAGTAAATCGTTAAATCGTAAATAAAAAGATGGCTAAGACAAAATTTAATATAATAACAAGTACTTGTGTACCTCTTCCTTTAGAAAACGTAGATACTGACCAGATTATTCCGGCACGTTTCCTGAAAGCAACCACTCGTGAAGAAAAATTCTTCGGTGATAATCTTTTCCGTGACTGGCGTTATAATGCTGACGGTTCCCTGAACAAGGATTTTGTGTTAAACAATCCTACTTACAGCGGACAGGTATTGGTGGCAGGAAAAAACTTCGGTTCGGGTTCCAGCCGTGAACACGCTGCCTGGGCCATTGCAGGATATGGTTTCCGCGTGGTGGTATCCAGTTTCTTTGCCGATATTCATAAGAATAATGAGTTGAACAACTTTGTGCTGCCGGTGGTTGTTACCGAGGAGTTTCTGCAGGAGTTGTTCGATTCGATAGAAGCGGACCCGAAGATGGAAGTGGAAGTGAACCTTCCCGAACAGACCATCACCAACAAGGCGACAGGTAAAAGTGAACATTTCGAAATCAATGCTTATAAGAAACTTTGTTTGATGAACGGATTGGACGATATCGATTTCTTGTTGAGCAATAAAGATAAAATAGAAGAATGGGAAAAGAAGGCGTGAAAATAGAAATCATGGACACAACGCTCCGTGATGGTGAACAAACCAGCGGAGTGTCTTTCGTGCCTCATGAGAAACTAATGATCGCCCGTTTACTGTTAGAAGATTTAAAGGTAGACCGGGTGGAAGTTGCTTCGGCGCGTGTGTCGGACGGTGAGTTTGAAGCCGTGAAGATGATTTGCGACTGGGCTGCCCGTCGTAATCTGCTCCATAAAGTGGAAGTGCTCGGCTTTGTCGACGGGCATACTTCTGTCGATTGGATTCAGCGTACCGGTTGCCGTGTGATTAATCTTCTTTGTAAAGGTTCATTGAAGCATTGTACGCAACAACTGAAAAAGACACCGGAAGAACATCTGGCGGATATCATAAGTGTGGTGCATTATGCCGACGAACAGGATATAACCGTCAATGTTTATCTGGAAGATTGGAGCAACGGTATCAAGGATTCTCCCGAATACGTGTTTCAGTTGATGGATGGATTGAAAGAAACGAGCGTCAAGCGTTTTATGTTGCCTGATACGTTGGGTATCTTGAATCCTTTGCAAGTGATAGAGTATATGCGGAAGATGAAGAAACGTTATCCGAATACTCATCTCGATTTCCATGCGCACAATGATTATGATTTGGCTGTGAGTAATGTCCTTGCCGCGGTATTAAGCGGTGTCAAAGGATTGCATACAACCATCAACGGACTGGGCGAACGGGCAGGAAATGCTCCTCTCGCAAGTGTGCAGGCTATCCTGAAAGACCATTTCAATGCGGTGACCAATATCGACGAAAGCCGTTTGAATGATGTCAGCCGGGTAGTGGAGTCTTATTCGGGAATTGTGATACCTGCCAATAAACCGATTGTAGGTGAGAATGTCTTTACGCAAGTGGCAGGGGTGCATGCTGACGGGGATAACAAGAATAATCTCTACTGTAATGATTTGCTTCCCGAACGTTTTGGCCGTAAGCGGGAATATGCATTGGGTAAGACAAGCGGTAAAGCGAATATCCGCAAGAACCTCGAAGATCTTGGACTGGAGCTGGACGAAGATGCTATGCGCAAGGTAACGGAACGCATCATCGAGTTGGGCGACAAGAAAGAGCTGGTCACACAGGAAGATTTGCCGTACATTGTTTCGGATGTGTTGAAACACGGAGCAGTGGGTGAGAAGGTTAAACTGAAGAGCTATTTTGTGAATCTGGCTCATGGGCTGAAACCGATGGCAACGTTGAAGATAGAAATCAACGGAAAAGAGTACGAAGAGAGTTCAGGCGGCGATGGTCAGTATGATGCTTTTGTTCGTGCGTTGCGTAAGATATATAAGGTGACATTAGGACGTAAATTCCCGATGTTGACCAATTATGCGGTAACCATTCCTCCCGGTGGACGTACGGATGCATTTGTGCAGACAGTTATCACGTGGAGTTATGATGAGCAGGTGTTCCGTACCCGCGGGCTCGATGCCGACCAGACAGAGGCTGCCATCAAGGCTACTATGAAGATGTTGAACCTCATCGAAGATGAATACGAGAAGAGCAAGTGAGAAACAACTTGCCCGAAGAATGTTTTTTATACGAATATATAAATAGAAGAATAAACGATTATGGATTTTAAAATTGCTGTATTAGCAGGCGACGGCATCGGACCGGAGATCTCTGTGCAAGGTGTAGATGTGATGAGTGCCGTTTGCGAGAAGTTTGGTCACAAAGTAAGTTACGAATATGCAATCTGTGGAGCTGATGCGATTGATAAAGTAGGCGATCCGTTTCCGGAAGCAACTTATCAGGTTTGTAAAGAGGCGGACGCTGTTTTGTTCTCTGCCGTAGGTGATCCGAAATTTGACAATGATCCTACTGCCAAGGTACGTCCGGAACAAGGCTTGCTGGCTATGCGTAAGAAACTGGGTCTTTTTGCTAATATCCGTCCGGTACAGACATTCAAATGCCTGATCCACAAATCTCCGTTGCGTGCGGAGTTGGTAGAAAATGCCGATTTTATCTGTATCCGTGAGCTGACTGGAGGTATGTATTTCGGTGAAAAGTATCAGGATAATGACAAGGCGTATGATACGAACTATTATACTCGTCCGGAAATCGAACGTATTTTGAAGGTGGCTTTCGAATATGCGATGAAGCGCAGAAAACATCTGACTGTGGTAGATAAGGCAAATGTGTTGGCTTCTTCCCGTCTGTGGCGTCAGATCGCACAGGAAATGGCTCCGAACTATCCGGAAGTGACAACTGATTATATGTTTGTGGATAATGCTGCAATGAAGATGATTCAGGAACCTGCTTTCTTCGATGTGATGGTAACGGAAAATACATTCGGTGACATCCTGACTGACGAAGGTTCTGTAATCAGTGGTTCTATGGGCTTGCTTCCTTCTGCTTCTACAGGTGAAAGTACTCCGGTATTTGAACCGATTCACGGTTCATGGCCGCAGGCTAAGGGATTGAATATTGCTAATCCATTGGCACAGATTCTTTCTGTAGCTATGTTGTTCGAGTATTTCGACCTTAAAGAAGAGGGTGCATTGATTCGTAAAGCCGTAGATGCTTCTTTGGATGAGAATGTACGCACACTGGAAATTCAGGTAGCTGACGGTGCTAAGTACGGAACAAAAGAAGTAGGACAGTGGATTGTTGATTATATCAAGAAAGCTTGATAAACCCGGATAAAAAAGTAAAAGCCTGGCATCGGATAACGGTGTCAGGCTTTTACTTTTTAGTTCGAAATAGTGTTGTTGTGTTCTACCAACTTTTAATAGTGGAATATAGAACAATACCGAGCACGGTCAGTAATCCTACATAAATAGTGACTGACCATTGTTTTATTTCTTTTCTCTTCGTGCGGGTGGAAGGTTCCAGATAGATGGCTGCTTTGTGGGCGATGGTGCAGAACAACCAACCGCCGAATCCTCCGATAATACCTCCTACGAGTAAATCACCGGGGTAATGTACACCCAGATATATACGTGTGTAGCAGTTGAGTATTGCCCAGGTCAGGATGAAAATGCTTAGCCAACGTTTACGGAACAGGAATATGACAAACATGGCAAGACCTAATGAATTGGCTGCATGGCACGATGGGAAACCGTAGCTTCCCCCGCGGTAACCATTTACGATATATACCAGATCTACAATCGGGTTCTCCGGATTGGCGGGACGCAGACGTGCTACTACCGGACGAATGATGCTGCTGCACATTTGGTCGGCAAAGGTGATAGTCAGTGCAATGGCAGCCACGTAACACAGTACTACTTTCCAGTGGAAGTTTTTTAATAAAATATACAATATAGTGGCATACATGGGAATCCAGATGAATTTACCCGTGAAAGAACTCATGAAATAATCCCAGAAAGGGGAATGTATTCCATTGAAAGACAAGAAGATATTTGTATCTATCTCCGAAAGATATTGGACAATTCCGGTGTGTATCATCAGGCTTTATTGTTCTATATTACTTTATAAATATTCAATATAATTCATTTCCTAGCGTTTTGCCAGGTCATCGTAGAGCTTCTGCAGGAATGCTTTTCCCTTTTCCAGATTGGCTCCTTTGGCGGTACCTTCGTCCAGTTGCACAGTATTTGCGTCCAGATTGTACACTAATTGGTTATCGGCGGTAATCATTCCGAAATAGTTCGGTCGGGTGAAGTATGCGAAATGAGGAGAGGCCGGATTCATGATATTCTTGCTGAAAGTAAATTCATCATGCGGCAATCCTAATTGGGCAAGCAAGGTGGCGGCAATGTCAATTTGTGAAGCATAAGTATCTACCACAAGAGGTTGTTTGATTGCACCTCCGATTAAAATCAGCGGAATGGTTTGGCCGTCCAGCGGATTTTCTATGGGATATGGGTATGCACCCTGATGATCGGGAACGAGTACAAACAGTGTGTTTTTCCATAGCGGTGTCTCTTGATACTGTTTCACGAAATCTCCTACACAACTATCGGCATACGCAAAGGAGTTGAGGATTTTATCATCCAGCCTGTGGAACGGGACTTCGAACGGTTCGTGGCTGCTTGATGTCTGAACAAGTTTCAGGAACGGTTCTTTTTGTTTTTCTTCTTTCAGGTCTTTCATCAGGCGTTGGAATAAGACGTGATCCTGTGCTCCCCATTTTCCTGTACGTTCGGACAGAGGAAAATCTTTATCGGAAATAATCTTCTCGATGCCGGAAGATACCAGATAAGAGCGCATATTTGTGAAATCTGCATCTCCGCCATAGTAATATTCCAGGTTGTATCCGGCATTTTTCAGGCTGCGCGGGATAGAAGGAAGTTTGTCCGTCTTTTCGGGATATTTCATGATGCTGGTGCTTGGCTGGCCGGGATATCCGCTGATGATGGATGCCAGTCCGCGGTCTGTGCGGAAACTGCTGCCGTAGAAGTTGCTGAATAATACGCCTTCTTTAGCGAATTTATCCATATTGACAGCCACATTGGGTTGTCCTCCGAAAGTTTCCATCAAGTGTGTGGAGAAACTCTCAAGGATAATAAAAATAATGTTCGGACGTTGTGTATTCAATAATTGGGGGATGCTGTCTGTTGCTGAGACAGGTTTGTCTACCATCTCTGCAAATAATTCGTCGGCTATTTTCGGGTCCATGAAGCGATATTGCTTATCGAAATTATTCTGGTGGGTGGCGGAATACATGAAGCTGAATGCCGGATTGATGGCTGCATGATTCATGCGTTGGTCCTGACTGAAATATACCTTGCTCAAATTCATGGTGGACACGCTGAATCCGCCCCGGATGGGGATGAAGAGTGCCGCTGTCAGCAAAAGGAGCGCAAGCGAGACATTCTGACGTCGATAAGGTATTTTCAGGGGCTTTTTCTCCCGGATAAGGACATAATAGAAAATGAAGTATAAAATTGCTGCATAGATCAGCATAGATAAGATTCCCAATAGTACAAACCAAAAGCTGACACTTGCCATAGCATCTTTGGGGGAAGAGAAGAAATAGAAAACGGGGGTGGCATCCAGACGGAATCCCCAAAAGCCGTATAATCCCAGGTCGATGATAAAAATGCAGGCCATGACAAAGGCGATTGCTCCGAAATAGCCTTGCCGGATGCGGCGGAGTATGGATGAACTCGTCCAGGCGGAGGCGATGAGCAGTAAGCCGGGGATGGCGGTCAGGTAACCTGCAAGAGATAAATCCAGAGGCAATCCGTGCCACATGATGCGGAAGTAGTCACCTAAAGATGCGTCGGTATATAAATCATGGTAGTAAACCATGAAGATTGGTTTCTGAAGAACGAATAAAAGAACAAATAAAAAATAGGTCGTGAGAAATTGTATGATTCTCTTTTTCATATCTGTAAACTTAAAAAGATTGAACGGATACAAAGTTACTATACTTTTCCTTATCTTTCTCATGAAGTGATATAAAACATACCTTTTTTTCCATATCTTTGTCGTGTCTGTGACAAAAATAAAGTAATAAGATGGCAAAGATTGCAAGGAAACTAACAGATTTAGTGGGGAATACCCCTTTGATGGAACTTTCCGGTTATAGTGGAAAGTACGGTCTGGAACAAAATATTATTGCCAAACTGGAGGCTTTTAATCCGGCGGGAAGTGTAAAAGACAGAGTGGCTCTTTCGATGATTGAAGATGCGGAAGCTCGTGGAGCACTGAAACCCGGTGCAACGATTATTGAGCCGACAAGTGGAAATACAGGTGTCGGGTTGGCAATGGTAGCCACTATTAAAGGGTATCACCTGATATTGACCATGCCCGAAACAATGAGCCTGGAACGGCGGAACCTGTTGAAAGCATTGGGTGCGCAGATTGTATTGACGGACGGGTTAGGAGGGATGGCAGCTTCTATTGCCAAGGCGCAGGAGTTGCGTGATAGTATTCCCGGTTCGGTGATCTTGCAACAATTTGAGAATCCGGCTAATGCGGCTGTTCATGAACGGACGACAGGTGAAGAGATCTGGCGCGATACCGATGGTGAAGTGGCTGTTTTTGTAGCCGGAGTGGGTACTGGAGGAACAGTGTGCGGTGTAGCCCGTGCTTTAAAGAAACATAATCCGGATATTTATATTGTGGCGGTGGAACCGTCGTCGTCTCCTGTATTGGCGGGAAGAGAGGCAGCTCCGCATCGTATTCAGGGTATCGGAGCGAATTTTATTCCCAAGCTTTATGACGCTTCTGTGGTAGATGAGGTGATGGGTGTGCCTGATGACGAAGCGATTCGTGCGGGACGTGAGTTAGCGGCAACAGAAGGTCTGCTGGCGGGAATTTCTTCGGGAGCAGCCGTGTATGCTGCCCGTCAACTGTCACTGCGTCCGGAATTTAAGAACAAAAAAATAGTAGCGTTGTTACCTGATACGGGAGAGCGTTATTTGTCGACCGAACTGTTTGCTTTTGACGCATATCCATTGGATTAATTTATTCACTAAAAAAGACCTGAACCATGGTAAGAATAATGATAGCTTTGTTTTTTTGTTTTCCGGCTGTTGCTTTTGCGCAAACTTATCAGCAATTGTCCGAAAGAGCCATTGAATGTATCGAGAAAGACAGCCTTCCCAAAGCAGAGGAACTTTTGCTTCAGGCTTTGAAGCTGGAACCGAAGAACGCCAAGAATGCGTTGCTTTTTTCTAACTTGGGATTGGTGCAGCGTCGTTTGGGTGAGTTTGACAAAGCGCTGGAGTCTTATTCTTTTGCACTGAATTTTGCTCCTTTGGCAGTTCCTATTTTACTCGACCGTGCCGCCATTTATATGGAAATGGGAAAAACAGACCGTGCTTATACCGATTATTGTCAGGTGCTTGATGAGGATAAGCAGAACAAGGAAGCTTTGTTGATGCGTGCCTATATTTATGTGCTCCGCCGGGATTATCCGGCTGCGAGAATCGATTATAATCGTTTGCTGGAACTGGACCCGCAGAGTTATAGCGGTCGTCTGGGATTGGCTACTCTGGAGCAGAAAGAAGGAAAATTCCGGGAATCTCTTGAAATTCTGAATAAGATGATTACGGCCACTCCTGACGATGCGACGCTTTATATTGCCCGTGCCGACGTGGAACGCGAGATGAAGCATGAAGATCTGGCATTGGTTGATTTGGAGGAAGCGATCCGGTTGGATGCTGCCTCGGCTGATGCTTATCTGCTGCGTGGAAATATCTATCTGGCACAGAAAAAGAAAGGACTTGCCAAAGCTGACTTTGAGAAAGCCATTTCATTGGGAGTGCCTCCGGCTGATCTGCACGAACAATTGCGGCAATGCAAATGAAGTTATCAATAAGGCAACTATATCTTTCCGGTTTACATAAGTTAGAGCTTTTTGTTATAGGCATTAGTTCGTTCCACATAGGTTTCCCTTTCGTTCCACATAGGTAGAACGAAAGGAAAACAGTTGTGGAACGAATAATAATTAGTCAGATGGCTCGTTAATATATACTATTAAAGAATTTCTTTTATTCTACGAACTGTCTAATCAGATTTACGAAATCCTTTCCATATTTCTTTTTCTTGTATTCTCCGATACCGCTGATTTCACCAAATTCTTCAATAGTAGTAGGGCGGGAAATACTAAGCAGGTGTAATACTTTGTCTGACAAGACGATGTAGGCGGGTAGTGCCTCCTGATCGGCCAGTTGTTTCCTCAATCCGCGTAAGGCTTCGAATAAATCCTCGTTTTCTCCCCCTTCCAGGCCGAAAGGAAGTACCTTTGCAACCACCACTTTCTTCTTTTTTCCTTTTTGAGTGGCGACTTCTTCGTGCCGGATGACTGCTAATGTCGCCTTGGCTCTTCCGAAGAGAATATCACTTCCGCTTGCCGTAATTTTAAGATGATTGTTTTCATTATAGGCTATTTCAAAGTAGCCGAGTTGCAACATTTGAAGCAAATAGTCTTGCCAGTCACGAGGAGGAATGTCGCGTCCGGCACCAAATGTTTTAAGTTCCTGATAACCTTTTCCGGTTACTTCCGCAGAATAGCTTCCACGAAGAATATCGATCAACAAGCCTGTACTGATTTGTTGTTCTGTGCGGGCGATGGCACTTAATGCCTTTTGCACAATGACTGTACCGTCAAATCGTTGAGGAGGATTTTTACAAACATCACAGTTACCGCAATCCTCTGTGGTTGTTTCTCCGAAATAGCTTAACAGAATCCTTCTCCGGCAAATATCGGATTCAGCATATTGTTGCATCCGTTGTAGTTTTTCCAGATTGATGTTCTGCTGATTGCTTTCCGAAGCAAATTTAGTGAGTAATATGAGATCTCCGAGTGAATAAAACAGGACAGTACTGCTGGGGAGGCCGTCACGTCCGGCACGGCCTATTTCCTGATAAAAACTTTCTATACTTTTGGGAAGATTATAATGTATGACCCAGCGGACATTTGATTTATCGATCCCCATTCCGAATGCAATGGTGGCACATACCACCTGTATGCGGTCGTTGATAAAGTCATCCTGTGTTTCGTCCCGGTGTTGGGCGGATAATCCGGCATGATAGACACCGCAGCGGATACCCTGCTTTTGCAACATCTGTGCAACGGTTTCTGTCTTACTCCGGCTCATACAGTAAATAATCCCACTTTCTTTCCCGTGACGGTGAATAAATTCTAAGATAGCCTTGTTCTTTTCCTTCGCTTGAAACCCACGTTTCACAGTCAGACTGATGTTGGGGCGGTCGAAGGATGAGATGAAGACACGTGGATGGTTGAGGTGTAATTGCCGTACGATGTCTTCGCGCGTGATTTTATCCGCAGTGGCAGTTAGGGCGACAATCGGTATTTGCGGAAATTGTTGGTGGAGCACTCCCATTTGTGTGTATTCCGGACGGAAGTCATGTCCCCATTGTGAAATGCAATGCGCTTCATCAATAGCAAACAGAGAGATGTTCATATCCCGCAATAAATAATCCTTTTCTGCTAAAAGTTTTTCCGGTGAAATGTAAAGCAGCTTCAGTCGCCCCTCAATGCAGGCACGTCGCAGATGAACGTTTTCCGTTTCGTTATTACTGCTGTTCAGTGCCCCGGCTGCGATGCCGTTTGCCAGCAATGCTTCTACCTGATCTTTCATCAATGAGATGAGTGGAGAAACGACAACAGCGGTACCTTCGCAAAGCAGTGCGGGAAGTTGGTAGCAGATCGATTTCCCCCCGCCAGTAGGCATTAATACCAGTGCATCCTGCTTATTCAGGACGTGGCGGATGATTTCTTCTTGCAGTGGCCGGAAACTATCGTATCCGAAATATGTCTTTAGAGTTTCTCTCATTGATGCTAATTTATCCATGCCGCAAAGGTACATTTTTCTTCGGCAATTTTCATCATGTGTAGATTTCTGTTTCTGATATGAATTATAAATAAGTTAAAGTTTCTTATTATTCGAGGCTATTCCTTCTTTTTCAAGGTTTTTGATTGTTTATTTAGAAAAAAAATGCACAAAATAATTGTGTGTTTAAAAAAAAAGTAAGACATTTGTAACATGTTATGTTGCAAATGAGCAATTATTAACAAATGAACAAACCCTAACCAGTTAATTCAATGAGTGATTTAGAGAACAAAAAAACGGAAGAAACTCCGAAAAAACGTCCCTACAATTTGAGGGAAAAGAAAGAAAAGAAGGCTGCATACAGGTCTTTAATTAGACCGGAATTGGCAGACGAGTTGTATGACAAAATCTTGAATATCATCGTTGTACAGAAGAAGTACAAGGATCCTGATTATTCAGCTAAGGACTTGGCGAAAGAATTGAAGACGAATACTCGTTACCTTTCTGCAGTAGTGAACTCACGCTTTGGTATGAACTATTCTTGCCTGTTGAATGAATACAGAGTAAAAGATGCTTTGCATTTATTGACGGACAAACGTTATGCCGACAAAAATGTGGAAGAAATTAGTGCTATGGTTGGCTTTGCAAATCGTCAATCTTTTTACGCTGCATTTTACAAAAACGTAGGTGAAACTCCTAACGGATATCGCAAAAAACATTTGGAAAATAAGAAATAATTGCGCGTTCCGAAACTGATCAAAAGGAATTACCTCTGAAAGATAAATTTTGGGGATAATTCCTTTTTTCATTTTAATTAATCAATGCTAGCATTATGAGAAAACATCTGATTTTAATGACAGTGGCCGCCACGCTTTTAACGTCGTGCGGAGGAAGTAAAACAACAACTGCTGAAGCAGGAAAATTTGATTATACAGTGGAACAATTTGCTGATTTACAGATATTGCGTTATAAGGTTCCCGGATTTGAGGAACTGACGCTGAAACAGAAGGAACTGATTTATTACCTGACAGAGGCTGCTCTGGAAGGAAGGGATATTCTGTTTGACCAGAATGGAAAATATAATTTGAGAATCCGTAGGATGCTCGAAGCAGTATATACAAACTATCAGGGAGATAAAACGACGCCTGATTTTAAAAACATGGAGGTGTATCTGAAAAGGGTATGGTTCTCCAATGGTATTCATCACCACTATGGTATGGAGAAATTTGTGCCGAACTTCTCACAGGAATTTTTGAAACAGGCCGTGCTCGGTCTGGATGCCAAGTTGCTTCCATTGGAGAAAGGGCAGACTGCCGAACAGCTTTGTGCCGAACTGTTTCCGGTGATTTTCGATCCGACGGTTATGCCGAAACGGGTAAACCAAGCGGATGGCGAAGATCTTGTGTTGACCTCTGCTTGTAATTATTATGATGGAGTGACGCAGAAAGAGGCGGAAAGTTTCTATAGCGTGCTGAAAGATCCGAAAGATGAAACACCGGTTTCTTATGGACTGAATAGTCGTTTGGTAAAAGAAAACGGGAAGTTGACAGAGAAGGTTTGGAAAGTAGGCGGGCTTTATACACAGGCAATTGAGAAGATTGTTTATTGGCTGAAGAAAGCGGAAGGTGTGGCAGAGAATGAGGCACAAAAAGCTGTTATCACCAAGCTGATCCAATTTTATGAAACCGGTGATTTGAAAGATTTTGATGAATATGCGATTCTTTGGGTGAAAGACCTTGACTCACGGATCGATTTTGTGAACGGATTTACCGAAAGTTACGGCGATCCTTTGGGGATGAAAGCGAGCTGGGAATCTTTGGTGAACTTCAAAGATCTGGAATCGACACACCGTACGGAGATTATCAGCAGTAACGCGCAATGGTTTGAAGATCATTCTCCGGTTGATAAGTCTTTTAAGAAAGAAAAGGTGAAAGGCGTATCGGCTAAAGTAATCACTGCCGCTATTCTTGCGGGTGATCTTTATCCGGCAACTGCTATCGGTATCAATCTGCCGAATGCCAACTGGATTCGTGCCCATCATGGCTCCAAATCGGTGACTATCGGAAACATAACGGATGCTTATAATAAAGCTGCTCATGGAAACGGATTCAACGAAGAATTTGTTTATAGTGATGCGGAATTACAGCTGATCGATGCTTATTCTGACTTGACGGATGAGCTTCATACAGACTTGCATGAATGTCTGGGACACGGTTCCGGCAAGTTGCTTCCGGGGGTAGATCCTGATGCATTGAAGGCTTATGGTTCTACTATCGAAGAGGCACGGGCCGATTTATTCGGATTGTATTATGTAGCCGATCCGAAGCTGGTGGAATTGGGGCTGCTCTCTTCTTCCGATGCTTATAAGGCTCAATACTATACTTATCTGATGAATGGGTTGATGACACAACTGGTACGTATTGAACCGGGAAATAGTGTTGAAGAAGCTCACATGCGCAATCGCCAGCTGATAGCCCGTTGGGTATTTGAAAAGGGGGCTGCCGATAAAGCGGTGGAACTGGTGAAAAAAGACGGAAAGACTTATGTGGTTATCAATGACTATCAGAAGGTACGTCAACTTTTCGGTGAATTATTAGCTGAAATCCAGCGCATCAAGTCGACTGGTGATTTTGAAGGTGCCCGTACATTGGTAGAAAACTATGCGGTAAAAGTGGATCCGGCTCTGCATGCAGAAGTTCTGGAACGTTATAAGAAGCTGAATCTGGCTCCTTACAAAGGCTTTGTGAATCCGAAATACGAACTGGTGACAGATGAAAACGGAACTGTTACAGATGTCACAGTTTCCTATGATGAGGGTTATGTAGAACAAATGTTGCGTTACAGCACTGATTATTCTCCGTTGCCTTCAATAAACAACTGATTTGAAATGGATATTAAAGAACAATTGAAAGATATCAAGACACAGCTCCGTCTCTCTATGAACGGGGCTGTGTCCCAAAGTATGCGTGAGAAAGGGCTGGTTTATAAACTCAATTTCGGAGTAGAACTGCCCCGCATCAAGATGATTGCCGAAAGTTATGAGAAGAATCATGACCTGGCACAGGCTCTGTGGAAAGAGGACATTCGCGAATGTAAAATTCTGGCGGGAATGCTTCAGCCGATTGAAACATTTTATCCCGAGATAGCCGACATTTGGGTAGAAAATATCCGGAATATCGAGATAGCCGAACTGACTTGCATGAATCTCTTCCAGCATTTACCGTATGCTCCGGCCAAATCTTTTCACTGGATTGCTGACGAGCAGGAGTATATACAGACTTGTGGTTTTCTGACGGCCGCCCGTCTTCTGATGAAGAAAGGCGATATGACTGAACGCGCTTCCGGTGAATTACTCGATCAGGCGATCTGTGCCGTACATTCCGACAGTTATCACGTTCGTAACGCTGCTTTATTGGTTATCCGCAAATATATGCAGCATAGTGAAGAACATGCCTTTCAAGTATGCCGTCTGGTGGAGGGAATGGCTGATTCTACCTTGGAAGGGGAGCAGATGCTCTACAACATGGTGAAAGAAGAGACTGAAGAATAATTAACCCATTACTTATTTCTAAGAATTTCTTTTGCTTTCCGCAAAAAAGGCTTAACTTTGTTCGCGCTAATTTTGGCTGATGATGGAAACTCAAAACGTGAAAGATACAGTAAGGCAGATATTCACGGAATATCTCACGGCGAACGGGCATCGTAAGACTCCTGAACGTTACGCCATACTCGATACTATTTATTCTATCGACGGTCACTTCGATATTGACATGCTTTATTTACGGATGATGGACCAGGAGAATTTCCGGGTGAGCCGTGCAACTCTCTACAACACTATTATCCTCCTTATTAATGCACGATTGGTCATTAAGCATCAGTTCGGCACTTCTTCCCAATACGAAAAATCATATAATCGCGAGACACATCATCATCAGATATGTACTCAATGTGGTAGAGTGACCGAGTTTCAGAACGAGGAATTACAGCATGCCATTGAAAATACGAAATTGAGCCGCTTCCAGCTTTCACATTACTCCTTATATATATATGGAGTATGTAGTAAGTGCGACAGAGCTAACAAACGGAAAAAAGTAAATAACAACAATAAAAAAGAAAAATGAAAGTAGATGTTCTATTAGGATTACAATGGGGCGACGAAGGTAAAGGAAAAGTAGTCGACGTTTTAACACCTAAGTATGATGTGGTTGCTCGTTTTCAGGGCGGCCCGAATGCCGGTCACACGCTTGAGTTCGAAGGACAGAAATATGTGCTCCGCTCTATTCCTTCCGGTATTTTTCAGGGAAACAAGGTAAACATCATCGGTAACGGTGTGGTACTTGATCCCGCATTGTTTAAGGCAGAGGCAGAAGCACTTGAGGCATCAGGTCATCCGCTGAAAGAACGTTTGCACATTTCAAAGAAAGCTCATCTGATTCTTCCGACACACCGTATTCTGGATGCTGCTTATGGAAGCAGCCAAAGGAGATGCCAAAGTTGGAACTACCGGCAAAGGGATCGGTCCTACTTATACGGATAAAGTGAGCCGTAACGGTGTTCGTGTAGGTGACATTCTTCATAACTTCGATCAGAAGTATGCTGCTGCGAAGGCTCGTCACGAGCAAATCCTGAAGAGTCTGAATTATGAATATGACCTGACAGAATTGGAAAAAGCATGGTTGGAAGGTATCGAATACCTGAAACAATTCCATTTTGTAGATAGCGAACATGAAGTGAATAATCTGTTGAAAGATGGTAAGAGTGTTCTTTGTGAAGGAGCTCAGGGTACTATGCTTGATATTGATTTCGGTTCATATCCGTTTGTGACTTCTTCCAATACCGTATGTGCGGGAGCCTGCACCGGACTGGGAGTGGCGCCTAACCGTATAGGTGAAGTATATGGTATTTTCAAAGCATACTGTACTCGTGTAGGAGCAGGTCCGTTCCCATCAGAACTATTTGATGAAACAGGTGACAAGATGTGTACTTTGGGACATGAATTCGGTTCTGTTACCGGACGTAAACGTCGTTGCGGATGGATCGACCTGGTAGCGCTGAAGTATTCCGTTATGATAAACGGGGTTACCAAATTGATTATGATGAAGAGCGATGTACTCGATACTTTCGAAACAATCAAAGCTTGTGTTGCTTACAAAGTGAACGGTGAAGAAATCGATTATTTCCCGTATGACATCACAGAAGGGGTAGAACCAGTGTATGCGGAACTTCCCGGCTGGCAGACGGATATGACTAAGATGCAGAGCGAAGATGAATTCCCGGAAGAATTCAACGCTTATCTGACTTTCTTGGAAGAGCAGCTTGGTGTAGAAATCAAGATTGTTTCCGTAGGACCGGACAGAGCACAGACGATCGAACGTTATACTGAAGAATAACAATTGATTAGGCACGGATTACACGGATTTCACGGTTTCTTTTTAATTAATACCGTGAAATCCGTGTAATCCGTGCCTAAAATATTTCTTCTCTGCGATAGCGCATTTACCGATTTAACCTTTTTCAAGCCTATAATAATGTACGCCTTATGAAAACACGTTTTATAACTTTCCTTTTGTTGTTAGTCATGAACTTGGGAGCATTTGCACAATCTCCCTATCAACCTGCTGAAGAGAATCTGAAAGCACGACAGGAATTTCAAGACAATAAGTTTGGCATTTTTCTTCACTGGGGGCTATATGCTATGCTCGCTTCCGGTGAGTGGACTATGTCAAATAATAATCTGAATTATAAAGAGTATGCCAAACTGGCAGGTGGATTCTATCCTTCCAAGTTTGATGCGGATAAATGGGTGGCTGCTATTAAAGCTTCGGGAGCTAAATATATCTGTTTCACTACCCGTCATCACGAAGGTTTTTCTATGTTTGATACCAAGTATTCGGATTATAACGTAGTCAAAGCCACCCCTTTTAAAAGAGATATCGTGAAAGAACTGGCAGCAGCCTGTGCCAAGCAGGGTATCAAGCTTCATTTTTATTACTCACATCTTGACTGGGCGCGTGAGGACTATCCTTGGGGACGTACAGGGCAGGGGACAGGACGTGCGAACTCGAAAGGGGATTGGAAAAGTTATTATCAATTCATGAATAATCAGTTGACGGAGTTGCTGACGAATTATGGTCCCATAGGTGCTATCTGGTTTGATGGATGGTGGGATCAGGACCAGAATGAAAAATTCGATTGGGAATTACCGGAGCAATATAGGCTGATTCATAGACTCCAGCCGGGATGTCTTATCGGTAACAATCATCACCAGACACCTTTTGAAGGTGAAGATATTCAGATTTTTGAACGTGATCTGCCCGGTGAAAATTCTGCCGGACTTTCCGGGCAAGATGTAAGCCATCTGCCGTTAGAAACTTGTGAAACAATGAATGGCATGTGGGGATATAAGATTACCGACCAGAATTATAAATCTACGAAGACATTGATTCATTATCTGGTGAAAGCAGCCGGTAAGAATGCCAATCTTTTGATGAATATCGGTCCTCAACCCGATGGAGAACTTCCTGCGGTAGCTGTGCAACGCTTGGCAGAGATGGGAGAGTGGATGAAACAATATGGCGAAACGATCTATGGAACACGAAGTGGTGTAGTTGCTCCGCATGATTGGGGAGTGACAACACAAAAAGGAAATAAACTCTATGTGCATATCCTTGACCTGAAAGACAGGGCTTTATTCCTGCCGTTGACAGACAAGAAAATTAAGAAAGCAGTCTTGTTTAAAGATCAGTCTCCGGTTCGTTTCACAAAGACGAAAGCAGGTGTTTTGCTTGAGTTTGCGGAGGTTCCGAAAGATATTGACTATGTAGTAGAACTGACAATTGACTAATTTTTAGCTAATTCTTCATAAAAGCGAGGGGAAACTATTCTGACATTGGTAGTTTCCCCTTATTTTTGGCAAACAATTTGTTTCAGAGATATAGAGTAATAATTAAAATTGAAAAGTATATGATGTCTTATTGGGTATTATTTATAGGAATCGCTGTTGTCAGTTGGCTGGTGCAGATGAATTTGCAAAACAAATTCAAGAAGTACTCTAAGATTCCTACAGGAAACGGAATGACAGGACGCGATGTTGCTTTGAAGATGTTGCATGACAATGGAATTTATGATGTACAGGTTACACATACGCCGGGACGATTGACCGACCACTACAATCCTACTAACAAAACCGTGAATTTGAGTGAAGGAGTGTATGAAAGTAACAGCATTATGGCGGCTGCCGTAGCGGCTCATGAATGTGGACACGCTGTGCAGCATGCACGTATGTACGCTCCGTTGAAAATGCGTAGTGCATTGGTTCCGGTTGTGAACTTTGCTTCTTCCATTATGACGTGGGTATTGTTGGGTGGTATCTTGCTGGTAAACTCTTTCCCGCAGTTATTGCTGGCAGGTATTATCCTGTTCGCCATGACTACCCTGTTCAGCTTTATCACGCTGCCGGTGGAAATCAATGCAAGTAAACGTGCATTGGTATGGTTGAGCTCATCCGGCATTACTAATTCGTATAATCATGCACAGGCTGAAGATGCTCTTCGTTCTGCTGCTTATACGTATGTAGTTGCTGCATTAGGTTCACTGGCTACATTGGTTTACTACATCATGATCTTCATGGGTAGAAGAGACTAAGAAATGAAAGAGGGAAAAGGCAGGTTTGCCAGCTTCCTTCTATAAAATAAAAAGAGATCCTCCGCAGTCTTTCCGAAGACTATGGAGGATTTTTTTAGTATATGTAAGCATTGCTCGGAAATTTGCAGTAAATTTGCACAATTAAAATTATAAACAGTAATATGATGGCAGCAAAACCAAGTATTCCTAAAGGAACTCGTGACTTTTCGCCGGTAGAAATGGCGAAGCGTAATTATATATTCAATACGATTCGTGACGTATATCATTTGTATGGATTTCAGCAGATAGAGACTCCTTCGATGGAGATGCTTTCTACACTGATGGGAAAGTACGGCGATGAAGGGGATAAACTACTCTTTAAGATTCAGAATTCAGGAGATTATTTTTCCGGGATTACTGACGAAGAATTGTTAAGCCGTAATGCTGCCAAACTGGCAAGCAAATTCTGTGAGAAAGGTTTGCGTTATGATTTGACAGTACCTTTTGCCCGCTACGTGGTGATGCATCGTGATGAAATCACTTTCCCGTTCAAACGTTATCAGATTCAACCGGTATGGCGTGCCGACCGTCCGCAGAAGGGACGCTATCGTGAATTTTATCAATGCGATGCTGATGTTGTAGGAAGTGATTCATTACTGAATGAAGTGGAATTGATGCAGATTGTCGATACTGTTTTCAGTCGTTTCAATATTCGAGTATGTATTAAGATTAACAACCGTAAGATTCTTTCCGGTATCGCTGAAATTATAGGTGAATCAGATAAGATTGTCGATATTACCGTAGCGATTGATAAACTGGATAAGATCGGTTTGGATAATGTAAATGCCGAACTGAAAGAGAAGGGGATCAGTGATGAGGCTATTGCCAAGTTGCAGCCGATTATTCTTCTTAGCGGTACGAATGCGGAAAAGTTGGCAACATTGAAAAATGTATTATCAGCCAGTGAAGTAGGATTGAAGGGAGTGGAAGAAAGCGAATTTATCCTGAATACATTGGAAGCAATGGGCTTGAAGAATGAAATCGAACTTGACCTGACACTAGCTCGCGGACTGAACTATTATACAGGTGCTATCTTTGAAGTGAAAGCATTGGATGTGCAGATTGGCAGTATCACAGGAGGTGGCCGTTATGATAATCTGACCGGAGTATTCGGTATGGCAGGAGTGTCGGGAGTAGGTATCTCTTTTGGTGCAGACCGTATCTTCGATGTATTGAACCAACTCGATCTTTATCCGAAAGAAGCTGTAAATGGAACAGAAATTCTGTTTATCAACTTCGGTGAAAAGGAGGCAGCTTTCTCTATGGCAATTCTGGCTAAAGTGCGTGCTGCAGGTATTCGTGCAGAGATTTTTCCGGATGCATCCAAGATGAAGAAACAGATGAGTTATGCCAATGCAAAGAATATTCCGTTTGTAGCTATTGTCGGTGAGAATGAAATGAACGAAGGCAAAGCAATGCTGAAGAATATGGAGACAGGAGAACAGAATCTTGTTTCAGCAGAGGAGCTGATTGCTGTTGTGAAGAAATAAGCAGTTAATAATTTACTATATATTGTGAGAGTTCGGTATTACACCGGACTCTCTTTTTTTGACTGGGATTTAATACTTTATTTGATCTAGTATGCCATTGAGGAAAGCAATTGCCACTCCATAATTCGTCATAGGAATATGTTGCTCCCGCGCGCGTTCAATACGGCTAAGTACGTATTTACGATTGAACATACATGCTCCGCAATGGATAACGAGAGAGTAAGGAGTCAGGTCCTGTGGAAAGTCGGTTCCGGCTACCATATCAATTTGCAGATTCTCTCCAATTCGTTTCCGTAACAAACGGGGAAGTTTCACTCTTCCTATATCTTCTGAAAGGGGAGCGTGTGTACAAGCTTCCGCTATCAGTACACGTGACGATTCCGTTAGTCCTTCAATGGCAGTTGCACTTTCTACATAATAATGAATATCACCTTTATATCCAGCGAAAAGCACAGAGAAAGAGGTTAGTTCACTTTCCTTTGGCTTCTGTTCATAAATAGTCTTGAAGACCTGTGAATCGGTGACGATTAATTTCGGGGGACGGGCAAGAGCTTGCAGGGTTGCCGAAAACTTGTCAGTGGTACAAGTCACTACGAGACATTTCTTATCCAACAATTCGCGGATAGTCTGCACTTGGGGCAGAATCAGTCTGCCTTTAGGAGCCTGAATATCCTGCGGCATGACCAGAAGTACAAGGTCGTTTTCTGTAACAAGCTCCCCGGTGATACTCTGTTGACCGAAATCTGAAGGTAGTTTTTCGAGAATGGCTTGCCGGATCTGTTCAATTCCTGTCTTTTCTTTGGCACTGATAAGTAATGGGCGTATTTTACATTCGTTCTCAATATACGTAGCTAAGCTATCGCTATTTTCTCGTATATCTATTTTGTTCAATATCGGAATGACAGGGATATTTTTCTCTTTCAATAATGCCAGCATCTCCTTTTCATGAGAAAAAGTAGTGTCTCCACATAGTAGCAATGCAATATCCGTTTTCTCGATAGCCTTTAAAGTCCGGCTGATACGCAGCTCCCCCAGTTCTCCCTCATCATCGAACCCCGGAGTATCTATAAACAAACACGGACCAATACCTTGAATTTCCATAGCTTTGGATACAAGGTCGGTAGTCGTTCCCGGAGTATTTGAAACGAGGGCGGTGTCCTGTCCTGTCAATGCATTGATAAGAGAAGATTTACCACAGTTTCGTCTACCGAAAAGGGCTATATGAAGTCTGTTTGCATTTGGAGTATCTGTTAAGTTCATAATTAATAATTTTTTAATGTGCAAATGTGCCAATTGGCTGCGCATGAATGAACTAATTGACATATTAGCACATTGACACATTGGCGTATTATTTAAAATCTAAAATCTCTTTGCCCTGCGGCTATGGCTTTGAGGTTTCGGATAGCTATTTCCCTGATTTTGGGGTTGGGGATCCGGTCTGTTTCTTTTAGAATCAATTCTAATCCTTTCTGGCGGGTATCTTCGGAAGCATAATCTTCCAGATACTCTTTCAGGGTCATCAGTGCATTGGGGCCGCAACAGTTGGCTATCTGGCCGGATTTTACTAATGACATGAAACGGTCGCCTGTCCGTCCTTCCCGGTAACAGGCAGTACAGAAACTGGGGATATATCCGAGTTCGAGCAACCAGTTGACCACTTCGTCCAATGTCCGGGTATCGCTTACGTCAAATTGCGCGGAATTATGGTCGGGTAATTCTGTTTCAGCATATCCGCCTACACTGGTGCGTGAACCGCCGCTGATTTGTGAGATACCCAATTCGAGCACCTTTTTACGTGATTCTTGTGATTCACGTGTGGAAATAATCATTCCCGTATAAGGAACGGCCATACGGATAACAGCTACAATCTTACTGAATATCTCATCGGAGATTGCATTCGGAAAATCTCCCGCATCAATGTCGTCCGCCGAACAGATACGCGGCACGCTGATTGTATGAGGACCTACACCAAATTTGGCTTCCAGATGTTCGGCATGCATTAACAATCCGATAAAATCATACCGATAAGTATTCAAACCGAAAAGCACACCAATACCTACATCATCGATTCCCCCTTCCATGGCACGGTCCATCGCTTCGGTGTGATAGGCGTAATTACTCTTGGGGCCGGTGGGATGAAGTGCTTCGTAGTTGTCCTTGTGATAAGTCTCCTGGAATAAGATATACGTACCGATACCTGCCTCTTTTAATCGGCGATAATTTTCTACTGTAGTGGCTGCGATATTTACGTTTACGCGGCGGATAGCTCCGTTTTTATGTTTGATACTGTAAATCGTTTGAATAGATTCCAGAATATATTCTATCGGATTTAGTGACGGATGTTCACCCGCTTCAAGAGCGAGCCGCTTATGTCCCATATCCTGCAAGGCAATCACTTCCCGGCGAATTTCTTCCTGCGTCAGCTTCTTGCGTGTAATCGTTTTGTTTTTAGCATGATACGGACAATATACGCAACCATTTACGCAATAGTTTGATAAATAAAGTGGTGCGAACATGACAATGCGGTTGCCGTAAAACTTCTGTTTGATTTCTTTGGCGAGATGAAAGATACGTTCTATCAGGTCAGGTTGGTTACATTCCAGCAGAACGGCTGCTTCCCGGTGCGTCAGTCCTTTGCACAGAGCAGCTTTTTCAATCAGTTGTTCAATCAGGACACGGTTATCCTTATTCTTCTGCGCATATTCCAGCGTATCCAGAATCTCTTCATGATGGATAAACTCTTCTGCTTTTGATGAATCTTTTTGGTATATCATATATTTTCTGTTTTTTCACCATGAGTTGCCCGAATATCACAGATTAAGATTTAATCCGAAATAAATCTTTGTGAATCTGTGCAGTCTGTGGTGCGCTTAAAGTCGCCTCTTTCGGTAGAAATCTCGTAACCGATGGCATTCAACTGCTTTTGTAAGGCAGCCAGCCCTTCGGCAGATTCCGCTCCGAGTGAAGCTTTGTCATTGTATAATTCGTATTTTCTTCGCTCCTCCCGGGGAGACAGGTTGGGCATAACCACATTGGCACCTGCTAAAATACCCCGTTCCCTGCCATCAGGAATGAGAGTGGCAAGAGCTGTTGTTGCCGGAATCAATGCGGACGGATGCATCAGGCGGAAGATGGATAATAGAAGAATCGTCTGTTCCACCGTTCCGCTGGGATGTTCTGCAAAAGGCGTGTCATGATGCGGCAGGAAAGGTCCGATGCCAATCATTTCCGGGCGGAGCTTTTTTATAAACAATAGATCCTCAATGATATGCTCTACTGTTTGTCCCGGACTGCCGACCATAATTCCGGTTCCTGTCTGATAACCGATCTCTTTCAAATCCGCTAAACATTGCAGACGTCGTTTGCCGGACAATTCCGCCGGATGCAGTTGCCGGTAATGCAACTCATTATAAGTTTCGTGACGTAACAGATAACGGTTGGCTCCGGCACGGAAGAAACGTTCGTATGCCTCACGTGATTTTTCACCGAGCGACAGCGTAATGGCACAATCCGGATACTCCTGTCTGATACGGGCGACGGTCATTTCTATCTGATCGTCTGTCAGTGCAGGATCCTCTCCTCCTTGTAATACAAAGGTGCGGAATCCCAGTTCATAGCCCTGTTTGCAACAGTCCAGTATACTCTTCCGGCTTAACCGGTAACGTTCGATATTCGGATTTCCTTTTCGAATACCACAGTAATAACAGTTATTCCGGCAGCAGTTGCTGATTTCAATCAGTCCGCGGATATAAATTTTGTTTCCGAAGTGGAGGAGTGTGACTTCCTGCGCCTGTTTATTGATGTAACGCAGAGTTTCTGCGTCACATCCGGTCAACAGTTGCCGGAATTCTTCCGGTGTCAGTGTTCTTTCCTGTCGTAGTTTATCGATCCATTGTTTCATAGCTCTCTTTCCGTTTGAGCAGCTCTTGTGCCAGTTGGCGACGTCCCGAAACAATGTCATTATGCGTACTTGGTCCGGTGATACATCCTCCTTCGCATGCCATCACTTCAATAAACTGTCCGGCAGCCTTTCCCGTCTTGGCACAGGCACGCAGCAGAGCGATATTCTTTTTATTGATGTCCGACACTTGTATCGCATTGATTTTCTCCGCTTCTTCTTTCAGATAAGCTTTGACAGCTCCCATCACACCACCTGCCTGTGCAAATCCGTGTGCTTCGCGAACGGAAGTATGTAATACGGAGAACTCCTGCATTTGTTCCAGCTGAATGTCCAGCCCGTCGAGAATCGAACCGATTTCTTCGAACGTCAGGATATAATCCACAGCTTCATCGCGGCGTACTTCTTTTCGTTTTGCTACGCAAGGACCGACAAATACAATCTTAGCATCCGGATGCTTTTCTTTGGCAATCCGTGCGGTATAGTACATCGGTGATCCGGTGGTAGAAACATAAGGTTTCATATCCGGAATATGTTTCTCTACCAGTTCGATATAAGAAGGACAACAGGAAGTTGTCATAAACTTCTGCCCCTCTTCCAACTTCTCCAACAACTCGTGAGCTTCATTGCTAGTGGTTGACATGGCGCCTTCGGCCACTTCGATCACATCGGTAAATCCTATTTCTTTGAAAGCACCGTATACTTGTCCGATGGAAGTCTTGAACTGTCCCAAAATAGATGGAGCAATGATGGCAACCATCTTTTCTCCTTTCCGGATCCGTTGCAATACATCGAACGTTTGCGAGATTTCGAAGATAGCACCGAACGGACAAGCATTCATGCATTTTCCGCAATAGATACATTTGCTTTCATCAATATATTCTATACCATGTTCATCTTTACTGATAGCCTTTACCGGACAAGATTCTTCACAAGGTACGGGAATATATACAATAGCGTGATAAGGACAACTTTTGTGACAAATACCGCAACTGACACACGTGTCATGGTCAATCATTGCCTGACCGTTTTTCTTGAAACGTATCGCATCCTTGGGGCAGTTCATATAACAGCTACGTGCCACACATCCGCGGCAAAGGTTGGTTATTTCATAATTGATTTGTATGCAGGAAGAACAGGCCTCATCGATGACGCACATGATATTCTCCTTTTCCGGTTCGGGGCGGCTCAATGCCAGTCGTGCATATTCGGAAAGCGGGGTAACTTCGTCGTGTTCGTCTGTCATATCCAGACCCATCAAGGGAAAAGTCTTGTATCTCCACACCGCACGTTCTTTGTGTATACAACAACGTCCTACAGGTTTTGATTTTCGTGGACTCAACTCAATCGGGAGCCGGTCTATCTTTTCCACTAATTCATCGTTTTTCCAGAGTCTGACAAGGTCCGCCAGCAATTTATGCCGGACAATCATAATATTATTCGTAAATGCCATATTGTAATAAAAGGTTGTTAGTTGGTGCAAAGATACGAACACTATTTCAATATTTAAGTTTTTTGAAACATTCTTGTAACTTTTTTGTAGCCTTCGCGTGCTATCTTTGTGGTGGACAAAAAATAAGAGGAGGCAGAGTTATGAATAGCAGTATTTTTGAACAGCGCAGTCGTTTTGCCATGATTGGTGCATTAATGGTTATTATCAGCCTGATGTTTTTATTCTACATGGGAAGTTCTTTGGTAAGCTCTACCAAAAAATATCTGGAGCAGATACATGAGATAGAGATCACTTGTATCGACACGGACGAATAAAAACAAGCAACCGGAAGGATAGGATAATCCGGAGGAAATTTGTATTTTTGCCGGAAGAAAAAACAGACCTTATGGAAGAAAAGAATAAAGCTTGGAAAACGGTGAGTAGCAAATATTTATTTCGCCGTCCATGGCTGACTGTGCGTTGCGAAGATATGCTACTTCCCAATGGTAACCATATCCCCGAATATTATATCCTTGAGTATCCCGACTGGGTAAATACCATTGCCATTACCAAAGACGGTAAATTCGTTTTTGTCCGCCAGTACCGTCCGGGAATCGAACGAACTTGTTATGAACTGTGTGCCGGTGTCTGCGAGAAGGAAGATGCTTCGCCATTGGTGTCCGCCCAGCGTGAATTGTGGGAAGAAACGGGCTATGGAAAAGGAAACTGGCAAGAGTATATGGTGATTTCCGCTAATCCGAGCACTCATACCAATCTGACCTACTGCTTTCTTGCCACAGACGTAGAACTGATAGATCATCAACATCTTGAAGATACTGAAGATATCACTGTACATCTGCTCACATTGGAAGAAGTGAGAAGCCTGCTAGATAAGAACGAAATTATGCAAGCACTGAATGCTGCTCCATTATGGAAATATATCGCAAATCTGTAATTGTGTTTGGAATTCTGTAGAGAAATAATAACTTTGGAGAAAAATTAAATCATTTTATTATGAAAACAGTTTTATGGAGTATTTTTTGTTTGTTTCTCTCCGGATGGGGAAGTATGCAAACGGCATCAGCGCAGGACTTGAAAGAGATGGAAAAGAACTTGTCTGCCATCAACGAGGAATTGAGTCAAAAGACAAAAGAATATAGTTGGCAGCTTGCAGCGGCTTACGCGGATTACTGTGAAGCAAACAATAAATATATAAGTTGGAACGATTTGCCTTATCTGCAACAGGTTGTCGAATATGAGCGTCCTGCTTCTTTGGAAACTTTCCGGTTGGAGCATAAGGCTGCAAAAGACGAGTTGGATAAGTTTTTAAATACATATAAGGAATATAGGGATCTCAAGAAGAAACAGACTGAAGCAGTGACCAAGGAGCAGAAAGATGCTGTATCTGCAGCCTTTGCAGCTTTTTGGAAAAAGTTGAGAAGCGAAGAAAATTCTTATAAAGATTTATATTACGCCGAACGAAAAGCGATCTGCAAATATAGATCGGAGGCCTTGCGGCATGTAATTGCCCATTATAAGGAAGAAAAACAGGAAGTTCCTACTTCTTTTATAAAATATTCAGAACGGTCTTATTTATTGCAGAAAGGTTCTGCTTTGGAGTTGATGCAGAAAGAAATAAGTGCATTGGAAAGTGTGCAGAGAGAACTTGTACGGAATATAACGAGAGCAAAGTATGGCTTGAATGAGACTGAAGAGAAATAAAAGAGAATTTTACACACGCTTGATAAGATAATACGGGATAATCCCTTTTTATGCTGGAGGTCTGGACTGAAAAGTTCAGGCCTCTTTATCTTTCCCCTCAAGTATATATAGAAAAGTTTCTTTTCTCCCTATGCAAACTTCCTTTGCATGGGAAGTAAACTTATTAAGGTTATAGGGTAATCTATAAACGCAACTTTTGTTTATAAAATTGCAACTTGCATTTATATAAATGAAACTTCCGTTTTTATAAACGCAACTTGCGTTTATAGATTGAAGTAAAGGGGAAGTAACTTTGCCCGGTAGGGAAAGTAAGTTCTCTCCTTATCGAAAAGAAGTTTTCTAATAATACTTTGAACGATAGATAGTGAGGATTCGAACAGGGATGTATGTTTGTTCAGCGCTATTCCAATACAAAAATAATAGTCTCATTTACAGGTGCCCAGTCATAGATAAACTTGGCGTGGGAAGTCGCGTTTCGTACACACATATGCGAACGCGGTGTCGTTCCCAACGACGGACTATATTCAATCTGCGTCTTGCGGGGAGCATTGACCGGTACTCCATGGATATAGGCCCCATCTGTGAAACGGCTGGCATAAGGCGCATAACCTCCCGTTTCTTTCGAACCGTCTTTTAAAAATACCATCTTTACTTTCTTTTCCTGTAAAACAAACATACCTAACGGAGTTTCCTGTGCATATGGCGGCAGATGACGTCCCGTAGTGGAAGGATTCATACTGCGAACCACCCATTGACCTTTTCCGCTACGTTCGAGAGAAGTGATGTTCTGATTGTGGCGGTCTATGAAAATAGCTTTGTTAAAAACAACCGTATCTCCGATTACTTTGACATACTTTTTAGGAATCATCCATTCATCTCCGGTAAACACCGGTTCTGCTTTAATGAATTTTTCTCCATTTTCGATGAAACGGGTCAGTTCTCCATCCTGCCCGTAACGTTCGGGTACCAATGTGTCAGTCAGCAAATAAAGTGGAACGGATTGATAACGTTCTATACCGAGTGTATCTGCCACTCGTCCGTAAGCATTTCTTTTGAAACTTCTCACCAGTGGCGCTTCTCCATTCCTGTTTTTGTAATTCTGGAGAATTGCCCACGTGGAAGGCTGCAACTGTATATTTTCGAGTAAGGCCAGCTGTTCTTTGATTTTATCCCATTGAAACTGCCGGGTAGTGTCTTTATAAGGATAGATATCATCCAATGTATATTGGTCGTACAACAAATCTTTAGTGATTTGTATCTGCTCTGCTGTGAGTTTTTTATCAACTGGTTTAACTTCGGGTCTAACTATTGTATCTTGCAACAGCGAGTCTGTTTGTTGTCCGTGTACAGGAGGAATCTCTCCTGAACGCGAAGTGCAGGAGTAGAAAACGCAAGAGGCGATGATGAGGCCGGATGCTATTCTATTCATATTATTTATACAGTGCATTTGATGGTTCGTTTACGAATATACGTCATTATAAGGAATAATCCTTTTGTTTTGTTTAAAAAGTGGGAGACAAATATACTTTTTTGCCATACAATGCAAGTTGTCAGTCATTTTGTCAGTCAAATTCTGACAAAGAATCATTTATTTACTTTGGCACGCTTTTCGCAATAACTTTAGCGTTCCGCCTGAAAAATGGCGGATAACATCTACTATTAAATGTATAACTAAAATATAACAAGTAACTATGAACATTAAACCATTAGCAGACAGAGTGCTTATCCTCCCTGCACCTGCAGAAGAAAAAACAATTGGTGGTATCATTATCCCTGATACAGCAAAAGAAAAACCTTTGAAGGGTGAAGTTGTGGCAGTAGGTCACGGTACGAAAGACGAAGAAATGGTATTGAAAGTAGGCGATACAGTTCTTTATGGTAAATATGCCGGAACAGAACTTGACGTTGAAGGTACTAAATATCTGATCATGCGTCAGAGCGATGTTCTCGCTGTTTTGGGTTAATTAATAATAGTAAATAAATCTTTAAATAGTAAATAAAGAAATGGCAAAAGAAATATTATTCAATATCGATGCCCGTGACCAATTGAAAAAAGGTGTCGATGCTTTGGCAAATGCAGTAAAAGTAACTCTGGGCCCGAAAGGACGTAACGTTATCATCGAGAAGAAATTCGGTGCTCCGCACATCACAAAAGATGGTGTGACAGTGGCAAAGGAAATCGAATTGTCAGATGCTTACCAGAATACTGGTGCACAGTTAGTAAAAGAAGTTGCTTCTAAAACAGGTGACGATGCCGGTGACGGTACAACTACTGCAACCGTTCTTGCACAGGCTATCGTAGCTGAAGGTTTGAAAAACGTAACTGCCGGTGCTAGCCCGATGGATATCAAACGTGGTATCGACAAAGCCGTTGCCAAAGTGGTAGAATCAATCAAGGATCAGGCTGAAACTGTAGGTGACAACTATGACAAGATCGAACAGGTTGCCACTGTATCTGCAAATAACGACCCGGTAATCGGTAAATTGATTGCTGACGCTATGCGTAAGGTTTCTAAAGACGGTGTGATCACTATCGAAGAAGCAAAAGGAACAGATACTACTATCGGTGTAGTAGAAGGTATGCAGTTCGACCGTGGCTATTTGTCAGCTTACTTCGTGACAAATACGGAAAAGATGGAATGTGAGATGGAGAAACCTTACATCCTGATCTATGACAAGAAGATTTCTAACCTGAAAGATTTCTTGCCTATCCTCGAACCGGCTGTACAGACAGGTCGTCCGCTGTTGGTCATTGCAGAAGATGTAGATAGCGAAGCGTTGACTACATTGGTAGTAAACCGTCTGCGTTCTCAATTGAAGATTTGTGCTGTGAAAGCTCCGGGTTTCGGTGACCGTCGTAAAGAAATGCTGGAAGATATCGCTATCCTGACAGGTGGTGTTGTTATCAGCGAAGAAAAAGGTTTGAAACTGGAACAGGCTACCATCGAAATGTTGGGTACTGCTGACAAAGTTACAGTTACTAAAGACTATACAACTGTTGTAAACGGTGCAGGTAACAAAGACAGCATCAAGGAACGTTGCGAACAGATCAAAGCACAGATTGTAGCAACTAAGTCTGACTATGACCGTGAGAAATTGCAGGAACGTCTGGCTAAATTGTCAGGTGGTGTGGCTGTTCTCTATGTAGGTGCTGCTTCTGAAGTAGAAATGAAAGAAAAGAAAGACCGCGTGGACGATGCTTTGCGTGCAACTCGTGCTGCTATCGAAGAAGGTATCATCCCGGGTGGTGGCGTAGCTTATATTCGTGCAATCGACACTATCGAAAATATGAAGGGTGACAATGCTGACGAAACAACCGGTGTTGAAATCATCAAGCGTGCTATCGAAGAGCCACTTCGTCAGATCGTTGCTAACGCTGGTAAAGAAGGTGCGGTAGTTGTTCAGAAAGTACGTGAAGGCAAAGGTGACTTTGGTTACAATGCTCGTCTGGATATTTACGAAAACTTGCACGCTGCCGGTGTAGTAGACCCTGCTAAGGTTGCTCGTGTAGCTTTGGAAAATGCAGCTTCTATCGCTGGTATGTTCCTGACTACTGAATGTGTAATCGTAGAAAAGAAGGAAGATAAGCCAGAAATGCCGATGGGTGCTCCCGGAATGGGAGGCATGGGCGGAATGATGTAATTCCGACTTTCGCTTAGAAATATATAATTAAGGATAAGAACCACTTTCCCTGATAGGGGAGGTGGTTCTTTTTTTGGTATTCCTGCAACATCTCTGCCTTCAATTTGTTCGATTGTTGAAATACTCCTATATTTATTGTCTAATTTATTAATAAATCGTGAGATGTTGAAAGTAGTAACATTTATGAAGCAAGTAGCCCGTGGGCTACAGATGGGGGAAACTTTGGTACTGCTCATGTATACCGTAGCAGTCTCAATGCCATCATTGCTTATTGTGGGAAAGAGGATTTCACCTTTGATGAGGTGAATCCGGAGTGGTTAAAAGGGTTTGAAGTACATCTTCGTAGTCGTGGTTGTAGCTGGAATACCGTCTCCACTTATTTGCGCACGTTTCGTGCAGTTTATAACCGTGCCGTTGATCTTCGTAAGGCACCTTATATTCCTCACCTGTTCCGTTCTGTTTATACAGGCACTCGTGCCGATCATAAACGTGCGTTGGGTGATGAGGATATAAAGAGGGTATTTGTCAAGTTGTCACAGACTTTACCTTGTTCGCAGTCGCTGCGTAAGGCACAGGAATTCTTTATCCTAATGTTTTTATTGCGTGGTTTGCCATTTGTCGATCTCGCCTATTTGCGTAAAAGTGATTTACGTGATAATGTGATTACGTATCGCAGGCGTAAGACAGGACGCACCTTGTCTGTGACACTGACCGCGGAAGCGATGGTTTTGGTAAAGAGGTATATGAATCGTGACAGTTCTTCTCCTTATCTGTTTTCTTTGTTGAAAAGCCGTGAAGGTACTCGGGAAGCTTATCGTGAGTACCAGTTGGCATTGCGCACATTCAACCGTCAGTTGATGTTGTTGGGCGAATTGTTGGGATTGGGTGATAGGTTGAGTTCCTATACTGCGCGCCACACCTGGGCTACGACAGCTTATTATTGTGAGATTCATCCGGGTATTATTTCCGAAGCGATGGGGCACTCTTCTATCACTGTGACTGAAACGTATTTAAAGCCTTTCAGGAATAAGAAAATTGATGAAGCCAATAAGCAGGTAGTTGATTTTGTTAAGCGGTCTATTTGTGGATTAACCGCTTGATAAATAGCCTGTTACTTTATAGGTAACGGGAATAAATACCGGTGCAAATATGAGCATATTTCTTAAAACAACCAAACGAAATCGCACATTTTTTCTAATAAAGCACTCAAAAGGAGAACACAAGCAGATAAAACACGTGGATTCTTTGTATTAGGGCTTGTTAACCTCTAAATTTTGCACAAGATTTCCCTCCCCTCTACCTTTTCCTTGAGATAGGGGTTAAAAAGTTTCATTGCATATTATATCGTTTTCTAGTATTGACTACTCCAGAAGAGCAGGCACGAAGGTTCTTCCGTTACCTATAAAGTAACGGGCATGCTATTATTGAAACTTAGTGTTTAATAATATATTATTAATGTAATTTTTAAGTAGTTATGAAAAGAAAATTTGTAAAAGTGATGTTCTTCGGGGCGTTGGCACTTTCTACTGTCACCTATGTAGGCTGTAAAGACTATGATGATGACATCGACAATCTGCAGACACAGATTGACGCAAACAAAGCTAGCATTGCCGAGTTACAGAATTTTGTGAAAGAAGGTAAATGGGTAACCGCTGTAGAACCAATTACTGATGGATTTAAAATAACTTTTAATGATGGTAAGAGTTATTCTATCGTAAGTGGTGCTGCAGGGGCAAGTGGTACAAAGATTGAGATTGATCCTACTACAAAGAATTGGATTATTGATGGGAAAGACAGTGGCATTTGTTCTGAAGGACAGAAAGGTGATAAAGGAGATGACGGTGAACCGGGTAAAGGTGAACCAGGCAAAGATGGTGAGGATGGATATGCACCACAAATTTCAGAAAATGGTAACTGGATTGTTTGGGATGCTGCATCTCAAAAGCCTGTAGAAACAGATATTAAAGCCGCTTCTGATATTTATGTAACTGCTGATCCTAACAATTCATTGGTTTGGGTATTGAATGTTTTCAATAAGGAGACAAAAGAATGGGAAAAGGTTTCTATGCCGAAAGCTGCTCGTATCACTAGCATGAGTGTACTTGGTGTAAAAGCAGATGGTACTGTTGATTTAGGCTCTACAGAGGCGGAGGCTACTTTATACTATGGTGAAGCTAAAAAGGATATTGAATTCAATGGAAACAAAACTTTCAAGAAGAAAGGAGATTTACTTGTTGCTAGAGGGGGTAGCATGATCCATGCATTGATTAACCCTGTGAATTTGAAAGCTGCGGATATTCAAGCCTATGAAATCGGTTTGACAGATTCCAAAGGTAATACTAACTTTGTTGTTGCTAGTATTGGAGACAATTTTAGTGAAAATGCTTTGACTCGTGCAGCAGAAGAACCTGAAGCTACAGCAAATAAGGGAATTTATGATTTGACTCTCAAATTTGCAGATGAAGTAGATTATAATACATTAAAGGATTTTGATTCTGAAACTGCATATGCATTTACAACAAAAGATGCATGGGGCAATGAAATCATTTCACAGTATGGTATAACAGTCAATGCTATAGAAGGAGCACCAAGTGTTGATTTTACTAATCCTGAATCTCTGCCTATTAAAACGACTTATAATCTGGATGAATTAGTTGGCAATGACAATTTGGATAAAGTAGTAGCTTATTATTATGAGGTTAAAGAAGCAGATGCCAAGAAGGTAGATGCCACATTTGATAAAGAGAAGAATACGATTCTTGCAAATAAAGAAGGTGAATTGCCTGTTGTTCTTCACTATCTTAGTACTGAAGGAGTTGATGAGCCTGTTTCATTGACTCTGACATTTACCTATGTAGCAAAACCTGCTGAAATTAAAGATATGACTTGGGTTGTTGATGATAAGAAGCTAACGGCAGAATCTGAAATTGTTGGTCCTTCAGTAGATGAAATTAAGAAATATATTAGTGGTATTGATTCTGAAATAGAATATACTGGTGGAAAGGTAACAATCAATGGAGAGAAAGATCTGGAATATGGAGATGAGGAAACTAAAAATAGTATTCAATTATCTTTAGTTGGTCTCAATGCAAAAGGTGAAGATGTTCAAGAACTGGATGATAAGTCTATTATTAAATATGTAATCAGAGCTAAATTCGACAAAGAGCATGTTGCTGCTGTACCTCATACTGCAACTGTGAAGTTTAAGAATAAGGATTACACAGGAGAAGGAGTAGATTTGGGTAATCAATATTTGTATGAAACTACATTTACGATTACTGTAGATCAGCAGGATGACAAGTTGTTTGTCTTTAAGCGTGCAGATGCTTACTTTGAGGGTAATGATGCTACTGCATATGGTAAGGTATATGCGAATGGAGTAGAAACGAAGACTATTTCTTATAATCTTTACTCTTTGTATCAAGCTAACTCTATACTTGAAGGTGAAGAGCTTATTAATTCATTTGTTGCATTCAATGAAGCAATACCAGAAGATGAGGCGGATGAGAAGGAAGGAAAACAATGGTTGGAAAGTCAAGGCACTAGCAATGGAGATATATCAGTTGAACCTTCCCCTGCATATGGTGGTGCTTACATGGGCCGTAAGATAACTGTAACTTATGCACCGTTCGGAAATCCTCGTCTGAATGCTATTGTTGACGAATTTAATCTGACAATAAAATCTGAAATCTTTGAAGGTAATTTCGAATATGCGAAGAAGATAGATGATAAAGTTATAGGAACTAAGGATAATCCATTCGAAGTTGATGGTGGTCGTTCTATAGATATATTGGAGAGTGAATTCAAGAAAGAGGATGTTTATGGTGCTATCTATAAATTTGACGATGATAGAATAGTTAAAGTTGAAGTTGCATTAGCAGATAAGAATGCTGAAACTTATCTGGCGGTATCTGACAAGAAGTTTACAGGAGTTGAATCAGAAGACGGTAAGAAAGATAACAAGGTTACTATATCTAAGAATCCTTCTGCAACAGGTATTGTAACTCCTCCAGTTTGTAAAGTAGATGTTAAGATCACTGATAAGTGGGGTAAAACGAAGACTACATCAATCTATGTTGAAGTGATTAAGTAACTTAGATTAATGAACTAATAATTGAGGGCATCTTAATTCTTTTAGGACTAAGGATGCCTTCTCTTTACAGATTGAAATATGGGATAATAAATCCTTTGAAAAGAATATGTTGAGAGACAGATGGAAGAGATCATGCTTGTGAAAGTATATCCTTTAAATATCTGTCTTTTAGAAAGGGATACCTCCCTTATTTCCCACAGGTATCCCTTTTTTTGTCTCATTACATCTTCTTATTTGCACTAGAACCAATTTGCTAGTCCCTTATTTCCCTATAGATTAAGGAGATGTTTTGAGAGTATAGAAAGCCCGGGCTTGCGAAAGTCCGGGCTTTTTGTACTCTTTTGTCTTTGGAACATCTTAGCCGTTTCCTTTGTTTGTTCATGCGAGGTATTTCCATTGATGGGATAATACTCGTATATTTATCGTCTAAATTATTAATAAATTATGAGATGTTGAAAGTACTAGCATTTATGAAGCAGGTAGCCACTGGGTTACAGATGGAGGGAAACTTTGGGACTGCACATGTTTATCGTAGTAGTCTGAATGCCATCATTGCTTATCGTGGGAAAAAAGATTTTGTTTTTAGTGAAGTGACTTCGGAGTGGTTGAAAGGGTTCGAAGTATATCTTCGTAGTCGTGGATGTAGTTGGAACACCGTTTCCACCTATTTACGGACCTTTCGTGCGGTTTACAATCGTGCGGTCGATCTTCAGAAGGCTCCTTATGTTCCTCATTTGTTTCGTTCGGTTTATACCGGGACGCGAGCTGACCATAAACGTGCGTTGGGTGATGAGGATATGAAGAAGGTGTTTACTAAATTATCTCGTGCATCGGGTGTACCATTAGCGGTATATCAGGCGCAGGAGCTATTCATCTTGATGTTTTCGCTTCGTGGTATGCCGTTTGTCGATCTTGCTTATTTGCGTAAGAGTGATTTGCGCGATAATGTAATAACGTATCGTAGACGTAAAACCGGGCGCCCATTGTCGGTGACATTGACTCCGGAAGCAATGGCTTTGGTAAAGAAATACATGAATCGTGATTCTTCTTCTCCTTATTTATTTCCGTTGTTGAGAAGTCGTGAAGGAACCAAAGAGGCTTATCGCGAATATCAGCTTGCATTACGCAGCTTTAACCAGCAGCTGATGTTATTGGGTGAATTGCTCGGATTGGGAGATAAACTTAGTTCGTACACCGCCCGTCATACCTGGGCTACGACGGCTTATTATTGTGAAATTCATCCGGGTATTATTTCTGAAGCGATGGGACATTCGTCTATCACCGTCACTGAAACCTATCTGAAACCTTTCAGGAATAAGAAAATTGATGAAGCAAATAAGCAAGTTCTTGATTTTGTGAAGCGTTCTGTGACAGGTGTAAGTGCTTGAAAATTATTCTGTTACTCTGTAGGTAACGGGAATGAATATCGGTGCAAATATGAGCATATTTCTTAAAACAACCAAACGAAATCACACATTTTTTCTAATAAAGCATTCAAAAGTAGAACTAGAACAAATAAAACACGCGGATTCTTTGTATTAGGGCTTTGTTAACTTCTAAATTTTGCAAAAGATTTCCTTCCCCTCTACTGCCTTTCAGAAGCAGGGGTAAAAAAGTTTCATCACATTTGGTATCATTTTTTCAGTATTGACTACTCCAGAAGAGCAGGCACAAAGGTTTCTCTGTTACCTACAGAGTAACGGGCATGCTATTATTGAAACTTAGTGTTTAATAATATATTATTAATGTAATTTTTAAGTAGTTATGAAAAGAAAATTTGTAAAAGTGATGTTCTTCGGGGCGTTGGCACTTTCTACTGTCACCTATGTAGGTTGTAAGGACTACGATGATGACATCGACAATCTGCAAACACAGATTGACGCTGTAAAAGTGTCACTCGAGGAGTTGCAGGCAAAGGTTAACAGCGGTTCCGTTATAACAAATGTCGCGAAAGGAGAAAACGGGATTACTGTGACGCTTAGTGATGGCAAAAGCTATGAACTGAAAAATGGTACTAATGGTAAGAATGGTACAGATGCTGATGTCTGGACTATTGGTGAGAAAGATGGTTATTGGTATAAGAATGGAACGAAGACCCAATACAAAGCTGTCGGAGTGGATGGTGGAACTGGAGCTACGGGAGCAACAGGTCCTTCAGGTGCACCCGGTGCAAATGGTAAATACTATGTACCTAACAAAGAAACTGGAAAATTCGATATTTATCAGGATGGTAAATTCGTAGAAACAACTGATATTAGTTGGAAAACTACTTCTGAAGGTGGAATGACAGCTATTCTTAATGGTAATGTGTTGACTCTTCAAGGAGTTGAAGGAGCACCCGACGGTGTGACAATTGACCTCACTTCTGGTATTTCTTTGTCTTCTATAGCATTCATGCCTGATGTAGTAAGTAAGGATGTTCCTTATGCAACTACCAGTGCACCTTTCTATCACATCAAAAACTATTTGGATGAAACTAAATACAATACTGCCACTGGTGAATTTACCAATTTGTCAGATTGGGGTAAATCGAATGTGGTAGCAATGAATTACCGTTTGAATCCGGAAGATGCAAATGTAGATGGAAAGACTGTATTTGGCTTCATTGATCGCAAGGTTACAACTCGTGCAACAGGTGACAGAACAGTGTTACTGAATGTAGATGAGAAGAAAGTGGCTGACGGTGTTGTTGTGATTGGAGCAACAATCAACCCGGCTGCATTGGCGCAAAATGCAGAATATAATATCGCTGCTTTGCAGGCATGGTATGGTCAAGTGCCATTGACTTCTGATTATGTATATGCTACATCAACAGAGATTGATCTTGTGCTTGCTGATAGTGTGAAAACAAAAGCAGGAGATGATGAAGCGACAACATTCTATAAGCGCAGCATATCCACTTCATTCAAAGACGGTGAGACAAGTGCCTTTATTCAAAAATTCGTGAAATTAACTGCAGATGCAAATGCTGCATTTAAGTATACATCTACAATCAATTTGAAAGATTATGTTGGATTATATTCTAATCAAAAAGACAATTGGTTGGCTGCACTGGATTTTAAAGGTATGAGCTATGAATTCACTATACCTAAAGAGTACTTGGCTAATGATGACGAAAAGACAAACCAACAATGGTTTATCGTGAAAGACAAATCGAAAGACGGAGAAAATCCTCTTGAAAATGGTACAATCATGGTGAATCCAGAAGTGGTGAACGGAACTCCGGCTATCGGACGTACTCCGGTTGTACGAGTAGACGCTTTCCTTACAAGTAATAGTGGACAGAAGAAACTGGTTGCTTCTTCATACATCAAACTGGAAATTACAGCAGAAGATCCTAATCCGGGAGAAAAGCCTGATTATGGAACAATTAAGATGTCTGAACCTAAAGCTGCCGATTATCATAAGTTAGAAGCTGATCAAAACGCATTTACTAATAAATATGATCTTGATAATGTCAATATGGATTATCAGGCTATTAACAATAAGATTTATGGTACTGCAAAATTGACGTCTACTACATTCTGGAATTATTATGGTGGTCAGGAACATAAATATAATGTATTGGTTACTGTTGTTAATAAGAGTGGTCAGGAAGTAACACTTATCAGTGAAGAGGCTAAACAAGAAACTGATAAAGTAATTAATACCGATGGTATACTTCTTAACATCAAGTTGAATAGTGATGCTACTAAGACGTCTGCTATTAAGGTGGGTATCAATGACGTAATCAAGACCCAGAACACTTATAAAGATGTTGATGGTAAGGGAGCTAAATACTCGGTTAAGATCATCATTCCTTCCAATGATAATTCACATGGTGACATTGTTCTTGAACAGATATTCTATGTGAAAGAAGCTTGTGTTGCTTATGAATATAATCCGAACTATCATTTTGACAACTATAACGGTCATGCAAACTGTATCGTTGTTAAGGGACAGATGGCTAACGGACATTGGGAAATGTCTTCTAAGATTTCAGAGCATTTCAAATTGATTGATGGCAAAGATATCTTCACGTATTATGCCGATGTTAATAATACGAAAGCTATTTCTTTCAATTGGAAAGATGCAACAGGAGTAACTCCATCAGGATCATTCAATACTGATCAGCTACTTAAATTATCTGCTGCAATGACCGAACCGGAAATTGTGAAACAGATGAATTATAAAGTGACTTTGAATAATAATGAAGAGTGTAACTTTAATTATAATGTTGTATTCGTTAATCCGTTTGTTGCAGGTGATGCTAAATCAATATCTATTAATGGCAACGCTATCGGTAAGAATACAGGAGAAACTATGCCACAAGTTCTTGTCATCGACAATTCTAAGCAGAATATATATTCTTACTCAACTACGACTAAAAAACTGGAATTGAGTAAGGTAGCTACAGATACTTATAAATTGACAACATCTATCGTTAGTGTGAAGTATGAACCGGTTAAAGATCAGACATGGACTGACTTTACTTCACAGTTGACCTCTGGCTCTACTTTGAGCGTAGATCAGTCTACAGGTACTGTTACTTGGCAAAATGAAGGTACTACATTAGCAAAAGACCTCGTATTTAAAGTGAAAGCAACTGTTACATTTACAGACTTATCTGTGGTAGAATGTTACATTCCTGTTAATTTGACTAACTAACTTGAAACAACGAAGTAACCTTGTAAAAGTATACTTCATATAATTTGCGGAGGACGTTCCAGAAAGATAAACGGAGCGTCCTCTGTTTTGAATTGAAATTAGATATAAACATGAAGATTAAATATCACATTCTGTTAGTTACGATTCTGATGTGCGCTAGTGATGTCTTTGCCTGGCAGTCCGACGATATAAAGCAGCAAGCTTTATCAAAAGACGAAGGAAAGACAGTATTCAGTCCGCATTGGGTTCTGTCTGCACAAGGCGGTGGCGCTTATACTTTGGGGGAGACAAACTTAGGAGATTTGGTATCTCCATCCTTGGCTATAGCTTTAGGATATAAATTTACTCCATTGTTCGGTGTTCGGGCAGCGGTAAGTGGTTGGCAAGCTAAAGGTGGTTGGGTGAATCCGGATATTACCTATACATATAAATATTTGCAGGGCAGTGTGGATGCAATGCTTGATTTGGACAATTTGTATTGTGGTTTTAATCCAAAACGCTTTTTCAATGCGTATCTTTTTCTAGGTGCGGGTTTGAATGGTGCTTTTGACAACGATGAGGCTGTGAATCTGAATGCTAGTGGATATAAACTTCAACGTTTATGGACGGGTAAGAAGCTCTATATCGCAGGGCGTATCGGTTTGGGAACAAATCTTCGCCTAAACGATCATGTCGCTATTAATTTGGAAGTAAACACTAATATGTTATCAGATAAATTCAACTCTAAAAAAGGAGTTAATGCTGATTGGCAATTCAATGGGTTGGTGGGACTATCTTTTACATTAGGAAAGAGTTATAGAAAGACGACTATAATTTCGAATGAACCTGAAGAGTCTGTTTCAACACTACCTGTGGTAGAGCAACCGGAGAAGGTAGCAGTTGAAGGACAACCGGAATTAAAAAAAGAAACAACGATATCAGAGCCTATGAAACAGGACATCTTTTTTGCTTTGAATTCTGCCCGTATTCAAAATGACCAACAGTCGAAGATTGTTGCTCTTATTGAATACTTGAAGAAATATCCTGTGACTAAGGTGAATGTTACTGGTTATGCAGATGTAAATACCGGTAATGCAAGAATTAATTCAAAGTTGTCTGAAGCTCGTGCTAAGAATGTCGCTGAAGCATTGAAATCTAAAGGAATTGCTGCTGACAGAATTATAGTTGACTTCAAGGGGGATACGGTACAACCTTATTCTACTCCTAAAGAGAATCGTGTAAGTATTTGTATAACAGAATAAAATGAAATTAGAGGAAACAGGTGGGCGGTGATGCTTGTGAAAGTATTCCATCCAAAGAACTGTTCTTCGAAAGGGATACCTCCCTTATTTCCCACAGGTATCCCTTTTAAATCTCATAGCATCTCCTTGTTGCACTAGAACCAATTTGCTAGTCCCTTATTTCCCTATAGATTAAGGAGATGTTTTGAGAGTATGGAAAGCCCGGGCTTGTGAAAGTCCGGGCTTTCTCATTATTATTTATTTATCGGATTGAATACGATGAAACTCCTTATCATACAGTCCTACAAGTAAGTTTTGTCCTTTATCATTCACTTTCAGTCCGCCATACATGGCTTTTTGATAAAGGGTATCCTGTCCTTCTTCGAAGAAGAAAGATTCGGCACCGAGGAAGAGCCGGTAATGTACTATTTTATATTTGATGACCAGTTCATCACTGTTTACAGGTTCTAAAGCGTTTTGCAGTCGCACTATTTCTCCTACCTGATTACTGTCAGTTCGAAGTACGGCATAACCGCGTTTGGCAGTTTGATCGTCTACCGGAGCTGATGAGGCTTCCTGGTAGTTAAGTCTCATATAGTCTCCTTGCATAAGAGAGCGGGGATCGACAGGAACTAACTGTAACAAAACCAACCGTCCGTCTTTCAAGATCTGCTCTTTCTTATAAACCGACCAGTTGAAATACCCTAGTAACAGTATCAGGTTTACGATAATCAATATTCGGCTATATTTTTTCATGTCTTGTTCTTTTTTGAGTGAAGAAATACCAAGCTGTAATACATGCAATTCCGATGAAGAAAAGCGTAATGGATTTGGTGAGCAGGCTCAAATTCAAATCATAATAGTATTTGGAAACGGCATAGATAAAGAGAAGGAGTGCAGCGGCACACTCTGCTCTATAACCATAATGAAAACATATTAAAATCAGTAGCAAACTACCGGATAAATAAGGAGCAAATACGGTAGGCAGACAAATGATAATACAAAGAATATAGATACCAACCTGATTCACAGGATTATCCCCTTTCATGACCTGTATGATTTGTTGAATCACGATGAGAAGTCCTACCCATATATAAACGGACAATATGCCCGATACGAGCCAGTTATTTGTTTCCGATACCAGATAACTGATTGATAATCCTCCCAGTGAGACGATACTGGATACAAATAAACCGGCATGAAATGGTCTGTATTTGGAAAAGTAATTTTTCGTCTCTGTACCCTCAAACAGCTTTTCGAAAGCATTGATAAATAGAAATGCTCCGAGGATAGGGATTACTGCTATTTGCAGGGGATAAAATGAAGAAAAGACATAGGCAACTTCTCCAAATAAAGATATATTAAACAGAATGACTGAAAGAAAGGGGAGAATGAATCCTCTTGATAAAAAGAAAGTGAGTATACTGATTATTATAAGTATAAAGAAGAGGGCATGAATATTAGCACTCATGCCAAAGCCTGCCAATACGCATCCTGCTATATATAAAGTGATGTTCATCGCATCCAGAAAAGGCCGGACAACGACGCGGCTGATTGTTAACGTAGTAATGATTAACAAAATTCCTATAATCAGACTGGAAATCTCGGATTGAATGATTCTGGCAAGTGCCAGAAATCCCAGAAAGAAAATAGCCGTCAGGATTCCCCCGATAATGGATACGACTTGAATAGTGAGGTTATGCTTCTGTGCCATACCATTGCTTTTTTAGATGAAGAATGATGTAAATAAGTAAAGTTGTCCCGGTGATGACAATAATTCCTCCATAGAAGAATATCTGAACATCCCTAAGATCACTTTTAGATATGAATGTAGTCAATAAAATCATTAATGTGGCAAAAGGAATGATAGCGAGATAGAACAGACTCTTTTCTTTCCATCCGTACCAAAGTCCCGCTGCGAATAGAAGGACAGTAGTTATGAGAGGAACAGATAATATGGTATAATCATCACAGATGGCCGCCATTAACAGAAAGCTGGTGTGTAGAATGGTAGCCAACGAAAGAAGACTGACAAACCAACGATTGTTTCTGTTCAAATGACCTTTTGCACTCATCCATTCCGTAATAATAGTTGCCACGGCACATATCCAGGTTACTGCATTACCCAATAGAGTTATTTCCCAAGAGCCATAGCCGGCAATTTGTATATTATACAGCCATATCGTAGTACAAAGTAATCCGATGAACGTCAGCCATAACGGAGCGAAGCGGATAGCAATCGCCCAGAGAATGGTGAAAAGAGTCCATCCCAGAAAGAGATCGTAAGCATCGGCCCCTGTTTGGTAAATTTGTCCGAAGACAGCGAAAAGCGTACCTATCAGAAATGTAGCTCCGGTGAGGAGAATTTGTTTGACGAGCTTACTCCAACGGGTAAATGTAGCGAGCAGGACAGAGACTACTAATAATACTTCTACCATTCCTAATTTGGCAAATTTAGGTAGTTCATCCCAGTTATAAGCAAAAAAGAAGACGATGCCTGCCACTGTAAAGCCAACGCCCACTGCCAATAAAAAAATAGAAAGGAATTGATTCCACTGTTTTTTATCTGCATGTAGAGCTTGTCGGGATAAAGGCGAAAGGTCGGGCTTTTCCATGTGTTTTTACTTTTTGATAATTGCAAACATAAGAAAATAAAATGATTTCCACTTCAAGATAGACTATAAAATAGACTATAAAAGGTATGACTTACCTTATTGCGATTAGCAATAATAGTAAGTCATACTTTGGGAGAGGTATTGAAGATCCTAAAAAAGAGAATAACTTAAAATACCTCCCGTATATGCTTAAAGTTAGAATTGATAGTATCAATAACTTCTTGTGAGCGACCGTTGATTAACAACTTGTACATTGACTGTGCAAAACCCACCATTTGTCCGAATTCGATTTTCGGAGGCATGGCCAGTGCATTCGGATCAGTCATGATATTGACAAGTACCGGACCATCCAGTTCGAATGCATTAAGTAAGGTAGTCAATACTTCTTCCGGATCGCTGACATTAAAGCCTGCCATTCCCATTGCTTCAGCCACTTGGGCAAAGTCCGGATTCAGCATATTTGTCTGCCAGTCCGGCAGTCCGTCCACTTCCATTTCCAACTTCACCATTCCTAGTGAGCGGTTGTTGAATACGATGATTTTGATCGGCAACTTATATTGGACAACAGTTTCCAAATCTCCTAGAGTCATAGACAGTCCGCCGTCTCCGCAAAGTGCCACTACCTGACGATCCGGATAAGCTAGTGCGGCGCCGATGGCTTGCGGCAAAGCATTTGCCATAGAACCGTGATTGAAAGAACCCAGCATGTGGCGTTTGCCTGTTGCTTGCAGATAACGCGCTCCCCACACACAAGTCATTCCCGTATCTACTGTGAACACAGCATCATCCGAACTTAGTTTGTCTATTTCGGACATCACATATTCGGGATGAATCTTATTTACATCACCTTTATCTTCCGTGTAAGCAGCCAGATCCTTCTTTACTCCTTCATATCTTTTGAGTTGTTTCAACAGGAACGAATCATCCGTCTTCGGATTCAGCATACGCAATAAACTTTGGATGCTAAGTTTAACATCACCGCAAAGTCCGATATCCACCTTTGCACGGCGTCCCAGACGTTCGGGCTTTATGTCAATCTGTGCTATCTTGATGTCATCCGGCAAGAAAGCGGAATATGGAAAGTCAGTGCCGAGCATGAGAAGCACTTCGGCTTCATGCATACTGTAATAGCCCGACGGCATTCCCAGCAATCCGGTCATACCCACTTCATACGGATTTTCATATTGCACCTCCATCTTTCCTTTGAAAGTATATACAACCGGAGCGTTCAGCTTCTCGGAAAGCGCAATCACTTCCTCGTGAGCTCCCCGGCAACCGATGCCGCAGAAAAGAGTGATGCGTGTATGTTTGTTTAACAACTCGGCTAATTGAGCCAGATCTTCTTCCGACGGACAAACTTCCGGTGGGGCAGGATAGTTGATAACCGACGAGTCGACAGCAACGGCAGAAGCCTTTGCCAAGTCACCCGGAAGCCCGATAACGGACACCCCTTTGCGGGTGACAGCCGTTTGTATGGCCGACTGGAGCATACGTGGAAATTGCTTGGGAGTAGTGGCTACTTCATTATAATAACTGCAATCGTTAAAAAGTTTGATGGTATTCGTCTCCTGAAAATATTCCGTACCGAACTCTCCGGTAGGAATTGTAGAGGCGATGGCGATTACCGGTGCACCGGATCGGTGTGCGTCATACAAGCCGTTAATCAGATGAACATGCCCCGGTCCGCTACTTCCCGCACAGCATCCCGGACGACCGGTCAGTTGTGCTTCTGCAGCAGCGGCATATGCTCCTGTTTCTTCGTGGCGCACATGTATCCATTTTATTTGATCGTTTTTTCTGACTGCTTCGTTTACTTCATTCAGACTGTCGCCTGTTACGGCGTAGATGCGTTCAACTCCGGATTTTACCAGAGTATCTATCAGTTGTTCTGCTATTTTTTTTGCCATAGCTGTAATTGGTTTAGGATTGATTTTTATGTAATAACAGATGGCTGCAAAGAAAAGTTCTAATTTAACATATACTAATAACACCTTTGTGTCGGGACACATCACCGCTTTTATGTTAAAATTAATTCTGTAACAACCTTTTAGTAAAGACGCATAAACAATTGCAGTATCCTTTTGTTATCTTTATAGGCGAAATCTTAACCTAATGTATTAAACCTCTTAATTACTCTAGAAAAAATGAACAGAAATGAAATCGGTGTGAATGCCGGTAAGGTTTGGCAACTGCTTAGTAATAATGAGAAGTGGAGCTATGGACTTTTGAAGAGAAAATCCGGGCTGAAAGATAAAGAGCTGGGTGCCGCTTTGGGCTGGTTGTCAAGAGAGAGCAAAATAGAGTTCGATCAGTGCGATGAAGAACTTTATGTATATCTCTGTGTGAATGTTTATATTGGCTAAAAGAGTTTGACACTTTAACGAGAACAGAAGAATCTCCGGAGGAATGACAGCATAATCAGCACTTCGGAGATTCTCGTTTTTTATCCTTTTTCTGCTTTATGTATCTTCCTTTCAATGGATTTCCGGAAATAATTCTGTTACTTTGCATCACGAATTAAAATGTAAGAAACAATGAGAAGTTTTGCCTCCGACAATAATTCCGGTGTGCATCCGTTGGTAATGGAAGCATTGAACCGGGCCAATATAGACCATTCTTTAGGATATGGCGATGATAAATGGACAGAAGAAGCCGTAGCGAAGATAAAGGATACCTTTACGCCCAACTGTGTCCCCTTGTTTGTATTTAACGGAACAGGTAGCAACGTGGTAGCATTGCAGTTGATGACCCGTCCGTATCATTCCATCTTTTGTGCGGAAACGGCTCATATCTATGTAGATGAATGCGGCTCTCCCGTGAAAATGACAGGTTGTCAGATTCGCCCGATCGCCACTCCTGACGGTAAACTTACCCCGGAATTGATGCAACCTTATCTACATGGTTTCGGCGACCAGCACCATTCACAACCCAGAGCCCTCTACATCTCCCAATGTACCGAACTTGGCACCATTTATACTCCCGAAGAATTGAAACGTCTGACAGACTTTGCCCATCTGAATGGCATGTATGTACACATGGACGGAGCCAGAATAGCCAACGCCTGTGCTGCTTTGAATCTTACCTTAAAAGAACTGACAGTAGATTGCGGAGTCGATATTCTTAGTTTCGGCGGAACGAAGAACGGACTGATGATGGGAGAGTGCGTGATTGTATTTAATAAAGACTTGCAATCGGAAGCCCGCTTCATCCGTAAGCAATCCGCCCAATTAGCGTCGAAGATGCGTTACCTCTCTTGCCAGTTTACAGCATATCTCACAGATAACCTCTGGCTGAAGAATGCCAGTCATGCCAATGCAATGGCTGCTATACTCTATGCTGAATTGAAGAAACTGCCCGAAGTAACTTTCACTCAAAAAGCCGAAAGTAACCAGTTATTCCTCACCATGCCCCGCCTGGTTATCGACCGGATGCTGGAGTCTTATTTCTTTTATTTCTGGAACGAAGAGAAGAATGAAATCCGTCTGGTAACTTCTTTTGATACCACAGAGGAGGATGTAGGCGAGTTTATAAGACTTTTAAAACGTTAAAAAGGAAATCCGGAACAACAAAAGCGCCTGAAACTCTGTTGTAATAAGAAGTTTGAAACTAACTTTGTCCGCAAAGTTTTCTACTTCTTATGATTATGAATACTAGACAGAACAGGCTAATCATATTCGCGATTTTGTTATTGACACAAACCCCATTGGGCGCGCAGCTGCATTCTACTAAAATTGAACTGCCGGAGGATTCTATACCTGTAATCATTGAAGATTCTGTTCCGGCGAAGCGCAGCTTCTTTAAGAAGTTTCTTGATTACTTCAATGATGCCAATAAGGAAAAAAAGAATAAAAAGTTTGATTTCAGTGTGATAGGCGGTCCTCACTATTCCAGTGATACCAAGTTCGGACTCGGACTGGTGGCAGCCGGATTATATCGCACCGATCGGATCGATTCGCTTCTTCCTCCCTCCAATGTTTCTCTTTACGGAGATGTGTCGACGGTCGGCTTCTATTTGTTGGGAGTCCGTGGAAACCATCTGTTCCCGCAAGATAAATACCGGTTGAATTACAATCTGTATTTCTATTCTTTCCCCAGCCTGTATTGGGGACGGGGATATGACAATGGAGCCAACTCTAATAATGAAAGCGACTATAAACGTTTTCAAGCACAGGTGAAAGTTGATTTTATGTTCCGGCTGGCAAAGAACTTCTACATCGGACCGATGGCCGTATTTGATTATATCGACGGGCGTGACTTTGATAAACCGGAACTATGGGAAGGAATGGCTGCACGGACTACCAATACCAGCCTGGGGCTTTCCCTCCTTTACGATTCACGTGATTTCCTGACAAATGCATATCATGGCTATTACTTGCGGATAGACCAACGGTTCAGTCCGGCTTTTCTCGGCAATAAATATGCGTTTAGCAGCACAGAACTCACTACCAGCTATTATCAACCGGTATGGAAGGGCGGAGTATTGGCGGGGCAATTCCACACATTGCTTACTTATGGAGATACCCCCTGGGGCTTGATGGCAACGCTGGGAAGTTCCTACTCGATGCGTGGATATTACGAAGGACGCTATCGGGACAAGTGTGCTATGGATGCACAGATAGAACTCCGTCAACACGTTTGGAAGCGGAATGGAGTGGCAGTATGGGCAGGAGCGGGAACGATTTTTCCGCGACTCTCCGAGTTCACCCCGAAACATATTCTGCCTAATTATGGTTTCGGTTATCGTTGGGAGTTTAAGAAGAGAGTAAATGTACGTTTGGATTTAGGGTTTGGCAAACACCAGACCGGATTTATTTTTAACATCAATGAAGCTTTTTAAGAATATAAAGAATTGGTTGGAGAATCAGGAACATCTGTTTTATCTGTTCCTGTTTATCTTGATAGTACCTAATATGGTACTCTGTTTTACAGAACCTTTACCATTTATGGCAAAAGTCGCCAATGTGTTGTTACCTTTCGGTTGCTATTACCTGTTGATGACTTTGTCGAGGAATTGCGGCAAGATGCTTTGGATTTTATTCCTGTTTCTGTTCTTCGGAGCCTTTCAGATCGTGCTGCTCTATTTGTTCGGCCAGTCCATTATCGCTGTCGATATGTTTCTGAATCTGGTTACCACCAATTCGAGTGAAGCCTTGGAACTGCTTGATAACCTCACACCTGCCATTATTGCCGTAATCATACTCTACGTGCCCGCTTTGATATTGGGAACCATTTCAATTGTACGCAAGCGGAAACTCACGGCAGAATTTATCCGCAGAGAACGGAAGAAAGCCTCCATAGTCTTTGGAATCTCTCTCCTTAGTCTTGTCGGAGCCTATATGCAAGACCCGGGATATGAGTTGAAGTCTGATTTATACCCGCTGAATGTATGCTACAACGTAGGTCTTGCCTTCCAGCGAACCGCTTTGACGCAGGATTATCACCGTACATCCAAGGACTTTACTTTTCATGCCCGCCCTACGCATCCGGAAGAAAAACGGGAAGTATACGTAATGGTTGTAGGAGAAACCTCCCGTGCCCTGAACTGGCAACTGTATGGTTACGAACGTGAAACAAACCCGCTTTTATCCCGGCAACCAGGTCTGATTGCTTTCCCGAAAGTACTGACAGAGTCGAATACGACACATAAAAGTGTCCCCATGCTGATGTCGGACGCTACTGCCTGCAACTACGACTCTATCTACCATCAGAAAGGAATCATCACTGCTTTCAAAGAGGCAGGTTTCCGGACAGCCTTCTTTTCCAACCAACGTTACAACCATTCGTTTATCGACTTCTTCGGAATGGAAGCCGATACATATGATTTTATAAAAGAAGATTCTGTCAGTTCTTCCTACAATCCTTCTGACGACGAACTTCTGAAATTGGTGGAGGAGGAACTGGCGAAAGGTGCGACGAAACAATTCATCGTACTTCACACTTACGGTTCCCACTTTAACTATCGCGAACGTTATCCGTCAGAAGATGCTTTCTTTACACCCGATTATCCGGTTGATGCGGAAAGGAAATACCGGGATAATCTGATAAATGCCTACGATAACTCTATCCGTTATACAGACCGTTTCTTGTCACGGCTTATCCGCATACTGGAAAATCAGCAGACAGATGCCGCCATGCTCTACACTTCCGATCATGGAGAGGACATTTTCGACGATTCCCGTCATCTGTTCCTTCACGCTTCTCCTGTACCTTCTTATTATCAGCTTCACGTTCCGTTCCTTATCTGGATGTCTGGCAACTACCGTGAAAGCTATCCCGAACACTGGAGTACCGCCATTGGTAATAAGGATAAGAATATTTCCTCCAGCAGTTCTTTCTTCCCGACCATGCTGTCTTTAGGTGGAATAGAAACCCCTTACCGGGATGATTCGCAGGCTGTAACAGCTTCACACTACGTCCTAAAACCGAGAGTTTATCTGAACGATCACAATGAACCCCGTCCGTTGGATGATTTGGGCATGAAGAAGCAAGACTTCCAGATGCTGGAAAAGAAGGATATTAAGTATTAGGTATAATACTTAATACTTGATACTTAATACTTATTTATTTTAATTTTTGCATCCAAAAGCGGGATTGGCGTGTTATTTGCCTTATGATGTATGAACGATTAAATTCATAAAACATGGCCTATATAGATTATTACAAGATTCTTGGAGTAGACAAAAGTGCTTCGCAGAATGATATCAAAAAGGCTTTTCGTAAGTTGGCCCGGAAATATCATCCTGACTTGAATCCTAATGACCCGAGTGCAAAGGATAAGTTTCAGGAAATCAATGGAAGCCAATGAGGTACTAAGTGATCCGGAGAAACGTAAAAAGTATGACGAGTACGGAGAACATTGGAAGCATGCCGATGAATTCGAAGCACAGAAACGTGCACAGCAACAAGCCGGAGGCTTTGGCGGTGCAGGAGGTTTCGGCGGATTCGGTGGTGCGGGGCAGGGTTTCTCCGACGGTAACGGAACCTATTGGTATAGTTCCGATGGAGAGGGATTCTCCGGTGGCAATGCCAGTGGATTTTCCGATTTCTTCGAATCCATGTTCGGACATCGGGGAGGAAGAGGACAAGGCTCTGCGGGATTCCGCGGACAGGACTTTAATGCCGAACTTCATCTTTCCCTTCGTGATGCTGCTCAAACGCATAAGCAGATATTGACCGTAAATGGTAAACAGGTACGTATCACTATCCCTGCCGGTGTAGCCGACGGACAGGTTATTAAACTGAAAGGCTACGGAGCCGAGGGTGTCAACGGAGGACCTGCGGGCGACTTGTACATTACGTTCGTGATAGCTGAAGATCCGGTGTTCAAACGCTTGGGCGACGATCTGTACGTAGATGTGGAAGTAGACCTTTACTCTGCCGTATTGGGAGGCGAGAAAGTAGTCGACACGCTGGACGGTAAAGTGAAACTGAAGATAAAACCGGAAACGCAGAACGGTACGAAAGTCCGTCTGAAAGGTAAAGGATTTCCGGTTTATAAGAAGGAAGGACAATTCGGTGACTTGATTGTGACCTATTCTGTCAAGATTCCTACGAACTTGACCGACAAACAAAAAGAGTTGTTCCGTCAATTACAGAGTATGAACTAAAATGAATGAGTACTATGCAGACCGAATTAATAATTGTCAGTGAATACTGTCACAAATGTCATATTGAGCCTTCATTCATCGAAATGTTGGAAGAGGGCGGTTTGATTAACGTGCATACCGAAGGCGGCGAACATTATCTGCTTTTGTCGGAACTCCCGAACGTGGAACGTTATAGCAGAATGTACTACGACTTATCCATCAATATGGAAGGTATCGATGCCATTCATCATTTGTTGGAAAGGATGGAAGATATGAGGCACGAAATGAGTTCGCTTCGCAAACAACTTTTGCTGTATCGGGAACGGGAAATAGAAGATATAGACTGGTAAAAAAACAGAGCCTCTGTTTGATTCGAACAGAGGTTCTATTTATAGTAAACGGAGGCTCTGATTCATTCAATCAAAGCCTCCATTTTTTCAGGACGTTTATACCGTTATTTTATAATACAATATACGTACAAATCTCTTCCAGATAGCGTGCGTCGATAGTGTCGAAGCTATCCAATGTATCACTGTCGATATCCAGCACCCCGACAACTTTGCCCTGCTTGAGGATCGGTACTACTATTTCCGATTTCGAGTCCGAACTACAGGCTATGTGTCCGGGAAACTGTTCTACATCAGGAACAATCAGTGTGCGGGCTTCTTTCCAGGCAGTTCCGCAAACTCCTCTGCCAAAGCGGATGCGAGTGCAGGCAATGGGGCCTTGAAACGGACCCAGTACGAGTTCTTCCCCTTTCACAAGGTAAAAGCCTACCCAGAAGAAACCGAAAGTCTGCTTTAAGGCTGCTGCCATATTGGCAAGATTGGCAATGAGATCCGCTTCCGTACTTACCAAAGAATGCAGTTGTGGAAGTAACTCCCGGTACTTTTCTTCCTTGCTTCCTGTGTGGATGATTAAATTTTCTGCCATCTCTTTACTATTTGATTTGGTTCAGGATGCTTGGATCTTTTATTTTATCGTCTTCTGCAAAGAAGATAATCTTAGTCAGTATCTCGGCAGTCTTCGGATCTTCATCTACGAAAGGCAGGAACAGGCGTCCGCGATTCTGTGAATGTACCGGAAGAACGGCTATCTGTGCACCACCTTCCTGATGGATCACACCGCTGCCCAGATGAATATTGTACTTACCCAGTTTGCCTTCGATGTGAGCAAAACTTCCTTTTATTGTCACGTTCTTGAAATGGAACAACGGTATCGTCAGTTCCACCAGTACGCTGCGCATCTCGATGGTAGAGTGGCTGGTTTCCGGGTCAACGCTTCCGGCATGGGCTACGCTCACTGCCAGATCTACATCTCTCATTACTTCGGAGAAGATGACAGGAGGAATCTCCGAGATTTTCATCAACTTGTAGTCTTTGCGGCTATGGAAGCAGACATATTCCAATGTCGGAGCTTCGATGTCGGCAGGGGAGAACCAGTCTGCCATGGCATAGATGGTGGCGATGATATTCTCTTTGTAATATATCTTTTGGAGACCATCCTCATAATCGGCTACCCAACGGCGTCCTTTCAGTACGGCAACCGTTTTCTGTGGTTGAATCTGATTTCCGGCATAACGGCGGGATTGAGTGGCTTCTACTTCTTCCGGAGTCGGAACGTAAAGTTCGCGGAACACCTGTTTGAAAGGTTGGCGGATTGATTTATCAAACAGGAATTTTTGGTAAGCATGCCAGTCTCCGCTTGTATACAGGTCTGTGGGGTGTGCGATGCGTAACTCGTCTTTCGGTTTTAACGGGAGGCAAACGGCATTCACTGTAACCAGCAATCCATCGGTGTAGAAGCCTGTCTGTCCGTTGCAGATGAAGACGAGATGTTTCAATAATGGCCAGATGACAGGATTCTGCATCAGCTTGCGCAATTCGTTTTCTTCAAAACGGGTGCAGTCTTCCATCGCCTGTTCCAGCATGATGCGCGAACGGGTGTACTGGTCTTTCAGCTTTTTGTGCACCGCTTTCAGTTCTTCTATATACGGATGCTTTTTCAGTTTGGCAGGCATGCTGTTGAGTTCTTTGCCGTCTTTGATTTGCTTAATCTCCGATTTGCCTTCCTCGTTGATTTGTACATACACTTCTACGCCGTCTATCTTTTTGGGAGACAGGTAGGGAAGAAGTTCTTTAATCAGTTCGGTTTCCATGCTCCAGGTCAGGCGGGTGACGTCTCCGTAACCGGAGTTGCGTGCCAGGTTTTGCAGGGCGATGTTTACCGCTTTCTTTTCGCTTTCCTGCCTTTGAGCACCGAATTCCTTGCTCTCTTTCAGGAATTTTTGCAGGTATTGATAACGAACCAGCAGTTCTTTATCCGGCTTCCGTCCCAATGGGATGAGGCCGTAGCTCATCAATAAGTCTTTGTTGCGCTTGGCTATTATTTCTTTCTTTATATCTGCCGCCTTCACTGCACCGTTGGTAGCATCGGCAAACTTACGGGCACGGGTATGGCTGTTGCTGCATGAAATATATTTAGCGGCATTGTAGACCACCTCGAAGCGTTGCTTGCCAATTGTCTTAAATGCATCTTTGAACCAGTCGATGTCAAAAGCACCTTCCTGCAGGTCATCCACGTCGATGGGGGTGTAGCGGGCGATAATAGCTTTCTTCTTGTCGTCACACGTTTCATTGGTGTGGGCGTGGAAATAATAGGCTGCACTTGTCAGTCCTTTCCAGCCTATTGCCTTTTCGGTCAGTTCAATCCATTGCGGGGCGAACATGGCGGCTTCTACCAGTCGCTCGTCGCTGATTTCGGCCTGCTTCGCCAGTTTCTTCAGATTCTCGCTGGTGTCCGTAGGCAGGGGATGGCAAGCATGAAGCAAGCTGCTCAATACACCCCGTTTGGTGCTGCCCCAGTTGTAACTGTCACGTATGAAAGTATCTTTGCCGAATGCTTGCAGAATACGGATAAATGTTTCGGCTCCATAGACGTAGCTTAGTTCTTCTGCAAGGGAGGTGACTTGTGTCTCGGAGTCTCCGCGTTTTAATTCGATTTCAAGAATCCGGTCTACCACCTTTTGGGCGAGGGAACGGAAGAGGGAGAAGTCGATGTTTTTGATATCGGCATATCTTTCTTTTTCCTTGTTGAAACGAACATTGTCGTTCAATACCATGGTGATTGCTTTAATCTGGCTGGGAGAGCTGGTGCGTCCTATCATTTCACGGTATACTTCCTCTGTCGGGATGATTCCCAGCATCCAGGCACGAGCAAAGTCCGTGGCATGAAGATAAGAGTCCGTTTCCTCCAGTTCGGGGGTATGCTCCATGTAGTTGGTGAGCTTATAAAGCTGATAGCGCACCGTGAAGTAACGGATAAATAAATCATCACTCATGGGCTTTTGAGGCATTTCGAGCCAGAAGTTCACGAATTTGTTGTTATGTATTGGATAAACGACTTGTTTTTCTCCGTATTCCAGTTTGTCCTGGAGCCATGCATGCTTACTGGTGTACTGGCGGAAAATGTTTTTGGTATTCAGCAAAGGCAACAGTTGGAGTAGCATATTGACAGCCAGTCGTTGATAGACGGCTTCATCTTTGTACTCGTATGCCAGTGCTTCGATGATATCACTCATCTGTTCATAGTACGGCATCTTGCGGAGGTCTTTCTGCAATCCGCGGTAAGTGATGCCGGCATACATACGGTTGACAAGCGGCTCAAAAGTATTACTTGACTTCTGGGCTGCCTTGATGTCTTCTTCATCCTCTTCATCGTAGTCGTCCTTGTCTTTGGGAGCACCTGTCGATGCAAGCATGAAACTCATCATCAGCAATTTGTCATAGCTTCCTATTTCTTCTTCGTAGAAGGCTTTCCACAATTCCGGGAATCCGAGTCCGCTCAATCCTCCGTAGTTGCTCCAGTTTATCAGGACACTGTTACCTATCAGGCGTGCTTCTCCGTACCCATTCTTGAATTCTTCATTCTTGTAGGTTTCGATGTATTTGCTTAGTTTCTTGAAAACGAGTTTGGCCCTTCCGAAGCAAATGAATTCGAATGCTTTTTTAACGTTGAATCCTTTGTCCTGGGTAATTTCCGGCAGATTGACTTCAAGAGACGGATCGTACAGACCGAAACCGTTATCTTTGGTATAATGTTGTGTGACGCTCTCTTCTGTTCCATTGCCAATCAGAGATTCTATCAATACTTTTTCTTTTGCGTTCGGCTTCTGAATCTCTTTGACTGTCGGAATCAATTCCTGATAGATATCTTGCAGGAATTCTACGTTGTGTATGGTCTTCATCATGTCCAAACCTGCCAGGCGGCGTTCGGCAACCTTGTCTGTTAGCAAGCGGCGGATGCTGCCGGCTAGCTGTTCTTTGGGCTGTTTCATCAGCAGATTGATGGCATGGATACGCATTTCACTATATTTGAAGCGCAGCAACTCTTCTACTTTCTGGTTCTGTTCGGGCGATAAGGTCATCTCGGACAATGCTTTATATGCTTCTTCACGCACATCTTGCGAACGGTCGCCCAATGATTGCAGTACATATTCTTCCTGTAGCGGACTGGTCGGTGGAGCTAATACGACACCGATATAGCCTGCCCGCATATAAGTATCCAGAGAGGGCAGATAGCTGCAAAGGTCGTCTTTCAATGCAGAGTTATTGGTCATCCAGGTGATATATGCCATCTTGAGAACGATTTCCGAACGGGTGAGCTCTGCGCTTTCCCAAGGGAACACATAAGGAGAATAAATCTCTTTGGCGGAGATGGACTGATAGACTTGCTTCAGATATTCATAATGGCGGACCGCCTCTTCTTTGCTATCAAAATAGTCGTGGAGTGACGGGACATCTTTGTGTCCTCCGTACCGGCTAAGATAGAGACCGGACAGATACAACGGTAAGATAGCCGCTACCACCGACGGTTCCTTATGCCATCTTTCGAAGGCATTTTTGCTGATTCGGTGGTTCATGCCGGAATATTGTGTACAGCGCAAGAAATAAAGTAACGTCTGTACCTGATATTTAGCACCTTTCTTGATAATTTCCGGCACAAGCGTCTGAATCTCTTCCGTATTATAGAATCCGATGCTCCATAAAGCCAGATAGAGTTCGACTGTATCTTTGCTTTGAAGAGCAGCGTGTGCCTGTTTCCGATCGTTCAGAAAACGATGGATCAGTTCTACATATTTATTGGTGATACGTTCGCTGCTGTCTTGTTCTCCAATCCCCGTACTGACTGCAATACCGCGTTTCACGGAAGCAAATCGTTCCAGACCGTTGTCGCAGATGACCGAGAAAAGATGGAGATAGCTTTCGGGACATCCTTCGTCCATCGTTTCCACGATAGCTTGACGGAGCCCTTCCTGTAATTTGGCTGCCAGAAGTAACTTTCCTTCCAGTTCCAGTAAGGGGCGGTATCCGCTCATTGCAATAGCCTGAAAATGTCCCTGATTGAGGCGGTTGGCGTTATTTTCGCTGGTTAGCACGCTGTTGAGATGCTTAATGACAGTCTGGTTGCCTTCTGCTATTTGGGCGGCCATCCAGTTCTGGCAGTTCATCGAATCCTTGTATGCTTCTATTTCTTCCGGAGTGTTTCCTCCGTTCAGTACGGCTTGATCCGTAAATCCGGTGGCGCGCAGTTTCAGAAACTGGGTCAATGCATCTATAACGTGGCCGATATGCAGAAGAGGATTTGCCGACCGTTGCGACCGGCGCGAGTATCCGTGAGTGTACGGACACCGTGCTTTGAGCTCCAGATAGGTGTGGAACAGGTGGGCGTACTCGTCTCCCAATAGATAGCGGAGTAGCTTGTTCAACTTACCGTCGAAAAGATTGGCAACGCTTTTAATCTTTTCTTCTTGGATAATATAGATGATGCAAGGCTCTAATTTATCGCTGTATGCACCATATCGGGTATCCATGTTGAAGTATTGCATGAATACATCCAACAGTGTCATTGTCTCTTTGTCTAAACTGGTTCTCTTTTTTGTTAACCTTTCAAGGTATGGAGCAATCCGTTTATTTAATGCGTCATTATAAATCAGTCTCATGATTCTTTTCGTTTTCAATGTGTTTTATAGGATAATGATTACCACAATCTTCCCGACAGCATGGCGAGCCGGATGAAGGTCAGGGTCGATTCTTCTTTAAGTTGGATGGGAGAGGATAAGTCCCCGGCTTCCGCATCATCCATGAAGATACGAAAAATCCCGTCCTCGTAGGATTGCAGGGCATTGGTGATCGCTTCGACTTCTACAGCTGGTTTGCCGTTATAATTTACAGCAAACCCTACTTTGCCGGAAGCTGTTTTATTTTCCACTTCTTCCTGTGTGAGGTATTTCAGCACTTCGCTCTGTTGCAAGCGTTCATTGTATTCGCAGACTTGCCAACTGACGATGGCTTCGATCAACCCCTGTACATTGACAGGCGGAACAGGAAAATCGATAGGAATCTTTTCGATACTGCACTTTCGTTTTCCTAACTGTTTGACTTGGATATATACTCTCATATTCTCTTTATTGGGTGATCTGAATACTTGATGTAATGGCATTCAGATCGGTTTCAGCTTCTTCGTCATAGACAAGCATGACAATGGCAAAAGATCGTTTCTTGCTCTCTTGAAAATAATGCAACACTATTTGTTTTACATCCTCTCCCGGTTCATCAGGAGCCCCGATGTGCAGGGGATTCGTGATCTTTGTCATAGGGAGTCCGTTGATGTTGACATTGCTTAGTTGGTAATCTTCTGACGGTTCCCCTTGTGCATTTCTCGGGAGAGTGAGTGATAACTCTTTCATGTGTTCAAACTCCTTCTGCGTGTCGTAGGTGAGGGCGGTAATCGTTAATTGATTCCCTCCGTTGACCAGCATGAGTAATGGAGGTTCCGCACCGTCAATTATTCCTTTTGCTCCTGCTATTTTTGTCCAGTTGGTAGGATACTGGCAACTGAATTTGGTGGCTGCATCATAATAAGACAGCCACGTATCGTCATTGCCGACAGGCGTATATGCCGGAACTTTCCTGCTGGAAAGATTGTCCGTAGCATTCACAGTGGAATGATTACTGTTCTCGTTTTCTTCTTCCAGTTCGCCATTCAGATAGGCTTCCACAATACCGCTTTCCCATTCATTACGTATCTCCGGGTAAAGAGGAGGAACGTTTTTGCACAGAATCATGAAGCTGAACAGGAATATACAGAATATACCAAGCTCCCCGATGATGGAGACAGTCCGCTGTGCATCGGGTTTCTCGAACTTGTAGCCGACCACGTATATAATTCCCAGAACAAACCCGCTTAACAACCCGCCAATATGGGCGGCATTATCAATGCCGGCTTTCATCCCGTAAACTAGATTATACCCCACAAAAATGAGGATGCTGGTTAACAATGCCTTTCGTTGTTCTTTGGCGATGCGATGAAAGAGGAGGAACGCAAGGAATATACCGTAAAGTCCGAAGATAGATCCGGAAGCTCCGGCGCTGATTGTCTCACCGTGCATATACAGGCTGAATGCAGCCGAACATAATCCGGTTAGCAGGTATGAAACGAACATACGGCGTCCTCCTATCAGTTCTTCCAACAGAAGTCCTACATACATGAAAGCATACATGTTCATCAGGAGATGGAAAGCTCCGATATGTATGAAGTTGCAAGTCACTGTGCGCCACCAGTCACCAGTGAGAGTTAGCGGTCCGAAGTCGGCTCCCCATTTCAGTAGTGACAGAGTGGAAGGGGACATAATACCCACTCCGGAAGCAATCATCACAATGAATACAAGAATGTTGATGTCTATCAGGATGGGGGTCGCTATGAATCCTTTGCGGGGAATGAAGAAAGACAGGAAGGAGTTTTTTTTCTTTTCTTCTTCTATATAAGCTTTTTCTTCTTCCGTGAGCGGTCGGTTGAACTCTTCTTCGAAATCTTCTGCTCTCCGGCTTAGCTCTTCCAGAGTGAGTGAAGTCCTTATTTCTTCCATCGCCTCCCGTAATTTCTGTATATTTTTTCTGTTCTTTCCATAATCAACAAATTGTACGGAAGAAGACTGGCTGCGAACGGATACTTCTCCGTCACTTTCCTTTTCTATAGTAAAGGTTATTACCTCTCCGTGAGAGTACATATTGAACGGGACTTCAAACCGGACTCCTTCCGGAGTCACTTCTCTGATATTCCACTCAAGTTTTTGAGAAGCTTCGAGAGCCAATATAAGGATTTCCGTGTTGGATAAACCAGGCAGATGTAGTTTGTCATTATATGAAGGTTTGAGTGCCATATTTCTATCTTTATCTAGAGTCATCAATTAAAAAATAACTTATCTCACTGACAAATGTATAGAATAATAATGGAAAATAATAGAATATGACAAATAAAAAAAGCATCCATTTCGTAAGAAAGGATGCTTTTATGAGATTTAGTCGATTATTTGTTACTTTTTGTAGAAAGCCAAATCTTCTTTGTCGAAGTTTTCGATGAAGTTTGCGTGCTTTTCCACTTCCGCTTCTGCATAGTTCAAATATACGTGTGCAGATTTGGAGAACAGTTCGGAAGCTTTGCTGGCATCTTGAATCAACAGGTGACACATGATAATGTCAGCAGCCATTTCCATCAATTTGCGGGCAGTGAAGTCAAGTAATTCCTGATCTTGTGCTTCTTTTACAGCGTTGGTGCTTGCTTCAAATTTGTCAGCCATCTTCTTCAGGCGAGACATCAGCGGTTCCATTTCCGGTGAACAAGGAATGGCCTCAAACTCGCGGATAGTAGCGATATAAGAACCATTGGTCACATAACGGATAGCGGCTACAGTCTGCAACTGGGTAGTTCCTTCGTAGATGCTGGTGATACGCGCGTCGCGATAGATGCGTTGGCAAGCATATTCCATCATGAATCCTGAACCACCGTGAATCTGGATGCAGTCGTAAGCGTTTTGGTTAGCATATTCAGAGTTCATCCCCTTGGCCAGCGGAGTAAAGCTGTCTGCCAGTTTGGCGTATTTCTTCTGTTCCTGACGTTCTTCCGGAGTCAGTTTGCGTTCGCGGGCGATGTCATCCAGAGCTTTGTAGATGTCTACATAGCGGGCTGTTTGATACAGCAAAGCACGTCCGGCGTCCAATTTACCTTTCATGATAGCCAGCATGTTATATACTGCCGGGAACTCGATGATCGCTTTGCCGAACTGCTTACGGTCTTTGGCATAAGCCAATCCTTCATTGTAAGCTGCCTGACTCAATCCTACGGACTGTGCGGCAATACCCAGACGGGCACCGTTCATCAAAGCCATTACATATTTAATCAAACCGAGTTTGCGGTCACCGCAAAGTTCAGCTTTTGCATTCTTGTATACCAATTCGCAAGTAGGGGAACCATGGATACCGAGTTTATTTTCGATACGGCGCACATTTACACCCCCTTGGCGTTTGTCATAGATGAACATAGACAAGCCACGACCGTCTCTTGTTCCTTCTTCCGAACGTGCCAGTACGAGGTGGATATCAGCGTCACCGTTTGTAATGAAACGTTTCACGCCGTTCAGCAACCAGCATCCGTCTTTTTCGCTGTAAGTAGCTTTCAGCATAACAGATTGAAGGTCGGAACCTGCATCCGGTTCTGTCAAGTCCATGGACATTGTTTCGCCTTGGCATACACGAGGGATGAAGCGGCTGTGTTGGTCTGCATTACCGAATTCGTACAGCGTTTCGATACAGTCCTGCAAAGACCAGATATTTCCGAAACCGGCGTCGGCGGCAGCCACGATTTCCGCGCACATGGTGTACGGAGTGATCGGGAAATTCAAACCACCGAATTTGCGTGGCATGGTCATGCCGTTTAGTCCGGCTTTCACCATAGCATCCAGATTCTGTTTGGTTCCGGAAGCATATTCTACGCGACCGTTGGCACAGTGAGGACCTTCTTCGTCTACACCTTCTGCGTTAGCGGCAATGATTTCTCCTGTGATTTCTCCGGTAATCTCCAATACTTTGTCGTAAGAGTCTACAGCATCTTCGAAGTCCAGCGGAGCATAGTCGAATTCATCTTTATCTCTGTAATTGCGTTCTTTGAGTTCGCAAATACGTTTCATCATCGGATTGTTCAAGTGATACTTGAGTTCCGGTATGTCTGTATAATAATTAGCCATCTTTCCTTACTTGCTATTTTGTTTATAATACTTAATCATCTTCGGCACAACTTCTTCAATACTTCCGTTGATTACGTAATCGGCAATCGTATTGATCGGAGCATCCGGATCGTTGTTGATGGAGATGATGATACCACTTTCCTGCATACCGGCGATATGCTGAATTTGTCCGGAGATACCGCAAGCGATGTAGAGTTTCGGACGAACGGTGACACCTGTTTGTCCGATCTGGCGATCATGGTCTGCGAAACCTGCGTCAACAGCTGCACGGCTGGCACCTACTTCTGCGTGAAGTTCTTTAGCGAGGTCGAACAGCAGGTCGAAGTTTTCTTTCGAACCTACACCGTAACCACCGGCTACGATAATCGGGGAACCTTTCAGGTTGTTCTTGGCCTTTTCTACGTGGCGTTCGATCACTTTCACTACGTAGTCTGTGTCAGCTACATATTTTTTCACGTCGTGACGGATCACTTCTCCCTGATAAGTCGGAGAGAGGATTTCTTTCTTCATCACACCTTCGCGAACGGTTGCCATCTGCGGACGGTGTTCCGGGTTCACAATCGTAGCAACGATGTTACCGCCGAATGCCGGACGGATTTGGTACAACAGGTTCTTATAAGTCTTACCTTCTTTTTTGTCTTCGTGGTCACCGATTTCAAGTGAAGTACAGTCGGCAGTCAATCCGCTGGTCAGGGCAGAAGAAACGCGCGGACCGAGGTCACGACCGATAACGGTAGCACCCATCAAACAGATTTGCGGTTGCTCTTCTTTGAAGAGGTTCACCAGGATAGCTGTGTGGGGAAGTGATGTATAAGGGTAAAGTCCTTCACCGTCGAAAACGTGAAGTTTATCTACTCCATAAGGAAGGATTTGTTTTTCAATATCTTTGAGGCCGCTGCCGGCAACTACAGCTTCGAGCTGACAGTTCAACTGGTTGGCTAACGAACGACCTTTGGTCAGAAGTTCGAGGCTAACGTCTGCAACGTTACCTTCTTCTATTTCGCAATATACAAATAAGTTATTCATGATTATCCGATGGTGTGGTTAGCTAATAGTTCAACAATCAGGTCTTCCACGTCACGGTCGCTGCCGCTGATGGTTTTGCTCTCTTTAGCCTGGAACACGATGTTCTGGATGGCTTTCACTTTGGTCGGCGAACCGGACAGACCGCATTGCGCAAGGTCACCGTTTACGTCGGCTACACTCCATTCTGGCAGATTCAGATAATCACGCTTGTCATACAAATCGGTATAATCAAGGTTGCCTTGCTGCTTTTCGGTTACAGTCTTGGCATGTTTGTATTTTTGAACCAATTTTGCATTGCGCGGACGGCAGGGAGCTGCAGAACCGTTTACGGTAATCACGATGGGCAGCGGACCTTCTACAGTTTCTACGCCACCGTCGATGTGACGTTTCACTTTGATTTTACCATCGCCCACTTCCAGAATTTCTTCTGCGTATGTGATCTGCGTCAATCCCAGTTTCTCTGCTACCTGCGGACCTACTTGCGCCGTATCACCGTCGATAGCCTGACGACCGCCGATAATAATGTCACAATCACCGATTTTGCGGATGGCAGTAGCCAGTGCGTAAGACGTAGCCAGTGTGTCTGCACCAGCGAAAGCACGGTCGGTCAGCAAGTAACCGTTATCTGCACCACGGAAAAGTCCTTCACGAATAATGTCGGCTGCCCGTCCCGGTCCCATTGTCAGGATAGTTACGGTAGAGCCTGGATGAGCATCTTTCAGTCGAAGAGCTTGCTCGAGGGCATTCAGGTCTTCGGGGTTGAAGATAGCGGGAAGTGCCGCGCGGTTAATTGTCCCGTCGGCTTTCATGGCATCTTTCCCGACGTTACGTGTGTCGGGAACTTGTTTTGCCAATACAACAATTTTCAAACTCATGCTATAAATTTTAGTATTAGTATTTCTACAAGTTAGCAGCCAGTAGTCAAGTAGTAATCTCTTGCTATCTAAACTATCCGGTTAACTATCAGCTTGCAAATTTACTCAAACACTTGGTTCTGACAAGAAATCCGAGTAAAAAATGCACAGGTTTAAGATTTTTGAGCAAAAGAGGAAGGTTTTTATAGATTTCATTCAGGGTTGGCAAGGTGTTTATGGGCAGTCTGCCGGATTGTCCGGCAGACTGTTGATGAATTCCGGATTATTTGATAAGTTCGTAATAATGTGCGTTCGTGAAATTATCATTCTTGAAAATAGCTTTTTGCATAATTCCTACTTTCGTGAATCCCACTTTCTCTAATACACGCATGGATGGGGAGTTATGCTCAAATACGACTGCGAATACACGTACTTTATCAGTGTGTTCGAAATAATAGTTGATGGCTTCTTTCAAAGCATCAGTTACGATTCCCTGATTCCAGAAAGGTTCTCCAATCCAGTAGCCTGCTTCTGCACTAAAACGTTCTACATCCGTAGCGGGTACAAAACCGATACTTCCGACTGCTTCTCCATTTACTTCAATGCAGAAATCATGAATATTTTCTTTTGCTTGTATCATAGCGAGAAAAACTTTAGCATCTTCCTGACTATAAGGATAGGGGAGACCGTCACGGCAGTTATCCCAAATATTCTTGTTATTGAGATATTTGGCTAATGATGCTGCATCTTCGGTTTGCCAGGTACGGAGAGTATAGTTTTTCTTCTGCACGATAATTCCTGTTTTCTGTACCATATCATCTATTATTTTATCCCAATTTCAGCTAACCCCATCGGTTCACCGTCATGTATCATCCGTGTTGCTTTCAACTGAATATAGCGAGCCTTGACCGGAGTAAAGTAAACCGATTGCAAAATCGGATTGCTCTTTATATTGGAAAATTCATCTTTGGCTACTACCTGATTGACCGCATTGCTGTCCATGCCTACAGAGATTTCATAAGCCGCGATCAACCCTTTATTATATTCACTTTGGTCGGGGAGATAGTGGAATGAGGTAATCGTGCGTTCTTCTCCCAAGTCAATCAATAGTGTATTTCCATTGATGAAACAGGTGGTCTGGTCGTTCTTATCCATACCTTTCTGTGCTTCCTCCACGTCTACTCCAACAAGAGTGAACGGGTAGCTTTTCAGTTCTGTAGCTTTTGCTGTGTATGTATCCGAAGTCTCTCCTGCATAATATCCTTCAATGTTATTAATACAGAGACAAGCCCGTGAATTTGTGAAGCGGACACGAATCTTATCCGTAGTGATTGTTTCGAAACGAAGGAGCCGTTTATATCCGATAGTGGTAGTCTCCTCATTGAGCTTTACAGGGATCCATTCGCCTGCCTGGTTATATTCTACAACGAATGATTTGACACGTTGTCCGAGAGGAATATATTCCTGCAACATCATACGGTTGATCTTCTCTGCTTGAGGTAAATCGAATTCGATAGTGGCTGAAATGACATCGTCATTGGTAGCCCAATAAGTATCATAATCACCGTCGGTCACAGCTTTGGCGGAGAATGTTCTTCCGCGTTCGTCCGATGCTTTGGGAGAGAGTCCGGCCAGCAGATTGTGTGCCAGTTGTTTTTGTACATTCTGGTGGAAGTTTACGGCATTGGCAGAGTCAGTAGGATGAATCAATCCGTCACGGTCTACCGGGAAGTTTAATAATAGCGTTGCGTTATGTCCTACGCTGCGGTAATATAAATCGGTCAGTTCGTCTACTGTTTTCACACGGTCGTCTTCTTCCGGATGATAAAACCATCCCGGACGGATGGAAACATCACACTCGGCAGCTACCCATTGGTTACCGTCGGCATGACCATATTGCAGTTCACGATACTTGGGATAGCCCGGATAAACTTCTCCGGCACGGAGAAAAGACCAGTTGGTGGCTCCGGCAAATCCGTGTTCGTTGCCCACCCAACGACAGCCCGGACCTCCATCCGAGAAGATAACAGCTTGTGGCTGTAACTCATCAATCATCTTGTAAGCTCGCGGATAGTTATAATAAGTTTTGCGGTCGATCGTACGGCTGTCTTTTGCTCCGCCATACCAGCCGTCTCCACCGTTGGCACCATCAAACCAGATTTCAAATACATCACCGTAGTTGGTCAGCAATTCGTTGAGTTGTTTATAGAAGTATTCTACATATTCGGGGGAACCATAATTGGCCTGATGCCTGTCCCAGGGAGAGAGATAGACTGCGAATTTAATGCCATACTTTTTGCAGGCATCGGACAGTTCGCGAACAATATCTCCTTTTCCGTCTTTGTACGGAGTGTTGCGGATACAGTACTCTGTCAGTTGCGTGGGCCACAGGCAGAATCCATCGTGATGTTTCGCTGTCAGGATCACTCCTTTCATGCCGGATTTGACAAATGTCTGTACCCATTGTTCACAGTCCAGACGGGTAGGGTTGAATGTTTTAGGATCGGAGTCTCCATATCCCCATTCGCGGTCGTTGAATGTGTTAAGTCCGAAGTGTACAAACGCATACGTTTCCATTTTTTGCCATTCCACCTGTTTGGCTTCGGGAATGGGTAAGATAGCTTCCGGTGCTTTTACCGAATTACAGGCACTTAGTAGAAAGAGACCTGTTGCGAAGATAAGAAAGTGTTTTTTCATGGGGGTGTTTATTAGTTAATAATTGAATGTAAGAATCATCTACAATGTAATTCCAACTACAAAATAAAGTTGCTCTTCATAAGGGTTGGCTATTAGCTTTCCGAAGATGGGTAAAGAGAAGTTGGACGTTATTTTGATATCTTTTGTTGCAGATAATCCGATATTGACTACATTGAATTTGTCGGAGTACATACTTTCCCAAGGAGTGAAACCAGCTTCGATATTCATATTTACATCCTTCACGCTGAACGGGTAACTCAACTCGCAGTAACTGGACCAGGCACGTTTCCCGTTTTCCCGGTAATCGTTTCCGGCAAAGGTAGTGTACCAGCTTACTGACAATGGGAACTTTTCGCTAAGCATATAGCCGGCTCCTGCCTCGAAAGTGTGTCCGGTAGAGTGCGAACTGTAATTGAAGTATTTGAAAGGTTCTTCTTCTGTCTGGGTAAAATAGTTATTGGCGTAAAGAGTCAGGTTTTTGTATTCGTACTCTAGTGATAAATCTATTTCATTGTTCTTTTCGCGAAATTCGGTAGAGCCCCATGCGTAAACAGTCAGTCCTTTCCAGTTGAGGCCGAGTGAAGGCTGCACACTTGCATTACCGCTATCTATACCGCGCCAGATATAACTGCTTACAAAATCAGCAGTTACAAAAACTTCTTGTGCCTGTGCAAAGGCTGTACAAAACAGGATGACAATAAGTAGGATTCGTTTTTTCATTTTATCGGTTATTTCTTCTTGTTTTCGGGGGATAAAGATACACAATATATAGATAAATGATGACAGATGAGGAGAAAAAAGAAAACGGCTGTATTGAGCAGCCGTTTCTTAAGTAATTGTGAATCTTGAAAGTTAGTTAGAAAGTGACGTCCATTTTCAGCACGAAAGTACGTGGGGCGGCAACTGCCATTGGGCGGTAGCTGTATTCTTTACTCAACAGGTTGTTCACCATAAACTGGAAAGCTACTTCTTTTGTGGCTTTTACTCCGAAGCGTACGTCGACAGTAGCATAGTCTGTATTATGTTTTTTCCAGTAAGTAGCCAGTGTTTCTCCTTTTGAATAACCGAAAAGGATGCCACGTACATAATCCATCAGGTCTTTCTGCTGTTTCTCGCGTTCGTCCAACATCAGATAGTCAACTGCCAGAATTTTGCTCTTCCATGCTACATTGGCACCGACATTGATACGTTTCCACTGGAAATCTACTGTAGCTTTAAAGCTGTGCTTCGGGCGATATTTAAGATACTTACCTGTGTTCGATTTCTCTTTCATCTGAAGAGGATCGGTATAAAGCCCCTCTACTGCATTACGTTCCTGATAGTCAGCATCGCGTGGCTCCGTGTATACATATCCTAAGTTATAGAACAACTTCGTATTCTTATTGAAATTATACACGCCGTTCGTTGAAATTTCTACTCCGTAAATCTGGGCTTTCGATACATTGTGGAACTGGGCTCCGATGCCGAAACCTTTGCCATCTGTCAGCATCTGAAATGCATCGCCTATGCTATTAATCATTGTGTAATTGGCATTGTTGAACAGTCCGAACTGGAATTCAACCATGTCTTTATACTGTGTATAGAATCCTGCAACATCCACAAAACCCTGGAAATTGCCGACCTTATATCCTTGCTTAATTCCTAATTCCGCATTAAATCCTTTCTCCGGTTTGATGTCCAGATTAGGATAGACGCCAACCCCACCAATATCCTTGCGCAGGTATTTTTCATTGATAGACGGATTACGGTAACCCTGTCCGAAGCTGGCACGGATAAAACTGTAATCAGCCAGCTGATAATTTAACCCTGCACGGAAGACCGGACGGAACGGAACCTTGGTTCCGAAAATTTTGGTTTCGGCTTCACGGTGATGATTATTCACCCGATAATATTCGGCACGTACACCGGCAGACACACTCAAACGATCCCAAAAGCGCTGATCGTACTGAAGGAAAGCAGCTACATTATCACTTTTGTATACCTCATCCATTACAGCGGAGTCATAGCGGATATGTTCCAGGGTTACTCCGGTAGTGATTTGTGCACCACCTTCCCATTTCTTATTGAACTGGTAGTCGAGATAGTAATCGAAGTTCTTATCAGTCTGTGTTTTGGGAGTGTTTCGTGACGGATTGATAACATTTGATAACCACGGAATCAGATCACTCGGTAACTGTCCGTTCGCAAGTCCTCCCAAGTCACTCGGCACTCCGTTGTCCATTACCCAGGAGATCAGATCGCAATAATCGGCAGTCGTCGCATTCGGGAAAATATTGCCTAATGAGGTGAACACTCCGTTCATGGCATCTTCCAGATTACCGTTGACAAGTCCGGAACCGATACCTACCAATGCAGGATAGAGTGAACTGTAATCGCCACCGGCTATATTCTGTATCGTTTTGGCATCAGTTCCCATATTTCCCAGAATATCAGTGATGGAAGTTCCTTGGGTAGGGCGTACGATATTGTCGGCGCTGTAATAGAAACGTCCTTTAATCTTATGTGACGTACCGTTTTCCGGATTCACATAGTTGATGAACGGATCGATATGGAAATTATTCTCTTCACGTCCCATGTTGGTGAAAGGAGACGGTTTGTACACTTCCGTTGGTGAACGCCAGATGAAGAAGTCGCCGTATTGATTGGAAAGGAAATCGACATTGAAACCATAGTTCAACAGTTTCATTCCCATATCGGGCTGATGATAAGTGAGGCTCCCTCCCATACGGAAACGTTTGTTGTATCCCTGTTGGCGGTATCCTTCATCAGTGAAAAGATTGATTCCTCCGCTGACATCGAAATTACCGATACGGCGGGAATGGGAGAGGTCGAATCCTTCGTAAATAGGATTCCGTATACCGCTAAGAAGACTTCCGCGCAGGATCGGTTTAACAGAATATTTATCATCTTTCCAGAAACTCTTGTCGCTCCATTGGTATTCGTCGTTTTCCGCATCACCATATACACCGATATAGGCGCTGAATCGTGTTTTCGGTGTCAGTCCCGGACGTGCGGTACGGATATTGATAATACCATTCAAAGCTGATGAGCCATATAGTACGGAAGATGCTCCTTTAATCACTTCCACCTGTTCTACGTTCTCTAAAGGAACAGTGTTCCAGTTGATTTCTCCTGTTTTCGGATTCAGTGTGCTCATTCCGTCCACAAGAATTTGGCTGCGTGCACCTACTCCGTAAGTCCATCCGCTACCTCCGCGCATAGAAGGTTGTTTGTCTACAATGTCTACACCGGGAAGTGTGCGGAGAGTGGAAGAAATATCCGTGGGTGCCTGACGGGCAATATCTCCGGATTTAACAACGTCCATGGAGACAGTGACATCACTCAACTTCTGTTCAAAGCGTCCGGCACTGACTACGACTTCTTCCAGCAGCTTGGTGCTTTCTTTCATGTAAACGTCTTTGGTGACTACTTCACGCTTGTTGATAACGATGGGCATCAAGACATCATCATAGCCAACATAGCTGAATACAAGGTCAACTCCACCTTCGGGAAGTTTGATTTCATATTCTCCGTTAATGTTGGATACTACTCCCTGATTACCATGAAGTTTGTAGGTGACGGTGGCTCCGACCAATGGCTCATTGGTCTTGGCATCATATATATGTCCTTTCAGGGTTTGGGCAAAGATGCTTCCGAAACCGGTAAGGCATAACAGGATTGTTAGGATATATAATTTCTTCATTGTTTTTTGTTTTATTTATTTGGAACAATTTCCAAACCAAATTCTATTTTTTCAGGTGATAGAAAAGCGTCTGATATACCGTTCAAAAATATAGAGATGATTCCTCCCAGTGATTGCATATCTTCTGGAAGCAGACTGACTATTAGCGGACTAAGATCTGGTAGTAATTTGGCTATGGGAGTAAAACCTTCTTTGTCTAAGTAAATAAAAGTATGTCCATCTTTTGAAATAACTTGCATCGGGATTCCGGTAGTTAACCAATTGAAAATAGCTTTGAAAGAAGTGTCATTGACATTGAGCAGGAATCCAAGTGTTTCATTTTTTAGACTTTGATTGAGCGTGGTTAGCAATTCTTTCACTTTCATAGCATCCATTTGGGATATAGCTTCAATGATAGCATTGGTTATATTGACATCCATATATTGATTGCCGCTGGATATTGAGGCAATAATATTAGCTAAGTTTAATTTTAATATTAACTTACCGTCTTTTTGGAACCAATTAGCAAATCCTTTTGGAGATGGAATATAATTACGGTTAACAATGTTAGGAGTAATCATATCCTGTGTTAATGGATTTTCTAGAAATCCAAAAATGATATCCATGTCTACTCCTGTCAATGGTTCATTTGAATAAGAAGCCGTTACATTCCCGTCCGCTCCTAAAGTAATTTCTTGTAGAACTTGTGGCAAAATATAACTTAATATGTTTTGAATGGCACTACCCCATGTTTGAGTTGTGGCTCCACTTTCTGAAGCTTCTATGTCTGCATAAAAATAGCATGATGCATTTAGTACTTGTCCGTCAACATCTTGCCATGTATATTCTTCTCCCCACATGTCTCCAACTACAATCGTTTTGATGCCATTAATAACTGTGGGTAGTTTATAAGTATTTGCCCATAATTCTGCATTGCCCATTTTGATATTGGATATATTTAATGTTAACTGTCCTTTTATTACGCGTCCTTCGTATCTAAAAGAGCTTAAAGTCTCATTTCCCATACTATTTCCTGAAAAAGAATATCCTTGCCCATCTCCAGAAAGGGGGATAGACATAATTTTTACTTCTTTTTCTCCTGGTAAAATATCATATAAGTTAATAATAGCGGTTTCTCCTGTTACAGTGCTAAAGTCTACTGATTTTCCGATCATTGTTTCACCATTATAGGTAAGAATTAGATTCGGATTGGGGTTTGATAGTTTATTTGAATAATTGGCTGTTACATCTATAGGCTCTGGTCCGTAGTGATCATTATCACAAGAAGTTAAAAATGCAGACGCTACGGCAAGGCAGCTTATTAATAGGATAGATATTTTTTTCATTGTTCTTTTATATTAGATAATTAAAATGAATTATTTCTTAGCTGTGAGGTCAATACCGATTTCCATTTTATCGAAAAGGGCTGCAACTTCAATTAAATTTGTTTCCAGCAAACTACCGATGATGCTGATGAACGGCATGAGAGTTTCTTTGTTGAAATAGATATAAGTATGTTCTTTTGTTGAGTTGATGCCCATTGGTATTCCGTCTTTCATCCATGTGAGCAGAGTTGCAAAAGTATCATCATCCAATTGAAGAATATAGGTGATTATTTCATTGTTTAAAATCATATTGATGGCACTTAACGTTAATTTTAAACGTGCCGGGTCAGATTTTAGAAGTGCTTCACTGATTCCTGCGATAAGCTGATAGTCAATTTGCTTTCCGTTGTTTTGTGCTATGAGAGACACAATGGCAGGGATATTTAGTTGTACGACAAATGCTTTGTTGCCTGTTTGATTCCAGTAGGCCAATCCTTTGGGAGATGACTCATAAGTGCGTTTGTTGATCAGACTTTTGAATTCAGCGTCAGTTTTGCCCGAATTGGCAACTTCCATAATTTCATTCATGTCTACAGGGTTCGTAGTATAGCTGGCAGTGACAATTCCATTTTTCTCAAATGTAATATCCTTCAATACATAAGGAAAAATCACATCTAATATATTAGTTGCCATTTGCTGTATTTGTAAAATCACCGGCTGGAGAGATTCTCCTCCTGCTTTTGTAGTAATATTCACGTAGCTGGCTCCGCTATTACGGATGATACTTTCTCCATCTGTTGTGTGGGAGTATGCAGGAAATGTATATGTGTTTGCAATGGAGTTGGCATAAGCCATTGTTACGTTCAGTGATAGTTGCATGTTTTTCGGAGTTATTATTCCTTCCATATTTCACCGTAGCTCCTCCCATTGTGATATTGGTCCCGCTGAAAGTATAATATCCTTTCTTTTCATTCTCATAAAGTTGGATGCGACTGATAGGAGTTTCCTTTTCTCCCGGGATTATATTATTCAGCGTCAGTGTTCCCGTTTCGCTATCTTCTGTCTTGAAGCTGACAGTTTTTCCAATTAATTTCTCTCCGCTGTAGGTTAGGTCTAGCGTATATGGTTTAATATACGAGCCATATTCCTGACTAATTTCTCCTGGCCAAAATAGCTTGTCATTGTAAGTTTCTTCGCATGATGTAAAGAAAAATACTGCGCAAGCTACATAAGATAGTTTTCGTAAGTTTCTCATTTTGCTTTTTGTTTTTATTGCGTATTTAATAAAACTTTGCAAAGTTCGACTAACAATTCTTTATTGTCAAGGTCTGTTTTTTTATTTTAATGTTCTATTTTTAATCGTATGCGGTAAAAGTACCTAAAATGAAAAAATAAATGTGTTCTATTTTTAATATCGATTGTTCTTCTTTTAAGAATGGCTGTAAAAAGAGAATGAAGAGGTCTCTAAAAAAGCAAATGGTTTTCCTCCTATTTTTCACAGGTGAGAAACCGTTCATTTTTTTTCTTCTCTATTTCTGACTCTTGCGGAAAGTTTAGAATGTAATATTCATCTTTACAACTTTCAATAAATACTTCCGTAAAAAAGTAAAGAGGACTCCGCTGGAATATTACAAGAAATAAATCTATGTTTGCTTAAAATAGGGTTATACATAAAAATAGGATGTTTTATACATTTTCTTTGCTTTAATTAGAACCTATATGAGGATAGCAAATAAATAGGAGCTTAAATGTCTTTTTGGATTCTCCCAAAAGACAGTGATTTGATAGTAAATCCTTGCTGTTTGTATTTGTTTGCTACCAGATTCTGAAATAAATCAATATTTTTTTCTGATGTTATAGCTATTTGTTATATTGAAAATTAACGAAGTTAGAAGTGACATAGCTTGGAAACGACTCTTATTTCAATCAACGCCTCCTTCCTCACCGATGAACGGTAGCTTGGTCGGTGAGCAAGGAGGCGTTCCTCACCGACCAAGGATACCTTGCATTTAAAGAACGGACGTTTTCATACAATGAAAAACGGTCTGTTTACCCTTTATTTATGCATAATAAGGGGCGTGATATGCATATTCTTGCACTAGATTATGCATTTTATTTTCTATTTGATTCGATTCATAGCCACTGTTGAATAATAGAATCTTAAAAATAGAACAGAACAGTTTGTTGCTGTAATACAGTCGATTCACCGATAAGAATCCCCCGTTCATTGATTTTTTTTCCTTTTTCTGCTTCTCTGTCATACATTTGTTACAGTATTGTAACACTTGCTACTCTAATCCCTTATGAATATGAACGAGGCATGTAATGTAACCACCGCACTTTCCGCTTTCTCCTCCATTTCTTTGGAAGAGATGAGTACCATCCGTTTGATGAACCGTACGGACACGAAGTATATCGTTTCGCTCTCTGCCCTGATGGACGTATTACAACGGGCAAGTAATTGTTATCGTGTGCAAGAGGTGCAGGGGGAGCGAAATATAGCTTATCACACTACCTATCTCGACACTCCCGATTACGCCATGTATCTGGCTCATCAAAACGGAAGAGTGATCCGTGAGAAGATCCGTGTAAGGACGTATGTCTCTTCCGGTCTGACTTTTCTGGAAGTGAAGAATAAGAATAACAAGGGGCGGACAGATAAAAAGCGGATTCGGGTGCAAGGAGTAAACTCTTTGCGTCAGGATGGGGGAGAAGAGTTTCTTCGCAATTATGCTTGGTATGAGTTGTCCGCCTTGAAATTTCTACTGGAAAATCATTTTCATCGTATTACACTGGTGAATAAGGCAATGACAGAACGTCTGACCATCGATACTGGTGTGCATTTCCATCATCTCATAACTGGAACGGAAGCAAGATTGGAAAATCTTGCTATCATAGAACTGAAACGTGACGGGAGAACTTATTCACCCATCGGTGAAATACTGCGCGAACTGCATGTGCGGCCTTCGGGAATTAGTAAATATTGTGTGGGAACCGTACTCACAGCCGGGAACTTAAAATATAATCGGTTTAAGATCAAGTTGAGAATGGCACAGAAGATAGCAAAGAAGCAACTAATGAATATTTAATATAAAACCTGAATAATATGTTTGATGAACTAAGTGATATTACATTAATAGAAACACCATTGATGGATAGCGCAGGTTTCTTGGAATTGTTGTTGCGATTCTGCTTCAATTTACTGGTGGTATCCTGCATTATTCATCTGTTTTATTACCCTAAGAGCAAACGGCGTGATTATTACTTCACCTTTACGCTGATAAGTATCAGTATTTTCCTGATGATTTTCTTATTGGGAAGTGTCAAACTGAAAATAGGTTTTGCGCTCGGTTTATTTGCCATTTTCGGTATCATCCGTTATCGGACCGAGTCAATGCCCGTGCGTGAGATGACTTATCTTTTTGTCATCATTGCTATTTCGGTAATCAATGCCCTTGCCGTGGAAATCAGTTATGCTGAACTGGTATGTACCAACTTGCTTTTCATTGTCAGTATATGGCTTTGCGAAAGCAATCGCTGGCTGAAACATATCTCCTGTAAACTGATTCAATATGATAGAATAGAACTGATAAAACCCGAAAGGGAATTGGACTTATTACGCGATCTCCGCGAACGGACAGGACTTGACATTGTTCGTGTGGAAGTGGGACATATCGATTTTTTACGGGATACAGCCATGCTGAAAATCTATTATGAACCGCTGAAAGATGAGATAAATACGATTGATACGTTGACCCGCTTACCTAGAGAAAATGAATAAGAAAATGGAAGATAAGTCAGGCAGAGAAAGTCAGAAGAGATTCTGGGGGACAGGTAGATACCTGATTGGTTGCTTATTATTGTTGTGTATGGCAGGGAAGAGCCATGCGCAGGGAGATGACTTCGGCGTGTGGACCAGTGCGGAAGTGAAAAAAAGATATTCTCCGGTTTCGATGCTTCTCTGGAAGGTGAATTCCGTACAAGAGACGGATTGCAGACGGTGGAACGCTGGTCGGGTTCGGCAGGTGTTTCCTATAAGATGTTTCGTTGGCTGAAAGCGTCTGCAGGATATATGTTTATTCATTATTATCATCCGATGGAGGTTACTAAAAAAGGAAACTATATCCCCGAATATTGGCAGCCGAAGCATCGTGTAAACTTGTCATTGACAGGAAAGGTGGACTGGCGCCGCTTCACGTTTTCCCTTCGTGAACGGTGGCAATATACTTATCGTCCCAGTCAGTCGGTTCCCAAATTCGATGGTGATGACGGGAGTGTGAAGAATGATGAATATATCAGCGGAAAAGGAAAAAATGTGCTTCGTTCCCGCCTTCAGGTGGAATATAACATACGTAAATGTGCTTTTACTCCTTATACTTCATGCGAACTTTCACATTCGTTGAATGAGATTGGTGCTTTTGAAAAGTTGCGATGGACATTGGGGACGGAATGGAAACTAAGTAAGAAACATGCTCTCGATTTTTATTATCTGTATCAAAATAAGGCAGACGACGATGAGGCAAACGGGCATGTGATCGGTGCAGGATATTCATTTAAGTTTTAATAGATAAAACAAGAAATTATGAAAAGGATTGTGTTGTTTTGGATACCGCTTTTATTGCTGTTGTTGGTGAACTGTACGACGGAATCATTCGATTTCGGCGATCAGGAAGGAATATTGGTCGGAGGTTCGGGAGGTGGAGGAAGCAGTCAGCCCAACCCGACGATTCCCGAGGGATCGGAAGATTTATTGGGATTTACAATCGCTTTTGATGAAAGTGATAAAACGGCGTATGGAAGCATGTCGGAAACGGTTACTTCCGATGATGATTTTATAGAGAACTCCCAATTCGCCTCTGTGGTGACGATTATCTATAATGGAACGACTGCTGCGGTAAGCAATGGTGTTTCAGGAGTGGAAGTGTCTTCCAATGGGGCGCATGTCGTGGTTAATTCTACAGTCAGCGGAGTAGAATATGTGTTGAGCGGGACTACTACGAATGGCTCGTTCAAGGTATATAGCGAAAAGAAATTCAAATTATCACTGGCAGGGGTGTCTATACTCAATCCGGTAGGTGCTGCCATTAATATCCAGTCTTCCAAACGTGTGTTCGTGGTATGTGCAGACGGAACAACGAATGTGTTGACAGATGGTTCTTCTTATACGGCAACTACTGATGGAGAGGATATGAAAGCCTGCCTGTTCAGTGAGGGACAGCTTATTTTTAGTGGTGGTGGTTCGCTCACAGTTACTGGAAATTATAAACATGCCATCACAAGCGATGATTATGTGCGTTTCCGTAGCGGGTGTAATATTACGGTAGCTTCGGCCAAAAAAGACGGAATCCATACTAATGAATCTGTGATTATCGGCGGCGGAATACTGAATATATCTTCTGACGGCGATGCTATTCAGTGTGAAGAGGGAGGAATTACGATGACCGGAGGATTTGCCAAACTCTCTACAACGGACAATAAAGCGCATGGGTTGAAATCTTGTCTGGATGTGGTAATCAGTGGCGGTGCTATTCAGGCACAAGTGGCGGGAGCAGCCTCCAAAGGAATATCCTGTGATGGTAACCTGACCATCTCCGGAGGAAAGCTGACTGCATTCACTTCTCAAACCGCACTTTATGAAGACAATGATTTGAGTTCGTGTGCAGGAATTAAATGTGACGGAAATATCCTGATTACAGGAGGGGAGATCGCCATACAGAGTACAGGTGGAGCCGGTAAAGGTATCAACTGTGACGGTTCGATTACCATCAATGACGGCACGGTGAAAGTGATAACTACCGGTACGCAGTGTGTGTATGGCAAGCTCGACTCGTCGGCAAAAGGAATCAAAGCGGACGGTGCGTTGACAATCAATGGAGGAACGGTGCTTGTGAAGGCTACCGGTGGGAAAGGCAGTGAAGGTATCGAGAGTAAAAGTGTGTTGACTGTCAATGAGGGTACGGTTGCCGCCCTTTGTTACGATGACTGTATGAATGCAAGCAACAGCATTGTTCTTAATGGTGGCAATATTTATTGTTATAGTTCCGGAAATGACGGCATTGATTCTAATGGTACGCTGACCATTACGGGGGGAGTGATCGTATCTTCGGGTACTACTTCTCCCGAAGACGGATTCGATTGCGATCAGAATACCTTTAAGATTACCGGGGGGATTGTTCTGGGTATTGGAGGAGGAACAAGTACACCTACATCAAGTGTATGTACGCAACGCAGTGTGATCTATGGTGGTTCGGGAAGTAACGGAGAAATACTGAATATCCAGTCAGCCGACGGAACCAATGTACTGACTTATCAGATTCCCCGTGCTTATTCTCAAATGACGGTATTGTTCAGCAGTCCGAATCTGACTTCGGGCGGTAGTTATATCATCTCAAAAGGAGGGGCGGTTTCCGGTGGTTCCGAGTTCTTCGGATTATATACGGGAGCCACTTATTCCGGTGGCACACAGGCAGCAACGTTTACCGCCAGTTCGATGGTGACACAAGTTGGCAGCACTTCCGGCGGTGGCCAGCCCGGTGGTGGAGGCGGCGGACATGGCCCTGGCGGATGGGGATGGTAAACAGCAGTTTACCGTCGAAATCCGTCCTTTGGTCGATTCTATTTGTGATAAAGCAGGTTCGGTTTTATCTTTGTTTCGATAATCAGAAGCAATAAGGCATGAAAAGACTACGTAAACAACACATGCTGGAGCAGAGTATTTACGGAGCTATCTGGATCGTAATATTTCTTCTTCCGCTGATAGGCGGATACTTTGCCATGAGTGGAGGACTTGAGCGGGAGGAAACCCGTATGATAATCCGCGAATCATGGTTGAGTATCCTTCCTTTTTTCGTGCTTTTCCTGTTGAACAATTATGGCTTGGTTCCCTATTTCCTTTTTAAGAAAAGGTATTGGCAGTATACTGTTTCGTTGATTTTTGTAATAGGAATGATTTGCTGGCTTTCTCCGTCTCCTTCTGCCAATCATTTCCCCAAAGATTTCAAGCGAGGAGAGTTGCCTCTTCGTATGAAGGAGAACCGGAGAGATCAGATTATTAAGATGAGAGAAAAAGCGAGGAAGGAAGGGGATGTACATTGGAATGAGTCCAATCCCGAACAACATCCTAGGGGAATGGGAGCTCCAAATGGTCCCGGAGGATTTCCAAAACCGACTCCTTTTCCTTATCCTCCTTTTGTGCTCCGCTATCTTATTCATTTCATCATTGCCTTTTTGATGGTAGGATTCAATATTGCCATCAAACTTTTCTTTAAATCTTTCCGTGATGAAGAAATGCTGGAGGAGCTGGAACATCAACGCTTGCAATCGGAACTGCAATATTTGAAGTATCAGATTAATCCTCATTTTTTCATGAATACACTTAATAATATTCATGCCTTGGTGGATATTGATACGGGGAAAGCGAAAAGTTCGATTGTGGAACTCTCTAAACTGATGCGTTATGTACTCTACGAAGCGAGTAATAAAACAATTCTGCTTTCACGTGAGGTTCAGTTTCTTAAGAATTACATTGCCCTGATGAGTTTGCGTTATACCAACAAAGTTTCTATTAAGATGGATTTTCCGGCCGAAGTGCCCGAAGTGCAGATTCCCCCTTTACTTTTTGTCTCTTTTGTGGAAAACGCCTTTAAGCATGGAGTCAGTTACCGTAGCGAGTCTTTTATTCATGTCTTGATGCAGTTGGATGAGGGCAACCGGCTTTCATTCCGTTGTTCCAACAGCAATAATGGTTCGGCTGACGAACAGCATCATGGCATCGGACTCGAAAATATCCGTAAGCGGTTGAGGCTTTTATTTGGCAATGATTATACGCTTTCCATTACCGAAGAGGAACATAAATTTGATGTCTTACTTATTATACCTTTATTAGAATGAAATGTATAGCAATAGATGATGAGCCGTTAGCATTGACGCAGTTGTCGGATTACATATCCCAAGTACCTTTTTTGTCTTTGGTAAAGTCATGTCAGGATGCGTTCGAGGCAATGAAGATATTGTCCGAAGAGGAGGTTGATCTGATTTTTGTGGATATTAATATGCCCGATTTGAACGGACTGGATTTCATACGTTCTTTGGTGAACCGTCCGTTGGTGATTTTCACTACTGCTTATTCTGAATATGCGGTAGAGGGCTTCAAACTGGATGCCGTGGATTATCTGCTGAAACCGTTTGAGTTCCAGGATTTATTGAAAGCGGCGGATAAAGCCCGCAGACAATTTGAATATCGTTTGTTGGAGCAACAGGGTGAAATAGGGAATGCTTCGCAGATAAAAGGAGATTCGTTATTCGTGAAGAGCGATTATAGAGTGGTCCGCATCGATGTGAAGAATATCCGCTATATTGAGGGGATGAGTGAGTATGTGCGTATCTTTGTGGAAGGAGAGGACAAGCCGGTAATAACGCTTGCCAGCCTCCAGAAAATGGAAGAACGGCTTCCCACGCATTTCATGCGGGTCCACCGTTCTTATATTGTCAATCTTCGCAAGATTACCGAAGTTTCCCGTCTTCGTATTATTTTTGATAAGAATACTTATATTCCTGTCAGCGATAATTATAAGGAGAAATTTACGGAATACATTGGGAAATTAAGCCTTTCTTAAATAATTATTTAATTCCCAGTTTCTTGGCAATTTCTTTAGGAAGTGCGTCTTTATGCACCAGGATATTCATTGTCTTGTAGGCAACGAATGCTTTGGATGCATACCAGATACCATTATATTTGCCTGATTTACCCCAAGAGTTTTTCACCATGAAGTATTCTTTTCCGTTCTGGTCTTTAGCGATACCGTAGATTACCATTCCGTGGTCGTCTGTTGTTTCCCAGTTGTCAAAAGCAACTTGGCGCATTTCCTGGGTAATGTCCTTTTCAGGGAAAGGTTTGGTGAATAGTTCTCTGCGTTTGTCGGCAGCAGTCAGTCCTGTCCAACGTGCCATGTCCGAACCGGACAGTTCGGATTCTTTGGCTGCATCCGGCATTACGGCGATACCGTCACGTGAGAATCCTTGTTCGCTGACATCGCTACCCCATGCAAAGGTATAGCCTTTCTTTACAGCATTGTCCATAACAGCCATCAGCTCTTCGATAGGCAGGTTGTAAGACAGGCCATTGCGCCAGTTATCCTGAATTTCGATGGCGAATTGAGAATAGAACGGATGGTGTGTATAAGAAGTCAGTGATACATAGTCGTTATAGTTCAATCCCAGTGATTCGGCAAAAGTCTTTGGAGTATATTCTTTGCCTTTGTAGGTGAACTTTTCCGGACATGCTCCCAGGTAAGTGTCATAAATGGCGCTTAGTCCGTTTTTCCATACCGGAGTCAGTTTGCTCAACTTACCTTTTGCAATCGCATTGATGTAACCGGAAGCAACAGCATCCAGTTCGTTATGTACTGGCAGCGTATCACCGTACATAATACCCGGCATCACTTCTTGCGGAACGATACCATAATTTTTGATACAGTACATTACATCATAAAAACTTCCGCCCGGTGAGAAAGAACTGTCACCATGGTAACGTACATAGTTTACTCCGCGGTCTTGCATTGTTTTGTGTACAACAAACATTTCAGACAGGTCGTACTCACCTTTACCTAAACGAAGTAGTTCTGATTCAACAAATCCGAGAGTTGAGAAACTCCAGCAAGTACTCGAACGATTTTGGTTCTTGATAGAAGTTATCGGATTTTCTTTCACTGTCGTGAAAACAAAACCTTCTTCAGGTTTTGCATCTTGTGCCATAACACTTAGGCTGAATAGGCCTAAAGCAGCAATAAGGATTGTCTTTTTCATTCCTATGAAATTAATATTAAATGTTTTGGCTACAAATATAGGAAAGTTTCACCACAGAGTACGCAGAGGACACAGAGTTTTTTTATTATACATTGTTCGTTCTGTTATTCTGCACCTGTCGAACGTGCTCTTCTCTACGTATATATCAGGAGAGTAGATGCTTCGACTACGTTCAGACTATACCTTGATAAGAATATCTGAAGATGTTTTGAGCGGAGATAATGGCAGATCGATTTATTTCTTAAGAAAAAACTCTGTGTCCTCTGCGTACTCTGTGGTTAGTCTTTATTGTATCTTGGCGCGGTAAGTTCGTTCGGAGAAAGTAATATTCAGGAACAGGGAAAAGCTATTTTCTTTCTGCATACCATTAGGTATTTTCATCCGACCTTTATATTTCAATCCGAGGGAGAGGACATTATTATTGCGTAATCCGAAGTTAAGTCCGGTGCTGACATAATATTCGGTTGCCTTTTTCTTTTGAATGACAATATAGGAATTGTTGATACCTGTTCCCAATAGGATGCTGACCGGATTGCGATAGACATTGCCCAATGTATATCTTCCACCGGCTGATAACCGGTGTTGATTCTCAAAACTGACGTTAGATTGGGAAGATTGCATCCGGCTCCAGTCCACATATTTGTAGTCGATGGTTGCCATCCATCGCAAAGTGTTGTAGGAAGCTCCTATCCCTAAGAATTGAGGAAGACATTGGCGATAGCGTTTCAGGCTTCTTTCAATATCACCCCCTCCCGAACTGCTACTAACGTATAAGTTATTATCTTGCTTAAAATCCTGCGAGTAACCATATACGGCACCGGCAACGAAAGAACGTTCGCGGTCTATAGCCCATTTATACTGTACACCAAAATCCGCATAAAAAGTATGTTTGTAGGAACTGGTTTCTTCTGTGGCAGTACCTTGCGTCTCCGTTTGTGTGATAGTCCCCGTCACATAAGAGAGATTGGTGCCGACAGAAAATCCTTTGCCGAAAAGGTAAGCCGTACTGATACCCATCTTGGAAAGCCCTCCTTCACCCTGAAAGAGAGAAGAGATGGTACCTCCATTGGTGCCTGCCACCTCTTCATCCAGCGTGATGGCATATCCTACACTGCTGACGGGAGCCATGAAAATAGCTCCATACCAGCGTGGAATAATCCGGCAGCCGATACTTAGGTTATTCAGATTTCCGGTGACGGAACGGTTGCTTGCTCCTCGTTGCGAATAAATCTGGTATGCTCCCATGATACCGGCATCGATCTGGAAGCGTTGTTCGGTCAACTCTGTGAGTGAAGCCGGATTGGCACTGTTCAGGAAATTATTTCCTCGCAATGCAATGCCTGCGCCGCCCAATCCGGTATATTGCCCGCCTTCTCCGGTTGAAAGCTCTCCCAGTCCGAACATGGAAGTAGGGGAGTTCGTTGTATTTTGTGCAATGATTATAGAGACAGGAGTATAGAATGCCAGAAGGCAAAACAAAATCTTTTTCATTGTTGATAAGTTTTGTAAAGTATGATAAGTTTGGTATTCTTTTTATTGGCAGTATGTTCCCCGTCGCCGAAGATAACGCCTTGGAGAGTGGTATAGAACAAGTTGTCCGGAAGAAATAATTGTAGTTTCTGACGGTCATATCCGGTAGTTCCCAGGTTTGTTTGCAGGAAAGAGGTGATGTCAAAGGAGTAATAAGTCTCCTCATAAGACATCTCATCGACTATCAGGTTTCCGCTTTGTACGGAACTCCCGGTGAGGTCGGTGATTACACTTTGCGTCACATTTTCATTGTTGGCGGTGTAGAGAGCCAGGCTTTTGGGCAACGGGTACATGCCGTCATAAGTTCCTTTCACCGGATATAGCTGTAACGTTGCGCTCTCGATGGTCACAAGCTCTCCTTTCTCGCAGAGATTATTTAAATGTGGGAAGTCGATGGTGACATACATGCCGGTCATTCCCTGCAAATAAGCCTGATGCTCGCTTTTTCCGGAAGAGTATTCATTACCGTCTCCACTTTGCAGGTTGACTATCGGGGTGTTTGAGCGGTCCTGTTCTATTTTGTTGTAAGTTAAGGTGCTGCTTGTGTTGAAAACCAATGTTTTTTCGTTCAGTGTTTCCGTAATCTGGTGATAGTAGACTGTGATGCACATACTGGAGTCGTTGACTTGAAATCCGCTGATACAAGCGTCATTTGCATCGGGTATGAAAGCAATTCCCTTGAAATAATCATGGAAGAAATTTTGGGATTGTACCCATCGGCCATCATTTAGCATCAAGTTGAACCATTCTTCTCCCCATGCATCCGGCAATCGTATTTCCAGTTCCTCGCTCGGTGAGCCCGGAGTAGGACGAAAGTCGAAAGATGCCAGTGGAGTTTCGTTGTAGTAGGCAGTAGTAGTGTTGTATAGGTACCCTCTATCGTCCAGTTCTATATTCTTTGTCAGTTCATGCAGATAAATGCGTTGGTTTTTTAGTGTATCTCCCAGATAATTGCCCGAAGAATACAGGCGTATGGTGATCGAATCGAACTCATACTGGATGTTTTCATCAAAAGAATAGGAAGGTACTTCATACTCTGCATAAAAAGAGGCGGTAATTTTCCCCCATAAGTTGTCGTCACGATATCCTATCTGACAAACCGTATCTCCCGAAGTGGCTACGGAGTCGCTTAATACTGTACTAAGTAATACCGTACAGGTGTCCATCTGCGCGTTGAGAAATGAACTTTGTACCCATTTCGCTCCTATGGACGATGAATCGTCTACACAAGCGAAAAAAGAAAGAGAGATAAAGAATGAAAAAAGTTGTATGATTGACTTCATGTAGTAAAAATGAAATTGGTTTTGTAGCGGCAAAAGAAGAGGTTTTCAACAGTCCTCCAAAAAACTATCGACTAAATCTTTGTATTTGTCGACCTGAATTTTGTTGGTAGATAGAATGTCTTTATTTGTCGATAGTTTTTTTATGCGTGCCCGTTGCCGCCTACATTTGCGGTTGTAATCAACGACATATTTATGAATACGAAAATGAATAAATTACTTTGCATGATGGTGGTGCTGCTTTCATTGGCGGCATGTACGGATGATACTGAATATACGGCAGGTGTGTGGTATCGCCGTTCTGATTTTGATGGTGTGGCGCGTACGGACGCAGCTGGTTTTACGATTGGTAATGTAGGGTACCTCTGCACCGGATACCGGGGGAGTACCAAAGACCGTTTGAAAGATTGCTGGGCGTATGACATTGAGACTAATTCGTGGACACAGTGTACATCAATGCCCGATGCGGCTCCTGCCCGGAATGCGGCTACAGGTTTTGCAGTAGGTACCAAAGGATATATTGCTACCGGTTACGATGCGACGAAAAAGGATTATCTGAATGATTGCTGGCAGTATGATCCTGCTACGAATTCATGGAAGGAGATGGCTTCTATCCCGGATGGAACTGATGGAACTAATATCTATGGTAAACGGTATTATGCGCTTTCTTTCGGCATTGGTCAGTATGGGTATTTGGGTACAGGTTACAACGATAATTATCAAAAGGACTTTTGGAAGTTCGACCCGTCGGTGGGAGATAAAGGAGAGTGGACAGCCATGAGTGGATTTGGCGGGCAGAAGAGAATGGGCGGTATGGCTTTCGTCATAGATGATATCGCTTATATCTGTGGTGGTGAGAATAACGGTTCGGATGTGACGGATTTCTGGTGTTTTAATCCGGCAACGGGTACTTGGAAAGAATTGCGCGAACTTTACGATAAGAGTGATGATGATTATGACGACGATTACACTTCTATCGTCCGTTCTTATGCTTGTGCTTTCGTGATCGACGGTAAAGGATATATTGCTGTGGGGCAGACTGCAGGTGGTAGTTATCGTTCCAATTATTGGATTTACGACCCTCTTACAGACCTATGGGATGGAGAAGATTTGACAAATTTCGAAGGAAGTACACGTTCGAAAGCCGTATGCTTTTCTACCGGAAAACGAGGAATTATAGCTACGGGAGGGGCTTCTACTTATTATTACGATGATACTTGGGAGTTGAAACCTTATGAATATGAAGAGAAATAAAAAAACAATAGGTATTAGTTGCTTTGTCTTGCTGCTTTTAGTGGGAATCATATATGGGTATATGCATCCGATAAATATATATCGGCTGGAAGTAACTCAAGTTGAAGGTAGTGGATACGGTTATAAAATTTATGAGAGAGGGCGTTTGATAATTGTTCAGCCTTTTATCCCGGTTGTATCCGGGAAAAGGTCTTTTCAATCAGTACAGGATGCCCAATGTATCGGAAACTTAGTGCTGGAACGGATTAAAGCCGGAAATGATTTTGCTATATCAAAGGCCGATCTGGATAACTTGGGAATTGTGTATTAATGCCATCTTGTTGGCACAGTCATGCCACCCTATTGGCACGACTGTGCCAACGCGGTGGCATTGTTGTGCCAATACGATGGCACAAGATAAAGCGTTAAGTGCGAATTATTTCTTTTCTCCTTTGGGTGCTACTACATAATCTTCTTTGATAAACTCATCATACACACGCTTCGGATGGTCGAACGGTGCAATCCCATTCCTTTGTTCATTGAAGTTTTCCCGGCGGAATTGTTTCAGTTTCAGGTTATCTTCTGCATATTCCCTCAATTTCTTATGCTCATTTCCATAAAGCGAACTTTCAGTCACGTCAGAATTGAGCAGATTTTCTTTGGGAGTAATTGTTGGTAGGAGCACTTGTTCCAACAGACCACGATAGGCACCGTTATATTCGCACCATACGATATCGTTGGTTACAAATATACGATAGGAGTACTTAGACCAGGCAGTTTTGATTTCAATAGATGTAGCATAAATTTCAATGGTAGCTTCTGAACCATACGCTTGGTCACGGATCACAACGGTCGTCCGACCGCTAAGTTCTTCCTTCACGGAAGTTTGCCATTTATCAGAGTGTAAGATTTCTTCGATAATTTCCGGCAAATTTTCTTTAATCTCAAACTGTATTCTCATGGTGCTTGCCTGCGGGCAGGACTTTTTTGATTTTTTCCTCCTTAAACAATTAAGCTAGCCTAAAGTTACATAGATTAAAGCAAAAAAACAAGATTTTGTTTGAGAATTTATTCTTTTTGCCAAACTATCTGCCTTTTTCGTTTGTTTTTATAATAAATATGCACAAATCGTAAAAATAGAGTTTATGCGGAATAGGGCCCGGAAGAATTATGTCATTTATGTATTGATGTTGCTCCTGTTTGGAGGGTTGATTTATGTCGCTATTGAAGAGGGTGACCGGTTTTCGCACTATGCGATAAATGCGCATAACGTGGCACAGGGAGACCCTTTCAGCCTATTTCTTCAGTTTATACAGGACAATATTCATCATCCGCTCTCTACCTTATTGATTCAGATTATAGCTGTATTGGTGATGGTGCGTCTTTTTGGCTATTTATTTAGCCTGATCGGGCAACCGGGAGTGATTGGTGAGATTGTTGCCGGTATCGTGTTGGGACCTTCCGTGCTCGGCTTTTTCTTTCCGGATGCTTTTCATTTTCTTTTTCCGGCTCACTCGCTTACCAATCTTGAATTATTGAGTCAGGTGGGACTGATACTTTTCATGTTTGTCATCGGTATGGAGCTGGATTTCAGTGTGCTGAAAAATAAGATCAATGAAACGCTGGTGATTAGTCATGCCGGAATTTTGGTTCCTTTCTTTCTGGGTATTTTGTCTTCTTACTGGGTGTATGAAGAATATGCCGCCGACCAGACTCCATTCCTTCCATTTGCTCTGTTTATAGGTATTTCTATGAGTATCACCGCCTTTCCGGTATTGGCGCGTATCATTCAGGAACGGAATATGACTAAGACTCCTTTAGGCACGCTGACTATTGCTTCCGCGGCCAATGACGATGTGACGGCTTGGTGTCTGTTGGCAGTAGTTATCGCTATCTCCAAAGCGGGAAGTTTTGCCAGTGCACTATATTCAGTTGGACTGGCAGTTGTGTATATTGTAGTCATGTTTTTGGTCGTTCGTCCGTTTTTGAAGAAGGTAGGAGAGGTATATGCCAATCGGGAAGTTATTAATAAAACATTTGTAGCATTTATTCTGCTCATTCTTATTATTTCCTCCTGTCTGACGGAGATTATCGGTATTCATGCCCTGTTCGGAGCTTTTATGGCAGGGGTGGTGATGCCGTCCAATTTGGGTTTCCGGAAGGTGATGATGGAAAAAGTGGAAGATATATCTTTAGTCTTCTTTTTACCTTTATTCTTTGCTTTCACCGGGTTACGTACAGAAATCGGTTTGATAAACAGTCCGGAGTTGTGGATGGTATGTCTGCTGTTGGTGACGGTTGCTGTTGCCGGCAAACTGGGTGGGTGTGCCATCGCTGCCCGTCTGGTGGGTGAATCGTGGAAGGATAGTTTGACGATAGGGACATTGATGAATACACGGGGATTGATGGAGCTTGTCGCTTTGAATATCGGTTATGAAATGGGAGTTCTTCCCCCGTCTATATTCGTAATTTTGGTCATTATGGCGTTAGTTACGACCTTTATGACTACTCCTTTGCTTCATTTGGTGGAACATATTTTCGTACGTCGCGAAGAAAAGTTATCTTTGAAGCATAAATTGATATTTTGTTTCGGACGTCCGGAATCCGGGCGTGTATTGCTTTCCATTTATAGTTTGTTATTTGGGAAGCAGTTGAGGAAAAATCATTTGATTGCGGCACACTATACGGTAGGCACGGATTTGAATCCGTTGAATGCCGAGCATTATGCCAGCGAGAGTTTTGCTTTGCTCAATCAACAGGCAGTGAAATTGAATATTCAGGTGGATAACCATTATCGGGTGACGGACAAACTTGTACAGGAAATCATTCATTTTGTCCGTAAAGAACATCCTGATATGCTGCTTTTGGGAGCCGGGAGCCATTACCGTACGGATATGCCGGGGACTCCGGGGGCTATTTTATGGTTAACGCTTTTCCGGGATAAGATTGATGATATTATGGAGCAGGTGAAGTGTCCGGTAGCTGTATTTGTCAATCGTCAGTATCGGGAAGGCGCAATGGTTAGTTTCGTACTTGGTGGAATGATTGATGCATTTCTTTTTTCGTATCTGGAGAAGATGTTGCAGAACGGGCATTCGATACGTCTTTTCCTCTTTGATACGGACGATGAGGAGTTTCGCGGATGTATTGATGATTTGCAGGCACGTTATCCGGGACAAATGATTATAGTATGGTTTGAAGGAGTTGAAGATTTAGTGACTAAAGAGAAAGACGGACTATTGATAATGAGTCATCTTTCTTATACGAAATTATCCGAGGATGAGGCTGTGATACGAGAATTGTCATCTCTGCTGGTGATCCGCCGGAATAAGAATGCGGGAGATAAAAATGAAGGACTTGAAAATTGACGAATCTACGGGATTAGTGTTGGAAGGCGGGGGAATGCGTGGAGTATTTACCTGCGGTGTACTTGATTACTTTATGGATCATGATATCCGGTTTCCCTATACGATAGGAGTGTCTGCCGGTGCGTGCAACGGATTGTCGTATGCATCGCGGCAACGGGGACGTGCCAAATACAGCAATATTGACCTGTTGGAGAAGTACAACTATATCGGTCTGAAACATTTGCTCAAAAAGCGTAATATTTTGGATTTCGATCTATTGTTCAAAGAATTTCCCGAACACATTCTTCCTTATGATTATGAAACATATTTTGCTTCACCGGAACGTTTCGTGATGGTGACTACTAATTGCATTACGGGAGAAGCCAATTATTTCGAAGAGAAAAAAGACAGTAGCAGGGTGATCGATATTGTTCGTGCATCCAGCAGTCTCCCTTTTGTGTGTCCTATCACTTATGTAGACGAGGTTCCTATGCTCGATGGAGGAATTGTAGATTCCATCCCTCTGCAAAGAGCTATTGCGGATGGCTGTAAGAGAAATGTCGTGGTACTTACCCGTAACCGGGGATATCGGAAAGATTCGAAAGACATTCGTATCCCTTCGTTTGTATACCGGAAATATCCGAAGTTGCGTGAAGCGTTAAGTTGCCGGTGCGCTGTTTATAATGAACAGCTGGAAATGGTGGAACGTATGGAAGATGAAGGGAAGATTGTCGTTATCCGTCCTTTGAAACCTGTAGCTGTAGACCGTATAGAAAAAGATGTGCAAAAGCTGACAGAGTTTTATCAGGAAGGGTACGAATGTGCGAAAGCTTTATTTTCACTTTGACTTAGTATATTGCTTGGCAGCCTTTTCCAATTTCCGACTCATTAATTCTACCAATGTTTTAGGATAAAGAATTTCTATTCCGTCGACATATCCGAAGAATACCCGTTCTAACTCGTGGTTGATTACGACTTCAATTTCCAGTATGACGCTTCCGTCAGGTAGCCTTTCCACCAGTTGTTGACTGCGATGTATAGGCTTGGTTATGATGTAAGGTGCTTCGGCTGCCGCTACTTTGAAGCCAACTTTCTCCGCTACGCTTCCGGAGTTTTTGGTGACACCTACCAGGTCGTCGAAGAACGTATTCGGATCGAAGAATGTATTTTTGATATAGTGTTCTTGTGGCAGAACTTCCAATGATTGTATTCTGTCCAAAGCTAAATTCTGCAATATTCGTCCGTTTCCTCTGACCCCATAAACGAACCATCGGTTGCGATATTCTTTTAATAGATAAGGATAGAAAATAAAGCTGTTTGCCGAACGTGCTTTGAACGAACGATATTTGAGTTGTATCGGGTGCTCGTTGACAATCGCATGATAGATGGTGTCCAGATAATCCAGTCCTTTCAACGATTCATTCTTTTCAAAGTCAATGACAGGAGTGGTTTTCATCCGGGCAGAAGCAACATGGTCTTCCAGGCGATTGATAATCTCGCTCATTTCCGTGAAATAGGAGAAACCTTTAAATTGTCGCAGCACTTCCACTGCTTCCGACATCATTTTCAGGTCTTGTTCGTTCAGTGGGGTTTGTGTGATACTGTATTCCGGATCTTCATATTTATAGTATTTATTCTCGTACACCACAATCGGAGCATTATAGCCTAACTTCTCGCTACGCATCATCTGTATGTCCATTTGTACCGTCCGTTTGCTTATCCCTTTATCAATGCCTTCATATTCATAAAGAGCATCTGAACAGGCGTCTACCAAGTCTTCCAATGTCCAGCGTCGATACGGATTACGCAGACAGTTGTCAATCGTTTTATAACGGATTAGAGCATTTCTATTTGCTGGCATAAGTAGAAGAATAAAGATTTGCTTCAAAAGTAGAAAAATAAATTCAGGAAAACAAAAAGGTTACAGGGCTTTATTTCCATAATATTTTCCTAATTAGGTATCTATTTCTACTACTTTATCTTTTTTTTTCTCGATTAATTCGATTTTAAGTCATTATTAATTCACTTTTGTGGAATTTATTAAGGGATGCCTCTTTACTTTGCTGAAAATAGTTTTAAGGACTTAATGGTATAACATGAAAAACAAAGAAATAACATGGTAAAAAGGTTGAATTGGTTATTGGTCTATTTATTGTTTTCAATAGGGATAATGGCACAGTCCGGCGGCAGGAAACAGTATAATTCTTACAAAGGATTGGTTATGGCTGGTTATCAGGGGTGGTTCAACACCCCTGGTGACGGTTCCGGCCGTGGATGGCATCATTACAATGGTCGTGAAGGATTTCGTCCGGGATCGTGTTCCGTAGATCTTTGGCCGGAGGTATCGGAGTATAAGAAGCTCTATAAAACGGATTTTACTTTTGCGGATGGTAAGTCTGCATCCGTCTTTTCTTCTTATGACAAATCGACTGTCAATGTTCATTTCAGATGGATGAAAGAGTATGGACTGGATGGAGTGTTCATGCAGCGTTTTATCGCAGAAATCCGGAATGAAAGCGGATTGCAGCATTTTAATAAAGTATTGAACTCGGCAATGAAAGCTGCTAATAAATATGAACGGGCTATTTGTGTAATGTATGACTTGAGCGGGATGCAGCCTGGAGAAGAAAAACTGCTGCTCAAAGACATTGCGGAAATTGCGCAACGCCATTCTTTAAAAAATCATGCGAAAAACCCTTCTTATCTGTATCACAATGGCAAACCGTTGGTAACAGTATGGGGTGTGGGATTTAATGATAATCGCCGTTATGGATTGAAAGAAGCTGCACATATTATCGACGGCTTAAAATCACAGGGATTTAGTGTGATGCTTGGAGTACCTACCCAATGGCGGGAGCTGAAAGGGGATACGGAATCAGATCCCAGGTTGCATGAGCTTATCAGAAAATGCGATATTGTGATGCCTTGGTTCGTGGGACGTTACAATGAAACCACTTATCCGAAATATCAGAAGTTGGTGGAAGAAGATATCCAGTGGGCGAAAAAGAATCAGGTTGATTATGTACCGTTGGTTTTTCCGGGTTTCTCCTGGGGGAATATGAAAGGTAAAGATCATAATTCATTTATCCCCCCGCAATAAAGGCTCTTTTCTTTGGAAACAGATGATGGGAGCTATCCGGGCGGGTGCCGAAATGATTTATGTAGCTATGTTTGACGAAATTGATGAGGGGACGGCTATCTTTAAATGTGCAAAGGAAGTTCCGACAGGGAAAAGTACATTCGTTCCTATCGAGGAGGGAGTGGAAAGTGACCATTATCTGAAACTGGTTGGTGAAGCCGCTAAGGTTCTGCGCAAAGAAAAGGCGATAGCTTTTAATACCAGTCTGAATCCGGCAACTCCGAATCCTTTCATCCGGCATATGTACACAGCAGACCCTTCGGCTCATGTTTGGGAAGACGGACGTCTGTACGTATATGCTTCCCATGATATTGCACCTCCGCGAGGTTGTGATTTGATGGATCGTTATCATGTGTTTTCAACCGATGATATGGTGACCTGGACGGATCATGGAGAGATATTAAGCTCCGATCAGGTGCCATGGGGACGCAAAGAAGGAGGATTTATGTGGGCTCCGGATTGTGCTTATAAAAACGGTACTTACTATTTTTATTTTCCTCATCCCAGTGAAACAGACTGGAACGACAGTTGGAAGATCGGAGTGGCTACCAGCAATAAACCGGCGGAAGGATTCAAAGTGCAGGGATATGTTGAAGGGATGGATCCGATGATTGACCCTTGTGTCTTTGTTGATGACGACGGGCAGGCGTATATTTATAATGGCGGTGGCGGCACCTGTAAAGGAGGTAAGTTGAAAGATAATATGATGGAGCTGGATGGTCCGATGCAACTCATGAAAGGACTGGAAGATTTCCATGAGGCAGCTTGGATTCACAAATATGATGGAAAGTATTATCTCTCTTATTCCGACAATCATGATGAAAACTGGAACGATGGAGTGAAGGGGGACAACCGGATGCGCTATGCGATCAGTGACTCTCCGTTGGGACCTTGGGAATCGAAAGGTATTTATATGGAACCGACTGACAGCTATACCAATCATGGATCTATTGTCAAGTTCAAAGGACAATGGTATGCCTTTTACCATAACAGTGCGTTGTCCGGACACGACTGGCTTCGTTCTATCTGTGTAGATAAACTGTATTACAATCCTGATGGTACGATAAAGTTAGTAAGGCAAACCAAATAAGTGATTGCCCCTTTTAAATTTTATTTCTGCAATTAATAAATCTGATAGTATGAAGTTGAATAAAATAGTCTGTTTAGCCGTTTTATGCAGTGTAGGTAGTCGGATGACGGCACAGGAAACGTATCCGTTCCGCAATCCGCAACTCTCTGTTGAACAGCGTGTCAACGATCTGGTTTCCCGTTTGACTTTGGAAGAAAAGGTGAAACAGATGTTGAATAGCACTCCTCCCATTGACCGTTTGGGTATTCCTGCTTATAACTGGTGGAACGAATGTCTGCATGGTATCGGTCGTACCAAATATCATGTCACCGTATTCCCACAAGCCATCGGCATGGCTGCTGCCTGGAATGATGCATTGATTAAAGAAGTTGCTTCCTCCATCGCTGACGAGGGTCGGGCTATCTATAACGATGCGCAGCGTAAAGAGGATTATAGCCAATATCACGCATTAACTTACTGGACTCCTAATATAAATATATTCCGTGATCCTCGCTGGGGACGCGGACAGGAAACCTATGGTGAAGATCCTTTTCTGACTTCTAAAATTGGAGAATCCTTTGTGTTGGGATTGCAAGGAGACAATCCCCGTTATTTAAAAGCCTCGGCTTGTGCCAAACACTATGCCGTGCATAGCGGGCCGGAGAAAAACCGTCATAGCTTCAACTCGGATGTAAGTACTTATGATTTGTGGGACACTTATCTGCCGGCTTTCCGTACATTGGTTGTTGATGCCAAGGTATCCGGCGTGATGTGTGCATACAATGCTTTTCAGGGGCAGCCTTGTTGCGGCAATGATTTGCTGATGCAATCTATTTTGCGTGATAAATGGAATTTTAAAGGATATGTCACTTCTGATTGTGGCGCTATCGATGATATATTCAATCACCATAAGACCCATCCGGACGCAGCAACGGCAGCAGCCGATGCCGTATTTCATGGAACCGACTTGGATTGTGGACAAAGTGCTTATCTGGCATTGGTCAAAGCGGTAAAAGACGGAATTATCACAGAAAAACAAATTGATGTATCTGTCAAACGTCTGTTTGAGATTCGTTTCCGCTTGGGATTGTTTGACCCGGTGGAAGAAGTGGATTATGCACGTATTCCTGTTTCTATTCTGGAATGTAGAAAACATCAGGATTTAGCCAAACAACTGGCACGTGAGTCAATGGTATTACTAAAGAACGACCAATTATTACCACTTCAAAAGAATAAACTGAAAAAGGTGGTAGTAATGGGACCGAACGCAGACTGCAGGGAATCGTTACTTGGAAACTATAATGGACAGCCTTCCCGTATGCTGACTCCTTTGCAGGCCATTCGTGAACGTTTGAATGGTTGGGCAGAAGTCATATATATAGAAGGTGTAGATCATGTAGATGCTGTTCCCGAAAATCAATTGAAAGAATACATGAGACAGTCCAAGGAAGCAGATGTCGCCATTTTTGTCGGTGGTATCAGCCCGAGACTGGAAGGTGAAGAAATGCCGGTCAGCAAAGATGGATTTGATGGCGGCGACCGTACGACAATTGCTTTACCGGCAGTTCAAACTCAAGTGATGAAAGCATTGGCTGCAGAGCATATTCCGACGGTTTTTGTGATGATGACAGGCAGCGCATTGGCTATTCCCTGGGAAGCCAAGAATGTTCCGGCTATACTGAATGCCTGGTATGGCGGACAATATGGAGGAGAAGCTATTGCTGATGTATTGTTGGGAGATTACAATCCTTCAGGAAAGCTTCCGGTCACTTTTTATGCACAGGATAGTGATTTGCCCGACTTCGAATCGTATGATATGCAGGGACGTACCTATCGCTATTTTAACGGAAAAGCTCTTTATCCTTTTGGCTATGGATTGAGCTATACGGATTTTACTTATTCTTCACTGAACCTGCCTAAAGTCTGTCACACCACAGACAAGGAAGTGCAGGTAACTGTAACGGTGAAGAATACCGGACGGTTGGAAGGTGAAGAAGTAGTTCAGCTTTATATATCCCATCCTGATAAAAAGATATTGGTTCCGTTGACCGCATTGAAAGGTTTTAAACGGGTGCACTTACGGTCTGGTGAAGCACAACGCCTGACATTTTCCCTGTCTCCGGAAGACTTGTCTTGTGTGGATGAAAATGGCATCCGGAAGGTCCTGCCGGGAACAGTAAGAATACAGGTTGGCGGTTCTTCACCTGTGCCGACGCTGGCTACTCCTTTGAAACTGGTAGAAAGTACATTGAAAATGATTGGAAATACACATATAATAGATAAATGAGATTCTGATAATATTAGAAAAACGAATATAACATGAAAAACAAAATGAAATGGATGTTGGCAATAGGATTATTGTCATGTTCGATGGCAATGGCGCAGCAACAAAGTGATATACTGTCGGTATCGGCTTCTGCCAATGCGGACAATGCTGCTTTAGCTTTTGATAAAAATGTAAAGACGATGTGGACATTACCTTCGCAGGCACTAAAGACCGAGCAATGGCTGATGTTTACCATCCAGCAACCGGGTGATGTTTGCGAACTGGATCTTCAGATGCAGGGAGTCAACAAAAATGAACTGAAAGAGGTATTGGATATCTTTGTCACTTATGACCCGATGAATCTGGGAACTCCCGTAAACTACCGGATAGAAGGCAATGACAAACAGATGAAAGTGAAATTCACTCCTAAATATGGTGCTCATGTCAAGTTGAATTTCAAGCCGGGAAAGCTGGATAAACCTTTCTCTCTAAAGGAGATTTCAGTATTGGTAGCAGAGAAGGTACTGACAGATAGTAAAGGGAAAGTGACTGACCGTCGTTATATGGATGCATCGCTTCCGGTAGAAGAACGGGTGGAAAGTCTGCTGGCAGTGATGACACCCGAAGATAAAATGGAATTGATTCGTGAAGGATGGGGGATTCCCGGTATTCCTCATTTATATGTACCGCCTATCACAAAAGTGGAAGCCGTACATGGTTTCTCGTATGGAAGCGGAGCGACTATTTTTCCGCAGGCTTTAGCAATGGGAGCCACCTGGAACCGGAAGCTGACGGAAGAAGTGGCGATGGTAATCGGAGACGAAACGGTAGCTGCCAATACAAAGCAGGCATGGTCACCGGTGCTGGACGTTGCGCAGGATGCACGTTGGGGACGTTGTGAAGAGACTTTTGGAGAAGACCCGGTATTGGTATCACAAATAGGTGGTGCATGGATCAAAGGATATCAGTCCAGAGGATTATTTACCACTCCCAAGCATTTTGGCGGACATGGTGCTCCATTGGGTGGGCGTGACTCGCATGACATCGGTTTGTCTGAACGTGAAATGCGTGAAGTTCACCTGGTGCCGTTCCGTCATGCTATCCGAAACTATGACTGTCAGTCTTTGATGATGGCTTACTCCGATTATATGGGTATTCCGGTTGCCAAGAGTATGGAACTGCTGCAACAGATTTTACGGCAGGAATGGGGCTTCAACGGATTTATTGTCAGTGACTGTGGTGCTATAGGTAATCTGACTGCCCGTAAACATTATACGGCACAAGACAAGATTGAAGCTGCTAACCAGGCATTGGCTGCCGGTATTGCAACTAATTGCGGTGATACTTATAACAATAAAGAAGTGATTCAGGCCGCCAAAGACGGCCGCATCAACATGGAAAATCTGGACAACGTATGTCGTACCATGCTTTCTACCATGTTCCGTAATGAACTCTTTGAAAAGAATCCCTGCAAACCGTTGGACTGGAAGAAGATTTATCCGGGATGGAACTCTGACAGCCATAAAGAGATGGCACGTCAGGCAGCCCGTGAATCTATCGTAATGTTGGAGAATAAAGAGAACCTTCTGCCTTTGACCAAGAACCTGCGTACAATAGCTGTACTGGGTCCCGGAGCAGACGATCTCCAACCGGGTGATTACACTCCGAAATTACTACCCGGACAGTTGAAGTCCGTATTGACAGGCATTAAAGAGGCTGTTGGTAAGCAAACGAAAGTTCTTTATGAACAGGGTTGTGACTTTACAAATCCAGATGAAACGAATATTCCCAAAGCAGTAAAAGCAGCTTCTCAATCCGATGTTGTAGTAATGGTATTGGGGGATTGTTCTACCAGCGAAGCCACCAATGATGTTCGCAAGACATGCGGCGAGAATAATGACTGGGCCACTCTGATTCTGCCGGGTAAACAACAGGAATTGCTGGAAGCGGTTTGTGCGACAGGTAAACCGGTGATTCTGATTCTTCAGGCAGGACGTCCTTATGATATTCTGAAAGCATCGGAAATGTGTAAAGCTATTCTCGTAAACTGGTTACCGGGACAGGAAGGCGGCCCGGCAATGGCAGATGTACTGTTTGGTGATTATAATCCCGGCGGTCGCTTGCCGATGACTTTTCCGCGTCACGTAGGACAACTTCCTTTATATTATAATTTCAAAACATCGGGGCGTCGTTACGAATATGTAGATATGGAATATTATCCTCTTTACCGTTTCGGATTCGGTCTTAGCTATACCTCTTTTGAATATTCGGATTTGAAGATACAGGAAAAACCGAATGGAAATGTGACGGTTCAGGCTACAGTGAAGAATACAGGAAGCCGTGCCGGTGATGAAGTAGTACAATTGTATGTGACGGATATGTATGCCAGCGTCAAGACCCGTGTTATGGAGTTAAAGGATTTCGATCGTATTTATTTGCAACCGGGAGAATCGAAAACCGTCTCTTTTGAACTGACACCATACGATATTTCATTGCTCAATGACCACATGGACAGAGTAGTGGAAAAAGGAGAATTCAAAATATGTGTCGGTGGCATGAGTCCTGACTATGTGGCCAAGAATGAGATTAAACATAGTGTGGGTTACAGCGATAAGAAAAAAGGGGTGACCGGTATGCTTAACTATACGCACGAATTCGGTGCCGACTTTATCCTTTCTATATCCAAAGTGGAAGAGAATCTGACGAAGAATCAAAAGACTGTATGGGTCAGCGTGAAAAACAATGGCACGCTGATGGATATTGGCAAGGTGGAAATGTTTGTTGACGGCAAAAAAGCAGGGGATGCCATTCATTATGAACTGGGAGCCGGAGAAGAAAAACTGATTCCGTTCAAACTGGATAAAGACAACAAGCAACCTGTTGCTTTTACTACTAAATATAAGATGGTGGTTCTGTAGAGCCATCACCTTCATCTAATTCCTGATAAAATGAAACAATTACTTTTGGTTTCGTGCTTGCTGTCACTGTCCGCTATCTTGGGATTACCGGAAGTGAAAGCAGATGTAAGGATGCCTTTGATTTTCGGCAACCACATGGTTTTGCAGCAAGATACCCGGATTACGATTTGGGGATGGGCTGATGCCGGAGAAAACATTGAAGTACTCTTTGCCGGACAAAAAGTGAGAACCACTGCCAATGCCGACGGGACATGGCAGGTAAAATTGAAGCCGGTAAAAACGAAGAAAAAAGGAGAGACGCTGACTATTACCGGAAAAAATAAACTGGTTTATTCGGATGTACTGGTAGGTGATGTATGGGTTGCTTCCGGACAATCAAATATGGAGTGGGGGATCAAGGTCAGAAAAGAATATGCTGATGATATAGCTCATTCGGAAGATTCATTGTTACGTTTATTCTTTGTTCCTAAAAATACATCGCTACAGCCATTGTCGGAGATTGAAATTCCTCAAGGAACAGCCAGTTCCGAACGGGCTGCCAGGTGGGTGCTTTGTACTCCGGAGATGCTGGCAAAAATAAATGGGCAGGGTTTCTCTGCTACTGCCTATTACTTTGCACGTGATATGCGCGTTGCAAACGGACGTCCGTTAGGAGTGATACAGTCCGCCTGGGGTGGTACACGTGCAGAAGCTTGGACAAGCCTTTCCGGGCTAAAGCAGGAGCCAGCATTGGCTCATTATGTAGCTGCTTACGAGAAAAATGTGAAAGATAATCCGGAAATACTGGCTACTTATCCGCAAAAGCAGAAAGAGTTTGATACAGCAGTCAGAGAATGGGATCAAACAATAGGTAAAGAGTGGAATCAGGCACAGAAAGAATGGGCGGTAGCCGTACGGGCTGCACAAGCCGATGGGAAACCAGCGCCCGCCAAACCGGAACCCAGAGTACCTCGTCCACCCAATCCACGTAAACCGGACGGTGGAAATAACGGCCCGGCTAATCTGTTTAACGCCATGATTTCTCCTTTAATTCCGTTAAGTATCAAAGGTGTAATCTGGTATCAGGGTGAATTTAATTCCGGTGGCTCGGCAAAAGAATATGCGACACTTTTTTCCCGGATGATTACAGATTGGAGGGAGAAATGGGGAATAGGAGATTTTCCTTTTGTATATGTACAGCTTCCTAATTTTGAGCCTGTAGATCAGGAGCCTTCTGTTGAGGGGAACGGTTGGCGTTGGGTGCGCGAAGGTCAGTTGAAAGCACTGAGCCTGCCTAATACTGCGATGGCGGTAACGATTGATGTTGGCGACCCGTTCGATTTGCATCTGGTTGATAAATATGATGTAGGACATCGGTTAGCTCTTGTTGCCCGTAAATTGGCATATGGAGAGAAAGTTGTTGGTATGGGACCTCTTTATAAGAAAATGTCAGTGAAGGGCAATAAAATTATTTTGGAGTTTACCAATCAGGGTAAGAAGTTGATGATAGGGACTTCTCCCTATATCCCTGAAGGAGAACAGGCTCGTCCAAAGCCGACAAAGCTCACGGGATTTGGCATTGCCGGGACCGACCGTAAATTTGTTTGGGCGGATGCCGTCATAGAAGGTAATAAGGTCATTGTATCGAGTCCTGAAGTTGCCGAACCCGTAGCTGTACACTACGGATTTTCCAATAGCCCGCGTTGTAATCTGTATAATGAGGAAGGGTTGCCGGCATCGCCTTTTCGTACAGATCACTGGGAATGACACAAATACCGGAATAAATAAAAAGAAAAACACCATGAAGAGATCTACTCATCTATTAATTGCAAGCGTATTGGCAGGATGTATCACTTCCTGTTCATCAGGAAAGCGAATCGCCCAACATCGGATAGTAACTAATCCGATGAATCTGAACTACCGGTTTCAACCGAAAGACGAATCGTGTCGGGAAGCTGCTGATCCGGTATTGGAGTATTTTAAAGGCTATTATTATTTATTTGCGTCCAAGTCCGGTGGATATTGGCGCTCTGAAGATCTGGCCGACTGGGAATATGTTCCTTGTACGACTATCCCCACATTGGAAGATTATGCTCCTACCATTCTTCCAATAGGAGATACGCTCTATTTTACTACTTCCAGTGGGAAAACACAGATTTTCAAAAATGCCCATCCGGAAAAAGATACTTGGGAGGCTGTAGATACCAAACTGACCTACCGGCTTCACGACCCGGCTTTCTATAGTGATGAGGACGGTAAGGTGTATATGTATTGGGGGTGTTCGGATAAGGAGCCGATTATGGGGGTGGAAGTAGATCCGAAAGACGGTTTTCGTGCGTTGGGTGAAGCCAAAGCACTGATCGCGCATCATGGAGACAAGTATGGCTGGGAAGTTCCCGGAAAGAATAATGAAGAACCGCGTCAGGGATGGAACGAAGGACCTTGTATGCTGAAATATGAAGGACGTTACTATTTGCAATATGCGGCTCCGGGTACTCAATATCGTATCTATGGCGATGGAATCTATGTAGGAGATACTCCTTTGGGGCCTTTTGAATATGTGGAAGACAATCCGTTCTCATTTAAACCGGGAGGCTTTATCGGTGGGGCAGGACACGGACATACTTTTCGGGATAAGTATGGAAACTACTGGCACGTAGCTTCCATGATCATTTCCGTTCGTCATATGTTTGAACGGCGGTTGGGACTTTTCCCGGTTGCTGTATCCAGTCGCAACGGTATATATGCTCACACAGTCTGGTCGGATTATCCTTTCTATATTCCTAACCGGAAAGTTGATTTTGATAAAACAGATTTGAGTATGGGATGGAATCTGCTTTCATACCGGAAACCGGTACAGGCTTCTTCGTCTCTTGCCGGCTATGAACCGGGCAATGCAAATGATGAACAGATTGAAACATGGTGGGCTGCTCAAACCGGAAAAAAGGGCGAATGGTTGCAGGTTGATTTGGAGACTCTAATGTTGGTAAATAGTATACACGTGAATTTTGCCGACCATCACTTCAAGGTTTTCGCACCACACCCTCCCGTTGTTTATCAATTTTTTATCGAAGGTTCGGCAGATGGGAAAAAATGGATGAATTTGTTTGATGAAACAGAGAATGGAAAAGATGAGCCTCATCGCCTGTTTACGTTGGATAAACCCGTGAAGGTCCGTTATTTGAGAATTTGTAACGCTAAAGAGATGGATGGGTGCTTCTCTTTATCCGGTTTCCGTGTATTTGGTAAAGGAGAAGGTGCTGCTCCTTCTAAGGTGACAGGCTTCCGGGCAATCCGGGATTCGGAGGATAAACGAATGTACCGTTTCACTTGGGATGCACAAGAAGGGGCTACCGGATACGTGTTACGGTGGGGAACACAGAAAGATAAGTTAACGCACGCAGTGACGGTATTTGACAATCAATATGAAGCCCGTTACTTTAACAGAGACTCGGAATATTATTTCTCGATAACGGCATTTAATGAGAATGGTAATTAGTGAAATGAAAGGTCGTTCTTCATGGAAAAAAGGTTCCGGGATAGCTCCGGAACTGACAGCTCCCCAACCCGGCAAATGGGAAAAAGTAAAGATTAAAATCCCTTCTGCAATCAATGTCAATGACTGGGGAAGAGGTAGCAAGGTTGGAGCAGGGACACCACGACCGTATACACCGAGTTCGGTCTATTTCCCTAGCTATCCGGAACATTGGGTATATATCCGCATGGGATGGTTGTGTCGTAACTTTCGTATTCCTGCCTCTCATGGCCTGAAACAGGAAGACCTTCCCAAAGATTTGAATAAACCGTTGATTGCTTCCTTTATATAAACCTTTGCCCATGTTCAATGCACTGAAAGCCGCACTCAAAGGCAGTGAATGGACTACATTCGAAGAAGTAAAACATCCGGTGAAACCGGAATATCCTTCTCCTGTTTATCCTGTTGCCTGTCTGATTGGACAGCCTCGTCCGGATTTAATAGATTTCATAACCAAAGCCGGTTTGGGGTTAACAGACCAGCCGAAAAAAGCAAACTTATGGATCATAGATGCCGAATCGGTGACAGCCGAAGATTTGCAGCGCATACAACCAGCTTTGAAAAAATGGAAAAAGAAAGGGGGAATGGTACTGGCATTGAGCATCGGACAGAAATTGAGTGATGACTTCTGTCACTGGTTGCCGGAGAAAGTAAAACTGACCGACCGCAGAGCTACGGCTTTAGAGATGAACAGAAATACTTCCTGGGGAAATTATTTTGAACTCCCCGATTTGTATTTTAGTGAGATGGAGGGTGACCGCTACATCTTAAAACAGGGATTATCCGGAGCATTGACCGAAAAGGGGAATATCGTATTAAAAGCCTCCCGTACAGACTGGAGCTTGTTCAATACGTCTCCCGAACATTGGAAGTGTGCGCAGGTCGTATTATGTGAAGCATTGCAGAAACCCGGGGGAGCAGCTTTAGTGACTTATCCTCTACAAGAGAATGTAAATCTGGTGTTGTCTGTGATTGACTATCGTTTACAGACGAAAGAAACGAATGTCTCCTGGAATTCCATGATGCGTGTAATGGGAATTGCAACATACGGAGCCGACTTCAATTCTCATGATGTAAAGAACAAGAAACATGGTTTGTTGATGGACGGCCCTGTAGATTAGAAAGTGGGAAAGTGATTCCGGAGCAAGTGCTACGAACAATTATAAAAGAAAATATGATAGAAAAATGGTGATAATGAACAGGTATAAAAAGATTTTGTTGGCAGGTACTTTATCTGTGATGTCTTGCTCATTGATACATGCGCAAGAGTTGTATAAGAATGAAAACGCTCCTGTGCACGAACGGGTGGCAGATTTACTTTCCCGCCTGACAGTGGAGGAAAAGATTAGTTTGCTGCGTGCTACTTCTCCCGATATTCCTCGTTTGGGCATTGATAAATACTATCATGGCAATGAGGCATTGCATGGAGTAGTCCGTCCGGGACGTTTCACTGTATTTCCGCAAGCTATCGGACTGGCAGCTACCTGGAACCCTGAGTTACAAAAACGGGTGGCTACTGTGATTTCGGATGAGGCGCGTGCCCGTTGGAATGAACTCGATCAGGGGAGAGAGCAAAAAGAGCAGTTTAGTGATGTACTGACCTTTTGGTCACCTACGGTGAATATGGCACGTGATCCCCGTTGGGGACGTACCCCGGAAACGTATGGGGAAGATCCTTTTCTAAGCGGAGTGATGGGAACGGCTTTTGTGAAAGGCTTGCAAGGAGATGATCCGCGTTATTTGAAGATTGTTTCCACTCCCAAGCATTTTGCTGCCAATAACGAAGAACATAACCGTTTTGTCTGTAATCCGCAAATTTCGGAAAAGCAACTGCGCGAATATTATTTCCCGGCTTTCGAAATGTGTGTGAAGGAAGGAAAGGCAGCTTCTATCATGGCTGCTTACAATGCGTTGAACGATGTGCCTTGTACACTAAATGCCTGGCTGCTGAAAAAAGTGTTGCGTCAGGACTGGGGATTTCAGGGATATGTCGTTTCCGATTGTGGGGGACCTTCTTTATTGGTAAACGCCCATAAGTATGTAAAGACGAAAGAGGCGGCTGCCACTCTATCCATTCAGGCTGGATTGGATTTGGAATGTGGAGATGATGTCTATGACGAATATCTGTTGAATGCTTACAAACAATACATGGTATCGGATGCCGATATCGATTCGGCTGCCTGCCATGTGTTGACAGCGCGTATGAAACTGGGACTTTTTGATGGAACTGAACGAAATCCGTATACTAGAATCTCTCCGTCGGTGATCGGCTCGAAAGAGCATCAACAGATTGCTTTGGATGCAGCCCGGGAGTGTATTGTTTTATTGAAGAATAAGAATAATATGCTTCCATTGAATGTTAATAAGGTGAAGTCAATAGCCGTGGTAGGTATCAATGCCGGTAAATGTGAGTTTGGTGATTATAGCGGTGCGCCGGTAGTAGATCCGGTTTCCGTTTTGCAAGGTATAAAAGACAGGGCAAGCGATCAAGTGAAAGTAGTGTATGCACCCTGGAAATCTGCTGCCGACGGCTTGGAACTGATTCAAGGAGAAAACTTTCCGGAAGGATTGAAAGCAGAATATTTTGAAAACACTGCATTGGAGGGTACGCCTAAAGTACGTAAAGAAGGTTGGATTAATTTTGAGCCTGCCAATCAGGCGCCCGATCCTTTTCTTCCTAAATCTCCGCTTTCCGTTCGTTGGACGGGAAAGTTGAGACCGACTATCTCCGGTCGTTATACTTTTAGTTTTACTTCCGACGATGGTTGTCGTTTGAGTATTGACAACCAGTTGTTGATTGACGCCTGGTCGGCTCATGCGGTATCTACAGACTCTGCTTCCATCTATCTTGAAGCGGGGAAAGATTATCAGTTAAAAGCGGAATACTATGATAACCGGGATTATGCTATCGCAAAATTACAATGGAAAGTGCCGCAGGTAGGAAAAGCGACCCGTCTCGATTTGTATGGGGAGGCCGGAAAAGCAGTCCGCGAATGTGAAACGGTCGTTGCTGTGATGGGAATCAATAAGTCAATAGAACGTGAAGGACAGGACCGGTACGATATTCAGCTTCCGGCAGACCAAAGAGAGTTCTTGCAGGAAATCTATAAAGTAAATCCGAATATAATCGTTGTATTGGTAGCAGGAAGCTCACTGGCTGTCAACTGGATGAACGAACATATTCCTGCCATCGTAAATGCCTGGTATCCGGGTGAACAGGGAGGAACAGCCGTTGCCGACGTATTATTTGGTGACTACAATCCAGCCGGGCGTTTGCCGCTCACTTATTATAAATCTCTGGATGAATTGCCTGCTTTCGATGATTACGATATAACCAAAGGGCGTACTTACAAATATTTTAAAGGAGACGTTCTTTATCCTTTTGGTTACGGACTTAGTTATTCTTCTTTCAAATACAGCGATTTGAAAGTAAAAGACAGTGCAAATACCGTCAGCGTTTCTTTCCGCTTGAAGAATACCAGCAAGAGGAAAGGGGATGAAGTGGCACAGGTTTATGTGCGGATTCCGGAAACCGGAGGTGTCGTTCCGATTAAAGAGTTGAAAGGTTTCCGGCGTATTCCTTTAAAATCAGGAGAGAGCCGTGTGGTGGAAATCGAACTCGATAAAGAGCAACTTCGTTATTGGGATGCAGGATTGGGACAATTCATCGTTCCCCAAGGTGCGTTCGACATTATGGTCGGTGCTTCCTCTAAAGATATTCGTCTGCAAACTGTCATTAATTTATAGATTGTATCATAGTTGTTGAGGCTGTGTAAAGGGTAATCGATGTATTAACTGTACCTTTTACACAGCCCGACTTTTAATTTATTGTATTATGAAAAACAAGTATTTGCGGTGTATAAACGCACTATTCTTATGCTGCCTGATGGCGGAAACAACAATGGCTGCCCGTTTCCAACAGCCACCCCTGAAAGCTACTTACAACAAACCCGCAAAAGTGTGGGAAAGCGAAGCATTGCCTATCGGTAACGGTTATATGGGCGCTATGATCTTCGGAGGTGTGGAAGTAGATGTTATTCAGACAAATGAACATACTTTGTGGTCAGGAGGTCCTGGCGAAGATCCGTCTTATAACGGAGGGCATTTGGGAACCCCGGAAACGAATAAAAGTTATCTTCATAAAACCCGTGTGCTGTTACAGCAGAAGATGAATGATTTTACTGCAAATCATTCCGCTTATATTGACGCAGACGGAAAATTGATTACCCATAATTATGAGGGGGGATGGTAACGGTACGGAACTACGAAACCTCATAGATAAACTGGCGGGAACTAAAGAGCATTTCGGCTCTTTTCAAACATTGAGTAATATCATTGTAGAGGTTGTAAATCCGGCTACCTCCGAACCTGCCTATTCTGACTATACTCGGACGCTGGATATCGACAATGCCATTCATCGGGTAACTTATAAAGAGGGAGGAATAACCTTCAAACGGGAGTATTTTATGAGTTATCCGGACAATATCATGGTGATGCGTCTGACATCGGATTCGAAGAAAGGAAAGATTTCACGTATGATATCTTTGGAGTCATTGCATACCGACAAGGTCATCCGGGCTTTGAACAATACGATTACCCTGACAGGATATCCTACTCCGATGAGTGGTGACAAGCGTGTAGGAGATCATTGGAAGAATGGATTGAAATACGCCCAGCAACTATTAGTGAAACATACAGGCGGAAAGATTACGGTAGTAGACGGGAAGAAATTGAAGATAGAAGATGCCAAAGAAATCATCGTATTGATGTCGGCTGCAACGAACTATGTGCAATGCATGGACGATTCTTATCATTATTTCTCTGGAGAAGAACCGCTGGATAAAGTGAAGGCTACGCTGAAAAAGGCGACCAATAAAAAATACACCACTTTATTGGCTACCCACGAGAAAGATTACCATTCGTTGTATGACAGAATGAAACTGAATCTGGGCAATCCGCCGGGAATACCCGTTACAACTACGGACAGCCTGTTGAAGGGCATGGATGCCCATACCAACTCGGAATCCGAAAATCAATACTTGGAAATGTTGTATTTCCAATTTGGTCGTTATCTATTGATTTCTTCTTCAAGAGAAGGTTCTCTGCCTGCCAATTTGCAAGGGGTGTGGGGAGAAAGACTTTCCAATCCCTGGAATTCCGACTATCACACCAATATCAATGTGCAGATGAATTATTGGCCTACGCAGCCTACTAATCTATCCCGTTGCCACCTGCCTATGGTAGAATATGTAAAGAGCCTCGTACCACGCGGAAAATATACGGCACAACAATATTATTGCAAGCCCGATGGCGGAAATGTACGTGGATGGGTGACGCATCATGAAAATAATATTTGGGGTAATACGGCTCCGGCCAAGAAAGACACTCCCCATCATTTTCCGGCAGGAGCTATTTGGATGTGCCAGGATATTTGGGAATATTACCAGTTTAATCTCGACAAGGACTTTTTAGAAGCGTATTATGATGTCATGCTCCAAGCGGCTCTTTTCTGGGTGGATAACCTTTGGACGGATGAGCGGGACGGTACTTTGGTGGCAAACCCCTCACATTCTCCCGAGCATGGTGAGTTTTCATTAGGTTGCTCCACCTCACAAGCTATGATAGCAGAGATGTTCGATATGATGATAAAAGCCAGCAAGGTGTTAGGTAAGGATAAAGAACCGGAGATTGCAGAAATAGAGACTGCAATGAACAAACTTTCCGGTCCGAATATAGGATTGGGCGGACAATTGATGGAGTGGAAGGACGAAGTGACGAAAGACGTTACCGGAGACGGTGGGCACAGACATACGAACCATCTTTTCTGGCTGCATCCGGGCTCGCAGATTGTGATCGGAAGGAGCGAAGAAGATGATAAATATGCAAATGCCATGAAAGTGACATTGAATACCCGTGGAGACGAGGGCACAGGCTGGAGTAAAGCGTGGAAACTAAATTTCTGGGCCCGTTTGCATGATGGTAACCGTTCTCATGCATTATTGCGGAGTGCAATGAAACTGACTGTTCCCCAAGGCCGTTTCGGTGGTGTATATACCAACCTTTTTGACGCGCATCCGCCTTTCCAGATTGATGGAAACTTTGGTTGTACAGCCGGGATTGCGGAAATGTTGATGCAGAGTCAGGGAGGATATATCGAGTTGCTTCCCGCTTTGCCCGATGTATGGAAAGACGGTGCGTTCAAAGGGATGAAAGCCAGGGAAACTTTGAAGTGGATGTAACCTGGAAAGAAGGGAAAATCACTTCGATTGAAATACTTTCTAATGCAGGTGCAGAGTGTATGCTTAAATATCCGGATGCAAAGAGTCTGAAAGTTTCCGGTGCTAAGGTAAGAGTACTCGCTGACGACCGGATTGCTTTTGATACTGTTAAAGGTAAGAGATATACGATCAGATGAATATTGCACAATGCGATATTCGTTTTACAACGATTATTTCCTTTCTGAAATAAAAAAGAGGACGAAAGTCCGAAAGACTTTAAAACGAAAACTCCCCCTCACGGCAAAGTAAGAGGGAGTTTATTCATTCAAAACCTTTCGGACATTTGTCCTCTCTTTTATTTCTGTTTTCTACCTTATTCCTATTTGTTGGTAGTCAGGCAATTAATCATATTCACTACTAACTTACCAGCTACCGGATCTGTCGTTGCCTTTTCCGTACACATGGTAGAGATCATTGCTTCTCCCTTTCCGTCAGCTATTTGTAACATCGTCAGTCCACGCATAGATTCTATTCGTTCGATGCGGTCTTCCGGTTTTCCACCATCAATGTAAGCATGAATTTTCATCTGTCCTGCCAGTTCCGTCACGTTCTTGTGGCGATGGACTTTCAGAGTAGCGGTACATGCTTGCGGAATTTCCCGTTTATTGTTGTTGAAATAGCGTAATTCCAATACATCGATGTCATTGAACACCGGAGCATCATTGCGTTCCATAATTACGATATCGCCTTCTGTCGGGATAATCCAGCCCGTGATATATTCAGGATATATAGCTTTGACGGCTTCCTTACTGTTGAGGAAGAGTAGCTTTCCACCTTTTGACTGATAAGCACGGATCAGCTCCTTTTCTTCGTCAGTGCAGGCTGTCAGACCGGAGATAACGCAAAGGTCAGCTTTCAGTTTGCTGTTGAGCAATTCTTTTATGGAAGAAATCGGTTGATAATTGATGTTCAGGAAGTCAAATACCATTTTCGTGTTATCTTTATCCAATAATACAATCTTTTTGTTTGGGTCTACCTGACCTACATTCCACTCTTTATTAGTGAGCAACAACTCATATTCATTGGCAGAAATTGGCAGACCGTTCTCTGTGAGTTTTAATACCAGTTTGGCTTTTGTCTTGTCGGCAGGCAGATTGGCCGGCAACTGAATATCAGGTTCGGCATAGTATCGCGCATAATGTTTCACAGCCGGAATCTTTTCACTGCCGCTTGCTAGGCACTTTCCGCTTTCATCTTGTATTTCCCAGCGAAGCAGGGACGGTTGCAGATCCGTACTGTCTTCACGGTCATTGACCACATAGATGCGTGTAGGCAGTTTCTCACCTGCGTACAAGTTGCGTCCCCACAATTCTGCACTAACCAATACAGGTTGTAAAGCCCGTTTCAAAGCATAGTAGGTGGGGTACGGTTCAATGTTCTGATAATCGTATGTCTGACGGAACCATGTCATCAATGCAAAGTGCATAATACCCGAAGCCTGGTCGTTGGAGCGACGAAGCGTTTCGGCCAGTTCACCCGTGATGAATGCTTGTACTTTCAGGAAGGAAGCCGGGTCTGCCCAGTCATAAGATTCATAACCGATCAGTGTATAAGGATTTTGGTGGATGAGCTGATAGGAGCGGGTAGGATGCCCCGTTTCATTATTGGGATAACCTGTAGACATCTCCTGACTGATAAGCGGACGGTCGGTTACCTTGAACTGTTTTTGGAATTCTCCATTGAAGAAACGGAAAACCGAGTAGTCATACCAATTGTAATAACCGTGCATATCGTCAATGTCGCCATCATCGATGCTGCTCATAAAGTCAGCACCGAATTTCTTATCCTTGCCTTTGGCCTGATAGTTGGAGTCGAAGCAGATAGGACGGGTAGGGTCGATGCGACGCATCTCTTTCACTACATCCGAAATAATACGGTATTTCTCTTTGGCACGTTCCAGATTGCTGTCATTGTCGTAGAACTTCATTTCATTGTTCACTGTCCAGAAGAGCAGTGAAGGGTGATTGCGATATTTTTTCAGCAATCCTAAAAACTCGTTACGCCATATTTCAATCAGACGCTGGTCTGGAATTGGAGTGGAATGAATCATCAACCACGACCATGTGCCTTCGAATGAAACACCGATACCGTTACGGTCGGCAGCTGTCATCCAGCGTTTGTTCCACGGAGTGGTGTGTGTACGGGTTACGTCGATGTTTCCGGCTTTCATCAGTTGCATGAAAGTATTGGCCAGATTTTCATCATTAGGTGCCAGTGCGAAAGGAATGTGGTTTCCGCCGCGCAACCAGTATTTATTACCGTTCAGGTAGAAAAGTCCGTCTTTCACCTCAAAAGTACGGAATCCGGAAGTTTCTGTCAGACAGTCCAGTTCTGTTCCTTTATCTGCTACCAGGCGGAATTTGAAATCGTACAGGTTGGGATGCTGCGGTGTCCATAAGCGAGGTTTCAAATCGCTGATCGTATAGGTTTCCATGCGCTCTTCATCTGCATTGAGATTCAGTTTCCGTATGGATAATCCCGAATAGAGTACAGCACCGGTTTCTTTGTCGATGATATCCGTATAAAGGTCGAACTGTTTCTTTTTACTACCATGGTTCTTTAGGGTTACATCGAAGGTAGCGCCATTCAGGGTCGGTTTGATAAAGACATCTTCCACTTTTGCGGGGTCGGTAATCGTCAGCTTTACCGGTTGCCAGATTCCGGCAGGTTCGTCACCATAAAAACCATGAGGAATTTCTTTCAGCAGAGCATCTTTGTTCACTTCCACTTTGGCATCTTCCTGCTCACTTTCACGTACGGAAGAATAGAAGAAATCGATGGCATTTGCCGATTCCGATGCGCTTCCATCCATTTTGCGTGTCACTTTTACGGTAATCAGGTTCTTACCGGGTTTCAGCAAATGGCTGCCGTCTACCTGAATTTCACCGAACATGCCGAGATGTGAAGTGGCTAATGTTCCGTTGATATAGATTTCGGCAATTTTGGAGACCGCGTCGAAGGTCAGTGTCATATTTTTGCCTTCCACATTGGCAGGCAGTTCCAGCCATTGACGGTACCAGGCATATTTCACCCGGCGATAATCGAATGTATAGTTTTCACAGCGGTCGGTTTCCTGTTGGTAGTAGGTGTCCGACACACCTTTGGGTTGTGCACCGGTAGGAGAGGGCATCGTTTCGCCATGCAGCCAGATACGGATTGGTGTCCAGAAGTTAGGAACGGACATGATGTGCCAGTCCTGGTCGTTCGTTTGTACCGAAACAGCCTTATCCTTGTTGTCCAGTTGATAGTCGGGCATAAAGAGCCAGTTGCCATCCAGCGTGATGTCTGTGCGGCTGCCGGTGAGCGCTGCCAGTTTGGCGGAAGTATAGGAAGCCCGTTCCTGGCGGCGTTTGTTTTCTTTCTCCGCAGGAGTGGCCTTCTTTTGATATTCTGCCACTTTCACGTTTTTCAGTGCATCGTCTGCCATCGGAGTAACGGTGAGGTCATCAAATTCAGTTTCTATCCATCCTCCACCCAGAGCAACTTCACCTGATGGTACCAGGTCGGCATTCTTGTCTACAAGATCAATATGTGGTTGTTTCTCGTCGTTGAGGAATATGCGGATACGGTTGCCGCAAACTTCTACTTTTACACGATACCACTCTCCCGGTACAGGATGGAAACCTAACGGGCGGACTCCCATAAATTCGTCCGTACCCATATATCCGGTGCGCATCAGGTAAAGATCATCTTGCAGTCCGCCTTTGATACCTACCACATAACGGTCGAAACGGTTGTAATTGCGGAAGCTCGCCCATATCTGCACCTGTTCGGCATTTTTAGGGGCACGGGCTTTGAAAGAAAAGGAGTAGTTTTTCCATTCGGGATGACCGAATACGGCATAAGCGCCTTTCGAACGGAATACATTGTCGGCAATACTGCATGTTCCCCGACCCACCACTTTCAATGTTTCTCCGGCATTGGAGAAGTCGTTTGTCCATGTAGCATTGCTTTGTGCTTGTCCGTTCATGCAGAGGACGCTGCACGCACAAGCCAGAAATACTTTGCTGATTCTATTCATGATATTACAAGTTAATAATAATTTTGGTATAAAAGTACGGTTCGACAATAAATATTAGAATGAAGTACCGCTTAATGTACACTTAATATGTGCTTAATTGTCTTTGCTCTTGTTTTTCGTTGATTAATTTTGTATCTTTATAGGTTTCTCTTTCTTTTTAAATTGCTGTTCACCTTATAAAGTGACAAATAGCACTTTATAAGGTGACATTTGTCTTACTATAAGATGACTATGGTCCCGTTGCAATATGACAACTATGCCGTTGCATAAACTCCTCTAGTTTTATGCATAGAAAATCCTAAATCTATGCACAGAAAAAACTAAATCTCTGCATTGAAAAACTAAATGTTGCAATGAATTTGACATAAATGCCATGTGAAAAATAAAAAGAACCATGCCAAAAAACGAAGATTACAAGCTTACGATTTAGTGGCATGGCTATTTATAGATTAGTTTTTGTTCAATATCATAACGATACTCTATTATGAATAGGTTCCGGAATTATCCTTCGATGATTCTGAAGAACATATTCTGACTGGAGTAGTCGCTGATAAAGGTAAACTTGAATTGGAAGTTAGTAGTGGTCGGAACAATTTTCAATGTGAAAGATTGTTCTTCGCTGTTTACGTCCAATGTGCTACTCGTTTCATTTCCTTGTGGCTCTAAAACCAAAGAATAGTTTTGTTTGCAGAAATATTTCTTGCAATAGTCAGTCATCACAATCTTGTTTCCGGCAGAGTCATATTTCAGCAATACAGGCAACTTGGTACCAGTAAGACCGGTCGGACCGCCATATACGTCCCAAGAACAACCATTCGTCCAGAAAGCATGATTCTTAAAATAGTTCCCCAAGTAGTATTTCTTGCCTACTTCCAAGTCTGCCATTTTTGTCTTCGTGTCATCACCGGTGATTTCAGAAACTTTAATTTCATAGTCTTTGCTTACAACTCCTGTTGCATTCGGTTGTTTATCACTACCCATGTAAATTGTATGCTCTCCCGGTTGGCGTACAGGGTCTTTGATGTACCACTGTTCATTACCTTCGGATTTCACCTCTCCCTTTCCGGCATTGAATGTCCACGAGAACTTGAGGCCGTTGTCAGCTTCATTCATTTCATTGATCTTCTTGTCATTGAAATTAAGCTGGAATAACTGCATGTGCGGGCTGTTACGAACCAGTGTGAGTGTGTAATTGGCAGCATCCCATATTACATTATTGGCATCCCATCTTTCTTTTACTTTTGTATTCTGATCGTTTTTGTTCAACGTGATGGTGAATTCTGCATCGGCAGGTTTGAAGTTATATAACGTTTTGCGCAGATCCACATTAGTAAAGTGATAACCTTCCGTTTCATCATATACACCCGGAATTGTATATCTTTCGCCCAAACGTATGGACGGTGTTTCATTGTTGATACCAGCCTTACCGTAAATCATGATATTCAATTCAGGTTTCTTTGTCGGAGCTTCTACTACGTACTTCGAAGTTACATTACCTATATACAATCCCACTTCTTTTTCATTGAGTGTGAAAGCTGCTTTGTCTGTCCCCTCGTCATTCATAGCGAACAGGTTAGCACCATCTATACCTTCAGTTTGAGGACCTACCAATAGATAATTAGCCTTTTGAGCCGCATCATAGTAAAGACATACTTCACCATTAGCCAACTCGGTTTCTTGTGTAATCGTTGCGAGATTTGTAGTCATAGGGATTGTTTCCCAGCTGCCACCGTTAAGTTGAGTACCCAGTTTCCATGCTTTAGATGCAGTAACACCCATATTTTCCAATGTGGTTTGAGCATTGTGCACTTTGATGACTTTGGTACCTTTATAAAGACTTTCGATATTGCTCAACAGTTCTGTTACACCTGTCAGTCCAATACCATTTTTAGCAGTCGATTCATCTTGTGAGTAAATCAATACTTCTTTAGAGAATTCTTCTTCGGCAACAGTATAAGTCACTTTCACTTTACCTGATTTGTTGGCAGCTTTAGCGGTTAACACACCTTTATCTGTTACTTCGAATGTGTTATTTGGGTTCTCTGTCAACTCATAAGTTGTTTCAATAGCCAATTCACCGAATCCCAGTTCGTCTACAAACTTCACTTCTCCGCTTTCGCCGAATCCCCAGCCTATTGTTTTAGCAAGGTCGAGACTTTCGGTGCTGATGAATTTCAGAGATTCCGAGTCCTGATAAAGCGTACGTGTTTCACGATAAGCAAACAGACCGTTGCTGGCGCTGTAAGAAGTCGGTTTCACTACGAAATAATTGGAACTGGTAGTGGTCTTGTCCAATGTGATTTCCAACACTGCACCGTAGTATGGAGCTGTCATGTTGCTTGGAGTCAGTTCTACGGTCAGGAGGCCGTTTTCGTCCAGTTTCTTATTGGTATTTACCAACAGTTGAGGCACTTCCGCACGTGTCAGTTTCAATTCGTGGATATCCGCGCACTGGAAGTCTGCTTCGGACAAGTCGATGTCTTTAGGCAGAATCTTGAACTTGGCGGTAGCTGTATGGGCAGTAACCACTTTACCTAGTTTGTTAGTATAGCTGGCTGCTTCCAGGAACTCGTCTTCCTCAAAAACAAATTGTTTTTGGAAGAGGATAGAGCTGATACCGCTGAAACCACCGCCCTGTACGGGGAGGATATAGTTTTCACCGTAGATATAGACAGAGAGCGTCTTATTCTCTTTGTTCTCTGCCAGAATCGGAGTGTCTTTATCAGCTGTGATGGTGGTTTGCACCAGTCCTTCTGTTTTTTGGATGTAGATGTAACCGTTACTCTTGTCGTAGTATAACTGGTCTTTATCTGTTCCGGGGATTTCCTGTTCAGTGCCGAATGTCAACACCTTGTACCAGCCTGCACCTTTGTCTTTGGTGTATCTCCATGTACCTTCTTCCACCTTGAACTGGTAGAAAGGAGTCGCTTTATTGGAAGCCTGTACATATAATTCGTCTCCGTTGCTTAATACAATTGTGTATTGTGATTGGTCTTCACTGGGATACCAGCTCTGTACTGTCAGATTGGCGTTCAATGCAGCCTCAATCTTTTCTTTGAATCTATCCATGTCAGATTCAACCGTGCTGATACGGTTGTTCAGTCCTTCAATATCCGAGTCGTAATCCTTACAGGAAACAACTCCTGTTCCTAATGAAAACAACAGTGCTCCATAGAGAAAACTGTTTAATACTCTTTTGTTCATCATAGGTAAATTTTTAGTTTGATAAATATTTCATTTTTCTTGTTTCTTTATTTCTCTGCGATAATCTCTGCATAATTCAGGCTGATGTCACCTTCGGTCACTATCAGGTTGAAGTCGGCATATCCACGTGCATCGCGAGAATAAACTGCTATTTCGACTTCTTCCCATGTACTGCCTGTTGCGGGGAGGCTTACGCTTTTTGTCATTGTATCGCCAATCTGGCAACGTACGCTGGCAGCACCATTGCTGGAATAGCGGAAATGGATAGTTGATTTTCCGGTTCTGAAAGGGAGTTCTTTCCATTTCAGTGTGTTCAGACCACCGGAAGTGAGGTTGGTATGCCAACCACCGTTATACTTCGTGTCGTTGCAATATTTTACTACTCCCTGTTCGGGAGCATTGTTCATTTCCACTTCCGTCAGAGATGTTTCTATCTTGCTGCCGGAAACAGTGCCTTGGTAACAGTAGTCACAAGCTTCAGCTTCCAGTTTCTGTCTGGTCGGGAAAGGATGATTGCTATACTTACGGAGCAGGTTGATGCGCTGGTTGGGATAATCGTAATAGATCTTGTCCGAACTACGCCACCATGCAGCGTTTTCTGCAAGGTCGGTAAATCCTTCAAGGAATACCAGATCAGGCTTCTTGGATAGGAAAGATTCCATCATCTTGGTTGCATAACGGCCGTGGTCGGCATCTATAAATTGCCAGTTCGGACGAGCTAGATCACCTTGTACGAATCCCGGACATCCGCTGCCTACGCTGAAACCTTTGAAGTTGTAAGCGGAAATATAGGTGTTGTAGAGCAAGTTTTCGTTATATACGTCCTCTGCCATATCCATTGTAGGAACGGCAAACCAGTTGTGAATACCATCCAGATAGGGGCAGTCCACCAGTGAGTAGTCCCGGTCAGTCCATTCGCGTTGGATGATGAGGAACGGACGTACGCCAAATGTGGTGTTGAAGTCGTCGCTGATACACTTCAGAATATAACTCAACTTTCCATGATAGGCATCTGATTTCGTTTCGTCAAGTCCGGTCGTACTTTTGTACTTTACCGGGTCTTTCTTCATCAGTTCGCTAAGATAACTGTCCTGTAGGAATCCATTGGGGTTCCAGAATAGGATGACAGGGCGTCCGTCTATCTCAAACCAATAGTCACGCGGAACATTTTCGAACGATGGTTTCAGGTTGGCATCCCAGATGTAGTAATATATCTCTTTGCGGAAATCGTTGTTTGCACCTTTCATATCTTCTTTCTCAGGGTCGAGGAAGAGTAGCGGATAGTGTGAACCCTCTACGCGGCTACCATTTTTGAACGGTTTGTTGTCGTATCCGTATCCTTTATGTGCATTGCGTGCAGCCGACCATGAGGCAGGGGTATCATCAAAGATAGCGATCTTGAATTCATGTTCCACACCTTTGCGTTTGATAGCTGCCATCAAGTCATGGAGTTTGTCGGGGCGACCGTGGTCTATATCAGGATTTGCTTCACCACGACAGTTCATGGCAACATAATCCTGACCACTGTAAGCGATTTCTTCTACGAAGTTGTCCCACCAGTCGGCTTCGGTAATTGGACCGGGATATGCTTTGTCATCTTGTGCTTCGGGATAAGCAGAAGCTACGTAACGGCAGAATAATGAACGGTTGTGCATAGTAGAAACGTCAGTGAACGGCTTGTCCATCTTTTGGCGCAAGTTGCCTTCGAATCCAGCCAATGTACCTATTTTATAGGAACGTACAATTTCTTGTTCCGTTCCCTGTCCACCTTCAGAGCCGGGACCGTCGGGCCCGTCATTCGGATTGTCATCAGAGCATGTCCAGCAGAAAGCCCCCAAACCTAGCAGACATATGTATTTCCAATATTTATTTCTCATATTCTTTTTATCATTAAAGAGTTAACATTTTAGTTCTTCTTGAATTGCTGGCGGGTGATTTCCAGATATGTTCTTCCATATCCGTTGCCATAATTTTCTACTGTCGGCTCGATGAATGAGTCGAAATTATATTTGTTGTAAGAGTCAACCAGAATCAGACGGTTGCGTCCGGCATTCATCTTGGCTACGTTACACATGGTACGATATGTGGCAGGGTCTTTTTTTACAATCGGTGAGTTACCGATAGAACCGCGACCATCCTGCACCAGCTTGTTCCAAGCCGGACCAACAGTAGGAACGAACTCCATGCTTCCGTCGCCAAATGCTGGTAATGCAGTTTCACGGTTGTACTTCCAGTTCTGGTCTATCATTTGCGGATACATATAAGAGCGGCTCATTTCCGACTGGTCGTACATATTACGGCTGGCTACAGCGTCTACGCAGCCTTCCATGTAAAAGTATTGGTAACGCATCTGGTTGCACCATACATCGGCACTTTCCACCATGATGTAGATGTCGTAGCCGGTAGCTTCTTTCACAGCTTTCCGGATGCCATCGTACATGGCTTTGGATTCTTGTGCATAGATTTCACCAGTCTTATTTTTAATGTAAACCACCGGACGCGTGCCACCGATTTTGTAGTAGCGGTCGTCAGAGAAGTAACAGCCGATTTTGCTGAAGAAGTTGTTCAGCAGTTGTTGGCGGGTGTATGTGATACCATCATATACCTTTCCGGCTGCAGTCTCGATACAATTGGTTGAAGATAGTGTAGGAGGCAGGTCGACGATGTTGTTCCAGTTAACACTAACCACAATTTTCATCGTTTTCAAGTCGACGAAGTCTATACCCGGTTGTCCCATGTGTGGCATCGGAAGGCGTTTACCGCCTCTGCCAGAGCGTCCCAACATCAAGGTGATGAACAGAGAGTCACCTTGATTAATTTCGGTACCGGGTCCTTTACCCAAATCTGCTCCTGCTTCGGGCAGAATGATAAAGTCTGCCCCAGCTTCGATGCAATCGTCCACGTGTTGTTGTATCATTGGAATCATACGGTAACTTTGACTTCCTGCATCCGGCTGTAAATAGCCGTCTTTTTGTGATTCGGGCATTACTTGCGGTGTCAGGTTATTATAGTCATTCTTTGCACTCAATTCCTTATCGGTCAGCGTCAGAAGCTCCCAGCGGGTGAAGTTGGGATCACCGTTCGGCCTGGTGGTAATATCATTCCCTTTGTAGTAGAAAATGCCAACCTGATAATCTTCGGTGACAGGAATTTCCGGAATTTCGTAGTTCAAGAAGTAGTCATCGATGTTCGGACCCTCTTCTTTGTTGCATCCCGCAAGAAGTAATAAAGCGGCAGAGCACCCCGTAATGTATTTCATTAGTTTCATAACTGTCTTTCTTTTTATTTTATTATTTATTATCTTCTATGCGTACAAACTTGATACTTGCCGCTAAGCGTTCTTCTCCTTGTAGGGAAGCATACTCGGGATAGTCTTCCAATACGTTTTCGACAAATTCTTCAATGGTGTCTCCATACCAATGAGCTACCATTTCGTTATTATACATTAACTGACCGCCTTTCCAACGTTCGTATAGACCTTCTTGATTGTATGGTCCGCCGATACCCAATGGAGTAAAGAAATTATCATTATAGTTTCCGTCGGAACGAGGTACCAGTGAAGTGGATTGTAGCATACGGCAGGCTTCCCGGTAATAGTTCATGTTCCAGTTACGTTCGTCTGTAGGATATTGCAAACGTTCGGGAACCGGATCGAATTGATTGGCCCCGTAGGTCCCGTAATTGTTCGGAGTTCCGTTATAGAAAATAGGAGGATATTTCATCACACGTGTTCTGCGTTCCAGTGTCCAACCGGCAAATCCGTTGAAGTAGTCGGCGATGTAACGTTGTTTCCATACTTGTTCCAGATTGTTTTTATAACCGCCTTTTCCGTTGATATCGGCTTTGTAGAAGGCACGGTAGTCACGACATCCCAGTCCGTTGGTGTTCCATTTGACTCCGTTACGTTCTATGTATTCGGAGATTCCGGCAGTAACACTATATTCGTTCATGGAAGCAGTAATACCGTTGTAGTAATATTGTTCAGCACTCTGCGGCAATGCAACATTCACACCCCATTCATCTTTACGTAATTGGATTTCGGCAAGCATGAAGTTTACGTCCGCCCATGTCAACAGTTTCACCATAGCATCCTGTTTGATGAAATCGCGCTGAATCAGAGCATATGTGTAGCCTTCAATACTTACGGAAGCGGTTGAATAAAGGCTCTGAAGGTTGTTGTTGTGTTCATCCTTGCCGACAATCCATCCACTCGGTGTTTGTTTCAGCTCGAAGCGGGGTAGGAAAGGTATTCTGTATGAAACTTGTACGTATTTCTGTTCTGCTTCCGACCATAGGGAGTCTCTTACTACGGCACGGTAATCACCCGTTTCATTGATACGGGATGTTTGCGCATATCTGCTCAAACGGGGATCTTTGTAAGAGCGCATATAACAGAAGAAGTATTCGTTCATTGCCGGGTAAGTCAGCCCGCCTATTTCTGTCTCCAGCTTGGTGCCCAGATCGAATTCTTTCAGGATACGGTTGTAATATAAGGAAACGTCGGCATTGGGGTCAGTACCATAGCGTCCTGCTGCATTGTCATTGTTGGAGCTGAATAAGTAGTTGCGGTTGGTTTCGTTCAACGCTTTTTCAATTTGCTCACGTGCCATAGAGATAGCTTCAGGGCTTTTTTTCATGTTCATCATGCGGATAGCCACGTCCAGACGCAAGGAGTTGGCAAATTTACGCCATTTTTCAATGTCACTGTCACCACTGGCAGAAGGATAGAAAGGATCTTTCAGCATTTTGGGTCCGTTCGGGTCGAAAGTTTCTACTGCTTGATCCAGCCAACGGAGGATTTGCATATATGCTTCAGCTTCACTGTTATAGTAATATACGTTTCCATAAGTCTCTTTACAAGCTGCGTCCATAGGTATCGGTCCCCAAGTGCCTGTCAGTACGGAGTAGAGGTAGGCTTTCCAGGTAATCAGTATTGCCCAATAATTTCTATCGGTGTCCTGAGCGTATTTATCTTCCATAATAGCTACATCACCCAATACTTTCTTATAGAAGTTATAGAATCTGTCACCTACATTGTCTGAACTTTGCGGGCTGGTCCAGGAAACCACGTAGCGTGCCATATAGGCGTAATAGTTATAATTCATTTCGGATAATACGTCCAGAGACTTGTAGATAGTGCCTGGAAATATTTTCTGAATATCAATCTCATCCAGATATAGTTTGTTGGGGTTCTGGTTAGTTGCGTCGAAACTATCTACGCAAGATGTTGCCAATCCCAACAGAGCTGCGGTACATAATGTATATAAATACTTTTTCATTGTCATCGCTGTTAAAAAGTTATTTTAAAATCGAAACCGTAACTGGAAGTCGGTAAGTTGAAACCTCGTTCCAAACCTTGTTGGATTCCCATGGAAGAAGTTGCTTCCGGATCTATCCCCTTAGGTGTTTTCTGGTGGAGAATAGCTACATTTCTGCCTACGGCTGAAATTCTCATAGATTGTATGAAACCTATCTTTCTTAACCAATTCTTAGGAATATTATATCCTAAGGAAATCTCTTTCAGTTTTACATAAGAGGCGTCATACAGGTACAGCTCACCGTTTTTGCCACTATCATTAGTCCAATAGTCTATTGGTTTAATCCATGCCTGGCAAGGCTGTCCCGCTAGTCCCGGTACGGAACTGTCATAAACGGCTCCGGGGATATTCATGCCTTTCGGGCGGGAAGCATCCATATAAATGTTGTTTTTGCCGGAAGGTACATATTTTGAATCCAGAATACCGAGATAGCCCGTCTGGTCACCTTCGTTGAGAATCATATCAGCAAATAAATGTTCTGTACGTCCGCCCAGTGACATGATAGATTGTGCATTTCGGGAAGATTGGAAGGCAGTCTCCGACCATACGTGTCCACCCATACGAATGTCGAGCATGGCAGAAAAAGACAAGTCTTTCCAACGGAGAGAAGTACGGATACTACCCGTCCATTTCGGTTCTACGCTGGCGAGGAATTTGGCTTCACCTGACAGGGGACGACCGTTGGCTCCCACCAATACTTGTCCTTCATCATTGGTTTTCCATGGCTCACGGCAATAAAGACTTACCAACGGCTCACCTTTCACGATACGTAATTCTACACTGTTTTGAACGGTAGTCAGTGTCATGTAGTCCATTCCGTTTGCCAGTGAAACTACTTCTGAGTTGTTTTTCGCCCAGTTGATGTCTACTTTCCATTCCCAATCTTTATTTCTAAAAGGAACGACTCCCAATGTCACTTCATATCCCCAGTTCTTTACTTCACCGGCATTGAACAAGGCTTCTCCATATCCGCTTACACCGTTGATGGTGGAAGTCAAAATTTGGTTTTTGGTATTCTTATTATAATAAGTGAAACTAAAGGAAGCGCGGTCTTGCAGGAAGCGCAGATCTAATCCCGTTTCGAATGAAGTGGTACTTTCCGGTTTCAATGTGTTGGTTTTCCGTTTGTTTTCACTTTCGAACCACGCCATGTCCCCCAGATAAGAAGTGTTATAACTGAATCCATTTAGCAACTGGTCGAAACCGGTATCATTACCTACTTTGGCATAAGAACCACGGAACTTGGCATACGATAGCCAATCTTTTGGAATGCTTTTTTACCAACTCCGTCAGTACGAAACTGACGCCGTAGGAGGAATAGAAATAAGAACGGTTGTCAGAAGGTAAGGCAGATGACCAGTCGTTACGTCCGGTAACATCCAGATAAATGAAATCTTTATAACCTACACTGACTGTTCCATAGATTGCTTGCTTTTTCTTTGCATTATATTCCGGCCATGATTTGATAGTGGCGCCATTATTGGTAAGAGAAATAAAGTCGGAGGTAGCCAATGTTCCGACTTCCGAGTTTTGTTTCTTAAACAGGAAATCCTGCGAATTGGCACCCACGCTGGCGGATATATTGAAGTCTTTCCAGGTCTTGTTGTAAGAAAGCATAGCCTCATAAGTATAGTTACGAGCTTTCTCTGTGAACTCTTTGTAAAATCCGTCGGCATCCCCCGGAGTGTACATATTGCGGAATTCATACCCCTCTTTCATATTCAGGTCGAGAGCGGCCTTCAAACGCAGCTTCAGATCTTTGGTCAGTTTGTAGTTTACTGTTACATCGGCCAGTAACCATTCTTTCTTGTCTTGGTTGGAAAGCTCGTTCAGCATCCATACCGGACTTTTAAATTGAAGGGCGGTCGGTTTTCCGTTTTCATCTTTCCAAGGATACATTTCCTGTATGGAAAGGTCACGGGGCATATCCATCAGTGTATAGATAGGGTTACGGTCTGAATTGTTACGGTAAGAGCGGTTGTTGACATGCTCATGTGTATAGCGTCCATTCAGATCGACATCCAATGACTTTGTCAACTTCACATTGGAACGTACATTGAATGCGTTACGGGTAAGTTTGTTCAACCCTTCCAGTACGTCGTCGCTTCGCAGGTTGGTAAAGCCGATACGGGTAGAGACATGTTCGGTGGCCCGTTCTATAGAAACACTGTTTGTCCAGGAGTAAGCAGTCTGGTACATAGAGGTTGTATTTTCCGGAGTAGGAACATAGGCTTTGAGTTCTCCGTTGCGTCCTACTACCTGAAAGCCTAACATAGGCATACCCCATGAACGGGAATTATCATAACCTTCCATTCGTTGGATGCCATAAGGCATATTTGGATCATAAGGAACCTTTACGTCACCATTGAATGAGTTGGCTTTGTTATTTTCAAAACGGTTGATGTGCCCACCGCCATAGATATTCTGATAGATAGGGTATTGTGAAAATTCTGTGAATTGTACATTTGTAGAGTACGTAATCCCCAGACCACTTTTTTGACCGGCTTTTTTGGTCGTAATCAATATAGCACCATTAGCGGCATCCGAACCGTAGAGTGCGGATGCGTTGGCCCCTTTCAAAACTACGATATTTTCAATGTCGTCGGGATTGATACTGTTAGCAGGGTTACCGTAATCGATTTCACCACCAGTCACATCATTTATAATAGGTACACCGTCGATTACGTAGAGTGGTTGGTTGTTGCCGGAAATGGAATTGGCACCACGGATACGTACTGTGGCTGAACCGGCAGCACCATTTGATATCACTTGCAGACCAGCTACTTTACCAGCCAGCATATTTACAAATCCGGCATCCCGGTTTTCGGTCATGCCTTCTATGTCCATTTTCTGGAAGGCGGTAGACAGAGATTTTTCATCGCGACGTAAGTCCATAGCTGTTACTACTGTCTGTTCCAACATTACAGCATCTTCATCCAACGTCACATTCAATACATTCTTTCCTTTTACTATATTGAATGATTTGGTTTTAAAACCAATATAGGAGAATTTCAATACAGCACCGTTTTCAGGAACTTGAATAGAATACTTGCCATCAAGATCGGTTATTACACCTTTTGTTCCGCCCACTATCACTACATTGGCACCGATAATAGGCTCACCTTGTGTGTCGGTCACTGTTCCTTTTACTGTCCGGTTTTGTGCTTGCACTACCGAAACGCTGAACAGCATTAAAATAAAAATGAGACTTCTTTCATAGCATCTCATGTACTGAGAAAATCGTTGTTTCATGTTTTTCATGAATTTATTTATGAATAATCACTAAATTAAGAATTAATCGGATGAGAGAGCCTGAATTCGTTTTAAGGTTCGTCATTCGAATCAGATTAAGGTGTTCTTTCTTCTTTCATAATAATATTATATTTTTTAAGATTAATTTTCAGCAAAAGAACTATAAGACGATAAAAAAGAGGGGTGTTCGCGATTAATTGGGAATTAAAAAACAATTAAATGTGAATTAAGTCTTTTTTTTCTTATAATCATTCACAAATAGGTGCTGTTTTTCTTGGTATTGGATGAAAACAATGTAACGGGCTATAAAATATTACTGGAATTATTCGCGTTTGTAATAAAGAAAGTATAGAATCTCCCCCTCTTTCCTCCATCTTGATATGTATCGGTGGTTTAAGGAGAGGGGGAGGTTTGTTTTATAGAATAATTAATTAAGAAGCAATTGTCGGCCGGACTTATAAGTCGGCAAATGGGATTTTGTAGCTTTCACCCATCGAGTCGTGATATTCTTTGCAGAAACGATCATATAGGTTTCGAGCTATACCTTTTTTCCCTTGTGCGGCCAGTACTGTACATTTAGCAGCCAGAGCCTCCTCATTGAGCGGGTCATGCAGGAACATGATGTCGGCAAGGCGGATAATCATATCCTGATGATTCCGGCTGATTTCAATATCCAGCAAATTTTTTAATAAGTCAATAGAATGACTGGAATAGGCATCTTTAAAATCGTCCAGCCAATCAACAATGGTATTGGGTAATAAAGGACCATATAGCAATAACTCTAAAATTCTATTGAGCAATTCTTCACTTTTCACTTGTTCGAATTGTTTGGTACATGCAAGTAATGTGTGGTAATCGCAAAAAACATTTGTTCCCCATTTTATACGCAAGAAATTGTTTTCTATCATTACTTCCATATCTCCGATACTTTCCAACAATACCCGTAGCTTGCGCAGATTTACATTACGGTTATTGCGGGCGGCTGTTTCTTCTTTTTCCGGCCATAGTATTTCCGTTGTTTTGGAAGTTAGGATGCCTTGGGCATTTTTTTCTGTATAAAGTATCAGCAGAATAAGCAAGTGTTTCAGACGGGGGGTAAAATTGGATGTGATGTCATTTCCATTTTTATCGCGTACATTGAAACAGCCCAACAAAGAAATAGATGCACGGCTACGGTCATAATAATTGATCGTTTTTGTGAAAACGGATTCCGTGTCTTGTATTCTTTCTTTTTTCGGTATGATTCTGGATTCAGACATTCCTGGTTGTTTGAGGCTGTCTTCAGTTGTTGCAGTGGGAGTTTCTTCTATAATCCTCCCGGCTGCAGATGCTTTTTTCTTTTTACTGCTGTATTTGAAACGGTAGAATACTAAACCGACCAATGCAAGTAGCAGTAAGACTCCGGCGGTATAGAAATGCCATCGGCTGTTAGCGCTTTCTTCAACTGTTGACTGCCGGATATCCATTTCATTTACGAGAGGCATATTGATGGCGTAAATAGCCACATCATGTGTGTGGTTACTTAGTATTTTATCTAATACTAAGAATAACTTTCCATGTGACGGAGAAGTATAAAGGCTGAAGTCACAATCCTGATAAGTTGATTCGTTATAAATGGGCTTGGAAACTTCCGTATAGACGGAATCTTTCATTGAAATCTTCCATAACACACCTCCTTTATTTGTCGAAACAGCATAAAAGGAACTATCCGATGGCTCGAAATACATGGAAGAGGCCATTATCGTACCATCTTCTTTGGGATTATTTTGTTGCCAGACTATACGTGACTGCTTATTTTTTAGATTGATGGAGCATAATCCCCAATAATAATGGCTACTCAACTCTTGTTTGCCATACTTGTTTCCTCTACCGCCGAAGATATATAATTCATCGCCCACTAGAGCCATAGCTGCCGAATAACGGGGGTAGAGGGGACGTTCGTATTCTATTTGTTCCACTTTGTTAGTACCGGATTTCATCCGGTAAAGATCGTTGCGGTATTGGTAGAAACCATAACCTCCGAAAAAGTAGAAACAAGAGTCTGCCGGATTAAAAGTTTTGGCATGATTATAATTGGTGGCTTCTTCTGTGTTGCGTATCTCATTACTCCATTTTTCTGTGTCAAATGAGAAACTGGAAATTATGCCTTTCTTGGGATAATAAGACACAAGCTTATTGCTTAAAGTATCATATAAGAGATGATTGGGGAATTCTACAGCCGGATAGCCTCCACGCACTATCACTTCGTTCTGCAAAACTCCATTCTCGTCTAAGATTTCGATTGATTGGGATTTGACTAAATAAAATAAGGCCTCACGGGCATTGAAGGCCACGTTCAGTTTTCCCGGAATTTTAGCCTGATGAACAAGTTTCCATTCGATATGATTGTCTATTAACCATAAGGGATGGACAGCACGTGCCACAGCTCTTTCTATTTCATCATAACAGACATTATCATTATGCTTCCACAACTTCCATTCACGTATCTGTTTTCCATCTTGTATGATGGTTATATTTCTAAGATTTATTGGAGCTACATCTGCCAGATAGTTTTGCATTTGTCCGAATAAAGCGGTAACACTTTTCACTCCTTGTAAGGGAGCCATAGCTGATATTTTCTTGTTATCGTAATCTATTTCTATGACATTATCCTTCAAACGCAAGTGCAAAGAAACATCCAGCCATTTTTCTCGTTCTATGGGGCTGTTAATGTTGACGATGCCTTCATTGAGAACCAACGCTGGAAAATGTCTTTCTTCACCTGCGACAAATGAAAAACGGATATATTGATTGGTGTTTGTATGCAGATGGAGAATAGAGCCGAAGTCATGCTCATTGACACGTACATACATTTGAAAAGAAATCGTGAAATCGTTTTTTATAGAGAAAGGTTGGTTATCATCCAAGTACAAGGTTGTTCTCTCAATTCCAGCTACTGCATGGGATTTGAGAGAAAGTCCATAATCATACAAAGAAGATGCGTCCACTTTACCTACCATGCAAAGCAGGACGAAGAGCAAAATTTGTAGTTGATATTTCATAGTACTTTGTTATGTAGGTCGGCGGCATTGCTGCCGCTTTCCCCATTAAGAACTGTACGTGCGACTTTCACCGCATACAGCTCCGATAATTCTAAATTTAATTCTCATAAAATTAAATCGGCTCATAATCATCTTGCGATGACTTGTTTCCGATAAAGTTTTCTTCACGCACGTTGACGGGCACTTTTGAGTTTCCGCCTTTCGAAGTATTCGTCCCATGATGGGTCGAACGGATTGGCCTCGCATCTTATCTTTGTGTGTCGCTTGATTGGAATTTCTGTCAGTTGCTGTAATGTGAACTTATCCTTTATTTCTCCACATACATATTCAAAACCGAAAATCCAATTTCTGCCACCTTTTCGGATAAAATACTTCTTCCTTATCCATTTCCTTGACTTGTCGGTATGTCTGCGATATGACCATCTTTTAAGTTGATTTATTAAGATATGGTCACATCGGCAGAACACCTCCTTTGATACCACATGGCTGTAGTAGTTACCCCATCCCTTTATTATAGGATTGAGTTTCTCTATCAGCTCCTGCTGGGATGATGCCTTACCTTTGGTCAGCACAACCTCATGCAGCTTGTCAGTGAAACGTTTCTGACTTTTCTTTGACGGCTTTATTAACAATGTGCCGTTGTACTTCCGGACATTGAAACCTAAAAAGTCAAATCCGTCACTGATATGTGTTATCAGTGTCTTCTCATCGGATAGGGTAAGTCCTCTTTCCTTTAGAAAAACTGTCAACATTTCCTTTATTTCAAGTAACGTTTTCCTTTTGTCAGCAGTGACAATGAAGTCATCCGCATATCTTACGAGATTGACTTTGGGGCAGTAAAGTTTTCCATTGACATAACTTGCCTTGTACTTCTCTTTGAGCATCCTTTCCATGCCGTCAAGAGTTGCATTTGCAAGTGTCGGTGAAATAATGCCGCCCTGTGGTGTCCCTTCAATAGTCGGTTGAAGCAGTCTGTTGAATACAACTCCACTTTTCAGCCATTTTCTTAATATCTGCCTGTCGATTCGTACGTTATCGAGAAGCCATTCATGGCTGATATGGTCGAAGCAGCCTTTTATGTCTCCCTCCAATATCCATTCGGGAGAGCAATCCCTGCTTAGCCATCTGTGAAGCGCATCTATCGCATCTGCCGTACTTCTGAACTTTCTGAATCCGTAAGAGTTTGCATCCGCTTCACTTTCCGTTATGGGTTCCAATGCCATAAGATACAGTGCCTGCATGGCTCTGTCTTTCATGGTCGGTATTCCCAACGGTCTTGTCTTGCCGTTTGCCTTAGGTATGTTAACTCTTTTCAATGGGAGGGCTTTATATCCTCTCCGTGTCAAAGAACGTATAGCTTCTATTTTATTGGCATCGGTATCCCACTTTATGTGGTCAACCCCTGCCGTGCGTTTACCTTTATTGGAGGTCACTTTCCTTACTGCCAATGCCTTGGCTTCGAACGAAGTGACAAGCAGGTGCTGCAAGGCTTTAACCTTGTTGTACCTCTTTTCTTTATGAGCCTTTGCTATTCGGACTTGCAGCTTTCTGACCTTTCGTTCACATTTGGAGAAGTCAATGCTTTTCCATGTTGTGTTACGCTCGGCTGAAGATGCACACTCGGCTTTCGCCTTGCTCCTTTGCTGTTTCTTCATTTCGTTAAAGTTCTACAATCGTTTCACAAAGAATTACCCTGCGGAAGTCTGCCTGCTTTCGCATGAGGTGACGTTTAAACCTCTATCTTCCGCATTACACGGAAGCGTTCGCTTTCTCCGCAATCCTTTACCCGCACATCATTCGGCTTCTCTTGCGATTGGCTTACCTGCCCGATAAAGGACAGGAGAGATACGGGCTTACCAAGTTCCGTACAAGTAACTTACGACCGACTTAAAGTCCGCCCATCCACCGGCAGTGCTGCATCCGTGTAGTCCTGAAAAAGAGAGAACTATCCTGACTGCCCGCCATTTTGGCTATAGCTTGTAAATATCCGTAAGCTATTCTTTTGTTACGATGGTGCAGCGGTTCACATACGTTACTCATATCGGTCAGCCTAACAGCCTATACATTGGATATTTCTGCATAGAACCATATTGTCAAGAGGGCTTCGCACCAAACAATTACTCGTAAAGCACGCCTCTTTAGGCTACTGTTGACGGAACAACAGGTTCAGACATTATGCTGAACAATTACTTGTACGACTTCTTGTCGCACATTTATAGTGCAAAAATACAAAAAACTGTATGATATCCCCAAGAATCAGAATTTATTTATAAGGCAATACTTTCAAACTACCGTTTGTTATTACGATCATACGTTTAATGAAATATGAAGATGTCCCAAAATAGAATGTAGGAAATGAAAATTCTATTTTGCGACATCTTCATATAAATCGGGCAGTACTTATTTGGCTTCTGCTGAAGGAGGAACGGCATTGTCTTCGCTGCCCCATGCTTTATTAGGTTTATTGCCCATTGTCAGTACTAATTTACCTCCGTTTTTCAAATCGTCATGGCTGAACCAGGGTTTTTCCCATTTTTGACCGTTCAGTGTAGCCGATTGGATGTACTTATTTTCGTCGGAAGCATTCTGGGCTTCGATTTCAAATACGGAACCGTTGCTGAGTATTATTTTTGTATTTGTGAAAAGTGGACTTCCGATATTGTAGATTGGTAAGCCCGGAGTGACAGGATAAAAACCCAATGAAGAGAAAACAACAAATGAAGTCATACCTCCGCCATCTTCGTCCCCAGGTATTCCCATGAGGTCATTACGGAACCATGTTTTCAGCATCTGACGGATACGCTTCTGCGTTTTCCAGGGTTGACCTGCATAATTGTAGAGATAAGGTATGTGTAATGATGGCTCATTTGCCATAGAAAACTGCCCGACATTACCCGTGTGGTCAGGTAGTTTTGAATAGAATTCATATTTACTGCGTCCCAGCGGTTCACTGAAAGTACGGTCGAGATTGGAGATGAACTGCTCTTTTCCTCCCATTAGGTTGATGAGGTCGGCCACATTGTGAGGTACATCCCAACGGTAAACCCAACCATTGTTCTCTCCATAATATTCGCGGGCGCCCATACCACCGGAATAACGGTAATCGAACGGTGTAATCCACTTGCCTTCCTTATCTTTCGGGTGGAAGAAACCGGTCTCTTTATTGAAGATATTCCGATAGTTGTAAGAGCATTGCAGATAGTGGGCGGCTTCGTCTTTCTTACCCAATAATTCTGCGATACGAGAAAGACACCATTGGTCGTAGCTGGTTCCTAATGTGACAGCGACAGGTTGACGCTTTTCGAAAGGGTGTACATTCGGATCTGTTTCCTTTTCATCCGGGCGAAGGGCGGGGATATATCCGTTTTCGCGGTAGAAGTTGTCCAACCATCCGGCAGCGGCTCCCGACCAGGGCGCAAGAGTTTTTTCTTCCATTCCTTTCCGGCACGCTTCATAGGCTTTCACCGCATTTATGTTCAGTCCTTTAGCCAGAGCGTCGGCTATGGTGGCAACGGCATGATTGGAGTTCATGCGGCGTGAGTCACCTGTAACTTCAGGGAAGGTAGGCATCCACATTGTTCCCATCTGTTCCGCCATTAACAGGAAAGAAGCAATGATGTCTTCTTCTTTTTTGGTGTCGATCAATATACGAAGTGGATGTGCCGCACGGTATGTGTCCCAAATCCAGTCATCGTTATAGAAAGGCGTACCGTTGTCATCATGTACCTTGCCGTCAAAAGCACTAAAGTAACGGCCACCGGCTTCACTCATGCAGATAGGGCGCTCGAAAGTACGGTAGAATGAAGAGTATAATACAGTCTTGTCATCTTCTGTTCCTCCTTCCACTTTGATACGTCCTAGAGTTTCGTTCCAGATTTGGCGTCCTGCTTTTGCCAGGTTTTTTATATTGTAGTCTTTCAGTTCATTACGCATATTCTTTTCTGCTTGTTCTTCACTGATGAAAGATATGCCGTAACGAAGACTGACTGTTGTTGTACCATCGGCAAAACGCCATGCTGCACAAGCATTGATGCCTTCCGCATTGTCTTTGCTGGCTTCGATGACTCCGTCTTTTAAGATGCCAGTGCTTACCGGTTTTTCCTGTGGTTCGATATATACGTACACATTGGTGTTGGCACTTAATTGCTGATGGCCGCTGATAAAGTTTTCGCCTACATGAATCGAACCATTACGGGAGTTTATAATGATATAGGCAGGTTTGTCTGCCTCAAATGTGATCCGGTAGAGAGCCGACTGATGGGAAAGGGCATATTCTGCTTTCATGCTGTTGTCGTTCAGGTCTACTTGATACGAGTAAGGCGTGATATGTTCGTTATCGTAGTTGTAGGTTATGATCGGACGAAGCTCTTTTCCCTGATAAGGACTAAGGTTGAACGCGGAACGTTCCCGGTGATTGGTGACAATCAACGGCAGCCCGTTTAACAATTCGGTGGTATAATCCGCACGTTCGGGATAGACACGAAGCATACTGTTTGGTAATTGAATGGTCGGAAACGTGGGAACTAGCAGATGGCTGATATTCCCTATGTATGGATTGACATAGTCGACCGGTGTCCGGTTAGTGGTTTGTGATTGCTCTCTATTACATCCGCTTAACATTGCAGCAACTGTGATTGTAGCAAAGAAATGTAAGATTCTCATGGTACTTTTATTTTTAATCGTTTTTAATCCTCTTTTATCTTCATTTTATCTGGCTTCCGGGTTTGTGAAGGCAGCTTTCAAAGTCGGAAGAAAATCCTTCTTGTTATCGCATTTAAAGAAACCGCTGAAATCATTCCGGTCTCCGTCTCCTATTTTAATAACCAGTTTATTCCATCCTTGCAATAGAGGGATTTCTTTATAGATTACCTCGTTACGTCCGTCGTGAGATATGCTTGTATAGGGGGTGTCATTAATGAATAATTCACGAGTTTTTGCTTTTAACATCAGAGAGAGTTTTGGCATATTAGGCTCTATCAGCAGGTCATCCAGAGGGCGCGGGCTGAATACGTAGAATTCCAGTGTCCATCCGTTATCTTTCTTTACGAATTTTTCTTTGGTTGCTACGGGGAAGTTTATCTGTTCATCACGCAGGAAGAATACTTCATTAATATTGGTTTCTGGCTTCTGATAGCTTATTCCTGCATTTTTTAAGATCATACTTAATGTGTTGTATCCTTTTTCTGAATTGGCGAATTCGGTCAATGTACTTAAATAAAAGGAGGAAGCACCTTGCTGGTATTTAACAAATACCGGAGTAGTGGACGTACATTCGTATTCACTGCGGATTGTTCCGGCAGTTTTGATTTCCTCCGGACGCTTGTTCCATTTGCGCCAGTCAGTCTTACAAGCGTTCAACAAGATATCCCCTTCTTCTACGAATGTGCCTTTTAATGAATAATTGGAAGCATCCGCTTTTTGAAGTTCGCAGAAATAGAAATCAGAATTGTTAAGTCCTTGCATCCATGCTTTCTGCACAGGTAGGAAAGAGGAACGTTTCAGTGGTTCCAGTGCGACAGGAAGTGGTAGAATATCATTGTATCTGCCTACTGTTTCCGGTGTAATTCCCCAAATCCATAAATCTGCACCTTTGGCGAGTTGTTTCTGTATTTCCTTTTGGGTAGTGTCATCTAACACTTGGCTGCCATCTATGATGTAAAGCAGTGAGGAGGGAGTGGTGATTTTAGAAGCGAATGCTACTCCTTGTGCATTTAACAGGTGTTTTACTTTGCTTTCTGGATTGCCGATAAATACTACCTCCTTATAATTTTTGTCCGGATTGGTAGTTTTGTGAGCTTTATATTGCTCTTTGTCGATGATGGCATAAGGAGACCATGCTGGTGCGCCCGGAGCATTGGCAGCACGTAAGGCACTATACATCGGCCATTCTTGATAGAGTGGCAAGGTGGGATCATAGCCAGGATTGAATGTAGTGCAATAAGGTCCCACACGTTCTGGTTGTACACCCGGAATCCCCTCTTTGTACTCACCGAAAAATACACCATCTTCTCTAACATCAGGTGCTTTGGTAATGTCTTTTTTACCGAGTGGGAGTGGTTTTAGCGCATACCATGCCATATTGAAAACCGTACTGTATGAAGCCCCCATCCGGCGTTGGTTGGCTATTAGGTTGTAACATTCGTTAGCTAACCCTTCCATACGTCCTTCTTGTGATTCGTAGGCACGTTCTCCGTTATATTTGGATACTTGCTCAGGTGTGCCGTAATATGCCATACTGTGTTCACCGATTCCCCAAGGCTTTCCGATATTAATCCAGTTTTTCATGGAGTTGATGTCTCCGTAATGTCCTACGGTCACGGGTAATATACCATTACCGTCGTCTTCGCCGTCAGATGAAATCCAAGGACGGGTAGGGTCGTACAGACGTACAATGTCACGCCATTCTTTCCATGCTTTTTGTTGGGCGGGGATTAATTCGGGACGGTTATATACATGCAGGATAACAGGTTTATTTTCATTGCTGATACTCCAACCGAAAACGGATGCATGATTGCGGTCACGCAGGACGAAACGCTTTAAATGTTCTTTCGATGCTTCCCAGAAGTGATCTGAATCTAGTTTCGGACCGCCGTCGCTAGCCCAGTTAGCGGTCTCATTCAGTACGCAGATTCCCATTTCATCCGCCATATCCATATAAAAACGAGGATAAACCTGTGCGTGCGGACGAACTGCGTTGCCGTTCATGCCTTTAATAGCGGTAAACCATGCCCATGCGTAGCGGCGTGTCATTTGCGGGATACCCATGAAGTGCCAGGAGTCTCCGTGTAGAGCATAAGGTTTGCCATTGAGGTATTGTGTGGTTCCCTGTAATGTCCATTCACGCCAACCAAAACGTTCGTATTTCGTGTCGATAGTTTGTTTCTTGTCCTTGATAGAAAGTAACAAGGCATACAGATTCGGTTGTTCGGGAGTCCAATATTGTAGTATATTCTCATTGACAGGTACTTGCAGTGTTATTATCTGTGATGCATTAGCTGCAATTGAAACTTTGCGTGGTGCGACCTGTAATGCTTCCGTACCCAGTGTCCATGCGGGAACGGGAGCGGAGTTTATGTCCGTTCCGGCGTAATTTATCCATTCTCTGACATTGCCTTGCAGTTGTATGTCAGCTTTCCGGTTGGTTTTGTTTTGTATGGTTACTTCGATTTCTAATGTATTCTTGGCAACCAATGGTTTCACATATACATCTTCTATATGTATTTGGGGTAAAGCTAACAGATATACATCTTGCCAGATACCGTTGATGTGATATCCCCACATAGAGCCTCCTGGGATAATACGGCGGCCGATAGTTGAATTATCTTCAAATAAGGATTGGCTGCGCACGCCTACAAGCACCTCTATTGTTTCACCGGGAGTGACTTTATCCGTGATGTCGAAGCTAAATGGCAGAAATAAATCGAAATTTTCACCTATTTTTTCCTTATTGACATAGACTTCTGAATATCCTGCGACGGCTTCAAAGTAAAGTTTGATTTGCCGGCCTGTCCAGTTGGAAGGAATTGTTATATTTTTTTTCATCCATGCCATTTTCACTTGTTCCCATTCTTTCGGATAAGACGGATAGTTACGGTGGTCGGGACCTTCGAGATCACGATAACCAAAAGCGTTGATATTCCATGGAGAAGGTATTTTGATGCGTGTCTTACTCCAGTTACTACCATCTTTCGGGAGTGGTAATTCGGGAGCTGCTCCTTTACCTTGTTTATAGTCTTTCGGTAAAGCAATGGGTTGGAAATCCCAATAGCCATTTAAACAAATTTCTTGGCGATGCTCTTTCTCGGTTTTATTCACCAGACCTTCACTGGGAGCGAAAGGATAGGGATAGAGTAATTTTTGACTGTTAGTCGCCGTTTGTGCATTTGTCTGTACGGGCTGTAAGGTAAAACTTGCCAGCAAACTGCACAATAGGATTAGATTTTTTTTCATATTTGTACATTAATAGTTTTTCTGATATTATTAGTTAACGGCAAAGTAAAAGGAAAAGTATTAAAAAGGAGGAATGAAATGGCTTAATCTGGGATTAAAAAGTGATTAATTGCATAAAAATATTTGTTTTTCCTTTAAGTAAAGGAGAAAAAAGACTTTTAATCATCTTTTGTAGGCTTGGATAATATTATGAATAAGGATGATTTTGTTTTACGCTTGACAGCTTATTTTTCAGGTGATTGATAAGAATCCCTATAGTCAAAGTTTGTACGACAGTGGAAGAAGATGGAAAGTTCGCCCTTTCTTTTGATGGAGGGATACAGTTGGACCATTGTCACAACTACAGGGAACTGGACTGTTTATGATGATTTTATAGTATCAAACATACAATTATCAGTCGGTATTCATATGATGAAAATTCATATACTCGGTCCTATGAATATTGATTGTTTTGAATTCTGGTAGAAAAATAGTAAGGTGATGTATCAAAATTGATACCCTTTGAAACAAAGTTTATAGACGAAGGTGAATATACCCCCTATCTTTGCCTTCATCTATTTTGATTAAAAGCTTGTGTAAATCAGGAATACTTTGTTGCCATGAAAACAACCCCTTGGATAAAACTATGTAAAGGTGCGGCACTTGCATTAGCAGTCTCTTACGGACTGACTTATTGCCATACAACTAAAAGCAAGTTGACTTTGGAACAGAAAGGTGATAGCCTGACTGTCATTCACATCACCTATCCGGCTAATTATATATTGCTTCCTATAGAAGAGGAAGCAATGGAAAGTCAGGTTCTTCTGGATACAGGAGAGGCTACAGATACCGATATGGATATTCGTCTGGCACAGACAAAAGTGGACTATTTTGTTCCGCTTGCCTTACCTGCCGGAGCAAAGACTGCTACCGTACGTGTGCGTAATAAATCAAAGGATGCACTTTGCTGGAAAGAAATCAAACTATCTGATACATTTGATACAGCCAATACAGATAAGTTTCGTCCAGTTTATCACCATACTCCTCTGTATGGTTGGATGAATGATGCCAACGGGTTGGTCTATAAAGATGGAGAATATCATTTGTACTTTCAATACAACCCTTACGGTTCCAAATGGGGAAATATGCATTGGGGACATTCCGTCAGCAGAGATCTTGTGCATTGGGAACACTTACCTCCGGCTATTGCCTGTGATACATTGGGACATATCTTTTCCGGCAGTTCTGTTGTTGATAAGGAGAATGTGGCTGGCTATGGAGCGGGGAGTATTCTGGCTTTTTATACTTCTGCTAGTGACAAAAACGGGCAGAACCAATGTCTTGCTTTTAGCAAAGATAACGGACGGACATTTACGAAATACGAGAAGAATCCCATCCTTTGTCCTTCTGACGGTTTGAAAGATTTCCGCGATCCGAAAGTTTTCCGGTATGAACCGGAAGATAAGTGGGTTATGATTGTTTCTGCCGATAAGGAAATGCGTTTTTATGACTCGAAGAATCTGAAAGACTGGAATTATATGAGCAGTTTCGGAGAAGGGTACGGAGTGCAACCTTGTCAGTTTGAATGTCCGGATATGGTGGAACTTCCGATAGATGGAGAGATAAATCGTAAGAAATGGGCGTTGATAGTAAACGTGAATCCGGGATGCTATTTCGGAGGGAGTGCAACCCAGTACTTTACAGGAAACTTTGACGGAACGAAATTTATTTGTGACAATCAGCCAAATGTCACGAAATGGCTGGATTGGGGAAAGGATCATTATGCTACGGTCTGTTTTTCGAACACAAGTGATCGGACGGTTGCCATACCTTGGATGAGTAACTGGCAATATTGCAATATTGTTCCGACAAAGCAATTCCGTAGTGCCAATGCTTTACCGCGTGAGTTGGGACTTTATACACAAGACGGTGAGCTTTATCTTTCGGCGGCTCCGGTGGCAGAGACGAAAACTTTGCGGAAAGAAAACAAGGAGATTCCTTCTTTCACCGTATCCAATGATTATCATATTGATTCTCTACTGACTGATAATAACGGAGCTTATGAATTAGCATTGGAGATTACTACCGGCAAAGCGGAGATTATGGGCTTCAGTCTCTTTAATGATAAAGGTGAAAAGGTAGATATCTATTTCAATCTTCCTGAAAAAAGACTGGTAATGGACCGGACGAAAAGTGGTATCGTAGATTTCGGAAAGAATAGCGTCCCTCATGAAATAGAAGCTCATGACCGTAGAAAGACGACTTCGATCAATTATATCGATGATTTCGCATTAGCTACCTGGGCGCCGATAAAAAAAGAAAATAAATACGCTTTGGATATCTTTATTGATAAGTGTTCTGTAGAAATATTCCTGAATGGAGGAAAAATAGCAATGACGAATCTGGTTTTTCCATCGGAACCATACAACCGTATGTGTTTTTATAGTAAAGGAGGAACGTTCAATGTTGATTCATTCAATGCGTATCGATTAGGTTTATAATATAAGGTAGAGGTTTACACAATAGATATTTTCATAGATTCAGTAAGAGCAATGGGTATTAGTTGCTTAAAGGTTCATAGGTTAGATTTATAAGTTAGGTTTTGTAGATTAGAATTAGGTGTTGGTAGCTGTCAGATGTGAAATCCGGCAGCTACTTTTTATTTGCCGGGTCTTGTTGGCTATTGTCGATTATTCTTCGATTTCAATTGTATATCCCCCTTGGAATATCTCATCCGGTTGCAGGTGCTGTATCCAGTCTTTATCTTTATATTCCCCTGTATAATGTGCGCGGTCGCAACGTCCATACCAAGGCTCGATGCAGACAAAAGGAGCATTCTTTGCAGGTGGCGACCAAAGGCCGACTACCGGAGCATTGAAGTGTAAACTTAAATAAGCCCGTTTCTCCTTATTAAATAAGGTGACTTTGCGAACCTGGCCGTTTTCCAAGATCAAAGCATCTTTATCAAAAGTATGAGTATCCAATGGTAACAATCCGTCTGCCAACTCTAAGGAATACTCAACAGAAGGATCAGCGCATCCCTTTTCAGAAATAAGAATATACTTCAAGCCATCTTTCCTGTCGAATCCGAAGAACCCTCTTTCTAAACTGTTCGCATCAAACTCCGGCCAGTAGAAAGCAGGATGTGCCCCAATCTGAAAATACATTTCTTTGTCGCCGGTATTCTTTACTTTCCATATCACCTCAATTTGCTTTCCTTGAATGCGATAACCTATTTCCAGACAGAATGGAAACGGATATTTTTGCAAAGTCTCTTCATTGCTGATAAGGCGGTAATGTACTTCATTTTCTTTTTCGGAAACAAGCGTAAATTCCATGTCGCGTGCAAATCCATGTTGGGTAAGTGTATAAGGAATCCCTTCATTGCGATATTCATTTTCCCATACGCTTCCGACAATAGGGAATAGGACAGGAGAGTGACGTTTCCAAAAAGCAGGATCCGCTTGCCACAGATATTCTTTTCCATTGGCGAAGATGCTGCAAAGTTCCGCTCCATGCGGAGATACTTGAATGGTAAGTTGTTCGTTGGAGATTGTTTTCATATCGTTCAATTTTCAGTTGGTTACAATCGGTAACTGACTTTTTTTATTAATCGTTTTAATTATAACTACTTTTTAAAAGCTTATATCATTACGCAAAGGTAATATTTTCCCACTGACAAGAGAATATCTTCTCCATAATTCTTGTGATGAGAAAAATAATGTATAAAACCCTATAAAATAGCGTTCTATGCAACAAATGTTACAGCCTTTGAAACATTTTTTTCAGTCGATTGACGTAAATCAACCGTAATTTGCATTATCGATAAAGATAAAATTCGTACTTTTAATTTAATAACATCAAACTAATGCTTAGTATTATGAAGAACAAAAAACTTCTTTGCAGCGTTTGTTTCCTGTTTACTTTCATGTCAGTCCTTTGGGGACAAAACATAACGGTGAAGGGAAACGTTACTTCAAAGACTGATGGGCAACCGATTATTGGTGCTTCCGTAGTGCAAAATGATTCTAAATCAACTGGAACTATTACCGATTTAGACGGAAACTTTACTCTTAGTGTACCGGCAAATGCATCATTGGCTATTTCTTATATAGGATATAAGGAAGTGATTATTGCCGCTAAACCTTCCTTGAAGATAGTGATGGAAGAAGATTCTAAGATGATTGATGAGGTGGTTGTGACAGGTTATATGGCTGAAAAGAAAGCCAGTCTGACAGGTTCGGTAGCCGTAGTGAAGATGAAAGAGGTGGCAGACATACCTACCGGTAATGTGATGTCAGGTTTGCAGGGGCGTGTAGCCGGTATGAACGTGACAACTGATGGTAAACCCGGCGGTGGAAACACGGATACTAAATTACGTGGTATTACTACCATTAACAATTCTTCCCCTCTTTATGTGATAGATGGTGTTCAGACGCATGACAATGTAGCTTCTATCATCTCTTCCAATGATGTCGAATCCATTCAGGTGTTGAAAGATGCAGCGTCTGCTGCGATCTATGGTGCTCAGGCTGCTAACGGGGTCATTATCATTACCACAAAACGTGCTAAGGAAGGCGATGTAAAGGTAAGTTTTGATATGTCGCTCACTGCCCAGACTTTTGCCGGTGGTATTGATATGCTTGACGCTTACCAATGGGGCGATGTTTATTGGCAGGCCTATAAAAATACTTTTGGAACTTATCCAAACAGTGTTGTCTATGGAAATGGAGAAAAAGCCCAACTGCAAGAATATTATTTCGACCAGAATGGAGTGAAGATAAAGTCGGGCAATACTGATTGGGCAAAGGAGATATTTGGTACGGCTTTGATGCAGAATTATAACCTTTCCCTCTCTAAAGGATTTAAGGATGGTAATGTGGCTCTTACCTTAAACTATATGAATCAAGATGGCCTTTGCCGTAATACAGACTACGAACGCTTTAATTCGCGTTTAGCTTCTAATTTCCGCTTTGTGGATGGTAAAGTACGTGTGGGGGAAAGCATCTCGGTGAACCATTGGTTGGAACATCTTAATCCTGCCGGTATAGAAGAATTGGTTATTGCGCAGCATCCGGCCATTCCTGTGTACGATGAAAACGGAGGGTATGCCGGTGGTTATGTGGATATATTGGGAGATAAACCGAATCCCATTCGCTTGACGGACAACGAAGCCAATAATCGTCACAAAAGCTGGCGTATCTTTGGTAATGTTTATTTGGAAGTAGAGCCTATTAAAAATCTGGTATTGAAGAGCCAATTTGGCTTGAATTATACTACCGGTTTCAACTCAACCTTTGTCCCAAAATGGAGCGAAGCCGATCGGAAAGTAGATGTAAATGAACTGACCGTACGACAGGATAATAGTGTACAATGGGTATGGTCGAACACGGCTAATTATAGCATAGATTTCGGGAAGAATAATATCAGTGCTGTGATAGGAACCGAAGCTAAGAAGGAAAATGGTGAGCATTTGCAGGGGTATGGTCGCGGATTGGTGATAGAAGACCTTGACTATCGCTATCTGGACACTGTGACTGAAGGAAAAAGTGTGGGTAACAATGCTTCTACTTATGCTATGGTTTCTTACTTTGGTAAGGTGAACTATGCGTTCGATGATAAGTACCTCATATCAGGAACGGTGCGTCGTGATGCTTCTTCACGTTTTGGTAAAGGGAACAATTCAGCCATCTTTCCTTCTGTATCAGCTGGTTGGAGAATGTCACGCGAAAAATTTATGGAACGTACGCAAAACTGGCTTTCAGACCTTAAATTACGTGCATCATGGGGAATTAATGGTAATGACCAGATTGACAACAATGCTACTTACAACCTTTATTACACTAACATGTCCAATGGTTCATACAACTTCAATGGTGATGGTGCAACAGTCGTACCCGGTGTACAGAAAGATCGTTCGGGTAACAACGACTTGAAGTGGGAAGAGACCAAGCAGTTGAACTTTGGTATTGATGCCGCTTTCTTTGATAACCGTTTGGGCTTGACTCTGGACTATTTTCAAAAGAAGACCACTGGTATGCTAATTCAAAAACCTTATATAGGTGTGATTGGCGAAGGTGGATATAAATGGTATAATGCTGCCAGTATGGATAATAGCGGTGTGGAAGCAACCTTTACTTGGCGGGATGAAATAAAGGATTTCAAGTATGACATTTCGTTCAACATTTCTTATTATAAGAATGAAATTACCGAACTTCCGGATGTTATCAAATATACCTGGGGAGGTGGTAACGGTGTGGACAAAACTATTGTGGGACAACCTTATGGCTCATGGATGTCATATAAAGCCGATGGTGTATTCAAAACAAAGCAAGAGGTATATGAATATCTAAGCAAATATGATGTACAGATTGGAGCTCCCGGTGTGGGACGTATTCGCTACAAAGACCTTAACGGTGACAACGTCATCAATACTGCCGATATGGATTGGCAAGGTAGCGATCAACCTAAATTTATCGGTGGTTTAAATATCGGTGCATCTTACAAAGGGTTTGATCTTTCCGCATTCTTCAATGGTATGATTCGCGATGCATGGAATAACTCTAAGTTTTATACCGACCTATTCCAAGGCTGGACAGGTAATCACTCTGTACGTCTGATGGATGCAATGCATGCTTGGAATGATTATGAGCAAACCGGAGTTTATAATTGTGACATCCCTGCACTGACTGTGGTGGACAATAATGTAGAAACACGCAGTTCTACTTTCTTTATCGAAGATGGTTCTTACGTGAAGCTGAAGACTTTAACGCTGGGCTACACTTTCCCGGATAAGTGGATTAAAAAAGCACGTCTTTCCAATTTGCGTGTGTATCTGCAAGCACAGAACGTTTTCACACTGACTAATTATACGGGTGCCGACCCTGAAGGACTGGGCTATCCATATCCTCAGCCTCGCACTTATACATTCGGTCTATCACTTGGTTTTTAATTTTTATCCTAAATACAGAACATTATGAAATTGAAATATATCTTTGCAGCAGGTGTTATGGCACTATTGGCAAGTTGCAATGAGAGCCGTTTTCTTGATATTAAACCACAGGGTACACTCAATGACGATTTGTTGGCATCGGCTGACGGTGTGGAACTCCTGGTAACTTCGGCTTACGCCGGATTGAAAGGTCCCAATCGTGAGATGCATTGGGTACCAATGACGAATTGGACGTATGGCGAAGTACGTTCGGACAATGCTTATAAAGGCGGTGGCGGTGTAAATGACGGTGACTTTTGCACGCTGCTTGAAACCTTTAAAATAGATGCTACATGGAGTAATGCCGACGAAAAATGGTTTCAACTCTATTGCTGTTTACAACGCTGTAACAGCGCATTGAGGGTAATGAACACGCTTGACGAGAACTCTTTGTCAATACTTAAAAGTCGTAAGGCTGAAATGAAGGTGATTCGTGCACACTTCTTCTTCGAACTGGTTCGCCTTTTCAAGCAAGTGCCTTATTTTGATGAAAATGTGGAAAATGATGACTATAAGTACATCCCCAACAACCAGTATACCCGTGAAGAACTTTTGGGTAAAATAGCACAGGAATTTCTCGATGCTGCCGACGATTTGCCTGATACTCAATCTCAAGTAGGTCGTATCACAAAGAACATAGCCTATGCCTATGCCGCTAAAGCCATACTCTATCAGGCCTATCAACAAGATGACAATAACCAAGTGGTTGCTATTGACAAGCAGTTGCTGGCTGAAGTGGTGACTCTTTGCGACAAAGTGGGTGCACAAGGAAAGACGTATGATCTTTTGAATGATTTTCAGAAACTCGATCAATTGGAATATGAGAATGGAGTAGAGTCTGTGTTTGCCGTACAATATTCGATGGATGATGAAACCGATGGTGCCGGGAACATAAATTGGAGTAATTTGCTCAACGCCCCTAAAGGTCCTTATGGTGGTGACGGATTTTTCTTGCCCAGCCAAAACTTAATCAATGCCTATAAGGTAGATACCTATGGATTGCCTTTGTTTGATACTTTCAACGCCGATGACTATGGAATATATGAAGGAAGTGAACTCACTAATGTTGACGCAACTGTAGATCCTCGTTTGGATTTCGTAACCGGTCGTCCGGGCATTACTTGGAAAACATATACTGTCGAGCCTTGTAAAGCAAATTGGGTGCGTAACAGTGGCGAATATGGTTTCAACTGTACCAAACGCTTCTATATTTCTCCGGAGAGTGACGAGATGTTCCAAGGTTGGCCTTGGGGGGCTTCCCATCTCAATTGGCAGATTATCCGTTATGCCGACGTGTTGTTGTGGAAGGCTGAAGCGCTGATAGAAATAGGTGAAACTTCCGGACTGGAAGAAGCCCGCAAAATCATTAACCGTATTCGTCTGCGTGCCAAGAATAGTCCTTATGTAAAAGACTTTAAGGATTCAGACCAGAATGCAGCTAATTACTTGATCGGTGAATACCCTTCTGAAGGCTGGAATCAAGAATTAGCCCGCAAAGCACTACGTTGGGAACGCCGCATGGAATTTGCTATGGAAGGGGATCGTTTCTTCGACCTAGTACGTTGGGGTGTTGCTGCGGAAACTATGAACAGTTACATTGGCGTGGAGCAAAACAAACGTGTTTATTATCGTGGTGCTCGCTTCGTCCGTGGCAGAGATGAATATTTGCCTATCCCTAATGCACAATATAATTTCTCTGAAGGTAATTATGTGCAGAATCCTGGATATGGTAAGTTTAACTAATATGAATTCCTTAAATATAGATATGATGAAACTAAAGAGATATTTAATTAGCACTTTCTGTCTGTGCTTGTTCACGGCTTGCGACGGTGATGATAACTTGTTATGTTATGGCACTCATACTGAAATCGAAGGTGATGTTACCACATTCGGAGCTATTGGTGATGGAAAGACAGATTGTTCGAAAGCCATTAATAGTGCAATTGCCTCCTTACCTTCCGAAGGGGGAGTGGTGGTTATTCCCGAAGGTGATTTTGTACTTGATGCTCCCATTGTGATTAATAAGCACAATGTGACGATTAAGGGATTAAATCCCGGTATGCGCAGCAATATTGACGTGAATGGAATCAACGATCTGCTGGGACCTGGTGGTGGAAGCAAACTGGTTGCCCGCAATGCCGAAGCAGCTATAAAAGTAGAAACAGACGTGAAGGGGTTAAAGATTATGAATCTGATGGTGTCGGGTGGGACGGAAGCCAAGAACATCGGTATACATTTTACAGGCACGAGCGATAATGGAATACTTTCTAATATTATTGGCATAAATCTGCATACCGGCATCAAGATAGAACAGGCAAAGAATATGCAGATAGTCAACTGCTGGGTATGTGAACTTCCTAATAGTATCGAACTGATTGGTGGTGAGAATATGATTATAAAGAATTGCCAATTAGGTGCACAGCCCACTGGCATAACCTGTAAAGCGCAGGGAGTGAACAAACTGTCATTCCTTAATAATCAGGTCTACCCTGATGGACGTGAAAATTTAGTGCTTGATGATTGCAATAATAGTGTTATTGAAGGTAATAATTTCAAAAGCTACTATAATGGTATTCTTGTGTTGAGTGGCGATAACAATCGGGTAAATAAGAACATCTTTTGGCTTACAGGAGCAGTTCAGAATCAAATGCTCGACCATGGCGAGGATTTTGGTATAATCAACGTAAAAGGTAACAACAATACGTTTGTGTCCAACAGTTTGTCATGTGAATGGGCTTATGCTGATGCTGTGGCTGTAAATGCCACTCAAGGAACAGGCAACGTGTTCAAGAACTGCTTTATAGATAATTTGGAGAGCTATCGGGTATTCTTGGTGAACACAGAAACTGAAGTCTCTAATTGTGTATCATCTGATAAGGTGAGCATAATAGAATAATTTCCTCATCCTATACCATTATTAATATAGTAACACCATGAAAATAAATAAATTCTTGATAAGCGGATTGTTCCTGATGTTGGGCACATCTTGCAGTAATGATGATACCTATGCGCTTTGCGATGAATGTAAAGGTCAGAAGATAATAGATATAACGCAATTCGGACTTCCGACTGACGGATCTACCGATTGTGCAGATCTTATAAATGCTATTATAGCCGATCTCCCGCCCGAAGGAGGAACGATACTTATTCCCGAAGGGACTTTTCGCCTGGATAGTCCCATTCAGCTTACACGCAATTTCGTAACACTGAAAGGTGTGAATGATGAAACGGTTGTTCCTGTTGCTGACGCTAAAGGCAGTCGTTTGGTACTTGGAAATGCCGAATATGCATTGCATGTGGCTCCTGTTGCCGATATAGGCGGACGTAAAAATCGTATTAGCGGGGTGGAGGTAAGCGGACTTACCCTTGTGGGGAAAGCCGACCACCAAGGAACCGGAATCTATGTAGAGCATGACAATGACCGCCTGCATTTCTTCAATATTAAGATGGAAAATATGTATCAGGGCGTTAAACTCCAAGGATGTGATGCCATTACATTAGCCCGGATAGATGCAACCGATGTTGTGAATGGCATTGAAATGAATGGTGGTATACAAAATATGGTGACCAATTCTGCTTTCGGTTCATCGCAAGGCGGTGTGGCTGCACGTATTTCGGGAGAAAGCAATCTGATTTTCTCTCACAACAAACTAACGGCGAATGACGATTGGTGTGCCAACTTTACTGGCTGTAGCCGAGTGAATATTTCGGATAATGAATTTACCGGAAACAAAATGACTTTCTTTGAATTAAGCGGGCAAAACAACTTGTTAAGTGATAACTTGTTCACGGTAAACCAGAGCGATAATCAACTCAATGGCAAAGAAGCCGACTATGGAGTAATTCATGTGAAAGGTGAATACAATCATTTCACGTCGAACACCATAAATGTATCTTGGAGTGAAGGTATAGAAAATCCCACTACAGTGAATGCTGCGGAAGGAGAAAATAATCGTTTTGCAGATTGTACGATAGAAGATAAAAACAGTAATCAAGTATTTTATATCAGCGAATTATCCGAAGTGATAGATTGCGGAGTAACGGAAGAAAATATTAAGGTGAAACCGTCCGGGCTTGATTTGACAAATGCAGCTTATGTGATAACGTATAATAGTCCCGAAGAGATAGAAGATGATGATGAAAAAGCCTCTTATGCATGGTTCAAGAAACAGTTTGTGAATGGTAAAGTTGTCACTCCTGCCATGTTGACTAGTGAAGATCTTTCTGTTTACGATGTTATTTGGGTGCATATAGACCGTGTAGGCATTGGAGCCGGATGGGATAAGTTACCTTTGTCTACTGATGCGATCGCTGCCTTGACTACGTATTATAAGAATGGAGGGAATCTGTTCTTGAGTAATCATGCGACTCAGTTGGTTGTACCATTGGGGCGTACCGAACGGGCTCCAGGGATATTTGCAGATGGTGAAGGAGGAGATGGCGCGGACGTTTGGACGATTAATGCCAACATCGGAATGGAGTATGATCATCGGAGTCATCCAGTGTTTGCCGGTATGGTTACTTCCGACCAATTCTCTCATGAAACGTTCCCGCTGATCGGTCCCGGACGACGTGAAGACCATAATTGTATGTGGGACTTGAATTCTTATGGTTTCCCCGGTCTTTATCCCAATGCAGGGAATATAGTAAAGGCATTTGAAGAAGAAAACAATGCTACCGTTTTAGCAACGTGGGGACACGTGACGGATTATTGTTGTGCCGGAATGGTGGAATTTGCTTCGACAGCGGAATATCAAGGTACATGTATAGCCCTTGGGCTCGCTGCTTATGAATGGAATCAGAATAGTAATCTTAACGTTTATCAAGATAATATTGTGCTCATGACGAAGAATATATTGCATTATCTAAGCGCTAAGAAATAGGTAGGTAACATTTTTTCTATCTTCTGAAACAAAAGTGATAGGTGTAACTATCCGTTACGCCTATCTTTGCATGGTAACAAATAGAAGACAATGAATATTAATAATTAACTCTAATACCATCTGACATGAATGTATTATTCTCGTTTAAACAAGTACAGACCTTTTTGGCAATTCTGCTTATGATGATTTTCTCATTTTCGGATGCTTCAGCCGATACTTCTTCTTTATTAATAAAAGATTTGGGTGAAGGACATTGCCTGGTACATATAAATACAAATCAACGTTATTTGCTTTTACCCGTAGAGGAGGTTATGCCTGATGTACGTGTCAGCATGATCGTTAATAATAAAGAGGTGAACGTTGCGGATGTTCGCCTGGCAGTGAACAGAGTGGACTATTTTGTTCCACTGGATCTTTCGGACTATGCAGGTAAAAACATATTATTGAAATTTAAATTAGGTTCGAATGATCCGATACGGGGTAAACTTTCCGCTGTTTGCTGCAAAGAAATGAAATTGTCCGACACGTTCGATACGGGCAATCGTGAAAAGTTCCGTCCTACTTATCACTTCTCACCTCTTTATGGATGGATGAACGATCCCAATGGGATGGTATATAAAGATGGTGAATATCACCTTTTCTACCAGCACAACCCTTATGGCTCCAAATGGGGCAATATGCATTGGGGACATGCAATCAGTAAAGACCTGATAAATTGGGAACATCGTCCCGATGCTATTACTCCTGATGCGCTTGGTACAATTTTCAGCGGTTCGGCCGTAGTAGATACTGATAATACTGCCGGATTCGGTGCGGGTGCTATTGTTGCAATTTATACGCAGAATAGTGACCGACAAGTACAAAGCATTGCGTATAGCACAGATAATGGACGTTCTTTTACAAAATATGAAAATAATCCGGTATTGACGTCTGATGCCCGTGATTTTCGCGATCCGAAAGTATTCTGGCATAAAGAGACTCAACGTTGGATTATGTTGTTGGCAGTAGGACAGGAAATGCAAATTTTCTCTTCTTCCAATCTGAAAGACTGGGCCTTTGAAAGTAGTTTCGGTGAAGGACAAGGTGCACATGGCGGTGTTTGGGAATGTCCTGATTTATTTGAACTTCCAGTAGACGGCACGAACGAAAAGAAATGGGTATTGCTTTGTAATTTGAATCCCGGAGGTCCTTTCGGAGGAAGTGCCACCCAATACTTTGTCGGAACGTTCAACGGAAAAGAATTTGTAAACGAATCACCCTCCAAAACCAAATGGATGGACTGGGGGAAAGACCATTATGCTACCGTGACTTGGAGCGATGCTCCCGACAACCGTCGCATCGCTATCGCATGGATGAGCAATTGGCAATATGCAAACGATGTTCCTACCTCTCAATACCGTAGTCCGAACTCTGTTCCTCGCGATTTGAGCCTATTCACCGTAGATGGCGAAACTTATCTTCAGTCGGCTCCCTCTCCCGAACTGCTGAAACTGCGTGACATCTCCAAGAAACGCTCGTTCAAAGTGAACGGAACACGTACCATCAAAGACATGATTGCCGGCAATGAGGGTGCATACGAAATAGAACTGATTATCGAAAATCAACATGCGGATGTAATCGGCTTCCGTCTCTATAATGACAAAGGCGAAGAAGTGGATATGCAATATGACATGAAAGAAAAGAAATTCTCGATGGACCGCCGCAAGAGCGGAGATGTAGGTTTCAATGAGAACTTCCCAATGTTGACTTGGACGGCCATTGAAAGTGGAAAAGATGAATTGAAACTCCGTCTGTTTGTTGATAAATCCAGTGTGGAAGCCTTTGGTGATGGCGGACGTTTTGTGATGACTAATCAGTTATTCCCGTCGGAACCTTACACTCATATCGACTTTTACAGTAAAGGAGGAGCGTATAAAGTAGAATCGTTTGTGATCTATAAGTTGAAGAAATAAGCTCATTCTTCTTACTCTATGCGCTCTTTTCTCGTTTCTTTAGAGTAAATACTTCTTTCCTTATGGAAGAGTACGTCTGTCCTAGTGGAAGAGTTCTACTAAAGTGCGGAGACACTTTCTTCAAAGCCACGGTTCTGTTAGTTCGTCACGGTCGTGGTAACCCAACAAGACCGTAGCTTTAAAGTAACAAGGAACGGGAGATACATCAACTATATAAAGGACTGATGCATACATTGCCATAGGGTTATGTGCTCCGCCCTATGGAAACAGAATTCATCATATAAAAGATAAAACAATGGAAAACAGTAAAAACTCTTCCCTCTCCAAACTAATCCCGGTGATGCTTTGCTTCTTCGCCATGGGATTCGTTGACCTGGTAGGCATTGCCTCCAATTACGTAAAGGCAGACCTTGGTCTGTCGGACTCACAGGCGAATATCTTTCCGTCACTGGTATTCTTCTGGTTCCTGATTTTCTCCGTACCCACCGGCATGCTGATGAGCCGTATCGGTCAGAGGAAAACAGTATTGCTTAGTTTGATTGTGACTTTCGCTTCTCTGTTGCTGCCCATTTTCGGCGACAGCTATATGCTGATGCTGATTTCCTTCTCTCTCCTGGGCATTGGAAATGCGTTGATGCAGACTTCTCTGAATCCGTTACTTTCCAATATCGTGCGTGGCGACCGCTTGGCAAGTAGTCTGACTTTCGGCCAGTTTGTGAAGGCCATTGCTTCTTTTCTGGCACCTTACATCGCCATGTGGGGAGCGACACAGGCCATTCCGACTTTCGATCTAGGCTGGCGCATCCTGTTCCCTATTTACATGATTGTAGCTGTCATCGCTATTCTTCTGCTCAATGTCACACAGATTGAAGAGGAAAAAGAAGATGGCAAACCGTCTACTTTCGGACAATGCATCGCCCTGCTTGGCAAGTCGTATATCCTGCTTTGTTTCATTGGTATCATGTGTCATGTCGGCATCGACGTAGGTACGAACACTACCGCCCCGAAGATTCTGATGGAGCGCATCGGCATGGGATTGGATGATGCTGCTTTTGCAACCAGTCTTTATTTTATTTTCCGTACGGCGGGCTGTTTTCTGGGTTCTTTCATCTTGCGTAAGATGTCTCCGAAATCTTTCTTCGGCATTAGTGTGGTGATGATGTTGATTGCCATGATCGGTTTGTTTATCTTCCATGAAAAGGCAATTATCTATGCTTGCATCGCTTTGATTGGTTTCGGCAACTCCAATGTGTTTTCCGTTATCTTCTCGCAGGCATTGCTTTATCTGCCGGGTAAGAAAAACGAAGTTTCCGGCTTGATGATTATGGGACTTTTCGGCGGGACGGTGTTTCCGTTGGCAATGGGAGTGGCTTCGGATACTTCCATGGGACAGAATGGTGCTATCGCCGTAATGACGGTGGGCGTGCTTTATCTCTTGTATTATACGTTCCGTATCAGAAAATAATTTTATAACTTTGGAAACAATAAAACCAGTATATCATGAATAATATAATTGTAGGAATGGGCGAAGCACTTTGGGATGTGTTGCCCGAAGGAAAGAAAATCGGTGGTGCTCCGGCAAACTTTGCCTATCATGTATCACAGTTTGGTTTTGACAGTCGTGTAGTGAGTGCCGTAGGCAGGGATGAACTGGGAGAAGAAATTCTGAAAGTATTCAACGAGAAGAAGTTGAAGATGCAGATCGAACAAGTAGATTATCCTACCGGTACGGTGCAGGTGACGCTCGATGACGAGGGCGTGCCTTGTTACGAAATCAAAGAGGGTGTGGCGTGGGACAACATTCCCTTTACGGATGAGCTGAAACGTCTGGCCTTGAGCACACGTGCTGTTTGCTTCGGTTCGCTGGCTCAACGTAATGACGTGAGCCGTGCCACTATCAATCGCTTTCTGGATACGATGCCCGATATAGACGGACAGCTCAAGATATTTGATATCAATCTCCGCCAGGATTTCTACTCAAAAGAGGTATTGCGTGAATCGTTCCGCCGCTGCAACGTCCTGAAGATAAACGACGAAGAACTGGTGACTATCAGCCGTATGTTTGGTTATCCCGGTATCGATTTGCAGGATAAATGCTGGATTCTGTTGGCAAAATACAACCTGAAGATGCTGATTCTCACTTGTGGAATCAATGGCAGCTATGTGTTCACTCCGGGCGTTGTCTCTTTCCAGGAGACGCCCAAAGTACCGGTTGCCGACACAGTGGGTGCAGGCGATTCTTTTACGGCTGCTTTCTGTGCTTCCATTCTCAATGGAAAACCGGTGCCCGAAGCGCATAAACTGGCTGTCGAGGTTTCTGCTTATGTCTGCACACAGAGCGGTGCGATGCCCGAACTTCCGCAGGTTTTGAAAGATAGACTGATGTAATTCTTTTATTGATAGTAAGCATAGAGGTATATTTCATTTCGTGGGGGTGTACCTCTTGTTTTTTGTACGTACGAAAGATACAGGCATAAAAAAAGGAGCAACGCCTTGCTCCAACCTTTGTTAACCTTAAATCTAATACTATGAAAAACACACTGCAAAGATACGGACTTCTGTCAACTTTGCAAATAATCCAAATAAAAAGAGATGTTTTATAACATCAATTAAGTGTTTGTATCACGCTTTATACGTTTGTTAATGGTTTCCTGGGTAAGTATGGGGACTATTTTTACTTTTTTCAGAGGATAAGATTGCGAATAATCGGGTGATTTATAGCATACTCACAGTTTTATTTTCTATTTTTGTTCTCAATCTATCTATTTATCGAATACCATGAACACAATGCTATGCCAGCTAAAGAGCCTGTTGTTATTGGGAGTCCTGCTTTTTGCCAATGGAGCATTCGGACAACCGATGCTCTGGGACGATGCCTCTTCCGAAACGATCGTTTTCGAACTGACCAACAAAGAGGCCTTGAAACTTCTCAAAGGCAAACTCCGACAGAAACAGTGGAAAAAAATACAGCAGACTCCTTTTGCCCGTTTCACGGACACTTGGAACAACCCTCCGGTCAAAGGGCATTTTCTGCTGGCTGATGTAGAGCGGAACGAAGTTCATTACCGTTATGCTCCGGTGATTCCTTTTCATGTTTTCCTTTTCAAGGAGTATGGTGTACTTACCTTGCAGGTGGTTGATGCCGGGGGAACAATCAGGAAAGATGCCAAAGTGCGGGTAGGCAGCAAGGTTGTTTATTACGATGAAGACAGTCAGACATATACTGACGATAACTGGTCCCAGAAAGAACAGCACATTTTGACGGTTGAAGTGGATAAGTTTCGTGCGGTATTCGATTTGAGGAAACACCTTGTACCACCCTGGTATAAAAATGATTATGACCGGCAAGATGCACCGGAGTTTTATAGTTACCTGATTACTGACAAGAATAAATACAGACCGGGCGAAACTGTCCGTTTCAAGTCTTATGCTCTCTCCGAACATAAACGCCCTTTGAAACAGGAACTTTCATTGTGGATGCGTGTCGGTTCTTCCTGGCGTGACTATAAGAAGATAATGTCCGTCGTCCCTTACCATCCGGGAGGCTTCGCCGGAGAATTCCTGTTGGCGGATTCATTGAACCTGAAGCTCGATCAGAGATATACTGTACAGCTTCGGGATAAGCGGGGACGCATCGTAGCCTCCACCAATTTCAAATATGAAGACTACGAACTGAACGGAAACAAGTTGTTGGTGAAGCTGGCTTCGAATGTGCAATATACACCGCAGAGTAACCGCATGGATATCAGTGCAACGGATGCCAACGGACTTCCTTTGCGGGAGGTGAATGTAGAAGTGACTGTGGGCAGACAGCAGGTGCTGAAGTCATATGCGCAGATACTTTCTTTGCCCGATACACTGATGTCCGTGCAAGCGGAACTGGATGCTTCCGGAAAAGCCTCGGTAGATATTCCAGCTCGGATATTCGGAGCTTCCGATTGCTTCTATACAGTGAATGTCGTTCTGCTTACGGCAGACAATAACCGTTTGGAACAGCAAAGCAAAGCGACTTTCTACTATTCGTGCTACGATGTGCAGTGTACCACGCAGGCGGATACCATTTGCTTTTCATTCTTCGATCTGGGAGTGGAACGTCCTGTGGCAGCCGAACTGACCTATGGTGAAAAGAAAGAAGTGAAGAAAGTGCGTTTGCCCTATCGCGAACCGTTCAATCAGGCAGTGACGGACTATCGTTTCAAAATACCGGAAACAGGATATGAAACGACGATTGCTTCCGCCGCACTTGACTCCAAACTGGAACTGAATGGCGGCATAGAAAAAGATTCGTTCTGTGTCTCCCTTTCCAATCCTTTGCAGCTGGAGCTTTCCTGGTATGTGTATCAAGGCAACCGCCTGTTGCAGAAAGGTTCGGGAAAAGAGATGGAACACAAATCTGGAGAGATCGATCCCTCTTCCGTCTATTACGTAGAAGTATTTTATTTCATGGGGAATAAGGAATGTATGTTGAAACGCTCGTACACTTCACCCTCCGAACGGCTGGTGATTGAATCTGATTTGCCGGAACGAGTGTATCCCGGTCAGAAAGTGAAAACAAAACTGAACGTGACCAATATACAAGGGCGTCCGGTATCCAATGTCGATCTGACAGCTTTTGCGGTCAACAGCCAGCTGGATTATCACGTACCCGATTTACCCTATTACGGGAGTGCACCCCGTCCGCGCGAGCAACGTGCTTCCTACTCAATGAAGCAAAAAGAGTATCTGCATACGGCCACATTGGATTATCAGCATTGGAACCAGTTGCTTCATTTGGATAAGTTGCCTTATTATCAGTTTGCTTATCCTGCGGGAAAGCTGTTCCGTCAGACGGTTGACACACCGGATGGAACCACCCAGTTTGCTCCTTATGTGATGCTGAACGGACGGGCGGTGAATATCTATGTGATTGAGCAGAACGATGTTCCCTGCTATTTTTCGTGGACGGAACAGCCCAAGCAGTATTCTTTTCCTGTATTGCATCCTTCGGGAAAGCAGAAGATAACGTTGCGAATGCACGACAGGGCTTTCATCATTGATTCTCTGGCTTTCGACCGGGGCAAGAAAACGATTTTGAGTTTCGATATGAATCAGTTGCCGCAAGGAGTGGAAGTAGTCTGGTTGCGGCAGAAGAAAGGGAAATATGATGAGTATAAATTTACTTCGGAAGAGAAGAAGCGTTATGAACGGTATCTTTGCCGTCTTCCGGTGATGGATGGGGCGGTATATACTTCGCTCGAACATAATGGAAAGCAGTTTCCGGTTTCACTCATGGAGCTGTCGCGCTACAAGAAAAAGATATTGGCAGGTCCTGTGGAGCCGGGACCTTGGAAATATATGAATGGTGTGTTGTATCGGCATGAGGGAGGTTTCTCTTATGAATTCGAGGGCAATGTGGTTTATAAATATAAGGATGAGGAACTGTGTCCGGCTTATTTGAATTTTTCGTCTGTGGCAAAGATTCCGACTTTGAATGATTACCACTTATCGCCGGAAAGATTCCGTAGTCTGGTGGCAGAACTTCGCAAGGGGAAGAGTTGGCATCCTACCCGGATTTATTTCTCCCTACCGGATAAGACGCTGAATTTCCGGCTTCCGGAAGAAAAAGATTCTACCGGAGTGGCTAATTTGCTCTTTAAAGACTGCACTACCGGAGAACTGGTTTATCCGGATACCTTGGTGCAGATGAACAGGATATACTCCAAATTTCCTGCCGGAACGTATGATGCGATTTTACTTTATAACAATGGAAAGTATCTGAAACAGGATGCTCTGAAGATACAATCATATACCTATCTGGATGTAGATATGGAGTCTCTGCCTCTACATGAACGTGATTCGTTGTCATCTGGGTGGCTCTTGCTGGGAAGAGGAATTGGCAGGATCGGTACAAACTTTCTTGGTCACAGGGAAATGAGAATCAGGCAGTATGTACGCAATTATGGCGGTAAAGTCTCCGGTTATGTGACGGATGCTACCGGAGAGCCTTTAATCGGGTGTAGCGTGGTGGTGAAAGGAACGACGGAGGGAACGATCACCGACATGGACGGATATTTTGAAATGGATTGTGACAGGGGAGGGGAGCAGCTCTTGTTTAGCTATGTCGGCTTTAAACAGCAGGAGATGAGAGCAACTCCCGGAGCCAATCTGTTGGTTACTTTGGAAGAAAATAGTCAGACGCTGGAGGAAGTGGTCGTTGTAGGATACGGCACGCGTTCAAGATATTCGTTGACGGGATCCGTTGCCGGACTAATGACTGGTTCTTCTTCTGCTGCTGCAACCGCACCTTTGGAGAAATTGGAGGAGCAGGATCGGGAAGCGAAAGAAGAAGCGGATAACGAACAGTTGTATAATGAACTTATGCAATTGAACGGCTTGCGTCGGAATTTTTCGGATGTGGCTTTCTGGCAACCTCGTTTGTTTACGGATAAAACCGGAACGGTACAGTTTGAAACAACTTTCCCTGATAACGTAACGAAATGGGAGACTGTCGTTTATGGTATGAACCGTCGTTTGCAGACGGGTACTTTCCGACGTTCCGTCCGCTCTTACAAACCGTTGATGGCGGAGTTGAAAACTCCCCGCTTCTTGGTGGAGGGGGATCAGAGTACGGTGGTCGGGACTATCCGCAATTATCTGGATGGGCAGCACATAGCCGGAAAAACACAGTTCTGCGTCGGAACGGATACATTGAAACGGCAGGAAGTGGGTCTCACGGAGGGATTTCATGAAACAGTGCCGATGCAGGCAGCACATGCCGATAGCGTGACCATCAGCTATCTTTTCACTCGCGATGATGGGTATCAGGATGGAGAGGAATATACGATTCCGATACTACCACAGGGAACTGAATTGGCACAGGGCACATTGGGGATTCTGTCCGATGCAAAGACGGTCAAAGTGCAATCCGGCGAGGATGAAGAAGTGATGGTGAGTATCACCGATAATCAGTTGGATATCTATAAAGAATCGGTGAATTATCTGACAGGATACAAATATTTGTGCAATGAGCAGCTGGCATCCAAGTTGATCGGTCTGCTGGCTTACCAACAGTATATGCAGAGTAAGGGGGAAAAGGTGAAAGTAGACAAAGCGATCCGATCTATTATCCATCGACTGACGAATCATCAGAACAAACATCAGTTATGGTCGTGGTGGGGGAACTCTGAAAATACTTCTTTCTGGATGTCTGCGCATATCCTGCGGGCTTTGAAGATGGCGCAAGATGCAGGTTATCCTGTGGAGTTGAATCTGAATGGTTTGAAAGTGGAGTATGCTCATACGAGTCCTTATCGAGGAATGAAACTGGAAGATATAGAAATAGTTCATGCTCTTCATGAGTGGAAAGTGGAGGCGGATTATTCTTCGGCAGTCAGATTATTGGAACCTTTCGTCCGGCAATTGGAACAGAAAGAAGACTCGTTGGCAAATAGAAACAAGTATTATCGTCCTCTTTCCTACCTGAAAGAGAAACTGCTTCTCTGGGAAATCAAGCAACAGGTGGATTCGGTGAATGTGGGTGATAGTGTACGTCCTTATCTGAAAAAGGATCTGCTCGGAGGTGTTTACTGTGACGACGGACGGCGTACTTATTATTGGGAGGGAAATCAGCTGATAAATACATTGATAGCCTACCGGATTATTAAAAATGACTCTTCTCTGTGTAAGTTGAAAGAAAATATGCAATTGCATATTTTGCGGACTAAGGAGCACGGATGGAATACGTATCAGGCTTCTTCGGCTGTGACAACTGTTCTGACCGATTTGCTGGCAGATTCCGGAGGGATGTCAGGAACATCGGTATCTGTGAGCGGTAAGGATCACCAACGGATTACGGATTTTCCTTACCATACCCGGCTGACAGCAGGCGACAGTCTGCTTATTTCAAAAACGGGAAAAGAGCCTTTATTGTATAGTGTCTATTCAATGAAGCGTGTGATGGATGCTCGTCAGAGTGATGCTTTCAAGGTGGAGGCGACTTTGGACAAAGATTCTTTGGTGGCGGGTGTACCTGTTACATTGACAGTTACCTTGCAGGTGAAACAGGAGGGTGCGCAATACGTGATGCTTGAAGTTCCTGTTCCGGCAGGTTGTAGTTATGCCTCAAAACCTGTTAATTTCTCTCGTTCTGAAGTGTATCGTGAGTATTTTAAAGAGAAAACTGTTATCTTTAGCGAAAAATTACCGGTAGGTACTTATCAGTTTACGGTTCTTTTGCTTCCACGTTTTACTGGAAAATACACGCTGAACCCTGTGAAAGTGGAACTGATGTATTTCCCGGTGGTGAATGCAAATAATGCGGGGAGAGAAATTTGGATTACAGAAAGAAATACAAAAGATATACGAAAGAAAGGGAATGATTGAAGCGATGAAATATACGAAGTGGATAACAGTCTTGTTTTGTCTTTTGGGCTTGGCGGCCTGTCGGCAGGATGCGCCTCGTTTCCGTATTGGGGTGGCCCAATGTAGCGATGACTCTTGGCGGCACAAGATGAATGATGAGATTCTTCGTGAAGCGATGTTTTATGATGGAGTATCGGTTGAAATCCGCTCGGCGGCGGATGATAACCGTAAGCAGGCGGAAGATGTTCATTATTTTATAGATAAAGGAGTTGATTTACTGATAATTTCCGCCAATGAAGCGGCTCCCATGACTCCAATTGTGGAGGAGGCCTATCAGAAAGGAATACCCGTCATTCTTGTAGACCGGAAGATACTTTCTGATAAATATACTGCCTATATCGGTGCCGATAATTATGAAATAGGTCGTGCGGTAGGAAATTATATCGCATCAAGTCTGAAAGGGAAAGGGAATGTAGTGGAGCTTACCGGACTGGGTGGTTCCACCCCTGCCATGGAACGCCATCAGGGATTTATGGCCGCTATCAGCAATTATCCGGATATCAAACTGATTGATAAAGCGGATGCTGCTTGGGAACGTGAACCGGCAGAAGTGGAAATGGATAGTATGCTTCGCCGTCATCCGAAGATTGATGCGGTGTATGCACATAACGACCGTATCGCTCCGGGAGCTTATCAGGCTGCGAAGAAAGCCGGACGTGAAAAAGAAATGATTTTTGTTGGCATTGATGCACTGCCCGGCAAAGGAAATGGGCTTGAATTGGTGCTTGACAATGTGCTGGATGCAACTTTTATTTATCCGACTAATGGGGACAAAGTGATGCAACTGGCTATGAATATTCTTGAGAAGAAGCCTTATCCTCGCGAAACGGTCATGAATACTGCCGTTGTAGACCGCACGAACGCGCACGTTATGCAACTTCAGACTACCCATATCTCGGAACTGGATCAGAAGATTGAAACATTGAACGGACGTATCGGTGGGTATCTGTCGCGTGTAGCTACGCAGCAGGTCGTGATGTATGGCGGCTTGGTTATTCTTTTATTAGTAGCGGGATTGTTGTTGGTAGTTTATAAATCCCTCCGTTCCAAGAATCGCCTGAATAAAGAGTTGTCCGAACAGAAGAAACAAGTAGAGCAACAACGCGATAAACTCGAAGAGCAGCGGGATATTCTTGAAGAACAGCGGGACAAACTTGAGGAACAGCGGGATCAGCTTATCCAGCTTTCTCACCAACTGGAAGAAGCGACTCATGCCAAGCTGGTTTTCTTCACAAATATATCTCACGATTTTCGTACTCCACTGACATTAGTTGCCGACCCGGTAGAGCATTTACTGGCTGATTCGTCTTTGAATGAAGACCAGCGACGAATGTTATTGTTAGTTCAGCGAAACGTGAATATCCTCTTGCGTCTTGTCAATCAGATTCTGGATTTTCGTAAGTATGAGAATGGAAAAATGGAATATACTCCTATTTCGTTAGACATTCTTTCTTCTTTTGAGGGATGGAACGAATCTTTCATGGCTGCAGCCCGGAAGAAACATATTCATTTCTCATTCGATTATATGCCGGATACGGATTACCGCACGTTGGCAGATGCAGAGAAATTGGAACGCATCTATTTCAACCTCCTTTCCAACGCTTTCAAATTTACTCCGGAAAACGGAAAAGTAACTGTACGCTTATCTTCCCTGACTAAAGACGATCATTGCTGGATTCGCTTTACCGTTGCCAATACCGGTTCAATGATTTCTGCGGAGCATATCCGGAATATTTTCGACCGTTTTTATAAGATAGATATGCACCATGCCGGTTCGGGTATTGGACTGGCATTGGTAAAGGCTTTTGTGGAATTGCATAAAGGTACCATCACGGTGGAAAGTGATGAAAAGCAAGGAACTATCTTTACCGTTGATTTGCCTGTACAGACTTGCGAGACTGTTGTTTCTGAAAACTCTCCGGCATTCTCTGTGCCTGCTACTTCTGTAACCTCCACCGATGCTGCAACCTCTGTCGTTGCTGGGGCTCCCGTAACTCCTGCAACTTCCGGTTATTCCGGTTCTTCGAGCTTGAATGATGCTTTAACTTACGAAGAAGAGGAATTGGAAAAAAGCTACGACTCTTCCAAACCTTGCGTTCTGATTATTGATGATAACGCTGATATTCGCTTATATGTGCACGGATTGCTCCATACCGATTATACTGTTATAGAAGCTGCAGACGGCTCGGAAGGTATTCGTAAAGCTATGAAATATGTCCCGGACTTGATTATCTCCGACGTAATGATGCCCGGAATAGATGGAATTGAATGTTGTCGTCGCTTGAAAAGCGAATTGCAAACGTGTCATATCCCTGTCATTCTGTTGACAGCCTGTTCTCTGGACGAACAACGGATTCAAGGATATGATGGTGGAGCAGACTCCTATATATCCAAACCTTTCAGTTCGCAATTACTGGTGGCACGTGTCCGCAACCTGATAGACTCACATCGTCGTCTGAAACAATTCTTTGGTGACGGGCAGACATTGGCCAAAGAAGATGTCTGCGATATGGACAAAGACTTTGTGGAGAAATTCAAGGCTTTGATTGAGGCTAAGATGGGAGACTCTAATCTGAATGTGGAAGACTTGGGCAAAGATATGGGATTAAGCCGTGTGCAACTCTATCGCAAAATCAAATCCCTGACTAATTATTCTCCGAATGAATTGCTTCGCATCGCCCGTTTGAAAAAAGCAGCTTCTTTGCTTGCTTCCTCGGATATGACAGTGGCGGAGATTGGTTATGAGGTTGGTTTCAGTTCTCCCTCTTATTTTACCAAATGTTATCGGGAACAGTTTGGAGAAAGCCCGACGGATCTGTTGAAGCGGAAAGGATAGCATTTATTTCTTTGATTGAGGTATAGTAAAAGTGTATGTACTATGTTTTAGGCGTGAATTGCGCAAACCTGACGTACATACATATAGAAGAAACGGCTAAGGTTGGGGTGTTTATGACTGTAGAGGCGATATTATTTGCAGATTCTTTTCTTTTTTATTTAGTTTTGGGAGTGAATAAGTAAAGTTCAGGTGATGAAAGATTATAAAGTAGACAAGGCGAGCCTTTCCGCATCCTTTTGTCGAGAGGTGTATCAGGTTGTCCGGGAAATTCCGGTAGGTAAGGTTTCTACCTATGGAGGAATCGCAGCATTATTGGGAATGCCTCAATGTTCCCGTATGGTGGGGCGTGCTTTGAAGCAGATTCCGGATGATTTATCTGCACCCTGTCACCGGGTTGTCAATGTGTCGGGACGCCTTGTACCCGGTTGGACAGAGCAAAAGCGGCTCTTGCTGGAAGAGGGGATTTCTTTCAAGCAAAATGGATGTGTAGACCTGAAAAAGCATCTTTGGAATTACTCCACTTCTGAATAAAATTTGCATGTTTAATCTATTTTCCTTACCTTTGTGCCAACAATATGCAAGAACAGACTGTTATTTATTTATGAAAATACTGTTTTTTACTGTTCATTGAGAGGATAATCTTATCAAATTCTATTCCTTTTAAACTACTCAGTCTGTTTTTTTATCATTAAGAAACTCATCGGATTGTCATGTTGCCATGTGACAGGATTGAACCATGCGGATATTCAACTTGTTTATCGTAAGTGAGAATAATGGACGCAGCAGTTGAGAACAAAACAAATATTATAATCTAAACCAATATATTATATGAGTAAAATAGAAATAAAGGATTTGTACCTTATCTTTGGTCACGAGAAGCAGAAAGCACTCAAGATGCTGAAAAAAGATAAGAGTAAGGCGGAAATACTGAAAGATACCGGTTGTACGGTAGGAGTGAAAGACGCCAATCTTTCAATAAATGAAGGAGAGTTTTTTGTGATAATGGGGCTCTCGGGAAGTGGAAAATCGACATTACTGCGTTGTATCAATCGTCTGATACGTCCTACAGCCGGACAAGTGCTTGTAAATGGAGTAGATATATCTAAAATATCCGAAAAGGAATTGTTGCAGGTTCGCCGGAAAGAGCTGGCGATGGTTTTTCAGAATTTCGGTTTGTTGCCTCACCGTTCTGTATTGAGTAATATTGCGTTCGGCCTTGAACTTCAGGGAGTGAAGAAAGAAGAGCGTGAAAAGAAAGCCATGGAAAGTATGAAGCTAGTCGGGCTGAAAGGATACGAGAATCAGATGGTAGGTGAACTTTCCGGTGGTATGCAACAGCGTGTCGGACTGGCACGTGCCCTGGCCAATAATCCCGAAGTACTTTTAATGGATGAGGCTTTCTCTGCGCTCGATCCTCTGATTCGCGTGCAGATGCAGGATGAACTACTGGCCTTGCAATCAAAGATGAAAAAGACGATTGTCTTTATTACCCACGACTTGAGTGAAGCGATTAAACTAGGTGACCGTATTGCAATTATGAAAGACGGAGAAGTGGTGCAGGTAGGTACTTCGGAGGAAATCCTGACTGAACCGGCTAACGATTATGTAGCCCGTTTTGTTGAAAACGTGGACAGGAGCAAAATTATTACCGCCTCTTCTTTAATGATTGACAAACCGTTGGTAGCCCGTCTGAAGAAAGAAGGTCCCGAAGTTTTGATTCGTAAGATGCGTGCGAAGAATATAACTGTATTACCAGTAATAGATGCCGATGATAAACTGGTCGGAGAAGTACATTTGAACGATTTGCTTAAGCTGCGTAGCAAACAGGAAAAATCCATTGAAGCGGTTGTGCGTAAAGAAGTACATTCAGTGTTGTGTGATACAGTGCTCGAGGATATACTTCCTCTAATGACAAAGAGCAATTCACCGGTATGGGTGATAGATGAAACACACGAGTTTCTGGGAACAATCCCACTTTCATCCTTAATCATAGAAGTGACCGGGAAAGATAAAGAAGAAATAAATGAAATAATTCAAAACGCAATAGACTTATGATAAATATAGGACAATATATAGAAATTGCCATCAATTGGATGATGGTACATTTTTCCACATTCTTTGATGCCGTGAATACAGGCATCGGTAGTTTCATTACAGGTTTCCAACACATTCTTTTCGGAATTCCATTTTATCTGACAATTTTGGTACTTGCCGCAATTGCATGGGTAAAGGCAGGACGGGGTATTTCCATTTTTACCGTATTAGGATTATTATTGATTTATGGAATGGGGTTTTGGGAGGCAACCATGCAAACTCTGGCTCTCGTTTTATCATCTACCTGCCTGGCTCTGATTTTTGGAGTACCTTTAGGAATATGGACAGCAAACAGTCCGCGTGCGGATAAAATACTTCGCCCTATTCTCGATTTGATGCAGACAATGCCTGCCTTTGTCTATCTGATTCCTGCTGTTTTGTTCTTCGGATTGGGAACAGTGCCCGGAGTTTTTGCGACAATCATATTTGCCATGCCTCCTGTGGTCCGTCTTACCGGGTTGGGAATCCGGCAGGTTCCTAAAAATGTAGTGGAAGCTTCCCGTTCGTTCGGAGCTACCCGTTGGCAGCTGTTATATAAAGTACAGCTTCCTTTGGCGCTGCCCACCATCCTGACTGGTGTAAACCAGACAATAATGATGTCACTTTCTATGGTCGTAATCGCTGCAATGATTGCTGCCGGTGGTTTAGGAGAAATCGTATTGAAAGGTATTACCCAAATGAAAATCGGACTTGGGTTTGAAGGTGGTATAGCAGTTGTTATTTTGGCTATCATTCTGGACCGTATCACACAAGGAATGGCAGGAAGAAAAAATAAACAGGATTAAAATGGAAAGAACTAAACCCAAAAGGACTAAAAACAGAAAGGAAGAAAAATGAGAATATATAAATTAGTAGGAATAGTACTGTCCGCGCTGCTTTTGCTAGCTTCCTGCACGAATTCCGACCCAAATAAGAAAAAAGTAAAAATAGCCTATGCCAATTGGCTGGAAGGCATTGCCATGAGTCATTTGGCTAAGGTGGTATTGGAGGAACATGGATATGAGGTTGAACTGCAAAATGCGGATCTTGCCCCTGTTTTTGTATCCATGTCTCGGAAAAAGTCAGATGTCTTTCTGGATGCCTGGCTACCGATAACGATGAAAGATTATATGGACCAATATGGTGATAGCATCGAATTCTTGGGTGAGGTATATGAAGAAGCTCGCATCGGGCTGGTCGTACCTGAATATGTCACGATTCAATCTATTAGTGAACTGGCAGATTATAAAGACCGTTTCTCTTCTGAAATAGTGGGAATTGATGCCGGGGCAGGAATTATGAAGACTACGGATAAGGCCATTGCTGCTTATGGACTTGACGGATATGCTCTTATGACTTCAAGTAGTTCAACCATGTTGGCATCTTTGAAAAAAGCGATGGATAAGGGAGAATGGATTGTCATTACAGGTTGGACACCACATTGGATGTTCGATCAGTTTGACTTGAAATTCCTGGATGATCCGAAGAAAGTATATGGAGATTTGGAAGAAATACATGCCATTGCCTGGAAAGGTTTCAGTGAAAAAGACCCGTTTGCCGCTGAATTTTTCGGTAATATCAAATTAACGACAGAAGAACTTAGCTCTTTTATGACAGCTATGAAGGATGCCCGGATGGATGAAGAAGAAATAGCCCGTAAATGGAGGGATGAACACCGGGAACTGGTTGATAGCTGGATACCGAAATCAAAGGAATAAATAGATGAATAGACTGATTAAATAATGCGAATCTGTAGTTGAATAAGAGTAAAAACGGTCTAAAATTGATTCAAAACCGGCCTAGATATGAAATTGGCTTAGACATAAAAAAGGGAGTCTGCTCAATGCATGACTCCCTTTTTATATTTATCTGAGTGTGATTAATTATTCAGCACCCCAGTTTTCTCTAGCCAAACGTTTGTAACTGTTATAACGCCATTTTGCGTTTTCTTCAGCAGCCTTGAACAGTTCTTCAGCTTCAGTAGGATATTGTTTCATTACAGAAGCGTAACGAACTTCACCCTTCAAGAAACCTTGGAATTCTTCCCAGTTCGGTTCTTTGCTATCCAACTGGAATGGGTTCTTGCCTTCTTCTTCCAAAGCAGGGTTGTAACGCCACAAGTGCCAGTAACCGCACTTAACGGCCTTTTCTTCTTCTTCCTGACTCTTACCCATACCTGCTTTCAGACCGTGGTTGATACACGGAGCGTAAGCGATAATCAAAGATGGTCCAGGATATGCTTCAGCTTCACGGATAGCTTTCAGAGTTTGAGCTTGGTCAGCACCCATAGCGATCTGTGCAACATATACATAACCATAAGTAGTAGCCATCAGACCGAGGTCTTTCTTACGTACGCGCTTACCAGCAGCAGCGAACTTAGCGATAGCACCTACCGGAGTAGCCTTAGAAGACTGACCACCTGTGTTAGAGTAAACTTCAGTATCCAGAACGAGGATGTTAACGTCCTTACCGGAAGCGATTACGTGGTCAAGACCACCGTAGCCGATATCATAAGAAGCACCGTCACCACCAATGATCCACTGGCTGCGTTTAACAAGATATTGTTGCAGTTCAGCGATTTGTTTGCAGTGGTTGCATTTATCTTTGTTAGCTTCAACAATAGGAATGATCTTAGTAGCCAATTCCTTAGTCTTGTCTGCATCCAGCATATTGTTGATCCATTCAGCGAATAGTTCTTTCACTTCAGCAGGAGTACAGTCAGCAGCAATAGCTTCGTTCATCACTTTCACGATACGGGCACGCATCTTTTCGTTAGCCAATTCCATACCCAGACCGAATTCACAGAAGTCTTCGAACAGTGAGTTAGCCCAAGCAGGACCGTGTCCGTTTTCGTTTGTAGTATACGGAGTAGAAGGAACTGAACCAGAGTAGATAGAAGAACATCCGGTAGCGTTAGCAACCATTTCACGGTCACCGAACAATTGAGAAATCAATTTCACGTACGGAGTTTCACCACAACCAGAGCAAGCACCAGAGAACTCGAACAACGGAGTAGCGAACTGTGAGTTCTTCACGTTAGACTTGATATCAACAAGATGTTGTTTAGTCTTCACGTTTTCAGCACAGTAAGTCCAGTTGTCAGCTTCAGCCAATTGGCTTTCGAGGTGTTTCATTGTCAATGCTTTGCCACCTTTCTTCGGATTACCCGGACAGATGTCAGCACAGTTACCACAACCCAGACAGTCGAGAACGTCAACCTGAATACGGAATGTCATACCATCGAATACTTTACCTACCGCTTTCAGTTGTTCGAACTTAGCACCCTTCTGCTCTTCAGCATCGAGTACGAACGGACGGATAGAAGCGTGAGGACAAACGTATGCACACTTGTTACATTGGATACAGTTTTCAGGATTCCATTCAGGAACGAATGCGGCTACACCACGTTTTTCGTATTTAGAAGTACCTTGATACCAAGTACCGTCTTCGATACCCTTGAATGCAGATACTGGCAACAAGTCACCGTCTTGTGCATTGATCGGACGAACTACTTCGTTGATGAATGCAGGATCATTGTTTTCAGCTTTAGCGTCATCCGGCAGGTTAGCCCAAGCAGGATCAACAGCCAAAGTCTTGTATTCACCACCACGGTCAACGGCAGCATAGTTCTTGTTGACAACGTCTTCACCCTTCTTACCGTAAGACTTAACGATGAATTTCTTCATCTGCTCAACAGCTTGTTCTACAGGAATAACGCCTGTGATACGGAAGAAGGCAGATTGAAGGATAGTATTGGTACGGTTACCCAAACCAATTTCCAGTGCAATCTGTGTTGCGTTGATATAGTATACAGAAATGTTGTTCTGTGCGAAATATTTCTTAACCTTGTTAGGCAGGTTCTTAGCCAGTTCTTCACCTTCCCAGATTGTGTTCAGCAAGAAAGAACCGTTCTTACGCAAACCACGAGTTACATCGTACATGTGCAGGTAAGCCTGAACGTGGCAAGCTACGAAGTTTGGAGTATTAACCAAATAAGTGGAACGGATCGGAGTGTCACCGAAACGCAGGTGAGAACAAGTGAAACCACCAGATTTCTTAGAGTCGTAAGAGAAGTAAGCCTGGCAGTGTTTGTCGGTGTTGTCACCGATAATCTTCACAGAGTTCTTGTTAGCACCTACTGTACCGTCAGCACCCAAACCGTAGAATTTAGCTTCGAACATACCTTCGCCGCCTAAAGCGATTTCTTCTTTTTGAGGAAGAGAAGTGAAAGTAACGTCGTCTACGATACCGATAGTGAAGTGGTTCTTTGGCATTGGCATAGCCAAGTTTTCGAATACTGAAAGGATTTGAGCAGGAGTAGTATCTTTTGAACCCAAACCGTAGCGACCGCCAACGATAACCGGAGCATTTTCTGCACCGTAGAAGCAGTCTTTAACGTCAAGATAAAGAGGCTCACCGTTAGCACCCGGTTCTTTAGTACGGTCAAGAACTGCGATAGTTTTGGCAGTCTTAGGTACAGCGGCCAGGAAGTGCTTAGCAGAGAACGGACGATACAAGTGTACGGCAACCATACCCACTTTTTCGCCGTTTGCTACCAAGTGGTCGATAGCTTCGCGGGCAGCTTCTGTTACAGAACCCATAGCGATAATTACGCGTTCTGCATCTTCTGCACCATAGTAATCGAACAAACCGTATTTACGACCTGTAATCTTAGAAATTTCATTCATGTATTCTTCTACGATAGCAGGAACTGCTTCATAGTAGTTGTTGCATGATTCACGATGTTGGAAGAAATGGTCAGGATTTTCAGCCATACCACGAGCTACCGGTTTCATCGGATTCAGTGCGCGGGCACGGAATTCTGCCAAAGCTTCCTGGTCGATCAGCGGAGCAAGATCATCATTTTCCAACATTTCAATCTTTTGGATTTCGTGAGATGTACGGAAACCATCGAAGAAGTTCATAAATGGAACGCGGGATTTGATGGTAGCCAAGTGAGCAACACCAGCCAAATCCATAACTTCCTGTACAGAGCCTTCAGCCAACATCGCAAAGCCAGTCTGACGAGCTGACATTACGTCTTGGTGGTCACCGAAGATACACAATGCGTGAGAAGCCAATGTACGAGCAGATACATGGAATACGCAAGGCAAGAACTCACCGGCAATTTTGTACATGTTAGGGATCATCAGGAGAAGACCCTGAGAAGCAGTGTAAGTAGTAGTCAACGCACCAGCCTGAAGAGAACCGTGAACTGCACCGGCAGCACCACCTTCAGATTGCATTTCCTGTACCAATACTGTTTCGCCGAAGATGTTCTTACGTCCTGCGGCAGCCCATTCGTCTACGTACTCAGCCATAGTCGAAGAAGGAGTGATGGGGTAGATAGCCGCTACTTCAGAGAACATATACGAGATATGTGCTGCAGCCTGGTTACCATCACAAGTGATGAATTTCTTCTGTTTAGTCATAACTAAATTAAATATTTAAGTAAATAAATCTTTTAATATAAAAAGCCGAACATCCAGAGAGGTATCTGGTTGCCCCGACCTATTTCAGCCTTATGCAACGCGTACGTCACATTCGGATTGTTCTTGATCTTTGCGCCTTCCTGGCAAATTTTGAACGGCATTACTTCGTCCACCATAAAAGAGACGTTTTTATCTCCTTTATGTACCTTATGGTCTTTCCATAAAGAATTTGCAAAGAATGTGTCGAGCACATCCTGCTCCTCCACTTTCACCGGATAGATGGAGTACATCAGGTTGGAGTTGTGCATCATTATCTTCGACGGTTTTTTAGGGAATTCTTCCCCTTTCGGATAAACCAGATTAATGAGTCGCGCATCTGCCAGATACTTGATATAGTTCATCACCGTGGCGCGAGATGTCTGTATGTCGCTTGCCAGTTGGCTCACATTCGGAGCCTTCGGTCCGTCGACAGCGAGCAAATATAGCAATTTTTTTATCTTTGAAAGATATTTCAGTTCAATTTGTTTGATGAGCAGGATATCTACTTCTACCATCATGTTCATTGTTTTCAGCAGATTCTCCGAAAAGTTACGCTTTTCGAGGAAGAATGGATAGAACCCATGATGCAGGTAATCCTGGAAGTAATCCAGCGGACGAACTTTGGAGAGTACTCCTTTGGCAATCTGTTCGTGAGTGCTAAGAATTTCTTCGAGGCTGTATGCCCTGAATTTCATGCCTGTCTGCAAGTTCAGGAATTCACGGAAAGAGAATCCGCGCAGGTTATAGCTCTTTGCAATATCACGCAGTTCAAGATTTTCCTCTTTCAGTCGCATTACGGATGAGCCGGTAAAGACAATCTTCAAATTAGGAAAACGGTCGTAACACATGCGCAACTCTCTGCTCCATTCCGGGTGTTTGAACACTTGGTCGATCAACAATACTTTTCCACCACGTTTCTGGAATTCGTTAGCAAAATCTACAATGCTGTGGCCAGAGAAGTAGAAGTTGTTCATGTTGATGAACAGGCAGGAGCGGTCGTTCCCGAATTTTTCTTTGGCGTATTGGAGAAGGAAAGTGGTTTTTCCTACGCCACGTGTCCCTTTGATACCAATCAGGCGGTCGCTCCAGTCGATCTCGTCCATAAGATCGCGGCGAACGGGGGCATTGGTGTGCTCAACGAGGTAGGCGTGTGTGCGATAGAATGATTCCATTTCAGTTCTTTGTTTTTCGGGTGGCAAATATACTGCTTTTTTTAGGATTTGCAAAGTAGAGATGGCAAAATTGTGCTTTTAATTCCAACTTTCTGTTTATTGTAGCTATTCCTGATTATTTCCTGTATATATTTGCAGAATAAAGTTTTGAATTCGTTTAAAATGACAAAAAAGGCTCTTTATATATTCAATCCGGAACATGATTTGGCGTTAGCCAGCGGTGAAACAAACTATATGGCACCGGCTTCCGCCCGGCAAATGGCATCTGAATTGGCTTTGTTGCCGATGTGGTATGCGGAAGAGGGAAGTGTTGTATTGGCTCCTTCCGCTTATAATCTCGACTATGTGAAGAAGATACAGGAATTATTAGGACTTTCGGTTGATTTGATGACAGAACCTGAACTTGCTTCCGAGCGGAATTTGGATATTCATCCTTGGGGCTGGGATATAGCAGTAAGAAAACGACTGTTGGATTTGGGAGTGGAAGAAAGCGAACTTCCTTCTATTGAGCAATTGGATAAACTGCGTTCTTGTTCCCATCGTTCCTGCGCTGTGGAACTATTACCACAGTTACAACTGGGAGCTTGTTTTTGTGGAGAGTCTTTTTACCTGACGATTCCCGAAGAATGGAAGTCATTTGTAGAATCACATGATACTTGTTTACTGAAAGTTCCTTTATCCGGTAGTGGAAAAGGATTGAACTGGTGCAAAGGTGTATATACTCCTTCCATTTCCGGTTGGTGCTCACGCATTGGCAATCAGCAAGGAGGTGTTATTGGTGAACCTTTATATAATAAGATGGAAGATTTCGCTATGGAATTTCGTTCTTCGGGTAACGGTAGATTTGACTTTGCCGGATATTCTCAATTCCGTACGGGTGGGAGTGGGGCATATGAGGGTAATTTGCTGATTTCGGATGCTGCCATCGAACGGAACCTTTCGGAATATATCCCTGTTGAAGAAATTTATAAGCTGCGTAACCGTCTTGAACAAGAGTTGCTTCTTCGGTTCGGAACTATTTATAATGGTTATTTGGGAGTGGATATGATGATCTGCCGTTTCCCGGATTCCCCTGTTTATCGTATTCATCCCTGCGTGGAAATCAACTTGCGGATGAATATGGGAGTGGTGGCGCGTCATATATATGACCGTTATATATATCCTGTTTCGACAGGAGCTTTTCAGATAAGCTATTACCCTTCGGAAGGAGCAGCCTGGAGCGCACATAAAGAAATGGAGGAGACTTATCCTTTGGAGATAGAACAAGGAAGAATAAAATCAGGCTATTTGCCATTGGTGCCGGTTCATAAAAAAAGTAGTTATCGGGCGTGGGTTCTTATCTCAAAAAGCGTACATTTATAACTTTATGCATGGCATACATACATGCATCCATCCATACAGTGGTATAAAGTCTGATTATTCTACTTCTTTCACCAGCCATTTTTCTATATTCCGGGTCTTTGAGCTGAAATTAACCCCAACCTTTACAATCTTACGATTATCTTTTGCAAAGGGTAGTATATATCTTTTTTCTTCAATTTGCTGAAGAGCTTCTTCCGCACTTCCGTCAAATTTGAATTCCATTACATAAATGTATTTATCAGTTTGTACAGTAAGATCAATGCGTCCGTCAGAGGTGTGATACTCTGCCTGTACATAGAACCCCAGTAATTTGCTGACGATAAATAGTACATTCTGATAATGTAATTCCAAATCGCGTATCAGTTCGTAAGGAGTGTCGGCAAAGAGACTCTGCAGACGTATGAAGAAGTCCTCATAATTACCTTCTTCTACATCATGGACGAATTCTGTAATGTAGAAAGCGGTCTTTCCTTCGTCGATTGAAGTATAAAAAGGGACTAGGTATTTAATGAATCCCTCTTCTACTTCCCGGTTGGGGAATCCTAAATAGTAGATACCGAAACGTTTATCATAATCTTTGATGGTAAGATAACCACTCTGATAAATCACGGGCACAGGATTCTTGGAAGAAGAATCAATACTGTTCAGCGTATCGGAAGTCGCTTTATCATTGGCCAATTGGTGTAAGTCATAATTATCCCGTTTCAGAAGTTTGACGAGATAGGAAGGAGTACCGGTTTCAAACCAGTAATTACCGAATGACATAGAGTCGAATGTATTCAGTAAACTGAAAGGGTTATATATACCTGCCGAATCGAAAGTAAAGTGGTATCCGTCATAGCACTCTTTCAATTCTTGGCACGTCTCTTCATAGCTCATGCCTTGCGTATCTGCAAGGATATGTAAATCCGTCTCTAAATAATGGTGGATTTCTTCGTTTGTGATACCGCAAAGTTCGGTATACCGTTTATCCATAGAAATATCTTTAAGATTATTCAAATCGCTGAATACACTCACTTTCCCGAACTTTGTCACTCCTGTGAGAAAAGCGAATTGAATATACTTATCCATCGTTTTGAGTACTGAATAGAACGCTTTTAAAGTATCACGATAACTATCCTGCAATTCTTCATTCCCAATGGCCTGCAACATCGGCTTGTCATATTCATCAATGAGAATCACTACCCGCCGACCACTCTGTTCAGCGGCGCGGCGAACAATGCCGAGAAAACGGAGAGGTGCACCTATTTCCACCGGATTGGATCCATATAGCGATTCCCATTCATCCAGCTTCATGTTAAGTATATTATCCAAACTTTCGGGGCTGTCATACTTCTGCGTATTTAAGTCGAGATGCAGAATGGGGTATTGAATCCAGTCTTTCTCCATTTTTTCAACAGCAAGACCTTGAAATAGCTCCTTTTTGCCTTGGAAGTAAGCTTCGAAAGTGGATAGAAGAAGGCTTTTTCCAAAACGCCGGGGACGGCTAAGAAAGTAGTAGGAACCGGATTTTACCAGTTCATACACGAATGAAGTTTTGTCTATATAAAGATAATTTTCTTTACGCAATTTTTCAAAACTCTGTATTCCGATGGGATAAAGCTTCTTCATAATATTCTTGCTTTTGTTTATTCAAGTAACAAAGATAATAATTCTTCTGTTTATCTATGCCGCTAATGATCATTTTATATGTTTCATTGGTTATCATTCTTTCTGTCAACTTCCGCTTCCCTGCAAAAGATTTTTCATTTTCATTTCTCATATTCTCATAATGTTCGCATAAAGCAGAGATTATCAGATAGATAGTCTATGAGAAATGATTTCTAAATAGGCATTTCTCATACTACTATGGCAAAATATCGCAGGATTCAGGTCATTTCTCATACTCGTTAGAGGTATTTCTCATCGTATTCTGTCGCATTTCTCATTCACAGAAGGGATGGCTTTCTCTGTGTACTGTTCTCTTATTCCTACGCAATAGCATCTTGCAAACAGTTCATTGTTTATTTGTATGAAATGTACTATTTAATCATTTGTGAATCACTAAGTTATACTGTTTTTTATAAGGAGGATCTCATTCGTTCCACTCTAGTGAACAGATCGTTGCACTCCAGTGGAAAGAACCGTTCACTCCAGTGCAAAGATCTATTCACTGGAGTGGAACGAACCGGATAGCGGTAAGATAAAACGGTAATGGTGAAGGAAAAACAGATAAGTATACGGTGAATGATACACAGAAAAGCAATAAACAATAGAGAGTTGCTAAGGAAACTGAAGAAGGAAAGGAGTATGAAAATAAGATGAGAAATGACTCGGAACCTATGAGAAATGCACCGTTTTTAGCTAAAAATAGTGAAAATACTATGAGAAATGCCATTTTACGTTTTATTTCTCATAGTGTCATATAAGTGATTTACAGTAGATTAGCTTTGTTTTATGAGAATATGAGAAATGAAAATGAAAAATCTTTTGCAGGAGAAGTGAAAGTCGATAAAGAATCAGGGCAAACGCTCAATAATTTATACAGACCTCTTGTAGAGGGCGTAGAGTGTGTTTCTACATTATTGTATCATGATATTGCGAAAATGCATGGTATATGTCTCTACTGTATGGCCTTGAGAGGCTTATAAGGGCGTCAATATTATTGAGCGTTCGCCCTGATAAAGAATCGGTCTTTGTATATCATATCTGCGTCGCTGCACTTTCATTTCCGTAACGGTCTACGGCTGTAACGGCAAAATGTTTCTTACTATTCCAAGGGAGGATGGGAGCATAGATATAACTTGTATCCCGAATACCCTGTGCAACAATATTTTCCGGTCGGCTGATGTCTACCGGATATTCATTCGATGCGTAAATAACATACATCGGCTGATTACGCGAATCATTGTCAGTAGCAGCCTGCCACTTTAATTCCGTATATCCATTGTCGATATTCGTTGTTTTCAGTTCGGATGGAGCCGTAGGCGGAACATTGTCCAGCCACGGCATAGGTGGCTGTAAAGCTGGATATGCATAGAAGTTCTCGGCCAATTCGTCATAAATACCTTGTGTGTTTTCCATTAGATATTTCACTCTGTAGTGTGCTTCACCCGCCAGTTTATGAGTGCGAATGAAATTCATCTGACGGTCAATCTCGTCACGCGTCCATTTTCCTTCGTCGGGATGAAGGAAGTAGATGCCGAGTCCCGGAATGACCTGCCGTCCGTTACTCTGTTCCTGCCAGTCGAGGGCAAAAGGATAGAAACTGTTTCCTTGAAAATACATCATTGGATATATTTGATCCATGATACCTTCGCCAAGCCATCCTTGCGGGTCTTGATAAACGGTAAAGAAGGCGTTCCAACCACGGGAAGGGTAACGCGAAGTGTCCTTGTATTTTCCTACCGGACTGGCACTTAGTTTCACCCATGGCTTCATGGCCTTTACACCTTTATGTATATAGCGTACGATTTCCGAAATATTATCCCGCCGCCACTGTTCCACTGTGCGGCCTTTGCCATATCGGCGGAAGTCGTACTTGTCGGGGAAGAAAGGAGCATTCTCCGGATAGCGCAGATAATCGAAATGCACTCCGTCGATGTCATAGCGACTGACGACTTCCCGCACCAGCTTCATCAGATATTCTTTAGTCCCCGGGTGTCCCGGATTCAGGAAATATTCATTTTTATACGGTACGCAAATATCTTTCATTCGTTTGGTAACAGACCGGCTACCGAGAGAAGCAACATGCTTTCTGTTTCCCAACGGGATAGTCACCATCCAGGCATGACACTCCATGCCTCGCTTATGACACTCTTCAATGGCAAAAGCGAGCGGGTCATAACCGGGATTCCCATCGGATTTCCCTGTCAGGATAGAATTGAAAGGTTCGATGGACGAAGGATATAATACATCCCCGCGTGTACGCGTCTGAAACAGGACAGTGTTGAAGTTGGCAGCTTTCAGTTTATCGAGAATATCTACCAGTTCTTCCTTCTGCTTACGGATACTTTGCGGACTTACAGCACGTGTACGAGGCCAGTCGAGACCATACAAAGCAGTAAGCCAGGCCGCACGGACTTCATACTTGGGCTGCGCAGCCATCGGGAGTAAAGGAAACAAAAGTGAAAGAATGAAAATAGTCAGGCGCATATTCTTTATTTTTTGTTTTAAATCCCTGCAAAGTTAGTAAAAGTGTCGGTATTGTTGGGCTGTTTCGTGAGATTATGTTACATTTGCCAAGCTAAAAAACGACACACTATGATTACATTTACTCTATGCCTGCTTGCGTTGATAGTAGGCTATTTTACGTATGGACGCCTGATGGAGCGCGTCTTTGGTCCTGATGATCGTAAAACGCCGGCACTGACCAAGGCTGATGGAGTGGACTATATCCCTTTGCCAACCTGGAAGATTTTCATGATTCAGTTCCTTAATATTGCGGGATTAGGTCCGATTTTCGGGGCGATTATGGGAGCGAAGTTCGGTACTTCTTCTTATTTATGGATTGTACTGGGAAGTATTTTTGCAGGTGCGGTGCACGATTATTTTGCCGGGATGCTTTCTTTACGTAATGGTGGTGAAAGTTTGCCCGAGATCATCGGTCGCTATTTGGGACTTACGACGAAGCAGATAATGAGAGGATTTACCGTTATCTTGATGATTCTGGTAGGTTCTGTATTTGTTGCCGGTCCTGCCGGACTGCTGGCGAAGCTCACACCGGAAAACTTGGATGCTACGTTTTGGATTGTCGTTGTGTTTGCTTATTATATTTTGGCAACTTTATTGCCTGTAGATAAAATTATTGGTAAAATCTATCCGCTGTTTGCGGTGGCGCTGCTGTTTATGGCAGTAGGTATCCTGGTGATGCTTTACGTCAATCATCCTGCCTTGCCGGAACTGTGGGATGGTTTGCAGAATACGAATCCCGAAGCGAGCGAGCTTCCTATTTTCCCGATTATGTTTGTGAGTATTGCTTGCGGGGCAATTTCCGGTTTCCATGCTACGCAAAGCCCTTTGATGGCACGTTGTATGACTTCAGAGCGTCACGGACGTCCGGTGTTCTACGGTGCGATGATTACCGAAGGTATTGTTGCCCTTATTTGGGCTGCCGCCGCTACTTACTTCTTCCATGAGAACGGAATGGGAGAGAGTAATGCTTCCGTTATAGTAGATGCCATCACAAAAGAATGGCTGGGGGCAATCGGCGGAGTGCTCGCTATTTTGGGAGTGATTGCAGCCCCGATAACTTCGGGAGATACGGCTTTCCGTTCCGCCCGTCTGATTGTAGCGGACTTTCTGGGACTGGAACAAAGAAGTATGCGTCGCCGTTTATACATTTGTATTCCGATGTTTGTGGTAGCTATCGGTCTGCTTTTGTACAGTCTGCGCGATGCAAATGGATTTAATATGATATGGCGTTATTTTGCTTGGGCTAATCAGACATTGGCGGTGTTTACCTTATGGGCCATAACAGTATTTCTGGCAGTATCCAAGAAACCTTATATCATTACTTTGATACCGGCACTGTTCATGACGAGTGTGTGCTCTACTTATATATGTATTGCCCCCGAAGGATTGGGACTTTCGCACGTGATTTCTTACAGCGTTGGTATAGCGTGTGTAGTGATCGCTGCTGTCTGGTTCTACGTTTGGCTGGGCAAGCAGAAAACAAGAAAATTATCAGAATGAAGAAAATAAAAAAATCAACAGGAGTGGCAATTGCATTCCTTATTTATGTATCCGTAACAGCGGCTTATTTGTTGCCTCGTAATACGGAAGTCAGCTTAACGGAGAAAATAATTACGGTGGCAGTTTCTTATGTCATCGTCTTTCTTCTTTGGCTAGTGCTTCGGAAAAAGGAGCAAATGCGTGAACGCCGCAAAAAAGACGAACAATCTATTCACTTAAAAAAGTAAGTTTATGAAAAAATTAGCTTTGGCACTTTGCTTATTGGCAGTCTCTTTCACTGCACAGGCGCAATTTGAGAAAGGAACTACGATTATTAATCCTTCATTATCGGGATTGGACTTTTCGTATAGTAAAAATGATAAAGCAAAGTTTGGTGTTGGTGCACAAGTCGGTACATTCTTTGCCGAGGGTATTGCCTTGATGGTAAATGCCGGAGCCGATTGGTCGAAACCGATAGACGAGTATACATTAGGTACGGGAGTACGTTTCTATTTCAATAAAACCGGTATCTATTTAGGTGGAGGACTCGACTGGAATCGTTTCCGCTGGAGTGGTGGCAAGCATCAGACTGACTGGGGACTGGGTATCGAAGGCGGATATGCTTTCTTCCTTTCGCGCACGGTAACGATTGAGCCTGCTGTTTATTATAAATGGCGTTTCAATGATGGCGATATGTCACGTTTCGGTGTCAAGATAGGATTCGGTTTCTACTTATAATAGTTGGATTTAGTATATTATCCCTCTTGGTAAGCGAAAATTTGCCAAGAGGGATTGATGTATCTTAATCTTATAAGTTTATTCTTTTTGTTTTAAGATGTAGAAGCAACTTGTGCTAGCGAAATTCCTCAGGTAAGGTATTTCGGAAATCATTTTATTCAATTTATGTGGGGATAGCCCGAATTTTATTTTATAATGCGGGTTGATGAACCATAGTTGCCTGTTTAGTATTTTTAGATTTTTCTTTTTAATTAATCTTTCGAATAATTCTACCGTTACACCTGTCTTTTTAATGGAAAGTAATTCATTTATACAGTCAGCATCCGCTCTAAAAGCTTTCAGAAGTAATCGGTATATGGAAGTGGGGAATAAATGAATAAAAGGCAAACAGGACAAAATTTGGTTTCTACATATTTGTTGATGACCTCCGAACGGCATTTGCCATGCAGGAAATGCCATAAAGACAATACCTTGTGGTTTCAGGTATTTGCTCAAATTAGATAAGAATAGTTCTTTTTCTGTGATGTGTTCAAATACATCATGGCAGATAATAATATCAAAATTCTGCTCCAATTCCTTTAGCTTAAATATATCTGCTGCTATAAATTCACCTTCTGCATGAGATTCATTAAAAAAAGTTTTTGCATCTTTAATACGACTTTGGGCTATGTCAACTCCAACGGTATTACATCCAATTTCCGAAAAAGGAAGTAAGTTACCTCCATCACCACAACCAATTTCTAATACATTCATTTTTGCTTCTATTGTATGCCAATACTGGATATATGGGATAAAATAGTTCCTACTTGTTATAGACAGTTCTTTGAAATAGATATTTCTGTTTTGATGACGCTCTTGCATAATAATAGTTCATGTGTAATGATTGATACAATTAGAATAACTTTCTATAATCATGATAAATTATTCCTTGAAAGACTGCATGATGATCGTTCTTTTTTACCAGGATAGGCGAATACCTATAGGTAATGTCACATCGAATGGCTTTGTAGTCCTAATTGTATTTAGTGTACTTCCATTATTAAAGTAGTAGCGTAAATTAGGTTCTGCATAGATTCCGATAGAAGATGTTATATGATACTGGATTCCTATACCAAAATCTGCCGACCACTGTAAACGTGGATATAGATTACTCATCTTTTGATATATAATTTGCCCATTATCTGATGTGAGTTCTTCTAATGTTGCTCTTACAGGTATATCCAAAGTTATTCCTGCGGAAGTATATATGGAGAATCTTTTTTGTTTCCATATATTGAAAGAACCTTTGAATGGGATTCCTATATAACTGATTTTCTGTACTTTTTCTAAATAGGAATCGTTGATGATAGTGAAATCAGAACGTAAGTATGTATACCGTACTCCGGTTTCTATGCCCCAATGTTCATTTATATTCTTACGCACCGAAAGTGATAGCGTAATGGGAATATGATGATATGATTTTTCTACTACCTCTTTGGAATCTCCGGATGAAATATCACCGGGGATTCTTGAGCGTTGAGTGTTGGTTTGTTTTTCTCCTCCTGAATAAGATAAAGCTAATGACCAATTCTTTTTATCGTTGGAAAGTTGTTTGATTGTATAAGCGGAATAATGTTCTTGCTGCTTTGGGGTATCTTGCTTTTCTGTTATTTGATGATAAAAAGAGTTTATGCTGTCTTTCTCTTCTGTAGCACTGTCTTGCAAAATAACCTTTTGTGTGGATAAATTTCTTATAGGTTCGGAATGTACATACTTGGGAGGAGCAGACACATAATCTTGGCTCAAAACAGTTTTTATGGAATCTTTTAATAATATATTTGCAATTTCGTGTTCTTTCTCTTTCTGTGTAATTGCTATATTTTGTTTTGTAATGATAGTATTCTTAGATATATATAGCCATATTTGTATAGAAATAATAGATGATAATATAAATAATCCTATGACAATGCGGTATTGGGAGATGAGCTTGCGTAGCATATCCTTTGCTCTTGACAATTGCGATGAGGAAGAATGAGGGGCTATGTTTAATAATAAACTAATCTCTTTGTGAGACAATCCTTCTAATATGGCTAATTTGAAAACTGTGCTATATCCCTCCGGGAGTGATTCTATCATTCTGAGCATCGTTTTGTAAGGTGGAAAATCATTGGATGGGAATGTATCCACAGGGTCTTCTTCCTCACTTATTTCTTCTAAAGAGATTGTAGTCATCGAATTGCGCTGTTTTAAATATCTTAAAGATATATTTTTCATTATCGTCCCCATCCAATGCTCTAATTTTTCAGGAGAATGTAAGGAATCTATAGATGTGTAGATGATAATAAAACCGTCATGTAAGAGGTCTTGTGCTATTTGTTTGTCAGAGACATAATGAAAGCAAATTTTTATCATCTTATCGGCATAGGTTTGGTAAAGCCAGCTTAAAGTTCGCTCATCTCCTTTTTTACACAATTCTACAAGTTCCTTTTTGTTCATATGTTTTATTATCTGTACAACACTCTATAATAAATATGATACACAAAAATTAAAAAGACTGCATGTCTTTTGCTATTTTAACATTTATATTCTTTGCTTTTAGTGGTGAGGGGAAGATGCAGTACGTCAGGATATGGACGGTCTGAGAATTGTTTATAGCCTTTGCTTACCTGAGTGTTGATCGACTTGTTTGTGTTAAGAAGTAAAGATGCAATTGGGGTAAAAAATGAGAGCAAGATTTTGTACATATCTACCAAAAGTAGATAGTACAAAGATCTTGTATATGTAGGGAGAAATACAACGAAATAATAATGCTTATCCCAGTTTTTCTTTCAGGAACTGTCCTGTATAGCTTGCTCCGCAAGCGGCAACTTCTTCCGGAGTGCCCACTGCTACAATGTTTCCGCCCTTATCTCCACCTTCCGGTCCGAGATCGATTACATAATCGGCACATTTGATGACATCCATATTATGTTCGATGATAACGATGCTGTGTCCCCGGCGAATCAGTGCGTCGAAAGCATCCAGAAGTTTGCGAATATCATGGAAGTGTAGTCCTGTAGTCGGCTCGTCAAAGATAAACATCGTGGGGTCGGCTTTCTCCTGGCTCAAATAGAATGCCAGTTTGACACGTTGGTTCTCACCACCGGAAAGAGTCGAAGATGACTGCCCTAATTTAATATATCCCAATCCTACATCCTGCAAAGGAAGCAGCTTCTTTACGATTTTCTTTTGTCCATGTTCATTGAAGAATTCAATGGCTTGATTCACGGTCATTTCCAATACATCATAGATGCTTTTATCGTGGAATTTCACTTCCAGCGTATCAGACTTGAACCGTTTTCCATGACAAGATTCACACTCCAGTACCAAGTCTGCCATAAATTGCATCTCTACAGTAATGGTTCCTTCCCCTTTACACTCTTCGCAACGCCCGCCTTCACTGTTGAAGCTGAAGAATCCGGGAGTATACCCCATTTGTTTAGCTAGTGGTTGTTCAGACCATAGTTTACGGATTTCGTCGTAAGCCTTGATGTAGGTCACCGGATTAGAACGTGATGATTTACCAATAGGATTCTGGTCTACAAATTCTACATTTCGCAGGTCGCGCAAACTTCCTCCGATTGAAGAGAATTCTCCCGGTCGGTCACTGCATTCATCCAATTCGCGTTTCAATGCCCGGAAGAAAATGTCTCTCACCAATGTACTCTTTCCGGAACCGGAAACACCGGTAACGACTGTCATTACATTAAGTGGGATGCGTACGTTTACTCCTTTCAGGTTATTCTCACGTGCACCTTTCAATTCTATATAATTATTCCACGGCCGGCGATGCTCCGGAACGGGAATTTCATCTTCTCCCAAAAGATAACGTACCGTATAGCTGTTGCTTCCCTTCTTCAAATCCTTCATATCGCCTTGGTAAACAACCTCTCCACCCAGACGTCCTGCATTAGGACCTATATCAATAATGTAATCTGCGGCACGGATAATCTCTTCATCGTGCTCTACCACCACTACTGTATTGCCTAATTGTTGTAGTTGACGCAACACATGGAGCAGACGGTCCGTATCACGGCTATGCAGTCCGATACTTGGCTCGTCGAGAATATAAAGGCTACCTACAAGGCTACTTCCCAGTGAGGTTGCCAGATTGATACGCTGACTTTCTCCGCCCGATAAAGAATTACTAAGCCGATTCAAGGTCAGATAGCCCAAACCTACATCAATTAGAAAACGAATCCGACTATTTATTTCAACCAGGATACGTCGGGATACATTGCTGTCGTGCTCGTCCAATTCCAGATGATCGAAAAATAGCTTCAGCTCTGTGATAGGCAAATCCACCAGTTCGGAAATGTTTTTTCCACCTACTCGAACATATCCGGCTTCCGGTTTCAGGCGAGTGCCGTGGCATTTCGGACAAAGCGTCTTTCCCCGGTAACGTGCCAGCATCACCCGGTATTGTATCTTATATTGATTCTCTTCCAGCATCTTGAAGAAATCATTGATGCCATGGAAATATTGATTGCCTTCCCAAAGTAAACGGCGTTGCGCATCTGTCAACTCATAATAAGGAGTGAAAATAGGGAAGTCGAATTTATCAGCATTGTGAATCAGTTCTTCTTTCCATTCACCCATCTTTTCACCTCGCCAGCACACAATAGCACCTTCATATACGGATAAGGAACGATCCGGAACAACTAAATGCTCATCAATACCGATCACTTTACCGAATCCTTCGCATACAGGACAAGCACCGATAGGAGAGTTGAAAGAAAACATCTGGTCATTAGGCTCTTCAAAGGTGATACCGTCTGCTTCGAATTTAGTGCTGAAAGTATGTAACTTCGTAGTTCCGTCTGATAGATAAAAACGCAGCATACAGGTTCCGTCACCTTCATACATGGCTGTTTCGGCAGAATCGGTCAGTCGACTGATGGCGTCCTTGCTGTTGGCAACAGCCATACGGTCTACCAGTAGATATACTTCATCACCTGCCACAGGCGTATATTCATCAATACGCTTCATCTCCCCGTTCACTTCGATACGGTTGAACCCTTGTTTCAGGTCTATCTCCAGTTGCTGTTGCAAGGTGCGGTCTTCACGCAGGCGGATAGGTGTCAGTACCGTATATCTTGTACCTTCCGGGTATGAGAGCATGCAGTTGACAATGTCTTCTGTAGAGTGTTTCTTCACTTCTTGTCCGCTGATGGGACTATATGTTTTCCCTACCCGTGAATATAACAGGCGTAGATATTCGTAAATTTCAGTCGAGGTGCCCACGGTAGAACGGGGATTACGGCTGTTCACTTTCTGTTCGATAGCAATGGCGGGAGGAATTCCTTTGATAAAGTCACATTCCGGCTTGCTCATTCGCCCCAGGAACTGACGCGCATAACTGCTTAGACTCTCCACGTAGCGGCGTTGTCCTTCTGCATAGAGGGTATCAAAAGCGAGAGATGATTTTCCCGAACCCGATAATCCGGTGATGACAACAAGCTTGTTGCGGGGAATATCTACATCGATGTTTTTTAGGTTGTTGACGCGTGCGCCTTTGATCGAAATATAGTTGTTTTCTGACATAAAATACTCCTTTTTTATGGTAGTCGGCAAAGTTAGCGAATTTATCGGGAGTTTGTATTATCTTTGCGTCACATTATTACGATTTAAGAATATTATGAAGCTGAAAAACTATCTTTTACTTTTAGCTCTTCTTCTGGTGGTAGGAGTGAGGGCGCAGGTGCCGTCAGGCAATAAATATCCTAAACGTGAATTCCGTGGAGCATGGATACAAGCTGTTAACGGTCAGTTTCGTGGCATTCCCACAGAGAGATTGAAACAAATATTGATTAGTCAATTGAACTCTCTTCAGGAAGCCGGCATTAACGCAATCATCTTTCAGGTACGCCCTGAAGCAGATGCATTATACGCTTCCCAGCATGAGCCGTGGAGCCGTTTCCTGACAGGAACGCAAGGTCAGACACCTTCCCCTATGTGGGATCCGATGCAGTTTATGATTGAAGAATGTCAGAAACGGAATATGGAATTTCATGCCTGGATCAATCCTTACCGCGTGAAGACCTCATTAAAGAACAAGTTGGCACCGGAACATATTTATCACCAGCATCCGGAATGGTTTGTTACTTATGGCGATCAGCTATATTTCGATCCGGCACTTCCCGAAAGTCGTGAACATATCTGCAAAATTGTGACCGATATTGTGTCTCGTTATGATGTAGATGCTATTCACATGGATGATTATTTCTATCCTTATCCGGTTAATGGGTTGGATTTTCCGGATGATGCAAGTTTCGCCCGTTACGGTGGAGGTTTCACCAATAAGGCAGATTGGCGTCGTAGTAATGTGAATGTGTTGATAAAGAAGCTTCATGAAACGATTCGTGGCATCAAGCCATGGGTGAAGTTCGGTATTAGTCCGTTCGGTATTTATCGTAATCAGAAAAGCGATCCGTTGGGAAGTAACACCAATGGTTTGCAGAACTATGATGATCTTTATGCCGATGTGCTTCTTTGGGCACGTGAAGGATGGATTGATTATAATATTCCGCAAATTTACTGGGAGATTGGTCACAAGGCTGCCGACTATGAGACATTGGTGAAATGGTGGGCTACTCATTCGGAAAACCGGCCGTTATTTATCGGCCAGTCAGTGCCAAAGACTGTTCAGTTTGCCGATCCGCAGAATCCTTCTATCAATCAGCTTCCCCGTAAGATGGCTTTGCAACGTGCTTACCAAACAATCGGAGGCAGCTGTCAATGGTATGCAGCAGCTGTTGTTGAGAATCAGGGTAGATATCGTGATGCTTTAATCAGTGAATATCATAAATATCCTGCTTTGATTCCAGTCTTTGATTTTATGGATGATAAAGCTCCGGGCAAGGTACGTAAGATGAAAAAAGTATGGACAGAAGATGGTTATATCCTTTTCTGGACAGCTCCGAAAGCTGATACAGAGATGGATAAGGCAGTTCAATATGTAGTCTATCGTTTTGATAGTAAAGAAAAGGTGAATTTGGACGATCCTTCCCATATTGTAGCTATCACGCGTAATCCATTCTACAAACTTCCTTATGAAACAGGAAAAACGAAATGCCGTTATGTAGTGACAGCTTTAGACCGCTTGCATAATGAATCCAAATCTGTAAGTAAGAAGTTGAAACTTTGATTATTTGATAGTTGATAATTGATAATTGAAAGTGACTATGCAGCATAGCGCAGCTAACTATCAATTATCACCTATCAACTAATAAAGTAGTAGCCCTGCAATGCCGCAGCCGATAATCATTAATATCGGATTGGCTTTGTATTTTCTTGTTCCGATGAAAGCGATCAGGAATATAATGATACTGATGACGAACGAATAAGTATCTTTCGTAGGCGAACCGAAATTCTCCACATTCATTAATACTAGCGCAGCGGAAGCGAGTAGTCCTACTACTGCCGGGCGTAGCCCGTCGAAGATAGATTCCACCACAGGATGTTTCTGATACCTTAAAAAGAACTTGCTAATGGTCAGCATCAAGATAAAAGAGGGGAGGACCACTGCAAAAGTTGCAATGATGGAACCCCAAACACTTCCGGTAGAAGTAAACCCTACATAGGTCGCTGCATTAATGCCGATAGGTCCCGGAGTCATCTGACTGATTGCTACAATATCAGTAAACTCCTGTGAACTCACCCATCCGTAACGGGTAACCACTTCACCTTGAATCATGGAAAGCATGGCGTACCCACCTCCGAAACCAAAGAGGCCAATTTTGAAAAATGTATAGAATAACTGTAGGTAAATCATGTGATTAATAATTTATTATATAATAATTTTAGGCACGGATTACACGGATTTCGCAGTTTTTGGAATTATGAATCTGTAAAATAACAGCGTTAATCCGTGTAATCCGTGCCTTCTCAACTCTCCTTTCTTAGCTCTTGACTTTTCTAAGTTTTCCCCACAGGAACCCTCCTACACCGGCAGCAATGATAATCCAGATAGGGGAGAAGCCCAACAGCCAGATTAATAATGCCGAGACAACAGGAATCCACAGATTGTAGCGGTTGATTTTAGCGGATCGTCCCATGGTAAATGTCGGTGCCGCGATGAGTGCCACCACTGCCGGGCGGATTCCTTTAAAAATACGTTCCACTATCGGATTGTCTTGGAAACTATGAAAGAACAGGGCGATAGCTAATATAATAATGAAAGACGGCAAAATAGTACCCAATGCTGTGATAATACTTCCCCGGATGCCACGCAGCTTATATCCTATGAAGATAGAAATATTGACTGCCAGAATTCCCGGAGCGGATTGGGAGATAGCCAACAGGTCTATAAAATCTTCCTGCGCAATCCATTTTCGCTTGGTGACAATTTCATTTTCAATCAGTGGCACCATTGCATACCCTCCTCCAATGGTAAAGGCGCCTATTTTAAAAAAGATTCCAAATGCTTCGAGATAAATGTTCATTCTTTCTTTTCTCCTCCTTCCTTACTAGCTGTTTTTTTCTCTTTGCCATACTGACTGGGACTTACATTAAAATGCTTCTTAAATACTTCGCGGAAGTACTTGGCATCACTGAATCCCGTCATTTCTGCAATTTCTGTTATGCTATGTGTGTCTTCTTTTAGTAATTGTACGGCACGTTTCAGACGAATCAATCGGATATAATCTCCCGGTGCCTGATCGGTTAGCGCCCTTAATTTGTTGTAGAAGCTTGTGCGACTCATTCCCATCAGGCTGCATAACACATCTACTGTGAGAGCCGGATTGTCGATGTTGTCTTCCACATTCTTTTTAACGTTTGCAATAAACTTCCAGTCAATATCCTGTGAACAGTTGATGCAGTCTTCGTCATTTTCCTCATCATTCAGATCCAGATTTGCGTATTTGCTGCGCAAGAGTGCACGATTAGCCAATAGATTGGCCACATTTGCTTTCAGTATACCAATGTTGAATGGCTTCACAACGTATTCATCCGCACCAATCTGAAGTCCCGAGAGAATATCTTTTTCATTATTCAAAGCAGTCAGCAGGATAACGGGGATGTGGGAAGTCTCGATATTGTTCTTGATAGCCTGGCATAATTCATCACCCCGCATTTCCGGCATCATAATGTCTGAAATAACCAGCTCCGGCTTGTACTCGGGAATAATCGTCAGTGCTTCTTTTCCATTGGAACAAACCTGTACGACATATTCTTCGGATAACGTTTGCGACAGATAGTTGCGCAACTCATCATTATCTTCCACAATTAAGATACGACGATGATTTATGTTCTCTTTCTTCTGTGCGTTTTCGTAGATTTCAGGCGATGAAGACGGAACGTTTTCGATTTCTATACGCTGTTTGCTCGGAGTTGCCAGATGTGCTTTCCGGAAACGCTTGCTGTCTTTGGGGAACGTTATTTTGATAACTGATCCCTGGTTTTCGATACTTGACAGATTAATCTTTCCTTTGTGCAAACGGACTAACTTCCATACAAGCATCAGACCGATACCACTTCCTGTTACTTTGGAGTTAATGGCATTGCTGCCGCGGAAATGGAGCTTGAACAGCTTCTTTTGTTCGTTAGCCGGAATTCCGATTCCTGTGTCTCTGACTTCCACACTCCATGAATCTGTTGTTTCAGAAACGAAAACCTGTACATTTCCATTTTCGGGAGTATATTTCAATGCATTCGAAATGATGTTCTTAAAAATAGACTCCATTTTCTCTTTATCAAACCATACATTCATATACCTGAAATTACTTTCATAAGTGAAGTTGATATGTTTGATGTTGGCGTACTGCTGAAATGCATTGAATATTTCATTCATAAACGTGTTTAGTTCATGCTCTGAAATATATAGCTCGGAAGAATATACGTCCGCTCTCTCAAAGTTGATAAGATTGGTCGTCAGGCGTAGCAGGGCATTTACGTTTCGTAATGCCGTATTCATGTTCGAAATCCCTTCTTTGCTCAACTCCTCTTTCTCGCGTAGCTCTTCCAAAGGTGCTTTGATAAGGGTTAATGGGGTACGGATATCATGCGCTGTATTGATAAAGAAATGTATTTTCTCATCGGAGACTTTGCGTTGCTTCCTCAAAATCAGTATACGCAATAGGACGATGGCAATGAGACAAAGGATAGCTGTATAAACCAGCATGGCCCAGAATGTCAGCCAGAAAGGTTGGGCTATGATAATATCCATACTTCTTTCTTCAAGCATGATGCGTTTGTCTTCATTGGAGATGGCACGTACCCTTAGCGTATATTTGCCCGGGGCAAGATTGGTGTAACGAATCGTGTTCTCTGTTCCGGGTTTGCTCCATTTATCATAGAAACCTTCTAGCCTCCAAGAGTAAAGAATATTGGAAGGATAGTCATAGTTGATGGAAGAAACCTGCAAAGAGAATATGTTTTGATTGTATTTTAACTTTAGTACCTTTGTATCATTGATGCTTGCTTTCAACGGAGAATCCTCATCACCCGGATAGATTGTTTGATAAAAAAGCTTGAAATCGCTGAAAATCATTTTAGAAGAATAACTTCTGGGCAATTTCATATCCTTGTCAAATTCCACTGCTCCGTCAGAACTGCCTAAAATGAATTTATTGTTTTTCCGTAACGTACCTGATAGCGCATTGAAATGGGTGGTCATCAATCCCATATCTTTGGTCCAGTTATAGAATTTTTTCTCATTGGGATAAAAACTTGTCAATCCGCTTTCTGTACTCATGATTATATCTTTGTCCGCATCCGATAATATGGTATAGATATTATTGGATATCAAAGCACAGTTTTCCGTGTGGTAATGAGTGAACAGTTTTTTATTAATATCGTAAATCAATAGTCCCGACCCGCTGGTACCTATATACAATGAACCGTTTTTTGCTTGGTACAGGGAATAGATATAGCTCGACTCTACCGGAAGTTTTATGCGCTCGAATTTTCCGGATTCTTTATCTAAAAGACATAGGCCGGTGGCACTACCGATCCACATACTTTTTTCATCTTTCTCAACGATGGCGGTAATGGAATTTAATCCATCATAAAACCGTACTTCCTGCGTCTTCAGATTAATACGCTTGAGGTTGTAGAATCCTCCCGACCAGATATAACCTTGCATATCTGTACGAATATCACGTATATATTTATCCGGTCGCTTGTTTGTATGAGTGTACAAAGGCGGCATGAAATAGCTGACACTGAACGTTTTCTTATCTATCTGGTAAGCACCGGAAGAGTACCCGCCTGCCCAGATAATTCCGGGAGCCACTTCGCATATAGTAAGAAAGATATGGCTTTTATTACCTTGCGACTCTTCAAAAGCACTAAGCACCGATCGCCATTGTCCGGTCTTTGAATTAAAAAAACTGATGCCATTGTTCGTTGCAAACCATAAATCTCCCTCTCTGTCTTCAATAATGGCATTTACTTGATCGTTGATTAAAGACTGTTTGTTACCGATGGAGTGCTTAATCCATTTGTAGCTCGTATAACGGTTGTTTTGTATCGTGATTCCGATGGGATAATTAGCCAACCATATCCGTTCTTCATCATCCACAAAAATGTCATTGATACTGTTACCGTTCATGCCACAATTACTGTTATAATCAGCCACAATTTCGGGTACTATTTGATAAGTATCCATATTTATTTTGTGTACTCCTCCGCCATCGGTAGCTATTAATAACTCTTTGTCATTTAGCGGCTTGAACCGTGTGATACTGATATCTTTCAGGTTATAATCCGGTCGTATGACGGATTTGGTATTCATATCATAAACCATAATTCCCCGCAAGAAAGTGCCGATGAATAGTTTCCGAATCTTTTTGTCGAAGTGTAAATCGCTTACTTGGGCTTTCACGCTCTCCAACTTATCGCAATTGATAAGTTTCAATGCGTTGTTTTCTAATTGGGCATAATGAATTCCCATTTCCGTACCGATGAAGAAATGCGATTCGTCTATTTGTTCAATATCAGTGATTTCTTCACTTATATCATTCTTTATATGGGTGACTTGTTTGGTGTCCGTATTATAGAGAAAGATAGTATCTTTATTGCATAGCCAGATGTGTTTGTTCTGGTCGAGCCAGGCATAAGTGACCGGGTCCGGCTGTTCGCTGAAACTTTCCATCGGTAATTTATATACAAGACTGAAGCAGTCGTGAATCTGGTCATACCGGAATACTTTTCCTTTTTTTCCGATTTCCCATAAGACTCCTTCCTGATCAATATAAAGCCAGTTTAGATTTAACAGAGAGTTCACTTCTGCGTCACCATCCATTAACTTATATCGTTTAAACTCTTTTCCATTGTATCGATCAATACCTTCGTGCGTGAGGAACCACATGTATCCGGTTTTATCTTTTTGAATGCAGTAAACCCGCCGGTTACTTAACCCATCCTCCACTCCGAGATATCGATACGTCTGCGCGACACAAATTAGAGGAAACAATAAGATTAGAAAAAGCCATTTTTTCATACAAATAGGACTTTTAAGGGTTATTGAATCTTTTATGAGGGGGAAAGTTTGACAAAATTAAGAAGATTTTTTGATATTACAAAATTTTGATGAAAGATAACAGCGCTCCAAAAATGAAGAAAATAGACTATTTTATAACTATTTGTATATACTGTTTGTTTTCGGTATTTTGGTATCTATCAGAAGTCTTCCGGTAGAATGGAAAGTTCCGTAAAATAAGAGGCTGGCACTATTTAAAGTACCAGCCTCTGTAAAATATGGAAATGATTTATTTCATTTTCGCTTCCACCCACTTGCGGGCATTGACAAACGCTTCTATCCATGGAGTAACCTGATCGCTGTTCTTGCGGTCGGCCGGATAGCAACCGTTCTGCCATGGGAAGATGGAACGTTCCAAGTGAGGCATGATAGCCAAGTGGCGTCCGTCTGCGCTGGCCAGTGCTGCGATAGAATAATCGGAACCGTTCGGATTGCCCGGATATTCATCATAGCTATACTTCGCTACTACATTATATTTATCTTCGTCATATGGCAAAGAGAATTTTCCTTCTCCGTGAGCTACCCAGATACCCAGTTTGCTTCCACTTAAAGAGCCGAACATCACACTGCGGTTAGTCGGGATAGTAAGACCAAGGAAGCGTGATTCGAATTTGTGTGAATTGTTATGTAGCATTTTTCCTTTCTTCTTCAGTTCCGGGTTGATAAGATTGAGTTCCATCATCAACTGGCAACCGTTGCAGACACCTAATGACAATGTATCTTCGCGTGCATAAAATTTATCCAATGCTTCTTTAGCTTTCGGGTTGAACAGGAATGCGCCTGCCCATCCTTTAGCAGAACCCAATACGTCGGAGTTAGAGAAACCGCCACAATAGACGATCATGTTTACATCTTCCAATGTTTCGCGTCCGCTGATGAGGTCGGTCATCGTCACGTCTTTCACGTCGAAACCTGCCAGGTAGAGTGAGTAAGCCATTTCGCGTTCGCCATTCGTACCTTTCTCACGGATGATAGCTGCACGGATACCGCTTGGAGTGCGACGGTCCGGAGTGATACCATATTGAGAAAGCTTGCCTTTGAATTCCGGCATGAAAGCGAATTCAACGGGCTGCATCTTGTAGTTCTCGAAACGTGCTTTAGCACAACCGTTCATAGATTGTTTGCGGTCGAGCAGGTAAGAAGAAGAATACCACACATCACGCATATAGTCGATACCGAATTGGTAAGTAGCTCCGTCTTTAGATACCAGGATGTGACGTTCATCAGTCGGTTTACCCAACTTCATATAGCCTACGCCGGCATCTTCCAGAATCTTCTTCACTTCATCCTTATGCTTGTCGCTGATCTGGATAACGATACCCGGATTTTCAGCAAACAGAATCTTAACGATATCCTGTTCTTTCATCTTGTCGAGGCTGATTTCCATACCGCCTTCTACATTAGAGAAGCACATTTCGAGCAATGTAGTGATCAAACCACCGGCAGAGATATCGTGTCCTGCAAGAATCAATCCTTTGTTGACAAGTTCCTGTACGGCAAGGAAAGCATCACGGAAATATTCGGCATCTTGTACGCAAGGTACTTCGTCACCAACTTTACCCAGAGATTGTGCAAAAGCCGAACCACCCAGTTTCAGTTCATCGAAGCTGAAGTCAATATGATAAAGCGTAGTCTTTTCATTGTTAACCAATACCGGAGATACCACTTTCTTCACGTCGGAAACTTCACCACCGGCAGAAACAATCACAGTTCCCGGAGAAATCACTTTCTCGCCGTTCGGATACTTCTGTGTCATAGATAGAGAGTCTTTTCCGGTAGGAACATTGATCTGCAGCGCGCAACAGAAATCGCTTAAAGCTTTTACAGCTGTGTAAAGACGGGCATCTTCACCTTCTTGAGAGCGGCAAGGCCACATCCAGTTGGCAGACAGTGAAATGCTATCCATACCTTCCGCCATTGGAGCCCAAACAAGATTGGTCAGCGCTTCGGATACAGAAAGAATAGAGCCGGCAGCCGGATCAGCCAATGCTGCTTGCGGAGCATGTCCGATAGAGGTAGCGATACCTTTCTCGCCACGGTAGTCGAGTGCTACGACACCGCAGTCGCTCAACGGCAACTGAAGTTCACCCTGACATTGCTGACGAGCCACTTTGCCTGTTACCGAACGGTCTACCTTGTTTGTCAACCAGTCTTTGCAGGCTACAGCTTCAAGCTGCAATACATTCGTCAGATATTCATGTAGTTTAGACAATTCGTATTTCGGCATTTCATAATGACGTTCTACGGTCTTGTCTACCATATAGGTTTTGGGAGAAGAACCGAACATCTGTTCTACGGCAAGGTCGAACGGACGTACACCGTCAGCCTGTTGGAAAGCGAAACGATGATCGCCGGTTGTTTCACCGACTACGTACATTGGAGCGCGTTCGCGTTCGGCAATCTTACGTACATGTTCAATAGCCTCTTCTTTAATCAGCAGACCCATACGTTCCTGACTTTCGTTAGCGATGATTTCTTTGGCAGACAAAGTCTTGTCACCGATAGGCAACTTGCTCATATCGATCAAACCACCACATTCTTCCACGAGTTCGGACAGACAGTTTACGTGTCCGGCAGATCCGTGGTCATGGATAGAAACCACCGGATTCACCTCTTCTTCACAAAGAGCGCGTACTACGTTATTGGCACGTTTTTGCATTTCTGCGTTGGCACGTTGCACGGCATTCAACTCGATGCCACTGCTGTAACGACCGGTATCAACAGAAGATACGGAACCGCCACCCAGTCCGATACGGTAGTTGTCACCACCGATAACCACTACTTTGTTTCCAGCTTCCGGTGTGCCTTTCAGGCAGTCGCGTTGTGTACCGTAACCAACACCACCGGCAAGCATGATTACTTTGTCGTAACCATAAACTTCTTTGTTTTCTGTATGTTCGAAAGTCAGTACCGAACCGCAGATCAGCGGTTGGCCGAACTTGTTACCGAAGTCGGAAGCACCATTGGATGCTTTGATTAGAATCTGTTCCGGAGTCTGGTATAGCCATTTGCGTACCGGAAGAATCTCTTCCCATTCGCGTCCTTCTTCTGTGCGTGGATAAGAAGTCATGTAGACTGCAGTACCTGCAATCGGCCATGAACCTTTACCACCACCCATACGGTCGCGGATTTCGCCGCCGGTACCGGTAGAAGCACCATTGAATGGCTCAACAGTAGTAGGGAAGTTATGAGTTTCCGCTTTCAGTGAGATAACACTCTTGATGTCCTTTACTTGGAAGAAATCAGGTTTTGAATGATCTGCCGGAGCAAACTGTTCCACAACCGGACCTTCAGCGAAGGCTACGTTATCTTTATAAGCAGAGATTATTTTATTCGGATTTTCCTGTGTAGTCTTTTTAATCATCTGGAACAGGGAAGATTCCTGCTCTACGCCGTCGATGATAAACGTTCCGCCGAAAATTTTGTGGCGGCAGTGTTCGGAGTTGATTTGTGCGAAACCGAATACTTCAGAGTCGGTCAGCTTCCGTCCGAGGTCCTTTTCTACTTTCTTCAGGTAGTCCATTTCTTCTTTGGAAAGAGCCAAACCTTCTTTTTCGTTGTACACTTCGAGATCTTCAATGTAGATGATCGGTTCCGGCTGACGGTTTGTCGTGAATACGTTTTGGTCGAGTCCTTTGTACATGCGTTGGAGCATCGGGTCGTAATCGGCATTTTCGTCCTTAACAGGGAAGTACTCCTCGATGCGGCTTATGCCTTCGAGCCCCATGTTTTGGGTGATTTCTACTGCGTTTGTACTCCAGGGAGTGATCATTTCGCGGCGTGGGCCAACGAAACAGCCTTTCAGGTTTTCTTCACTTTCCATCACGGCTTCGCCAAAAAGCCAGCAGAGTTTATTACTTTCGTCAGGGGTGAGCTGATGGTTGCTCTCTACGGCAATCACGCTCTTGGAAGGGGTTCTGAAAAAAAGAATCATGTTGTATATTTACGATTTTACGATTTACGATTTTACGATTGAAGTTCCTGCAGGAGAAACTCTTCTCTTTTTCTGTGGCGCAAAGATAATCAATTTCGTTGGTGGTAGGAAAAAAATAGGAGAATAAATTCCTATACCTTATTTAATATGTTTATTTTCGATGTACGTTTTACTTATTATCGCTATATATAGTGATTCTTGTGTGGAAAAAACGTTAATATACTATCCCCATATCACAAAAAAGTGCGATATTTGCGACATGATTCAGATAGAGACAATATTCGATATATTAGTGAAAGGCTTTATTATTGGCGTTGTTGTGTCCGCACCCCTCGGTCCGGTGGGCGTATTATGCATCCAGAGGACTTTGAATAAGGGGCGTTGGTATGGATTTGTAACAGGTCTGGGAGCCTCTTTGAGCGATATAGCATACGCTTTGCTCACCGGCTACGGGATGAGCTTTGTGTTCGATTATATTAATAAGAATATTTTCTATCTGCAATTATTGGGGAGCATCATGCTACTCCTTTTTGGTATATATACCTTTCGTAGCAACCCGGTGCAGTCCATTCGTCCGGCTTCCTCCAGCAAAGGTTCTTATTTCCATAACTTTATTACTGCATTTTTCGTCACTCTCTCCAATCCCTTGATAATCTTCCTGTTTATCGGACTTTTCGCCCGTTTTGCCTTTGTGCAGCCGGGGGTTCTGGTGTTCGAAGAGATTACAGGATATGTTGCTATTGCTATAGGGGCATTGACCTGGTGGTTGGGGATTACTTACTTTGTGAACAAAGTGCGCACTAAATTCAACTTGCGTGGTATCTGGATACTGAATCGTGTTGTAGGAAGTATTGTAATGCTGGTATCCCTTGCCGGACTGATTTTTACTTTGTTGGGAGAATCACTTTATTAAGAGATAACTTATGAATCAGATAGCACAACAACTGAAAGAGAAGAATATTGCCGAGTACCTTATATATATGTGGCAAGAGGAAGACTTGATCCGAGCCAATCATTGTGAACCGGAAGAGATGGAGGTAAATATAATTGCCCGTTATCCGGCAGATCAGCAGCCTGCCATGAGAGAATGGTATACCAACCTGATTACGATGATGAGTGAGGAAGGAGTACGGGAAAAGGCCATTTGCAGATTAATAAGAATGTGATTATCAATCTGACAGAATTGCATAACGCATTGGCTTCTTCTCCTAAATTTCCTTTTTACAGTGCCGCCTATTTCAAGGCATTGCCGTTTATAGTAGAATTACGGAATAAAAACGGCAAGAAAGACGAGCCCGAATTGGAGACCTGTTTTGAGGCGTTGTATGGAGTGCTCCTGCTTCGTCTTCAAAAAAAGCCTATCAGTGAAGGTACTGCTAAGGCAGTGGAAGCTATCACTAGTTTCCTTTCTATGTTGGCAAACTATTATGATAAAGACCGTAAAGGTGAATTAAAACTGGATGAATAAATGAGAATTTTGGTAACGGGTGCCAACGGTCAGCTTGGCAATGAGATGCAGGTGCTTGCAAAAGAGAACCCGCAACATACGTATTATTTCACGGATGTAGAGGAGCTTAACATCTGTGACAAGCAAGCCGTTTGGGCTTATATCGCAGAGAAGCGGATTGAGCTTGTCGTGAACTGTGCCGCATATACGGCCGTAGATAAAGCGGAAGATAATTCGGAACTAGCCTATCAATTGAATTGCGAAGCACCGAAACAATTGGCAAGTGCGGCACAATTCAACGGAGCCGCCATGATACAGGTATCTACCGATTATGTCTTTGACGGTACTGCACACACTCCGTATACGGAGGATTGCGACCCTTGTCCGGACTCCGTATACGGCACCACCAAACTGGAAGGAGAATATGACGTGATGAATTATTGCGAGAAAGCAGTTGTAATCCGTACTGCATGGCTTTATTCCACTTTCGGCAATAATTTTGTGAAGACAATGATCCGTCTTGGAAAAGAGCGTGACAGTCTGGGAGTTGTTTTCGACCAGATCGGAACCCCGACTTATGCTAATGACCTGGCACGTGCCATCTATACCATTATAAATAAAGGTATAGTCCGCGGCATCTACCATTTCAGCAATGAAGGCGTTTGTTCCTGGTATGATTTCACAGTGGCTATTCATCGCTTGGCAGGAATAACCTCCTGCAAAGTGAAACCTCTGCATACAGCCGAATATCCTGCAAAGGCCAACCGTCCGGCATACTCTGTACTTGATAAAACAAAAATAAAAACAACATTTGGCATCGAAATCCCCCATTGGGAGGAAAGTCTCCAACGATGCCTGGAGAAATTGGAAATTAAAAATTGAGAGTTGAGAAATAAAAAAGAAACCACTTTGAGTATCATTTTTTAATTTCCAATTTTCAATTCTCAATTTAATAACTATGGCAGATAATACAGAAATTTTGAGACGGCGAACGTTCGCCATTATTGCGCATCCGGATGCCGGTAAGACATCATTGACGGAAAAGCTATTGCTTTTCGGTGGTCAGATACAGGTAGCAGGTGCTGTAAAGAGTAATAAGATAAAAAAGACGGCTACGTCCGACTGGATGGAAATCGAGAAACAACGTGGTATTTCGGTAACGACTTCCGTGATGGAGTTCGACTATCGGGATTATAAAATCAACATTCTCGATACTCCGGGTCACCAGGACTTTGCTGAAGATACATACCGCACACTGACTGCTGTAGACAGTGTTATCATCGTTGTAGACGGTGCGAAGGGGGTGGAAACGCAGACGCGTAAACTGATGGAGGTATGCCGCATGAGAAAGACTCCGGTAATAATCTTCGTCAACAAAATGGACCGTGAAGGAAAAGATCCGTTCGACTTGCTCGATGAACTCGAAGAAGAACTGATGATTCAGGTTCGTCCCTTGTCCTGGCCGATAGAGCAGGGAGCACGTTTCAAAGGAGTATACAACATCTACGAACAGAAACTGGACTTGTACCAGCCATCCAAACAGATGGTAACGGAAAAAGTGGCAGTCGATATTCATACGGAAGAACTGGATCAGCAGATTGGCAAGCCATTGGCAGACAAGCTGCGTGGTGATCTGGAACTGATCGAAGGTGTTTATCCCGAATTTGATTCGGAATCCTATCTCGCAGGAGATTGTGCACCTGTATTCTTCGGATCAGCGTTGAACAACTTCGGTGTGCAAGAGCTGCTGAACTGTTTCGTGGAGATAGCTCCCAGTCCTCGTCCCGTACAGGCAGAAGAGCGTGAAGTGAATCCCGACGAACCGAAATTCACCGGATTCATCTTTAAGATCACAGCCAATATTGATCCCAATCACCGTTCTTGTGTGGCATTCTGTAAGATTTGCTCCGGTAAGTTTGTCCGCAATGCTCCCTATATGCACGTTCGTCATGGAAAGACCATGCGTTTTTCATCGCCCACCCAATTTATGGCACAGCGTAAAACAACGATTGACGAAGCCTATGCAGGAGATATTATCGGTCTGCCGGATAATGGTACCTTTAAGATTGGCGATACGCTGACAGAAGGTGAAATGCTTCATTTCCGCGGATTGCCGAGCTTCTCGCCGGAGATGTTCAAGTATATTGAAAATGCCGATCCGATGAAGCAGAAACAGTTGGCGAAAGGTATCGATCAGTTGATGGATGAAGGTGTGGCACAGTTGTTTGTCAATCAGTTCAATGGCCGTAAGATTATCGGTACGGTGGGACAGTTGCAGTTTGAGGTCATTCAGTACCGTTTGTTGAATGAATACAATGCGTCCTGTCGCTGGGAACCGGTAAGTCTTTATAAAGCCTGTTGGGTAGAAAGCGATGATCCCGCAGAACTGGAAGCCTTCAAGAAACGTAAATACCAGTATATGGCAAAGGATAGAGAAGGGCGCGATGTGTTCCTGGCAGACTCCGGTTATGTACTTCAGATGGCGCAGATGGACTTTAAACACATCAAATTCCACTTTACAAGTGAGTTTTAAAACATATTCCGTTGATTTTAACTAAAAAATCAGGTAAAAAAGGAAAAACATATCTCATATAAATGAGTGAATAGAAATGAAGACACTATCCTGGGATAAAATTCAGCAAGGGGATGAAGAGGCATTCCGGCAGCTTTATGAGCAATATGCAGATTTACTGTATGGATATGGCATGAAGATAGCCGGTGATGAGACTCTGGTAACCGAGGCGATACAGTCGTTGTTTGTTTACATCTTTGAGAAAAGAGAAACTTGCGCGGCTCCTCAATCCATACCGGCTTACTTATGTGTTTCGTTGAGACACATGATAGTGAACGAACTGAAAAAGGAGAATAGTGGCTCATTAAAATCACTGGATGAAGTAGGCACAAATGAATATCAGTTTGATCTGGAGATTGATATTGAAACTGCTATTATCCGTTCAGAGTTAGAAAAAGAACAGCTAGAAGTTTTGCAGAAAGAGCTGAACAATTTGACAAAGCAACAGCGGGAGGTATTGTATCTTAAGTATTATAAGAAGATGAGTCCGGAAGAAATAGCCCAGGTGATGGGACTCACTTCACGTACGGTTTATAATACTACTCATATGGCTATCTCCAGTTTGCGGGAGCGTATGAGCAAATCTTTCTTGTTGTTGGTAGCAGCTAATTTGTGGATTTTTAATTGAGGTGTGAGATATGGAAAAGTGGACAGAATCTTTAGATAAATACTTAGAAGAAGGAAAACTTCCTCTGGTTGGCGAAATCTTTTCTCGTAAAAAAGAAATAGGTGATAAGCTGAAGTTGCAACGTGAGGAGAGCCATAAGATCGCCTTAAGCCGGAGAAGAAAGCAAGGTACGGGAAGAAGTTTCTCTTTTTCATGGGGAGCGGCAGCGGCAGTTGTCCTTCTTTTGGGGATAGGCGGTTACTTCCTGGCAGAAGAAAAGGTGGTGACTGATAATACGGCTATGAACTATGAATTTCCAGATGGCAGCACTGTGCAGGTGATGGAAAATTCCCGCCTGACTTACAATCATATCACATGGCTTTGGGAGCGCAAATTGCAACTGTTGGGTAAAGCCTCTTTTAATGTAACCAAAGGCAAGACATTCACCGTCCGTACAGAAGCCGGCGACGTGACCGTACTGGGAACGAAATTCCTCATCGATCAGCAGGGAAAGAAGATGACCGTCAACTGTGAGGAAGGAAGCGTGAAAGTCGAGACTGCTGTAGGTAAGCGTACATTGCTTGCCGGAGAAAGCGTGCATTGCGATGAGAACAAGATTGTGCCGGTAGAGAAAAAGGCAGAAGAATCGGAGTTCCCCGAGGTGTTGGGGTATGAAGACGATCCGCTGATAAATGTAGTGGCAGATATTGAACATATATTTAAGGTAACAGTCGTCGGGCACGAGAAGTGCGAGGGATTGACCTACAACGGGACGGTTTTGACGAAAGACCTGAACGCCACACTGGAAAAAGTCTTCGGCTCGTGTGGAGTCAGTTATCAAATTCGAGGGAAAGAAATTATTTTGCAATAAAAAAAGCCTCTTCTGGATAGTCAGGAGAGGCTTTTTTGTTTTTCTTCAAATTTTCTTCATTTTTTCTTGGTAAAAAACAAACGAATGCTTCTCTTTCTAATATAAGAGCTATTTAATGATGTTTGAAAAAAACGGTAGAATTGATTAGAAGATTAAATGTTGTAGAAGGAATTATCCGGCCATCTTCCTTATAGGAATAAAGGCCGGAGCTCAAAACAAACAATAGAAAGCCTTGTAGTGAATAACAAGCTAAATTCAGAACAAACAATATTTCGAAAAGAATACAAACTAGGGCTCAAAGCAAACAATAGACAGTGGGCAGATGAAAAATTCCTGCCGGAGACGTAGGTCAGAAATGGTTCCCTCACCAGGGTTATATGAGCTTTAGAAGGCTTGTTTTTCCCGATCAAACAAGTTGGCTTAAAAGGGTTTTTCAACTAGACTGCTACGCTAATTAAAAGAATGAAAGCCGTGATGGTGCATGAGAGGTTTAACAAGACCGGTTTTATCTGGTAATTTAATAGGTTAAGAAGAGGGTATGAAACCAGATGAGGGCTAAACCGGTTTATCATTGAGTATTTTTATTTAATAATTGTTTTATCAGAGTGTGAGAGAAAGTTGAGGGGCTTTCTCTCACATTTTTTGTAATAAGTTTCTGCTCATAAATACCCTGATTATCAATCAGAGAAATGACAGTTTTATACATTATATTCCTTTCTTAATTTATTTTATAATAAAAATTTGGTATTTTCGAACGCTTTTTAGACGAACAACTTAAATTACTAATAGTTTATTATATGGAAAATATCGAAACAGCGATCCTGCTGATGGTGGTCGGAATGGCTACCGTGTTTGTTATTCTGCTGATTGTGATTTATTTAGGTAAGTTGTTGATTACATTGGTCAACAAGTACGCCCCCGAAGAAGTGGTTCCTGTGAAGCGGGAAGCACCGCGAGGTCCTACACCTGTTCCGGGAAATATTTTAGCAGCCATTACTGCTGCTGTGAATGTAGTGACACAGGGTAAAGGAAAAATCACTAAAGTAGAAAAATTATAAATCTATAAAGAATATCACTGAAAGACATGAAAAGAGAAGTAAAGTTTAGCTTGGTTTTCCGAGATATGTGGCAATCAGCCGGAAAATACGTACCTCGTGTAGACCAACTTGTAAAGGTAGCTCCGGCCATCATTGAAATGGGTTGTTTCGCCCGTGTAGAAACAAACGGCGGAGGTTTTGAACAGGTAAATTTATTGTTTGGTGAAAACCCGAATACAGCCGTGCGCGAATGGACAAAACCGTTCCATGAAGCCGGTATTCAAACCCATATGCTCGACCGCGCACTGAACGGACTCCGTATGAGCCCCGTTCCGGCAGACGTCCGCAAATTATTCTACAAAGTAAAGAAAGCACAAGGAACAGACATTACCCGTACGTTCTGCGGATTGAACGATGTGCGTAATATCGCTCCTTCCATCACATACGCAAAGGAAGCAGGCATGATTTCACAATGCTCGCTTTGTATCACTCATTCGCCTATTCATACGGTAGAGTACTATACCAATATGGCACTGGAACTCATCAAACTGGGTGCAGACGAAATCTGTATCAAAGATATGGCAGGTATCGGCCGTCCCGTATCATTAGGTAAGATTGTAGCCAATATCAAGGCAGCACATCCTGAAATCCCTGTTCAGTATCATAGCCATGCAGGTCCCGGATTCAATATGGCAAGCATCCTCGAAGTATGCGAAGCAGGTTGCGACTACATCGATGTGGGTATGGAACCACTCTCATGGGGAACTGGTCATGCTGATTTACTTAGTGTACAAGCCATGCTGAAAGATGCCGGATATCAAGTGCCTGAAATTAATATGGAAGCCTACATGAAAGTGCGTGGCATGATTCAGGAATTTATGGACGACTTTCTCGGCCTGTATATCAGCCCGAAAAACCGCCTGATGAACTCCTTGCTGATTGCTCCCGGACTTCCCGGCGGTATGATGGGTAGTCTGATGGCCGACCTCGAATCCAATCTGGAATCTATCAATAAATATAAGGCAAAACACAATCTGCCGTTTATGACACAAGATCAGCTTCTCATCAAGCTGTTTGACGAAGTGGCTTACGTATGGCCTCGTGTCGGTTATCCTCCATTGGTGACTCCGTTCAGTCAATATGTGAAGAACCTTGCCATGATGAACGTGATGGCGATGGAAAAAGGGAAAGATCGTTGGGGAATGATTGCCGATGACATTTGGGACATGATTCTGGGTAAAGCCGGACGTTTGCCGGGCAAACTTGCTCCGGAAATCATTGAAAAGGCGGAACGTGAAGGCCGCAAGTTCTTCGAAGGCGATCCACAGAACAACTATCCGGATGCTCTTGATAAATATCGCAAACTGATGAAAGAGAACAAATGGGAAGCCGGACAGGACGACGAAGAACTCTTCGAATATGCGATGCACCCGGCTCAATACGAAGCCTACAAGAGTGGCAAAGCTAAAGAAGACTTCCTCGAAGACGTGGCAAAACGCCGTGCCGAAAAAGATAAATCACCGGAAGAAGATGTCAAACCGAAGACACTGACCGTACAGGTAGACGGACAGGCTTATCGTGTCACTGTAGCTTATGGTGATACCGAGCTTCCTGCTACTCCTGCGAGTGCTGCCGCTGCTCCGGCAGGCGAAGGCAAAGAGGTGGTTTCTCCGTTGGAAGGCAAGTTCTTCTTGGTGAAAAATGCACAAGAAACTGCTTTGCAAGTAGGCGACACGGTGAAAGAAGGAGACGTAATCTGCTATGTAGAAGCGATGAAAACCTACAATGCGATTCGCGCTGAATTTGGCGGCACAGTGACTGCTATCTGTGCCAACCCGGGAGATGCTGTTTCAGAAGATGATGTATTAATGAGGATAGGATAATGAACGAAATATTTGAGAACTTATATGACATGACTGCGTTCAGCAATATCATTGCCGAACCGCAGTTCCTGATAATGTATGCCATCGCGTTCATCCTGCTCTATCTCGGAATTAAGAAACAGTATGAACCGTTGTTGCTTGTGCCTATCGCTTTCGGTGTGTTGCTTGCCAACTTCCCCGGAGGAGATATGGGTGTGATTCAGGCTGATGAGAATGGTATGATTATGGTGAACGGAGTGATGAAGAACATCTGGGAAATGCCTCTGCATGACATTGCCCACGAACTCGGCATCATGAACTTTATTTACTATATGCTGATTAAGACAGGTTTCCTGCCTCCGATCATCTTCATGGGTGTCGGTGCGTTGACGGACTTCGGACCGATGTTGCGTAACCTGCGTCTTTCTATTTTCGGTGCAGCCGCACAGTTGGGTATCTTTACCGTGCTGTTGGTGGCTATCCTGATGGGATTCACTCCGAAAGAAGCTGCCTCTCTGGGAATTATCGGTGGTGCGGATGGGCCGACGGCTATCTTTACCACCATCAAACTTGCTCCGCATTTGCTGGGTCCTATTGCCATTGCAGCTTACTCATACATGGCACTCGTTCCGGTGATTATTCCGCTGGTAGTGAAGCTGTTCTGTACGAAGAAAGAGTTGAGTATCAACATGAAAGAGCAAGAAAAGATGTATCCCTCAAAGACGGAAATCAAGAATCTGCGTGTATTGAAGATTATCTTCCCGATTGTGGTAACTACCGTTGTGGCCCTCTTCGTGCCAAGTGCTGTGCCATTGATCGGAATGCTGATGTTCGGTAACCTGGTGAAAGAGATCGGAACCAATACATTCCGTTTGTTCGATGCTGCTTCCAATAGCATCATGAATGCAGCTACTATCTTCCTCGGATTGTCTGTAGGGGCAACAATGACTGCCGAAGCATTCCTCAACTGGACAACAATCGGTATCGTGATCGGTGGATTCCTTGCATTTGCACTTTCTATAACCGGTGGTATTTTCTTTGTGAAACTAGTGAATCTTTTCTCGAAGAAGAAAATCAATCCGCTTATCGGTGCAACCGGTTTGAGTGCTGTTCCGATGGCAAGCCGCGTAGCCAATGAAATAGCTTTGAAGTACGATCCGAAGAATCACGTATTGCAATACTGCATGGCAAGCAACATCTCCGGCGTAATCGGTTCTGCCGTAGCTGCGGGTGTGTTAATTTCCTTCCTTGCGTAGTCAATATAGCTGACCTTATATACAATAATCCGGAGATATGGGTATTGCCCATTCTCCGGATTATTTATTATATACTGCTTTATGAATGCAGATTTCAGATTCTTCTTTTATTCACTAATCACTTTTCTGTATTCCGCTACCGCCATCTTTTCCGACAGATACGCATTAATCAGATTCGTGTGTGCTTGTGTCCATGATAGTTGTGCCGACAACACATCTACCATATTCGCTTTTCCCTCATTGTAAGAGAACGAAACCAGGTCGAGATTTTCATTGGCCAGATTCATAGTCTCGGTGGCAGTTTTCACTTGATATTCCGTTTCCGTCAGTTTGGTCAGTGCGGCAGAAAGTTCCTCGTTGATATTGTCCGTCACATAACTCTGTTGCAGTTTCTGTATTCCGATGTACGCTTTTTGCTGGCGGTTCGTTTTGAACCGGGCTCCCCACCGGAAAATCGGGATATTGATATTAATGCCGACGATGGGATTGAAAGATACATCATATCCGAGATTAGGCGTAGCCGTAGCCCATCCGCCACTGAAATACATATTCAGTTGCGGGTTGAACTGACTAAGAGCTGCTTTGCGCTGTGCCTCACTCTTCATGATGTTCACTTCCGTACTTTCAAAATCCGCACGGCGTTGCAACACATTCTCTAAAGAAAGTATCTGTACCGGGGCAGAAGCCTTGTCAATCGTATAAAGACTGTCTACAGGACTATTTGGTTCTTCTCCCATTAAGATATTCAGCTTTTGCAGGGCTAGCGTATAGTTCTGGCGAGCCTTGATATATTGCAGTTCCGCTTCTTTTAACCGGGTGGAAATCATTAATAAATCCGTGCGGCTAATCATCCCGTCGCTGAAACGATCCTGTATGATGTCATACTGCTGTTTCACGATGCTTTGATACTTATCCGCTGCTTGCAACATAGCTTGTGAGGCAGAAGCATTCCAGTAAACCGCATCACTTTGATAATGAATCTGGTCGATGGTAAGCTCCTCGTTCAGCTGATTCAGCTTTTCATCCGCTTTGGCAATCTTGTGCTGGGCGTTGAGCGCACCTCCTGTATACAACGGTTGCGAAACGATAAATACTCCTTGATAAGTATGATTGCGGTATTCGCCCAATGGCTCGTTCCATGCACTAAGGTCGCTCATGTTAAGCGTACCGTCCGCATTGACATCGATTTTAGGTAAGAAACCGGTATGAGCAATTTTCCGTGCTTCCGTACTTGCCATTGTCTTTAGTTTCTGTTGCTTCAGTATTTGGCTGTAAGCTTCCACCTTATCCCGGTAGGCTTCCCGGCTAAGATAAGGCTGTTGTGCCCCGGCCGTGAGGCCGAGGAACAATAGAGACAGAGTTATAAGTTGAGTTTTCATTTTATTCAATCTAAACAATAAATTCAAGTTTCATATAAGAATAGGCAATTAGCCTTTGATTCTCTGAATGGCACAATAAGCTACCGGAAGAACAAACAATGTCAGCGCCGAAGCCACCAACAAACCTCCCATAATCGTAGCCGCCATACCGCCAAACATTGCATCGAACAACAATGGTAACATACCCAGAATAGTAGTACCGGACGCCATTGCTACAGGAATAATACGGCTGGTCGTGGCACTGACAACAGCATCCAACGGTTTTTTGCCTGTCTTTGCCTCCAGGTCAATCTGCTCTACAAGCACAATCGCGTTTTTGATATTCATACCAATCAGTCCGAGCAACCCCAAAATAGAGAAGAAGTCGAACGACTTGCCGAGTAACACCAATCCTAACACGATACCGATAAAGATAAGCGGCAGCATCAACAGAATCACTGTCGGTTTACGGTACGTCCTGAACAAGAACAACAGAGTGACAAACATCAGGAAGAACGTCAACGGCAAGTTCTTGGCCAGCGCCTCATTAGATTCCACCTGACTTTCCTGCTCCCCGAAATATTTCATTGTATATCCCTCCGGCACTTTTATTTCTTTCTGTATCAGCGGCCAAACCTCATTGAAAGCAGCAATCGCATTTACCCCGCGACGCGGATCGCACTGTGCCATCATCACCATTTGCCGGTTGTAATCTTTCACGTTCGAGAAACGGTACTGGAAATCAAATTCCGATACCACCTGTTCCAGGCTGGTTGTCTCATTCCCTGTGCCAAACACAGGCAACGTGCGCAAGTCATTGATGCGGAATGAATCCACCGTGTTGTCCTTCAATAAGATAGGCAACACCTGATCCCCCTGCCGGTATTCTCCGAGCGTCATACCCGTAGTTCCGATCTGGATACTCTGTGCCATGCCCTGACGGGATACCCCTAATGGCTGTGCCCGTTCGGGACTATATATCGGTTTCCACACAGGAATCTTGTTTCCCCACGAATTGCGTATGTTGATTAAATCCGGATTCCGGTGCATAATCTCCAATGCCTGATTGGTGAGTGCCACAAGTGTGTCTACATCCGGTCCTATAAACCCGATTTCGATAGCGGCATCCACCGCGGGCGACAGCTTGAACAGACTTGTACGCGTAATCGCATTCGGATAATTCGCCTTCATATATGCGTCGAAATCTTCCTCATACTCTTTTGTATATTTACTGTCTGTTAATTCAATCAACACATTGGCAAAATTCGGTTTCGGTCCTACGGAAGTGGAAGCGAGGTAATACCTTAACGGCGTGCTGCCGAAGGTGATCGACACTTTTTTCACTTCCGGCTGCTTTGCCAGATGCTCTTCCACCGATTTCATCTCTTTCACCACATCGTTGATGCTATATCCGTCGGGATAGAACACGTCTGCCCGGAAATAGGGCTTGTCCAAAGAAGGGAAGAAGTTTTGCGGCATCGTCCCCATGATAATCAGCGAAGCAACGAAAAGCACTACCATCGAACCCAGTGTCAACGTTTTCCTACGAATCAGTGTACGGAGGATAGAAGCGAATTTGTGATAAAACGGTTTATCATACGGGTCTTTGGCACCATCTTTCGCTTTCAGGATGAAATTACCAAAAACGGTGGTCTGCGTCAGTGCAAGTACCCAGCTCAATCCCAACGAGATGGCAAGTACCACAAAAAGCGGTTTCACAATTTCCGCTACGGCAGAAGGAGCAAGGTAGAGCGGAAGGAACGAACAGATAGCGATAAAAGTAGCCCCGAGCAATCCCCATTGCGGACCCGTTGCACCATCTATTAGTGCTTTCCGCCGATCTACTCCGCGGGCAATGGCAATTTGTGCGTTATCCGTCACCACAATGGCGTTGTCCACCAGCATACCCATGGCGATGATAAATCCCGCCAACGAAGTACGGTTCAGCCCGACACCGAAGAAAGACATGATAAGCAATGTACCTCCAATGGAGAAAATAAGTGACGAACCGATCAGCATACCTGCACGCAAGCCCATTACCAACATGATAATCACAATCACAATCAGAATAGATTCGATCAGATTGATGATAAATCCGTTGTTGGCTTCATTGGCTATCTCGTTTTCCAGATATAGACTTTGTAGCTCCAATCCCACAGGCATCAGTGGCAGCAATTCGTCCAGCTTGGCTTTCACATTCTTACCCGTTTGCACCACATCCCGTTGCGGGTCGGTGGAGACACCGATGCCGATGGCACGTTTGCCGTTCACGTGCATAATGTTGGATGGGGGATCTATGTATCCTTTTTCGATAACGGCGATATCACCGAGTTTCACCTGTCCGGCCTTTGTGGTAATTACTTGGTTGCGAATATCGTCTACAGTGGTGTACATGCCGTTGGCAGTCACCCGGAGTTGTTGCTCGCCGGCACGGATTTCTCCGGTATTGATAATCTGATTCTGCGATTGCAGCAGACTGGCAAGCTGTTTCGGGTCGATGCCCATACCTACGAGCTTATTAGTAGAAATGAAAATATTAACCACTTCTGTCTGCGTTCCGAACAAAGCCACTTTCATCACTCCGTCTGCCGTCACTACCTGTGTCTTGATCCGTTCCGCCCAGTTGCGCATCTCTTCGTATGTGTAACCGTCGTCCGCCGTCAGACCGTAATAGATGCCGAACACGTCACCGAAATCATCGGAAACAGTTGGTGCGGAAGCACCGCTCGGCAACTGTGGCTGTATGTTGAGCACCTTCCGTCGTAACTCGTCCCACTTCTGTGGAATGGAGCTTGCTGACAAGGAAGGTTGTAATTCGAATGTGATTTTTGAAAGCCCGTACATAGATTCTGATTTAATCTTGTACACACCGCTCATACTTTGAATCTCGCGGGAGATGGGCTCGGTAATCAACCGCTCCACTTCAGCCGGTTCGGCACCCGGATAACGGGTCATGATAACCGCCGACTTTATCACGAAAGGAGCATCCTCTTTCTTGCCTAGCTTGCCAAAGGAAGTGATTCCCCCAATCAGCAGCACGGCAAGAAAGAAATAGATGATTTTCGTATTATCTAATGAATATCTAGCTAAACTCATAATAAATGATAGTTGATAGTTGATAAATGATAGTTGGGATTAAATGATAGTTGACAATTGATAAATGATAGTTGGTAAGTGATCGGTAAAGAAAATGATTACTAGCCGATTCCAATTAGCAGTACCCTATGGCACAGCCCACTATCATTTATCACCTATCACCTATTATAGATTCTCCTTCCACTAGTTGGTGTACGCCTGCAATGACGATTTTTTCACCGGGTTTCAAACCTTCCGAGATGAGCGCCTGTGCTTCTCCGGTCGGGGCGTTGACGGTCACTTCCCGTTTGTGGACTTTGTTGTCTTCTACCACCCAGACATACATTTTATTCCCTTCACTTTCACCGAATACGGCACTAAGTGGTACAATCGTCCAGCTATCCTGCACCAACGGACCTACATCTGCTGTGAAACGGATGCCACACGTGAAACCGGGTTTCACTGCATAAAGATCACGGTCGAATGACGGGTCGTCAATCGTGATACTGACCGGGATACCTGTGCCATCGGTCGAAATATCCAGATATTCTTCCAGTTTCGCTTGAAACACGTGTCCTTTGAAGGTATCAAACTCAACAAGGAAACGCGGATCTTTGGCGCGCAACAAATAAAGATAAGCATCTGGAATGGTGAATTTGATACGCAGATTGTGCGTGTTGACAAGCTGAACGATACCTTCACCGGAGTTGACACGCTGATAGTTTTCTACCAGTCGTTTTTCGATAGAACCGTCGAAAGGAGCTGTCAGCTTGGTGTCGCGCATATTGTTGGCAGACAGTTCGTATTCAGACTTCGCCTTTTGGAAGTTGGCGAGGCTGATTTCATATTCCTGTACGGAGATCGCTTGTCGGGAGAGGAGCCGTTTGTTACGTTCCACTTGTGCCGAAGCCGTTTCGTATGCTGATTTTGTAGCAGCATATTGCAACGCGATGTCTCTGGGGTCGATAGCTGCTATGAGTTGTCCCTTTTTCACTTTCTGTCCTTCGATGACAGGAAGCTGGATGATTTGTCCGTTGACCCGGAAAGCCAGCTTCACATATTCCACCGCTTCCACGATTCCCGAGAAATCTTTTCTGATAATCGATCTTGACTCGACAATCGTAGTCTTTACGGGACGGGCAGTTGTCGTTGTCGTTTCTTTTTTCTGTCCGCAGCCAGCAAGCAAGATTGCAGCCGCAGCCGCCAGGACGAATCCAATTTTCTTTTTCATATACCACGTTGATGTTTAGAGGTTTTGCGTTGATAAATAGCGAATAATATACTAAAACAACTCCCGTTTATTTATGTTCAACATTCCTATCTTTTCATATTCTGCCTCTTAACCATTATATGGAACACAAAAAAACGGGAACTTTACCGTTTCTAAGGTAAAATTCTCATCCAACTCTTTTGAAGGTTATTGCATTATTCATAACGAAACCGTACGAATTTGAATTAAATGAACTATTTCACCACAGAGGACACGAGGACACAGAGGTTATAATAATCTCTGAATTAGAACTCTGAAAACTCTGTGTCCTCCGTGTCCTCTGTGGTGAAAACCGTGTAATAATGTGTCAATATGCTAATTGTTTACGCTGTGTCCCACATGGTAATTGGCATATTAACATATTGGCGTTTTGATTCATCATTAGCAGGTGCACTGACAATTATTCACTATTGGAACCTTTTGCACAGCCTTTTTATCCAACTGTCACTACGTATAACGTTGTTATTCTCTCCAATCGCTTTTTTCAAATCCCGGATTCGTTCGTTTTGTCTTTTCATTGCTGCTTGTATCTCGTTTATCAACGTATTTATTTCCTTTTGCAACTGAATTTCCTTTTCTTTCAATTGAATAATGTGGGCGTATTTCTCGCAGACCATCGTTTTGTCTATACACAGTTGTTCCAGCGTATCAATATATTCTGTTGTAATACCGGCTTTACTTCGGCGAAAGAGTTCCAGAATACATTCTTCGTCAACGTTCGGAACATTGTCTATGTATAACATAGGGAATTGTCCCATTTCCACCCAAAGCAGGATCGCTTCTTTTTCGATGTGATACTTAATCACTGCTTTTTCTACACTAATCCATTCTGGCATATCGCTTTTGTTTTAATGTGTTATAAGAAAAAGGAGTAAATAACGTATTGTCCGGAGAGGTGCAACGAACACCCACGATTTTTGTGATTTCGGTCGGGGGAGAATTGGTTTGGGGTATAAGGATTGTTGAAACCGACCGGATACTATAAAAACGTGAGTGCTGTTGTACTATTATCTAAATCGAGGTCTTAGCATACCGTGCACCAGATAATGATAAACAACAGACACCTATGCTAATCAATATATATATAACATCTTTAATCGATATGTTGATATACGATCATCTACGTGGAGTATCTGTTGTATCATCTCCCGGTGCATGAAATTTGCTAAGTTTCGATTTGGGAGACAATACGTTATTTACTCCGTTAGGAAATAAAAAACCGCTTTTGCTTTTTCATCACGCTGATGGGCAGAAAGCGTATGACAAAGATATATGTTTTTTTCGGAATTAGATGGAAAAGAGGTATCAATTACAGGAAATATGGTATATTGATAGGGTAGATATGATATATAGATAAGGAATATGGTGATAATGATAAAAAGTTTCCGACAGTTTAATCATGAACTGCACTCTTAAAGTTGGATACAAAACTTTAGGAGTACAGTTCACTAACCGCCAGAAACATTATATTTCTGTACAACTATTTTTTTATTTCGTTTTAGTTCCGTTTTCTTTCCGGCTTTCCGGAGAAGATAGTCAGTTCTAAAATTTCAAATATGATTTCTGTTGTGGTATATCCGTTAAATGTATATTCCAGATTTTCGTCCTCAAGAAAGTATTTGAGATAAATGGTTGGAGTGCCATTGTGGAAGTCGAGAAAAAGGTAAGAAGTATAGTTATAGATACCCAGATCGGCAAACTCATTTAGAATAGCAGTATTGAAAACTGTGCACCAGCCTGTTTTTGATTCGTTTCCGGACATTTCGAATCTACGATGTTCTTTTGCGAGATCGTCCTTTTTTACATGTCTGAACTGCTCAAGCAATTCATCATTGAAAGAAAGGCGTTGTCTGATAAAATTAAAAACTTCCTCCTTTGTCATTTGTTTTAAATCAGTTATTTCCATTTTTACTTAATTAGTCGGGTAAAGGTACTCCCTTTATTTGATAATAAATCGGATTTGGTGATATTTCTTTTATTTCTTTTTTGGGGTTATATCTCTAAAAACTTTCTGACTCCGGCTGAAACCATTTTGTTTCGAAGGGGGAGGAATAAACTAATCGAAAGGAATAAGGAATACAGAAACGAAAAAGAGGAAATTCTCTACGAGAATCTCCTCTTTTTTCATCTTTCACGAAAGATCGAATTATTTCTTCTTACGGTCACCGTAACGGCTCATGAACTTATCAACACGACCTGCAGTATCCACCAATGTAGATTTACCTGTATAGAACGGGTGAGAAGTGTTTGAGATTTCAATCTTCAGCAACGGATAAGTTTCACCTTCGAATTCGATGGTTTCTTTAGTTGCTACAGTTGACTTAGACAAAAACATGTCACCATTTGACATATCTTTAAATACTACCGGACGGTATGATTCTGGATGAAGGCCTTTTTTCATTTCAGTATCTGTTTTTTTAATTTATATTCTGTTACTATTTTGGTAAGAAATAGTGTAATGGTCATTTTCAGAGCGCAAAGATAATGCTTTTCTGTGAAATAGAAAAAGGTTTTATGGAAAAAACTTCGATAAAGATGCTCTGCTTTCTAAATTTAGGCAATCCGTACCTATAATATATCTATATTAATATGATTCGCATTATTCATATACGAATAGCATAACTCATATTGATGAATGATGGATAGAATGCAGAAATGCACTTTACTGTCTTTTATCCGTTTATTTGCAAGGTAGACATTACAATCTAATGTCACACTCGTATTCCTGCTAATTTTTGGTGTCTGATTTAAACCTTTTTCTACTATATTTTTCTTTCCAATGTTCGTTATTCGATGGATAATGCTTACTTTTGCGTAGAATTTTTATTCACTAACAATAAACTTTAAACAAAATGGTAAATTACAAAGATTTAGGATTGGTAAACACAAAAGAAATGTTTGCTAAGGCTATCAAAGGTGGATATGCTATCCCAGCATTCAACTTCAACAATATGGAACAGATGCAGGCTATCATCAAGGCTGCTGTTGAAACTAAATCTCCTGTGATTCTTCAGGTTTCTAAAGGTGCTCGTCAGTATGCTAACGCTACTTTGTTGCGTTACATGGCACAGGGTGCTGTAGAATATGCTAAAGAATTAGGCTGCGCACATCCGGAAATCGTTCTTCATCTTGACCACGGAGATACATTCGAAACTTGCAAATCTTGTATCGATTCAGGTTTCTCTTCAGTGATGATCGACGGTTCTCATCTTCCTTACGAAGAAAACGTTGCATTGACTAAGAAAGTTGTTGAGTACGCTCACCAGTTCGACGTAACTGTAGAAGGTGAACTTGGCGTATTGGCTGGTGTAGAAGATGAAGTTTCTGCTGACCACCACACATATACTGACCCTGAAGAAGTAATCGACTTCGCTACTCGCACTGGTTGCGACTCTTTGGCTATCTCAATCGGTACTTCTCACGGTGCTTACAAGTTTACTCCGGAACAATGCCACATCGACCCGGTTACAGGTGTAATGGTTCCTCCTCCATTGGCTTTCGAAGTATTGGATGCTGTAATGGAAAAACTTCCGGGATTCCCTATCGTTCTTCACGGATCATCTTCAGTTCCTCAAGAAGAAGTGGAAACTATCAACAAATACGGTGGTGCACTGAAAGCTGCTATCGGTATTCCGGAAGAATGGTTGCGTAAGGCTGCTAAGTCTGCTGTCTGCAAAATCAACATCGATTCTGACTCACGTCTGGCTATGACTGCTGCTATCCGTAAGACTTTCGTTGAAAAACCAGCTGAATTCGACCCACGTAAGTATCTTGGTCCGGCTCGTGACAACATGGAAAAACTGTACAAGCACAAAATTCTTAACGTGCTCGGTTCTGATAACAAATTGGCACAGTAATCCTCGGATTATTCCATAAATAAAAGAAAGGCTGATCCCGGTTAACCCAGGACAGCCTTTTTTGTTAACTTAAATATTGTCCTAGCGAATATCATTGCAGAGCAGAGCCATACTTATTTATTGTTCTGTTCATTTTTCATGGATGTTGAGTGTCCGTTTTGAAAGAATTCTTCTACTTTCTGTTTGTCTCGAAGAACTTTCAGCCAGTTGGCAGCAGCATTATAATAATTAGATTTTCCCAGGATAAGTTCGCCTTCCTCATTTATTTCCGGCTCCTCTTTCTCACTGTCTTTAGGACGTGTTTTTAGAAATGCTTCCAGGCAGCGCTCGGTGTTTTTCTTGTCTTTCAGGGCATAGAAGTATATATAGGCCATGTCATACAATAGTTTGTGGTTTTGTTTGTCATACTGTTGGTAACGTTCTTTGATGGATTCGATCTGTTCTTTATGCATTTGTGCCATCTTGTAGCAGTCGGTCATTCCAATATAGAGTCTGGTCATGCTGCTATCTTTAGGTATGGATAATTCAATTGCTTTTTCCAGATAGTTTACGCCTTCTTTTTCCAGGAAGTTTTAGAACACGCCCGGCCGAGATAATAAAGGAGATTGATATTATCGGGATCGTATTTACGGGCGACTTCCAAAAAATCATGGGCTTCGTAATATTTCTCCACTGCATAATAGCTAATTCCCAGATAATAACAAGTGTGGAAGGTGCTATCTCCTTGGCTAACAAGATATTCATAACGCCGGATGGCAGTGGGATAGTCTCGTTTGAGGCAATATGCCAAGGCATTCTGCCGGTTGACCGAGATATTGGTACTGTCAATTTGACGGTATTTTTCTGTAGCTTCGATGGCCTCATCGAAATATGAACCGGATATATTCAAAGCTCCCAGTTTGGTGGCAGCCAGGTAATCGTCGGGATATTTCTCCTGAATATTGTAATAGCAACCTGCGGCAGGCAGAAGTTCGCCCATCCCTTCAAAACTTTGAGCTTGCAGATGCAGGACAATAGCAGAACTGTCTTTTTCCGTCATTAGACTACTTTCGCCAAGTGCATCGCGAAACTTTTGCTGGGTCAGGAGTAAACTGATATATTGAATACGTACATATTTGTTCTCCGGATTCAGATCAAGGGCGTGTTCGTAATATTTCAGCGCTTGATTGTATTTGGCCAGTGCCCGGCAGCATTCGGCTGCTTCAATGAATGCACGAGCATTGGTGGTATCGTTAGAGATAATTTCTTCGTAGGTGGATAGTGCCTCTGTGGTGAGTCCTAGTCCCCGCAACGCTTTGCCTTTCTGTAAGAGTAGGTGAGGGGTTGATTTCTTTTGGGCGATAAGAGAAAGAGCTGTCTCGTAATCGTAGTTTGCCATAGCTTCCTGAATATGGTCTGTGTGTTGTGCCATGAGAGGGATGGTGCAACCAAGGAAGAACAGAATAATAATCCGTTTCATAAAATCTTATTTTAGTTGTTTGACTTATTTGTTGCAAGTTACTAAAAATATTTTATTTACGAATTATTCGTAGATCGTTTTGGATAGATTAACGGAATGATAAGAGAAGATAACACTATGGCTGTATATAAAGAACACCCGTGTCGCAACTGAATGTAACACGGGTGATCTTTATATATATATGTTTAAAGCATACCGAATGGAAATCCGGCAGGGGCATTTGTCTCTTACATCAAGAATCCAAGCAGGATACCGGCAGCAACTGCTGAACCGATCACTCCGGCAACGTTCGGCCCCATAGCGTGCATCAACAAGTAGTTGGTTGAATCGTATTCCAAACCGATTACTTGCGAGATACGTGCAGAGTCAGGAACGGCAGATACACCTGCGTTACCGATCAACGGATTAATCTTGTTGCCCTTCTTCAAAAAGATATTGAATATCTTAACAAAGATGACACCGGATGCAGTTGCAATGATGAATGACAATGCACCGAGAGCGAAAATCTTGATAGAGTCGAGCGTCAGGAATTCGGAGGCTTGCGTAGAAGCACCTACTGTCAGACCCAACAAGATAGTGATAGTATCAATCAACGGACCGCTGGCGGTATTAGCCAAACGACGGGTTACACCACTTTCTTTCAATAGGTTACCGAAGAACAGCATACCTAGCAAAGGCAGACCGGAAGGAACCAGGAAGCAAGTCAGCAACAAACCGATGATCGGGAAAATCACCTTCTCTGTGTGAGAAACTGCACGCGGCGGTTTCATGCGAATGACGCGTTCACTTTTGGTGGTGAGCAGGCGCATAATAGGCGGCTGTATCACTGGAACCAACGCCATGTAGGAGTAGGCGGACACCGCAATGGCTCCCATCAGGTTAGGTGCTAGCTTGGAGGAAAGGAAGATGGCCGTCGGACCGTCTGCTCCACCAATGATACCGATAGCACCGGCTTGCATCGGGTCGAAACCCATTTCCAATGCGATCATGTATGCACCGAAGATACCGAACTGTGCAGCTGCACCGATCAACATCAATTTCGGGTTGGAGATAAGTGCCGAGAAGTCCGTCATAGCACCGATGCCTAAGAAGATGAGCGGCGGGTACCAGCCGGAGGTCACTCCCTGATACAGGATATTCAATACAGAACCTTCTTCATAGATACCGACTTTCAGTCCCGCATCCATATTAAAAGGTATATTACCGATCAATATACCGAAACCGATAGGAATCAGCAACATCGGTTCGAACTCTTTGGCTACTGCCAAATAGATGAACCCCAAACCCACAAGAATCATAACGATGTGCCCTACAGTAGCATTTGCAAAGCCCGTATATGTCCAGAAGTCGGCGAGGTTATTTCCTAAAAAGTTTATAAAATCTCCCATATTATTCAATAATTACGAGGTCATTACCTTCAAGAACAGAGTCACCTTTGTTTACGTTGATGGCAGTAATTTTACCGTCTTTATCCGCATTGATATTGTTTTCCATCTTCATGGCTTCCAATATAATGATAGTCTGGCCTTTCTTTACAGTATCGCCTACGTTTACTTTGATGTCAAGGATAACGCCCGGCAGCGGAGATTTCACTCCCGATTTTCCGGTAGACGGAGCAGCTGGTTTCACTACTTGAGTAGGAGCAGTAGGAGCATTAGGCATAGGACGCACTGTTACTGGTTTCGCAGCAGGCTTCGGTTGTTTCTCCATTTCTACTTTATAGTGTGTACCGTTCACTTCTACATGAGCGATATTATCTTCAATATTTCCGATGGTCACTTTATAAGAGTTACCATTGATTTTATATTTGTATTCTTTCATCGTTTTATTTTTTTATGGGGTGATTTACTTTTTGGGAGTTTCACGCAAGGTGTAAATCTTCGAACTCCATGGTGAATAGCTACGTTTTACACGAGTGATGGTGAGTACCGTTTCTTCTACGTCGTGTACCTCATCCTGCATCTCGTGTAATGCCATAGAGATGGCAGCGTAAACTTCGCCCGGAGCTTGTGACAGCTCTTTCGCTTCTTGTTTGTCGATGCCTTTAGATTTCATAGCATTACGTTTGCTCAAATTTACGGCTACTTTTCCTACAATCTTGAAAGCAATAAAGAGAAGAATCAATCCGCAGAATACTACGCTCATGGCAGAAATAGACATTCCAATACCTTCAGCATCGTGTTCCTCAAATTTTTCCATTTTGGCATTACTGTCAAGAGTCTTATTGTTAGTGCTCGGAGTCACGTATTTGTCACCACTTCCACCTTTTACTTCCCACTCCATTGCTCCGTCGCTTATGCGAGCGTATGATTGGTCGGGACCGAGAGCGCCTGCCGGCACTACAATCTGGTCAAGCAACTTTCTGCCGGAGTCGTACAAGCCAATCCAGTTGGCAGTCTCCGGATTCAGCTTAAAACTGGTATGGAAAGTACCGCGGTTAGGCTCGCCGTCTGCCCAGAACAGAGCATGTTGACGTGGTTTCACTAATGTCAGTATATCACCTTTCGGGATAAAATAAGTAATTGTATCGCCCGGTTGGCTACTTACTTTCAGCAAACAAGCTGCCAGGTCGGCGCTACCGAATGATTTATTGAATATTTCAATCCATGCACTGTGCAACCCGTAGTCGTCCTGAAAATTACTCTGATTGTCTATCAGGATTTCATTCAGTACCAACTTGTTGTTTGACTTTTGCTCTCCACAAGAAGTCAGCCCAATCAGCAACAGCAAAGAAAGGAATATTCCGATTTTGGTTTTGTTCATAATCGTTCTTGTTTTAATGTGAAAAGTTGGATTACAACGGAATATTACCATGCTTCTTAGCCGGATTACTCAATTTCTTAGTCTGCAACTGCTGCAAAGCGCGGATCACGCGGAAACGTGTGTTGCGTGGTTCAATCACATCGTCAATGTAGCCGTATTTTGCTGCATTGTAGGGATTGGCAAACAGTTTCGTGTATTCTGCTTCTTTCTCTGCAAGGAATTGGGCAGGATTTTCCTGATCTTTAGCCTCACGTGCGTACAATACTTCTACTGCTCCTGCACCACCCATTACTGCAATTTCGGCAGTCGGCCATGCGTAGTTCATATCACCGCGAAGTTGCTTACAGCTCATCACGATGTGAGAACCTCCGTAAGATTTACGTAATGTGATAGTAACCTTGGGCACAGTAGCTTCACCGTAAGCGTACAACAGCTTAGCTCCATGAAGGATAACACCGTTGTATTCCTGGCCTGTTCCCGGAAGGAATCCCGGTACGTCTACCAACGATACGATAGGAATATTGAATGCATCACAGAAACGGACGAAACGTGCACCCTTGCGAGATGCATTGCTGTCGAGCACACCAGCCAGATACTTGGGCTGATTAGCAACGATACCTACTGACTGGCCGTTGAAACGGGCAAAACCGATGATGATATTCTTTGCATAATCTTTCTGGATTTCAAGGAATTCACCGTTGTCCACGATAGCGCCGATTACTTCGTACATATCATACGGTTTAGTTGGGCTGTCGGGAATGATATCGTTCAAAGAATCTTCCAAACGGTCGATTGGGTCTGTACAATCTACATAAGGAGCTTCTTCAAGATTATTTTGAGGAATAAAGCTTAACAGTTTACGAATCAGTTCGAAACCTTCTTCTTCTGTTTTAGCGGTGAAGTGAGTCACGCCTGATTTTGTGGAGTGAACGCTTGCACCACCGAGGTTTTCTTGGCTAACATCTTCACCTGTTACGGTTTTCACAACTTTTGGTCCGGTAAGGAACATATAAGAAGTGCCTTCCATCATCAGCGTGAAGTCGGTCAGAGCCGGAGAATAAACAGCACCACCGGCACAAGGACCGAAGATACCGGAAATCTGTGGGATAACACCGGAAGCAAGGATATTGCGTTGGAAGATTTCTGCATAACCGGCCAAAGCATTGATACCTTCCTGGATACGTGCACCACCCGAGTCGTTGATACCGATGCAGGGAGCACCCATTTTCATTGCCTGATCCATGATTTTACAGATTTTCAGTGACATTGTTTCTGACAGTGAACCGGCAGAAACGGTAAAGTCCTGTGCGAACACATATACCAAACGTCCTTCGATCGTACCGCAGCCGGTCACTACTCCGTCGCCCGGATAATGTTTTTTATCCATACCGAAGTTCGTGCATCTGTGCTCAACGAACATGTCCATTTCTTCGAAGCTACCCTCATCAAGCAGCATAGCCAGACGCTCGCGTGCTGTGTATTTCCCTTTTTCATGTTGCTTCGCAATTGCTTTTTCACCGCCTCCGATACGTGCTACGGCACGGCGTTCAATAAGCTCTTTAATTTTTTCAAGTTGATTACTCATGAGTTCTTGTTGGTTTTAGAGTTTATGATTAATGTTCGCAGAGTTCTGTTAACACGCCCAGAGTTGATTTCGGGTGAAGGAAAGCGATATTCAAACCTTCAGCACCTTTGCGGGGAGCTTTGTCGATAAGGCGGATTTCTTTGCTTTCTGCTTCTGCCAAAGCATTAGCTACGCCATCTTCTACAGCAAATGCAACGTGATGAACACCTGCACCTTTGTTTTCAATAAATTTGGCAATGGTACTTTCAGGGCAAGTCGGTTCCAACAGTTCGATTTTGGTTTCACCTACTTTTAAAAAAGCGGTTCTTACTTTCTGATCTTCCACTGTTTCAATGTTGTAACACTTCAGACCTAATACATTTTCGTAGTAAGGAAGGGCTTCTTCAATGCTTTTTACAGCAATGCCCAGATGTTCAATGTGTGAAATCTTCATAACTATACTTTTTTTATTTGGTTTTAAATCTGTGCTCATAAGGCATAAAACAGCACAAAGAAAGACAATTCTTACCTAATAAAGAAATATTTCTGCATTTAATTGTTGGGTGATAAAGCAGAAAAAATGGTGGACAAGGAACATAAAGAGTTGTTTTGTAATCTTGAGATTACATTTAGATGTAAAATTTGACTAAGAGTTTGTTCAGCCAATTCCAGTTGACGCGGAACCAGCGGCGGGTACTACTTTGTTTTCCTCCGAAGCGGAGAACAAAATCACGATAGCCGTGTCTGCGGAACGGAAGACCCACATCCATAAATTCCATGTGGCGGAATCCTCGCTGGTGTGCATCTTCCAATGCTTTCCAAACGGCTAGCACGCCCGGATATTGAAGTGCGTACGTCTTTCTCATTCCTCCTGAAAACCAGAGGTATGCATCGTCTCCCGAATAGATGCAGACGGAACCGCCGATGATTTTCTCTTTATATTTTACAACGAATATTTTTGCTAGTTTTCCTTTAATTAGCACGCTGTTCATGTGACGGAAGAAATCGTTGGCAGGAAAATATCTGCGTATGCGGGAAGAATAGACTTTGTGTAGCATTCGTGAGAAGGCGTGTATTTCTTCCACTGTATGTGCTTCCTCTACTCTGGCTCCATTTTTGAGTCCTTTTTTGATCTGCCGGATGCGCGACGGACTGAATCGGTCTTCCGTCTTTTTCATGCTGTGTAACGAATTGCGTACCCGTAACCAGTTGACAGGGAAATAATCGTTGGCTCTGAAAACCCGATAGCCGAACATCGAATTGTTCAGGTTTCGGAATTCGATCAGGACACAGCTGCGCGATGCTTCCTGCGTGAGATGTTCGAGCATATCCCCAAAGACTTCTTCTGCTTTCTCTTTATTGTCAGAAAGGGATTCGTCCAGAAATTCACCTTCGCTATATACTACACAATGTTTCACTAAAGAGGAAGGAAGCCACTTTTTAGCTTTGCGGATAGCGGCGAGCAGGCGTGCTACAGGTTTTCCGTCTTCCGTTGCGACTATTAATAAAGGAGTATACCCGGGAGTTGCTTCCATAAATCTGAAATAACTCTTTGGAATGGAAGGTGTTTTTTCCCGGTAATTCAGGAATATCCTTCCCTTGATAATATGTCGTTAGTTTAAGTGGCATCTAGGTACAAATTTACACTTTTTATTCTTTATTCAACAACAAAACGGAGAATTTGTTGGAGATGCTTGAAGTAAAGTGCTGTTTATCTTTGCGAATTTATTGGAAAAAATATATCTTTTTAAGAGAAAAAATGGTATAAAAGGTGAGTACGTGTATAAATTATGTTCGTCATAATTATGATTATAATCAAATAGTTTTTGCAAAACAACGAGAATTAATATTAACTTTAAATTAGAACGAATGAGATACAATGCATTTGTTGAAGCATGGAAGAATCATCATAGACGCGCTTCCATGATTTTAGGGCTGTCTTTATTGTATGCCCCTCTGTCATATTCTGTTTATGCAGAAGATGGAGTCTCTAATACTATGGTGCAAGTTGTCACACAAACGAAAACTGTGAAAGGAACTGTTGTTGATGAAAGCGGGGAGCCACTGATTGGTGTTTCTATTGTTGTGAAAGGAACAAGTACAGGTACGATTACTGATTTTGACGGTAACTTTTCTATCAATCTTCCAGCGGGAAGAAAAGAACTGGTCATTTCTTATATCGGTTATAAAGAACAAACTGTAACAGTGGCGGGGAATGGACCGGTCAATGTGAAAATGGTTTCGGATACAAAGGCATTGGATGAGGTTGTTGTGGTAGGTTACGGTACGATGAAGAAACGCGATTTAACCGGGGCTATCACTTCTGTAAAAAGTGAAGATGTTGTAATGAACCCGGGCTCGAATCCGATGCAGGCTTTGCAAGGTAAAGTAGCAGGATTGGACATTACGCGTGAATCGGGACAGGCCGGTTCGGGAGTAAAGATGCAGCTGCGTGGTAACCGGTCATTCCAGAAGGATTCTGGAAATCCTTTATTTATAATTGATGGTATGCCAGGGGATTATTCTACATTGAATCCTAATGATATTGAAAGTATTGAAGTTTTAAAAGATGCTTCCTCAACGGCTATTTATGGTTCGAGTGGTGCAAATGGTGTTATTTTAATTACTACAAAAGGCGGTAAGGAAGGTAAAGCTATAGTTAATTTTAATGCGTATGTAGGTGTAAACGGCTGGTCAAGAACACCGGAGATGCGTAGTGGAGAGAGCTATATACAAACATTGAGAGATGCTTCTATTGGTGCTGGTGATGGACGTTGGAGTTCAGTTGCAGATGATAAAAATCTGTTTACTACTGATGCTGAATGGAATGCGCATCAAAATGGACAATATATAGACTGGGTGGATGCTTTGTTGAAAACTAGTGTAACACAGAATTATTCAGTTTCTGTGGCCGGTGGAACGGAAAAAACAAAAGCCTATTTTTCTCTGAATTTTTCTAATGAGGATGGGCAGTTTGCACAAGATAGCTATAAACTTTATTCATCTAAAATCCGGGTAGACCATAAGATTAAGAACTGGATGAAGGTTGGGATTGATACGCAGTTATCCTATGTACATCAAAATAAAGCTGATTCTGATTTGCAGACTTTGATGGCATCAAATCCCCTTGGAACTTTGTATAATGAAGATGGGAGTATAAACCCTCAACCAGTTGCCGACCCTTCATCTACAGTATATAATTATCTTTTGAATGAGGATAAAAGTTTGTATCGCAATCAGGCCCAAAACCTCAAAGTATATTTTAATCCTTATTTGGAAATCACTCCTCTTAAAGGATTGACTTTTATTACTCGTGCCGGTGCCAGTTTGGGATATTCACGTAGCAATACTTTTACCGGAGAGGGATCTGTTCAATGGTATAAAGCAAATCAAACGGCAGATGGCATTAAGGCACAGGTAAAAGACAGCCGTTCGTATAACTATAAATGGGAGAATATACTTACCTACAATTTCCAAATTAAGAAAGTACATGATATAACTCTTACCGCGGTTACGTCTTGGAATCATAATCGTAGTGATGTCACTACTTTGTATCAGAAAGGTGTTTCTGATAATAAATTCTTATGGCATAATATTCTTGACGGTAATTCTGCAACTTCGGGAAGTACTTCATATAGCATGTCTAAAGGAATGGGATATGTCGGTCGTTTGAATTACTCATATTTGGGCAGGTATTTGCTCTCTGCATCTGTTCGTCATGACGGATCTTCCAGACTGGCAGAAGGTAATAAATGGGATACCTTCCCGGCTTTTTCTTTGGGCTGGAGAATTTCTGACGAGAAATTTATGGAGAGTACGACAAATTGGTTGAGTAATCTGAAAATTCGCTTTGGATACGGTGTTACAGGTAGTACGGCAGGTATTGATCCTTACTCTTCTGCTGCGTCATTGGATGCTACTTCTGTCAATATGGTGTTAGGGGGTGTTTTGACGCCTATTTATAAGTTCTCGCAGAATATTCCAAACTACTTGCTTACGTGGGAAAAGTCATATAATACCAATATCGGTATTGATGCTGCGTTCCTGAATAATCGTATTGATGTTAGTATGGAATATTATAATACAAAAACGAAAGATGTTATATGGAATAAAGCTCTTCCTGTTGTAAACGGTGCATTCTCACCAGATGGTGGAACTACAGCGAATTATACCACAAATTTGAATATGTGTGAGACCAGCAATAAAGGTTTTGAGTTGGCTCTTAATACACGCAATATTATAACAAAGAATTTTACTTGGAGCTCTAGTGTGACTTTCAATCATAATAAGGAAGAAATTACTAAATTGTCCGGTGGAGATTCTGATGTGCTTAATAATGGTGACACTGGATATGCATTGGCATTGGGAGAAGCTATTAATTCTTATTATCATTATAAGTTGGACGGTGTATGGCAAAAGGGGGAAGAGACTGATGCGGCAGTATTTGGGGCTGCACCTGGTGATTTGAAAATCAATATACCTAATTTGGTAAAGGAGGCAGATGGCAGATTCTATAAGATTGATGAGGAAACGGGGCGTGCTGCCGTAGATGCAAATGGTAATGTTATTTATTATACATCTGATAATAAATATACTCCAAGTGATGCGGATTATCAAATCTTGGGTCACAATTCTCCGGATTGGTCTTTAGGTTTTCAGAATAATTTCACTTGGAAGGACTTTGATTTAAGTATATTCGTGTATGCACGCTACGGACAGATGTTTGCCTATGATATGCTGACATCTTATGACCCGAAGGGTATACGTAACTTCCCAACATATTTCAATTATTGGACGGAAAACAATCCATCAAATGATTTTCCTGCTGCCAATGCTAATAAAGGGCTTGAACAATATACAGGATATTATGGACTACGTTATGTAGACGGTTCATTTATAAAGATTAAGAACATAACCTTGGGATATAGCTTGCCGAAATCCATATTAAAATCAGCCGGTATAGAGAAATGTCGTTTCTATGCTACAATTACAAATCCGTTTGTATTTGCAAAAAGCCATTTGCTGAAAGACTATGATCCTGAAATGAATGGCTCTCTGAAGTACCCATTGACCAAACAATTTGTATTTGGTGTAAATGTTACATTCTAGTTTTCACTAAAAAAAGTATTGAAATGAAAAGAACAATCTATAAAATAGCAGCGCTTACATTCGCTGTGGCTTCAATGTCTGCCTGCTCGCTTGATGAGTATAATCCAAGTCAAAAAACAGGGGATGAAATTCTTGCTACTTTTGATGGGCTCAAAGGATTACAATCTTACTGTTATTCATCACTTTATGGGCAGTTATTCAGTGTGTATGATTTCTTATCCGTTGCTGAAGGCGGAACGGACTGTTGGATAACTCCTGCAGGTAATCCTGATTATGCCAAACAGGTGATTTATTATGATGGTTTAGCCACAAATACCAATGCGACAAATAAGTTGTTTGGTCAGGCTTATTCTATGATCGGTAATTGTAATGCGGTAGTGACCAGAGCTGAATTGGTAACTGACGGTAATGAAAAGGATATAACGACTTTAGTGGCTGAAGCCCGTTGTCTTCGTGCATTCTATTACTCTATATTAGTGAATAATTATGGCAATGTAACATTAACATTGGAAGAATCATCCCAAGATCCTATTTTGACTCCGCGGCGTAACTCGATTGAAGAACTATATACGCAGATAATTGATGATTTGAAATTTGCAGCCAACAATCTTGAGGACACCCCTTACGATAATAATCGTGCGCGTGTGACTAAGAAGACTGCGTTAGGACTTTTGGCTCGTGTCTACGCTCAAGGTGGAGGTGAATATGGTTTGACAGAGGATGGAGTATCTTATTGGCAGCGTGCAAAAGAAGTGGCAGAAGATATGATTTCAGCATATAGCAGTTGTCTTTATGATGATGTGGAAGATGTTTGGGCACCGGCGAACAATCGAAATAATAAGGAGGCCTTATTTATTGCTGCCGGTCCGGATGCAACAAATCTGGAGATTTGGAACGCGGGGACACAATGTAATAATAACTTTACTTATATGTATCCAAAACCAAATACTTTAACTATTTATCCAACACCGGATAATCAAAACTATTGGTATGGACGTACAAATAATAGTGCTTTGGCACCCTCCAAGTATTTGTTGGATTGCTTTGATGCAGATTATGATAAGCGATGGGAGGTAACCTTTACGACCGCCTTTGTGCAGTTCTCCGGCGTACAGTCGGGAGGTAGCTACCTATTTACTAATAAGAAGCAAACATTGGATGATGGTACTACACCGAAAATAGGAACCAAACATGGTGTAAATGATAACATTAGTTCATTTACAATTCTTACTCAAAATATGATTAATACTTATGGGTTGGATGCAAAATTTCATAATGAGTATATTTATCCATATGGTGACTTGAATTATGCATATTACGATGGAACTTGGGCTCCGAAGCTTACTGCCAAGGTTTGGCCTAAAGGAGAAAATAGCGGTGATCCTTCCAAGTTGCAAGAAGTGAAGAATCCTTATGTAATCCCTTATCCTGTTGCTGAAGACGATGATAGAATTTGTTTCTATTTGTCAAAAGAAAAACTTTCGGATGCGGAAAAAGCGAAACGTAGATATTATGTAATCAATATTGATGATTTGTTTGATAACGGACAATATCGTAAAACGGATATAAAAGTCACTAATGACAAAAACATGTATCCTGGTTTCAACAAATTTAATTGGCTATCGGAAGATTCATATAGTAGTAATCTGCAACGTAAGACAGGTGATGTATTCATTATGCGTATGGCTGAAGTATATCTGATTGCTGCTGAAGCTAACCAGCAATTAGGAAATGGCGGAAAAGCGGCAGAATATCTGAATGTACTGAAAAAGCGTGCAGCTCGTGATGATGCATCTTACAATGCCATGAAATTGAGTAATGCTACACAAAATGATGTTATGGACGAGTATGCTCGTGAATTATGTGGAGAATATCAACGTTGGGTGACGATGAAGCGTCACAAAGATTCTTTCAAACAACGTCTTACTGTTGGTAATCCTCGTGCGGCTGAAAACTTTGATGAAAACAAGCATTATTTACGTCCGATCTCTTTTAACTTCTTGAGTCAGATTGATAATGCAGAAGAATATGGAAATAATGGGTATTAGAACTCTTACAGATTAAATTTTAAATTAGGAGGGGATATGTCGCGATGACATATCCCTTTTTTATATATTTTCTTTATCTTTGTGCCATCGAACAGAGCTTTATAATTTAAGCGGAACTATGATAGAAGAAATATTAGCTTACAACAAAGAATTTGTTGAGAACAAGGGATATGAATCGTATATTACCAACAAATATCCCGATAAGAAAATAGCTATTCTTTCCTGTATGGACACCCGACTGACTGCTTTGCTTCCAGCCGCATTAGGAATTAAGAATGGCGATGTAAAAATGATAAAGAATGCAGGTGGCGTTATTTCCCATCCTTTCGGTAGCGTGATCCGGAGTTTACTCGTAGCTATCTTTGAACTGGGTGTGGAGGAGATAATGGTGATTGCTCATTCTGATTGTGGAGCTTGTCACATGCATAGTGAAACGATGCTTGAAAAGATGACGGCACGGGGGATAAATCCGGATTATATTGACATGATGCGCTTCTGCGGAGTTGATTTTCATGCCTGGCTGGATGGCTTCGAAGATACGGAAAAGTCCGTGAGGGGAACAGTCGATTTTATCGTGCGTCATCCTTTGATTCCTTCAGATGTGACAGTTTACGGATTTATTATCGATTCTACAACTGGAGAATTAACACGGATTGTATAGATAAACTATCTTTTTAATACCTCTAAATATAGTGACGCTATCCTGAATACAAAAAAATAAGGCAGCTTTTTATCGGCTGCCTTTATCTTTCTACGGTTATATACTTTCTTTGACTGGTGCACTCGTTTGTGACAAATAGGGTGCCCGTACATCTCAATTTCTGCCTCACGGCTAGCTTTACGATTCGCTTTAACGTAATCGTCTTGTGTAATTCGCTTTTTCATAATGAAATTATTTCTCTGTGCAAAGATACGATATATTCTTCATTTAGTATAAACTTTTATTTCCTATTACGCTCGGTTTGCATTATCTTTGCATACATTAATCAAATGAAACCGGAAATAATATGGAAAATTTCAGTGAATTGATAAAGAACCGTCGTAGTATGCGGAAGTTCACCGATGAAGAATTGACACAAGATCAGGTAGTTGCATTGATGAAAGCAGCTTTGATGTCTCCTTCTTCCAAACGTAGTAATAGTTGGCAGTTTGTAGTGGTTGATGATAAAGAGGTATTGAAAGAATTGTCTCATTGCAAAGAACAGGCTTCTTCGTTCATTGCCGACGCAGCTTTGGCGATTGTTGTAATGGCCGATCCGTTGGCTAGCGATGTTTGGATTGAAGACGCTTCCATTGCTTCCATCATGATACAGTTGCAGGCTGAAGATCTTGGCTTGGGAAGTTGTTGGGTGCAGGTTCGCGAACGTTTCACTGCTACCGGAATGCCTTCCGATGAATTTGTCCATGGAATTTTGGATATTCCTTTGCAACTTCAGATTCTTTCTGTCATTGCTATCGGCCATAAAGGGATGGAACGTAAACCTTTCAATGAGGAACATCTTCAATGGGAGAAAATTCATATTAATAAGTTTGGAGGAAAATAAGCATGGGAGCTGCTAAAGCGAATAATAGTAAAGATACCTATCTGGCTACCGCTGTTACCTTTATTGTAATCGGAGCACTTTTTCTGATCGATAAGTTGATTCATTTTTCTTCCATCGGGCTACCTTGGGTAATGAATAAGGACAATATGTTATTGTACGCTTCGATCTGTTTCCTTATTTTCAAACGCGATAAATCAATTGGTCTGGTGTTGCTTGGCCTTTGGCTAGTGATGAATATCGGTTTGGTAATATCCTTATTAGGTTCGTTATCCGGATATCTGTTACCATTGACATTGCTCATCATCGGAATCATTTTATTCTGGTTTGCAAAACGATAAGAGAATAATGAAAAGAAGTATAGAAGATACACCGATCGTGTTTATCGGTGCAGGTAACTTGGCTACTAATCTGGCGAAAGCTCTTTATCGTAAAGGCTTCCGCATTGTACAGATATATAGCCGGACCATGGAATCTGCCCGTACCTTAGCCGAGAAAGTAGAAGCTGAATATACTACAGATTTGCAGGCTGTCTCCAAAGATGCAAAATTGTATATCGTATCGTTGAAAGATGCCGCTTTAGTAGATTTGTTACCGCAGATAACAGAAGGAAAGCAGGCGTCTTTGTTGGTGCATACGGCAGGAAGCATTCCGATGAGCATTTGGGAAGGGCATGCAGAACGTTACGGAGTATTCTATCCGATGCAGACATTCAGCAAACAGCGTGAAGTCAAATTTCAGGAAGTGCCTTTCTTTGTTGAAGCGAAAAGGCCGGAAGACGTGGAGCTGTTGAAGGCTGTTGCCGCCACTCTTTCGGAAAAGGTCTACGAAGCTTCTTCCGAGCAACGTAAAAGCCTACATTTAGCTGCAGTTTTTATCTGTAACTTCACAAATCACATGTATGCATTAGCAGCCGATTTACTTGAAAAATACAACTTGCCTTTCGATGTCATGCTTCCGCTGATAGATGAAACGGCTCGTAAAGTACACGAATTGGCGCCACGTGATGCACAGACCGGACCCGCTGTTCGTTACGATGAGAATGTGATGAGTAATCATCTTGCCATGTTGGTAGATTCTCCGGCATTGCAGGAAATATATAAACTAATGAGCAAAAGTATCCATGAGCACCATCAACTATGATTTATCCCGTATCAAAGCTTTAGCTTTTGACGTGGACGGAGTATTGAGTTCGACCACTGTACCTTTGCATCCTTCCGGTGAACCGATGCGAACCGTGAATATCAAAGATGGATATGCCATCCAGCTGGCTGTGAAAAAAGGACTTCACATAGCTATCATCACCGGTGGCCGCACAGAAGCGGTACGTATTCGTTTTGAAGGACTGGGAGTGAAGGATTTATACATGGGTTCTGCTGTGAAGATACACGATTATCGTGCTTTTCGTGATAAGTACGGATTGACCGATGATGAAATTTTATATATGGGAGATGACGTACCGGATATCGAAGTGATGCGTGAGTGCGGACTGCCATGCTGTCCGAAAGATGCCGTGCCGGAAGTGAAATCCGTTGCAAAGTATATCTCATATGCAGACGGTGGACGCGGATGCGGACGTGATGTAGTGGAGCAGGTGCTGAAAGCTCACGGTCTATGGATGGCGGAAGACGCTTTCGGTTGGTGAATGGATTAGACGATTGGACAATTTACGATTGGAGTATCTTTGTAAATTAATCCGGTGATGTCAATAGCAGTACTTTTGACCGTCAACGAAATTGCTCTTAATCATCAACAGAAACATTTTTCAATCATCAATAAAAAGTATTTTCAATCGTAAATAGTAAATCGTCAAATCGTAAATAAAATCATGCTTGATAACTTAAAGAAATACCGGATTATATTAGCTTCCAATTCTCCCCGTCGGAAAGAACTGATGTCAGGACTGGGAGTAGACTATGTAGTCAGAACATTGCCGGATATAGACGAGTCATATCCGGACACATTGGTGGGTGCTGAAATACCTGAATATATTGCCCGTGAAAAGGCAGATGCTTACCGTACCATGATGAAGCCGGGAGAATTATTGATTACGGCAGATACCATAGTCTGGTTAGATGGGAAAGTACTTGGAAAACCGGAGGGCAGGGAAGGAGCCGTTGAAATGCTTCGTACTCTTTCGGGAAAATCTCATCAGGTCTTCACAGGAGTTTGCCTGACTACTACCGAGTGGCAAAAAAGCTTTACCGCTTCCTCCGAAGTTTTGTTTGATGTCTTGTCGGAAGATGAAATCCTGTATTACGTAGATCGTTATCAGCCGATGGATAAGGCAGGAGCTTATGGCGTTCAGGAATGGATCGGATATATCGGGGTTAAATCAATTTCCGGTAGTTTCTATAATATTATGGGACTTCCTATACAGAAACTGTACGGAGAGTTGAAAAAGCTATAGTAAGTATCTTGAATCTATCTGAATATATCAGTGTAATTAACGTATTGATTACATAAAATACATAAGATATACTTAGTACAATAATGCAAAAAAGGCTGCCTCGAAATAGAAAATGAGGCAGCCTTTTTCTGTATTTTTAAGCAGGAACATTTACTGAATATCCCAAACTGAAAGATGCGAAAACTATAATAAATCCAGCATCAGAGGAATATCTTCTTCCCGAATTCCTTGTGTGAGAAGAGCCTCTTCATCTTTATGGAACATTTCCAAGAATCGTTCCCGGTTTCCACTTGCCGTAATGGCTTTTCCATAGAAAACGGCAGCTTTCTGAATATCTCCCATCACCCAAGCAACATGTCCTGCATTCATATAGTCAATAGCCAGAGGCTTTTGTTCTATTATTTTTTCATAATATTTCATCGCCTGTTCATGTTTCTGGCTGATGAATGAACACCAGCCGATACCACGCCATGCCTTGATGCAATTGCTCTCGATGAAATCCAGTTTGAAGAAATAATTCAGTGCTTCTTCATATTGCCCCAATTCAGCCAGACAACTACCGATATGGAAAGTCACGTTGGTATCTTCCGGAGCAGCTTCTTCTACCTTTTTGTAGTAGGTGATTGCTACCTGATAGTTTCTGTTCAGCCGATAACAAATAGCCAGATGGCGATTGTTCCAGATATTATCCGGTTTCAGCGTGTCTGCTTTCAGGTAAGCCTGAATAGCCTCTGCATATTTCTTCCTTTTTTGCAATGCATAGCCAAACTTCTGATAATATTCCGCACTCTCTCCTTCGAATCCGCCAATCGTTTCCAACTCCTCATAAATTTCGATAGCCTCGTCCCAACGTTCCTTTGACAGGTAGAAATCGGCAATGGGGAACAATACATCTTCCCAGTGTAATATATTGTCAAGTGCAGGGACATGATGAAGATCGAGCTTCTCTTTAAAAATATCTCTGAATTCACTCTTACGCACACTAAGTTTGAAGAAACGATACAAATCGTGCAGGTATTGGTTGCTGACCGTTCCCGGACGTTCATTGAATTTCTTCATCGTCTCAACATTCGATTTCTCCGCCAATTCTGCAACCTGCTGTTCGTTCAGTTGGCTCAACATCATATCCTGTTGTGACTGTGGCAATTGATGGATCGTGAAAAAGAGCGAGTACTTATCACTATTGCTGAAGAACCCCGATTGAAGAATTAAATCCAGTAGACTGCCTCCCTGATTTCCCGCCTGCTTCATTGCCTTGAGCACATTAGACTGTTGCTTGCTGAATGGATAAAACCAGTTATGTACCTCGCGGAAGAACGGATAGTTTTTCAATGCCGCAAAAGTGCTCATATATACATCTGCACCCTCCAACTGCAATTCGTTCATTTCACGCAATTTATCCCCCAGTCCGGATTTCTCGAATGCATCTTCCCAATCCGGATTCATATCGTTGTTCTCTTCATCGCTTTCTTCAAAGCCGAACCGCATATTTTTCATGGAGGAAACATTCTTCAGCATTTCGGGAATAATCTCCTCCCTCATCTTTTTATCAATCTTTTCCGTTTCCTGACATAATAGCATTTGGCGGTAAATACGTGCGACATCTTCTCTGAATGAAGGAATTTCTTCCATGAGATCCACCCTTTTTATCAGTTCCGGATAGAAAGTAAGGCGGCTTCTGTAAATGTGGAAAATAATCATCGCACCAACCAATGCCCGTTGACTGACGTTGACGTTGGGATGCTCGTAAGCATCAAGCAACCACATTATTTTTCGTAAGTCGAAACATTCCATCAAGCTTAATGTGAGGGCGCTGACAAACAAACATAAGTCATCTCCCGGAAGTAATTCCGAGGCAAGCATGGCTTTTGCATCTTCCTCGTCTTCGGGAGTCCATGCACTATTCGTCCATGTTCTGATAAACATAAACTTGAGCGTGTCCTCATGCCGCTTTAATACTTCATCCATCTTTTCGTCAGACAGTAATCCGCTGACTGCCAAGTCGTCATTAAAAGACTCCAGTATGTGCAATATGGTTTTAAGACCATAGTTTGACAAGTCTGGCGATTTGGGAGTGCGTCGTACTTCATGATAGTATCTTGATGAAGCGTTATCCAATATGAGCAAACGTGATTGGTCGGCAATTCCCCACGTGTCTGATACCATTTTCTGATACAGATTCCACCGTTCAGGGTCATTTGCTCCTTGTTTCATGTATTCCAGCATATACTTGTAGGAAGTCTGCAATTGTTCCAGGCGGGTACGCAGATCCCAGTCAGGACACTGCCACAGCAGAGATTCCAACTGCATCAAAGCTTCCTTGAGTCTTTTCTCTTCAAGTAAGGTACGTATATATGCGTATTGTTCATTAATCGTTTTTTCGTTCATCATTATTTAATTATTTATTTTTTCCAATCCAGGTCAAACGTTTCCAGAGACCCTCAAAAGGACCATGTTTATGGTGTCGGAGCCACCACGAACAGAATACCATTTGTAATAGAACAAAAAGGATGCCAAAAAGAAAACTATATGTGATTCCTAAATATCGTCCCAATTCGAATCCCCAATGATAGAACAAAAGAGAACCGAAAATAGATTGCCCGAGATAGTTCGTTAAACTCATTTTACCATAAGAGGTGAAACGCATAAAGAAACTGCGGTCTTTCACACGGTAGAAAGTCAACAGTAATCCTGTCACCAGTAATACCATGAAACTAAGGCTGCTGAATGAACTTAATATCAATTGTAGAGGAACAAGGACGGCACTCCGTTCGATGAATTCCGGCAACATATTATTTAATCCGTAGATGGGGAAGAAGCAGAGAAGCGAAATTGCCAATGCTTTTAGCCACAAGCGTTCGTTCTGTTCGCTATACAGGAAATATTTGCGGCGACCAACCAGCATTCCGAATAGGAATAGTCCCGGTGTTTGTAAGATACGTCCGTGTTCCAATGCCCAGGTCATGTTAGCCATTTGTCCTTCCCACATATTCATGCGGACTGTTTCAAGGAAGTTGCCATGCTTTTGCACGTCGAAAGCGATGCTGAAATAATAACCTGCCAGACTTTTACCTGCCACATAGTCAGGATTGCATAAGGCATAGATCAATTTTGCCCAGTCGATAGGTTGAAGGATTAATAAAGTAGCAAAGATAGCAACTGTACGGTCACTCATCCGGCAAAATATCGGCAGGATAATTCCTAAAATCGCATACATGGTTAATATTTCACCGGTAAAGAAAGCGGCATTGAATTGTCCTATAATGAACAGGATGAATAATCTCCATAAAAAACGCAGGCGGAAATCTTTCCCTCTCCGTTGTTGGTTATTGTCCTGAATATAGAAACTGAAACCGAATAGCAAAGCAAATACAGCGTATGCTTTATTGCTGAATGTGAAGAATAATCCTCTCCAGATTGCCTGATCGGTAAATTTCATCCATTCAAAAGGGACTTCTTCCGGAAAAGAATAGGAAATTAAAGTGTTCAATACTGTGCAAGAGGATGATTCCCATTACTGCCAATCCTCTTAATACGTCGGCCACGTCTATTCGGGCATTGGTTTCGGCGATTTTACTTTCCATGTTTTTTTAGCTATTGTTATTAATAAGATTAATATTTGTTCCAAGAGGAATATATTCAGGCACGGATTACGCGGATTACACGGCTTCAAAAAGATTGCATAGCCAAAACCGTGTAATCCGCGTAATCCGTGCCTAATTCCTTATTTATAATTTCATTCATAACCCTATGGGAATGAATGATAGTCTGTTTTCAACTACTACGATTAATACTTAATACTTGACACTCAATACTTGAATTAAAACCTCACCTGTACCTGTGCCTGTATCAGATTGGAATCTTTCTGTCCATCTCCTTTTTTGTCACAAAAGGTATATTGTGCCTGCAATCGACATCTGGGATAAAACCAGTATTGTACGCCTGCAATATAGTTATTTTGTTTGAAATCTGCGCTCTTGTTCGGGTTGAAATAATCGTACGAAGCGATGAAATCGAAATTCCGTGCAAAGCGTAGGCTTCCCGTTGCATAGAAGCCTTCACTTGTCACACTTCGGTCTTTTCCGCCAAGATATTCCGTACGCAGATTAAAAGTCGGAGTAGTGACAACACCTCCTGCACTCCAACGTTTCTTGGCGTAATTTTCTCCCGCTTTGATTCCGGTATATTCCGAATCGGCTATGGCGTGCCCTGTTCCGCGGATGAACGAACCACCTACGGATAACCATTTCAGAGGATAAACCATCAAATTGCCGACCACATCTTTCTGGTTGTTTTTGTCTTTGGTATTCAATCCCTGCCCGTTCATTACGGCCACTTTATATTGCAGGAAGTCTCGAAATACTTTCCCATGAAGCATCATGCCAATATCCCGTCCGGAAGTCATTCCGTAACACTTATCGCTACCGCTTACTCCTGCCAGATAGCAGACAGATTGTGAATAGCAATTAATAAGTTCTACTGTAGTAGGAGACAATTCGTTTTCTATGGTATAAGGAACTTTGAATTCACCGATACGTGCCGTAAGTCCGGGGAGAAACTGATAATCGGTATATACTTCGAGTAGCATACCGCCATTGTAGAAGTCATACATAAAGTCGCAAGTCCACCGTTTGGTGATCTTTCCATGTGCCATGAAAATGATTCTTTTGATGTCGAATGTATTGTCAGGATTCGCTGCATCGTCGTATGTATATCCCAGCTGGGCATATCCGGAGAGGCTAATTCGTTCTTTCAGCGTGTTGACAACCTGATTTAGTGGCGTTTGTTCTTGTGCAAGAAGGGCATTTTGCATACCTATTATACATAATACAAAAGTGAAGAGTTTAAGTAGTGTTTTTCGCATAAGTCAGTTGTTATTTGATTATGGTTGATACTGTGGGGATAAACGTAGTGTCAATCAGATTCTTTTCAGAGTAGGTTTGGGGTATTCGGTGGTTTTCTTTCAACCAGTGTATAGCCTTGTCTATCGCTTCAGCGGAGGGGCGTTTTGCTTTTTGATAACCGGGGAGGGCAACGAGCCCTGTCAGATTTTCGGGCACACCTATTTCTATCAGTACTTGTTCCCATTCTTTCTGCGGGTGCATTTTTATATAATCTACTCCCAGGTTATATCCTGTGATGAGTAACTCGATTTCTTTTCTCTTTTCGTTGAGTGCTTTTCGTGAAAAAGCGGTAGCGGTGAAATCGATACCCAGCTCTTGCGTACTTACCAATGAACGATGTTTATTGTTCATGGCGATGGATGCGGCAGGATCGGGCAGGAAAGAGGCGTCAATCTGATTGTACTGCAACATTTGCAGGCGGAGAGGAAGCTGGCCGATTTCCGGCATGTTTATTTCCGTATGCTTGATTCCGGCTTTGCTTAATAGCTGGTCGGTGGCATATTCGATAACTGTGTTGCGCGATACAGCGATATTCTTTTCCTTGAGCTGTTCCAGTTGGTTGATATTACTTTCTTTGGAGACAATGGAAGCAGAAATAACCGTCATTCTTCAGGATGAATGCTAAATCAGTATGATGAATAGCTTGTAATGCTACCGCACTGGGATAATCAGTAATCATGCCATCCATTTTCCGGGTTTGGAAAGCAGCGTCCCGGTCGTTGGCAGAGTTGAATGAAAGAATGGTCAAGTCCAGTCCTAATGAGTCGTAAATGCCTTGCGTTTTGGCTATATGAAAAGGAAGTCCGTCTAGTGTAGGCATCATGCCTAAGGTAAGTGGTTGCAGTTCGGCTAGAGGTAAAAAAGAGCTGTCTCCTTTCTTACTCTGGCAAGAGTAAAGGAAGAAAAGGATGAACCAAAAGAATAGTACCGGTCTTTTCATACCTCGTTTTTATAAATAAGAGGACCTCTTTTTTTATAAATAGGGGCAACTCTTTTCACAAAGAACTGCCCCGACCAACATTTTTGTGTGAAATTAACAATAATCTTATTCTTGAATAGCAGCGATACCCGGAAGAACTTTTCCTTCGATTGCTTCGAGCAATGCGCCACCACCAGTTGAAACATAAGACACACCGTTAGCCAAACCGAACTTGTTAACGCAAGCTACAGAGTCGCCACCACCTACGAGTGAGAATGCGCCTTTCTTAGTTGCTTCAACGATTGCTTCACCTACTGCACGTGAACCGTGAGTGAAGTTATCAAATTCGAATACGCCTGTAGGACCGTTCCAAAGAATAGTCTTAGATTCTTTGATCACGTTAGCGAAGATTTCTTCAGTCTTAGGACCGATGTCAAGACCTTCCCATCCGTCAGGAATTTCGTCAACAGCACAGAATTTAGTATTTGCATCGTTAGAGAATGCGTCAGCAATCTTAGCGTCAACAGCCAATACCAGGTTTACACCTTTTTCTTTAGCTTTCTTTATCAAATCCAAAGCCAGGTCAAGTTTGTCGTCCTCACAGATAGAGATACCGATTTTACCCCCCATTGCTTTAGTAAATGTATAAGTCATACCACCGGCGATGATCAGGTTGTCCACCTTGCTCAACAGGTTTTCGATGATTTCGATTTTAGAAGAAACTTTAGAGCCACCCATGATAGCAGTGAACGGACGTTGGATGTCGTTCAATACTTTATCAACAGCTTTCACTTCTTTCTCCATCAAGTAACCGAACATCTTGTTGTTTACGTCGAAATATTTAGCGATCAATGCTGTAGAAGCGTGTGCACGGTGGGCAGTACCGAATGCGTCGTTTACGTAGCAGTCAGCGTAAGAAGCCAATTTCTTGGTAAATTCTTTCTGGCTTTCTTTTACAGCTTTCTTAGCAGCAGCTTTTTCTTCGTCAGTTGCATCTTCTGCCAAACCTCTTGGTTTGCCTTCTTCTTCAGCGTAGAAACGAAGGTTTTCGAGCAACAGCACTTCTCCCGGTTGCAGAGCAGCAGCTTTTACAGCAGCTTCTTCGCCCATGCAGTCGTTAGCGAACTGAACCTCAACGCCCAGCAGTTCAGACAGATGCTTGATGATATGTTTCAAAGAGAACTTATCGGCAACGCCTTTCGGACGGCCCAGGTGAGAGCCAATGATGATGCTTCCGCCGTCTGCCAGAATCTTCTTCAAAGTAGGAAGAGCTGCACGCATACGAGTGTCATCTGTAATGTTGAAGTTTTCGTCCAGGGGTACATTGAAGTCCACGCGAACAAATGCCTTTTTACCGGCAAAATTGAATTTGTCAATTGTCTGCATAATACTCTATTTTTATTTAAAAGTGTTTTTAAAATTCTTCTTTTAGAACGACTGCAAAGTTACTATTTATTTCGGTTCCTTGCTATTAAATCGTTATTTATTCTTGGCTTTTGGTTCCTCTTTTGTAACTTTATAGGTGTTACAGAAATATTTGCACATCATTTGCAAACCACAGGTGTCACATTTGGGAGTACGTGCCTGACAAACGTAACGGCCGTGCAGGATGAGCCAGTGATGGGCAATCGGTATGAGCTTTTCAGGAATATTCTTCACCAGTTCTTTTTCCACGCTGAACGGGGTGGTGCAACTGTCCGGGACCAGTCCGATGCGGTGGCTGACACGGAACACGTGTGTATCTACCGCCATTGCCGCTTTTTTGAATACAACCGACTGAATCACATTGGCTGTCTTTCTTCCTACACCGGGCAACTTTATCAGATCTTCCAGATTATCCGGCACCTCGCTATTGAAGTCATTCACCAGCATCTTTGCCATGCCGACCAGATGTTTGGCTTTGTTGTTGGGATAAGACACGCTTCGTATGTATTCGAAAATCACTTCCGGCGTAGTGGCAGCCAGTGCTTCCGGAGTCGGAAAATCTTTATACAAAGGAGGAGTGATGATATTCACCCGTTTGTCCGTGCATTGTGCAGAAAGAATAACAGCGATCAGCAACTCATACGGATTGTTGTAATGCAGTTCGGTTTCGGCTACAGGTATGTTGTCCTGAAACCAGGCGATTACTTTCTCATAACGTTCTTTCTTTCTCATCGTAGCTTGTTTTTATGGTAATGAGGCGTCACTTTTAGTCTGAAATAGAGGGCGGAAACTACCGTCAGGCAGGCTCCGAAAAGATAGGCCTTATCAAATGTACTTATTTCTGCGATATATCCTCCGGTCAGCATACCGATGCCGATTCCTACATCCCAGGAAGTGAGGTAGGTAGAAGTCGCTGTTCCCCGCTGGCTGTTAGGGGCGAGGTTGACAAACAGCGTGTTAAATGCCGGAAACATAATGCCAAACCCGACACCCATTAATAATGCGATGCCAAAAAACAGCAGGGTACAGACGGTATCATTCCATTGAATCAGGTATACACAGGCTGAAAGCAGGAAGAAACTGAAAACAACCAGGTATAATCCGGCAGCTATTACTTGCGTTATTTTTCCGCGATCCACCAGTTTTCCTGAAAAGATGCGGGAGATGGCCATACCGACTGCCATAAAGGTAAAGAAGAACCCGGTTTGTGTGTTCAATCCTATTTGGCGGGCGTACATGGCGACATAGTTAGTGGTCATTCCGTAAGGGATGGAAAGTAACAGCAGACTAAGTCCGGCAGGCAGTCCTTTCATCAGGATAAAGCGGTCGAGCGAGATCGGCTCCCGTTTCACAGGAGGCTTGTAGGGCGTTTTTACCAGACTTGCACATAGAAAACCTAAAATGCAGGAACCGAATGCATAACAGAATATCGTAGCAAAAGAAACTCCCGCATCATGCAGAAACAGTCCGAACATCGGTCCGATGGACATGGCTGTGTTGTTGGTAAGCCCGTAATAACCTAAGCCTTCCCCTCGCCGGGAAGAGGGCATAATGTCTATAACTACCGTGTTTCCGCCTACTGTGACCATTCCGAAAGAGACTCCGTGAATGATTCGGAAGATAATAAATAAGGTAAGGGAACCGGCAATTAAATATCCGCCGAACATCATCATGAAGATGAAGTAAGCAAACAGATAAAGAGGTTTCCGGGCAAACGTGTCGAGCAGATAGCCGGAAAACGGACGGATACAGAGGGCTGCCACCGTGTAGCAGGAGAGGACAATGCCGATAGTGGAATTTCCAGCCTGGAAGAATTCGGATAAATAGAACGGCAAAACAGGAATCAGCAACCAGAAACCGAAGTATAGCAGGAAGTTGGCTGCCAAGATGAAACAATAACTGGGAGTAATGAGTCTATCCTTTGCCATAATGAATGTATTTGTTTCACCACAGAGGACGCAGAGGACGCAGAGTCTCACGGAGTTTTTTCTTTCTAATGACTTTCTATGAAAAACGAGCCGTAGTTGATACGGCTGAAATAAGAACTCTGTGTCCTCTGCGTCCTCTGTGGTGAAATCTAATTTAGTAAGCGCTCTCGAATTCTTTTAGGAAGCGCGTATCGTTTTCAGAGAACATACGGAGGTCTTTCACCTGATATTTCAGGTTTGTGATACGCTCGATACCCATACCGAGAGCATAACCGCTGTATATTTTGCTGTCTATTCCGTTTGATTCAAGTACGTTCGGGTCCACCATACCGCAACCGAGGATTTCTACCCAGCCGGTGTGTTTACAGAACGGACATCCTTTGCCACCGCAGATGTTACAGCTGATATCCATTTCCGCACTTGGTTCGGTAAACGGGAAGTAAGACGGACGCAGACGAATTTTTGTATCAGCACCGAACATTTCTTTGGCGAAGAGCAGCAACACCTGCTTCAAGTCGGTGAATGATACGTTTTTATCTACATACAGTGCTTCTACCTGATGGAAGAAACAGTGTGCGCGATAGCTGATAGCTTCGTTACGATATACACGTCCCGGACAGATGATGCGGATAGGAGGCTGTGACGTTTCCATCACACGGGTCTGTACAGAAGAAGTATGTGTACGCAATACTACGTCCGGGTGGGCTTCGATAAAGAAAGTATCCTGCATATCGCGTGCCGGATGGTCTTCGGCAAAGTTCAGTGCCGAGAACACGTGCCAGTCATCTTCAATTTCCGGACCTTCGGCAATGCTGAATCCCAGACGGGCAAAGATATCAATGATTTCGTTCTTTACAATGGTGAGCGGGTGGCGTGTACCGAGTTCCACAGGATAAGCCGAACGCGTCAAATCCAGTCCGTCACAATCGTTGTCCTGACTTTCAAACATTTCTTTCAGCGCGTTGATTTTGTCCTGCGCTTTTGTTTTCAGTTCATTCAGTCTCATGCCGACTTCTTTTTTCTGTTCGGCAGCTACGTTACGGAAATCTGCCATTAAGTCGTTAATGGCTCCCTTCTTACTTAGGTATTTGATGCGGAGAGCTTCGAGTTCTTCGGCATTGGAGGCGTGTAAGGCTTCCACCTCTTTCAGAAGTTGTTCAATCTTAGCTATCATATTTTTGATGTATTGTTATTCAGTTTCTTAGTAAAAACCGTGCAAAGATATAATTTTATCACGAACCATCGAAATAATTTGTATCTTTGTTGCCGATATGTACCGAAAATCCGGCAACTTATGAAAAAGATTGTTTTCTGTCTTCTGCTTTTAACCTTTTCTTTTCGCCTTGCGGCCCAAATTGACTATTTGGAGCCGGTGAAGCCTTTTTCCACTTATACAGGCGAGTTAGGCGAATATTATCGTAGTGTGTTTTCTTTACTTAATACAGGCTTCCAGAAACAGCCTTATGCGCGTTTTGCAGCTATCCCTTCCTTTTCGCCGGAGTATGCAATGTCGGTAGAGAAGAGGAACGGACGTTATACGCTGGTTTCGAACACATTATCGCGTACTTATTGGCAGGCGGAGAAGGGAACGGTGACGGTGGATACTAAATCGGTTGTCATTAGTGCTTCCCTATATCAGTCTTTAGGGGCTATCTTTCGTTTGGTGACAGAGCAGGTACAGGATTTGGACGGTTCTACGGCTGGTTTGGATGGAATTGTTTATTTTTTCTCTTCTACGGATGCCAAAGGTAAAGAGCAGATGGGACGTAAATGGTCGCCGGAAAAGGGAACGTTGATGGAACGTCTCGTGTTGGTTTGTCAGTCGGCTTATATGTTATCCCGAGGGGAAAATATTTCGGAACAGACGTTGGCAGTGGAGGCTGCTGCTTTATTAAAAGCATTGCAACAGCGTACCAAGGAAGAGCCGGATGCTTATAAGCGGCCGATGTATATCGGAATTTATCCGGTGGGGCCCCGTTCAAAGACACTTTCCGGAAGACAGGTGGAGGAACCTGCTCATTTCTCTGCGATGACTCCGGAAGAATATATTGCCAGTGAAATGGTTTATCCGTCAGGGCTTTTGGAGAAGAATGTTTCGGGTTATGCTTTATGTGAGTTTACTATTGATAAGGAAGGGGTTATCCTTCGTCCTCATATTCTACGTTCCACTCATCCGGAATTTGCAGAGGAGGCTCTCCGCATTGTCAAAGGGATGCCGAAATGGTCACCTGCATTGGTGGGAGGAAAGCCGGCGGATAGTAATTACACTCTTTATGTTCCTTTCCGTCCGCAACTCTATCGGAATAAATAAGCAACTTTGCATCCAAAGTCCGATTAATAAAAAAAGAGATATTGCATTTATAAGTTGAACTTATACTCTCTCCAATAAATAAAAAAATAAATTTGCTGTCATCTGTCACAGATTGTGACTTAACTGTTTGATTATGAAAAGTTAATGGCGTGACAGCAGCATGGTGACAGCACTGTGACGGCAATAATGCTGTCACTGCAAAGCAAAGAAGAGATAAACGCACTGCAAAGGCGGTATGGTAGAGATGCATACCCAAATCAAGTAAAAATCACAGATGAAGTTTCATGGCCTGAATAGTATTAACCACAGGCAGATAAGCTATTTTATTTATTACCCCTGTACATACGGGGCGGGATCTGCCTTGTAACCGATAGTTTCAAGCCTTGAAACTATTGGTTTTGCGGTGTGAAACTACAGTTTCATCGCCTTGAAACTTTAGTTTCTCTTAGGTGAAACTATAGTTTCACACTGATGGAACTTTAGTTTCTCGCCGATGAAACTATTCCCCCATGTAGTTGTTTACTTATTTATCTTATATAAAATTCCATTGTAACTAAAAAGCTTGTCATTTATTATCTTTCTTTTCAGAAAAAAGAAGTATATTTGCAATCAAGGACCGGACCTTTGACAGCCGGACTTGTATTTATAGGACATTTAATTTATCTAACAGGAAACTAGCAATTTTCAAACAGATGATAAATCAAATGTCCGTGCCAAGCTTATATCCTTATCGATATATAAGTTTTGGTGCGGGCATACTGTATTTTCATCTGTCGGTTTTGCTAGTACCGCTGTTGGGAAATATATGTATCGTTCGCACCTTTTTTATATTTGGTTGCGACGTATACATCTAAAAACAAAACGAGGTATGACAACAAAACAATGGATTGGTATTGAAGAAGCAGCAACCAAGTATCAGGTATCTACCAGACGTATTATTACTTGGTGTAAAAGACAGGAGATTATTTATTCAGAAATCGGTGATTATCTGATGCTTGATGAAAACAGTCTGACGGATTGTCTTGAACGAAATATCCGGTTCAGTCTTTCCGAAGAAGAACACAAACGCCGGATGGATGAGAAGATGAAGGAAAATGAAGAGGAACTTTTTCTGCTTCAATCGCTGAAAGAGTTGACCCCATTGATTCGGTTAATAATAAAAGAGCTTGCCGGAATGATAAGAAATGATGAAAGACGGCAGCTATTTCTCTATACCGTCTTGCAAGGAAACATCAAGGATTTTAGTGTCCGGAAACACATGAAATATCGTCAAGCGCAGAAAGTATTTGAGGGACTTGTACAGGAAATAAAATCTCAAGCGGGATTCCTTAGGACTTATAAGGAAGACAATATCCGCCTTAGAGCAACAATAAGGGCGTATGAAATGAAATCCCGCCAGAATGGCTTTGATAATGATATGCTCATGAGGGAGGCAGAAGAGACGAATCCGGAAATTTTTATTCCCGAAGATATAAAAGCGGCAAAGGCTTTGCTCGATACTCCTATCACAGAATTGAAATTTGATATTCGGTCGCAGCGGATCATTTCTGAAGCTGATATAAAAACGCTCCGGGAACTGCTACAAATCACTTCTCAATATGGGTTTAGGAAATTGCGTGATATGTTACGGAATTTCGGGCTGGTTTCACAAAAGAAAGTGGAAAAACGCTTGAAAGAGCTGAATGTACTGGACGTTGCCGGTAACTGTAATTTATATAGGTATCTGGATGAATGACACAGATTGGGCTGGAGTGTTTCTTTGATAGTATAATAACATGACTGATTTCTTCAAAAATCATTAAAATAGAAAACTTTTCTTCATTTGTATTGTCTTATAGCCATAAACTTTTAAAACGAGAAATTATGGATGATATGATTAACAGGCATGATTCGATAGCCGAAGAAAATATCGAACCGAATGGTCGTCCGGCTAAGAACCAGTTTGAGGAATGGAGTGGCGAGGTTGCCGACCGTGCCGATGACGCATTTAAGAATGACAAGAAAGACGGTCCCATTAAAGACCGTGAGAAACGTATAAAAGAAATGGACGAAGTGATTAAAAAGGACCTTGAATAAAGGTCCTTTTTTTGTTTTCTGCGATACGGAAAGATAGTACAGAAAGATGCATACGGATAAATAAAAATAAGAAATTATACTATCATCCAGTAAATCAATATAGGTATTAAAATTCCTATTATCGTTAGAATTCCGCCGATGCCCCACAATCCCTTTTTCCCGGGAACAATCAGTAACCCGGTGATGAGCAAAATAAACATGAGTAAGAGGAATGCATCGGAGGTTATTGTCCATAAAGAACCCGGATTGCGATGTAACTTATTCAATGCGGTTAGGAAAGCGGGACGATGCATTTCTTTGATAAATGCCTGCTGGCTGGTTGCATCCAACTTGATTACCAATTGCTCTTTGCCAAAGATGGTCAGTTTGTTTTTACTGAGGCTGAAACGGTTATACAGGTCGGGATTGCATGAGAGATCGGAGATAATCTTTCGTGCATCGGCTTCTGTAAAATCGTCTTTATTGGCAGGGAGTTGGAATATATAGTCTACTGTGCGCTCCTTTTTCTGATTCATGAATGTAAATTCTTTCCGGTGGTTGAGCAGGAAGCCGGAAAGGAGATAGACAAACAGGATGCCTGCACAAATGAAAGATACATAACGGTGCGTTAAACGTAAGTATTTTAGTGTTTTGGGAGATAACATTTTTATATAGAATTTACTAAGTTAGTGAATGTCCAATTCGTTTAATATGTATTGGGAATGTGAGAATTGCTCCAAAGTCCATAATACATAGCGGATATCTACTGCGATGTTACGGCTTTTCTCATTGCCTGCAGTTTCGTAATCGGAACTAAGTCCCTGCCAGATACGGTCGAAGTTGATACCCACCACTTCTCCTTTGGCATTCAATACCGGACTGCCCGAACTACTCGAAGTGGTATGTGCATCTGTCAGGAAACAACAGGTGGGTGTCACTTTCTGGTTAAAGTAGTTACTGGGTTGGCGGTGTTCGATGAGTTTGACGAAACGTGCCGGCAGATTGAAGTCCTTGTTTCCGGCATAAAGGCGATGACGGCTGAGCATTCCGTCAACAGTTGTAAATGGAGTATAGATGACTCCTTCGCTGGGAACGGCTGCCTTTACTTTTCCCGTAGAATAACGTAGGGTGCGGTTGGCGTCAAATGCAATTTGTGTCCCCTTGTTCTTTTCAGCGTATGCTTGCAGATACAAGGAGTAGAGTTTCATGTTTTTATTCTGATACGCTTGTTTCAAACGGTTTATTTTTTCTACATACACCAGATAGAAACCGAGTGACAACTGATACAGCCCATCTTGTGACAGTGCAGCTGTTCCTTGTGTCGGTACACTGTCCAGAAGTGCGAGCATACTTTCCTGATTACGCAAGGGGGAATGATCGTACAGGCTGTCTATATAGGCAGAAAGATGTTGAGGGTAATGCTTTTCTACCTTTTTCAATGCTGTGGAGTAGAAAATAGAATCTACGTGGTCCAGATAATAAGCCAACATCTTTTTCATGATATATTTGTCGTCTTCAGGTCTGAAATCACGATAGAATGCTACGGTAAGCGGTTTCAGTTTGCGGATTTCTCCTTTCATGGCAGTCTTTACATTCTTGCTTTTTCTTTGTTCCATTTGCACCAGTTTTTCAAATTTTCCGGCAAAAGGGATGACGTTGGCACCGTAAAGTGCGACTTCGCGAAACATCTGGTCTGTGAAGTTCAGTTGGGTAAGACGTTCGTAGTTTGCTTTCATATCATCGAGCAATGTTGCCCCGTAGCGTTGCGTACGGGTGTCATCAGACAGAATCCATTCTGTCATCGCCTGTTCCTCCTGCTGTTTCCGGGCAATGATGCCGGATTCTTTCACACCACTGATCTCACCAATTGATTTTAGATAGACATTAGCAGCACTTCCGGCCTTAATGTTATAGTAGGAATAAAGCGAGTCGGCAGCCGTTTCTTTACGTTGTGTGTAGAAGTCGAGCTTGATTTTGGCAATATCTGCTTCTGCTTGCGTGTCTTTGAATACAATTTTCTCAAGGGCGAACGAAGGGACATATTGCCTTGTTTGTGCAGGATATCCGGCAACCATCACAAAATCATCGGGTTTCACTCCTTTGGTAGAGATAGACAAATGAGCGTCGGGTTGATAGGGGCGGTTCTGCTTGTTGTAGGCTGCCGGTTGGTTTTTATCGTTGGCATAAACGCGCAAGATGGCGAAATCGGCGGAGTAACGGGGCCATTGCCAGTTGTCTGTGTCGCCTCCGAATTTCCCTATCGAGATGGGGGGAGCGGCTACGATACGCACATCCTTGAAGCAGCGGAAGACAGCCAGGATGTATTGTCTGCCACCAAATAAGGAGTAGATTTTTCCTTCTACACCGCGACCTTTGGCTTGGGATTTGACAATTTTATTCCCGTTCTCGTTGATCTTTTGGGTAAGTGCCTGATCGGTAAGATTCCCGGTATCTTGTGTGATTTCCGTCGTTACGTCTTTGATAGTGATTAATTGATTGACCTGTAAATTCGGAAGATAAGTCTCTTCGCTGCGTTGGGTAGCCCAGCAGCCATGCTTCACGTAATCGTGGTTTGCATCGGAGATATGTTCGAGATAACGTGCGACACAGTGGAAGTTGGTCAATACCAGTCCTTCACCGGAGATGAAAGAGGCACTGGCAGAGGGAGAAAATGTACTGTTGTCATAACTTAATGAAAGGATAGCATTCGACAAGCACGACTGGTTGATGTCGTAAATGTCTTTTTCACTAAGACGCAATCCCTGTTTTTTCATTGCCTGATGTACTTTTCCTTGTATTTGAGTAGGTAGCCAGAAGCCTCCATCGGCATGCACGGGTTGTATGCACAACAGGCAGAGGAGGTAGAAGGCGGAAATAATGGTAGTTAGCTTCATTGTATTTTGTTTTTTAAATAATTATTCCAGGTAGAAGGATTAGTTGTTAACTGTTCGCGGATGCGGGTAAGATGCTCGCTGACCGTCGGGGAGAAGAGTACACTGAAAGAGGAGGTACGTGCTTCTGTTAGCAATGATTGCAAGGTCTGGAGATAGCTTTCCTGCAAATGTCGTGTGAATATGTCCGGTGTCTTGTCCGTAAAAAGATAGTTGGCAGAGACTTCCAGATAATGGGCGTAGGTAAATCCTGCTGGTGTTTCGTTCGAAGAGATTCGTTCGGCAATGATTCTGCCAAACATCTTTTCAATAATTGTCTTTTGTGCTTTTATGATGGCTTCGGTTGGGTTGCCGGCATATTTGCATACGGCATCCGTCCGTAGGAAGTTGTATCCGCCAAGCAGTTCTTTCCAAAGAAATTCGACAGCTTTTCCGGATACTTCATCGGAGAAACCAATAAAAGGAATCACACGTTCCAGATGGTCGAAATAGGCTTGCTGCAAATCGGTATAGGTGGCGGGCATCTCCTCAAACGGGTTATCTGTCAGACTTTTTTGTTCCATTCCGGCAATTGCGTCAATATTTGTTGAAGGTTGCGGATTCCGTAGGTTGCCGATGCGACAGGGTCGTTGCCGAGATCGGAGGTTTGAACGGTAGGATCAGTGGGGATGGTGCTCGGTGCCATGCGTCCGCAATGATACATGGGGTCGTTTTGTTTTTCATCTATCCATCCGGCTACAGTTCGGGTGTTCTCGCGGGAGAGATAGGCGTATCCGATACGGATGGCGTATCGGTCGTACACTCCCAACAGGGGAGGTAATACGTAACGGACGCCGTCTCCCGGTTGGGCGACATAATTGAACCGGGCATAATCCATGATGGACGGGGTGGTGCCGTAACGTTCTGTAAATTCCGGACGGCGCAGGTCTTCTGTATTATAGGCATACGAGGCTTTGAAATTATGTTCCAGTCCGAGGCAGTGGCCTATCTCATGGGCGGCGGCGTAACGGATTAATTGTGCCGTTATGTCATCCGGTAGTGTTTTCGTGCGTGCCGCAGGATGGTAGGCTGATGTTTGCAGGAAATACCATTTGCGTAGCAGGGCTATGACATTACTGTGAAACAACACATCTGCTTGCAGAATTTCTCCTGAACGCGGGTCTACCCAGTGTTTCCCCATTGCGTTCGGGAAATCGCTGACTACATATCGGAAACAGTTGAAACGTATATCGTTCGGATCGAACTCCGGTCCGGCTTCGGCGTATGTCTTTGCTTGCATAACTTCTTTAAAACCAATCTCTTCGAATGCTTTGTTCCAATCCAGTATTCCTTTGCGTATGGCTTTTTTCCAAAGAGGAGGGAAGGAATCGTCTATATAAAAAACGATGGGTTGTTGAGGCTTCACTTGTTTGCCTTGCAAATAACTGCGTACATCTTTAGGAGAGGGGACAATCCGGAAGCGGGTGATGTAGTTTTCCGCTGCGATTGAGGAAGTATCGAAGTCGAATTTCCGTTTAGGGATATTGTCATATCCTACCCGGGCATCGTGTATACGTGGTTGCATGGGTTGCTCAGGCAGTAGTAACAGCGATTTCCGTATCGTAGTGAGGAAAGGCTGGGTGGTTCCTTCAAAAACATACTGTACGCTGACTTCCAGGTTCTTTTCGTGGACGTCTACCTGAAGTATTTTATTGAGTTGGGGCAGGGAACGTCCTGGTGACGTTTTCCCTCCAAAAGGGTCTACACCTTCTATGGGCTCACTAAGAAATTTGCTCCAGTTTACAACAATCGAGCTGTCTGTCTCCTGTTCTATTTTCCAGGATTCCGCTATGGGAGTGATGGCATTGCGCGCATAAGCCGGATATGAAAGATGAGTTGTGTCCTCACATAAGTTTTTGGAGTCGGGACGTAACAGATATAACTGTTCTTTGTCATATTTGAAACGTATCCATACCGGATCATAAAGTCGCTGGCCTGCATAAAGTTTGACTTTATTATTGGGAGAACTGACGGTCATCACACGGGCTGCTAACAGGAAATCCCGGTTTATCAATCGTTTGGGTATTTCTACCAAACATCCTTTGGCGTTTTGCCGGATGTGAAACATGGGGGCAGAGTTACCCCAAAGGAGGGTGGGAAAGAGCAGCAGGAGTAGTAACCGAAGTTTGTTATTGGCAATTCTCATCATGATTGGTGTAAATTATCTGGTTGGTTTTTGTGGGGTGAGGAAGGTTAATGGTACAGTCCGAGACTTATTCCGAACATTTTGGAATCGGTTTTCTTGTCGGTCTTCAGATATGCTCCTGTGGCTTTGACGAACCACACGTTGGTGTGTTTTTTTATAGTTACAGGCATTTGATATTGTATTTGCAATTTTCCGTGCGCATACGATGCTCCATAATAGGTTATGTCGGGTAAAAGCACACTTTGGGCGTATTCTGTGGACGGATCGTTGAGTGACAGGTCCGATGATAGCGAAATGTGATATCCGGCTTCTGCTTCTATCCATAATGAACGGTTGTTTTTGCGCAGGAATGAATATCCGCCTTCCATGCAGATAGTTGCCTGGCGGACTGTAAGTGATGAAGACGGAAGATTGTATTGATCTTCTACCGATTGGAAATAGGCGCGTGCACCTGCGTAGGCTGTGGCTTCTCCGGTGTGATGATTACTCCACAACAGGCGGTAGTGCAGATTGGCATTGAGTAAATCGACGGTGTAACGTTCGTCATACGTGAGAAGTGTGTTCCAGTAGGAGGATTCGATACCTGTTACCGGATCTTTTTCTATTATTTTTTCCTGACGGTATTCGTCGGCTTTTCCTGTCTGATAGTTAATGGAAATGTCGATGATGTGTTCTGTGCGTCCGGATTTGATCCGGTTCATAGAAAGCAGGTTGTAGGTGGTAGTGTGATATTTTCCCGGTGAATATTTGATGTCTCCCCATACGTCTTCGTTGCCTTTGGCGTATGAAAGGGTGGTAAGCGTTTGAATCCGTTCGTTCTTATATTGATAAGACAATTCACCGCCAAATTCATGGTTGACGAATTCACGTTCAAAACCGGAGTAACCACCAGTGGTACCATCAGCATTTTCCATTCCGGTAAAGGTGTAGTATTTGAGGTTCGGATCGGTTTGTACGGTGGTGATGTTGGGGATTTTTTCTTTTCTGCGATGGTAATAACCGCTAAGACCCAGCGAGTGTTTGTTCCACGTGTAGGTGACGGCAGGAGTCAGTTGATAGTCTGCCAGATTGGTGCGTGAACGGGGGTCTTTTAGTCGGGAAAGATCTCCTACTTTATAATCCAGTCGTGCGCCGAAAGTGAAGTTTTTGATAGGCAGAGTGGCTAACGCTGCCGAGAGGTCGAAGTTCTGGAAGTCGTACTTTCCTTTGATGGAGCTTCCTGAAAAGTAAGGATTGGAGTGGTGGCTACGCAATACGTCGCTCCATGAACGGTTGAATTGCCGTCCCATGTCAAAGGTAAAACGCCCGTATCCGTAGAGAAATTTCCCAATTTTTTGGTATCGTTCTGAAGTGAACAATAATTTGTTTTGCTCATCACCGTCCTGAACCCGATAGTGTGTGCCTTGCTGATGAGAGAATTCGAAATAACTGATTCCCCGGTTGGTCAGCGTATCCAAAGAGAGCCCGGCAGGATTCAGGGTACGTCTCCATAACTGGGTAGCATCGGCGTACTCGTATTTTTCTTTTGTCTGTAATTCGATATCTTGGGCATGTATGTACAGTGCAGTTACCATCAGACCGGTAAAGAGTATATATCGATGGTTCATCATCATTTCTGAATTGGTTTAATTATTTCGTGAAGTAGTTGAAGAGACTGTACCGGAAGGTTATATGTTCTTGGGGCACAGTCTCTTTTGTTTTCTATTATTTGTATTCCCTCGGTTTGATTTCACTTGATACGGCAAAATCGTTACTGCTGTTATTGGTATCAGCAAGAATGGTGCACCCGTTTTCTGTCTTGGCTGTTTTGCGGTAGACTACTTCTCCGGTATATCCGGTGGTAGCCTCCGTGTATTGATAGCCTGCATCAATATAGTTGTAAAGACGTTTAGTGTTTTTATCTACTCCCGTACTTTTGTTTTTCAAACATTCTACACCATCCATTATGTATTTTACAGGGGTTTTGACAAACTTGCTTCCTTTATCCTTGCCGTCAACGTATACAGTTTCCCATGAGGTCACATCTTCATCTGTACTGAATAATACAACAGAACAGGGGCCACCTTGTACCAGGTTCATATTACTGATTGTGGGAAATGTTGTATATATCAGTTCCACAGCCGGGGTTGCAGGATTGTTGGTTGTTTTCCCCTGCGTATCTTTAGCCTCAAAGTCGGCTTTGGATAAATCTACTTCATTATTTCCTGTGTGGTCGATGGCGCTATTGGCAACGATTATCGAGGCTCCCGGTGCAACTTCTGCGACTACATTAGATGGGAAACGGTAAATCTGCTTTAGGTAAATATATTCCGGTGTGGAGCCAAGCGTATATGCAGGAGTACTTTCCGACTCTACCAGTCCGAAATAAAGTCCGGCTATATCAACGGTTTGGTCCGAGTTATTAAAGAACTCAATGTACTTACCTGCCAGATAATTTTTATTATTGTTGTCTTTGGTTCCTGCATAGTAAACTTTGCTGATAACAATTGATTGTTTGGCAGAAATACTTGTTTGAAGTTCGATGGTTGCTGACGAACCGACAGTATATTTCAATAGACTGCCGGAAATCACATAATTTTCATTTTGCGGATCGTTGCCTGTCATTTCTTCATATTCTTCTGCAGTGATTTCGCAGGAAGTAGAGATGTCATACAAATCGGGAATCACTCCTTCGAAAGTGGCTATACCTTTTTCGTTTGTAATGGCGGTGTATTTACCCATTGTAACAGTGTGCCCTGTATATAGAATGTCGGACTTGAATCCTTCGGGCATGGATACTTTCACTTGTACGGTCAATGCTTGTGTGGCATTGTCGTCAGAGGAACATGCAGCCATGATAACTGTGACAGCCGCAAACATCATTTTTGTAATAAAAGAAATTGTTCTATTCATATTGTGATTTATAAATTAAAGAATAATTCGACACCAAAACTGAAATTACCTGTATTACGCTGTACTAGCGTGTTGGAGGTAGAGTTTTTGAGAAAAGGTTCGTAAAAGAGTATGTTGTTGGCATAGAATGAAATGCCGCCTATATTGCCCAGCTCCTTGGTGAGGCGTCCCGCCATTAACCATGTAATAGGGGCTTTGCTTGGCACATTGTCTTTAGGATTCTTGCGTTGGCTTTTCAATGATACTCCTTTTATTTTGTAGTTCTCATCTGCCAGCATATCTGCTGTTATTTCATGATAAGAGAGGTCTGTGTCTATCCATCCGATAGGGTCCATCGGAGGATTGTTGCTCTTGGAATAATTGTACCAGATGGCTTGTGTTGAGAACGAAGCTACCATACGCAGTGCCGGGATATTGGTCACAATCCGCAGAGTGTTCGTAAAGCGGCGGTAAGTGCTATAGTTTAGCCCGGATGGATATACAATTTTGAATGGAATGGTATTGGTTACCTGATATTCAGTAGGTAGATCGGTAGGATTGCTACTGTTGATGTCTGTAGAGTAGGTCTTGGATTCCATATATGCTCCTGACAGATAGAATGAAGTGTGCAGTGCCGGAATCTCGCCGAAGTCAAAGTCCATTTCTATCCCTTTATTGATAGAGACATTCGTGTTTCCTATTTTACCGGTCGTACTGAGTACAAGGTCCGTGCGTTCTGGATTATCCCAATCTATTTTTGTAGCTTGTCCAGGAGTGATAATCAGTCCTTTTTCCGCAGAATAATAGTTGGCTGTATACGTAAAATATTCTGTGGCCGATCCGAATCCGTTAGCGGTTTTATCATGATAACCGATGAGGCTTAATTTATGCTTGTCCGATAACTTTATGTCGAACCCTGCCTCCCATTTGCGATTGGTCGCATTCTTCAATCCTTTAGTTCGTTGCACGTTGTACACTTGGGTGTGGTACATCAATATTTGTCCGACTTTGTCGTCTTGAGGCATATAATTGGCAGCTACACGGTCGATGTACTTTTTGTCGGGATAGAGATAATCTAAACCGGGAGTTTTTGAGTTGAGTCCGAATCCTCCACGGATATTCAGCCATTTGTTGACGGAGAACGAAGCATTTACACGGGGAGAGAAAGAAAAGGTTGCTTCATCCGCCCACGGCTGTAAGGTGGTGAAACGTCCGCCTAACTGTATTTTCAGAAATCTGTTTTCTGATATATCCCAACGGAAGTTATCTTCTATGTAAGCGGCCATCTGATGGATGCTCGGAATATCGGAGAAAGGACGGGGACGTCCGTTACTGTTGGGTTGCAATGGGTAACGGTCGTCATCATTATAATATCCGCGGGCATTATTCCAGTCGTAGTGGTATTCCACTCCCATTTTGAAGTTCTGATATGTTTTCTTTGATTTTACGAAGAACGTGTTGCTGACTTTGGCATATACATTTCCGGGACGGCTAAGGGAACCTCCGCTTGCCTGATATGAGCTTTGCTCGAAAGGCACATTATAATACCCTGTTTCTGTGGCAGTAAGTATCGGTAGCAACCCGGACGAATTGGTAACAATGGCGCTCTTTTCCATCTCTGTTTGAGTATAGCTGACACCTAATGTGTAATTAACAGTACGTGAGAATGGTTTATTAATTGATAGTTTGCCATTATGGCTTAGTGAGAACAGCTGGTTGCGATTCTTTTGAAAAGTGCCGTCGTCGATGGCATCCGGGTCTTTTCCATTCCAGTCTTTGCCCATCATGTAACGTACCTTTGTGTCTGTATGCCAGATACGTGAAAAATCTTTGCTGTATCCCAAGCTAAAGGTGTAACGGTCGAATGACTTTGTTTTCTGGCGTGGATCTCCCCATGCTTGTGCATAGTCGAGATTGAAATTCAGGATACCGGCATCTTTGTTTAAACGCAATCCTTTACCGAGCGAGTAATTCATTGTTCCGGGATTTATCTTTCCCTTGATCTGCCAGGGAGTTTGTCCGATTTTGGAATGAACAACTACAAGTCCGGAGGTTAAATCACCGTATTCGGCAGAAGGAATACCACGGATTATTTCTACGGATTCAATATCGTCCGCACTAATTTGGCGTAAGTCTGTTCCGACAAATGCGGTACTTGAAAATCCTCCTTGCGATAGTGTACCATTGTTGGACATGGGAACTCCGTCCATTATGATACTCGAACCGAAGGCATTGGTGTTATTGTTAACAAGAGTACGGAGCTGTACATTGGAACGGGATGTCAGATCTGTATTTTTCATTAGGTGCCCCGGTATGAGTTGCATCACATCATCAAGGCTCATAGCCTGTAAATGGTCTATCGCTTGTCTGCCTATAATGGAGCTGGTAGATTCTCCGGCCGCATTTTGTTTTGCTACCACTACTACCTCTTTCAAAGCTAGCGAAGTGGGAGACATGCGGATCGTCAGATCCAGGTTTTGTTCAACGTTGATTTCCCGTTGCACAGTCTCGAAGCCTACATACGAAATATTTAATATGTATTTTCCTGTGGGGACGTTTTTTAGTACTGCCTTTCCCTCCATGTCGGTTGCGGCATAAGCTCCTAGCGGATTGAGAACGCAGGTTGCCATTGGTAGCGGCTGTTTGTTTCCCCTTTCCAATAACAGGATATGGATGTCATGAGTGGTGGTTTGCTTTTGAGCAGGATAGAGTAGAATAACGGATTCATTGATTTCGTACGTCAGTCCTATTTGCTTGCAAAGGTTGTTGAGTAAAGTGCTCAATGATGTCCCTTGCGGATAATTGAGTGTTACAGTCTGTTGGCTATTAATATTCTTCTCTTCATAGACAAAATGTACATTAGCAGCTTGCCGAATCTGGGTCAGTGCGGTACGTACCGGGATATTCCGTACTGATATGACCACATTTTGGTTTTGTGCCGATACATTGGCGGCAAACAGGATAATGGCTACTGTTTGCATCATCCGGATTAAAAGATATTTTTTCATATTTGAACAACGCTTTTTCCTGTTTAATATTGGGGACGGTTCTCTGTTATCTCAATAACATTTCCCTTCTGTCTGAAGTGTACATTAGAAACTTTGGATAATATATCTACTGCTTTTTGTAATGGTTGGTCGCGGAAGATGACTCCTGCAAACTTTCGTTCACGCAATTGCGGGTCGGTAAAGGTCATGTTGACGTTATACCAGCGCGAAAGTTGTTGCACAATAGTTTCCAGTGACGTATCGGTATATTCGTATATGCCGTTTGCCCAGGAAGTATATTCCTGTACCTGAACTGTTTGTGTATTAATTGTTTTTGATTGTATGACAGCTTGTTCACCGGGTGAAAGAGATTTTTGTTCTGTCCCTTTCTTTTCCTCGCAGTATACTTTTACGGCTCCTTCTTCCAAGGTTACGGTAGTTTGATTCTTCTCGTAAGTATTGACATTAAACCGCGTTCCTACTACTTCTACTATACCGTACGGGGTATGTACAATGAAAGGATGGAGCGTATCTTTGGCAACTTCAAAGAGAGCTTCTCCTGTGAGGTAGACTTCTCTTTTATTACCGGTAAAAGAAACGGGATAAGTAAGGCGGCTTTCGGCATTGGCGTGTACGCGTGTACCGTCTGAAAGCACGAGTTTATATTCTCCTCCTCTGGGTACATTTAAAATATGCTTTCCTGCATTCTTTTGTATACTCGTTTGAGTGTCGTATCTTAATTCTTTTTCTGTATTTTGAGCAACTTGCATGCCGTTTGCATTAAATATGGATTTATCTTGCGACAGCAGGTCGTAAGATTCTCCGTTATTTACAAACAGGGTTGCTTTCTGTTCCCCTCTGTGTGTAAATAGAGATTGGTCATATTCTGTGAGTGTGTAAAAACTGAAAGCTGCTATTAACAGGCAGGCAGCGGCAGTGCTGCTCCAATAGGTGTACATTCGTATCCGTTTACGGTGGCGGATGCGTTGCTGGATTGATTCCCATGCTTGTGCTTCATCGCATTGTGCCGCAAATTCATTTACCCGTTTCAACCGGTACCAGTTGAGCAAAGTAATCAGATTTTTCTCCGTTTTATTATGATCTTCTTGATTCATCTTTTCTCTCGTTTTATTATATGATCCGGAATTGTGTAAAATGGGTGTCAAAAACGAGAGACTTTTTTTCTTGGAAGATTTATGATAGGTTTATCAAGAATAAAGATACTAGAAGTAATTTCTCGTTTTTACGCAGTTTCTTCATCGCTCTGGCAAGATAAGTCTTTAATGTATTGACGCTGATATGCAGTTCGCTAGCTACTGCTTTATAGCTTTTGTTTTCAATAACGACACCATAGAGTGCTTTCTTTTCTTGTTCGGGCAATGCTGCTAAAGCTTTTTCCAACTCCTTTTCTTTTTGTTCACGTTCATTCTCTTCAAGGCTTTCACATATATATAGGTATTCTTCTTCGTTGAGAAGAATATCGCTGGAGTCTATCTTTTCTCGTTTTTCAATGAATTTCAGTGATGCATTGCGAATACAGAGATAGGCATATCCTTTCAGATTGTCAGTAATGGTTTTATAGAGCTTCTTTTCCCAGAATGAAATAAAAAAACTTTGAACGATATCTTCGGATTCGGAAAAGTCATCTGTAATCTGTACTGCATACATACATAAACGGATATAGTAACGCTGAAAGAAAAGGTTGAAGGCCCTCTCTTTATCCGTACTGAATAGACTTACTAATTCTTTATCCGTTAAATGGTTCATTTTTATAATAGAATTACGCAATGCAAAATAATATAAAAATCTTAAGATATAATACTTCTTGTTTATGTTTTTATGATAAAACGTCATTGAAATACCTATTTGTAGGTATTCGATATCTTTTTGAAAGTGTAGATGTTCAGTCGGAAATGCAGCTGTAAGGCCGGAAACATGGGAGATTTAGGCGTTTTTTTCTATGAGTTTTTCTTTTGAAGGGAATAGAGGGATGGAATAGTTATAAAAAAAGAAAAAGAGTTCTGTTTTAGAACCCTTCTGCGATGTTTGTGGAGCGTATCGGACTCGAACCGATCACCTCGACACTGCCAGTGTCGCGCTCTAGCCAGATGAGCTAACGCCCCTTTTCTATCTTATATGATAACGTTTGTAAACGAATCTTTTTTGTTGCCGCAAATATAATGCATTATTCTGAAATAATTGCTATGTTTGCGGTAAATAATAGTATGAAATTAAGATATGCTGATTTATAATACAACTTTTCAAGTGGACGAGGATGTTCACGACAATTTCATGATTTGGATAAAAGAAAGCTATATCCCTGAAGTACAGAAACACGGTGCTTTAAAGGCACCGCGCATTTGCCGGATATTAAGTCATCGGGAAGAAGGAAGTGCGTATTCTTTGCAATGGGAGGTGGAAAGCAGTGGGTTACTGCATCGTTGGCATTTGGAACAGGGAGTACGTTTGAATGACGAACTGGCAAAAATATTTAAAGATAAAGTGATCGGGTTTCCGACCCTGATGGAGGTGATAGAGTGATTCAACCGGTAAAAGAAAAGATAATCCTGGGGATTGACCCCGGTACGACAATCATGGGATACGGTGTTCTAAGAGTGAAGGGAACCAAACCCGAAATGATTGCGATGGGGATTATCGACTTGCGTAAATTTGCCAACCACTATCTGAAACTTCGCCATATCCATGAACGGGTATTGAGTATTATTGAAAGTTATCTGCCTGATGAGCTGGCTATTGAAGCGCCTTTCTTCGGTAAAAATGTACAATCGATGTTGAAGTTGGGCCGTGCACAGGGGGTAGCGATGGCAGTGGCGTTGAGCCGGGACATTCCGATTACGGAATATGCTCCTTTGAAGATAAAGATGGCTATCACCGGAAACGGGCAGGCATCAAAAGAACAGGTAGCGGATATGTTGCAGCGGATGTTGCGCTTTCCCAAAGAGGATATGCCTACTTTTATGGATGCAACAGACGGATTGGCGGCAGCCTATTGTCATTTCCTGCAAATGGGGCGGCCGACAATGGAAAAAGGTTATAATAGCTGGAAGGATTTTATAGCGAAGAATCCGGATAAGGTGAAGTAAAGCGACTGATTATAGGGATAGATATAAAGGAAATATCTAGGGGAGGTTTAAATGAAGATGGGAAGTAATTATTTAGCAATATTAGGGGTGACTACAGTGACAACAGTAATGAGCTGCTCCCCTGCGAAAAAGGAATATGCTTCTTTTGAGCTGTATCCGGTTCGTACGGGAAGTCTTACGGAAATGGAATATACGCCGTTGGCAACCAAATTTTATCTTTGGTCACCAACTGCAGAAGAAGTACGCCTGATGCTATATGATGCCGGTGAAGGCGGACATGCTTATGAAACAGTAAAGATGGAGCCCACAGAAGATGGAACCTGGACAACTTCAGTAGATAAGAACCTGCTTGGTAAATTCTATGCCTTCAATGTAAAAATCAATGATAAATGGCAGGGAGACACGCCGGGAATCAATGCCCATGCTGTCGGAGTGAATGGGAAACGTGCTGCCATTATTGACTGGAAGACTACAAATCCCGAGGGATGGGAGAGTGACAGGCGTCCTTCTCTGAAATCTCCTGCTGATATGATTATCTATGAAATGCATCATCGTGACTTCTCGGTTGATTCTACTTCGGGAATTAAGAATAAAGGTAAATACCTCGCATTGACTGAACACGGGACCATGAATTCAGATAAGTTACTGACCGGTATCGATCACTTGATAGAACTGGGAGTGACACATGTACATCTTCTTCCTTCCTCTGATTATGCTTCTATCGACGAAACAAAACTGGAAGAAAACCACTATAACTGGGGATATGATCCGGCGAATTATAATGTGCCGGATGGCTCTTATTCAACTGATCCTTATCAACCTGCCACTCGTGTGAAAGAGTTCAAACAGATGGTACAAGCATTACATAGAGCTGGTATCCGTGTGATAATGGATATGGTTTATAATCATACTTTTAATACCGTTGAAAGTAACTTTGAACGTACTGTTCCCGGTTATTTTTATCGTCAGAAAGAAGACGGGACATTGGCAAATGGTTCCGGATGCGGTAATGAGACGGCAAGTGAACGCCCTATGATGCGCAAGTTCATGATAGAGTCCGTTCTTTATTGGATAAAAGAATATCATATTGACGGTTTCCGTTTTGATTTGATGGGAGTGCATGATATTGAAACCATGAATGAGATCCGGAAAGCGGTGAACAAGGTTGATCCTACCATTTGTATTTATGGAGAAGGTTGGGCAGCCGACACTCCCCAATATCCGGCAGATTCGTTGGCAATGAAAGGGAATGTTTCCCACATGCCGGGAATTGCCGTATTCTCGGATGAATTGCGTGATGGGCTTTGCGGACCTGTGTGGAAAAAGGAGAAAGGTGCTTTCCTCGCCGGAGTTCCGGGAGCAGAAATGAGTGTTAAATTCGGTATTGTGGGTGCTATTGAGCATCCGCAAGTACGGTGTGATTCTGTTAATTACAGTCAGAAACCGTGGGCGGAGCAGCCTACCCAGATGATTAGCTACGTTTCCTGCCATGACGGTTTGTGCCTTATTGATCGCTTGAAAGCAAGTATGCCGGGAGCTACTCCCGAGCAACTGGTTCGACTTGATAAGCTTGCGCAGACGGTAGTCTTCACTTCGCAAGGTATTCCTTTTATCTATGCAGGAGAAGAAGTGATGCGCGATAAACAAGGAGTGGACAATAGTTATAAGAGTCCGGATGCAGTCAATGCTATCGATTGGCGACGTAAAACGACGAACGGAGATATTTTCATGTATTATAAGCGACTCATAGATCTGCGTAAGTCCCATCCCGCTTTCCGTATGGGAGATGCGGAAAAGGTTCGGAAGCATCTGGAGTTTCTTCCGGTGGAAGGACAAAACCTGATTGCATTCCGCCTGAAGGATCATGCGAACGGAGATAGTTGGGAAGATATTATCGTAGCTTTTAATTCCCGTATGACTCCTGCGCGTTTGGAAGTGCCTGTTGGTAAATATACAGTGGTATGCAAAGATGGCGTGATAGATGTGCGTGGATTAGGTACGCAGACCGGACCGGAAGTAATTATTCCCGGACAGTCTGCATTGATTATGTACAAGTAACTTTTGTTTGAAGATTAAGAATCATTTTCCGGTATACATACCGATAATAGTTCCTGTAAACCCACCTGCTTTATGGGTGCTTAAGATGGTGGCATCTAAATCGTTGACTACTTCTTGCCATTTCTTCTTGTCGAAAGATAGGGTGAAGCTGTATTTTCCACCGCGTCCAGTGATACGAAGGTAAAGAGGGAGGTCGGTTCGTTTATCCTCTAGTGTAAATGTACCTTCAGTTGTCTGTTTGCCATTGTCAGTACGGACTACAGTAATCACTTGTTTTCCTTCCCGGATTGTTTTGCCAAAAATGAGATTGAATTTTTCATTCTGATAGCAGACAAGTCCGGCAAATGTTTGTTCATTGAGCGGAGTGAAACTCATTTCCGTAGTAACAGTGAAATTGGTATGTTGCTGACGATGACCAATAAAGGCGGGAGCACCCACAGTATAAATATCAGAAGCGGCAGGAGTCAGATGAAGTTTGCCTTCGTGAATACTCCACCAGTTCTCTCGCGGTGTCCGGATGAACAGCCATTCCAAAGCTAATTTCTCATCGGTATTGAAGTCATCTCTCCATCTAAAGTTACCTGTAAATGTTTGTGGCGTAATTCCGGCAACATCAGCTTTCCAATTTTCGGGACGTACAACAGTAGGAATTGCTTTCCCTTTTTCCATAATGACAGGTGTTCCCTTTTTCCATGTAACCGGAAGCAGGAATGTTTCACGTCCGGTATGGTATAAGTCACCTTCATAAGGGCGGCAAGCCAGGAATATGGCAAACCATTGTCCGTCCGGTGTTTCAATAAGATCGGCATGTCCTGTGCAGGTGATTGGATTGGCACGGTCTTCGGGGAGATCGCGTTGCGTTAAGATCGGGTTGTCGGATACGGGTCGGTAGGGACCTTTCACATGGTCGGAGGTGAAAATAACCTCTGAATGATTGACGGATGTGCCACCTTCAGCAGCCATCAGATAATATTTTCCTTTGATTTTATAGAGATGGGGTCCTTCTATCCAGATAGGGTGTTTGCTTTTGTCTACGCCTCCATCTACGATGACTTGTTTTTTCCCGAATGTCTGGTCGGTGCCCGGATCATAGTTGTGAATCCAGATGGCACGATGCCCGTCATATTCCGGTATTCCTATTGGTGCGTCATTATGAACGAGATATGCTTTTCCATCTTCGTCGAAGAAGAGGGAAGGATCGATTCCGCCAACTTCAGGAAGAAGGATCGGGTCGCTCCAACCTTGTTGCGGGTCTTTCGTTTTTACAACAAAATTGCCGATGCCATCTACGCAGGTGGTAACCACATAAAAAGTGTCATTAGCAGGATTATAGCTGATGGCTGGTGCATAAATACCTCCGCTTAGGCGGATGTTGTCGAGTTTTAATTGTGAGGGACGGTCGAGTACGTGTCCTATTTGTTCCCAATGTACGAGGTCACGGCTGTGTAGGATTGGGATTCCCGGATAGTAAGAGAAAGAGGAATGTATCATGTAATAGTCTTCTCCTTTCCGGCAGATACTGGGATCCGGGTAAAAACCACAGACAATCGGATTCCGGTATTCATAGATCGAATCAATCGGTGTTTCGAAAATAACATCTTCTCCCTGATATTCGAAGAAGTCGAAAATGGCTTCATTTGTTTGGGGAATGGATTGGCATCCGGTTATATTAAATCCGGTAGCTATGGTAAACAGGATAATAATTAGAGAAAAGAAAATCTTTTGTGTCGTCATGGCTCTACTTTATTAATGAATGAAATGGAACATTTGTGATACACGGCAAAGATAACGGCTTCTTTTCTAATTCGGATTCTTGTTTGTAACAAGTCTTATTCTGTTTGTTACATCTGTTGTTCTTTATATTCACTCGGTGAAATTCCGTAAAAGTCTCTGAATGTATTGGAAAAATGAGAGAGGTTGGAGAAGCCTGTAGCGTATGCAACTTCCGAAACGCTTAGATTCTTCTCACGTAGCAGATTGGCAGCTTGTTTCAGTCTGATAGAACGAATGAAATCTCGTGCTGACTGATTAGTCAACTCCTTTAATTTGCGGTGCATATGTACGCGGCTCATTCCAACGTTGGCTGCCAGCATCTCTACATTAAGGGCAGGATCGGCGAGATGGTCATTGATGGTTCTCATTACTTTACTCATTAAGATCTCATCATTGGACTTCATTTCTATCTTTGTTATTTTTTCTTCTACTTGTTGTTCACCTACCAGTTTGCCGCGCAGTCTTTCCCGATTGGCTATCAGATTACTGATAGTAGTTCGTAATAATTCAGTGTTGAATGGTTTTACGATATAAGCATCTGCTCCAATTTCAAGCCCTTCGATTTGGTCTTCGGCTTTCGATTTGGCGGTTAATAATATAATCGGTATATGATTGATATTGATATTCTGTTTTATTTTCCGGCAGAGAGTGATCCCATCCATTTCGGGCATCATAACATCACTGATGACGAGATCGGGTTTCTCCTTCAAAATGGTTTCCAGTCCTTCCCGTCCATTTGTACATTCATAGATACGGAAATCACTATCCAGTTCGCTACGTATGTAGCGGCGTATTTCTTCATCATCTTCTACAATTAAGACGCGATAACGTGTTTTTGCTTTGGGTTTCCTGTACTCATTGGTTTTGTTTTCTTCTTCCGTTTCATAGATCGAATCTTTGGGAAGTTGGGAGATGGTTGGTTCGCTTCCGGTTTCTTCAGGATTTTCCAGTTCCTCTGCTTTCAAGTGATTACTACCTAACGGTAGGCGGATGACGAAACGGGTTCCTTGTCCGTCTTCGCGGTTTTCTGCTTTGATGATGCCGTGGTGCAGTTCCACTAACGACCGTGAAAGATGCAGTCCGATTCCTGTACCGAAATTAGATTGTGTCATGTCGTTGTCAATCTGATAGAAACGCTCGAATATTTGTTCTATTTTGTTTTTGTCAATACCGATCCCGTTATCGGTGATATCTATTTCGAAATAATCTTTCAAAGCACCCCGGTAGGCATCGTTGTGACCGGTTTTCAATAACACTTCGATATTTCCTCCCTCATGTGTATATTTGAAAGCATTGGAAAGGACATTCATCAATACTTTGTCAAAGTTATTTAGATCAATCCATACTTTCAGAGAATCAGCACCTTCCAGTTCTTTTTCGAAAGTAAATGTGATGTTCTTTTTTTGCGCTTGATAATTGAATGTTTGCATCAAGTCATTGATAAATCCTACGATATCTGTTTCCCGGAATTTCAGATGCATTTGTCCTTTGTCCAGTTTTCGTATGTCCATCAGTTGATTGATTAGGCGTAGAATACGTTGGGCATTCCGGTAAATCATGAGATAAACCGGTTGTTTCTCGGAATGTTCGGCTAACAGTTTCTCTAACGGGCTGATGATAAGAGTCATCGGGGTACGTATTTCATGTGAGATATTAATGAAGAATTGTAATTTGGCTTCGTTAATCTGTTCCATGTGTTTTTGTCGCATCACTTCTTGCCGGTGGCGGATACGTGACAGAATGTACATGGTAAGAGCATAGATTAGTAATGCTCCGAGGCATCCCCAGATTACTTTTGCCCACCAGGTCTGGTACCAGGGTGGAGTGATGGCAATAGTAACTGTGCGGATATTAGAGAAATTATTATGGTCGCGTGCCTGTACGGAGAAAGTGTATTTCCCCGGTTTCAGACTGCTATAAGTCACCCGGTTTGTTCCCGGTTGCGTACTGATCCATTCATCGCCTAATTCTTTTATCTTATATTGATAACTAATCCGGTCGGGATTGCTGAATTCCAAAACAGAAAAATCAATGCTGAATGTATTTTCATTATATGCCAGTGTAAATTGCTCGGTATCCATGACAGCAGTATCAGTGATGACATTGTTGCCGGATTTATCCCCTTTTTTCACAGGGCGGTTAGCAACGTGAAAGCCGGTAATCAATACATTCATTTCTTTTTTGATTTCGGTGATATCCTGGGGGTAGAAAGCTGTTACTCCATTGGTACCTCCAAAAAATATCTTGCCGCGTTTATCTTTAAATACAGCAGTGCGTGTAAACTCATTTCCTTGCAGACCGTCGCCTGCATAATAGTTGATAAACTTCTTTTCCGGAGGATTCAGTTTGGAGATTCCCTGATGGGTACTGATCCATATATTTTTTTTCTCGTCTTCAGCCAGGCCGCAAATAATATCACTGGGGAGTCCATCGGCAGTAGTGAAAAGTACCGGTGTTAGTCTGTCTTTATTCAGGCAGACCAGTCCTTCGGAAGTACCAGCCCAGATCTCTCCATTACTACTTTCCAATAAACTGTAAACGACATACCCGGGGAGGAGATTGTTTTGCTTTTTATAATTGATAAAATTGTCCGTTTGAGGATTGAGTACGGCCAGACCTTTATAAGTGCCGATCCATATCATTCCCTCTTTATCTTCCAGTAGGTAGCTGATCCAATCGTTCGGAAGACGGTTGATGCTCCAGTCATCGTTTTCGTTGCGGGTAGATTCGTAATAGGTGACATGTTGAGTTGGTAAATTGATTTTGTATAAGCCCGAACCATAAGTACCCACCCAGAGATTCTTGTTTTTGTCTTCAATGATGCAGGAAACTTTGGGCTTGCCTGCGTTAAGATTTCCTTGTAAAAGAGAGGTGGCATCTTGACATGTTCCGGTTTGTTTGTTCATCCGTGCCAGACCATCGAAGTAAGATCCTAGCCAAAGTTCCTGATTGGAATCTTCATAGAGACATAGGATAGTGCCGGGGACAGATTGGGGATTACCTGCCTGATGGGTGTAATGGCGTAATTGTTTTCCCTGATCGTTTATGGCATATAATCCGTCGTTATCCGTACCTATCCAGATTGTAGCTTGTTCATCTGTATGAATAGCCATAACACAGCTGGAACCAATAGTGTTGTTGTGTATTGATTTGTAGCCATAGTAGTCGAACTTGTTTGAAATGCCGGGCACTAGTATCAAACCTTTCTGAAAAATGCCCAGCCATAAATTGTGATCTTTATCTTCGATTAACGAGTGAACCTTGGATTTGGAGAAGTCAAAGGGACCCGCATTAATCTCACTGTCCACAATAATATCTTGTTGAGGCTGATATTCTTTTACTCCTTCACCGTCTGTTCCTATGATAAGTTTTCCACGGGTATCAATGATGAGAGTCCGGATATTCAAATTCATCCGGTTTTGGTAGAGGACAGGTTCGAAGTTTCCTTCCTGTCGGGATGATAGTCTGAAAAGACCTTTTGTCAAGGTTCCTACGAAAATTTGTCCGTGTGCATCCTCACAAATGGCAGAAACGTCATCGCCTGCTATATGATAAGGTGCTTTATAGCTTTTAAGCTCTTTACTTTCCGGAGAATAACGGTACAGTCCTTTTTCTTCTGTAGCAATCCATAAATTTTGCCGGGAATCTTCGAAAATGACATTCAGGTAGTTACTACCTATCCGGTCTGTCAGTTCGGTTTCGATATGGAAGGAGGCGGGATTGCTGTTCTTTTTTAGGGATATGGCGCCTTGTCCGGAAGTTGCTATCCAAAGATCTCCGTTCCGGCGTTCAATAATGGAAGTGATATGAGGATTTTTTCGTCCGTCTTTCCGAGAGATGAATAATTCGTGAAAGTTATCTGTGGCGCGGTCATATCGTTGTAAGCCATTGATGCATCCGATCCAGAAATTACCGCGACTGTCTTCGAATAATGTCCGTACATAGTTGTTTTTCAAGCTGGTGCTATCCGTAGCATTATGTCGATAGATCGAGAAACGTGTCCCGTCGAATTTATTAAGTCCGTTTTCGGTAGCTATCCAGATAAATCCTTTCCGGTCCTGATATACGGCATTGATCAGACTGTTGGAAAGTTCTTTGTCTGTTGAATAGAATTTGCCGGTCTGTGCTTTCATAACAGGAGTGCTTCCTATCAGGAAACAGTATATGGAAAAAAGGAATAGGATTTGTGCTTTCATACTCATTAATATAAGCAGGGTTTATTGGTGCTTTTTATATAGACAAAGATACTATATTAAATTAAAATAGCATTAGCTTTGTTACTTTTCCTTTTACTGATGTTACGTGCAAACCCTTTAGGGATGCTTCTGGGAGGGGTATGTAACGGGTGTGCAATAGCTTGTAACGTACATGCAAGTGTATGTAACCGCCTGTCAATTGCTTGAAACAAAATCTCCACCTATGCTTGATATATTATCCATAAATTTGCATTAACCAAAAAAATGAATTGTCGGACACCTTAAAATAATAACTGCTTATGGAAACATGAATTCCTTACTCTATTCCTTATTATAAATAAGAAGAGAAAAACCTATAACTTGGATTAACCACTATCATTATTAATTAAAAAAATGATTTTATGGAAAGCACAAATCATTATTTTCGACCGTTAGGTCTTATCATTCTTTTCTGCCTCTTCCCTGTATGGGTATTGGCACAGACTGTTTCCGTGACGGGAGTGGTCAAAGATGCATCGGGCGAACCGATTATCGGAGCCAGTGTAGTAGAAGCTGGCACTACCAATGGTATAGTTACCGATTTGGATGGTAATTTTAAGTTGAATGTATCAGCCAAAGGTAGCTTGAAGATTTCTTTTATCGGATATCAGACACAAACGATTCCTGTAGCCGGGAAAAAGCAGTTTGATATTACCCTCAAAGAAGATGCAAAAGTATTAGACGAAGTAGTAGTAGTTGGATATGGTCAGATGAAACGTAGTGACCTGACCGGTTCTGTTGTATCGGTCAACGATGAAGCCATTAAGAAATCTGTAGTGACTTCCGTTGACCAGGTACTGCAAGGACGTGCTGCTGGTGTGCAGGTACAGGCTAATAGCGGTATGCCCGGTGGTAGTTCTTCCATCCGTATTCGTGGTATCAACTCTTTGAATGCCTCCAATGAACCTATCTTTGTCATTGACGGTATTATCATCGACGGTTCCACAGGTTCGGGAAGTGATAATGCACTGGCATCTATCAATCCTTCGGACATCGTCTCTATGGACGTATTAAAGGATGCTTCCGCCACTGCTATTTATGGTGCGCGAGCTGCAAACGGTGTGATTATGATTACTACCAAACGTGGACAGAAGGGTGAGGCGCAAATAACTTATGACGGATATATAGGATGGCAGGAAATGCCTAAAAAACTGGATATGCTGAATCTGCGGGAATATGCGGAGCATAAGAATGTTCGTTCAGGAAAAGACTATTCGGGAAATGATTGGGGAATAGTGAACAAGGATAATAACTTTGTTCGTCCGGATTTACTAGGTGAGGGTACAGACTGGCAGGATGAGATGTTCTCTAAAGCTATGATGACCAGTCATAATCTTTCTGTGACCGGAGGTACTGATAAAAGTAACTATGCTTTGGGAGCAGGCTACCTCAATCAGGATGGTATTGCTGTTGGTTCAGGGTTCAGGCGTCTGAACTTACGAGGTAGTTTTGATGCCCAGGTGAAGAGCTATTTAAAAATGGGTATTAACTTTGCGTTTAGTAATTCCCGTCAGAAATTGACTGTATCTGACGAGTCGTTGATTAGAACTGCTTTATTGCAGAGTCCGAGTGTGGCTGTTCGTAATGCTGAAGGCACATTTGACGGACCGGATACGGACGAATGGGTACAAACGAATCCGGTGGGTCTTGCCATGATTAAGGATAACCGCAACGAGAAAATGGGTATTCGGGCAAACACCTATGCTGAAGCTACTATCATTGACGGACTGACGTTTAAAACGGAATTGTCTTTCGATTATGGGGTAGCTAATACTTATAAATTTGATCCCTCATATACTTTTGGTGCGATTGAAAATACGGACCGTCAGGGGACTTTCTCCAAATCATATAATAAGTTCTGGAGTTGGAGAAATATCGTGAATTACATGAAAACTTTTGGAGTGCACAATGTGAATGCAATGATTGGTCAGGAAATGCAGGAGAGCAAATGGGAATATCTGATGGGAAGCCGTATGGGATATTTGTCCAATGCCGCAACCGACCTGACATTGGGAGATGCCGCAACAGCCAAGAATAATGGTAATAGTGGAGAAAGTTCGATTTTATCTTATTTCGGCCGTCTGTTCTATTCATACGATGACAAATATCTATTGACATTTACTCTTCGTCGCGACGGTTCTTCCAAATTCTACAAAGATAATCGTTGGGGATGGTTCCCGTCGGCTGCTTTGGCTTGGAAGGTTTCCAATGAATCTTTTTTGAAAGACAACAATATTATTAATAATCTGAAATTGCGTTTAGGATGGGGCGTTGTAGGTAATCAGAATGTGCCTAATAATGCATATAAAGCCATTTATTCATCTGTTGCTACCGTTTGGGGAACAGGATTGCTGGCTGGCAATACTCCGAATCCCGAATTGAAATGGGAGTCTACTTATTCAAGTAATCTGGGACTTGATATTAATCTTTTCCAGAACAGGATTGAATTGATTGCCGATATTTATTATAAGAAAACAAATGATTTGTTGTTGCAAGTGCCTCTTCCTGCTTACGTGGGAACTTCAGGTCAGGGCTCTACTTCCGCACCCTGGAAGAATGTGGGTTCTTTGGAGAATAAAGGACTTGAGTTGACTTTAAATACAGTGAATATTGATAAAGGCGGATTCCAATGGAGAAGTAACGTGGTATTCTCTATGAACCGTAATAAAGTAAAATCGCTGGATACGGCAACCAGCCTGATAGATAAGAGTAATCAGACAGGCGAAACAATAACCGTACTGACGCGTACATCAGTAGGAAACCCTATCGGACAGTTTTATGGTTATAAAGTGATTGGCCGCTTTGAAAAGGCTACTGACTTTTACTATAAAGATGCTTCCGGAGCAATTAAGCCGGTAGCATTGCCTGAAGGTATGTCGATTTCCAAGAATAGTGTCTGGATTGGTGATTATATTTTTGAAGATGTAAACAAAGACGGTGTTATCAATGAACAGGACCGTACTTATATCGGTAATCCTGAACCGGACTTTACTTTCGGCTTCGGTAACTCTTTCTCTTATAAAGGCTTCGACTTGAGCATTAACCTGACCGGATCGGTGGGAAATGAAGTTGTAAACTGGGGGCGTCGTGAACTTGAAAATCCACGGGGCAATAATAATATCCTGAAATCGGCGTTGGATTATGCACAACTGGCTTTGATTGATCCGAATGGTCCGGATGATTATCGGAATATACAGATTGTAGGCGGTGACCCTTATGCTTGCCGTATGGCTATTGCCAAAGGGACAGATGATTCCAATTATCGTTTCAGTGACCGCTTTGTGGAAGATGGTTCTTTCCTGCGTATTCAGTCTATCTCTTTCGGCTATACGTTCCCGCGTAAATGGTTGGCACCGATTGGTATTCAGAATCTGAAACTTTATTGTAACCTGCAGAATGTATATACATTCACAAAATACAAAGGGATGGACCCGGAAATAGGTTCTGCCAATCAGGACGCTTTGCTTACAGGCTTTGATAACTATCGTTATCCTTCTCCGCGAATTTATACATTCGGTCTGAATTTAACCTTTTAATCATTTAAAGTGACTAAATATGAAAACAAGTAAATATATATACTCTTTCATGTTGGCTGTAGCTTTGGCGTTTGCAGGATGCAGTGACTTCCTCGATTCTGAAGATAACTCCAATATCGCAGGAGATAACTTTTATCAAACGGAAGATGATTTCCGGGCAGCAACAGCTCCTTTGTATAATAAGGTGTGGTTCGACTTTAACGATAAGTTCTATTATGGACTGGGTGATGGACGCGGATTCAACCTTTGTGCGACAACCTCCAATTATATCTATCCTTTTGCCGATTTGACCGAAACCGGATTGACGGGGCCGTTAGTTTCGGCTTGGGGCTCATTATACAATATAGTACAGCAAACTAATAAGATTATTAACGGGATCAAAGGTAACTCATCCAATAGCGAAGAAGTGAAGAACCCATATATTGCTGAAGCACGGTTCATGCGTGGAGTTGCTTATTCCTATCTGGCGATGTTATGGGGAAATGTTATTATTAATGAAGATACGGATGAATTGGTAGCTAATCCAATTGTCAATACCAGCCCGGTAAGTGATGTCTATGAATTTGCGATGCGTGACTTGGAATTTGCGGCAAAATATTTGCCGGAGGTTTCTTCTGCTGCCGGACGTGTCAATAAATACAGTGCCTTTGGTATGTTGTCGCGTGTTTATCTGACGTATGCCGGTTATAGTAGTAACCCTAATAGTGCGACCCGTAATCAGGACTATCTGGATTTGGCAAAGAAAGCGGCTTTAAAAGTGATAGAAAACAGAAATTTTGAACTGATGACTGACTATGCCGATTTGTTTATGATTGATAATAATAACAACTCGGAAACACTGTTTGCTTTGCAATGGGTTAGTAATGGTACGTATGGAGAATGTAATACGATACAGGATTATTTCGCTTGTGAGTCAGCTATTACTGGTAATGACCGTGCATGGGGCGGTTATGTTTTTGCACAACCGGACGTGATTTGGGAGTATGAAAAAGGAGATAAACGACGTCAGCCGACTTGGATGGCTTATGGCGATCATTATCCTGAAATACAGAAAGCAAACGGAGGATATACTTGTGAGAAGAAAGCATCGGGTACTGTTTCCGGAATTTATTGTAAGAAATATGTTTGTGGTTCTAGCAAAGATAATGCGAAGATCACTTCCGGAAGTACTCCTATCAATACTTACATGTTGCGTCTGGCAGAAGTATATCTGATTTATGCAGAAGCTATATTGGGAAATAATCCTTCAACAGATGATGCCGATGCAATGGAATACTTTAACAAAGTGCGCAAGCGTGCCGGTTTGGAACCCCAAAATTCGATTACTTACGAAGATATTCGTCGTGAGCGTAGACTGGAACTTTGTCTGGAAGGACAGTATTGGTATGACTTGGTACGTAGAGCTTATTATAAACAACAGGAAGTACTCAATTATATCACCGGACAGGATAGGGGTACTGCTATCCCTGTAGTATGGGATGCGGATACACAAACTTTGAAGAGAGATGAAGATTCGGATGAAACAAAACGTGCCATAGGTGATATCGATTCCAGTATATTTCTTCTTCCTTATCCGGAATCGGAGACAGTGCAAAATCCTTTGTTGAAAGCGGATCCTGTGCCTTATGCATTTAAGGAAGACAGAATAACCGATTTGTTTAACTAAAAACGAGAATACGAATGAAAAGCTTGATATATAAAAATAGTATGAAAGCATTTGGCTTATTGGTGAGCCTGCTCATCTGCTCTTGTTCATTTGTTTCGTGTGACGACGATGACGATAATGGCGGAAGTTCTGTGATGAACATAACCGGGATCTACCTGGAAGACGCGAAGTCGAATGTTCCTGACCGTTTGGTCGATTTTGCCCGTTTGGGACAACTGATCCGAATTGAAGGTGAAGGATTCAACGGATTGAAGAAAGTGTATATTAATGGATATAACTGTTATTTTAATCCGGTATTTGTTTCGAATAAATCTTTTCTGGTTAGTGTGAACAGTAAAGTTCCGACTACAGAAGCTGACGAGAATGTACGTAATACAATTCGTTTGGTAAAAGATGGCGGTGAATACGTTTATGATTTCCAGATTCGTGCTGCTGCACCGTCTATAACGAGAATCTCCAACTGTATGCCGAATGTAGGTGAACCTATCATTGTTTATGGAAGTGGATTGACGGAAATAGCAAAAGTCGTTTTCCCCGGAAATGTGGTGGTGACAGATGGTATTACTTCTGATCTTGACGGTGAATATTTTATGGTGGATATGCCTGCCGGAGTTTCTGAAGAAGGCGGTTCTATTTTCGTAGAAGGTTCGAATGGTGGTGCTTATTCTCCTGCTTATTTCAATTATAAGAAAGGCTTGTTGTTGAACTTCGATGGAGTGGGTGCACAAGGAGCATGGGGCGATTCTGAAAGTATGATTCAAACAACCGAACTGGAATCTGCTTCGATTGGTGAAGGTAATGTGTCGCAAGGTGCTTACTGTCGTTTGCCATTAGAAAGACAGTTGCCGGTGGCAGCAGCGAAGAATCGTTGTGCTGAAGTTTGGACAGCTGGTAATGGCACTGATCCTGACTGGTTGACGCTGGGTGTCCCTGCTGAAACTCCTGTTGCCGAATGTGCTATTCAGTTTGAAATTTATGTGCCCGAACCTTGGTCTGAATCCGGATTCCTGAAGATTTGTGGTCAGAACGGATTCAATGGTGGAGAATGGGAGAGAGACTGTTATAATTACGTACCGTGGCTTGTAGGCGGAAAGATCGTTCCTTTCCAGACAACCGGTTGGCAGACTGTAACTGTTCCGTTCAGTGAATTCTACAAATCGAAAGCATCCAGCGGAGCTTGGACCACTTTTGCCGATGTGGCCGCTACCCGTGCATCTGCTTCTTATGCCAACTTCGGTTTCTATTTTGAGAACTCTGATATTACATTGGATAAGATCACAGGTGCGAGCTCGGATAAAGAAACAGAGTTTCTATCCAAAACAACTTCCGTGAAGATTTATATTGATAACTGGCGTGTCGTACCTTTGACGAAGCCGGAATATACCGATTTCCCGGATGAAGAAGAGGGTGCAGAATAATAATGACTTTAAATTGAAAAGATTATGAAATACAGAAATATGCTTCCGTTTGTTGCCTTGTCGGTGCTGATATTGACATCGTGTGACGATAATAAGATGGAGTGGTATAAAGACCCTACACATGGAGCGGTTACTTCTTCCGAGCTGCCTTTACAGTTGGCTGAAAAGATTTCCCGTTACAAGCCGTTGAAAGAATATTTATCCGATCCCAACTTTAAGTTGGGTATCGGAGTGGGGATGGATGAATATCTTGGTGACGAGACAACGAATACCATTGTGAATGAGAATTTTAATGATCTGACGATAGGATATGCCATGAAGCACGGTCCTATGGTCGATTCTAAAGGGAATTTGAAATTTGATAAGGTCGATCAGTTGTTTACAAAGACCACAGAAGCGGGTATCAGCATTTATGGGCACTGTCTGATTTGGCACACTAATCAGAATGCGAGTTATCTGAATAGTCTGATTGCACCGGAAGTTATTCCGGGACCGGCGGGCAGTAATTTGTTGGATCTCTCGGGCATTGAAGATGGAACCTTTGATGGCTGGGATCGTAAAAATGGAAGTGATGCGATGTCCATTGTGGAAGGAGAAGGGTTGACAGCTACTTCCAAAGCATTGAAATTTGCAGTAGGATCTTCTGTAACGGCATCTCATTCTGTGCAATTATATACTCCTGGCATTTCAGCAGTAAGTGGGCATAATTATGAAATTTCATTTTTTGTCCGTTCGGATGAACCAGGCAAAGCCCGACTGACTTTTGTTGGATTAGAGAATAATTATCCATATAAAGACTGGTATGCTACAGGTGGCAGTTGGACGGAAGCTTTTGAGACAACGTCTCAATGGCAGCAGGTGAAGATCACAGTGAATGATTTTGTTAGTACTACATTTCAGATTGCATTTGAATTTGGTTATTTGCCGGATGTGACTTATTATGTAGATAATATTGTTGTGACAGACAAAGATGCGGAGCCTACTGTGGTTAATCTGATTTCTAACGGAGATTTTGAAAGTAAGGCTATTACTCCTTGGGGAGCTTGGAGTAGTGGAAAGGCCGCGATTTCGGAAGAAGGTGAAGGATATGGAAGTTCATATTCGATGAAGCTGACTAGTTCTGTTGACGGAGGGGCGGGCAATGCATATAAGGCACAGGCCGGATATGGCTTTGATACTCCTTTGGAAGTCGGCAAGACCTATGAGTTCTTTGCTATGATTAAAGCAAGTGTCTCAACTACTTTCCAAATTCAAATTCAGAACTCAACGAGTTATGCAGGTGAATGCTATGTAGATGGAAATGTGAGCACGACTTGGACAGAATTTAAGAAAGAGTTTACAGTGTCTAAAGAGGATATGAATCGATTCTGTATCAATTTCGGAGTTAGTGCGGGTGATTATTATATAGATAATATCGTATTGTCGGAGAAAGTGGTGGAGACACGTGCTGTCACTCGTGCTTCCGGTCCTACTATCATTGAGAAGACCGACGAAGAAAAAGCCGAGATTATCAGAGATGCTATGGAAGACTGGATTTCAAAGATGGTTACCCATTGCAAACCTTATGTTCATGCATGGGACGTAGTCAATGAACCGATGGATGATGCAAAAACATCAGACATTAAGACTGGTAAAGGCAAAACTGATCTGGCTTCTGATGAATTCTACTGGCAAGATTATTTCCTGACTCCGAAAGACTATGCAGTAGAAGCTTTCAAACTTGCCCGTCAGTATGGAAATCCGGATGACAAACTATTCATCAATGATTATAATCTGGAATATAACCTCAATAAGTGTGATGGTCTGATTAAATATGTGGAATACATCGAAAGCAAAGGGGCCACAGTGGATGGTATCGGTACACAAATGCATATTGCTATTGATTCCAATAAAGACAATATTGCTCAAATGTTCCAGAAACTGGGTGCTACCGGCAAGTTGATTAAAGTATCCGAGTTGGATATTAAGGTTAACACCTCGTCGCCTACTACTGAAAATCTGGCACAACAGGCAGAAATGTATCAGTATGTCATTGATATGTACAAGAAGTATATTCCGGTGGATAAACAATATGGTATTACCATCTGGGGAGTATCGGACAATGAAAAAGAACATGTGAATTGGATACCGAATGACGCTCCGAACCTTTGGGATGCTAATTATGCACGTAAACATGCTTATAAGGGAGTGGCCGATGGTTTGGCTGGTAAAGATGTCAGCGGAGACTTTACCGGAGATTTGGAATAAATGATTTTATAACGATTAAAGAAGGGGAGAGTGAGGGTTACAGTAGTTGTTATTATCTTGGAGTGGATCGAATGAATAACAATAACTACTGTAATCCGCTCGTTCTAAAACTTTCCCTTTCCTCTTGTTTATCGGTGGTTTCAGCTTGAATGTAACATTGCAACAAGTTTTTGTAACATACGTAAACGATGATGTAACAAGCGAGTAATGATTTGAATCAGAATTTCTGGGTAAGTGGGAAGAAACTTCCTAAGTTTGCAAAGTGGAATCCCGATGGATTTCTTCTCTTGCTAAATTATCATGAAATAAAGACATATAAAAGAAAAGACAGAATGAATAAGTATTGGTTTTATAAGGTAGGGTTAGTAGTTGTGTTCCTTTGCTTCGCCTTGTTGGGCGGAGCAAAGGTTAAACTTCCGACTCTTGTTTCCGACGGAATGGTACTTCAGCGTGGGGAACCTGTCAATATCTGGGGAACGGCTGATCCTGATGAAACCGTTGATATAACTTTCCTGAAAAAGAAATATAAGACTGTTGCCGATGCACACGGTAACTGGAAAGTGACTTTGCCTGTATTGAAAGCTGGCGGACCTTATACTATGACCATTAATGATATCGAATTAAAGGATGTTCTTATTGGTGATGTTTGGGTATGTTCGGGACAGTCGAATATGGAATTGCCTGTTTCGCGGGTTACAGATCGTTTTCGCGATGAAATATCTACGGACAGCAACTATCCGATGGTGCACTATATAAAAACACCTCTGCTTTATAATTTTCATGCTCCGCAGACAGACATTCCGGGAATTTCCTGGCAAGCGATGACTCCTGAAAATGTGATGCCTTTCTCTGCTTTGGTCTATTTCTTCGCTAAAGAGATCTATCAAAAGACTAAAGTTCCGGTAGGAATCATAAATTCCAGTGTCGGAGGTTCACCGATAGAAGCGTGGATCAGTGAGGAAGGTTTGAAGCCTTTTCCATTTTATTTGAATGAAAAGCGTATCTATGAGTCAGACGATTTGATGGAGTCGATGAAAAAAGAGGAGAGGAAGAAAAGTCATGCCTGGAATGTGGCGTTGTTTCAGGGAGATAAAGGGATGCATGAGGCTACCCCTTGGTATGCTGCCGATTATGATGATAGCAATTGGAAAGAAACAGATTTGTTTGCTTCCAGCTGGGCAACAAACGGACTAAATACCATCAATGGTTCCCACTGGTTTCGTAAAGACTTTCAGGTGTCTGCACAACAGGCGGGAGAGAAAGCGACTCTTCGCTTGGGATGCATTGTGGATGCGGATTCTGTTTATGTAAATGGCACATTTGTGGGGACTGTCTCTTATCAGTATCCTCCCCGTATCTATACCATTCCTGCCGGATTGCTGAAAGCCGGAAAAAATACAATAACCATACGCCTTTTCAGTTATGGCGGTCGTCCTCAATTTGTAAAGGAGAAGCCTTATAAAATTCTTTTCGGAAAAGGTCAGCCGGAAAAAGGAGAATCGGAGATCAATCTGGAGGGGAGTTGGAAATATCATCTCGGTGCTCCTATGCCCGCTGCTCCGGGACAAACGGCTTTTCATTATAAACCCACAGGACTGTATAATGCCATGATTGCTCCTTTGCTGAACTATACGGTATCTGGTGTTATCTGGTATCAGGGAGAATCGAATGTCTCACGCAGAAATGAGTATAAAGACTTGTTGACGGCTATGATTAGCGATTGGAGACAACGATGGAATAAGTCGGATATGCCTTTCTATATCATTGAGCTGGCGGATTTCCTTTCACCCACAGATAAAGGAGGACGCACTGCCTGGGCGGAATTCCGGAAAGCGCAGACGGAAGTAGCCGATACAAATAAAAATGTTACTCTGATTAAAAATAGTGATTTAGGAGAATGGAATGATATTCATCCATTGGATAAAAAGACGCTAGGGCAACGAGTGGCAGCAGCTATCTTGATAGAAATGAATACGAAAAACTGAAAATGACCAATTTATCTATTTTATGGAGAATACAATAAAGACCAATGAAGCGAAAGGTTTCTATAAACTCTCTTGGCTTCAACGTATAGGATTCGGTTCCGGTGATTTGGCGCAAAACCTTATTTACCAGACCGTATGTATGTATCTGCTGATTTTTTATACCAATGTATATGGACTTAAACCGGAGGTGGCAGCCGTGATGTTTCTTATTGTCAGGATAGTGGATGTGCTTTGGGATCCTCTGGTAGGTGCTTTTGTCGATAAGCACAATCCTAAACTAGGCAAATACCGTTCATACCTTATTTGGGGAGGAATTCCGCTGACAGGTTTTGCTATTCTTTGTTTTTGGAATGGTTTTTCGGGCTCACTATTCTATGCCTATTTCACTTACGTTGGATTATCCATGTGTTATACATTGATTAATGTGCCTTATGGAGCACTGAATGCGTCACTTACCCGCGATACGAATGAAATCACGGTGTTGACGTCAGTGCGTATGTTTCTTGCCAATTTGGGCGGTTTGGCCGTGGCATACGGTATTCCGATACTGGTGAAGGTGTTGTCTCCCGATGGTAAAATCAATACTACTGCATCTGCTAACGCATGGTTTATTACGATGACTATTTATGCTGTTATCGGATTGGCGTTATTGGTGTTCTGCTTTAGCCAGACGAAGGAGCGTGTGGTTATGGATCAGGAGGAGACATCTAAAGTAAAAGTGTCCGACTTGTGGGTAGAATTTTGTAGGAAATAAACCTTTGCGTATTTTGGCGTTCTTTTTCATTACTGCTTTTGCAATGATGGCGATTGGTAATTCTGCCGGTTCATATTATATGATTTATAATGTACGTGCACCGGAGATGTTACCCTATTTCATGGCCTTGGGCTCGATACCCGCATTCATTTTCATGCCGATGGTACCTGCCATTAAACGTGCCATTGGAAAAAAGCAAATGTTTTATGTATTCCTTTCAGTCGCTATATTGGGTATGGCATTGCTGTATATTATTTCTGTGGTTCCGGTACTCAAAACGCAGATATGGTTGGTCTTTGTGGCGCAGTTCATAAAATCGACGGGAGTCATTATTGCGACAGGGTATATGTGGGCTTTGGTTCCCGAAGTAATTTCGTATGGCGAATATACTCATGGTAAACGTATTTCGGGTATAGTCAATGCTTTGACTGGTATTTTCTATAAAGCGGGAATGGCTCTTGGAGGAGTTGTACCGGGACTTGTTATGGCTTTTGTCGGGTTCGACCAGACAAATGAAGTGTCACAATCGCCTTTTGCCGAACAGGGAATACTGTGGCTCGTAGCCGTTATTCCGGCGTTGTTGCTTTTGGTCGCTATGTTCATTATTTCTAAATATGAATTGGAAGATAATGTGATTGACAATATAAATGAGGAGATAGAATCGCGCTGTAAAAAAGGCGAATAGATAAGATAGTAGAATGTTTATTACTCAAAAATATAACGTATGAAACTCAAACGAATAATTCTGTTGTTATTGACAGTGATGTTTTCTTTTTCTTATGGAGAAGTTTTTGCGAAAGATGGAAATTCGCTGAAAAAGGCTTTGAAAAACAAGTTTTTGATTGGCGTGTCAGTGAACACACATCAAAGTTCCGGTAAGGATGTCGCAGCTGTTGAAGTTGTAAAGAAGAATTTTAATTCCATCGTGGCGGAAAACTGCATGAAGTCTTCTGTCATTCATCCGAAAGAAAATAAGTATAATTTTGCGCAGGCAGATGAATTTGTCAGTTTTGGTGAGAGCAATCAAATGGCTATCATTGGTCACTGCCTGATTTGGCATTCACAATTGGCTCCTTGGTTTTGCGTAGATAAGGACGGGAACAATGTTTCTCCGGAAGTCCTGAAGAAGCGGATGAAAGATCATATCATGACTATCGTGAAACGCTATAAAGGCCGCATCAAAGGCTGGGATGTAGTAAATGAAGCGATTGAAGATAATGGAGCATATCGCAAGACAAAGTTTTATGAGATTCTGGGGGAAGAATATATTCCATTGGCTTTCCAGTATGCACACGAGGCCGATCCGGATGCCGAACTTTACTACAATGACTACTCAATGGCCCAACCGGGCAGAAGAGAAGCTGTCGTGAAGATGGTGAACGATTTGAAAAAACGTGGAATCCGTATTGATGCCATAGGTATGCAAGGACACATTGGCATGGACTACCCGAAAATCAGTGAATTTGAGAAGAGTATGCTGGCCTTTGCCGGAACAGGAGTGAAGATAATGATAACAGAACTGGATTTGACGGTGATACCATCACCGAATCCCAATGTAGGTGCAGAAGTTTCCGCTTCCTTTGAATATAAAAAAGAGATGAATCCTTATCCGGATGGATTGCCGGAAGAGGTATCGAAAGCATGGACTGAAAGAATGAATGACTTTTTCCGTCTGTTCCTGAAACATCATAACCTCATCACCAGGGTTACTCTTTGGGGAGTAGCCGATCAGAACTCTTGGCGTAATGACTGGCCGATGAGAGGCCGCACGGATTATCCGTTACTTTTTGATCGTAATTATCAACCGAAGCCGGTAGTCGACCTGATTATCAAAGAGGCTGAAAAAACAAAATAAGTTTCTAACAGAAAAAACAGAAATAGTATGAAAACAGAAAAAAGATATTTAGTTCCCGGTGATTATATGGCTGATCCTGCCGTACATGTATTTGATGGCAAACTGTATATTTATCCCTCTCATGATTGGGAAAGTGGTATTGCCGAGAATGATAATGGCGATCATTTCAATATGAAAGATTATCACGTGTATTCTATGGATGATGTGATGAACGGTGAAATAAAAGATCATGGAGTGGTGCTTTCCACAGAGGATATTCCTTGGGCGGGCCGTCAACTTTGGGATTGTGATGTGGTTTGTAAAGATGGTAAGTATTATATGTATTTTCCATTGAAAGATCAGAATGATATATTTCGTATCGGGGTAGCTGTGAGTGATAAACCTTATGGTCCTTTTATACCGGAAGCTAATCCGATGAAGGGAAGTTACAGCATCGATCCGGCTGTATGGGATGACGGAGATGGTAACTATTATATGTATTTCGGTGGATTGTGGGGTGGACAACTTCAACGTTACCGTAATAATAAAGCCTTGGAATCTGCTATTTTGCCGGAAGGAGAGGAGGAAGCAATCCCGTCGCGTGTCGCTCGTTTGAGTGAAGATATGATGGAGTTTGCCGAAGAACCCCGTGCAGTGGTAATTCTGGATGAAGACGGTAAGCCATTGACAGCAGGGGATACGGAACGCCGTTTCTTCGAAGCTTCGTGGATGCATAAATATAATGGTAAATACTATTTTTCCTATTCTACAGGAGACACTCATTTGCTCTGCTATGCAACAAGTGATAACCCTTATGGTCCGTTTACTTATCAGGGAGTCATTCTGACTCCGGTGGTAGGATGGACTACTCACCATGCTATTGTAGAGTTTAAAGGTAAGTGGTATCTGTTTCATCACGATTGTGTGCCATCAGAGGGAAAGACTTGGCTCCGTAGCCTAAAAGTCTGTGAACTTCAGTATGATGCAGACGGGCGAATCATTACTATCGAGGGAAAAGATGAATAATAGGATACATTAAAACAACCGCCTCTATTTGAAAAACATACCTACTTTTACCAGAATATTAGGTAATAGGGATTTTTCAGGTAGAGGCGGTTATTATTAACTATGAATGCTTAATTTACTTATGCTATCATACTGTAAATTAATTGTGATAACATACTTTGTACTATGAGAAATATATTTGCATTGACATTCACTTTGTTTTTTTGCTTTTCTTCTATTTGGGCAGAAGATGGAAGTGCCTTGTGGCTTCGTTATGCATCGGGAGCGAAAGCGGAAATTACCAGCAAGAAACAATCACCTACATTACGTATTGCGGTTTCCGAATTACAGAACTTCTGGCAGGGAGGAATCCCGGTTACTTTGGAGGTCCGGAACAATAAAGAACTTCGTGCACTTGGAAATGAGGGATATACGATTCAGACCTCCAAAGGTGGCAGTCAAATAACGATAGCTTCTTCCGGTGAACAAGGAGTACTTTATGGAACGTATCATTTACTCCGTCTGCAAGCTACCGGACAACTACCGGAATCAGCTTTGCAATCCCTCGATATCTCCGAACGACCTGATTATCGAATTCGTATCCTGAATCATTGGGATAACTTGGATGGTACAATCGAACGCGGATATGCCGGACATTCACTTTGGAAATGGGACGAACTTCCGTCTGTTGTCTCTCCCCGTTATGAAGTCTACGCTCGTGCCAATGCTTCTATCGGCATTAATGCCACTGTAATAAACAATGTCAATGCAAGTCCTAAGATACTATCTAATGATTATTTGCAGAAAGTCAAAGTCTTGGCCGACGTTTTCCGCCCTTATGGCTTGAAAATATATCTTTCTATCAATTTCTCTTCTCCCGCAGCTTTAGGTGGTTTGTCCACTTCCGATCCGTTGAATAAAGAAGTGATAAACTGGTGGAAGCAGAAAGCCAAAGAGATTTATTCTCTGATTCCCGATTTCGGAGGTTTTCTGGTGAAAGCGAATTCCGAAGGGCAGCCCGGTCCATGTGATTACGGACGCACTCATGCCGAAGGAGCCAATATGCTTGCCGATGTGTTGAGGCCCTATCATGGTATTGTGATGTGGCGCGCTTTCGTTTATTCTCCTACTGACAGCGACCGTGCCAAACAAGCCTATCTTGAATTTGAACCTTTGGATGGTAAGTTCCGGGACAATGTTATTGTGCAGATCAAAAACGGTCCGATAGATTTCCAGCCCCGTGAGCCATTCAGCCCGCTGTTCGGAGCTATGAAGAAGACGGCAGTTATGCCCGAGTTTCAAATCACACAAGAGTATCTTGGCTTTTCCAATCACCTTGCGTTCCTTGCTCCTATGTGGAAAGAATGTTTAGATAGTGATACTTATCTACAAGGCAAAGGCTCCACCATTGCCCGTGTGACGGATGGTTCGTTATTCCCTCATCCGCTCACGGCTATTTCCGGAGTGGCAAACATCGGTGATGATACTAATTGGTGTGGACATCCTTTTGCCCAAGCTAACTGGTATGCTTTCGGACGCTTGGCATGGAAGCATTCGCTTTCTTCCGAACAGATAGGAAATGAATGGTTGAAACAGACTTTTCTTCCCGTTACCGGTGCGCAAATCGATACTCCGGCAGGAGAAGTCATTCAAAAAGAGCAAATTGACGCTGAACTCTCCTTTCTCAACTCCCAAGTGCTTCAGAAATCGAGAGAAGCAGTAGTAGACTACATGATGCCTCTCGGCTTGCATCATATCTTTGCATGGGGACATCATTACGGACCGGAACCCTGGTGTGATATTCCCGATGCCCGCCCGGATTGGCTACCTCCTTATTACCACCGTGCCGACAACATGGGAATAGGTTTCGACCGCAGCAGTACAGGAAGTAATGCTACCGGACAATACCATTCTCCATTATGCGAGCAACTGGACAATGTGAATACCTGTCCGGAGAATCTGCTCCTTTGGTTTCACCATGTCCCTTGGAATCATCAGATGAAGAGCGGGCGTACACTTTGGACAGAACTGTGCTACGCGTATGATCGTGGTGTAAACGAAGTGAGAAACTTTCAAAAAGTGTGGGACAGGATGGAACCGTATATTGATTTCGAACGTTTTCGTGATGTGCAACACCGCCTGAAGATTCAGGCACGGGATGCTGTCTGGTGGCGGGATGCTTGTTTGCTTTACTTCCAGCAATTCAGCAGACAACCGATACCTTACGAATTGGAACGTCCCATACACGAGTTGAAAGATATGATGGAATACAAATTGGATATTACCAATTTTGAATGTCCACCTTATGGGTTTAGTAAGTAAACAAAGATATTCCCTATACGGAACGAATAAGAATATGTTTGCAATTTGGCGTCTTTTATGATAAAATTGTTACCTTTGCGGGCAATAATAAAACAGAATAAAAGAATATGAACCAAAATACATTCTGCATGGCGGGGGGCGTAGCACGCAACCCGCTTGTGCGTTTAGCCAAACCCATCACGGCAACTATCGGAGCGAATGAGCACATAGCCATTGTAGGTCCCAATGGTGGTGGTAAAAGTCTTTTTATAGATACCCTGATCGGAAAATATCCATTGCGTGATGGAATCGTGCAATATGATTTTTCCCCCTCTGCCACCCAGACTCTTTATGATAATGTGAAATACATTGCTTTCCGCGATACTTATGGAGCTGCCGATGCCAATTACTACTATCAGCAGCGTTGGAATGCTCATGATCAGGATGAGGCTCCCGATGTTCGTGAGATGTTGGGAGAAATCAAGGACGAGCAACTGCAATGCGAACTGTTTGAACTCTTCCGTATCGAACCGTTGCTCGACAAGAAAATCATTCTCCTTTCCAGCGGTGAATTACGTAAATTCCAGCTAACCAAAACCCTGTTGACTGCTCCCCGCGTGTTGATTATGGATAATCCGTTTATCGGACTGGATGCTCCTACGCGTGAACTGTTATTCTCTTTGCTCGAACGTCTGACGAAAATGTCGTCCGTACAAATTATTCTGGTGCTTTCCATGCTCGATGATATACCGTCATTCATTACTCATGTCATTCCTGTGGACAAAATGGAGGTCTTTCCTAAAATGGAACGTGAAGCCTATCTCGAAGCTTTCCGTAGTAGAGATGTGGTTACCTCTTTTGATGATTTGCAGCAACGGATTATAGATTTGCCATCTGATGGCAACAATTACGATTCGGAGGAAGTAGTGAAACTGAATAAGGTCAGTATCCGTTATGGCGACCGAACTATTCTGAAAGAACTGGACTGGACAGTCCGTCGTGGTGAGAAGTGGGCGTTGAGTGGTGAGAACGGTGCCGGGAAATCGACTCTGTTGAGCCTTGTCTGTGCAGACAATCCGCAATCGTATGCCTGTGACATCAGTCTCTTCGGACGGAAAAGAGGGACGGGAGAAAGTATTTGGGAAATCAAGAAACATATCGGTTACGTAAGTCCGGAGATGCACCGTGCTTATCTTAAAAATCTGCCCGCTATTGAGATTGTAGCCAGTGGTTTGCATGACAGTATCGGTCTGTATAAACGTCCTCAACCGGAACAGATGGCTATCTGTGAGTGGTGGATGGATATATTCGGCATTGCAAATTTGAAAGATAAACCATTCCTGCAACTATCCAGTGGAGAACAACGTTTGGCCTTGCTGGCAAGAGCTTTCGTCAAAGACCCGGAACTGCTGATTCTGGATGAACCGCTTCATGGCTTGGATACCTATAATCGTCGCCGGGTAAAGAAAGTGATCGAGGCTTTCTGCCGACGCAAAGATAAGACGATGATTATGGTGACACATTATGAATCGGAACTTCCCAACACTATAACAGACCGTATTTTCTTAAAGAGAAACCGGTAAACATTGTTTTCTGATATTTATTTTTCTTTGAAATCAGGTTTTAGTTGAGCGGATGCGTAAACCAGAAACAGGACCCTTCTCCCGGTTTCGATTCCACTCCGATTTTGCCACCCAGCTGTGTGACGATACTCTGACAGATGGAAAGTCCCAATCCTGTGCCGGCAATGAAATTATTCAATTTCACGAATCGGGTGAAGATAGCTTCCTGTTTTTCCGGTTCGATGCCCATTCCCGTATCCTGAACCGAGAATCTGACTTCATTTCCGTTGATTTGGTAATCAATGACAATACTACCCTTGGAAGTAAATTTCAGAGCATTCGTTATAAAGTTCAGCAATACCTGATACAACCTGTTTTTGTCGCTGGTAAAAGTAAGTTCGGGAAGTTCCGGTGCTAAAAGAATCTCTACTTGTTCAGTAGCCTTTACCTGCATAGCCTGTAGCAGTTCGTTGCAAAGTTGTTGTGCATCCACTTGTTCCGGGATAATGTCGAAAGTCCCGGCCTCAATCTTTGACAAGTCAAGAATATCCGAGATCAGTTGTAACAAGAGTTTGTTATTCTCTTCAATAATTGTTATATACAGATGTTTTTCTTCTGCATCCTCCGCTTCCTCAAGCAGACTGGAAAAGCCTACTATCGCATTGAGTGGAGTACGTATCTCATGACTCATATTCGCAAGAAAAGCAGATTTTAGCCGGTCGGCTTCTTCAGCTTTCTCTTTGGCGCCAATCAGCATCCGCTCTGTCTCTTTCAGTTCGGTAATATCAAAGTTGATACACAGCATTTCGATGATATTATCCTGCGGCTGATAATTCCTGACTAATACGTTAACCCGTGTCCAAGTGTAATTTCCATCTGCTCTGCGGATGCGGACATCGCGGGATAGCTTGGAACTTTCTCCTTTTATCACTTTATCCAGGAAGTCGATCATCACAGCCTGATCTTCCGGATGGAAATGGGAATGAATACCGATGATTTCCGGCAATGGGGTACCCTCTTCTTCACCTACATTCATGTACCAGCTTCTCAAAGCATACCCGTCCCGACTCAAAGCATCGAAGTGTGCGTAACCTACTTTTGCATAATCTCCCACCAGATCGAAAAAACTCTCGAATTCCTGAATCTTATTATAGGCAATTGTATCTTCGGTCTTGTCTACATTTATTAAGAGGTAGTTGATAGGTGCGTGGTTGTGATCGTATAGAGTGGTGACTTTCGTTGTTAAGTCAATGAAACCGGTTGTACTGTCAGGCTGATAATATTTGTTGATTTTGGAAAAGTCATACCGGAATGTAAAATCTGCGTTCTCATTGTCTCTAATCTTTTGTTTTATTTCCTCCGGCAATATAGGATTCTCGAAAATGTTGACTCCCAGAATATCTTCTTTATTGGAAATACGGAACATTTCCATATCTTTTTTATTCAGGTCGACCATTTGACCGTCCTTATCATATAATTCGATGCCGACCGGAAGATTCTTATAAATATTATGCAGGATCCGCTCGCTATTTTGTAGAGCCTGATGTGCAGAGGCTATATGAATTCCCTCTTGTGTTTCGGCAATTCCATATACTTTGGTGTTACCGTTTTCGTCTGTTTCCTGAAAGCATGCCTTGCTGCGAATCCATACATGGCCTTTGGGAGTATCAAACAAGTATATTTCTTCTACAGTCTGTTGCAATTTGTCAAAAGACGGAAAAGTGGCGTATCCCTGGTCTTCTTTTAGAATACGCTTGTTGAAATCTTCGAAACTGATGAGCCCGTCTTCTCCTATTCCGAGTAGTTGGGAGATAAGTTCCGAACACTTGTAAGTCTTTGCTTTTAAGTCAGCTTCCCACCATCCTATATTCGCTTTGTTCATAAGCTTTTGTAGGAATTCACTTTCGTTTTGTTCGTTTATTTTCAAGATATGTCTGTATTATCAAGAGTTAGACAATAATTTGCTCGTAAAAATAATCATTTTTGTTGAATTCCACCTTAAAAAAGTAAAAGATAGTATGATTGTATCATAAGGAAAGTCTGTACTACAAAGAAAACGGGCATATATGAACAGAATATCAATAAATTATCTTCGTGTAAAAAAAATAATCGAAGCATTCTGTAAGCGTAAAGATAAAGCGAATATTAAATCAACATCCAGATGAATGGGAACGGTCGGATATAGTTGTGAATCGTATCTTTCTGGGGAGAAACAAGGTGTCAAAATATTAAGAGCCAGACGATGGGAATAGAATATGTCTATAACAACAAATGCATTTATATGAATTATAATCTTTTTTAATAAATAGAATGTTTTTTGCTCTAATTGGTTATCTTTGCGCTCTATAAAATGCAAAAAGTAACTGGAAATACATGAATGATAGTCAAAATGCTATAACTGTTATATACAGGGAACATTGGCAAAAACTCTATATTCATGCATATAATCTGCTGAATGATGAGGAAAGTGCAAAAGATGTGGTGAACGATGTCTTTTGTTCGGTGCTTGAGAGCAGCGAACGGTTGACAACGGAAGAGGATCTGCTGCCGTTATTCTTCGTCATGGTACGAAATCGTTGTATTGACCAAATACGTCATCAGAACGTGGTGTATAAAAATGCGGAAAGGTATCTGGAAGAACTTTACAGTGGCTGGACTGTGAAAGAATACCGTGAGTATGAAGATAAGATAAACCGGATGCAGGAGAGTATTCGCCAGATGGCTCCACAAATGCGAACCGTAGTGGAAGAGTTTTTCTTAAATGAAAAGAAATGTGCGGAAATCAGTGAAAAGTTACGTATTAGTGATAATACCGTTAGAACGCACATTGCCAGAGCTTTAAAGATACTCCGAAAACAATTAACCATCTTTTTTTAAAAAAATCCTATCGGGGTGTCATCAGTTTCAGTAACCTCTACGTGTTTAATGAAACTATTGACACTATGATAGACCATTCAGATAAAAATTTAGATTATGCACTTCGTGCCATACAACATCCACAATTAAGGGAAACTGATGAATTCCTTCAGTGGATAAATATACCTGATAATAAAGAACTTTTCTTGGAATTAATGGCTTGTAAGGAAGCTGTGATACGTGAGAATCTGGAACGGAAACGTAGAGTCAGGTCAAGAATGTATATAGGGGCAGCGGCTTTTACTGCGGCTGCCGTATTAGTGCTGGTTTTTCTGATTCCTTCGTTATTTCCGACTACTTCCCGGCAAATGGAACAACCCATACGGCTCTTTGCTGCAATCACTGATGGAGAACATGTGATGTTGCAAACGGATGGTCATAGTGAACAACTGCTGGAAGATAGTGTGATGAATCTTAAAGAAGTGGGAGCATTAACTTCGGACACAATATGTTGTCAGACTTTGACTACTCCACGCGGGAAGAGCTTTCTATTGGTGTTGTCGGATGGTACTAAAGTCTGGATTAATGCTGAAAGTAGCTTGCGTTATCCTGTGGCTTTTAATGGTAAGGAACGGCGTGTGGAATTGAAAGGGGAAGCCTGTTTCGAGGTTGCGAAGAATGAAAAATGTCCGTTTATTGTAAGTACCGATGGGATGGAAACTACGGTATTGGGTACTAAATTCAATATACGTTCATATAAAACGGAAGACCGGCACGTGACCTTGGTACAAGGAAAGGTGGAGGTTACGAATATGACCAGTCATCAATCCGTTATACTCCAGCCTGGTCAGGATCTCACTTATACGGAAAACGGAGAAGAAAATATATCACGTGTGAATATTGCGACTTATACAGCTTGGACTGAGGGAATGTTCTATTTTGAAGATGCATCACTGAAAGACATCATGAGTTCTTTAGGCAGATGGTATAACGTGAATATTGATTTCGAACAAGCGGAACTATACCATATCCGATTAAACTTCTGGGCTAACCGTGATGCCCGCTTGGAAGAAGCTTTGGAACTTCTGAATAAACTGGAAAAAGTACGTGTGGATTATCAAGACGAGACGATCACGATTAAACATATATAACTTTACAAATACAACTCTTATGAAAAAGCAACAATTTACATTGTCTTACAAAAAGGCAACGAGAAGGATCGTGTGGATGAAAACCGCCTTTTTATTGCTGATGTTTGTAACTGCCTTGCATGGATGGGCACAAAGTACGGACAACAAACTAATTTCTTTGGAACTGAAAGAGGTATCGTTGGGAGAGGCTTTGAAGCAGTTCAGTAATGTGTCCGGTTATAAGGTGAATTTCCCTAGTGAAGATGTCGGTCCGTACCGGGTAAGTGTCAGTATACGCCAGCAGGCACCTTTGTCTGCACTTCAGAAAATTCTGGAGGGAAAACCTTTTGAATATGAGGTGAACCAGCATTTCATTACTATCCGTAAAGTGAAAACCACTTCCACTGGCGTTGTACGAAAAACTAGAAGTGTAGAGGGGCGGGTGGTAGATGAAAAAGGCATCCCGTTACCAGGTGCAAATATCCGGGGAATCAATAGTCCGTTTGGAGCCATTGCCGATGTCGAAGGAAATTTTACCTGTAAGGTGCTGGAGGAAACTCACACTTTGGAGGTCTCTTTTGTCGGTATGCAGACAGAAAAAGTTTCTATTAAAGGACGTACCCATGTCAATGTGATTATGCATGAAGACAAACAACAATTGGGAGATGTTGTAGTGACCGGTTATCAGCGTATTAGTCGGGAGCGTTCTACCGCTGCTTTCGGCTTTGTGGATTCCGAACAGCTGACAAGACAGATGCATACGGACCTGACTTCTTCTCTGGAGGGGCAAGTGGCTGGTTTGCGTATGAATATAAATCCGAATAACGGTGATATGAGTCCCATCCTTCGTGGTGTAGGCACATTCTCGAATGATGTGGGGACAGACCCGTTGATTGTTGTAGATGATATGCCGACAAACTTAACTTTAAGTGAGATAAATCCTTATAATGTAGAGAGCGTGACTGTCTTGAAGGATGCAGCGGCAGCCAGTATTTATGGTGCTTTGGCTGCAAACGGAGTTATCGTGGTAACAACCAAGCAGGCTAAAGAGGAAGGAGCACATGTTAGTATCAATGCAGACTGGTTTATCACTAGCAAACCTAATTTCAATAGTTTGAATCTGGCGTCTACGAGTGATATTATTGATTATCAAACAGCAGTGTTTGATGCTAATGTGGCTGAACTCGGAAGTGCTTCCAGTTTTTTATCCTCTTATAAATCTGGATATTATTATCCATTGTTTCAGCTCTATTTAGATAGGGAAAATGGAGTGGTAAGTAATAGTGAAGTGGAGGCTACACTGAATCAGTGGCGCAATAATGATTACTATAAGGAGTATCGTGATAACGCTTGGCGCGCGGCTGTGACACAGCGCTATAACGTGTCTGTTTCTCAAAAAGTGGGGAACAGTAATCACTTCCTTTCTTTTAATTATGAAAATGATAAAGGGCGAACTATAAATGACAAAAGTAATAGAATCTCCTTATACTACAAATCGAGTTATGCTATCACTAGTTGGCTGAATGTGAATGCCGGAGTGGATGCCCGCTTGGGACGTAGTGACACGCCTAATAGTCTATTTACCGGTTATACCTTACAACAACGTTATGAAAGAATACTGGATGACGATGGCGGGCATTACAATTCTCCTTATGTAAATGTAAGCGGATATTCAGGTGGCTCTTACAATGGGGGAGTGGTAAGTCAGGCGGAAGGTGTTTCACCTTATAAATCATTTGGCTTCAATGTGCTTGATGCCTTAGGTGAAAGTGGTACAAAATCGCATGATGTTAGTATACGTCCGTTTGTCAGTTTACAGGCTCGCTTCTTGAAGATGTTCAAATATAACTTTATGTATCAATATGAGTGGAACAATAGTAAAAGTGAGGTATATGATGCGGAAGATTCTTATTTGATGCGCATGACGTACAATTCCATGATTGATACAGCAGAAAAATCGCATATGCCGAAAGGAGGACGATTTTATCAGAGCGAATTGGGCAGTAACCGTTATACGGTACGTAACCAAATAGATTTTGATAAAAGCTGGAAAGAACATTCGGTAACTGCTATTGCCGGGCTGGAATTTAGGGAAAATAAGATACCTAAATTTATCAGCCAGTTAATGTATGGCTATGATCCGCAGACGCTGACTTCTGATATAATGGACTGGCAGGCATATCGTGACGGAGTAGGCACAAGTGCTCTTTCCGGTGATGCGATTAAGTTAAGCGGTCTACCGGCTACATTGCAGGAATCACGTCATCGTTATGCATCTTTTTATGCTAATGCGGGTTACTCTTATCTGTCACGTTATAATATCTCCGGAAGTATCCGCTGGGACCAGGCAGATTTGTTCGGGCTTGATATCCGTAATCAACGTCACCCTTTGTGGTCGGTCGGTGCTTCGTGGATTGTGTCGGGTGAGTCATTTATGAAAGAACTTTTCTGGCTCGATTTCTTGAAAGTGCGTATGACCTATGGTATTAACGGTAATGTAGACCAAAGGTCGACTACTTATTTTGTGGTTAAGCAAAAAACGCAGAGTAACCCGATTAAGACTACTTATCTGACTTATGATGATGATGATCTTCCGAATCCGAAACTTCGCTGGGAAAAAACAGCCACTTATAATGTGGGAATGGATTTCCGTCTTTTTAATAATGTGATTGCCGGTAGTCTGGAATATTATAATCGTTCTGCATCTGATTTGCTTGTACGTCGCTACATGGACCCTACTTTGGGGGGCTAAATCACGTGTCGTAAACAATGGTAAAATGCGTAACCGGGGTATTGAGTTATCGCTCACTGCCAATATCATCCGAAAGAAAGACTGGAACTTTGCCATTGATTTCAACTTTGCTCATAACAAGAATAAAATGTTGAAAGTGGATCATAGTGATTCGGAGTCATCGATAAGTTTTATCAAGAGTCCGCAGAACTATTTTATGGAAGGAAGTAGCTATAACACACTCTGGGCTTACCGTATCGACCGTATCGAGAACGGATATCCGGTAGCGGTGGATAAAGACGGAAATGATCTTGTGACATTTAACGAGGATGGAACGGTCGCTAGTATTACTACCGGATCGTCACTCAAAGGTACAGATGATCTGGTAAATCTTGGTTCACTGACACCTAAATTCAACGGGGCACTGACTTTCAGACTAAGTTATAAAGGAATTGATTTGAATGCTTTCCTTGTATATGCAGGTGGTAATAAATTACGTAATAGTGTTGTGAATATGAGTGATCAAGTAGGAAGTCAGACATTGAAAGATATTACTAATCGTTGGAGTGCGGATGATCCGAATGCAAATGTGCGTATGTATATCGATATGCCAACAAAGGTGAAAACTTATGCAGGGAGTTTTCAGGATTGGTGGCAGTATGGCGACATCAATGTAAAAGATGCCGGCTATGTAAAACTACGTAGTCTGAGTTTAGGATATAATTTGCCATCTGACATTTGCCGTCAACTCCGGCTTAGTTCGTTGAAAGTGAAGTTGCAAGTGAACAATCTCTTTACCTGGTGTAAAGCTGGAAATGACATTGATCCGGAGAGCTATAACTTAAACGAGGGGACGCGTGGCATGGCTTCACCCAAGACTTACTCTATTGGATTATCAACAAGTTTCTAATTATTAAAAAGATTATAGAATATGCGTAAACTACTTTATATATTGCCGGTTCTGTTGATATTGGGACTTGCGGCCTGTGAGAATTACGTGGATATTACTCCCACAGGGAAGAAAACTGTAGATTCTACTGATACTTATTACGAGTTGGTGGCCTTGCCTAACCGATGCTATCAACCGGCGTCCTTTGCTCTATTGAGTGATAATGTTTGGTCAAAAGAATCGAATATTATTGGCAAAGAATATCTATCATGGGATGGAATCAATATGACATTTAATGAGGAAGCTGTTCGTAAGGATTTGAGTGATAATAATTTGTATGCGAATTGCTACACGTATATTTTGCGGTCGAATATCGTGATTTCATTGGTAGATCATAGTACGGGTGATAAGGATACGAAAGAACTGGCAAAGGCGGAAGCAAAGATAATGCGTGCCTGGGACCACTTTATTCTGGTAAACACTTTTGCAAAAAGCTATAATCCGGAGACGGCAGCTACTGACGGTGGTGTTGCCATTATCAGAGAGTACGATCTCGAAGCTACTCCTACCAAAGCGACTGTCGCTGAAGTCTATGACTTCATCATTAAGGATATTGAGGAAGCATTGCCTTATCTGCAAGAAGAACCGGTAAATGTTTATCATCCGTCGAAGGCTTTCGGCTATGCTTTGGCTGCCCGCGTATATCTGTTTCATCGTGACTGGAAAAAGGCTGAAGAGGCAGCGGAAGAATCATTGAAACGGAATAATACTTTGATTGATTATATAGCTTTGGAGGCTGAGGGAGGTCCGACTATGGTTACGACATATGGTAGAGGTGGAAATCCTGAAATCTTGAATTATGCCCATATGGGTGGTGTCACAGAATATATGTCTTATACTTATGGAATGATCAGTCCGGAATTGGTACAGCTTTTCGGAACGAATGACGAGCGTATGAATCTGTTTTTCAAGATGACTGGAAATCCGGAATATTACTTTGATGAAGGTTCCGGAGCTGCTTTGTGGGATACGTCAATTGGTTATACTAAGTTCCAGTATATGGCTGTAGGTATGCGTACCGCCGAAGTTTATCTGATTCTGGCAGAAGCAAAGGCACGTCAGAACGATTTATCCGGAGCTGTTGAAGTCTTGAATCAGTTGCGTGAAAAACGAATCAAAGGAACAGAGGCAGTATTACCGGAACCGGCTACCCAGCGTGAAATGATGCAGGAAATCATTAATGAGCGTCGTAAGGAGTTGCTTTTCGGTTTTAGTCGTTTCTGGGATTTGAAGCGGTTTAATACGGAAGCGGACTATGCAAAGACGATCACCCGTGTTTTCCCGCTGGTTTCTACTAATGTCGAACAGAAGACATATACGTTGAAACCGGATTCACGTTTGTACGTCATTCCGTTCCCGTTGGCTGCCCGTGAGAAAAATCCGAACCTGACATTAAATACTAACGAATAAAATAGATAGAAAAACAATGCAAAAGATTTTGATGATAACTGTATTGCTACTTTGGGCACTGCAAGGAGCAGAAGCACGGGCCGGTGTTATGAATCCGTTTGAACATGGAAAGAAAAGTCTGGTGGTCCGTGAAGATACAGTTAAGAAAGACACTGTCAAGAAAGCGACAGCTTACGAGAAACTTTTGAAAGATGGAGGAAGTGAATGTCAGGGTATGTTTACAGTGCGTCATATCAAGGATGACTGGTATTTTGAAGTACCGGATTCTTTGTTGGGACGATTGTTATTGGTTGTTACTCGCTTTAAAGCTGTGCCGCAGGGGTTCAAAATGCTTAGTGGGGAAGAGGTGAACCGGAGTGTGGTTTATTGGGAACAACATAACGACAAGACGCTCTTTTTACGTGAATATGTACAGTCACAGTTTGCTCCCACAGGTGATAAAATTGCGGAAGCATTGAAGCAGTCAACGATAGATCCGGTTATTTGTAAGTTTGACGTTATCGGTAGAAATCCGGAGACTCAGGCGCAGCTCATCAATGTATCCAAGTTTCTTTTGGGTGATAATAAGACGTGTGGCTTTACATCAAGTGACCGTTCTATTCTTGGCATTGGTTCTTTAGCACAGGACCGTACATTCATGGATACTATAAAAACCTATCCCATTAATGTGGAAGTGCTTACTTTACGTACTTACAATATAACTTCCGGCAAGTTGCCGGCTGCGGCAACAGGTTCGGTGACAGTGAAACTGAATACCAGTATGGTGATGTTACCCAAAGAACCTATGCAGCCGAGATTGGCAGATGAACGGGTCGGATTCTTCCAAAATCCGGTGACAGAGTTTTCGGATGACCAGCAAGTCACGACCCGTGGAGCCATTATCCAGCGTTATCGGTTGGAACCGAAAGATCCGGAACGTTATCGCAAAGGGCAACTTACTGAACCTAAACGTCCTATTGTGTATTATATAGACCCGGCGACACCAAAAAAATGGATTCCTTATCTTAAAGCTGGTGTGAATGACTGGAATGTAGCTTTTGAAGCAGCCGGATTCAAAAATGCCATTATTGCCAAAGAATGGCCGGACGATCCTACAATGAGCCTGGACGATGCACGTTATAGCGTATTGCGCTATCTGCCTTCGGAATCGGAAAATGCTTATGGTCCGCGTATTGTAGATCCTCGTAGCGGAGAGATCATGGAAAGTCATATCTGTTGGTATCACAATGTAATGAACTTACTTAAGAAATGGTATATGGTGCAGTGTGGACCTTTGGATAAACGTGCGCAATCAATGACCTTTGATGACAAATTAATGGGGACTCTGATCCAATTTGTTTCCTCACACGAGGTAGGTCATACGCTTGGATTGCGTCACAATATGGCTGCCAGTTCGGCTACCCCGGTAGAGAAATTGCGTGATAAAGCATGGGTGGAGGCCAATGGTCACACAGTATCTATTATGGATTATGCACGGTTTAACTATGTAGCACAACCCGAAGACCGGATTTCAGAAAAAGGGCTTTTCCCCCGTATTGGCGATTATGATAAATGGGCGATAAAATGGGGGTATCAATACCGTCCGGAATTTAAAGATCCTTTTAAGGAGAAAGCAGCGTTGCGTGCTGAAGTCACGAAGAAACTTCAAGGCGACCGTCGCCTGTTGTTTATCGGTGATGAAGGAAAAGGGACTGATCCCCGCAGCCAGAGTGAGGACTTGGGGGATAATAATATGAAGGCCAATGAGTATGGTATGAAGAACCTGAAAAGGGTGATGGAAAATATTATGACTTGGACTGCACAACCTGACGGCCAATATGATGATTTAAATACGATTTATAAATCAGTGCGTGCCCAATATATGAAATATACGCTGCATGTACAGAGAAACTTGGGGGGCCGGTATACTAATAATCTGCCAGGGCAGGATCCTCATGATTACTTGCCACGTAGTGTGCAGAAAGAAGCTGTAGAATGGTTAGGACGGAATTTGCTTGTAGCTCCACTTTGGCTCTATCCTGATAAGGTAGTGAATTGCACGGGAGTGAAAGCTGTGGATGAAATTCGTGATCGCCAAAGTTCTATTATAGCCTTATTACTGGCATCGGGAATGTTGCAGAATTTGTATTCGGCTTCGATGTGTGCTTCGGATCCTTATCCGCTCGAGGAATATCTGGACGATGTGTTTGCTACAGTGTGGAAACCTTTGAATGATTCAAATGAATTAGAGAATAATTTCCGCCGTCAGCAGCAACGGACTTACCTGGGATTTATTGAACGTATGATGAACCCAAGTGATAAAGATGCCGGAAATGTAAATACGACGGTGAACCGTTCTGATATTTTGCTTTTTATAGAAATGCATTTGGATAAGATTGAAGAATATGTGAAAGAGCAGCTTACCGTATGTAAAGAAGGAGATTTCAATTATAGGCATTACACGGCTTTACTACGGAATATTAAGAAAGCAAAAGAAGAGTATTACGGAAAAAATGCCGAGATATCTTGAAGAAGGACCTTTAAAAGAAACGGAAAAACAGAACAGATTTTCTTGTATATATAAACTCTCTCTCTAACAGGCTTACTCTTCTCTGACGATAAACTTGTTTTGATTCATAAGCGATCAATACATGCAAGTTTTGAGTTAGAGGAGAGTAAGTTTTTTTATATGCCTAATTACTGCACCTTACTTCTTAGCTGAAAGAATCATAATTTCTGGGTATTGATAACTATTTGTTTTCTAGTGAACTTTGTGAAGAAACAATCTGTTGTATATATAAAAAGAAGAAAGGAGACTTTTAGCAATGAAAAAGATAGTATTGCTCCGTCATGGAGAAAGTGCATGGAACAAAGAGAATCGTTTCACCGGTTGGACCGACGTAGACCTGACAGAAAAAGGGGTTGCCGAAGCCGAAAAAGCCGGAGAAACATTGAAAGAGTATGGCTTTAATTTTGATAAAGCATACACCTCTTATTTAAAACGTGCAGTGAAAACGTTGAATTGCGTACTCGATAAAATGAATCTCGACTGGATTCCTGTCGAAAAGAACTGGCGTCTGAACGAGAAACATTATGGTGACTTACAGGGATTGAATAAAGCCGAGACTGCCGGGAAGTATGGTGAAGAACAAGTGCTCATCTGGCGCCGTAGTTATGATATAGCCCCCAATCCACTTTCGGAAAAAGATTTGAGAAATCCGCATTTTGATTACCGTTATCATGAAGTGCCCGATGCAGAATTACCTCGCACGGAATCGTTGAAAGATACCATTGAACGTATTATGCCTTATTGGGAAAGTGATATATTTCCTAGTCTGAAAACAGCTCATACGCTGTTGGTGGTCGCTCATGGCAATAGTTTGAGAGGCATCATCAAGCATCTAAAAAACATCTCCGATGAAGATATTGTCAAACTGAATCTACCTACGGCTGTGCCTTACGTATTTGAGTTTGATGAAAACCTGAATGTATCCAACGACTACTTCCTGGGAAATCCGGAAGAGATTAAAAAACTAATGGAGGCAGTTGCCAATCAGGGAAAGAAAAAATAAAATAGTTACATATTAAAAAGTAAAGTTATGAGTAAAGTAGTTGAATTATTAAGAGATCAGGCCTGTTATTATTTGGAACATACCTGTGAAACCATCGATAAATCATTAATTCATGTTCCGTCTCCCGATACGATAGATAAAATCTGGATTGATTCGGATCGAAACATTAGAGTATTAAACAACCTGCAATCTCTGTTGGGACATGGACGGTTGGCAAATACCGGTTATGTGTCTATACTTCCTGTCGATCAGGACATCGAACATACTGCCGGAGCATCATTTGCTCCCAATCCGATCTATTTCGATCCTGAAAATATTGTGAAACTGGCTATTGAAGGCGGTTGTAACGGAGTAGCTTCCACGTTTGGAATTCTTGGATCCGTAGCACGTAAATATGCGCATAAGATACCCTTCATTGTGAAATTGAACCACAATGAACTGCTCTCTTACCCGAATAGCTTCGACCAAGTATTGTTTGGCACTGTCAAAGAAGCCTGGAATATGGGAGCAGTGGCCGTAGGAGCTACTATTTATTTTGGCTCGGAACAGAGTCGCCGTCAACTAGTAGAGATTGCCGAAGCTTTTGAATATGCTCACGAATTGGGTATGGCAACCATCCTCTGGTGTTACCTGCGTAACAATGATTTTAAGAAAGGTGCAGTCGATTACCATGCTGCCGCCGACCTGACAGGTCAGGCCGACCGCTTGGGAGTGACTATCAAAGCTGACATTGTGAAACAGAAACTTCCTACTAATAATGGTGGCTTCAAAGCCATTGGTTTCGGAAAGATCGACGAACGTATGTATACCGAACTGGCTTCCGAACATCCGATTGACCTTTGCCGTTACCAGGTAGCCAACGGCTATATGGGACGTGTAGGCTTGATTAATTCGGGTGGAGAATCTCATGGTTCTTCCGATTTGCGTGATGCTGTCATTACAGCCGTAGTCAACAAACGTGCCGGAGGTATGGGATTGATTAGCGGACGTAAAGCATTCCAGAAGCCAATGAACGAAGGAGTAGAATTATTGAATGCCATTCAGGATGTATATCTTGATCCGTCAATTACGATCGCTTAATCAGGGATGAATAGAAATAAATTCTTATCTTTGACTATTAGATCGTTAACCATTAAAAATTAAGAGTATGAAGTTTTTTATTGACACAGCTAATCTGGAGCAGATTCAGGAGGCTTATGACCTCGGAGTACTTGACGGTGTGACTACCAACCCTTCGTTGATGGCGAAAGAAGGTATTAAAGGAACGCAGAATCAGCGTGAACATTACGTCAAGATATGTAAGATCGTTGAGGGAGATGTAAGTGCCGAGGTGATAGCAACTGATTATGAAGGGATGATTCGTGAGGGCGAGGAACTTGCCGCACTCAATCCGCATATCGTAGTAAAGGTTCCTTGTATTGCTGATGGAATCAAAGCTATCAAACATTTCACGCAGAAAGGAATCCGTACCAATTGTACGTTAGTGTTTTCTGTAGGACAGGCATTGCTGGCTGCTAAAGCCGGAGCTACCTATGTTTCACCTTTTGTCGGCCGTCTGGACGATATTTGTGAAGATGGGGTGAAGCTGGTGGGAGATATCGTACGTATGTATCGTACGTATGATTATAAAACACAGGTGTTGGCTGCTTCTATTCGCAATACAAAACATATTATCGAATGTGTGGAAGTAGGAGCCGACGTGGCTACTTGTCCGTTGAGTGCTATCAAAGGATTGCTCAATCATCCGTTAACTGATTCAGGATTGAAGAAGTTTCTGGAGGATTATAAGAAAGTGAATGGCTGAATGTAAGTGAGATGCAATGATAAAATGGGTGGTGAACATCATCGTGGATATTTTTTGTCCGCATGATGTTCACCTTTTTTTTTTTCCTTCTTTCCTTTTTTGTTTCTGTTTTTCTTTGTATTGAGTCGGCGTTTCTCCTGTGTATTGTTTGAAAGCCGTACTGAAATAGCGTGAAGTAGTAAATCCGATCTTCTCGGCAATTTCCGTAAAAGACATATCCGTATGAGTGATGAATGTGATCGCTTTCTCCATCCGGAATTTATTGATGTAATCATTGGCTCCCATATCGGTTAGAGCTTTCAGTTTATTGTAAAGGGAAGCCCGGCTCATTCCTATTTCTTTGCAAATAAGAGTGACATCCAGATTGCTGTTATCCAGATTCTCCTGAATAATTTTATTCAGTTTCAACAGGAAGGTTTCATCTGCCTGGCTGAATGTGCTTTCTTCCGGTGCAGGAACCAATCCTGCATTTAAATATCTCTTCTTGATAGATTCGCGGTTTCTTAACCGGTTACGAATGATTTCCATTAACATTTCTATCTCAAAAGGCTTTGTAAGATAGGCGTCTGCTCCATTCTTATAACCACTTAACTGGCTTTGTTTATCATCTCTTGCTGTCAGCAGTACAATAGGAATGTGACTGATGGTAATGTCTTCCTTGATGTTTTTACAAAGTTCATATCCATTCATTCTCGGCATCATCACGTCACTGACGATAATATCCGGAGTATGGCTTCTGGTCAGTTGGAGGGCTTCCACACCGTCCGAAGCAATGATTATCCGTTTGAAATATTCTCCCAGTGACTTTTTTAGGAAATCCGTCAGGTCCGGATTATCATCCACCACTAATATACTGTAAAAACTCGTATCGAAATTACTCTCCTCCGGCAATTGTTCTTTACTGTCATCGCTCATCAATTCGTTCAGATAGGCTTTCGGTTGGCAGATAATCTCTTCTGATTGTTGGCGAAGTGGGAGTTCAAAGAAGAATGTTGCACCAGCTTCCTGATTGTCTAGGGCACCGATGGAACCTCCGTGTAATTCGACCAGAATCCTGGAATAGGATAATCCGATTCCTGTCCCGCTCTGTTCTCCTGTACCCTGATAGAAACGGGTGAAGAGTTTCTGCGTATTTACTTGTTTGAGACCGTTTCCCTGATCTATGATGGAGACACGGACCCTGTTTTCCTCTGAAAGCAACTCCGAAGTAATGATTATTTCTGCATCTTGCGGACTGTGTTTTAAGGCATTGATAAGCAGATTGCTTAGAATAATCTCACACTTGTCTTTATCGAAACTAACAGTGTCGATATGCGGGTCAAGCTGATAACGGATACATACGTTCTTTGCTTCGCCTTCGCTGGTGAAATCTTGTGATACATGTTCAATCCATTGATTGAGAGCGTATGGTTGTATCTGCAATTTGCTTTCTCCAACCTCCATCTTACGCACATCAAGTACCATATTGATAAGATTCTTCATTCGCTGTGACTGGCGATATATCGCTTTTATAGGTAGATATTGTGTATCTTCGGCAGAAAGCGATTTCAATATTCGGCTAAGTGGCGCATGTATGAGAGTCAATGGGGTACGCAGTTCGTGACTGATATTAATAAGGAAGCGCACTTTTTCTTCGTACACCTGTTGCTCATGTTCCTTCATTGCCCATTTCAGCTTTTCCTCTTTGCGTTTTAACGTTCTTCGGAAAGTTTCGATGACAGCAGCAGTAATGAACACTGCACAACTAATGATGAACCACCATGTCCGATACCAGGGAGGGAGAATCGTCAGTTCCAGTACCTCTTGACTGGGAATCCAACTACCATCTTTCGCTGTGCAGGAAGCCATGATCTTGTAACTTCCCGGAGGAAGTGAGCGTATGGCCAATTCGGGATTATATGATTCGATTTGCTGATCGTTCAGTCCTTCTATCTGATATCTGTATACTTTCTGCCGGAAGATATCTTTTTCTTTCGACATGATCCGAATGGTTATATTACTGTTCCAGGGAGCAGAAATTCCTATAGGGTTACTACTTAGCTTATCATTAACGGATTCTCCGTTGATAACCACATCCGAGAGTTGTAATTGCGGGAATTCGGAAGTGATTAAGGGCAAGTTGCTGTTAATATGCAGTAATCCTTTCACACCTCCCATATAGATATTCCCCTGTGAACTTAATAAACGGGGCTTGGATAGGTACTCATTCTGAATGACACCGTCGGATTCACCGAATAGAACAAATTTTCTTTCTTTGATTAACCAGGCGAAAAGCATATTGTCTGTTCCTATCCAGACTTTTCCTTGCTGGTCGCATACTATCAGAGTGACTTCTTCAAAGAGGGAGGTTGGTATCGGAGTTTGTTCTTGAGTGACAGGGTTATAATGTATCAGTCCGTAATTGTTTCCTATCCAGAAATTTCCATATTCATCTCGTGAGACAGAATTAATCAATGTGTCTTTACTGCATTGAAATATTATTTCGAGGCGGTTGGTACGGTTGTCCAGACAGAAGATATGTTTGCTGTCGTTCAGATATGTGTTATTCTGACTATTTGCTATAGGCAAAATGGTACCGATAATGTCTGCTCCTTGTTGTTCGGTAGCAATACTGAATGTTTGTTCTTTCAAGTTGTATTGGTAGATATGGTCTCCCAATAGCAGTACACTATGGGGGGAATTGAGGAATAGGTTTACTGTTTTTCCTCGGCTTCCTAGACGTTTGGAAGTTTCGGGATCAATAATAATAAAAGGAGTCTTCTTTCCCGTTGACGGGTTGAAAACAAATACGCCCTGTGAGAAAATAGAAAGCAATAGATTACCGGAGGTAAAAGGGCAGATAGAGGCTACTTTATCTTCCCATGTGGAAGGAAAGTGGGTGAACTTTTCTGTAAGGGGATTAAAAAGGTTAATACCTCCACCGTCCGTGCCTATCCAAATGCGACTATCAGATTCCTGATAGAGGCTTAGTACGGTATTGTTACTTAATCCGCGGTCATTGCCCGGCAATACATCCGTATAAGTTTTCATGGAAACCTCCCGGATGCTGATAAGACCGTTGCGAATACTTCCTGCCCATATATTATTGTTCCGGTCATTATAAAGACAGAGAATGGAGTTAGCGGGCAGTGAGTAGTTATCTCTTCCCGGTACATGCTCCAATAAAGAGAAATTTCCCGTTTCAGGTTCAAGAATATTGATGCCTCCTCCATCCGTTCCGATCCATATCTTCCCTTCCCGTTCAGCAAGACTTAAGACGACATTATTGCTTAAATCCGAGTTATGTGTGGTATACGAAGCCAATGGTCTTCCGTCATGGGAAAAACAGCTTATGCCTTCGTTGTAGGGGGCTATCCATATCCGGTTTTGTGAATCAATAAGCATATTCATGATTTCCTTTCCGCAGTCAAAAGGAGGAGGTGTGTGTTTACCCGTATTTAAATCCAGAAGAAGTAATCCCTGCCATCGGCTGCAGCAAAGAAGAGTGTGCTCATTCCATAAACTTAGTAACGTGATATTGAAATTGGGCTCTCGATTAAACGTCTGTAAAAGGTGAAGAGAAGAATGCTGATAACTATAGAAATAGACTTTGTTTTGCGAGCCGAATAAAACTCCGTCTTTCATTAAACAAGTCGAGTAGGCTACTATATTATTTCCTTTCTCGTCCGTAGGTATGAAGAAATCATCACTTTGCCGTTGATAACATGCCACTCCTTTTTCTGTCAGAATCCAGATGTTATTCAGTTTATCTTCTGTTATCTGATTGATTTGGTTGTGGGGGATGGAATGAGGGTTGTCTGCTTGATGAGTATACTTTTTAAGTTCGTGGCCGTCGTACCGTCCTAGTCCGGAACGGGTTCCAATCCATACAAAACCTTGTTCATCGGTCAGGATGCATCGTACGGTAGAAGGTAACCCGTCTTTCAGGGAGATTTGCTTGTAATAATAATGTCCGGCTTGAAGGGAGGGAACGCCGACAAACTGTATGATGAACGCTATACATAGCAGAATAAAGGTTCTTTTTCTCATGGTATTAGGTCAGTTAAACTGAAACAAAGATAATATATTCAAATGAATATTTGTTAAGAAAGCAAACTTATTTTATTATTCCTTTGAGTCAGAGAATGGTCTTTGAATGAAAATTCTTTTCTTTATTTAGCTGGATTCTCTATCTTTGCCCGAAAATATACGACTATGATTACCGAAGAACTACAGAAACTTTATCAGTCATATACAGGTGTTCCCGCTGAAAACATCGCAGAATTACCGTCTTCCGGTTCCAATCGCCGTTATTTCCGTCTGACGGGCATACAAACACTGGTTGGAGTATATGGAACCTCTATTGATGAGAATGAAGCTTTTCTTTATATGGCAGGACATTTCCGTAAAAACGGCCTGCCGGTTCCCGAAGTTTACATTGCATCGGAAGATAAAACTTGTTATCTGCAAGAAGATTTAGGTGATACTTTATTGTTTCATGCCATTGAGAAAGGCCGGGCCACCAGTGTATTTTCCGAGGAAGAAAAAGAACTGCTCCGCAAGACGATCCGTTTACTTCCCGCTATTCAGTTTGCCGGTGCTGACGGGTTCGACTTTTCCCGTTGCTATCCCCAACCGGAGTTCAATCAGCGTTCTATCCTTTGGGATTTGAATTACTTCAAATATTGTTTTCTGAAAGCTACCGGAATGGAATTTCAGGAAGACAAACTGGAAGATGATTTTCAGAAGATGAGCGATGTTCTTCTACGTAGTTCTTCCGCTACTTTTATGTATCGTGATTTTCAGAGTCGTAATGTGATGATAAAAGACGGGGAGCCATGGTTTATCGACTTTCAGGGAGGACGTAAAGGTCCGTTTTATTATGACATATCCTCCTTCCTGTGGCAAGCGAAAGCAAAATATCCGGATAGCCTCCGTAAAGAACTGCTGCAAGAATATATAGACGCTCTTCGCAAATACCAACCGATTGACGAATCCTATTTTTATAGCCAACTTCGTCACTTTGTTCTTTTCCGTACGTTGCAAGTGCTGGGGGCTTATGGCTTCCGCGGATACTTCGAAAAGAAACCTCATTTTATTCAAAGCGTTCCCTATGCTATCGAAAACCTGCGTGAATTGTTGAAAGAAGAATACCCGGAATATCCGTATCTCTGCGAGGTTTTGCGGGAACTTACCGGACTGAAACAATTTACGGACGACCTGAAAAAGCGGCAGCTTACTGTCAAAGTGATGAGCTTTGCCTATAAGAAAGGAATTCCTGATGACTCTACCGGCAATGGAGGAGGCTATGTATTCGACTGTCGGGCCGTCAACAATCCCGGTAAGTATGAGCGTTACAAACCTTTCACCGGACTGGATGAACCTGTAATCACTTTCCTCGAAGAAGATGGTGAAATACTCCGTTTCCTCGATCATGCCTATGCTTTGGTAGACGCCTCCGTAAAACGCTATATGGAACGTGGATTCAGCAATTTGTCCGTTTGTTTCGGTTGTACCGGAGGGCAACACCGTTCTGTTTATTCAGCCCAGCATCTGGCAGAACACCTGAATCAGAAATTTGGTGTGAAAGTCGAACTGGTGCACCGGGAACAGAATATAGAACGTACGTTTGAGGCAACCATCTAAAGAGATTAACTATAAAGGAGGAAGTTACGAATAAAATGAAAGCAATGATATTTGCTGCCGGTTTGGGTAGCCGGTTGAAACCGCTTACCGATACCATGCCTAAGGCTATGGTTCCCATAGCCGGACATCCGATGTTGGAACATGTGATTTTAAAACTGAAAGCTGCCGGATTCACGGAAATTGTGATTAACATCCACCATTTTGGCGATCAAATACTTGACTTCCTGAAAGTCAATGAGAATTTCGGGCTTACCATACATATTTCCGACGAACGTGACTTGTTGCTCGATACTGGTGGAGGAGTCAAGAAAGCCCGTTCTTTCTTTGAAAATTCGGATGAACCTTTCCTGATACATAATGTAGACATTCTTTCAGATGTGAATCTGAAGGAATTATATGACTATCATTTACAGAGTGGCGGTGTGGCAACTTTACTGGCAAGCCGACGTAAAACCTCTCGTTATCTGCTTTTTGATGAAAAGAAGAAACTTTGTGGCTGGACTAACAAGGATACGGGACAGGTGAAGCCGGAGGGATTCCAATATGATGAATTATGCTATCAGGAATATGCATTCAGCGGTATCCATGTCCTTTCACCTGCCATTTTCCAATTTATGGATACGCCTCGTTGGGAAGGGAAGTTTTCTATTATGGATTTCTATCTTGCCACTTGTCGGCAAATAAACTATTCCGGTTATCTTGCAGAGAATTTACAACTGATTGACATCGGTAAACCGGAGACATTGGCTAAAGCTGAAAGTTTTCTATACCAAAGCACCAAATAAAGATACAGAAAGGGACCAAAAGGTCCCTTTTCTAATATGTAGCAAAATATTTGTTTAACTTTGCCCGGCTGAACAAACGAAATTGCAATACTATACAAATCTTGCTACATGGAACAGATTCGGATAAATGGGATAGCTGATAATTTATTACATGACATTTTTAATGATTTGTCTGTAGGACTCGAGTTGTATGATAAGGATGGCATTATGATAGATGTCAATTATTCCCGGTTGAGATCAATGGGGATAAAAGACAAAAAAGACATTTTGGGTTATAATCTATTCAACTATACGAGTTTCTCTGATGAAATCAGAGAACAAATTAGAAAAGGGGAGACTGTGCGTTTCGTTGCAAAATATGATTTTGATGCCTTACGTCATCTTTTCCCTACTTGTTTGTCCGGTACTCGATTCTTTGAGATCACTGTTTCTTTCGTTCATAATGAAAAGTCTGAAATTACGAATTATATGGTGATAACTCAGGATGTCACCGAGCGTATCTTATGGCAAAACAAATATGATAATCTCTATGAAGAAGCTGTGCGCTCGAAAAAAGAACTCCTTGAGAGCGAACAAAGGATGATTCATTTGATTCGTCAGAATGAATTGGTGCTGAACAATATTAATTCAGGCTTGGCGTATATTGCAAACGACTATATCGTACAATGGGAGAATATCTCGCTTTGTAGTAAAAGCCTTTCGTATGAGGCTTATAAGAAAGGAGAACCTTGCTATTTGACAGCCCATAATCGCAACGCTCCTTGTGAGAATTGTGTGATGCAACGTGCCCGCCAATCCGGTCAGGTAGAGTCTATTTTGTTTAATCTGGATAACAAGCACGTCATTGAAGTATTTGCTACTCCTATATTTAATGAACAGGGAGATGTTGATGGTGTGGTAATTCGCGTGGATGATGTGACCGAGCGGCAGCACATGATTGGTGAACTTGAAAAGGCGAGGAGCCGGGCTGAACAATCCGATAGGTTGAAGTCTGCTTTTCTAGCAAATATGAGTCACGAAATCCGTACTCCTCTAAATGCTATCGTTGGTTTTTCCGACTTGCTGATGGTGACGGAAGATAAAGAAGAAAAAGAAGAGTTCATTCAGATTATCAATGCCAATAATGAATTACTTCTGAAACTGATTAATGACATACTGGATCTTTCGAAAATAGAAGCCGGCTCGGTAGAATTGAAATACGAGGATTTTGATCTGGCTGTTTATTTCAATGAATTGGCTGCTGCAATGCATCGTCGTGTAGTGAATCCACAGGTTCGTTTGGTTGCTATGAATCCTTATGAATCTTGTATCGTTCGTCTGGATAAGAACCGGTTGGCACAGATTCTCACCAATTTTGTAACTAATGCCATCAAATATACCTGCGAAGGAATGATTGAAATGGGATATGAAAAGATAAACGGGAGTATTCATCTTTATGTTCGTGATACAGGCATCGGCATACCGGAAGATAAAAAAGACAAGGTGTTCCAGCGTTTTGAAAAACTGGATGAGTTTGCGCAGGGGACCGGATTGGGATTATCTATTTGTAAAGCCATAGTTGAGGCTTTCAAAGGAGAGATAGGTTTTGAGTCGGAATTTGATAAAGGATCCCTGTTCTGGGCGGTTCTGCCGTGTCAGTTCGAATCGGTCGACAGCGGACTGTATATTTCCCGTCAGCGCCTTGGGAGGGAAGTGGAAAAAGAAGAACCTCATGCTTCCGAAGAGATGAAGTCTTCTAAAAGAGTGCTTGTAGTAGAAGATATTCAGAGTAACTTTTTTTAGTATCTTCTATATTGAAAAATAAATTTCAGTTGTTACATGCTCCGAATGGGCTGAAGGCGGTTGAGATCGTCCGGACTCAACCGGTGGATCTGATATTGATGGATATGAAGATGCCTGTTATGGATGGGCGTACTGCAACTTCCGAGATCCGGAAGTTCAATACGGAAATACCAATTATCGCCTTGACCGCTCATGCTTTTGATGCCGACCGGGTGGCTGCTTTGAAAGCCGGTTGCGATGATTATCTGGTGAAGCCGATCAATGGAGCGAAGTTGATGCAGACGTTGAAAGAGTATGGTTGCTGAAAGGATCGGATTAAAAATGTGCTGATCTGAAAAAATGTATATTCCATTCATCCTGCTTTTAATATTTAGGTCAATGGTCAATGGCTTGCTGAAAAATGCGCTTCATTTTCATTTATAGAGTGTGAGATTGTATGCTGTTTTGCTGTATAGCCTTTGAAAGTGTTTCTTGTAGGTTCATTTTTTATGTTTATATGCTTCTTATTTTCCTATATAGAGAATATTCTGCTTTTTGTTTCAGTTGTTTATTTAAAGATGAACTAGCTTGCAAATAGTCTTTTCAGAAAACTTTTATACCTAGGTCGGTGACTTTGGGGCGGTTCCTCGGTGAGTAAGGAGGTATTGCTCACCGAGGAACGGTTTGTTGCTCACCGAGGAAGTTTATCAATTTCTTTGGGAAGAATACATATTATCCGAAAATAAATGTAGTATTTCTCTTCTAATATGCATATATATGTAGTTTCTTAATGCTTTTTTATGTTAGGGTACTTTTTTCTGTTACCGTTTCATCTTCCTGAATATGAAAAATAGAACATGTATTCAGCTCAAAAGAAAAGTTAGGTCTTATCATAATTATTGCTTTCCTTATTTGACTTGAAAAGTGTTTAATGATGTCTATAACGCTATAATTTATCGATGAAATGGATGATTTCAGACAAAATTGGATATAAAATAGCGATTTTGGAACATCTTATTTTCATAGCCTTCATATTTTTGTAGCCGATAAGAGTTGTTGAATGCGTAGTTTTAATAACTCTTTTAAACTAAGAGTCTTTGAGATTTATTTTTGTTAGCTAATAAATAAAGTCTTTATTGTTAAATGTAATATTATGAAAAGAAAGAAGCTTATGAAAAAACAAAGCTGCTTTGTTGTTCTTCTGATGCTACTCCTGTTATTTCCGTCGGGAGTATTTGCACAGCAACAAATGATTAAAGGACAAGTAGTAGATGATAAGGGTGAAACTGTTATTGGTGCTACAGTCATGGTAAAAGGAGGGCAAGAAGGTGCCATAACCGATATTGATGGAAATTTCTCTGTAAAAGGTAAAGTTGGAGCCACATTAACTATTTCTTATGTAGGTTTTTCTCCTCTTGAAGTAAAAGTAACGAAACTGGAGGGTAATCGTTTCGTGCTCAAAGAAGACTCAAAAGTACTTGATGAAGTGGTAGTGGTAGGTATGGGGAAGCAGAAACGTAATACAATTACGGCTGCCGTAGCTACAGTTAAGTCCGATGCGATTGTCAATCGTCCGGTAACCGACGTGACTAGCGCGTTGCAAGGTAATGTCGCTGGTTTGAACTTTGCGTCAGATGCTGCAGCGGACGGTGTAGGTGGTGAGACTGGTGCTGAAATTAAATTTAATATTCGTGGAGTTGGTTCTATCAATGGTGGCGAACCTTATGTATTGGTAGACGGTGTGGAACAAAGTATGCAGAATGTTAATCCTGCCGATATCGAAAGTATCAGTGTTTTGAAAGATGCTTCCGCATCAGCTGTGTACGGTGCCCGTGCTGCTTATGGAGTAGTATTGGTTACCACTAAAAGCGGACGGAAGGAAAAGACACGTGTTACCTATCGCGGAACGGTTGGTTTCAGTTCTCCTATTAATATGCCGCAAATGATGAACTCATTAGAGTATGCCAACTATTGCAATCAGCGGGATGTGAATATGGGACGTACAGCTCAGATCTCAAATGCAACCATCGAAAAGATAAAAGGCTTTATGGCTAATCCTTATTCGGCAGAATTTCCCGGCATCGGTCCTAATCAAGCGGGTGACGGTTGGGCAGCAGCCGATAATGTTCAGTATGGTAATACAGATTGGTTTGATTATTATTTCAAAGACCGTGCGATACGTCATTCTCATAATTTGAGTGTACAGGGTGGTGGAGAAAAATCTACTTATTACATTGGTTTAGGATATACTTATCAGGAAGGTTTGATGGATCAGGTTCAGGATGATCTGAAAAAGTATAATATCAATACTAAATTTTCGGTTACAGCAACCGATTGGTTGAAATTCCACTTTAATAATAATGCAACGATAAACATAATCAATCGTCCGATGGCTAATCAGACTATTTTTTATGGTACGATAGCCAATACGGCTCCAACCCGTGTGACTCAATTACCCATTGAACAGGCGGAGTATTCTACTCCAACTTGGAATGAATTATTATACTTGAAAAAGTCCAATTATAATCAGAACCGTGTTTCGGATGCATTATCTTTCTCGGCTATTATTACTCCGCTGCAAGGATGGGATATCATGGGAGAAATGAAAGCCCGTTTGGATGTGGAAAATAATAGTTTCAAATTGAAAAAAAGCAATCATGCATTGCCTAACGGGCAAGTTATAGAGACTTCCGGCAACCGTCAGGGATATCAATATCCGGGTATGAGATGGCAAAATACACGTTTCGGTTCACTGACACGCGGTAGTGCTTTCAATTACTATCTGTCTCCCAGTTTGTCCAGTACCTACATGAATCAATGGGGGGATCATGATTTTAAAATCATGGCAGGTTATCAAATGGAATTGCAAGAAAATTCCAGTGAATATATGTATAAAGATGGAATGTTGAGCGAAGATACTTATTCATTTGACAATGCCGATGGAACCGTATATGCCGGAGAGGCTCGCACTCACTGGGCTACGATGGGATTTTATACCCGAATCAACTGGAACTATCAGAATACATATTTCTTGGAACTTAGCGGACGTTATGACGGCTCTTCCCGCTTTGCGCCGGGACATCGTTGGGGATTCTTCCCGTCTTTTTCTGCCGGTTATGACATTGCCCGTACTAAATACTTTGCCGATTTGAATATGCCGGTATCACAATTCAAAGTACGTGTTTCTTATGGACGTCTGGGAAATCAGAATGGTGCAGGATTATATGATTATCTGGGAGTGATGAGTCTTGACCCGAATAATGTGAATGCATGGTTACTTCCGGGAGGAGGTGATGTAATAGGTAAAGGAACAATCTCATTAACTCCGAAAATGATCAGCCCGTACATTACATGGGAGAAAGTAGACACCGCCAACTTCGGTTTGGATCTTATGTTATTGAAAGACCGTTTGTCTGTAACGTTTGATGTTTATCAACGTACGACCAAAGACATGATTGGTCCTGCTGAAGCTATTCCGGCTGTCAGCGGTATCATTCCCGATGATCGTGCAAAAATAAATAATGCTACTCTTCGTAACCGGGGTTGGGAACTCTCTGTCAACTGGCAGGATAAGTTGAAATGTGGTTTTAGTTATGGAATAGGATTCAATTTATTCAATTACAAGGCTGTGATTACGAAGTATAACAATCCTGAAGGTATTATTTATAACAACCATACCGGTTTGGATCGCAACAAAGGTTATTATGAAGGAATGGATATAGGTGAGATCTGGGGATTCGTAGCAGATGACTTGTTTATGACCAATCAGGAGATTGATTCATATCTGAATAGTAAAGATCTTTCTTTCTTTAAGAATGACAACCTTTGGCAAGTGGGTGATTTGAAATATCTGGATACTAATCGTGATGGTAAAGTAGATCCGGGAAAAGGAACATTGGAGGATCATGGCGATCTGAAGGTAATCGGAAATGCTACACCTAAATATTCATTTGGTATAAATTTGAACTTGGGATATAAAGGATTCTCTGTCTCTACTTTGTTCCAGGGGAGTGGCGAAACGTGATTTTGCATTAGCGGGAAGTACTTATCTTTTTGGTGGAAAGAACTTCTTTAAAGAGCATCTCGACTATTTTAGTCCGTCGAATCCCCGTGGATATCTTCCTCGTCTGACAGATCCCAAAACAGTAGATTATAATACAAATATTGGTTACAATACAACACGCTATATGGTCAATGCCGCTTATATGCGTATGAAGAACCTGACCGTGTCTTATACATTCGACAAGAAGCTCCTGAAAACTATGAGACTGGAAAATTTGAGAGTATATTTTACGTGTGACAACCTGTTTACTATTACTAAGTTGCCTAAGGCTTTTGATCCTGAAACCTTGAATCAGGTAAATACTTGGGCGGGTGGTAGCAATGCTACAGCACCGGGACTTACCTCCGCTGCCAATGAGAACGGTAACGGTAAAGTATATCCGATGAACAGAAACTTTGTATTTGGTCTTGATTTTACTTTTTAATAAATAACAGAGAAGTATGAAACGATTTTATTTATATATAGTATTGATGGCAGGTCTTGGAATATGTGTATCTTCTTGTGCCGACTTTCTGGATCGTGAGCCGCTTACCGTACCGAACAACGAATCGTTCTTGTCCGGTGAAGCCCAAGTGCGTGGATATATCAATGGTCTTTATACAGCGCTTCCTTCATTGGCGAAATTCGGAATGGGAGTGCGTGGAGAAGAAAAGAACAGTGATAATATTCTTTCCGAAATTTACAATAAGCGTCTGAATGGTGAGGAAACCTTGTTTTCCAGCAGTGAAGACTGGGAAAACGGTTATAAAAATCTGCGTAATGTGAATTATTTCTTTCACTATTACCTAGTACCGGAAGATATGGAAACAGAAGAAGTAAAATCATTGAAAGGCGAAGCTTACTTCCTGCGGGCTTACTGGCACTTTGTTCAGTTGAAGAAGTTCGGTAATATTCCTATTATGGATGCTTTCTGGGATGAACATGCCACGATAGCCGGTTTGCAGATCCCGCAGAAAGATCGTGGTGAAGTTGCTAAATTTATCTTGGAAGATCTGGACAAAGCAGAGAAACTATTGTTCAATAGAAGCAAATACAGCGGTTTGCGTATTTGTAAGGAAGCGGCTATGTTGCTTGCCATGCAGGTTGCGCTATACGAAGGTTCGTGGGAGAAATACCACAAGAATGATGAATTTGCGGCTGCCACTGACCAATCGGCTTATTTCTTTGGAGAAGTGTTGAGATGGGGAGATATGCTTTTCGAGCAAGGTATAAAATTAAATACGAAAGAAACAGATGGCGGTGTAGTCAATCCGGGAGATGCTTACGGACGTCTGTTTAATCAAAATGATTATTCCAACATTTCAGAAGTATTGTTCTGGAGAAAATATTCGGTTACTGACGGTGTGTTTCATGCCTTGACCGGATTAGTGGGTGGAGGAGTTGTCGATCAGGATGGACCTGCCGGTATAGCCGGAGACTTGGTAAATACCTATTTGAATGCTGATGGAATGCCTGTTGATCCGAATAATAGCAAGTTTAAAGATTTTAATGAAACCTTTAAAAGCCGGGATTTGCGCCTCACAGAAACTATCATGAGCAGTGGCTATAAGTTTAAATCTACTGCTAAAGGTTCTCGTCCGATGAAAGTGGCAGATGCTTCTACCGGTGATAAAACAATCAATCCTCCTTTCCTGGCAGGTGATGGTAATGCTAAAAATGTAACAGGGTATCACATTCGTCTCGGAGTAGATACGACATACGTTTCAGGGGACTGTGAAACCGGACTGGTACTCATGCGTTATGCTGATGCATTATTGAGCTATGCCGAAGCTGCCGAGGAATTGGGCAAATGTGATGATGAAGTGTTAAGTAAAACATTGAAACCTCTGCGTGCACGTGCCGGAGTAACTTATGTGACACCTGCCAGAGATCCTAACTTTACAGATTATGGTTATACATTGACTCCCGTTATGCAAGAGATTCGTCGTGAGCGTCGTGTGGAACTGGCACTGCAGGGATATCGTCTGGATGATCTGATGCGTTGGGCTGCTGATAAGGTAATTGTTGGCAAACGTGGCAAAGGAGCATATTTGGGACATGATGGTGTTTTATACAAATCATTTGCGGAAGATAAACATGAAGCATTAGCCAAAGTATTGGTAGATGGCAACGGATGGATGGATCCTTTGCAGGAGTTGATACCGGGTGGTTATCAATTCAATCCTAAGAGAGACTATCTGTTACCTATTCCTCCAAGTGAACTGGAACTGAATAAGCAGATGAAGCAGAATCCGGGGTGGAAATAATAATCATAGACTTTATAATTAAAGATATACTGTATGAAAAAGATTTTAGAATGGACATATTTGTGGATGCTGCTTATATTACTGGCAGTGAGTATGTCAGGATGTTCTGACGATGATAATGTAAGCCCGTTGGCAGAACCTGTACCTTTAAAGATGACACTGAACAGTACGGATTTGGTAATGGGAGAGGTGCTGGAAATCACTTTTGACGTGACAGGTACGGAAGAAGGAAAAAAAGCGATGAATGAAGATCTGAATATCAGATTGAGTGCCACTACTGATAAGGGAGCAGTCGATCAGTTGGTATTTGATGATTTTCCATCGGTGGTTACCATGAGGCAGGGAGAGATGACTAAAACCGTCCGGGTTCCTGTAAAGAAAGAAGGACTGAATAGAGAACGTTCCATCGAAATATCTGCATTTGCACGTGGATATAGAATGGCAGGTGCTTTGCAAATTGTGACTGTCAGTGACTACCACTACTCTAAAGTTTCGTTGAAGAATAATGCCGATAATACGGTGAAGGAGGGACAGACTTTTGTATTGGTAGCTTCCGTCAACACTACATTGAAAGATGAACTTACCATTACTATTACTCCTAAGGCCGGAGAAGGAGAACGTTATGAAAATCTTCCTTTAGAATTGACTATTCCTGCTGGAGCGAACTCGGTAGAAAGTGCGCCGGTTACTATGATAAAAGATGTGAATACTACCGAGGATGAAGAGCTGACTCTTGATCTTGCTACAGTTCCTGTTCTTAGCCGCTATCCTTTACAGGCTACGAAGCTGACTATAAAGAAGACTGATATTCATAAAAATATGGGCAGTGAGGTAAGAGATGAACGCTGGTTATATGAAGATGCAGACCAGTTGTTTGTTTCACCGAAAAATGAAGCGGCTATAAAAGCTTGGGGACAGACTAATTATCAGGTAATGAATGAGGGAGATCCTCATCCGAATAGTGGAAAAGTGCTTCCGGAAGGAAAGTGGAAATTCTTTCGTGCATATGAATTTCATAAAATATCTTCGTGTTTAACGACGAAAGAAAGTAATGATAAAACATATATAAGTAATGAATATCCTTTAGGTTTTGCTGACCAGAATACAGCGGCAGTAGAAACTGAAGGTTCTGTGGATAATGCTAAATATGCATGGGTTACAGACGAAGGTTATTTGAGAATGATTTCACTGAAAGAGCGTACTCCAGGAAATAATGGTACTAAAGATTTTGGAACTTCTGCTTTTTATTCCTGTAAGTTTATGCGAGGAAATGTAAATAGTCCTACTTGGGCATCCTCTAATATCCGTATTTATCCGGGAATGCGTATTGAGACGCGTGCACGTATTCGTGGTGCAGAAAATAGCGGAATGTTACCGGGTATCTGGCTCCAAGGTAATGAGCAGGTAGGAGGCGACTCGCAGTGGAATGTCTGGCCGGATTTTGGAGAAATAGACGTGATGGAAAATAACACCAAACATGGAAATTTAAGCTATAGAAGATCGGCGGAACAAACTTTCCATATCGGAAACACAGCTCCTGGAACAGGGGGAAGTCGGCATTATAATCCGACTGTTGCCGTAACCGACATTGCGGGAACAATAGATCAGTTCCAGATTTATTGGATGGAATGGGTGGATAATCAAACCGTGCGTATGGGAGTCAATGGTAAGACTACAATAACTATAACTGAAGCACAAGCGTTGGCTAATGGTGCCAGATGGCCGTTTACAGATAAAGTAAATACCGAGGGACTTTATTACATTCTGACGATGATGTTCCTAGGTAAACAGGCTCCGGATTATCCATCAATGGAAATGAGCTATCTGACAGCAAGGAATATGTTGAAAAATAATCCGAATGCGCTGATTCCCCGTATGGAGATAGACTGGGTTCGTTTCTATATCGACGATACCTATACCGATCATGATATGCCATATCGGAAAGATCTGATCCTTTATTAATAAACTGAATAAATAAACCTTTTTAATAAGATAATAATATGAAACTGAAATCAATTTTATGTGTAGTATTTGCGGCAACTTTATTAGGCAGTTGTAGCTATGATGACGGAGATTTGTGGGATGCAGTCAACGGACAGGAAGAGAGAATTTCCGCTTTGGAGAAATGGCAGAAGACAGTGGTTGAGCAACTGAATTCCTTGCAGGGAATTCTTACTGCTACAGATTATATTACCGATGTAGAGAAGGTGACAAAAGAAGATGGAACGGAAGGCTATAAAATTTCATTTCTTCATGCATCTCCTATTACGTTGTTTTACAACAAAGATGGTGAGGTGAGTGGAACAAATGAAGAAAGTATTGGCGTGGATAAAGGCGATGATGGTAAATGGTATTGGACATTGGGCGGTGAGCCCTTGCAGGTAGATGGTAAAACTATTTACGTAAATAGTGGAGATGCTATCAAAATGGAAACAAATCAGGACGGTTCTACCAAATTAACTATTGGTGATAACTCGGTGACGATACCGTCATATCCGGTTGCCCATCCTGTGACGGGCGTTACTCAATCGGGTAATATTGTTACAATTACATTGAACGGAGGTGCAACGGTAGAACTTCCTAAATATATCAACTGGAATGGCTATTTAGCAGCGGAATATAGTAAAGAGACTGCAGGAGAAGAAACTTATCCGATAGTGCTTCCGGAAGGCTGTATTATGAGAATGTTGGATACCAATCCTTCAAACTGGACAATACAAGTGACAGGTTCGGGAAATAACACAAAATTGAAAGTTGTTTATCCGGCAGCCGGAGAAGCTACAGTCGCTTTCTTGCTTTCGGATGGAGAAACTCAAACAGTAATTAAAACAGTGACGTTTAAGGCAGCTACAGATCCAGGTATCCAGTGGACTACTATAGAATATACAGGTGCGGCAATCACAATACCGGAGGGGGTATTGAGTGTTAAGGTGACAGGAACGTGTTCTGGAGGAGCTCCAAGTCTTAGAGATCACATCGCTACACCTCTAAAGACAGCAAGTGGTGTGGTAAATATTGATTTATCGGAATTGGTATATAGTGCTGCTATTCCAGCTAACGCATTCTATATAAATCTTCCAGCTTTGCCGGAAAAGGATAAGAATATATCCATTGAAACAATTATTCTTCCAAAGGGGACTATTAATATTTTCGATCGGGCATTCAAGAATTGTGTTGCTTTAAAAAGCTTGACTATTTTATCAGCAACTACCCTAGGATATAATGCTACGGCTTTCGAGGGCTGTGATGCTTTGGAATCTATCTTTGTAGCAATAGATAAAGTGGAAGCATATAAAACGGGTTGGAGTGCACTAGCGGATAAGATCAAACCGGTTCCCGAAGCGGGAGAGTAAAAGGTTTATTTTGTCATCAGATTTTTTAATGACATGAATGCCTTTCAATTAAAAGGGGGAAAATCCCCCTTTTTGTTACTTATAAGTATAGCAAGTAAATAGTGATTTCCTGTATTTTTTGATGAAATAAAAAGATTTGTAGAATATTGGACATTAATTGGTGATTTGTGGAAGTCTGAATAGATGGTTATCCTCTATCTTTGCTACTGCAATCTTATACAAAATAGTATTTATGGAAAAACTGCAATCAAACTTATTTTTTCCTTTAGCGGGAGTAGCTGCTATAGCTTCCCTAGCTTCTTGTGCAGGCAAGCAAAAACCTGCGGAACAGCAACCTCTGAACATTGTTTATATCATGACAGACGACCATACGGCTCAAATGATGAGCTGTTATGACACTCGCTATATGGAAACTCCGAATCTCGACCGTATTGCAGCTGACGGAGTACGTTTTACTCAAAGTTTTGTGGCCAATTCTTTAAGTGGTCCCAGCCGTGCCTGCATGATAACGGGTAAACATAGCTGTGCAAACAAATTCTATGATAATACCACTTGCGTTTTCGACAGTTCTCAGCAGACTTTCCCTAAACTCTTGAGAAAAGTCGGTTATCAGACCGCATTAGTCGGTAAATGGCATCTTGAGAGTTTGCCATCAGGATTTGATTACTGGCAAATCGTCCCCGGACAAGGAGATTATTATAATCCGGACTTTATTACGCAGGACAATGATACCATTCAGAAACATGGTTATATCACCAATCTTATTACGGATGATGCCATTGACTGGATGGAAAACAAGCGTGACCCACAAAAGCCTTTCTGCCTTTTGATTCATCATAAGGCTATTCATCGTAACTGGATGGCAGATACTTGCAATCTGGCTTTATATGAAGACAAGACCTTCCCGTTGCCGGATAATTTCTTTGATGATTATGAAGGCCGTCCGGCTGCCGCTGCACAAGAAATGAGCATCGTGAAAGATATGGATATGATCTATGACCTCAAAATGCTGCGTCCTGACAAGAACTCGCGGTTAAAATCACTGTACGAAAGATTCTTAGCCCGAATGGACGAAGGACAACGTGCTGCATGGGATAAATTCTATGGTCCGATTATCGATGACTTCTACAAACAGAATCCGCAAGGCAAAGACCTTGCCAATTGGAAATTCCAGCGTTATATGCGTGACTATATGAAGACAGTTAAATCGCTGGATGACAATGTAGGTCGTGTACTTGATTATCTGAAAGAAAAAGGATTGCTGGATAATACACTTGTGGTCTATACTTCCGACCAGGGCTTCTATATGGGCGAACATGGCTGGTTCGACAAACGATTTATGTATGAAGAATCCATGCGTACACCGCTTGTCATGCGCTTACCGAAAGGCTTCGACCGTAGAGGGGATATCACCGAAATGGTACAGAATATCGACTATGCACCCACTTTCCTCGAATTGGCAGGAGCAGAGGTGCCATCGGATATTCAGGGAGTCTCGCTTGTTCCTCTGTTGAAAGGAGAACATCCGGAAAACTGGCGCAAGGCACTTTATTATCACTTCTATGAATATCCGGCCGAGCACATGGTGAAACGCCATTATGGAATACGCACAGAACGCTATAAACTGATTCATTTCTATAATGATATCAACTGGTGGGAACTCTATGACATACAGGCAGATCCGACAGAGATGCATAACCTCTACGAGCAACCTGAATACGAGCCGGTAGTGAAGGAATTGAAAGAAGAGATGTTGAAACTACAAGAACAATATAATGACCCTGTCCGATTCTCCCCCGAAAGAGACAAGGAATAACCCTGAAATAATATCATGATAAAATATATCTTCATACTGTTGACCGGATTTCTGGCATCAATAGTGACAGGATGTGATAATACAAACTTAACACGCAGTATTTCTATGGTTCCGCGCCCGGCACAGATGATGCCGGGCAGTGGCAACCATTTATTCTCCGATCAGACAGTTTTTGCAGTGGAGAATGAGGAGCAGGCGGAAATTGCAAGAGGTTTGATTACTTTGTTTACTCGTACAGCCGGTTTTACCCCCAAACTGAATGTAGGAGGAGAGGGGAATGTCCGTTTGCTGACAGACCCTTCTTTGAAGAGCGAAGCCTATTCTTTGGAAGTTTCTCCCCAAGAGATCGTTATTAAGGCTTCGGATAACAAAGGCTTTTTCTATGCCTTACAAACAATTCGCCAATTACTTCCTCCCTCCATTGAAAGAGAAAGTTTGTTGGACAAGAAATTGGAATGGAGCATTCCGGTCGTAATCATTCAGGATGAACCACGTTTCGGATACCGGGCATTGTTGTTGGATGCATCCCGTTTCTTTATTCCTAAAGAAAATGTATTACGTATCATTGATTGTATGTCAATGCTTAAACTGAATACACTTCATTTTCATTTGACAGACGACAATGGCTGGCGGGTGGAAATAAAGAAATATCCCCGATTGACGGAAGTCGGTGCGTGGCGGGTGGATCATCAGGATTTGCCTTTTCCTGCCCGTCGCAATCCGAAAAAGGGAGAACCTACCCCGGTAGGAGGCTTCTATACCCAAGAGGACATCCGGGAAATGGTGGCTTATGCTGCTGAACGTCAGGTTGAGATTGTGCCCGAAATAGATATGCCTGCTCATAGCAATGCTGCATTGACAGCGTATCCCAGACTGGCTTGCCCGACGGTGAAGGATTATATTGGTGTATTGCCCGGCTTGGGAGGACGAAATTCCGAGATCATTTATTGTGCAGGAAACGACAGTGTTTTCAACTTTTTGCAAAATGTGATGGATGAAATCATGGAATTGTTTCCCTCACGCTATATCCATATTGGTGGTGACGAGGCTCAAAAAACACATTGGAAGAAGTGTCCGTTGTGTCAGGCACGGATGAAAAAAGAAAATCTGGCTAATGAAGAGGACCTGCAAGGATATTTCATGAAGCGGATAAGTGACTATGTACGTAGCAAAGGCAGAGAGGTGATCGGTTGGGATGAACTGACCAATAGCAGTTTTCTGCCGGAAGAGTCTATTATTCTTGGTTGGCAAGGGTTTGGACAGGCTGCATTGAAGGCGGCAGAGAAAGGACATCGTTTTATTATGACTCCGGCACGCATTATGTATCTGATTCGTTATCAGGGACCGCAGTGGTTTGAACCGTTGACATATTTCGGGAATAATACCCTGAAAGACGTGTATGACTACGAGCCGGTACAAAAGGATTGGAAACCGGAATATGCTTCGTTATTGATGGGTGTACAGGCTTGTATGTGGACAGAATTCTGTAATAAACCGGAAGATGTGGACTATCTTTTATTTCCTCGTTTAGCCGCGTTAGCCGAAGTAGCTTGGACACAACCGGATAAAAAAGACTGGGCTTTGTTCCTGAAAGGAATGGACAGGTATAATGAGCATCTTGCAGAGAAGGGAATTGTTTATGCTCGTTCCATGTATAATATCCAGCATAAAGTGACTCCCGAAAATGGTGTGTTGCAAGTGAAGTTGGAGTGTATTCGTCCTGATGTGGAAATCCGTTATACAGTAGATGGTAGCGAGCCGACGGCTAGTTCATCTTTATATACCGATTCATTAACGGTAACGGCGACTCAAATCATTAAGAGTGCTACCTTTGCACAAGGTGAGCAGATGGGGCAGACGCTTGTATTACCTATTGTCTGGAACAAAGCGACCGGCAAACCTATCCTCGGAAATAAACCGAATGAGAAACTCATGACGAACGGATTACGTGGTAGCTTGAAGTATACAGACTTTGAATGGTGTTGTTGGGAGAAGAGCGACCACATATCTTTTACGATAGATTTGCTGCAAAAAGAAAAATTGAATGCTTTTACTATAGGTTGTATCACTAATTACGGCATGGCGGTACATAAACCGAAATCAATCCGTATCGCAGTTTCAGATGATAACGAAACCTATCGTGAGGTAGCAGGTCTGAATTTTACTTTCCGGGATATATTCCGTGAAGGAACCTTTATCGAAGATTTCTCCATGGATATGAAAGGAACGGAAGCAAGATATGTCCGTGTAACGGCAGAAGGGGCGGGAGAATGTCCTGCCGACCATGTACGTCCGGGACAAGAGGCGAGAGTTTATTTTGATGAAATAATGATTGAATAATCAATATTGGTTATTTGAGGCATGGATTACACGGATTAACACTGTTGCTTTGCGTAATCATAGTACTGAAGCTGTGAAATCTGTGTAATCCGTGCCTTAAAATAATAGCTTTAAGAAATAGTATGAACTAAATTAATAATGAGTACTTAACCATGAATAACCTGAAGAAACGAACGTTTTTAATCTTATCAGCAGTACTGGCTGCCACAACTTTCATGTTAGCGCAACAACAACCGTTGCCCGAATGGCAAAGCCAATATGCGGTGGGACTGAACAAACTCGCTCCTCACACATACGTATGGCCTTATGCCAACGCTTCCGACATTGAAAAGCCGGGAGGATACGAGCAGTCTCCATTTTATATGAGCCTGAACGGAAAGTGGAAATTCCATTGGGTGAAGAATCCCGATAACCGTCCGAAGGACTTTTACCAACCTTCTTATTATACAGGAGGATGGGCGGACATCAACGTGCCCGGTAACTGGGAACCACAGGGGTATGGTACAGCTATCTATGTCAACGAGACGTACGAGTTTGATGATAAAATGTTCAACTTCAAGAAAAATCCGCCGCTGGTTCCTTATGCAGAGAATGAAGTCGGCTCCTACCGCCGTACCTTCAAAGTGCCTGCCGACTGGCAAGGACGCAGGGTTGTACTTTGTTGTGAAGGAGTTATTTCTTTCTATTATGTATGGGTGAATGGAAAATTACTGGGATATAACCAGGGATCAAAGACGGCTGCCGAATGGGATATTACAGATGTACTGAATGAAGGTGAAAATGTGGTCGCTTTGGAGGTGTACCGTTGGAGTTCGGGCGCTTATCTGGAATGTCAGGATATGTGGCGTTTGAGCGGCATCGAACGTGACGTGTATCTTTACAGTACCCCCAAACAGTATATTGCAGACTATAAACTGAATGCTTCTTTAGACAAAGAGAAATACAAAGATGGTATTTTCGGACTTGAAGTGACCGTAGAGGGACCTTCCGCTACTACTTCTTCCATTGCTTATACACTGAAAGATGCTGATGGTAAAGCTGTTTTGCAGGATGCTATCCGGATAAAATCCCGTGGATTGAGCAATTTTATCGCATTTGAAGAAAAGAAGCTCCCCAGTGTAAAGGCTTGGAGCGCGGAGCATCCTTATCTTTATACATTAATGCTCGAATTGAAAGATGAACAAGGCAAGGTCACTGAACTGACCGGCTGTGAAGTAGGTTTCCGTACCTCGGAGATTAAAGACGGACGTTTCTGTATCAACGGCGTTCCGGTACTGGTGAAGGGAACCAACCGTCACGAACACTCCCAACTGGGACGTACCGTGAGCAAGGAACTGATGGAACTGGACATCAAACTGATGAAGCAGCACAATATCAACACCGTGCGTAACTCACATTATCCCACGCATCCTTACTGGTATCAACTTTGCGACCGTTACGGCTTGTACATGATTGACGAGGCAAACATCGAATCTCACGGAATGGGATATGGTCCTGCTTCCCTTGCCAAGGATAGTACTTGGCTGACTGCGCACATGGATCGTACCCACCGCATGTATGAGCGTTCCAAGAATCACCCGGCTATCGTTATCTGGTCGTTGGGAAATGAAGCCGGAAACGGAATCAACTTCGAACGTACCTATGACTGGCTGAAATCGGTAGAGAAAACTCGTCCCGTGCAGTATGAACGTGCTGAATTGAACTATAACACAGATATTTACTGCCGTATGTACCGCAGTGTGGACGACATCAAAGCGTATGTAAACGAGAAAGACATCTATCGTCCTTTCATTCTTTGTGAATACCTCCATGCAATGGGTAATAGTTGCGGTGGACTGAAAGAATACTGGGATGTATTTGAAAACAACCCGATGGCACAAGGCGGCTGCGTTTGGGACTGGGTGGATCAGTCATTCCGCGAAATAGACAAGAACGGTAAATGGTACTGGACGTATGGCGGTGATTACGGACCGGAAGGAATTCCGAGTTTCGGCAACTTCTGCTGTAACGGCTTGGTAGGTGCTAATCGTGAACCGCACCCGCATTTGCTCGAAGTAAAGAAAGTATATCAGAACATAAAAGCAACGCTCGCAAATCAGAAGAATCTGACCATCCGTGTTAAGAACTGGTATGATTTCTCTAACTTGAACGAGTATATACTGAACTGGAATGTGACGGCAGATAATGGCAAGATATTGGCGGAAGGTACGAAAATGGTTGATTGTGCGCCGCACGCCACCGTCGATGTTACTTTGGGTGCTGTAAAATTTCCGAATACAGTCCGTGAGGCTTATCTGAATATCAGCTGGACCCGTCGTGAAGCTTCTTCAATGATAGATAAGGACTGGGAAGTGGCATACGACCAGTTTGTACTTGCCGGTAATAAGAATTACACAGGCTACCGTCCGCAAAAAGCAGGCGAAACGACTTTCACCGTTGATAAGAAAACAGGAGCGCTTACTTCATTGAATCTGAACGGCAAAGATTTATTGGCTGCTCCGCTGACATTGAGCCTTTTCCGCCCGGCAACGGATAATGACAACCGGGATAAGAACGGCGCACGCCTGTGGCGCGATGCAGGACTGGATGGTCTGACCCAGAAAGTAATTTCACTGAAGGAAAGTAAGACTTCGACTACTGCCCGTGTAGAAATTCTAAATGCGAAAAATCAAAAGGTAGGAACAGCCGACTTTGTGTATTCGTTGGATAAAAACGGTGCACTGAAGGTACACACTACTTTCCAACCTGATACGACCATCGTGAAATCCATAGCCCGCTTGGGACTGATATTCCGGGTAGCGAACTCTTACGATCAGGTTTCTTATCTGGGACGTGGGGACAATGAAACATACGTTGACCGCAATCAATCCGGCAAAATCGGTGTATATCAGACCACACCGGAACGGATGTTCCATTATTATGTTGCTCCGCAGGCTACGGGTAACCGCACCGATGTACGTTGGGCAAAATTGGCAGATACTTCCGGCGAAGGCATCTTTGTTGAGTCGGATCGTGCTTTCCAGTTTAGTATCATTCCTTTCTCGGATGTATTATTAGAGAAGGCCCGCCATATTAATGAACTGGAACGTGACGGATTGCTGACTGTACATCTGGATGCCGAACAGGCAGGCGTGGGAACGGCCACTTGTGGTCCCGGAGTATTACCGCAATATCTGGTTCCATTAAAGAAACAGAGTTTTGAATTTACCCTTTATCCGGTGAAATAGATACTGAATCAATAGGTTTTTAGATAATATATAAAGGTGGGGGTTGCACTGATTGGATGGAATATCGTAAGAAAGTATTCTGTGATAATCGTTGAAATCTGCACCTTTATTTTATCTTTGTACGATTACAATAATGAATAGACCATGAATAAACTACTAACCTCTCTTTTATTGTCTGTTACTCTCATGGGTGGAGTGCAGGCGCAGAAAAAAGAAAACTATTATGTGAAGCATGTTGAGTTTCCTCAGGGTGCAACTCTCGAACAGAAAGTCGATATGGCAGCACGGCTGGTACCCACTCCGCAGCAATATGCCTGGCAGCAAATGGAACTGACTGCTTTCCTTCATTTCGGAATCAACACCTTTACCGGACGTGAATGGGGCGACGGAAAAGAGGACCCCGCACTTTTTAACCCTTCGGAACTGGATGCTGAACAATGGGTACGTACCCTCAAGGAAGCCGGCTTTAAAATGGTGCTTCTGACTGCAAAACATCACGACGGTTTCTGCCTGTGGCCTACGGCTACTACCAAACATTCCGTAGCCTCTTCTCCCTGGAAAAACGGACAAGGCGATGTAGTGAAAGAACTTCGTGCTGCCTGTGATAAATATGATATGAAGTTTGGAGTATATCTTTCTCCCTGGGACCGGAATGCGGAATGTTATGGAGACTCTCCCCGTTACAATGATTTTTTTATCCGGCAACTGACTGAATTGCTCACTAATTATGGTGAAGTGCATGAAGTCTGGTTCGACGGAGCGAATGGAGAAGGTCCGAACGGAAAGAAACAGGTGTATGATTGGGATGCTTTCTATCAGACCATCCAACGTCTTCAACCCAGAGCTGTGATGGCAATTATGGGGGATGATGTCCGCTGGGTAGGAAACGAAAAAGGATTAGGACGTGCAACTGAATGGAGTGCAACTGTGCTAACTCCCGGCATATATACCCGTTCACAAGAGAATAATAATCGTCTGGGAGTTTTTGGTAAAGCGGAAGATTTGGGAAGTCGTAAGATATTGGAGAAAGCTACGGAATTATTCTGGTATCCTTCGGAGGTGGACGTATCCATTCGTCCGGGATGGTTCTATCATGTGGAAGAAGACAGCAAAGTGAAGTCTTTGAAACATTTGGCGGATATTTATTTTCAATCAGTAGGTTATAATTCCGTTTTGTTGCTGAATATTCCTCCGGATCGTAGGGGATTGATTAATGAAGCCGATGTGCAGCGATTGAATGAATTTGCAGTTTATCGTGAGCGGGTATTCGCTTCTAACAAGGTTGTGAATGGCCGAAAATATTGGAATGCAACTTTCGGCAGTGAAAAGGTTTATTCATTGAAGCCGAATGCAGAGATAAATGTGGTGATGCTTCAGGAGGATATAACGAAAGGGCAGCGGGTAGAAGCCTTTACGGTGGAAGCCCTGACTGATAATGGTTGGAAGGAAGTTGGAAAAGGTACGACGATAGGATATAAGCGTATGTTGCGTTTTCCGGCAGTTAAAGCCAGTAAGCTTCGCGTGAAAATAGACGAATGCCGGTTGACTGCATCTATTAGTCAGGTTGCTGCCTATTATGCGGAACTTTTGCAGGAAGAAACAAAGAAAGAAGACTGGAATAATTTGCCGCGTTCCGGATGGAAACAAGTGGCCGTCTCTCCATTAACGGTTGATTTGGGGAAGACAGTAACATTGAACAGTTTTACGTATGCTCCCGCGAAAGCCGAGGCTAAGCCAACGATGGCATTCCGTTATAAATTCTTTGTAAGTGTGGATGGTAAGAATTGGAAAGAGGTGCCTACTAGTGGGGAGTTCAGCAATATCATGCATAATCCGTTGCCACAGACGGTTGCTTTCAATCAGAAAGTGCGGGCACGTTTTATTAAACTGGAGGCCACTACACCTGATGCTGCCGTTGCTAAAGTAAATATGGATGAAATAGGAGTGATGGTGGCTCCCTGATAGAGCCCTCATCGGAAGATATGTTTAGAGAATAGCAGTGTAGACCGGCCTCTTGATTTTTAATGAATCAGGTGCCGGTCTCTTTTTTTTCTAAACCAAATGAATATTTTACTGTTATTAATTAAAAAAAGACAGAAGTTATGTTAGTAGTAGATTTAGGAAAATGGATGAATAAAACCCTCATAAATTGGGGAATAGATCCGGCTGTTGCCGATCGTTTTGATGAGACTATTATGGCTTTATTGATGATAGTGGTTGCCATCGTTCTGAATTACCTCTGCCAGGCGATTCTAATCGGAGGAATGAAACAGTATACGAGGCGGAAGCCCCATCAGTGGAATACATTGCTGATGAAGCGCAAGGTGTTTCATCATTTGATTCATACCATCCCGGCTTTTTTGGTTTATGCTTTGTTGCCGATGGCTTTTATCCGGGGAAAAGAGTTGTTGTTGATTTCTCAAAAGGTATGTGTCATTTATATTATTTTCTCTTTACTATTGGCTATCAATGGGATTCTGTTGATGATAATGGATATCTATGATGGAAAAGAAACGATGAAGGATCGCCCGATGAAAGGGTTTATTCAGGTCTTGCAGGTGCTTCTTTTCTTTGTAGGTGGAATTGTGATCGTTGCCATTATCGTGAATAAGTCTCCTGCCACTTTGTTTGCCGGGTTGGGTGCTTCGGCAGCTATTTTGATGTTGGTGTTCAAGGATTCCATATTAGGCTTTGTGGCAGGTATCCAGCTTTCTGCCAATGACATGGTCCGTCCGGGCGACTGGATAACATTGCCTTCCGGCGACGCAAATGGTACGGTACAGGAGATAACATTGAATACGGTCAAGATTCAGAATTTTGATAATACCATTTCCACTATTCCCCCTTATACGTTAGTGAGCAGCCCTTTCCAGAATTGGCGGGGAATGGTGCAGTCGGGAGGACGACGGGTGATGAAGAATATCACTTTGGATTTAACTACACTTCAATTCTGTACGCCGGAAATGCTGGACCGTTACCGGAAAGAAATTCCATTAATGGCGGATTATCAACCGGAAGAAGGAGTGGTTCCTACCAATTCTCAAGTGTACAGGGTGTATATTGAGCGCTATTTGTGCAGTCTGCCTGTGGTCAATCAGGATTTGGATCTGATTATCAGCCAGAAAGAAGCTACCATGTACGGAGTACCTATTCAGGTTTACTTCTTCTCCCGCAATAAGGTTTGGAAAGAATACGAGCGTATTCAGTCCGATATCTTCGATCATTTGCTGGCAATGGTTCCGAAGTTTGATTTAAAAGTTTATCAGTACTCGGATTAGTCAACCATCAACAGGGGAATATATATTCTCAAGTATTCTCACCACTATGAGAATTTATTCTCATAGTGGTGAGAACTTTTTCTCATTGCAATGAGAATATTTTCTCACTACGGTGAGAATGATCTCTTGTCAGAATATACTGTGACGTCGTTTAGTGAGTTCTAATCAATAGGAAATCAGTTCGAAGTCTGCATAAACAGGAAGATGATCGCTGATACCTCCCTGATATTTCATTCCTTTGTAGGTGCGGAAAGGTTCTTTATCCCCATATTTCTCGTCTTCTTTCAGTAAAAAGGGGAGAAGACAGACGTTTGCTCTTTCTTCACTGGTGAAAAAATGGCTCGATTGATTTAATAGAGTGCCCGATACAATCAGGTGGTCAAGCAACCCCCATTCACCGCGATATTTGTAAGAACCGAAGCTTTTTGACTTTGCTTTCCGGGCAAGCAGATGATATAGTTTTAATGAGGAAGGAACAATTGTTGAACGGTTGGTGGAGTTGAGTGTTGAGGCTGGATCTTGGGTAGTAATGGGAGGTGCTTCGGCTTCCAGTACTTTCTGGATAGATTGATTCGTGGGATAATCATTGAAATCCCCCATAATAATAACTTGTGGATGAGAACGAATATTCAGAATGTGATCGACTTCCGTGCGCAGAATTTGAGCTGCGTATAAACGATAGGGTTCCGATTCTTTAGCTCCACCCGAACGGCTTGGGAGATGGCAGACAAATACATCTAATGTATCTCCTGTCAACAGAAGTCCGCTGACGTGCAGTAAATCTCTTGTCGGGCGGTATTGTCCCAATGGAGGAATGGGGATAGAACGGGAAGATAATAGCTTGAATAAATCCCGTTGATAAAGCAGGGCTACGTCAATCCCTCTCAAATCAGGGGAATCAGTCATTACATAACGGTAGTTAAGCTCTTTTAAAGGAGAACGGCGGGTCAGATCACGCAGCACCGTATCATTTTCTACTTCGCATAATCCGACTAGCGCAGGAGGATTCCATTCTCCAATAGCTGTGATTACGCGCGCCACATCAGCCAGCTTTTTCTTATATCTGCTATAATTCCAATGACGCAGCGCATCGGGAAGAAACTCACGGTCGTTCTTTAAACTATCATGATGCGTATCAAACAGGTTTTCTATGTTCCAGCTGACAACACGGAAAGGGATTCTTTCTTCCTGACAGGGAGCTTGTTTGCTATGATAGTCTTGTGCGATGACATAACAAGGAGCGAAGAAACTTACGACAATTAAAAACATTGTGAAAAAGAGCATGGCAACAGCATTTTTTTTTCGCTTGTTACCATACTCTTCTTTGTGATATTTGGTCTGTCTGTTATTTCTTGGCAGGTACATGTGCCAAGATATCCAATAGATGTTTCCAGAACTTCTCTACGGTAGGAATAAGCATCCGTTCGTCGGGAGAGTGAACGCCTGTAAGTGTCGGTCCGAAAGAAACCATATCCAACGTTGGATACTTATCAAGGAACAGGCCGCACTCCAATCCTGCGTGGATTGCTTTTACTTTCGCATCTACGCCGAATAAACGTTTGTATGATTCAACAGCTACTTCGAGGATGGCCGAATGTGGATTCGGTTTCCATCCCGGATAACCTTCTCCGAAAGTAACATTGGCTCCTGCCAGTTGGAATACGGCACGAACCGTGTTCGCCATATCGTTGCGTGCGGACAGTATAGAACTTCTCTGACTGGTTTCAATGCGGATGATATGGTTGGGCTTCATCTTGACAGATGCCAGATTGGTAGAAGTTTCCACCAGTCCGGGAATATCCTGGCTCATGGCATATACACCGTGAGGAGCTGCATACAGAGCTTTTAATAAACGGGCGGTAGTATCTTGGTCGATAGCCATTTTGCGTGGATTTTCCGATTCGAGAACCAGTTTTAAGTCGGGTTCTACAACGGATAATTCGTCTTCCATTTCGCTGGTGAAGATATTCAGTTCGGTGCGGACATCGTGTTTGGCATCTTCGGGAACAGCACAGATGGCATAAGCCTCGCGGGGAATAGCGTTGCGCAGGTTACCTCCGTTGATTTCACATAGGTACAGATCGTGTCTGGCAGCCATGCGGGAAAGGAAGCGGTTCAGAATTTTGTTGGCATTGCCACGTCCCAGGTGAATATCGCCACCGGAGTGACCGCCTTTCAGCCCTTTCACTTCCACCTTGAAGAAGAAATATCCGGCGGGAACTTCCACTTCCTTATAAGTAAATTCTGCAACGGAGTCAATACCTCCGGCACATCCGATAAAGATTTCCCCTTCATCTTCCGAATCGAGGTTCAGAAGGATGTCACCACTCATGAAGCCTTCTTGCAGGGCGAAAGCTCCGGTAAGTCCGGTTTCTTCGTCTACGGTAAACAGACATTCCAGCGGACCATGCTCGATGCTGTCGTCAGCCAGGATAGCCAGCTCGGTAGCTACACCGATACCGTTGTCGGCTCCGAGGGTAGTGCCTTTGGCTTTCAGCCATTCACCGTCAATTTCCGTTTCGATGGGATCGGTGAGGAAGTCATGTTGAACGTCGTTATTCTTTTCGCATACCATGTCGATATGCGATTGCAGAACGACGGTTTGCAGATTTTCTTTTCCCGGAGTAGCGGGCTTTTTAATCAGTACGTTGCCGGCTTCGTCCACCTTGGTTTCCAGATTATGTTTTGCTCCGAATGCCTTCAGGTAGGCAATCATTTTCTCTTCCTTCTTCGAAGGGCGCGGCACTTGGCAGATTTCCTCGAAATACTTGAATACGCCAGCCGGCTTTAAGTCTTTTTTTTCCATGCTGTTTCTATTTTATAATAGGAATAGAAGGGCTGTTTTCGCTTCTTCTATTGCTAAATATGGTTAATTTGATTGACTTATCTGAACTCATATCTCATTAAAGCCTATCTTTGCACTCACAAAATTAATAGAAATGGTTGAGACTATACTGATAACTTTGTTAATAGTTGCTATTTCCCTGGTATTATTAGGGGTGAAAGTATTCTTTACGAAGGGTGGGAAGTTCCCGAATGGTCATGTGAGCGGGAATAAAGCGTTGCGTCAGAAAGGAATCGGATGCGCACAGTCGCAAGATCGCGAAGCACAAAAGAAACCGCGTTTTTCTATTAACGAGTTGGAAAAAGCCTTGAACGATAGTATGAATTAAATTTATTAAAAACAATACTTATTAATTATGAATAGAATGAACTACCTCATGAACGGTTTGGCTGCTCTTGCGTTTATCGTTTTATTTTCACAATGTGCTGGCAAAACTGACAATCAAACTACAAATGCTCCGGCGCAGGCTAATGCCGAACTGTCAGGAATGAAAATTGCCTATGTTGAAATAGATACGCTGCTTGCCAAATACAATTTCTGTATTGACTTGAATGAGGCGATGGTAAAGAAGAGCGAAAACGTTCGTATGACATTGAATCAGAAGGCTACCTCTTTGAACAAGGAAAAACAAGATTTTCAGAAGAAAGTTGAAAATAATGCTTTCCTGTCACAAGATAGAGCGCAGCAAGAGTACAACCGTCTGGTGAAGTTGGAACAAGATTTGCAAGAGTTGAGCAACAAACTTCAGAATGGTCTGATGGAAGAGAACAATAAGAATAGCTTGCAATTCCGCGATTCTATCAACGCTTTCCTGAAAGAATATAATAAGACTCACGGATATAGCCTGATCTTCAGCAACACTGGTTTCGATAACCTGCTTTATGCTGACAGCACTTTCAATATTACAAAAGAAATTGTTGATGGGTTGAATGCAAGATATTCACCTGTGAAGAAATAAATGATATTAAACTGTTCCGTTCCTTATAAAAAGGACGGAACATTATCGAATTAAAAAAGTTATGCCTGTTCAAGACTGCGAAGCCATGAACGGGCTTTTTTATGATCTTTCTTTTTCTTCTTCCTGTGGAATACGGAAAGCGGTGTAAAGTTCGAGGATGGCAGCAACTGTGAGGCAGGCAATCCATTCATTGCCTCGTGTGGTAAACATAAAGGCTCCGGTCAGGATAAGTGCCAGTGCACCGAATATCTGCTGAACGCGCAGGCGTTTCAATGTTTTGCTCTTTCCTTTGACGGGTGTGTTCACTTGTGCCAATGCGATACATCCGGCTCCAACAGTATATATGTAAGGAGCGTATATCCATCCGGTGATAAATACGGCTGCTCCGGCGAGAGCCATTATGGCGCCCACGACAAAAAGGGCAGGTACTAATTGTTTCATTCTTTAATCTTCAAAAACGTAAATATCTTCGTTGGGTTTCTTCATCAGATACTTTTCACGGGCGATCTGTTCGATGGCGTCCGGATTGGTACTTATTTCGTTGAGACGTTTGGTATTCTCTTCGTAATCTGTCCGGTACTTTTCTATCTCTTCTTTCAACTGGCTGATTTCCCGTTCATATCCGAAACGACGAATCAGGCTGTTCTCGTCCAGAAAGCCAATGATAACAGCAAATGCAACGACCGTAATGAGGTACTTGCGTCTGCATATGAAACTCCAGATACTGATTAGTTTACCCATAATTTCTCCTTTTAATATCTGCAAAGATAAAACTAATAACTTAAAAACTTATCGCTTCGGCTTCAAAACTTCTCTCTTTATCCCTTATTACTTATCACTTTTTTTGTGTACATTTGCAGAATAAGCGAAAATTCAAAAAACAGAGAGAATCCCGGATATGGAAAACTATATCGTTTCAGCCCGTAAATACCGTCCGTCCACGTTCGAATCGGTGGTGGGACAGCGGGCGTTGACTACTACGCTGAAAAATGCAATTGCTACCCAAAAACTGGCTCATGCTTATTTGTTTTGCGGACCGCGCGGGGTAGGAAAGACGACTTGCGCGCGTATCTTTGCCAAAACCATTAATTGTATGACGCCCACCGCTGACGGAGAGGCTTGCAATCAGTGTGAGTCATGTGTAGCTTTCAACGAACAGCGGTCATATAATATTCACGAACTCGATGCTGCTTCCAATAACTCGGTGGATGACATTCGCCAATTGGTGGAGCAAGTACGCATCCCGCCACAGATTGGTAAGTATAAGGTATATATCATCGACGAGGTGCATATGCTCTCGGCATCTGCTTTCAATGCGTTCCTGAAAACGCTGGAAGAGCCTCCCCGCCATGCAATCTTTATTCTGGCTACGACGGAGAAGCATAAGATTCTTCCTACTATTCTTTCCCGTTGTCAGATTTATGACTTTAACCGGATAAGTGTGGAAGATACGGTGAGCCATCTGTCGTACGTTGCTTCGAAAGAAGGAATCACGGCAGAGCCGGAAGCGCTGAATGTGATAGCCATGAAGGCGGACGGTGGTATGCGTGATGCTTTGTCTATCTTCGACCAGGTGGTTAGTTTCACCGGAGGAAATATCACCTATAAGAGTGTGATTGATAATCTGAATGTACTTGATTATGAATATTATTTCCGTCTGACGGATTGCTTCCTCGAAAACAAGGTGAGTGACGCATTGTTGCTTTTCAATGATATATTGAATAAAGGTTTTGACGGAAGTCACTTTATTACCGGATTATCGTCTCATTTCCGTGACCTGTTGGTCGGGAAAGACCCGGTGACATTGCCTTTGCTGGAAGTGGGAGCGAGCATACGCCAACGCTATCAGGAACAGGCGCAGAAATGTCCGCTACCTTTTTTGTACCGGGCTATGAAGCTGTGTAATGAGTGCGATTTGAATTACCGCATCAGCAAAAATAAGCGTTTGCTGGTAGAACTGACCTTGATACAGGTTGCACAGCTTACCACCGAGGGGGATGACGTGAGTGGTGGGCGTGGCCCTAAGAAGACCATAAAACCCGTATTCACTCAGCCTGCCGCAGCACAGCAGCCGCAGGTAGCTTCTGCCACTCAGGTTCAGCAGGCTCCAGTTCATTCGTCTCCGTCTTCAGTTACAACACAGGCTGCTAATGGCACTACTGCCCAGTATCCGCAGGCTTCTGCGGCTGTGCAACAGGGAGCACCGGCTTCTCCTAGGGCGGCTTCGTCTGCTCCGTCGCAAGGAGCGGGAGTTGCTCAGACTGCCAAGGAAGAACGGAAAATTCCCGTGATGAAGATGTCCAGCTTGGGGGTATCTATCAAGAATCCGCAGCGTGACCAAGTATCGCAGAATGCGACTACAACTTATGTTCCTAAGGTGCAACAACCGGAAGAGGATTTTATGTTCAATGACCGGGATTTGAATTATTATTGGCAGGAGTATGCCGGCCAGTTGCCGAAAGAACAGGATGCTCTCGCAAAACGTATGCAAATGCTCCGTCCGGCGTTGCTTAACAACTCAACGACTTTTGAAGTGGTGGTTGATAATGAGTTTGCTGCAAAGGATTTTACAGCTTTGATTCCCGAATTGCAGGATTATCTTCGCGGCAGACTGAAGAACAGTAAAGTGATGATGACAGTGCGGGTAAGTGAGGCAACAGAAACAGTGCGTCCTGTGGGACGTGTCGAGAAATTCCAGATGATGGCTCAAAAGAATCAGGCATTGATGCAACTGAAAGATGAGTTCGGGCTGGAATTATATTAATGTACTTACTTCTATCAGATTACCATCCGGATCTCTGAAATAAATACTCCGGATGGCATCCTGAGCACCTTGACGCTGGACTATACCTACTTCTATTTCTATTCCTTTGGATTCTACTTCGGCCTTTATTTCCTCTATGTTTCCTTCTGTCAGTAAACAGATGTCCGCACTTCCGAAAGCAGGATGCTTGGCGGCAGGAAGGAACTGTGCTTCTCCTACGTGAAGATTGATTTTCTGATTACCGAACTTGACGGCAAAGCGTTGGTTGCTTGTATCGGCTTCCATTCCCAGGACTTCTGTGTAGAAATGTAGGCTTTTATCTATATCGGACACCGGTATGACGATATGATCGATATTCTTGATTTTCATATCAATGTAGGCGTTGATTCATGCGGTCTTCATATCTGTCTGAAGGTTTTCTTCCCGGCATGACAATCCACAGGATAATATATATAATCACTCCGGCGAAAGCGGTGAAGAATGTAGCCAATATATATACTATTCTCAATAAAGTAGCATCCCATCCGAAATATTCAGCTATTCCGGCACATACACCTGCAATCATTCGATTGGAAGAGCGGGTTAATTTCTTTTCATTTTCCATGATATACTATGTTCTTTTAGTGCAAATGCTACACAAATATAGAGAATATATTTGGTTTATGGGTTAAACGGAAAGATTTATGTATTATTTGTTAGCATTTTAACTTACTTAATTGGGGGTCAACAATAGACCAACAATAAGGAATATTAGGTAGGATTTAGCATGATTTACTCTCTAAGATGCCTATTTCCTGAAAGCAGAAAACCCTCATAAGCGATTGACTTACAAGGGTTTTTGTTGGGGTGGAAGACCGGACTCGAACCGGCGACATTCAGAACCACAATCTGACGCTCTAACCAACTGAACTACATCCACCATGTCTGCGTTTCTCTAACGCGGTGCAAAGATAGATATTATCTTCTAATCTCCAAAAGATTCTGCTATTTTTTTTCGAAAAAAGTATATTCTTTTATTCCCCGATTGTGCTTGCTGAAAAGGGTTCGCGCATCATTTACAAAGATTTTCAGAGAGTTACGTGCTTGTAAAGGAATTGAATCAATCGGCAAATTGACTGGGAGCAATTGATGATTTTTTTTCCCTGATTGAATGGGACGGGCTGTCCATACCAAACTATAATCACAATTATTGAGGCGGACAGTGCTGTCTTTTACTAATTCCATTCTTACCATCAGTCCTCCGTCAGTGCGGCGGGCGGACATATTGGAAATATAATTTCCCAGCGAATAGGCTATGAGATGTTTGGCATTCGTCAGGCTGTCTGTACGAACTTCGATGGGTTGAACTACGTGAGGATGGGAGCCGATGATATGGTTTACTCCTTTTTCAATCAGCCAATTGGCGAGGAATTTTTGCTCTTTGTCCGGGAGTGACTGGTATTCGATTCCCCAATGCATACAAGCTATGATGGCATCCGGCTTCATTGCTTTACTCTCTTCAATATCTTTGGCGATGATGGCTGTATCGATATAGTTCACGATATTAGGAGAGGTAACGGGGATGCCGTTTGTTCCATACGTGTAGTTGAGCAGAGCGATGCGGAATCCGTTCTTTTCTAATAAAAGAGGATATTTCTTTTCGCGTTCATCAGCGTTGATATACGTGCCTGCGTGTGGAACCTTTAAAGAGTCTATTAATTGAATGGTTCTCTCCAGTCCGGATTTACCACGATCGAGACTGTGGTTGTTGGCAGTCACTAAAACATTGAAACCTGCATCGTGAATTGCGGTCAGAAATTCGTCCGGCGCGCTGAAAGCAGGATAACCTTTGTAAGGTTTGCCTCCTAATGTCACTTCCAGGTTGGCGATAGAGAGGTCGGCTTTCTTTATCTCTTCTTTGACATACGCAAAGCATGTGGAGTAATCATAACCGGTCGATGTTCGTGCAGCGTTGATTTGTCCCTGATGTTGCATGAGGTCACCTACAAAAAGGAGGCGTAGGGTGTCGGTGGGGAAGATGCTGTCGGAAAGTCCGTCCGATAGGGTGTCAATGATAGAATCTCTCTTTGCCTGCGACCGGGAGGTGCAGGACAAAGAGAGAAGCAAAATCATCAGAAACAGGGTATGTCTCATTGATAAATAGCTTTCTTACCAGCTAAGAGTGTATTTTTCATTAACGATACAATCGTCATTGGTCCGACACCACCCGGTACGGGAGTGATGAATGAGCATTTCGGTGCAACTTCGTCAAACTTTACGTCACCTGTCAGTTTAAAGCCGGATTTCTTGGTTGCATCCGGCACACGGGTAGTACCTACGTCAATAACTACCGCGCCTTCTTTCACCATTTCGGCTTTTACAAAGTTCGGTTGTCCCAAAGCAGCGATAATAATATCAGCTTCCTGACATTCTTTTACCAGGTCTTTGCTACGGCTGTGGCATACGGTTACTGTGGCATCGCCCGGATAGGCTTTCTGCATCATCAGGGCAGCCATCGGTTTGCCGACAATATTGCTGCGTCCGAGTACGACGCATTTTTTTCCGGAAGTTTCTATGTTATAACGTTTCAACAATTCGAGGATGCCGTTGGGAGTAGCAGATACGTAACATGGAAGTCCGATGGACATACGGCCTACGTTGATCGGGTGGAAACCGTCTACGTCTTTACGGTAATCAATTGTTTCGATTACTTTCTGTTCGGAGATATGTTTGGGTAGGGGAAGTTGTACGATAAAGCCGTCCACGTCGTTGTCTTCGTTCAGTTCACGTACTTTGGCAAGCAGTTCTTCTTCGGTCACGTCACTTTCATAACGGATGAGGGAAGACTTGAATCCACATACTTCACAGGCTTTTACTTTGGCAGCTACATAAGTCTCGCTACCACCATCGTGTCCTACAAGAATAGCGGCCAGGTGCGGGCGTTTTTCGCCATGAGCCACCATTTCGGCTACTTCGGCTGCAATCTCTTGTTTTACTTGTTCGGAAATTGCTTTTCCGTCTATCAGAGTCATATTTTCAGAGTATTTATTGGTGATGGACAAAAGTAAAATAAATAACTGAACTCTCCAAAGGGATTGGAATTTTTGTCAAGAGATGAGTGGTATAAAAAAAGAGGGAGCCGAAACTCCCTCTTCTTACTTATCATTAGATTTGGATCTATTGAATGATTACTTTTTCATCTTAGGCATCATCTTACCCATTTTGCTGCTAGTCACCATTTTCATCATTTTGCGTGTCTGGTCGAACTGTTTCAGCAGGCGGTTTACTTCCTGGATAGTCGTTCCGCTACCTTTGGCGATACGCGTACGGCGTGAACCGTTCAGTATTTCCGGATTGGAACGTTCTGCCGGAGTCATGGAATAAATAATGGCTTCGATGCTCTTGAAAGCATTGTCATCAATATCAATGTCTTTGATTGCTTTTCCTACTCCCGGAATCATGGAAGCTAGGTCTTTCAGATTACCCATTTTTTTGATTTGTGCAATCTGGCTAAGGAAGTCGTTGAAGTCGAATTGGTTTTTGGCAATTTTCTTCTGTAAGCGTTTGGCTTCTTCTTCATCGTATTGTTCCTGAGCACGTTCTACCAATGAAACGATGTCACCCATACCGAGAATACGGTCGGCCATACGGGCAGGGTGGAACTGGTCGATTGCTTCCAGTTTTTCACCTGTACCTACGAATTTAATCGGTTTGTTCACTACCGAACGGATAGAAAGAGCCGCACCACCGCGGGTATCACCATCGAGTTTGGTCAGTACCACACCGTTAAAGTCCAGACGTTCGTTGAATTCTTTAGCAGTGTTTACAGCGTCCTGACCGGTCATGGAGTCTACCACGAACAGAATTTCGTCCGGGTTGATTGCTTTTTTGATAGCGGCGATCTCGTTCATCATTTGCTCGTCTACTGCCAGACGTCCGGCTGTATCGACGATAACGAGATCGTATCCTTTGGCTTTGGCTTCCTGAATGGCGTGTTGTGCGATTTCTACCGGATCCTTGCTGTCCAGTTCACAGTACATCGGTACTTCAATCTGTTCTGCCAATACACGCAACTGTTCGATAGCTGCCGGACGGTAAACGTCACAAGCGACCAATAATGGCTTACGGTTCTTCTTGGTTTTCAGCATCCGTGCCAGTTTACCGGAGAAAGTGGTCTTACCCGAACCCTGCAAACCTGACATCAGGATAACTGCCGGACGGGCGTCGATATTGATCTCGGCTGTCTCTCCACCCATCAACTGTGTAAGTTCATCATGCACGATCTTCACCATCAACTGGCTTGGCTTCACAGCCGTAAGAACGTTCTGGCCAAGCGCTTTTTCTTTCACTGTATCCGTGAAATTCTTTGCAACCTTGTAGTTTACGTCGGCGTCGAGAAGTGCTTTACGTACGTCTTTCAGTGTCTCCGCCACGTTGATTTCGGTGATTTTGCCTTCACCTTTCAGAATCTTGAATGACCGTTCTAGTCTTTCACTTAAATTATCGAACATAGTTATTTAATTACGAATTACTAATTACAATTTACTTGGGCAAAAGAGAGACTTTTCCGTCTACTCTTTATTTGAGCTTGCAAATGTACAAAAATCTCTTGTATTTATATCTTTTTATTTTGCCATTTTGCTTTTTTGAGATAAATATAACTTGTGATCAACAGTAAGCTATAATACACAATCTCAATTGTAAAGCAGATTTCAATCGGTGCTTTCAGCCACATTCCGATGAAAACTATGTAGGACCCGTAGATGATGATTGTAATTGTTTCGAGCAACAGGGCTGCTTGTGTATTTCCTGTTCCGGAGATGCCGTTGAACACCACGTTGGCTACAGATGCGATAAGCATGGCGCAACAAATAACGTATACTGAGGGCACGGATTCCGTAATGAGTGCCGCTTCACTTGTGTAGATGGAGAGCAGGAACTCTGGAAATAATGCTGATACTGCTACTAATCCCAGCATGATGAAAAAGGAGAACCGGGCAATTTTATTGATGAGCGGCATCACGTGCTGGATACCTCCCGCACCGATGGCGTTGCTGACAAGACTGTTGGTGGTAGTAGCCAATGCATTGACCGGAATCAGCAGTACGACGTAGATACTCCGGACGATATTGGCAATCGCCAGTTCCCGTTGTCCCAACCGTTCTACGGCTACGAAGAATACGAACCAGGTAGCCATTGACAGGAAATATTGCAGCATAGTGAAACAGGAGATACTAAGTATCCGCATCAGCAATGCCGGGTCGAATGTACGCAGACGGTTCAGACCATATTTCTTCAAATCGACGGTGAGGTATGTGTAAATGACGAAAAAGAGAATGGAGGAAGCTTCTGCCAGTACGGAGGCGATAGCCGCTCCCTTGATACCCATTTCCGGCAAACCGAACTTTCCGAAAATTAATGCGTAGTCCAGTACTACATTGGTTAATGCCATGACGATGGCATTGATCGTTAGTACTTTAGTGCGTGTAATGCCGATATACAATGCCCGGAACATGACATTGATGAACGAGAAAAAGAATCCGTAAATACGCCAGTCCAGAAACTCCATCGTTCCCTCGTAGATGGATTCTGAAGAAACCAGCAAACGCATGATGTTTCCGCCGAATGCTTTGGTGAATCCGAATAGCAGCAGTGCCATCACGAACAGGAACATGACTCCTTGAATCATGACGGGACCGACATCCGAATAGCGTCCTTCACCGTTGCGTCGTGCTATGACTATCTGCGAACCGGTACTGAATCCGAATGCGATGGTGAATACGCATATATAGAATAACCCGCCCATAGCCGATGCTCCAAGGGCTACCTCACTCACGTGTCCGAGGAATGCTGTGTCGGTGACATTGATGACATTTTGTGCCAGCAAGCTTAGTAGTATCGGATAACTGACACTCCAAATCTGTTTGTTGGTGTACATAATTAAGTGTTTAAGTTTACACTTTGCAAAGATAGTGCTTTATTTCGATTCGGAAACGATGGGGTAGATGAAAACAATTTCCGGACCTTCGGGAGTTTTATCGTTGACGAGATAGTTTCCTCCGAAATGTTTTAGCAATAACAGGTTTATATCATGCCGGATGATGGTTTCCTGTGATACGAATGCATGGTCTGCCAAAGGTGAATTAGTGATCCGGAAACGGAGCATATCTTCATCCCGGTTTAATGTGAATCGGATGATTCGTGCTTGTCTGTGTTCTTGCGGGTATACCAGTGCGCTAAGCAAGGCCTGCGTCAGTCGTGTTATATCGGTATGGATTTGAGCGTCTGTTTCACTGGAAAACTCAATCTGGATACCTGTTTTCTCGTTTTGCATCTGCGCCATGCAACATGCTTCCTTACATAGGGTAGTGGCATCATAGTCTTGCAACTGGAACTTCATCATTTGGGCTTCCAAACGGGATAAGTCGAGAACGTCATTGACAAGTCTCATTAACTTCTCCGAACTTTTGTGGATGATGTTTGAGTATTCTTGCCTTATTTCCTTGTCTATGTTGGGTTCACTGGCTATGAGTTGTGAGAAACCGACTACATTGTTGAGCGGGGTACGGATGTTATAGCTCATGTTGGACAGGAAGCGATTTTTTATTTCATTGGTTTTCCGCACGTTTTCTGTTGTTTTCCGGATTTCGTTTTCTGCGTATTTGAGTGCTTTCCGTACCATAAAGAGTCGCGCCATAAAGATAAAAAGCAGAAGCAGGATAACAAATATAAAGATCAGATAGGTGAGCTGGAGCCGGTTGTTTTCCCTTTTTTGATCCAGTTCTGTTTTTTCGATATTGTATTTGCTCTGTATCTGTGCCATCTGATTGTTTGAGAGTACAGTGGCTGTCGAGTCTTTGATGGCGAGTGCCTCCTCATACAGAGGGATGGCTTTTTCGCTTTGCCCTGCCTGTTTCCATATTCTGGCCTTTTCGAGTAGCTGTTCGGCATAGTCGCTTGTGAAGTCTTTCTTCAACATCGTCAGTGTCGTGTCGATATAATCCGATGCCTGTTGGTAGTCTCTAATTGCTTGGTGATATTTGGCAAATGTGTCGAAATAGAGTACTTTATACATGAAATAAGTATTCTCATCCAGATATTCTTTAGATTTTACAAGATGTTCATAAGCTTGTTGCGGCTGATGGGTATTCAGGTAATAATAGCTGTAGAACAGTTCATTGAACAGATATACATCGGCAAACCCCGTTTTTAAAGATGGGTTCGCACTGATATGGTTATGAAGGGTGTTTTCCAGTTCCTGCAGATATTTGAGTAGTTTTTTATTATCCTTCTTTTCTTTGACAACGGATACTAACTGTGATAATACCGAGATACGGACCACCGGATTTTCTGTCGGGGTGAGTAGCTGGTAGGCAGTCTCCAGTGCTTCTATTCCTTTATCCCAGCGCTGACTGCCGATATATGCATTGCTCAGGCATTGATAGGCGGCTATACTCCCCCGGTTACTATTCCTTTGGGAGGCTTGCTGTTGCATCTTTTGAGATTCGTTGATAGCAAGTTCATATTGTTCGTTGAATGTGTACAGGTCTATCTGGAAACGTTTGGCATCAAAGAAGTAATTCCATAAATCTGATTTCCGGGCATGAGGCTCCATTATGGTGAGCCATTTCGCTACACTGTCTTGATTATTACGATTGTAATAGTATAAGATATGGTAGTAAGCGGCCAGACCGGCGTATCTGTCGTTTCTCAGTTGCAATGCTTCTTTCATTAATACATCTGAATATTGGATACATTGCTGGTTGTTTTGTTCTATTCTGATGATTTTATTAAGAACATTCAGCCGTGTCGTATCGTATGGTAACGTTTGCAACACCTTTATCAGGCTATCTGATTCCAAAACAATCTCGGTACTGGCTTTTCCGGTGAAGGCGCAGCATAATAGAAGGAACAGGAGCAGGACTTGTTTCATTCTGCTTCCTCCTTTCCTGGTTGCTCATGGTAAATAGGGTGTGTGAACAGGAAACGGGCTCCTTCCTTATAATTGGAGTCAATCCATATTTTGCCGCCCAGCTGCTCGATAATGAGTTGGCAGATAGACAAGCCGAGTCCTGTGCCTTGAGCATTTTCATTTAGTTTCTCAAAACGGTTGAATATTTTATTCTGATTCTCCGGAGAGATACCGCAACCGGTGTCGGTCACAGAAAACAGTGCTATATCTTCTGTCTGTTTTTCCAATTCCATGGTGATGGAGCCTTGCGGAGTAAATTTGGTTGCGTTGATGAGAAGGTTGATTAATAATTGTTGCAACCTTGCATTGTCTGTCGTCAGTTCTAATGAATGGAGAGAGGTTGAAAAACGGACGTTTGCATTTGTTTGTTTTATTTTCTCAACCATGTCGATAACATTTCTGCATATTGCTACTGCATCACACCGCTCATATTTGAATTTCATCTTGCCCACTTCGAGACTGGACAAGTCGATTACGTCGTTAATCAGCTTGAGTAACAGTTCTGAATTTTGCTGAATAATATCGCTACACTGTTTCCGGGTCTCGTTGTCGATGGATTCTTCCGTCAGGATAGAGGAGAAGCCGGACAACGCATTGAGTGGTGTCCGAATTTCATGGCTCATGTTGGAAAGGAAAAGGCTCTTTGCCCGGATGGAATTTTCTTCTTGCTTTTTCGCTTTTTCCAGTTCCTGTTGTGATTGGCGCAGTTTTTTATTCCCTCGTTTGACCAAAAGGATGAAAAATACAATCAGTATGACAATGAATAGGATGGTAAACCAACTCCAGAAAAGGATTGTCTTCTGTCTGTTTAAGTTGTCCAGTTCGTTTTTGTCTATTTGGTAGAGGGTGTGTAATTCGTTGATTTGGCGAATATAATTCATTGCGTCCAAAGAGTCTTTGTTCGTATTGAATATTTCATAGGCTTCACATGCTTCCTTGCCTTGTCCCATCAGGGCAAGTATGTGGGCACGATCCTTTTGTACTTGTAAGGATGTGTATGAGTTGGTAGTTTTCGTATGCGAAAGTAATTCATCAAGTGTGGTTAATGCCTGAATGTACTCTTTAGATTCAGTGTAGTAGCAAGAGTACAAGTATTTAATCATTAAATGAAAATATGGGTACAGATGCTGCTGACTGATTTGCTTGGCTTGCTGTATGTGGTTTAATGCTTCGGGAAGATGGTGTGTCTGAATACGGTAGAATGCCTGACAGTAAACTAGATGAAAGTCGTCTTGTGGATTCCCGCCTTTGTCAGTAACAGATTCGAGTTCCCGGATATTGTCTTCTATATCTGTCATTTGATGATATTTGAGTTTGGTCAGAATGAGTTGGGGCAGAATTGTTTTGACATATTGGCTGGCATGAGGGATTTTCCGGATCACTTCTAATGCTTCTCTGTATGATTCGATGGCGGCTTGTGGCGTTGATGAACTTAAATAAGTATTTCCAATGGCGTGTAATGCGAGTGCTGTCCCCAGAGGATAATCCATTTCTTTGGCTTTCTGGTACATCTGGTTGGCCTGATTGATGGCAAGACTGATGTTGCCTTCTGCTATCAAGGCCTGAACGGTCAGCAAATTTATTTGAAATAGGAGTGGATATTGTTGTTTCTTTTGTAATTCCGGTTCTAAAAGTTTTTCCCAGGCAATGATGCTGTCGATAGGGATGTCCGGACTGAATGGATGATTATATTCAAGTAAAGGTTGTAATAAAGAAAGACGATCTGAATTTGTACGTGCTGCATATAAGGTGACCGATATTAATACGGTTACGACTATTGCAATTATATGACGTCTGTATTTTTTCACTTGATATAAGAATTGCTTGCTTGTAAGTTTATCTGCAAAAGAACTAAAAAGAGTGAAGATTACAAAGAAATCTTCACTCTTTTTTATAATTTATTTTCTTTTGAGTATCTCTCGTGCCCCAGGGCCCTCGTGGTTGGGGTAGCCGGGAGTATGGTTTCTGCATCGTGGATCGGCATCTACTTTCAAACTCCGGTAATCATCTTTGGTGCGGGCGATGTAATCATCAAGCATGGCACGGTGTTCGGCGAGAACCTTACTGTATTTAGGGTCTTTGGCGAGATTCTTGCGTTCTCCCGGATCCTTTTTCATATCATATAGCTCTTCTCCGTTACCTTCCAGATAGTGAGTGTACTTGTATCTCGTTCCGCGTACCATACGTCCGGGAGTAACGACATATTCATATTCGCTATGCCATTCGGAAACTACATAAGGGTGAGTTTTTTTCTGTTTCTCCCCTTTTAATATAGGTGCAAGGCTGATTCCCGGTTTTTCGGCCGGAACGGGAATTCCTGCCAAATCACAAAGGGTAGGCAGAAGATCTAACGTAGGCTGTGTCAATACTTGGTCTACGGGCTTTTTCTGTTGTTTGATGCCAGGACCTGCAAAGATAAACGGTACGTTGGTCATTTCATCATAGAAACTGATGTGCTTGGTCACCATGCGGTGTGAAGCCATTCCATCACCATGGTCAGCCATGATAATAACGATTGTGTTTTTTCCGGCAGGAGTGGAGTAGAGGGCTTTCAATACGCTGTCTACTTGCTTGGAAACCATCTTGGTATAGTGTTGGAAAGCGGCAATGTAATGACGGTAATTCTCTTCATTCCAATGAGCGGCCTGGGTCATGCGGCGATGGCTGCAGCAGATGTATTGCACTGGTTTAGGGATATTGCTCCAGTCTTCTACATCGAAATTGGCCGGTAGCTCCGGAAGGGTTCCACTGATGGCGCGGTCGGTATGTATTCCTTCGTTTGCTCCTACAAATCCGCAGATATTGTGAGGGTTCTGAAAATCGGCAATACAGATGAATGGTTCTTCCGGCGGATTACTTAGATAAGCAACAGCGTCTTCACATGTTCCTACGTCCAGGAAACTGTCGTTATTAACCGGGAATTCCGGATCGGTGAATGGCTTGGCTACCGGTTCTTTATGCTTGAATCCTCTAAGTGAACCCATGTCGTGTGTTTTTCCGAAGTGTACGGCTTCATAACCGTTTTCAGAGAAAAGGCTTCCTAATGTCGGTATGTTTTCGGGAATACGTGAGTTGATAGGTTCGCTGGAGTTGGAGCGTACATTGGTTTGATGAGGCATCATGCCACTCCATAAAGCAGCACGTGAGGGTTGGCTGAGAGGGCAACCTACATAAGCATTGGAGAAGATAACTCCTCGTGAAGCGACTTCATCAATAGGGAGGGTACAGCCTTGTGTTTGTCCGTAAGCTCCCACAACACGTTGTGTAAGATGGTCGCACTGAATAATCAGGAAATTGGGCTTTTCTTGAGCCTGTGCTGTCACGCTGCACAGGGCTAATCCCATGAATGGATAAATAGTTTTCATTACTGGTTAGAATTAAGTAATATTTGATTTGGAAGCAAAAATAGGAAAAAAGGAAACGTAAAAAAGGGTGAGGTAGTGGTTTTGGACGCAAATGAAAGTATTTTGTACAAAAATGAAAGGTTGGCTGGCCGTTAGGGGGAACTATCGGTGATGGGAGTTGAATGATAAGTGATAAACGGCAGGTGATGAGTCATAAAACGGGTTACTGAAAAAGAAAACGGTGAATAAACTGCACTTGTTATGGCGCAGTTTGTTCACCGTTCATTTATAAGTTTGCTGTTGATTAGCTGTTCATACTCATCAGGAATTCGTCGTTGTCTCTGGTTTTTTCCAGACGGTCTTTAACGAAGTCCATTGCTTCGATCGGATTCATGTCGGCAAGATATTTGCGTAATATCCACATGCGGTCAAGGGTTGTTTTATCAAGCAACAGGTCGTCGCGACGAGTGCTGGATGCGGTAATGTTGACTGCCGGGAAGATACGTTTGTTGGACAGGTTGCGGTCGAGCTGCAACTCCATGTTACCTGTACCCTTAAATTCTTCGAAGATAACTTCGTCCATTTTAGAACCGGTATCGATCAGTGCGGTAGCAATAATGGTCAGTGAACCGCCGTTTTCAATATTACGGGCAGCACCGAAGAAGCGTTTTGGTTTATGAAGTGCATTTGCATCCACACCACCAGAAAGAACTTTTCCGGATGCAGGAGATACTGTATTGTATGCACGAGCCAGACGAGTGATAGAATCAAGGAAGATAACTACGTCGTGACCGCATTCTACCAGACGTTTTGCCTTTTCCAATACGATACCTGCAATTTTTACGTGACGTTCTGCCGGTTCGTCAAAAGTAGAAGCGATTACTTCTGCATTAACACTGCGAGCCATGTCAGTTACTTCTTCCGGGCGTTCGTCAATCAGCAACATAATCATGTAAACTTCCGGGTGGTTGGCTGCGATAGCATTAGCTATATCTTTCATTAAGATGGTCTTACCTGTCTTTGGCTGGGCAACGATCAATGCACGCTGACCTTTACCGATAGGAGCGAAAAGATCGACAACACGGGCAGACATAGAGTCTGAATAACCGCCTTTGCAAAGTTTGAACTTTTCATCCGGAAAGAGAGGTGTCAGATGTTCGAAAGGAACACGGTCGCGAACGAAAGCTGCGTCACGTCCGTTGATTTTCGAAACCTTTACCAATGGGAAATATTTTTCTCCTTCTTTGGGTGGACGGATAACTCCTTCTACTACATCGCCGGTTTTCAGACCAAATAGTTTGATTTGAGACTGTGATACATAAATATCGTCCGGAGAAGAAAGGTAGTTATAGTCGGAAGAACGGAGGAATCCGTATCCATCCTGCATAATTTCCAGAACGCCTACTCCGTTGAGAATATCATCGAATTCATAAGGCTTTTCGCGTTCAATAACCTTGCGTTCCTGCTGCTGTTGTTGTACCGGAAGATTTTCACCCGCATTGTTCTGCTGAGCGGCACGTGGCATCGGTAAGCGTTGTTGGTTTTGGTTCTGATTTTGATTTGGAATCTGAGCCTGATTCTGGTTATTGTTGTTACGCTGGAAATTATTATTGCTATTATTATTGGCGTTATTGCCATTGTTAGTAGCATTATTATTGCCGTTGTTATTGTCGCGTGGGCGAACAATACGCGGACGTTGCTGCTGGGATTGCTGCTGTTGAGATTGTTGTTGCTGTTGAGGATGAGATGATTGTTCCGGTGCTGTCTGTGCTGATTCTGTTTTGGTAGCTTCGAATTTTCCGAATAGTTCGGTAGGAAGCTCTATTTTTTCAGAAGGCAGATCTTCGATTGGAATAAAATCATCGTCGTCAACGTTGGACAGGATATTACTTTCCTCGTCGATAACGGGGGCAGCTTTCTTTTGTGGTTTATCTATAACCTTTTTCTCTACAACAGGATTGTTAGGTTCTGCAGCCGGTTTATTTGTTTCTGCAACAGGCTTATTCGCTTCTGATGCAGGTTTGTTTTTTGCTTTCTTCTCGGCTGTTTGCTGTTGTACCGGAGCCGTTTTTTCCTCAGTACCAGTAGCTTTCTCTGCAACAACAGGCTTAGACTCCACTACTTTGGGTGCTGCCGGTTTTGCATTTTCTACTTCTTTTTTCTCTTCTGCGTCAGAGTTCTTACGAGGACGGCCTACTTTACGCTTGGGAGTAGCTGTGTTTTCTGCTTTAGCTTCTACAACAACAGTTTCTTTTTCTTTGTTTGTACTCTCTTCTTTTTGGGAAGGTTGTGGTGCCGCTTTTACAGGAGTGGGCTCTTTTGTCTTGTTAGCCTCTCCACTCTTTGTTGCGGAAACCACCTTGTCTTCTTTTTTGGTAGGAGCTACCCGTGAACGCTTTTTCTTTTGTTCTTCATTTTTGCGTTCTTCTTTTAGTTTATCTGCGGCAACTTTTTTTGTAGCTCCTACAATGGCCTGTTCATCGAGTATTTTATAAACAAGGTCTTCTTTTTTGTATGAGTCTGCTTTTTTTATGCCTAACTCTTTGGCAATAACTTGAAGTTCCGACAGATTTTTGTCGTTTAATTGGATAATGTTATACATATAGTATGGTAAGTTATTAATATTTCTTTTTTTGCTGAATTATGGACAGCATTACTACAGCTCATGGCTACAGATATGCGAGCATACGTTTTGTTTTTTATTCTGAATTAGGGATGTATATGTTGAATCGTAGAATGTTTCAACGGGGCAAAGATAATAATTTTTTTTGGTTTCATGAACAATCAAACATTTTTTTCCACGTAAAAGTGTATCTTTGCTACATAAAAGAAAATAGTATGACAGTAAATGAAGCTCATTTAATTTATTTTTCGCCTACACACACATCTAAACAAGTTGCGGAGGCGATTGTTCACGGAGCGGGCATAAAAAATATTTTTCCTATCAATGTGACACAGCAGATTGCAGATGAAATTGTGATTCCTACATCTTCTTTGGCTATTATTGTAGTGCCTGTGTATGGAGGACATGTCGCTCCTCTGGCAATGGAGCGTTTGCAGTATATCCGTGGAGTGGATACTCCTACCGTTTTGGTAGTGGTTTATGGAAATCGTGCTTATGAAAAAGCTTTAATGGAACTGGATGCTTTTGCTATTCCTCATGGATTTAAAGTAATAGCCGGGGCAACTTTTATTGGAGAACATTCATATAGTACCGACAAATATCCGATTGCAATGGGACGTCCTGATGAAACGGATTTAGCCTTTGCGGTGGAGTTTGGGAAGAAAATCATGGAAAAAATACAGACAGCTGATAGCATGGATACCCTTTATCCGGTGGATGTACGTGCTATCAAGCGTCCGAGTCAGCCATTTTTTCCTTTGTTCCGTTTTTTGAGGAAAGTCATCAAGTTACGTAAAAGTGGGACACCGCTTCCCCGGGCTCCTTGGGTGGAAGATGAGAATTTGTGTACCCATTGCGGGTTGTGTGTGGTCCGTTGTCCGGCAGGGGCTATAACGAAAGGGGACGAGCTACATACGGATGAGGCTAAATGTATTAAATGTTGCGCCTGTGTAAAAGCTTGCGTTAGGAAAGCAAGGGTATATGATACCCCTTTTGCAGTTTTGTTGTCAGATTGCTTCAAGAAACAGAAGTTGCCTCAAACTATTTTGTAGATCACGACGCGCTTGGTCGTTTCATCAATACGAAAGCGGTTGTCTGTTCGTTCGCCTATCAGCCATGCGATGTGTTCTCCACAGCAGAGTACCCATTGGCGTTCTTTTTGGCTGATAGAAAATTTGCGGTCGGTCAGATAATCGCTTATTTTTTTCTTTCCTTTCATTCCAAAAGGGATAAAAGTGTCTCCCGGTTGCCATTTCCGGTAATGAATTTCTCCATTCAGTTTGTCGGCATCAAAACAGGCTATTTCCTTTTCACGTGGAATGAGAAAATCCGGGGTGTACTCTCTTTCCTCTTTGATGATTTGAAAAGGAGGAAGAACCTCATTTTCAGATTCAATGGTTTCTATTAATAAGAATTCTCTGTCTTTTATCACTCTCCATTCTTTGCTGCAGAATTGCTTGCCCGGTTGGCTATGAAGCGAATGGGCGATATCTTTGATTTGTGCGGAATTGAATCCTAGAGGATGCAGGACTTCGAATAAGATAGCTTCGGGTGCCGGTTCCTTAACCAAATCACTGATTCGGACACCTTCTGCTGTAATGATTTTCTTTTTAGTCGCCTCTATACATTTATTATATATAGTGGCTACATCATTCAGATAATTACTCGTATCTATCAGAGTGTTTTTGACTGACGGATTAATTTCCTGCATGAGGGGAAGGAGGTTGAGCCGGATTTTATTACGGGTATATTCGTCTTCCAGATTGGTGCTGTCTGTCACATAATCTTGTCCGATGTTTTGCAGGTAACGAATTATTTCTTCCCGGTTGATGCAAAGCAGAGGGCGTACGATGGCTCCATTACGGGGGCGGATTCCTAACAGACCGGTAATTCCTGTTCCCCGAATCAGGTTAAGTAGTATAGTTTCTATGCTATCATCTTGGTGATGGGCCACAGCGATAACATCTGCCTGACATTCTTTTCTAATTTTCTCGAACCATTGGTAGCGGAGTTCCCGTGCGGCCATTTCAATCGAAATATGTTTTTCCGTTGCATATTGGGTCGTGTTGAAATCAATGGTATGTAAATGGATTTCCATTCTTTCGCAAAGTTGGCGGACAAATAACTCGTCCCGGTCTGACTCTTTGCCTCGCAAGTGGAAATTACAATGTGCGGCTTCGCAATGATAACCTGCTGTATGCAGAATATATAGCAATGCTACCGAGTCGGCACCACCACTCAATGCGATCAGGATTTTATCATCCGGTGAGAACAAATGTTCCTTTTCTATATATTTTGTAACGCGTTGTTGTATCATGCCTGCAAAGATACGAGTTTATCAATAAGTTTTTTTATTTTTTCTGAATCTTTTAGAGGATGAAAAAGGCTGCTATTTAAAAACATTCTAAATAATTTGCATGCTCCGAAGTTATGAATTATCTTTGCCAAAAATTTTGAGAGTTATGCGTTTGTCCGAATTAAAAACAGGAGAAAAAGGTGTTATTGTAAAGGTATTGGGGCACGGTGGTTTTCGTAAACGTATTGTGGAGATGGGCTTTATTAAAGGTAAAACGGTTGAAGTGCTGTTGAATGCCCCGCTAAAAGATCCCATAAAATATAAAGTTTTAGGTTATGAAATTTCTCTTCGTCGTCAGGAAGCTGAAATGATCGAAGTGATCAGCGAGGAGGAAGCAAAGAAGCTGGCCGAAAAGACCGTTTATCATGAAGGATTGCCTGAAGACCTTTCAGTAAAAGAAGAAGATATGAAACGGTTGGCGTTAGGTAAACGCCGTACCATCAATGTTGCTTTGGTCGGAAACCCGAACAGTGGCAAGACTTCTCTGTTTAATCTTGCATCCGGTGCTCATGAGCATGTCGGAAACTACAGCGGTGTAACCGTGGATGCCAAAGAAGGTTATTTTGATTTCGAAGGCTATCATTTCCGTATTGTCGATTTGCCGGGAACTTATTCTTTGTCTGCTTATACGCCGGAAGAAATCTATGTCCGTCGTCATATTATCGATGAAACTCCGGACGTGATTATTAATGTGGTCGATTCCTCCAATCTGGAGCGAAACTTATATCTGACTACCCAATTGATAGATATGAATGTCCGCATGGTAGTAGCTCTGAATATTTATGATGAGTTGGAAGCCAGTGGAAATACCTTGGATTATCATCTGTTGAGCAAGTTGTTCGGGGTGCCGATGTTGCCTACTGTCAGTAAGAAAAATCGTGGATTGGACACCTTGTTTCATGTTGTTATCAATCTGTATGAAGGAGTAGACTTCTTCGACAAACAGGGAAATATGAATCCGGAAGTTCTTAAGGATTTGACTGAATGGCATGACTCCTTGGTGGATCGCAAGAAACATGAGGAAGAGCATTTGGAAGATTATGTGCGTGAACACAAAAAGACGGGACGTGTCTTCCGACATATTCATATTAATCATGGACCTGATATCGAAAAAGCGATTGAGGCTGTAAAAAGTGAAGTGTCTAAGAACGAATTTATCCGGCATAAATATTCTACCCGTTTCCTTTCCATTAAATTGTTGGAGAATGATCCTGATATTGAACGTATTGTGCGCACATTGCCAAATGCGGATGAGATATTCCATGTCCGTGACAAGATGTCGAAGCGTGTTCAGGACACAATGAATGAGGATTGTGAATCGGCTATTACGGATGCTAAATATGGATTTATCAGCGGTGCACTGAAAGAGACATTCACAGATAATCACTTGGAGCAGGCGCAGACAACGAAAGTGCTGGATTCGATCGTAACTCATCGTGTTTGGGGATTTCCCTATTTTTTTCCTTTTTATGTATCTGATGTTTGAAGGTACGTTTGTCATTGGAGAATATCCGATGATGGGGATTGAATGGGTTGTTGAGCAGATTGGTGACTTGTTGCGCAATAATATGGTAGAAGGTCCATTTAAAGATTTGCTGATTGATGGAATTATTGGTGGGGTAGGAGCGGTTATTGTCTTTTTGCCGAATATCTTGATTTTGTATTTCTGCATTTCTCTTATGGAAGATTCGGGTTATATGGCTCGTGCGGCTTTTATCATGGATAAGATCATGCATAAAATGGGATTGCACGGAAAATCATTCATACCTTTGATTATGGGATTTGGGTGCAATGTGCCTGCTATTATAGCTTCCCGTACTATTGAGAACCGGAAGAGCCGCCTTATTACAATGTTGGTGAATCCTTTGATGTCTTGTAGTGCGCGTCTGCCGATTTATTTATTGTTGGTGGGTGCTTTCTTCCCGAACAATGCAAGTCTGGTGTTGTTAAGTATTTATGTGATTGGTATTGTATTGGCTGTGGTAATGGCCCGCTTATTTAGCAAGTTTTTGGTGAAAGGTGATGATACTCCATTTGTGATGGAGCTTCCACCTTACCGGATGCCGACAGCGAAATCGATCTTCCGTCACACATGGGAAAAGGGAGCGCAGTATTTGAAAAAGATGGGAGGAATTATTATGATTGCTTCTATTATAATCTGGTTCCTGGGATATTATCCGAATCATGATGCTTATGAAACGGCTGCTGAACAGCAGGAAAATTCTTATATCGGCCAGTTGGGGCGTGGCATAGAGCCGGTTATAAAACCACTGGGATTTGATTGGAAACTAGGTATTGGCTTGCTTTCCGGTGTGGGAGCGAAAGAGTTGGTAGTAAGTACATTAGGTGTCTTATATGCAGATGATCCGGATGCTGATTCGGTAAGTTTGGCAGAACGAATTCCGATTACTCCATTGGTTGCTTTCTGTTATATGTTGTTTGTATTGATTTACTTTCCGTGTATTGCGGCGATAGCGGCTATAAAACAGGAATCGGGTAGTTGGAAATGGGCGCTCTTTGCTGCTTGTTACACAACGGGCTTGGCTTGGCTTGTATCATTTGCTGTTTATCAGATTGGAGGACTGTTTGTATGAATAATTGGCAAGATTGGGTAGTCGGAGTACTGGTTGTACTCTGTATTGCCCGCGTTATATATGGAATATTTCTTTTTTTTCGTCGTACGCGAGAAAATCAGAATCCTTGCGATAGCTGTGTAAGTGGCTGTGAACTAAAGGATATGATGGACAAGAAACGCGGAGAGTGTGATGTAAAGAAAAAAAGTACAAAGAAAAATTGCTGCGGATAGTTGGTAGTTTCAAAATTTGTACTACCTTTGCAACCGCAAACGAGAAATAATGGTTCCTTGGATGAGTGGCTTAGTCAGCGGTCTGCAAAACCGTGTACGGCGGTTCGAATCCGCCAGGAACCTCAAGCAAAGCTCCGAAACTACTTATAATAAAGGGTTTCGGAGTTTTTTGTTTTTGAAGAGGACGCAAATAGGGGCGCAAGCTTTGGATAAGTTTATTTACGATGCACCGATAAACGCTTTTTTTCAACGTGTACCCGGACTTGCTACTTGAAATGTAACGGTAATTAATAAAAAAATGCTGCTTATCTGATGTGATAAACAGCATTCATTCTGGAGAGCCTCTTGTCGGATTCGAACCAACGACCCCGAGATTACAAATCACGTGCTCTGGCCAACTGAGCTAAAGAGGCGTTTTTCTTTTGCGGGTGCAAAGGTATGAATTTCTTTTAAAAATGCAAATACATCGCATACTTTTTTTATATTTGCAAAGTTACCAATGATTAGATGAAAATGAAAATTATGAATGTATGTAGTATGGCGCTTTTAGCCATAGGTATGTGGGCTTGTTCCGGACAGAAGAAAGGAACGGCGAATGTTGAAGTTGCAACAGATAGTGTAGAAGTAGCTACGGATGCAAAATCTGTTCAGGCAGATAGTACAGGATATATTGTCCGGGTAGGAGAGATGGCTCCGGATTTCACGATTACCTTGACAGATGGGAAACAAGTGAGTTTATCTTCCCTTCGTGGTAAAGTAGTCATGTTGCAGTTCACAGCAAGCTGGTGTGGAGTTTGCCGTAAAGAAATGCCGTTTATCGAGAAGGATATTTGGTTGAAGCATAAAAATAATGCAGACTTTGCTCTGATTGGCATTGACCGTGACGAACCGCTTGACAAAGTACTGGCTTTTGCTAAATCTACCGGAGTCACTTATCCGTTAGGACTGGATCCGGGAGCTGATATTTTTGCGAAATATGCATTACGTGAATCCGGAATAACGAGAAACGTGTTGATTGATAAGGAAGGGAAAATTGTAAAGCTGACTCGTTTATATAATGAGGAAGAGTTTGCTTCTCTTGTGCAGGCAATTAATGAAATGCTGAAATAAAAGAAAACCCTCATCAGATGTTCCTAACGGAACAGGTATGAGTATATAAAAATAGTAACGCTATCCTGATGTGATGGCGTTACTATTTTGGTTATATAGTGACGCTATCCGGAGTGCATACCGTCACTATATGATGATGTATTTTCAAGCAATGCTAAGTTTGACCAGATAATCGTAATGCTTTCCTTCTTTTATCAATTCTGCCTTAAAACCACATTCGGAAGCATATAAGCTAAGAGTCTGGAAATCTACATATAACCAGTCGAATGTGTCTCCTTCTACATCTTTATACTGCATTTGGAAGTCAATCTCTCCGTAATAATCTCCGGCAAGGTCGATGACTATGCTACCGTCTTCCTCTTCAAAAAGATAACGCAAATCACTGGAATCCATAAGTATGCATCCACCAGGGCGGAGAATACGTTTCATCCGTTGGAAAAAAACGGGCATATTATTCAGCCGTCCGATAATTCCGGAACCATTCATGAGCATTAGGATCGTATCGAATGTTTCGGAAAATGTTTCATCAAAAAGGTTGATGAGGCGGGGATCGTTCACTCCGCGTTGTTTCATTACTTCGACAGATAAGGGAGAAATGTCAATGGCGCATACGTTTTTTTCCATTTCCTGAAGTGCCAGCGCATGGCAACCACTTCCGGCACCTACATCCAAAATCCGTCCGGTAGCCATTTGCAGGGCGGTACGCTCTAGTATAGGCATAGACTGTATATTACGAAACAGTTCTTTGACGGGAATTTCATCTTCTTCGAATTGAGAAGAAAATACCCGCAAACGATCAGCTCTGTGATGGTTGAAATAGTCAGAAATAGCGGCTCCCATCGGGTCCTTTTCTGCAGAAAGAATTGTTGTTGCCATTGGTGGTTACGATTGTTAACTTTGCAAAGATAAATAAATCCGCAGAAAAGGGTTATCTTTGCCATCGGAAATATTGAATACTAATAAATGATTATATGAGTATAGAAGAAGCAATCATGGGTGGCATCGTTTTTAAAGGTAAGAAAGATAAGCCCAAAGAAGAGGAAAAGGTGAAAACGAAAGCGAAAAAAGCGACGTATATTCGTGGTCAGCATGGTTCGGGTGCAGCGAAGATGAAAGCAGATATCCGGAAGAAAAGAGCTAGTCGACATAAAAAATAAAAATATGTTTATAAATATAATAGTTTGTATAGTTGCTGTTATACTTCTATTGCGAGGTGCTTTTCTTGTTCTGCAAATGGGAATCTTGTGGATAATTCATTGCAAGATAATAAAAGCGTATAGCAAGAAAACATATGGGAAGGTAGTGGATATAGAGATACTAAAGTCTGATGGTGTGAATATTACTGATGTATGTATACCAAAAATAAAATATAAATTGGAGGGAGAAAAAGAGGTATGTTGCCAATTTCTTCCTTCTGCTCCAAAGAGTGAAAGGGAAAGTCATGTTTATCTTTATCCAAAACAGTATCATGTAGGTGATAAGGTTGTCATATTGTATGATAAAAATAAGAAAGATGATATGTTTGTGTTGCCAAGCATGCAAATAATGAGGCTGTTTATTAGCCATTTTGTTCTTGGTAGTTTTTTTATAATGTCGGCAATTTTAGGGCTATCCTTTGTTTTTTAGAAACAGCGTTCTCTATATAAAAAGGTGGGGCAGGATAATTATCCTGCCCCACCTTTTTATATAAAATCACTTCTGTGGAAGTATTTCAATCCAGTAATCATCCGGGTCGTTAATAAAATAAAGCCCCATGGCAGTATTCTCAAAACATACACAATTCATTTCTTTGTGATAGGCCCTGATTGCATCGTAATCACCGGCTACACGAAAACAGAGGTGACTTTCGTTTTCCCCCAGTTCGTATGGAGCAGTATGATCTTTGAGCCATGTCAATTCCAATAGGAAACCTGTTTCATTATCTGTCAGGTAAACCAGTGTGAATGAACCGTCGGATGCTTCTTTCCGATGATGTTCTTTTAAGCCGAGTGCTTTCTCATAAAAAGCGATACTCCGCTTCAGATTTGTAACGTTGATATTAAAATGGTCAAATTTACTTTTTATTTCCATTGTTGCAATTTTCCTTATTTTTTCATTAAGAGTTTCACAATTTCTCCAACATAGGTACGGGGTTGTCCGGCTTGCGGAGTTGTCTGTGAAGGCATCTTCTTACATTCGATAACAGCTGAAGGAGTTGTTTGGTTCGGAGCATACAATTTTAGTGTATAGCTGTCTGCCTTTTCTATTGCGTCATAAGGTTGATCGGGTGAAAGTGTGCAATATGCAACAGCTTTTCCTGATTGATAACCCAATGCACCACCTGCATTTGCAGTCATATTGGTCATGTTGAACTCATCTTTTCCGATGCTGATCACTAATTTGCCACTTCCCATTAAAGCATATACTTCGCCCGGAATTTGTTTCAAATCAATTTCTGTATAACCGGATGCGTCGGATGCAACTTTGGTAGCCGGAGTGGCAGGAGTCAAAGTAGCCGCAGGAATGGTGGTTTGAGCAGATTCGGTAGTGGTAACTTTACCTCCCTGACCGATAATGATCGGACCGGCAGCGGCCACAACAGATGTTTTTTGTTGCTCTTCTTCTTTTTTCTTTTTCTCTGTCTTCGGACGAGTATCAGGTGCTCCGAAAGCTACTGCTACATCCATAAACATATCATCTGCGAAATCTACAGTTTTTCTACGCCATTTAGCTAAGCCGCGCACTAATTTGGTCTTTGCTTTATTGAGCGCATATTTATCAGTGATCCATTCTTCTGCTTTGTATTTTTCTGTTTCACGGTAAGTGAAACGGATTTTCTCAAGCTCTACCAAGCAGTTGCCGGGTTTACAGGTAACGGTAATCTGATAGTTGACCAGTGTACGGTCTAATGAAAGGGCGCTTGAACTGAAAACAATCCATTCTTCTCCAACACCGGCAATTGTCCCCTTTGCTTCGTCAGAGAAAACAATGCGGCTATCAATATTTTTATTTTCTTTCAGACGTTCGTCCATCCACTTTGTCATTGTGTCGTAGATTTGTGCCTGACTCATTCCGGGAATCTGGAATTCTTTGGAAAATACTACTTTACCATCTACTTCAGGAACAGCTCCTACAAGGTACCTGGTGTCGTCTTTCTTCTCTTTTGCAGAATCTGCCTTCATCGCCATCGGCAATGCAAGGAACAGGGTAAGAAACAGAATCGTAAATTTATTCATAATTATCATGTGTTTATTTGGTAATCTCAAAACTTTCGCCCCGATGGGTGATGCTGATAAAACGGCATCCGGCATTTTCAGCAAAACTACGAAGCGCATTTCCCCCCTCATAATCTTCACTGAAGTGCATGGGCACAAATATAGTAGTTTTTATTTGTTCGATGAACTGTTTTGCCCCTTTCATGTAATCTTTTCCCATTCTCCGATCCACCGGGAATAGTACTAAATCGATGTTTGGCGCTTTTTCTTTTAAATATTTAACTTCTGCAAGGAAATCACCATTGGCTTTTCGGATCTCTTCTTCAGTAGATTCCTCACTCCAATGCCAGTTGTTCAAGTCGCCGGCATGGAAAATACTCCAATCTTGCAGGTGAAGCAGGAACGAACTGCCGACATCCGTTGAGCCGAAAGCATCGATACGAATTGTCTCGTCTTCGTATGTTTCTCCTTTTTTAATATAGAAAGCATCTTCGGCTTTGGCACGATGGGATTTCAAGATATCTTTGGAGAAAATATATTGAATGTCGGGGCGTTGTTCTTTCCAGGTCAATATCTCACGGTTAAAGTGGTCGGGATGGAAATGGGTGGCCAATACATATAGCTTACCCGGCCTTTTCAGGAGATAATCATGTACGATTCCCCGGTTATGTTCCGTTTCGGAAGAATCTTTGTAGTAATCGATGATAACGGTTACACCTTCCATTTCGATGGCGAAACCGCTGTGATAAATATAATCCAGTGTCATAAGCTGACTATTTTATAGTTGCAATATTACGTATTCTAGTTGGAGTTGCCAAGAAAAATCGACGAAATCAAGGAGCAAGACGACTGATTTTCCATTCCCTGTCCGGTTGCAGGGTATATAGAAAACGGTCGTGCAGGCGGTTGGGACGTCCTTGCCAGAATTCAATCCTTGTGGGGGTAACGGCGTATCCGCCCCAATTATCAGGTCTTTCCACTTCTTTACCGATCCACCGGGCTGCCTCCCTGACAAAAGACCGTATTAATTGCATTCTGCTTATTATAGGTTGACTTTGGGGAGAAATTCGTGCACCGACCCGGCTTTTATAAGGACGTTTCCGGAAATATTCATCCGATTCTTCCGGAGGAACTTTCGTCGCTATTCCCTCTATATGTATTTGTCTTTCGAGGGCGTGCCACACAAAAGAGAGGGAGATATACGGATTTTGTGCCAATTGCCTGCCTTTACGGCTTTCGTAATTGGTATAAAAGACAAATTTTCCATCATGGAGCCCTTTTAATAATACGGTACGGGTAGACGGTCTCCCTTCGGGAGATACGGTTCCTACAATGACTGCAGTCGGTTCGTCCACCTCTGCCTCAATTGCTTCTTGTAGCCAACGATTGAAAAGCGAAAGCGGGTCGCCGGGAAGTTCACTTTCCCGCAACCCGCCTTTCGTATATTCCTGTCGGATATCTGCTATGTTTAATTTCGCCATAAGATTATCTGGCTGTTTTTAGTTCTTAATTTCTAATGATGGAATCACATAGGTACTTCTATTAATAGGATATGTGAATCTTTCAGTGTCTCCAGTTCGAAACTGTTGGTATCGTAAACACCCATACCATCGCGGCGTTTCAACACTTCGCCGTCTACTACAATTTCTCCCTCAATGAGGAAAATATAGACGCCTGCATGACTTTGATGCATATGATAACCTAGTTTCTTTCCGGCTTCAACTTTACCGATTGAGAACCAGGTGTCTTGTAAAAGGGAAGCAGGTGTACTGCCGTCGGGAGATACGATGACTGCCAGTTCATTCGGACGTTCCAGCTCTGCAATGCTGAAATCCTGGTAAACGGGACGGGTGTTCCGTTCTCTCGGCATAATCCAGATCTGCAGGAATTCTACCGGTTCTACAGGGCTTGCATTCACTTCACTGTGGAAGATTCCCGTTCCGGCACTCATTGTCTGAATTTCTCCAACAGTAATGATGCGGCTGTTCTTCTTGCTGTCTCCATGTTGCAGATGTCCTTTCAGAGGGATGGAGATGATTTCCATATTCTTATGCGGGTGAGTCTGAAAACCTTCTCCGGGTGCAACCTTATCATCATTCAATACGCGAAGGGCACCGAAGTTGATACGATTGGAGTCGAAGTATTCGTCAAAACTAAAAGTATGGTAACTATCCAACCAGTCATACTGGGAATGTCCTCTTGTATCTGCTTTATGTATTACTTTTTTCATAAAATCTGTCCTTTCTCTTATTTGTTTATATGTTTTGTAAACAAAGAAAGGAGCTTAAAAGTTTTATTTCTTCACTTCATTTAGCAAAGGCTTATGTTTGATAAAATCTTTTATGTTTTGCAGGGTAGTCGCAGCAATATTCTCCATCGCTTCATGTGTGAAAAAAGCTTGATGAGAAGTGACGATTACATTGTTGAATGAAAGCAAACGGGCAAGTACATCATCGTCGATAATACGGTCGGATTGATCTTCGTAGAAGTATTCACTTTCTTCCTCATATACGTCCAGTCCTGCAGAACCTATTTTTTTGTTCTTCAATCCTTCGATCAGTGCGTTGGTATGAATCAGCTGTCCACGGCCGGTATTGATAATCATTACTCCGTCTTTCATTTTGCTGATAGAGTAGTCATTAATCAGGTATTTGGTCGCTTCGGTGAGCGGGCAATGTAAGGAGATGATATCCGAATTGTGATATAGTTCGTCCAATGAAGTATAAACTATTTGTTCTTCACGGGCGAAGTTATGGTCCGGATAGAGGTCGTAAGCCAATACGTTCATTCCAAACCCTTTTAAGATGTGAATCAGTATTTTCGCTATTTTTCCTGTGCCGATGATGCCTGCTGTTTTTCCATGCATGTCGAATCCCATCAGGCCGTGCAGGGAGAAATTGCCGTCCTTGGTACGCCAGGAAGCACGGGGAATTTTCCGGTTTAGCGATAACATAAGAGCTACGGTGTACTCTGCAACGGCATAAGGAGAGTAGGCAGGAACCCGTACTACGGTAATTCCGGCAGCGGCGGCAGCATCTAAATCTACATTATTAAATCCGGCACAGCGTAGTGCCAATAGTTTTACTCCGTTGGCTGCCATCACACGGATTACTTCTGCGTCGGCAACGTCGTTCACAAAGATACAGACAGCATCCACTCCTTGTGTCAGTAGTACGTTGTTTTTATTCAGATGCCCTTTGTAGTAGCGTATCTCAAACCCGAACTCTTTGTTTTTGTCATTGAAAGAGGACTCATCATAAGGCTTTGTGCCGAAAAATGCAATTGTATAGGCCATAATATTATTCTATAAATTATATAATATTTAAACGTTGGAACAGGTGAATTTGTTTAATCAATCCATCATTCGAAAAACAGATTGTTTCATTAGAAACAGTTTAATTTTTCAATTAAAATGGTGGGTAAATGAAAATAAATGCACAAATATATGCTCCCTGTGCAATATTGTTATATCTTTGCGCCGAAATAATTTTAAAAAAGATTTAGATGAGAAAAATTTCGTTGATTGGTCTTGCAATGTTGATCGTTTCAATTCCAACTTTTGCCGGAGATTATCTAACCAATACGAATCAGAATGCTGCTTTCTTACGTATGTTAGCCCGCGGCGCTTCCATCGATGTTGATGGAGTTTATAGTAATCCTGCCGGACTGGCATTTCTTCCCAAAGATGGTCTTCAAGTAGCACTTACAATTCAAAGTGCATATCAAACCCGTGATATTGCTGCAACAAGTCCTTTATGGACCTTGGATGGACAAACTACCGTGCGTAAGTATGAAGGAAAGGCTTCTGCTCCCGTTATTCCTTCCATACATGCTGTATATAAGAAAGGTGACTGGGCGTTTTCCGGTAGCTTTGCCATTGTAGGTGGTGGCGGAAAAGCTTCATTTGATAAAGGCTTACCTATGTTTGATGCGGCTGCTATTAGTCTGGTAAATACAATAGGTCAGGGGATGTTGACTCCTAATCAATATACTATCAATTCAGCTATGGAAGGTCGTCAGTATATTTATGGTTTTCAATTAGGAGCAAGCTATAAAATTAATGAGCACTTCGCTGTTTTTGCTGGTGCACGTATGAATTATTTTACGGGTGGCTATAAAGGTTTCCTTGATATCAATTTGAAAGAGGGTGTAGCAGAACAGTTGGGTGCTGAGATCGTAAAACAACTTATGCTTGGCGGTATGTCTTTAGATGAGGCAAAACAGGCAGCATTGCAAAAATCGCAGCAGCTGAATGATGCGAAACTTAAACTGGACTGTGATCAGACAGGTTGGGGATTGACACCGATTATTGGTATTGATGCTAAGTTCGGTAAGTTGAATCTGGCTGCAAAGTATGAGTTCAAAGCCAATATGAATATTGAGAATGATACACATGAAATAATTGCTCCAGCTGCTGCCGCAGATTTTATGGCACCTTATCAGAATGGTGTGAACACTCCGAGTGATCTTCCTGCTATGCTTTCTTTAGCTGCAAGTTATGAGATCTTGCCATCATTGAGGGCTTCGGTAGAATATCACTTCTTTGATGATAAGAATGCCGGTATGGCGGATGGTAAGCAGAAAACACTGAGACATGGTACACACGAGTACTTGGCGGGTGTCGAATGGGATATCAATAAACTGTTCACAGTCAGTGGAGGTTATCAGAAAACAGACTACGGATTGAGCGATGCTTTCCAATCAGATACAAGTTTTTCTTGTGATTCTTATTCAGTTGGTTTCGGAGGCCGTATTAATTTCACGCAGGCATTGAGCCTTGATGTTGCTTATTTCTGGACTACGTATAGTGATTACACTAAAGAAAATGTACGTGGATTAGGTGCATCTATTGATAAAGACGTTTATAGCCGTACCAATAAAGTATTTGGTGTGAGTGTGAACTATAAGTTCTAGATTTCTAATCCTTTATATGTATAGAAAAGCCGTCTCGACACCATGTTCGAGACGGCTTTTTTGTTTTACTGTTCTATGTTAGTTTAGAAAGAATACTGTACCAGCATATTCAACCGGTTGGCGTGGCGGGTTGAAGAACTGAAATCAGTACGCCATCCTCTTAAATATTCTACGCCCACTTGCAGGTTATTGCTTACATTCCAGAAAGCATTAGCCACTAAATACTGTCCTTTGCGATAGGATTCCGGATTTTCACTTGGATATCCGTTTTCAGAATAAAGTCTGGATAAACTATATGTGCCGGATATAAAGATGCTCGGACAAAGGTTATATTGCAACCCTGCATACCATCCCAGCATCGGGAGAACCTGCATTTTTCCCTCATTATCAGGATCGGGAACGATATCTACGTTCAGATTACTTAAATCGTTCAGGTAAGATCCGATACCTTTTCCATAATTAAACTGTCCGAATGCCTGTAATTTCTTGGTAATATTGAATGTTGTAGATGCTTGCAACCCGAATCCGGTGGCGGAATAGGCTTTCTCATGTACGTTACTTGAGTAAGTCATACTACGGACTATAGCACCTAATTTAACGTGACTGCTACTATTCCAGTTATACTGTACGGAAGTGGCGAAGTCCGGCATCCGTTGGGTGTTGATAGACAAGTCATTGTTGGTTGTACCGTCTACTGAAGGCATTTCCATTGAAACACCGAATTTCCAGTTTTTCAACTTATCGTACATATAACTCAATTGCGTGGTGCGGTAAAATGCCGACCCGTTAGGACCTGCAAAGTCGATGGTAGGAGGCAGTGCGGAGAGGTCCATGAACGAACCGTAGCTGTATCCGATCGTGAAACCGAGGAATTGCGCATAAGCGTTCTGCAATTCAAAGGTTTTTCCGTCACCCCGGAAGTTTCCGGCTGTGTAGACAACGAAGTCTCCCAGATGTTTCGTACGTCCTACCAGTTTGAGGAATAGGGTAGAAGTGGTGATGTCCATCTGGAATTGATTCTTGGCAAAATTGCCGCTTCCGCGTTGTGGAATCAATGCCGGATAGAAATCGACATCATTTACGATACCGTTAAAGTCATACTCTGCCGTTGCACGGACATATCCTCCGATGCCCAGGGCAAATTTCCCTTTCTGGTCGGTGAGCAGGAAGCGGGGAGCATTCGGGTCGTGGAAACGCATCTGCGAACGGTCGTTCATGATTCGGATGATTTCATCTCCTGCTTTGTTCTTCGAAACAAACATGATGGAATTGGGTTCTTCATCTTCGATGATTACTTTCTTTTGTGCATGAGCACAGAGGGGAAAAATTCCTATCCCCAGTAGCATGGCTACCATTTTAAAGCTTGTTCTCATTATCAGTTAAGTTTTAGGTGAATGCCCAATGAACAACTAAAAAAAGAAATGGTTGAGAGGGGCAAAGGAAAAATAGCCAAACTAATCGGAAGAATTGCTATTTATAATGATTCTAAAAAAGCGGATCTTTGTATCGTACTAATTAGATAAAAGAAATACGATGATGGAAAAAGTGGATTTTACTAAAGGAATATTGGCGATACAACCGGATTTGCATCGCTTCGCATATAAATTGACGGCAGATCGTGACTCTGCCAATGATTTGGTTCAGGACTGTGTGTTGCAGGCACTGGATAATCGTGAAAAGTTTACATATAGTAAGAATCTGAAAGGATGGATGTATACGCTTATGCGTAATATTTTTGTCAATAACTATCGTCGTACAGTTCGCGAAATGAATCTGATTGATGACAGTTATTCTATCAATCAGCAACATTTGATCGAGGATGAAGATGCCGACAGGTTTGAGTTTACGTATGATATGAAACAACTGTATCGGGTGATACATTCCATACCGGAAGAAATGAAAGTTCCTTTTCAGATGTTTGTTGCCGGATTTAAGTATCGAGAAATTGCCGAAAAATTAGGATTGCCGATGGGAACGGTAAAGAGCCGTTTGTTTTTCATCCGTAAGCGGTTGAAAGAGGAACTGAAAGATTTTTCCTCCTGATGCAGGTGCCTGATTGAGTGATGTGTTTTAAGGTCAAAGTGATGAGCCTTCCTGTCAGAATACGACGACTGATGGGAAGGCTTGTTTATTTTCTGCTGAATGCCGTCCATCAACGTTTTAATACTATCTTCAACATAGGGATAAATCCACGGCAGTAGCATAGATATCGCCTTAGTTGTTCGGAAACTCCGAACAACTGGAGCTTGTTGAAGTTTTCTTTTTTCAGAGATAAAACAATTTTATATTTTCGCTCTCCGAAATAGTTAAAAAAACAGTCTTCCCACCGTAGTAACCGATAAGAAGACTTGATGTTCCATGATATATTTTTTGATTAAACATCCACTTAGAACAACAGAGCGACTAAAAGGATTTCGATGTTAGGGAAATTTCATGATTGTTTTCATTCATCCAAATATTTATAGAGATAGCACCCTTCTTCATCATCAAGGATATTCAACTGTTTCAGTCGGTTGATTAACTTATTTAGTGAGGTCGGACCAATGTTCGGTAGTTTATTTATTCTATTCCATCCGTATTTATAGGTGATTTTTAATAAATCCCGAAGTGTCTGTACACCGTTTTCGCCTAGCACCCGACTTGACCTTGGGTCAAACTCAAAGTCACGAATAGGAGTATTGAGCAGGTGGATGGCATTTTTCTTTTCCCGGGCTGCCGGACTTTCCTTTTCTAAACTATTCTTGCTGAATAGATTTCTGCCGAAGTTCATTTCGTATAGTCGCAGTGCCGCTTTGAGATACGTCATTTCGTCTTTGTATGTCTTTAGAAATCCGATTCGGGATTGAATATCCCGAATAAGTATCTGAAACTCTCTTCGAATATAAAAGAAATCTTGGCAGGATTCTTCTGCATATTTTTTGAAATTACCTTCCAGTGTGACAAACAGGAACATGCGTCTTCTGTTTTCATTTTGAATCATTCCGGCAAGTTCTTTTATTATCAGACGCATCATTGGGGTTAGTGGCGCTAATGATTGGAGAATAAATAGATTTTCTTCGTTTTCTCTTATGAGTTTTTCTTTGCGTCGTTCAAACTCTTCATTTGTAAGGGCAAGCTGTGTGTTTCGTTCGATACATTCCAGCAAACTGTTTTCATCCAGCATCAGGTAATGGTCAATTTCTGTGAAAGTAATTTCCTGTCTTTTGCACCACGTATTGATACGTCTGATAGATACTTGATACTTCTCTGCGGCTTCTTCAATGCCAATCCATTGTTTTGTTGTCATACCTCAATTTGTTTTTTTAGTGTATGCGCCGCCGCCGGATTATAATAAAATAAGAGGCACGGACGATACATATATTCCTTACTAGAGGCAGTCGCGCGAGCCCACAGAAATCGAATATAGTATGCCCGCACCTGTACTTATATGTCTTAATTTGGATATAAGTTCAGTGCGGACATCTAATTTTGATTTCTGTTTCGAAAACGCGACTTTTCTAATAAGATAAATTAAATGTCCTAAAACATGAAGATTGGCTGTCAATAATGGTCCAATCCTCGCTGCAAATATAAATATTTTTTCGAGAAGAAAGGATATGAAAAGGTCGTTTTTTGTCAATCTCATAGAAAATAAGTAATCGCTAAAAAATAAGTTGGGACACTTTTATATACTGTTGCAGATGAACAAGCCGGACAACTGCACCAAAAATTACTTTAAATGGTACGATAAGGAATATATTTTAGGCACGGATTACGCGGATTAACACGGTTTTTAATAGTCTATCCAATCTCTTAAAACCGTGAAATCCGTGTAATCCGTGCCTGTTTTTTTATGACTTGACTTATTTCAAAACGATTATAGTATGAGTAGAAAAAGATAGGTGTTTAAAATGTTGTTCTTTTCTTTTTGCCCTCTCGCTTTTTTCTTATACCTTTGCCCCCGAAAGATAAAAATAAAGTATGATGCCGTGAATAGCGGTCGTGTATTCTAGAACACCACGTAAAAAACAGGAATAATGAAAGAGAAAGTATCTGTACCCTTTATGCTGCTGGGCATTCTGTTTAATGTCTGTCTCATTGCAGCCAATCTTCTTGAAACAAAAGTAATCCAGGTGGGTAGTCTGACCGTGACAGCCGGATTATTAGTTTTTCCTATTTCTTATATTATTAATGATTGTATCGCCGAAGTTTGGGGATTCAAGAAAGCGCGGCTCATCATTTGGAGCGGTTTTGCCATGAACTTCTTCGTGGTTGCTCTTGGGTTGATAGCTGTTGCCATTCCGGCTGCTCCTTTCTGGGAGGGTGAAGAACATTTTGATTTTGTATTCGGCATGGCGCCTCGTATCGTGGCTGCCAGTCTGATGGCTTTTCTGGTAGGCTCATTTCTCAATGCGTATGTGATGAGTAAGATGAAAGTAGCCAGTCAGGGGCGTAACTTTTCGGCCCGTGCCATCTGGTCTACTGTAGTAGGTGAGACTGCCGATTCACTGATTTTCTTCCCGGTAGCTTTTGGCGGAATCATTGCTTGGAAAGAACTGCTTATCATGATGGGGATTCAGATTGTGCTGAAATCCATGTATGAAGTTATGATCCTTCCGGTGACAATCCGTGTAGTGAAAGCCATTAAGAAGGTAGACGGTAGTGATGTGTATGATACCGATATCTCCTATAATGTGTTGAAAATCAAAGATATTTAAGATAGAATATGAATAGAGAAGCAGCATTGGTTGTGTTTAGCGGTGGACAGGACTCTACTACTTGTTTGTTTTGGGCAAAACGCAACTTTAAGAAAGTATATGCCTTGAGCTTCCTGTATGGTCAGAAGCATCAGAAAGAGGTGGAGCTTGCACGGGAGATAGCCCGGAAAGCAGAAGTGGAATTTGATGTGATGGATGTTTCCTTTATCGGACAGTTAGGTCACAATTCATTGACCGATACTACGATGGTGATGGATCAGGAAAAACCAGCAGATAGCGTTCCCAATACCTTTGTTCCGGGACGTAATCTGTTTTTTCTAAGTATCGCGGCGGTATATGCCCGTGAACGTGGTATTAATCATTTGGTAACGGGAGTTTCTCAAACGGATTTCAGCGGTTATCCCGACTGCCGTGATGCCTTTATTAAGTCTCTTAATGTAACTCTCAATCTGGCTATGGATGAACAATTTGTGATTCATACCCCTTTGATGTGGATTGATAAGGCAGAAACATGGGCATTGGCCGACGAACTGGGAGTGCTGGAACTGATTCGCACCGAGACTCTGACTTGCTATAATGGCGTTCAGGGAGATGGTTGTGGACACTGTCCGGCTTGTACACTACGTCGGGAGGGATTGGAGAAATATTTAAAAAGTAAGAATCAATAATATCTCTACATAGAGATTAAAATGCATTTTTTGTTGTCATCTGTCACATTGTTGTAGGTAAGTACTTTATTATGAAATGTCTAGTCTGTGACGGCAAGTAGTGACAGCAGCTAATTTTGATATTTTGCTGTCACTACTTGCTGTCACCGGTACGTTCTAATTAATAAATGGTAGTAGCTTCTATCCGGAACGTATAGGCTTAGATTAGTTTCAACAGCATGAAACTGTTGTTTCATCGGTGAGAAACTAGAGTTTCAACGGTAGGAAACTAAAGTTTCTAACGCTTGAAACTATAGTTTCAAGGCTTGAAACAGTTTGTTCCAAGTAATGAAACACTTTGTTTCAGCACGGGAAACACATTGTTTCAGGCAATGAAACTCACCGTAACAAGTAAGATGAGGAGAAAGCAAACGTGGGTTAAGAGTTGATGGTGATAGGTGATAGATGCGGTGATAGGTTGTAAAATGAATCTTTCACCACTGAAACCTCGATGAATAAAGCGTTTGAGGCTGAACGGTGATAGGTGAAAGAGGAAATGCATTTTTTTGTTTAGGGTAGAGGTTGTAGTTAACGAGTGCAATGACTGAATTAAAAGACCAACTTTCCTTGTTAGGAAGAAAAACCGAGTATAAGCAAGATTATGCTCCTGAAGTACTGGAAGCCTTTGATAATAAGCATCCTGAAAATGATTACTGGGTACGTTTCAACTGCCCGGAGTTCACAAGTCTGTGTCCTATTACCGGACAGCCGGACTTTGCCGAAATACGTATCAGCTACATTCCTGATATAAAAATGGTGGAAAGCAAGAGTTTGAAACTCTATCTTTTCAGTTTCCGCAGTCATGGAGCCTTTCATGAAGATTGTGTGAATATCATCATGAAAGATCTTATCCGGTTGATGAATCCCAAATACATAGAAGTAACCGGGATATTTACTCCTCGCGGTGGTATTTCCATTTATCCGTATGCCAATTATGGTCGTCCGGGAACAAAGTTCGAACAGATGGCAGAACATCGTTTGATGAATCGGGAATAATAAAAATAAAGGAATTCACTTGCTAAAAATATCGAATATGACTCATCATGTGCCTGTTGAATTGCAAAACTATGTTCGGCAAAGTATTATCCCTCAATACGCTAACTTTGATAAAGCGCATCAAATAGACCATGTAGAAAAGGTTATGGAGGAAAGTCTGAAATTAGCGGCACATTATGAAGTCGATTATTCGATGGTTTATGTCATTGCTGCTTATCATGACCTGGGATTATACGAAGGACGTGAATTTCATCATATAACCTCCGGCAAAGTGTTGCTAGCGGACGAAACTTTGCGGCGTTGGTTTACGGATGAGCAGCTGTTGCAGATGAAAGAGGCGATAGAAGATCATCGGGCTTCTAATAAACAGGCTCCCAGAACAATCTATGGAATGATTGTTGCCGAGGCTGACCGAATTATTGATCCCGAAGTCACTTTACGTCGTACCGTACAATATGGGCTGTCTCATTATCCGGAGATGGATAAAGAAGAGCAATACGCCCGTTTTCGGAAACATCTTACTGATAAATATGCAGAAGGAGGGTATCTGAAGTTGTGGATATCCCAATCGGATAATGCCGGACGGTTGGCAGAACTTCGTCAACTAATTGCGGATGAAAAAAACTTTGTAGAGTTTTTAATAAAATCTATGAAGAAGAGAATAATACAGTTTTGTGAAATATAGCTATTAGCTTGCGTTCGATTCATTTTTTATTTTTATCTTTGTCATATTAAGGATTGCAATACGATAGATAATGGAAGAATATATTACTCGATTTTCAACATATCTTTTTTGGGATGTCAATAAAGATGATTTGGATATGGAGAAGCATTCACAATATATAATAAAGAGAGTGCTTGAATATGGTATGTTGCAAGATTGGAATATTGTAAAACAATATTATGGACTTGGGAGAATCGTCGAAATAGCTAAAGGGTTTCGTGAATTGGAGCCTCGGGCTTTAGCTTATCTTTCTGCCATTTCACAAACTCCTAAAGAACAATTTAGATGTTACACTTATCAACGGTCGAATCCACAACACTGGAACTTTTAAAACAGTTGCAACAGTTACCTGTACTTTGTAATACTCGTCTAGTCGGTGGTACTGCATTAGCTTTGCAATTAGGACATCGAAAGTCGGTCGATTTGGATTTTTTTGGTCAGATTAATGTAGATTCTCAAGATTTGAAGGAAGCTTTGCGAACACTTGGGACACTGACTATCTTAAATGATTCTAAGAATATACACATTTACGTATTGAATGAGGTTAAAATAGATATCGTGAACTATACTTATCCTTGGCTTGATGATGTCGTATATAAAGATGGGATACGTTTGGCAAGTCCTAGAGATATTGCGGCAATGAAAATTACTGCTATTGAAGGGAGAGGTACTAAAACAGATTTTTCAATGAATACTTTTTGTTGAAAAAGTATTCATTGAAAAATCTGTTGGATTTCTATTCTCAAAAATATCCTGACTCATCTTCTTTTATGGCTATGAAAAGTTTAGCTTATTTTGAAGATGCGGAGGAGGAGCCAATGCCTTATATGTTTGTGGATGTATCTTGGGACGAAATTAAAAAGTCTATTTTGTCTCGTTTATAATAGTATATGAGATAAGTTACTATTCATGATGATACGGCCCTCCATTCAATATAGTCATCGCCCGATAAATCTGCTCAACGAATATCAGCCGGATCATCTGATGTGAGAAAGTCATCTTGGACATTGAAATCTTTTCGTGTGCCACTTGATAAACTTTTTCAGAAAAGCCATAAGGCCCTCCGATAATGAATACCAGTCGTTTGTTGACCGTGTTCATTTTCCGCTTCATATATTCGGCGAACTCCAGAGAACGCATTTCTTTTCCGTGCTCATCGAGCAATACCACCACGTCGCCCGGTTGAAGAGCTTTCAGTATCAGTTCCCCTTCCTTTTCTTTCTGCACTTCCATTGAAAGGCTCTTGGTGTTTTTCAGTTCGGGGATCACTTCCATATCGAAAGTGATATAGCGTTTAGTACGCTGGATATAGTCGTTGATCGCAGTTATATAGTGTTGTTCTACGGTTCGTCCTACGACGAGCAGGGTTGTTTTCATACGTTTACAATTCTGATTATTGCACAAAAATAGGCATTTTTTATGTTATTCTGCAATTAATGCTTACCTTTGCCTATCATTAGTTGAAAGTTTAAAGCTTTAAACTTCAACTTAAAAGCTTGTATTTATGAAAAAACGAGTGCTTGCAGGAATGACCGCTTTGCTTCTTTCTCTCTCGTTGCTGATGGCGCAGGAGATACCGGCAGGAGTGATAACGGCATTTAAAAGAGGAAGCTCGCAAGAGCTGAGTAAGTATATGGGGGACAAGGTAAACTTGGTGCTCCAAGGTCGCTCGACAAACGTTGACAAACAGAAAGCAACAGCTACCATGCAGGAATTCTTTACGAAGAATAAAGTCAGCGGATTTAACGTGAACCATCAGGGAAAACGGGATGAATCAAGTTTCGTTATCGGTACGTTGGCTACTACTAATGGGAACTTTCGTGTGAACTGTTTCCTGAAGAAAGTGCAGAATCAATATTTAATACATCAAATAAGAATTGACAAGATCAATGAATAAGGAAAAAGAACTGATCGACAAGTTGATCGATCTTGCTTTTGCAGAAGATATAGGTGATGGTGATCATACCACCCTTTCATGTATTCCCGCTACGGCAATGGGAAAATCAAAATTGCTTATCAAAGAAGCCGGTGTGTTGGCTGGCATCGAAGTTGCTAAAGAAATCTTCAACCGTTTCGATCCTACCATGAAAGTGGAAGTGTTTATCAATGACGGAACAGAAGTGAAACCGGGTGACGTAGCAATGGTAGTGGAAGGAAAAGTGCAATCTTTGCTTCAAACCGAACGCCTGATGTTGAACGTGATGCAGCGTATGAGCGGTATTGCAACAATGACCCGTAAATATGCAAAGGTGTTGGAAGGTACAAATACCCGTGTGCTTGACACCCGCAAGACAACTCCCGGTATGCGTATCCTCGAAAAAATGGCTGTGAAAATCGGTGGCGGAGTAAACCATCGTATTGGTTTGTTCGACATGATTCTTCTGAAAGACAATCATGTGGACTTTGCCGGAGGTATCGACAAAGCCATCACCCGTGCCAAAGAATATTGCAAGGAAAAAGGCAAAGACCTGAAAATAGAAATAGAAGTCCGCAGCTTCGACGAACTGCAGCAAGTTCTTGATCTCGGTGGAGTAGACCGTATCATGTTTGATAACTTCACTCCCGAAATGACGAAGAAAGCAGTAGAGATGGTGGCAGGTAAATACGAAACTGAATCTTCGGGTGGTATCACCTTTGATACGCTCCGCGACTATGCCGAATGTGGCGTAGACTTCATCTCTGTAGGAGCTTTGACTCATTCAGTGAAAGGACTGGATATGAGTTTCAAAGCGTGCTGATTTTTTTTCACCACAGAGGACACAGAGTACACAGAGGATTTAAACTTATTTTATAGGAAGAATTTCCTATCATTGTTCCTCTGTGTACTCTGTGTCCTCTGTGGTGAATCGTATTCTTTAACTTCTTTTAGCAATATTCCTTGCAGCATTCCTCAAACTCTCGCGTCTAATAAGCAAACGACGCAGACATACGTTCGATTTTAAAAAAAGTAATTGACTTTGGAAAACGAGATAGAACTGATAAAGGGCTGTCGGGCAGGAAAGGATTCAGCCCGAAAGGAACTTTACACCCTCTATTCCAAACAGATGCTGGCGGTATGTTTCCGCTATACGGGCGATATGGATGCGGCGCACGATGTACTGCATGACGGTTTCATCAAGATTTTTACCAACTTCTCGTTCCGGGGTGAGTCTTCACTTTGTACATGGATCACCCGGGTGATGGTCACTCAATCACTCGATTTCCTGCGACGGGAGAAACGAGTCAGCCAGTTGGTAGTGCATGAAGAGCAGCTTCCCGATATACCGGATATATCGGATTCGGGAGGAGGGGCTGGAATATCCGAAGAGCAGTTGATGGCTTTTATTGCCGAATTGCCGGATGGTTGCCGAACCGTTTTCAACCTTTATGTGTTTGAAGAGAAATCGCACAAGGAGATAGCCAAGATGCTTCACATTAAAGAGCATTCATCTACTTCGCAGTTGCACCGGGCCAAATATTTGTTAGCAAAAAGAATTAAAGAGTATAGGAATCATGAAGAAAGAAAATGATGAAATAACCGATCTGTTTCGCACACGTCTCGCTGATGCCGGGATGAGTGTACGGGATGGCTTTTGGGAAGAGCTCTCGCAGGAAATTCCTGTGGCTTGCCAGCATCGTCGCCGGATTCTGCTCTTCCGTGTGGCGGCTGCGGCGTCTGTATTGCTCGTTTTGGCAGCCTCGTCGGCTACTTTCTTGTATTTCTCTCCAAAGGAAGATATGGAAGAAGCATTTACAAAGATAGCCGTGACGAATGGAGGACAGATGGATGGAGATGGAATACGCGTCAATCAGTTACCGCTGCCGGTAGAACCGGTGTTGCCGAAACCGGCTCCGAAATCTTACGGTATGCTGTCGCAATATACAGAGGAAGAAGATTCTCTTTCCTATCACTTTCTCCATGTCGTTTTCTTTTTCTTCCACTACTTCTACGGGAAATGGCAACCAATATGGTAATCAGGGGCATAATGGTTATTGGCAGGCAACAAACGGTAATACAGAGTCATCTGTCGCTCCGGAAGAACAGTCGAATGTCAATACGGTTCAACCCAAAGCGGTGAAAAAGCATCGCTGGGCGATGAAAGTTCAAGTGGGTACAGCACTTCCGGCAGATAATGGTACTTATAAAATGCCGGTTTCCGCAGGGGTGACGGTAGAACGTAAGTTGAACGATTTTCTCGGCATAGAAACCGGACTGCTCTATTCGAACCTCCGTTCTGCAGGGCAGCACTTGCACTATCTGGGGATCCCCGTTAAAGTGAACGTGACGTTGGTAGATACGAAGAAAATCGACTTTTATGCTACTGTGGGAGGAATAGCCGATAAATGTATTGCCGGTGCACCGGACAACAGTTTTAAAGAAGAACCTATCCAGCTGGCAGTGACTGCCGGTATTGGAATCAACTATAAGATTAATGACCGACTTGCTGTTTTTGCCGAACCCGGAGTTTCGCATCATTTCAAGACAGATTCGAAATTGGCTACGGTACGAACGAAACGGCCGACTAATTTTAATTTACTTTGCGGACTTCGCATGACGTATTAATCCTTATGAAAATGAAAAAAACACTACTAATGCTGTGGATGGCTGTTTGCCTGATTGTATCTTTTACAGGATGCACCAGCGAAGAAATGGATTATAACAATCCGGACGTTGCCCTTTTTGTGAAACAATTGAAGGCGGGTACGTATAAGATGAAGAATGATAAAGGAGTAGTGGAAGTTCCTCATTTCACGGAAGAGGACATTCCCGAACTTTTAAAATATGCGGAAGATCTGACTATTATCCCTTCTTTTCCGTCGGTTTACAATATGAACAACGGTAAGATTCGGTTGGGTGAGTGTATGCTTTGGGTGATTGAATCTATCCGTCAGGGCACACCTCCGTCATTAGGTTGCAAAATGGTATTGGCGAATGCTGAAAATTATGAAGCAATCTATTTCCTGACCGATGAGGAAGTACTCGATGCAGCCGCTTGTTATCGTAGTTGGTGGGAAGAACGCCAATATCCGAAAACGAGATGGACAATTGATCCGTGCTACGATGAGCCGCTTTGTGGATCGGGTTATCGTTGGTGGTAATAAAGGGGGAGGAGCCTTCGGAAAGTAAAAAATAGGAAACATTCATGTGGGAACATTTGTTTGTATCAGTAGTCTTTTGCTGCTGACAGGGGGATTATTACGCTCAAAAGATAGCTTCTCATACGTGCAAAATGTATATGAAGTGCTCCGAAATATAGGTAATGAAAGAGTAAAAAGGATGGATGGATTAAAACGGGTTATAACAACGATGGCACTGTGCCTGACCGCTGTATTTGCATATTCGCAAGTATGGACGGCGCAAGATTCTTTGCATTTGAAGAAATTGCTGGAGAGTGACCAGGAGTTGCATTTAAATATGGATGCTGTGAAGTCGATTGATTTCGGAAGCGCAGTGGGTACTCCCCGGATGTCGGAGGAGAAAAGCTGGATGATGCCTGACGAATCGCTTCCTGAAGCGTTGCCTAAACCGAAAGTGATGTTGACTCTGATGCCATATAAAGCAAATACCCGCTATAACTGGGATCCCATCTATCAGAAGAAGATAAAGATCGATAAAAATACCTGGCGGGGTGATCCTTTCTACGAGATACGCCATCAAAGATCTTATTCAAACTGGGCACGCAATCCGATGGCAAAGGGAATGCGTAAGTCGTTGGATGAGATACAGGCGAGTGGGGTACGTTTCCGCCAGTTGGGTGAACGTGCTAACGGAATGATGGTGAACACGGTAGTGATGGATGCACCTATTCCCTTGTTTGGTGGGAGTGGAGTGTATATCAATGGTGGAACTATTGGCGGACTTGACCTGATGGCTGTCTTTACAAAAGATTTTTGGAATAAGACGGGACGGGATAACCGTGCCCGCACATTGGAAGTGTTGAGAACTTATGGAGACTCTACCACTGTGTTGATAAATAAACCAATTGAACAGATTGCCCGTTGAAGGCGTTATAATGATGTGTTGATGTAGCAATGCGCTCATGTCAACCTATTAACACATAGATAAATTATTGGTTATGAATAGAATTACTTCTCTTCTGGGTATTCAATATCCTATTATTCAAGGTGGCATGGTGTGGTGCAGCGGTTGGCGTCTTGCTTCTGCTGTGAGCAATGCCGGTGGACTGGGATTGATCGGTGCCGGTTCCATGCATCCGGAGACTTTACGCGAGCATATCCGTAAATGTAATGCGGCCACGAAATTGCCTTTTGGTGTAAACATTCCTTTGATGTATCCTCAGATAGAAGAGATTATGAATATTGTGGTGGAAGAGGGAGTGAAGATTGTTTTTACCTCTGCCGGAAACCCGAAAACGTGGACTGGGTGGTTGAAAGAGCGTGGAATAACGGTTGTTCATGTTGTTTCTTCTTCCCGTTTTGCTGTAAAATGTGAGGAGGCCGGAGTAGATGCGGTAGTGGCAGAAGGGTTCGAAGCCGGAGGGCATAATGGACGCGAAGAGACAACGACTTTCTGTTTGATTCCCGCTGTACGTGAGGCTACAACATTGCCTTTGATAGCTGCAGGAGGTGTCGGCACAGGAGAAGGAATACTGGCTGCTATGGTATTGGGAGCCGAAGGTGTGCAGATAGGAACCCGTTTTGCTCTGACTGACGAGAGTTCAGCGAGTCCGGTATTTAAGGATTATTGCTTGAGTCTCGGTGAAGGAGATACTAAGTTGTTATTGAAAAAGCTGGCTCCGACGCGTTTGGTAAAGAATGCTTTCCGCGAAGCGGTGGAGAAGGCTGAAGATAGTGGTGCTTCTGCTGAAGAATTACGAAGCTTGCTAGGAAAAGGACGTGCAAAGAAAGGTATGTTTGAAGGAGACTTGGAAGAAGGTGAACTGGAGATAGGTCAGGTTTCGGCAATAATATCCCGTCGACAGTCGGTGGCAGAGGTGATGAACGAATTGGTTGAGTCTTATTGGCAGGCGGTGGAGAAGAAATATTTGTTTGAAAGATAAATGATAATTTCTATTTCACCACAGAGGACACGGAGGACACAGAGGTTTAATCTTTTTAGTAACACAGAGTCTCACGTATTGAGAATCGTATTTATCGCTCTGTTTTACTTACGGAAAGAGAGAGAAGAACTCTGTGTCCTCTGTGTCCTCTGTGGTGAAATTATAGGCTGACAGGTTCGTACTTCAAACCAAATACGTCGGCTACGGCCTTATAAACGATTTTTCCTTCTACGATATTTAATCCGAGTGCTAATGCTGGATTCTCTTTGCAGGCTTTTTTCCATCCCTTATTTGCTAAAGCCATTACGTAGGGGAGGGTAGCATTAGTCAGTGCAAGAGTGGAAGTGTAAGGTACAGCTCCCGGAATATTAGCCACTGCATAATGAACAATTCCATCTACAATATAAGTCGGTGCGCTGTGAGTAGTCGGGTGAGACGTTTCGAAACATCCTCCCTGATCGATTGCCACATCCACTAATACTGTGCCGGGCTGCATCATTGAAAGCATCTCTTTGGTAATCAAATGTGGTGCTTTATCACCGGGAATCAGTACAGAACCGACAACTAAATCAACATCCGGTAATTCTTTTCTGATTCTTAGTTCGGATGCGTACAATGTCTTTACATTCTTCGGCAGTGTTTCGCTCAAATAGCGCAGACGTGCCAGATTTATATCTGTAATAGTGACATCTGCCCCCATTCCTGCAGCTATTTGTGCGGCATTGCTACCTACAACTCCACCTCCTAAAATTAATACTTTAGCAGGTTTAACACCTGGCACGCCTCCCAAAAGAATACCTTTTCCACCTTGCGGTTTTTCCAGAAAACGGGCGCCTTCCTGGATAGACATACGTCCGGCAACTTCACTCATAGGAATTAATAAAGGCAATGAGTGATCTGCTTCTTCTACAGTTTCATAAGCCAGGCATATTGATTTGTTGGAGAGCATGGCAAGAGTTAACTCCCGGTCGGAAGCAAAATGGAAATAAGTGAATAGTAACTGTCCTTTTCTAATTAAGTTATATTCGGTGACTATCGGTTCTTTCACCTTTACGATCATCTCGGCAGTGGCGTAAATGTCTTCTATTGTTGGCAGGATATGCGCGCCGACAGCTTGATATGCTTCATCCGGAAAACCGCTATTTATTCCCGCTGTATGTTGGATAAATACCCGATGCCCTTGTTTTACCACTTCGGCCACCCCCGAAGGTGTCATGCCAACACGGTTCTCATTGTTTTTGATTTCCTTTGGTACTCCGATAATCATAATGTTACGTATTAAAGATTTAACATGTTCGAATGTACGAAAAATCCCCTTACGTTGTTATTCGTAAGGGGATGTTTTAGAACAGAATGCCTCGCGTGTTGAGATGAATAAATGCGTAGAGTGGTTATTTTATAGACATTCACTGCCCTGCTTGTTGATTTTCATGCTTTTTCCATAGAGACCCACTCGAGCTATGTTGTTATAAAAGGGTTCTGCAATATCGTACTTAAAAGGAAGTACTTCTTGGTTGTCTTTGTTTATATACCCCCACTTGGACGACTGACTTTCAATACAGACAGCAGCCAATCCTTCAGAGAAAGAGCATCCATTATCATATTCCAGGGGAATGACGACTTCTCCTTTCTTATTAATGAATCCTATCTTGTTGTGTAGCGAGACGAGAGCTAATCCTTCCGCGAATTGTTCTATTTGACTGTAAGTCGGTGGAAGAATGTAGTTTCCTTGTCTGTCAATCAGTCCCCATAATCCATCATGGCATACACGTGCGCATTCTTGCTCAAACGAGTGAGCGGCTGCGTACTTAAACGGAATCTGTACCTGTCCGGTATGGTCGATGAATCCGTATTGGGAATTGAGTACTACCATTCCTAATCCTTCTTTAAAAGAGAAAGCCCGTTCATACATTAGAGGGATGACAACGTCATATCCTTTATTGATGTATCCCCATTGGATTTTTCCTTTAACGGGAGCCAATCCTTCGGAGAAACGGCCAATTGCCGAAAAACGCTTTTTCTTATTAGCTACCCCATAAGCTAAAAAAGAAGCAAAGAACTTTGTAATAGTGTTGCTCATTTTTCTTATTGTTTGTGTGGTAAGCGTCCGGATACCATTATATACAAGAGAAGCGTGGACGTCGTTAGTTCATTCTATTCAAGGTTCTGGTAAACCTATTGGGAAATGAACAACAGAGTCCACGCCCTTGTATATAACAAAGACGTGAACGCTTAGTTGCCATTATCTCCCCAATTAAAGAATTTACCAGATTCTGAATAGAGATAATATTCTAAACGCTTCTACGTTATTAATCGTAATAAGTCGCTACAAAGATATGGATTTCTTGTTAAAGAACAATATATTTGAGGGATAAAGATTTTGCGATGAATGAGATATGTAGATAGAATGTGAAGTGGTTAGTAGATAGACTAAAAAAAACTCCCCTTACGTTTTAGGTAAGGAGAGCTTCTTTTAGTCTATTGTCAGACAGTTTATATGAAGGATGCCTGTTATTAGTTTAAAAGTCCTGGATTAGCATCAATTGCATCTTGTGGAATACGCAATGTGTAACGGGAATCATCTTGTACAAGTGTGTAGGTTACGTCTTCAATTACTTTTTTGATTTCCGGCCGGGTAGTTCGGCGTAAATCAAACCAGCGATGTCCTTCAAAAGCAAGCTCACGAGCACGTTCTTTCAGAATTTCTGTGATTAGCTTTTCTTGGCTCATCGCATTTATTTCATTTTTTTTCTGCTCATAGCCTTCTGATGTATAACGATTCTCCTATTAGTTTCAAGAGCCGGGTACGTGCTTCTGGTAATTTGTTTAAATGTGCAGCAGCTTCGGCTGAATTTAGATAAAGTTCTCCGGTACGGAAAGTACATTTGAATTTAGATTCACCACTTTTGCTGGAAGTATAATTCCCATTTTGATTTACTTTATAGTACTTGTTTGGGCGTAGATCTTTTCCTTCCTCATATTCTTGCAAAAATGAAGGGTAAAGTAGGAGTGATCCGGCATAATCGCTATTCGGGAAAACCTCATAGGCAGTGATCATTTCTATGGATGTAAATTCATTAGGAAGTTTGTCTCCTTCATCATTCAAGTTCACTAATGTCGATTTTCCAGCTAATACACGTTCCGAAGCTTCATAAGATTTGGCCCATTCACCCATATATAAATATACCCGTGACTCCATTGCGTCTACTGACAATGTTGAAAAACGGTATGAATATTGAACTTCCCATTCTTTTTTGTTAATCAGCTTCCGTGCTGTTTCTATATCAGACAATATAGAGGTATATATTTCCTTTACAGTGTTTCGTGATGGTATTTCTTCTAAATCAGTATTGAGTTTTAGAGGAATCGCCTTGGTTTCTAATGCTCCGGCAGCTGTATAGGGCTGTCCATAAAGATTAACCAATATAAAATGCATATATGCTCTCATAAGGTAAGCTTCTCCAACTAATTGATTAATATCTTCTTGGCTTCCTTCTGATATTTCATCTCTTTTATCAATGATTGCGTTAGCATAATAGATATTGGTATAATAGGCCGCCCAGCCAAATTGTCTCGTACTTGCATTCGGATTAACATCATTCCATTTCTCAACATCTCCTAAAGCATTTTTTGAAGTGGCGTCAGACTGTAATATGGTTGCGATATCTGTCCTGATTTCGCATATTCCTCTGTCATTGAGTACAGTATTGTAAGCTGTTGTGAATAAAGCTCTGTATTCAGCCAATGTATTAGGAATTACTTGGCCTACTGGTTGTATGTCCAAATAACTATCACAGGAAGATAATAGTAGGCTTCCTATTAATGTGAATATATAATATATTTTCTTTGTCATAATCTATTTTTTTTAAAAGTTAAGACTCAGGTTGAATGTAATAGATTTAGGAACTGGAGTAGAGTATAGGTTACCCATTGATTCCGGATCCATATAATTATCGTAGTTTGAACTGATAACAAATAGGTTACGAGCTTCTAAGCCTACAGTTGCTCCTCCGATACTTAGTTTATGTAGCCATTCGGATGGAACCCGGTAAGCAAGACGTATATTTTGTAAACGTACGAAACTTAACTTCTTCACCCAGATATCCAATGACCTGTAAATATCATTTCGAGTACTGAACAAGTAGTAGTCAGCCGGATTGTAGTTGTATGTTGCTAATGCAGGGAATTTTCCTGTTTTATTTTCCGGTGTCCATCTATCCAGTATGTCTCTATTCATATTGCGTCCTGGATCTAAGTCAGATACATTATAACTTGGAGTTGTTTTTACGTGTGCTCCAAAATTATAAGAAAAATTCAAATTCAGTTCCCAATTGCGGTAATTGAACGTATTTAGAAAACCGCCCGTATAGGGAGCATCTGACGTTCCGATATAACTGTAGAAATCTCTTTGTTCTTCACTATTCGGCCCTATTTGGTAAGTGCCAAGTCCGTCTTCATTCGATGTCATTCTGAATAATTCTTCTACAGTGACAGCTTTCCCCTCTTTATTCTCAAGATAGATTTGTCCAGTCTCGGGGTTTATACCTTTGGTTTTCAATGCAAAGATTGCACCTACGGGGTATCCTTCCAAGCTAGGAGTCACTTGGTTTTTATCTGTAAGTACTTTTAGTACTTTATTTTGGTTATATGCGAAGTTGAAAGTTGTGTACCAAGAGAAGTCTTTAGTGGTGATATTACGGGTTTGCAGGTTTATTTCGACACCTTTGTTTTCCATACTAGCCCAGTTTATAGACATATTAGTGAATCCATTTTCCAAAGCTAATGCTTTAGAACCAATTAAGTCTGTTCCTTTTCTATAGTAGTAATCTACACTAAGATTGATGGCTTGATTGAGTACAGAAAAATCTATTCCTAGATTGTAAGATGCTGTTTTTTCCCAGCGTAATTTACTGTTGGGAGCACTATTGATAATAATGTTTTCTTCACTGTAGCCAGGTAAAATGCTCACATTATCATATTTTCCGACTAGGAATGGAGAGGTTCCCTTATCAATATTTCCTTGTAAGCCATAAGAAAGACGAAGGGCTAAATTATCGATCCATTTGTATTGTCTAATGAACGATTCATTAGATAAACGCCATAAGCCACTTACCGAATAGATTGGCAAGAAACGATATTTCTTATCTACTCCGAATAAATCAGAACCATCCATGCGTACACTTCCTCCCAATGTATAACGATTCATTAAAGTATATGAACCATTGGCAAAGAAAGAAGCAAAAGCGTTTTCCTTGTATGACTTGGTTTTTAGATTCCAATCATTAGCCTGTGTTTCATCTTTAAATATGAGATTTTGGAATGTCAGTTTCTTGGGATCATATCCGTATCCGGTTGAGGCTTGATTGTCTACCCAGTTTTTACGGATTTCCGAGCCGGCCATTATTTGTATATCATGTATATCACCGAATGTATTTTTGTATTCTCCCTGGATTTTCCATGTGAGTTGTGAGGTTGTGCTATTAGTTGTTTTAAGCATACCTCCTTCCGGTATAAGATAGGTTTGTACGCCATTTTTCCAATATTTATTGTTTTCACGTATATTCCTGATATTATATGAGTTTATCCCGGCATATTCTTCTTGAGACAATTGATCCCATTGCACACCAATCTGTGAATAAACTTTCCACTGATCGTTAAAACGTAGTTGAACGTCAAAGATAGAATTGATGGCTGTGGTGACAGATTCTTTATTTGTGTTTGCTCGTTCTTCGAATATATTAAAGCCTTGCTTTTCATCTGTTTCACTACTTTTGACTACGTCGTAATCGTAAAGGTAGTTTCCTTGTTCGTCAAATGGATCAAAGTAAGGATTAGCGATACGTGAATAATATACTGGGTTGATGAGTCCGTAAGTGTCAGTCATAAATGTGTTATTCTTGCGTCTGTTGGCAAAAATAGACATTCCAATTTTTAACATTTTGTTGACTTGATAAGAGGTTTTACTGGTCAGGTTAAAACGACTCATGCTTACGCCAGGTACATTTCCGTTTTCTTTTACATAACCGAGGGAATTGTAATAAGTAACCTTTTCGCTACCACCGGAAATACTAAAGTTATATTCTTGTGTGAAAGCATCTCTGAATAATATATCATTCCAGTCTGTATTGATTGTTTTCAGTTTGTTTATAGCATTTTGGGCTTCAGGTGTCAGTCCGTTCCAGCCCTGTTCTTTATAGATGTCTATTAAGTTATATTGCTTCATGATCGCGGCAACTTTTCCTTTTTCAGGAAATACTGCTATCGGATCTGTTAACCCCCATAATATGTCAAATCGTGCTTCTTTCAATAATTGAAGTTCCAAATCGACTTTCTCTTCCGAGTTTAGTAAGTTGAGTCGTGAAGTGTTGAGGTTAGGGGTATAAGTCAATTTAGTATTGAAGTTAATAACAGGTTTTCCAGTTTTTCCTCTTTTGGTTGTTACCACAATTACGCCATTTGCAGCACGTGCGCCATAGATGGCAGTAGCAGCTGCATCTTTTAATATCGTAATGCTTTCAATGTCGTTTGGACTCAACCCTGCGATAGAAGATTGCGACATATTTACGATGTCATTATCGTTGTCTTTGTTGATTTCAGGAATATCAGTCCCCTCCAAAGGTATTCCATCCAATACCCATAACGGGTCTTGTGTTCCATTCAATGAAGCTGTACCACGAATACGAATACGTGCAGGAGCTCCCGGTGCGCCGGAAGTTGTCGTAACGGCTACCCCCGCAACTTGTCCGGCTAATGCCTGGTCGATACTTTTTGCTGCGCCTACCATTCCGTCTGTAACGTCTACTTTAGCAATAGCAGCAGTCAGTTTACGACGTTCCAGTTCTTGATAACCAGTTACTACTACGTCTCCTAGTGTGTGTGATGGAAGCTTGAAGGACAATACGATAAGTATCTTTTCCAGCTTGCAACACGATATTTTGTTCTTCAAAACCTATATAACTACAATGTAGTCTGGTCACCTTTTCCGGAATGGAAATGGAGAATTTGCCATCCATATCAGTGATAGTACCTAGAGAAGTCTGTGATACTCCAGCTTTTTTCAAATCGTCTGCATTAACATATACAGAAGCACCGATTAGAGGTTCATTGTCTTCACCGGATATAACGACTCCGGTGATTGTGCGGTTAACAGCGTTGGCTGTAGCCAACGTGCTAACAAGAAAACATATAAGAACGTATAAGTATTTTTTTCTCATCAATATAGATAATTAAAGTGATTGATTTTGTTTTATTTGATTCCCAAAGCTGTATTAATACGTAGGATCATGTCTTCATAATGATAGCGTGCAGCAGTATCAGAAGTGCCGAGGCGGTTTTGCAACAATTTCTTGATACGTAATAACTCTCCGCGTTTCACCGAGATAGCATCAGAAATACGGTTGAGCTGACTGCCGTAGAAGTTGAGCACACGTGGAGCACCCATTCGGTCTTCCTGACGAAGTGCCCGTTGTTCGGCGGCATAACAACTACAGAAAGGAGTAGCATGGTCAAGCAGGAAATGCTCGCTTGCAATCTTCTTGTTGATTTTTACAGCTTCGGGTTCTGCGGCTGCTGTAAGTAATGCATCGAGGAAGTTTTTCTGCAAAGAACGTTCCATAACATTGGGGATGCCACCACGTTCGGTAATACCGAAAATGTTTTTATGAAGTCCGTCCATAAGCTCCACTACTGTAAATGCTTTCTTTCCGTTGACAGATTCATTCTCTATCATACGCATCAAACGAGTGTTGCCTAGTAAATCCCAAAGGATATAGGCTTGGGCGTTCTTTAAGATTTGCGTAGGAGCATTCTCCTGTTTTCCGATTGGAGTGTTGCGGAGCAGATAGGTATATTGTCCTACTTCCGTGTCAAACAGCCATTTAGGATAGGTCAATACTTCATCCATCAAGAATTTCAATGGAAGCTTCTTGTTTCTCTTTCTCAACGAATGTATAAGTCTTGACACCGTCTCCTACAATTGTATTTTCAATATATATACCGCCGATGTTGGCAAGTACATGATATAAGTAGTTGTTCCACTGGTTGATAACTGCATAGTAGAGACGCGACGCTTCTTCGTAAGTTTGTCCTTTTTCTCCGGTGGTAGTCCATTGAAGAATTTGTGGAACGATACGTTTCAGGTTTTCGATGCCATATAAAGAAGAACGGACCGGATCATCACCTAGGTCTTCGTTCTGTGCGCGTGGATCTACTGCGTCACGTACATCCTGCGCTTCACTATACTTATAAAGACGATCGGTATGCTTACTCAAGAAATCGAATAAAATATCCTTTTCTTCTTCCGGAGTATTCTTTCCGTACCAACGATAACCATATTCGATAGCAAACATATCATAAGGACCGATATGCGGAGAAAGAACTTTTACCCCATCTCCAGGCTGTGCAATATAATTGAATCGTGCATAATCCATGATAGATGGAAGCGGTAGAATTCATTCTGGAAGTAAATGCTTCGGAACGTAACGAATCCGTCGGGAAAGCCCATGAACCCATCATATTGTGACGGAGTCCCAATGAGTGGCCTACCTCATGGCAAGCAACGAACCGGATGGCATCTCCCATTAAAGCATCGGGTAATTGCACATTGCGTGCTTCCGGACACACAGTTCCAGTCTGCACAGTGATCCATTCGCGTACCATAGAAAGCACATTGTGCCACCACATAATATCAGCTTCCAGAATTTCTCCGGAACGTGGGTCTAACAGGGAAGGTCCCATTGCATTTTTCTTTTCTGAAGCAGCGTAAGTCAGTACGGAGTAATTGACATCGTCCATGTCTATATGCATACTGTCTGTGATTTCCTTGGCGATAATCGCGTTCTTGAAACCTGCTTTTTCGAAAGCAATCTGCCAGTCCTCGATACCTTTTTTAATGTACGTACGCCATTGGTAAGGTGTTGAATTATCAATGTAGAATACGATTGGTTTGGCAGGCTCCACAAGCTGTCCTTTCAGATAAGCCTCCCGGTCTTCCGGTTTGGGTTCCATGCGCCAGCGAGTGATATATTGTGTTTTATCCGTACCTTGTTGTGCATCACTAAAACTTAATAACGGATTAGTGAAATAACCGACTTTCTGATTGTCGAATCGTCCCATCATCGGCTTTTCAGGCAACAAGAGAATAGAAGAACTGACTTCCACCGTCACATAAACAGTGGTAGTTCCTTCTGTAACTCTGGTAGTCAATTCGGAAGTTGCCACGACATTGTTTGAAAAGGATTTGATGGATAAAATACGTGATAAGTTCTTGATAGCCGAAGTACCCAGATTGATATTAGTAAATACATTATTAATACTGGTTTCAGTACCGTCATAAATATCATTCACCTTGATTACTAATGCAGTAGAATCTGCATTAATTGCTTCAATTTTGAATGCGGCAATCAATGGAGAGATAAAATTATCCTTTACCGAACGGAAGATGGCATCCGTTTGGGGGCCAGAGGTAATGGGCGTTGTTGTCGTAGCATTAATTTGCCCGTAGCTTTATCCCATTCCATGCAAACCATCTGATTCTCGTAGTTTACTCCACGGTTTACACCTGCATCATTAAGTTCGGCAGGAACTCGTTGCAGTTTGTTGACAACTAATAAATCACGTCCCAAAAGTGAGGTGGGAATTTCAAAATAATAGTCATTCTTTTTTTGGTGTACAGCAAACATTCCTTTCGTTGTTTTACTGTCTTCCACTAATTTTTCGTAGTCGCTTTTACTCTTCTCTTCTTTCTCTTCTGGTTTCTTCTTTTTCTTTTTAAACCAACTCAGATTTTCTGTAGCGGGGGTAGTTGCAAATGCCGAGAGCGTTTCTCCACTCAGCAATATACATGCAATGACCGCTGCCATTACTTTTACATACATTCTCATTGAGTTTCTAACTTTTAATTATAATTAAAAAACAGCCACAAAAGTACTAATATTAATAACATAATAACTACTGATTTGCAATGAATATAACATTTAAAAGAAATATTAACTAGAATCTAAGACCATCATTCCTCCCAGATATTTCATAGTTTAGTGGGAATAGTGTACATTTGCGGGAGTAAAAAAGTGAATGGAATGATGAGACGATATATCACTGCTTTGATGCTGGCTTGCTGCATCGGAGGGTATGGACAAGAGAAAAAGCAAGCAACCTTTGTGCCTCCTTTTGACTTTCCTCTTACATTGAGTGGAAACTTTGGAGAAATCCGCTCCAATCACTTCCATGGCGGGCTGGATTTTAAAACAGGCGGAGTGATCGGTAAACCCGTTCTTGCTCTCGCTGATGGTTATATTTCGCGTATTCGCGTAACGAATGGATCGGGGTATGTACTTGATGTCTGCTACCATAATGGTTATTCAACTATCAACCGCCATTTGAGCGGTTTTGTTTCTCCCATTGCCGAAAGGGTGGAGAAACTTCAATATGAAGAAGAGAACTGGGAAGTGGAGATTGTGCCTGAACCGGGAGAATATCCGGTAAAAGGAGGGCAACAGATTGCATGGAGCGGCAATACCGGATATTCGTTCGGCCCACATCTTCATCTGGATGTGTTTGAAACGGAATCGGGGGATTATATTGACCCTATGCCTTTCTTCCAGTCGAAAATAAAAGATACACGTGCTCCGAAAGCTGATGGCATCCTCTTTTTCCCGCAACCGGGCAAAGGAGTGGTGGATGGAAAACAGGAGAATAAAACGATTCTTCCCAATAGCGAACGCCCTGTGGAAGCATGGGGAGTGATAGGGCTGGGTATCAAGGCATACGATTACATGGATGGCGTAAGTAACCATTACGGAGTTTATTCTGTTGTGCTCACGGTAGATGGGAATGAAATATTTCGCAGTACCGTAGATCGTTTCTCGCAAGAAGAGAACCGGATGATTAACTCTTGGACGTATGGACAATATATGAAATCTTTTATTGATCCGGGAAATACGTTGCGTCTGCTGAAAGCGTCGAATGATCATCGTGGTCTGGTGACGATTGACGAGGAACGGGATTATCAGTTCTTATATACATTGAAAGATGCTTTCGGAAACACTTCCAACTATCGTTTTACCGTGCGGGGCCGGAAGCAGCCGATTGAACCGTTGAATCATCGGGAGAAATATTATTTCATCTGGAATAAGACTAATTATTTGCAAGAGCCGGGATTGAGCCTGGTTATTCCGAAAGGAATGTTGTATGACGATGTCCCCCTCAATTATCAGATGAAGGCGGATAGTGGTGCCGTTGCTTTTACTTATCAACTGAATGATAAGACGGTTCCATTGCATGCAGCTTGCGAACTTCGTATCGGATTGCGTAGAAAGCCGGTTGCCGATACGACCAAATATTATGTGGCCCGCATCACTCCGAAGGGAGGAAAGTACAGCGTAGGCGGAAAGTATGAAGACGGATATATGAAAGCTGCCATCAAGGAGTTAGGAACTTATACTGTTGCCATCGACACCATTCCGCCGGAGATTATTCCTGTTAATAAGAACCAGTGGGGAAGAAACGGAAAGATTGTCTATCGGCTGAAAGATCAGGGGACGGGAATTGCTTCCTATCGCGGGACGATTGACGGTAAGTATGCACTTTTCGGACGCCCCAATATGGTGAAATCGTACTGGGAATGTGTACTTGATCCGAAACACGTGAAGAAGGGCGGAAAGCATACGGTCGAGTTTACAGTGACCGATGGTTGCGGAAATGAAACGGTAGCTCGTGAAAGTTTTGTTTGGTAAATTATTAAAAGTGAATCATATATTTATGAAGAAAAGAATTATTTTTTGTGCTGCTGTATTTATGGCGGCTGTGGCGAACACTTTCGCTTGCACTAACCTGATTGTCGGAAAGAATGCGTCTGCCGATGGCTCGACAATCGTTTCCTATTCTGCCGACTCGTATGGCCTGTTCGGAGAACTTTATCATTATCCGGCTGCTACCTACCCGAAGGGAACGATGTTGAAAGTATATGAATGGGATACCGGCAAGTATCTGGGGGAAATAGAGCAGGCACGTCAGACTTACAATGTAGTCGGTAATATGAATGAATATCAGGTTACGATTGGTGAGACTACTTTCGGTGGACGTCCGGAACTGGCGGATTCTACAGGGATTATTGATTACGGAAGTTTGATTTATATTGGTTTGCAACGTTCGCGTACTGCCCGTGAAGCAATTAAAATCATGACCGATTTAGTGCAGCAATACGGTTATTATAGCGAAGGAGAGTCTTTTACTATTGCCGATCCCAATGAAATCTGGATCATGGAAATGATTGGTAAAGGTCCCGGAATCCGTGGAGCTGTTTGGGTAGCTGTACGTGTACCCGACGACTGCATCTCGGCTCATGCCAATCAGTCACGTATTCACCAGTTTGATATGAATGACAAGGAGAACTGTATGTACTCTCCGGATGTTGTTTCTTTTGCCCGCGAGAAGGGATATTTTAATGGAGTAAACAAAGATTTTAGCTTTTCGCTAGCCTACGCACCTCTTGATTTTGGTGCCCGCCGTTTCTGTGAGGCACGTGTGTGGAGCTATTTTAATAAGTTCACGGATAACGGAAAAGATTATCTTCCTTATATTGAGGGAAAGACCGATACTCCGATGCCTCTTTTTGTGAAACCGAAACAAAAACTGTCTGTACAGGATGTGAAAGATATGATGCGTGACCACTATGAAGGTACGCCTCTTGATATTTCCAATGATTTCGGAGCAGGTCCTTATAAGACGCCATATCGCCTCTCTCCTCTGAACTTCAAGGTAGACGACAAGGAATATTTCAACGAACGTCCCATTTCCACTCAACAAAGCGGATTTGTATTTGTTGCACAAATGCGTGCTCATAAGCCGGACCCGATAGGTGGTGTACTTTGGTTTGGCGTGGATGATGCCAACATGGCGGTATTTACTCCGGTCTATTGCTGTGCAACGAAAGCTCCGGTATGCTATACCCGTGTGGGCGGAGCCGATTATATTACATTCTCCTGGAATTCAGCTTTCTGGATTTTTAACTGGGTATCTAATATGGTCTATCCGCGTTATGATTTGATGATCGGTGATGTACGGGAAGCGCAGAAAGAAATGGAAACGACTTTCAACAATGCTCAGGAAGGCATTGAAGAGATGGCTGCCAAACTGTTGGCTAAAGATAAGAACGCAGCAGTTGATTTTTTGACAAATTATACAAACATGACTGCACAGAGCACTTTCGATACTTGGAAACAATTAGGTACATTCTTGATTGTGAAGTATAATGATGGAGTAGTGAAGCGTGTTAAAGATGGTAAGTTTGAGCGTAATTCTATCGGACAACCTGCCGGTGTGATCCGTCCCGGATATCCGAAAGAATTCTTGCAAGAATATGTCAAACAGACCGGTGATAGATATTTGGTGAAATAAGAATTGAATAACTAGGATTTGTAAACTTATTATTTTATATTTGTGTGCTCAAGAAATTGATAATAAATAATTCATTAACCAATAAATAACAATCGAAATGGAAAATCAGGAACTTATTAAACAGGTCACTGAAAAAGCCGAAAAATGGCTGACCCCGGCTTATGATGCTGAAACCCAAGCTGAAGTGAAACGCATGTTGGAAAACGATGATAAAACCGAACTTATTGAAGCTTTCTACAAAGACCTTGAATTTGGTACTGGTGGTCTGCGTGGTATCATGGGAGTTGGTAGTAATCGTATGAATATCTATACGGTAGGTGCTGCCACTCAAGGACTTTCCAACTATCTGAAGAAGAACTTCAAGGATCTGCCGCAGATTTCTGTAGTAGTAGGTCACGACTGCCGTAACAACAGCCGTTTGTTTGCAGAGACTTCCGCTAATATTTTCTCTGCCAACGGCATTAAAGTATATCTGTTTGATGATATGCGTCCGACTCCGGAAATGTCTTTTGCTATCCGTCACCTCGGTTGCCAGAGCGGTATCATTCTGACTGCTTCTCACAATCCGAAAGAATACAACGGTTACAAGGCATATTGGGATGACGGTGCACAAGTGTTGGCCCCGCATGATAAAGGTATCATTGACGAAGTGAACGCCATTGCTTCTGCTGCTGACATTAAATTCCAGGGAAATCCTGATTTGATTCAGATTATCGGTGAGGACATTGATAAGATTTATCTGGATATGGTGAAAACAGTTTCTATTGATCCGGCAGCTATCGCCCGTCACAAAGATATGAAGATTGTCTATACTCCGATTCACGGTACAGGTATGATGTTGATTCCGCGTGCATTGAAGATGTGGGGATTCGAAAACGTATTTACTGTGCCCGAACAGATGATTAAGGATGGTAATTTCCCGACTGTCGTATCTCCGAACCCGGAAAATGCGGAAGCTCTTTCCATGGCTGTAAACCTTGCCAAAGAAATTGATGCTGACCTCGTTATGGCTTCCGATCCGGATGCCGACCGTGTGGGTATCGCTTGTAAGGATGACAAGGGCGAATGGGTACTGATTAATGGTAACCAGACTTGTATGATGTACCTTTATTATATTCTGACACAGTACAAACAACTGGGTAAGATTAAAGGGGGCGAGTTCTGTGTGAAGACAATCGTTACTACCGAACTTATCAAGAAAATCGCTGATAAGAACAACATCGAAATGCTTGACTGCTACACCGGATTTAAGTGGATTGCCCGTGAAATCCGTCTGCGTGAAGGTAAACAGAAATATATCGGTGGTGGTGAAGAAAGCTACGGATTCCTTGCTGAAGACTTCGTGCGCGATAAAGATGCTGTATCCGCTTGCTGTCTGATTGCTGAAGTTGCTGCATGGGCAAAAGATAATGGCAAATCTTTGTATCAGTTGTTGCTTGATATCTACGTAGAATATGGATTCTCTAAAGAGTTTACTGTAAACGTAGTGAAACCGGGTAAGAGCGGTGCTGAAGAAATCAAAGCAATGATGGAAAACTTCCGTGCTAATCCTCCGAAAGAATTGGGTGGCTCTAAAGTGATTTTGAGCAAAGATTATAAGACTCTGAAACAGACAGACGATAAAGGTAACGTAACTGTAATTGATATGCCGGAACCCTCTAACGTTCTTCAATATTTCACAGAAGACGGTAGCAAAGTTTCCGTTCGTCCTTCAGGTACAGAACCGAAGATTAAGTTCTATATGGAAGTTCAGGGTGAAATGGGATGCCGCAACTGTTATGCTTCTGCCGAGTCTGCCGCCATGGAAAAGATTGAAGCAGTGAAGAAATCATTGGGTATCTGATTTTGTCTCTTCTGAAATTGCAGACATAGATCATAAAAAGATAAAGATTAAAATAGCGCCTCCATCGTCTTTTGAAGATTGTGGAGGCGCTTCTTTTTCTCTGTACATAGCCCTGATTCTGCCTATTTTCGGGCATTTTCCCTCATTTGGCACAGTTCTTTCATTTCCTTTGCATTCTTTAAGCTCACTTGCTAATCCTTCTTGCGAGAATCTTGTTGTATTGGCATCATCTCAATTTCAACAGGCAGGCTGCGGATATACACATGTTTTGTTGATGCTTTAGAGTGATACGTTCAGTTTCATATTCGTAAGTTGTTCGTTTGTAGTTGTGTGTATTTCGTAGCCTGCTTTTCTACTCGCTATTAGTTTAGTATATCTTCATTTGGATGTTCAATCCACCAATCGATCATCTTTCGTGCAAGGCTAAGTTTTCTGGGAAGTTCGGGTAGATTATCTCTTGTGTAAAAGTCTCCCGAACTCAATTCTTCATCTTGGAGTGTGATTTCCCCTCCGGCATAATCCGCAATAAATCCGACCATTAGACCGCTGGGATAAGGCCAGGGCTGGTTGCCGAAATAAGTGATATTCTTTACGTCCAGTCCGGTTTCTTCTTTCACTTCACGTGCTACACATTCTTCTAATGTTTCTCCGGTTTCCAGGAATCCGGCAACGAGGCTATTGAATGTTCCTTTAAAATTGCGGGCATGCACTAAGAGTAGTGAGTCTTTTTTTCTCACTAATACCAGAATCGCTGTGGATATGGAAGGATATACTTCCCGACCGCATTTCGGGCAACGTTTCATAATAGATTCTTTCTGTTCCGTCAGCGTGCCGCAGGCGGAACAGAAGCGGCTGTTTCTATCCCAATGCAGAATCTCATGCGCTTTTCCTGCAGTCTGATAATGAGACAAAGGGAGATATTCATAAGAGGCGCGAAGTCCTATCATTGTCCATTGCTCCGATTCTTCAATGGGAGAGGAGAGGGAGAAAGCTTTGCAGTTTCTACCTTCCAATGTGGTGATATTATGTACTGTTGTTTTTTCTTTCATAATGATAGGAGAACTTTCTCCATATGGGACGGCATACTTACCATCCCCTTTTTTCTCAAGAAGCAGTTGATCTTTATAAAAGATAAACCACCATGATTGTGCTGTCTGAACCATTTTATTCCAATTCTTTTCTTTGCGCTGCGAAGTTATAAAAAACTAGGTTGATATGTAGACTTACCGGATAAAATATCAATAGACTAGCTTAATAAAATACGTTGCTCGATACCGATTTCCTGAATGAAATAATCGTCGTGTGAGATTACAATTACAGTACCCGTATAGTTCTTGATGGTAGCAGTAATGATTTCAATACTCTGTATATCCAGATTGTTGGTCGGTTCATCCAGAATAAACATATCGGGAGTATTATTGCTAATCATCAGGCAGCAGAAAGCAAGACGCATTTTCTCACCGCCGCTAAGTTTCCGGCAGGATTTATCCCATTCGGAAGCAGGGAATAAATAACGGTTCAGAATGGTCTTTATTTCATGCTCCGGCAGGTTCCGGTTATTGAAAGCGTAAGCCTGTTCCAGAATACTGTTCCGGTTGTCGATGATAGAATATTCCTGATTCAGATAAACATAGGTAAATTCCATTCGCGTCAGGTTTCCTTCCTGTGCCCGGAGTTGTCCGGTGATTAGCTTCAAAAGAGTTGTTTTCCCACTGCCGTTGGCCCCTTCTATACGGAGGCGGTCCCCACTCTTTAGTTGGAAGCTGATAGGGGTTTGCCAGAGTTGCTGTTTGAAGTCGCTATTATCTTGAATATCATTACTGTCCGGACTGGGATGATTACCTGTATCAGCAAGATTTGCTTCATTATTCATCTGAATATGACTGTTGATTGAATTGGGATGATAACCGAAGTTAACCTCTTTTGCTGTCACCAATATTTTTCCGGTGTGGAACGAGGAACTATTAAAATCGGTTTTTAATGTAGCGGTTGGGGAGAGCGAACTTCGAAGCTGGTTGCGTTCGTCTGTTAACTTCTCGGCTTTCTCCTGATGGGTACTGTTAAGTTTGCTGGTACTCTTTTCTGATTTTCCTTGAAGCGCATTGAGCACAATACGAGGAACTCCTTTTTTAATATGATTTTTTTCTCCACGTACATTTTGTTTGTCCCTGCGTTCGGCCGTTTCGCGTGCCACTTTGCGGGCAATGCGCAGTGCCTTCTCTTTTTCTTCGATACGTTGCTGCAATGCTTCCTGCATCAGCGTTTTTTGTTCTTTATAGAATTCATAATTTCCTCCATAGTAATTGATTTGATGCTTTTCCAGTTCGCATATTTCGGGGAGAAGATTAAGCAGAGTGCGGTCATGACTTACAACTAACAGTGTGGAGCGGCATTTCTCTACCCAGTCGTATAAACGTTGTCTGCCGGAAGAATCGAGGTGATTGGTCGGTTCATCCATAAGTATGACAGGTGGGTGATGGATGTCCATACCTGCCAGAAATACACGGGTCTTTTCACCTCCGCTAAGCAAATTCATCGGGTAAGATAGAGTAAACTGTCCTAGCCCCCATAAATCGAGAGCGGCAATGGAACGTTCTTCAATATTCCAGTCATCATCCAGGACGACGAAATTTTCGTTTGAGGCATCTCCTGACAAGATAGCATGTAGGGCTTGTTGCTTACGCTCTATCCGGAGTGCCTGGGCGATGGTTAATGAATCATATTGCCCGAAATGTTGCGGGATATAATATAGCTCATCCGGGCGGACAATGACACCGGAAGAGGGTGAAAGTTGACCGGCAATAATTTGCAGCAAAGTAGATTTGCCGCAGCCATTGTTACCGACTAATCCCAGTTTTTGGCCTTTGCTGATGGCGAAATTGAGATCACTGAATAATACTTCTTTATCCGGATGGATATAGCTGATTTGTTGAATACTTATAGACATAATGATCTATTGGGTTTGAGGTTGGAAATAGCGTGAAGGAAAATCACAGGATAGGGGAACGACAAACACAATACTGGCTAAACAACACGGATTTCGTGATGCTTAACAAAATAGAAAAAGCATATAAGAAAAGTGATGTTTACTTAGAAGTGTTGTCTTACTTACTAATTCTCATTGCGGTAGGTATATAGTTTAACTTGGTTGCAAAGATAACACTTTCTGTTAGATTTCACTCTGTTGAGGTGGAAAAAGAATAAGATTCATTTATTTGAGGCTCTGTTTGCCTCATTCAGAGCCTCTGATTACTCCAAATACAGTCTCTGTTTGTCTTGTTCAGAGGCTGTATTTTAGGAGTGATTTATATTCTGCCTTATTCTTATACATCAAATAGTTGATTTAATCCCTCACTCATACTGGGATGTGTGAAGATAAAATCACGTAAGAATGTAGACGGTTGTCCCGTTTTCATAGCCATAGCTACGGTATTGATGATTTCCGAAGCATCGGCACAAAATAGTGTGCAGCCCATAATTTTCCCGTTATGATTATTGATGATGGCTTTTAACATACCATCTGTCTGCTGTAGTGTACGGGTACGGACGATGGAAGTAGCCGGTAGCCGGGAAACCTTAAATGAGTATCCTCTTTTTAACGCCTCTTCTTCACTGATTCCGATATGTGCCAACGGTGGATCAATAAATACTGCATACTGAACTGGATCACGGTCTCCGATATCACGTTTCTTATCACCGAAGAGCTGGTCACGGATAATCCGGAAATCATCCAGTGAGACATAAGTAAATTGCGACCCGCCTTTCACATCTCCCATTGCCCATATATGAGGAACAGTGGTACGCAACTGATCGTTTACTATAATAGCTCCGTGCGCATCGACTCCTACGCCTGCTGCTTGCAAATTTAATCCTTCAATCATCGGTTTACGTCCCGTTGCGATGAGAATGGCATCTCCGTCCACATAATAAGGAGTACCGTCGGATACGTCCGAGTAAGTCAGTGTCACTCCGTCACTGGTATCATGGACGGACTGTGCGCGGGTGTTCAGGTGGATTTCAATACCTTTTTTATCCATAACTTCTTTGACGCTGTTTGCAATGTCCCGATCTTCACGAGGCATAAATTTGTTTCCTCCTTCGAGTATCGTCACTTTGCTACCGAATCCGGCATACATAGAAGCAAATTCCAGTCCGATATATCCTCCGCCTATGATAATCAAGTGATGGGGAAGGACGTTTAAATCCAGAAGCGTACTACTGGTATATACATGCTGGCTGTGCTGAATACCGTCTATTGCCGGAATGATAGGAGTAGAGCCAGTATTGATAAATATCTCTTTACCTTGCAGTTCGATGTCCCCTTCCGGAAGCGCTACTTTTATGGTATTGGAAGATACGAAAGAGCCCGTTCCGGTGTAAATAGTTACATTGGGACGCTTGTTTAGTCTTTCGTAATTATCATTTCTAAGAAAAGAGGTGAGACGGTTCTTCCGGCCGATGGCTTGTTTGTACATATTCGCCTGTTTGGGAAAATCGTCATGGTAGAGCAAGGCGGAAACCTCGGCTTCATGCACCAGCATTTTGGTTGGAATACAGGCTATGTTCGGACAGGTTCCTCCATACATCATGTTGGAACGTTCCACGATGGCAACTTGCCATCCGCGGTTGGAAAGTTCGGCAGCCAGGGTCTTTCCTGCCTTGCCGAATCCTATTATTATTGCATCATATTGTTTCATAACTTCTTTTTATTAACGATTCGTATGAGACTATATAACAGTCTGAAAATACGATTTGTTCCGTAATCTCAAGAAGTTAGCACTTTCTGCAAAAGGGGATTAGCTCTTTTTAAGTGTTTTGAGTACGCGTTGTGACGAGTCGGATAATAACACTACGGCACTGGCTAAAATCACAATGTCTTTAATCACCAATCGCCCTGCGCCGGATAGTAATGGGAAGCCGAATTCTCCGCTTCCCAGATCGGGAACCCAGACTTCCGGGGTGGTGACGAGAAAAGAAAGTGTTCCCAGCGTCATGATAATAGCAAGAGCGTCACCTACCAGTCCCACTTTCGGGAAAAAGATGCCTAGGAATATCAGTATGCCGATGCTCATAATAAGAGCTCCCAGTCCGTAGGAGAAAGTATAAGTACGGTTTGCTTCGTGCCATGCACGATTCTCCGGGACGAAAGCGCCTTCCGCATTTTTATGTTCTTTGTATTCAGGCGCATCTTTAGCATAGAAGAAGCTCATGAAAGGGCTGTTGGCTACGAACGGAACAATCCCGTCGGCTTCATAATGGAAATACTTCAATCCGCCTATCCATACAAATACTACCAGAATGGCCACGCGGATAAATTGGATACCGAAACCTTTTAGACTTGAAGTGAAGGTCAGTAAAGCGATAAATTTCTCTTTCATTTTGTTGGGGTTTTAATGAGTTTATCTAACGTTGCAAAGATCGTTCATTCCCCATACTCCTCAAATAGCAATACTTCCGTATGCCTTATCAATTTTTCCCTTCCTGTGTATTTCTGAATTGTACGGCGCTCTGTCCGGTCATATTTTTGAAGAAACGGCTGAAAGAAGCCTGGTCTTCAAATCCCAGAATATCGGCAATTTCTTTGGCACTTTTGTTGCTGTAAAGCAAAAGGCGTTTGGCTTCCGCTTCCACCCGTTCGTGGATTACCCGGAGCGGTGATGGCAGTTTGCAGGTTGAAAAGATGTTCGATAGTGTCTTGGGAGATTTGTGCAGCATATCGGCATAATCCTGTACTTGCTTCTTCGTCCGGTAATGCTCGTCAACCAAGTTATAGTATTGGCGGACAATCTCGAAACCGGATTCTTTTTCACGGGTGATATTCATGCGATGACGTGCAATGCGGGTACATTGAATGATGAAGCGTTTCAGCAGAATGCGTAGCATCTCTTCCTGCAGGCTGTCGGAAACGGTAAATTCGTTTTCCAGTGCTTCGGTAATGGTGTCGAGCTCTTTGCGTTCTTTTTCATTCAGGGTAAAACGGATCAGGTGAGAAGAACCGTTGAACAGGAAACCGCTGCACGACACTTCATGGTCGTTGCCATAGATGCAATAGAAGTTACTGTTGAACAGCAAAGTCAGATATTCACCGTCAATCGATTTAAATTCGAGGTGTTGCAGATGAGTGAGTGAAATCACTTCATCTTTGGTAAGCATCATTTCCTGATGGTCGATTTCTACTGTGATGCTTCCGCTGCGTACCCATATAAATTTATAAAGCCCCTTTTCTTTTTGCAGTGCTTTTTCTGTCAGATAAGAGTCTGTAAGTGCGAGTGTCCCTTTTAGTTTCGTGTGATATTGTTGTAACATAGTTAGTCCTCCATTGCTGATGCGTCAAATGATAGCGGTAGTAGGTCGCTTATACTTTTTACTTCGTAGATACATTCTTTGCCATACAATAGGATACGGATGGGTTGTTTGTAACGCTTTTCCGTTTCCAGAATCACTTGCCGGCAAGCGCCGCAGGGGGGAATCGGTTGGTCGATGAAATCTTTTTCCGTTCGTGCCGCAATGGCAAGAGTGACAACCGGCTGGTCGGGATATTGGGAATTGGCATAGAATAAGGTAGTGCGTTCCGCACAAAGTCCCGATGGATAGGCGGCATTCTCCTGATTGGTTCCTGTCACAACAGTTCCGTTGCCCAATAGCGCAGCGGCACCTACGGAGAAATGGGAATACGGAGAATAACTACGAGCTGTTGCCTCCATGGCAGTCTGCATAAGTGCCCGATCGGCCTCATTCAACTCATCATATTGATATACTTTAATAATAGCGGTAATTGTGAGGTCTCTCATATACGTCAGGGTATTGGTTTCTACAATTAATGTTACAAAGTTAGGAAAGAGATTGATAATCCCAATTATTTTTCGGATTTTTGTGCCATCTAATCCACATCTGAACTAAAATGGAGAATAAACTGTATAGACTTATCTTTTTAACTGTTGTTTTCTTCTTTGCCGTAGGAGTGCAGGCACAGAAACGGAATGCCCGTTACATCGAATATATAAATAAGTATAGTGATCTGGCTGTTGAACAGATGGAAGCTTCATAAAATTCCGGCCAGTATCACGTTGGCGCAGGGATTGCTGGAAAGCGGTGCCGGATACAGTCAGTTGGCACGAAAGAGCAACAATCATTTTGGTATTAAGTGTGGAAGTAGTTGGCGGGGGCGTACCGTTCGTCACGATGATGATGCACGCAACGAATGTTTCCGTGCCTATAGCCATCCTCGTGATTCTTACGAAGATCATTCTGACTTCCTTAGAAGAGGTGCCCGTTATGCCTTTCTTTTCAAACTGGATATCACAGACTATAAAGGATGGGCCCGTGGACTGAAAAAAGCTGGATACGCCACAGATCCGTCCTATGCTAACCGTCTGATTACGATTATCGAAGATTATGATCTGTATAAATATGACCGTAAAGGTGTATACTCGGAACGGAAACTGAGAAAGAATCCTTGGTTGATGAGTCCGCATCAGGTATATATTGCTAATGATATAGCCTATGTTGTAGCCCGCAACGGTGATACCTTTAAAGATTTAGGTAACGAATTTGACATTAGTTGGAAGAAACTGGTGAAGTATAACGATCTGCAGCGCGATTATACGTTAGTAGAGGGAGATATCATCTATCTGAAGAGCAAGAAGAAAAAGGCTTCCAAACCTTATACCGTATACATTGTGAAAGATGGAGATTCTATGCATGGTATCTCTCAAAAATATGGTATCCGCCTCAAAAATCTTTATAAGATGAATCGTAAGGACGGCGAATATGTTCCTGAAATCGGAGATAGATTGCGCCTGCGGTAGGGACACATATAGAGTGTTTTTTTGTTCGCCACCGATGAATAAATCCGGCTTTTTTTCTTTCTTCGTAAAAGTTTTGCCTTTCGAAAACTTAATGGTTCATTCATGTGTTATTATTCTTGATAAAACATGATTGTAATATGAGTCTTAACATTGCAAAAAATAATAAGAAACGTGTCGTTATAGTAGGCGGTGGTTTCGGTGGCTTGAAATTGGCTAACAAGCTGAAAAAGTCAGGCTTCCAAGTTGTATTGATAGATAAGAACAACTATCATCAGTTTCCCCCTTTGATTTATCAGGTGGCTTCGGCCGGTATGGAACCAACTTCCATATCTTTCCCTTTTCGTAAAATATTCCAGCGCCGGAAAGATTTCTATTTCCGTATGGCAGAAGTACGTGCCATTTTCCCGGAAAAGAATATGATACAGACTTCCATCGGAAAAGCAGAATATGATTATCTGGTGTTGGCTGCAGGAACTACAACCAACTTTTTCGGTAATAAACATATTGAAGAAGAAGCCATGCCGATGAAAAACGTTTCGGAAGCAATGGGGTTGAGAAATGCTCTTCTTGCGAATCTGGAACGTGCCTTAACTTGCTCAACCAAACAGGAGCAACAGGAGTTGATGAATATCGTTATTGTAGGAGGTGGAGCAACCGGAATAGAGGTAGCCGGAATACTTTCCGAAATGAAGAAATTTGTCCTGCCAAAAGATTATCCTGATATGCCGAGTAGCTTGATGCATATATATCTGATTGAGGCCGGGCCGCGACTGCTTGCCGGAATGTCGGAAGAATCTTCCGCTCATGCCGAACAGTTTCTCCGTGAAATGGGGGTAAATATCCTGTTGAATAAACGTGTTGTGGACTATCGTGACCATAAAGTGGTACTCGAAGATGGTACGGAGATTGCTACGCGCACTTTTATTTGGGTAAGTGGTGTTACCGGAGTGACTATCGGCAACATGGATCCTTCGTTGATAGGACGTGGCGGACGTATTAAAGTTGATTCGTTCAACCGTGTGGAGGGAATGAGCAATGTGTTTGCTATTGGTGACCAATGTATTCAGGTTGCTGATGAAGATTATCCGAACGGACATCCTCAATTGGCGCAAGTCGCTATTCAGCAAGGAGAACTGCTGGCAAAGAATCTGATTCGTATGGAGAAAGGACGGGAAATGAAACCTTTCCATTATCGTAATCTGGGGTCGATGGCGACTGTAGGACGTAATCGTGCCGTGGCAGAGTTTAGTAAAGTAAAAATGCAGGGATGGTTTGCCTGGGTGATGTGGCTGGTTGTTCATCTGCGCTCTATTCTTGGGGTACGTAATAAGGTTATTGTACTCTTGAATTGGGTATGGAATTATTTCACTTACGATCAGTCTATGCGTATGATTGTCTACGCCCGTAAAGCAAAAGAAATTCGTGATCGTGAAAAGCTGGAAGAGACTACGCATTGGGGAAAAGAACAAGTACAAGAGGAAAAGAACCCTTCTATTACATCATCATCCAAGTAGACAGACCTCCTGTCGGCAGGATGATAGATTTTATTCTGAACGGTAAATTCGTACAGGGTGTCCGATATCGGACACCCTTTGTTTTTTGTTATCTTCTATTTATCAATCATTTACGGTTTTGGCACAGATTTGGTATATAAAGTACCGAATTGATACATCATAAAATAGTAAATGATCAGATATGGACAGAGAAATTCCTAAAGAAGTACGTCAAAAAGAACGTAATAAGAAGATAATTCGTTATTCATCCATTGGAGTGGCAAGTATGATTGCCATCGGTGTACTTATATCTGTACTAAGGGCAGGAGTGGAAGCAAAGGATCTTGTCTTTTCCACAGTCGATAAAGGAGTGATCGAGGTAAGTGTCAGTGCTTCCGGTAAGGTTGTCCCTGCCTTTGAGGAAATTATCAATTCTCCGATCAACAGTCGTATTATTGAAGTCTATAAAAAAGGGGGAGATAGCGTAGACGTAGGTACTCCGATTCTGAAACTGGACCTTCAGAGTACGGAAATTGAATATAAAAAGTTGCTGGACGAGGAACAGATGCGTCAGTATAAGCTCGATCAGCTTCGCGTCAATAATCAGACGAAACTTTCCGATATGGCAATGCAGATAAAAGTTTCGGCAATGAAATTGAGCCGGATGAAAGTGGAGTTGAGAAATGAACACTATCTGGACAGTCTCGGTGCAGGAACAACAGACAAGGTACGTCAAGCTGAATTGAGCTATAATGTAGCTCAATTAGAGTACGAACAACTTCAGCAACAATATAAAAATGAGAAGGAAGTAGCTGCTGCCGAACTGAAAGTTCAGGAGCTTGACTTTAATATCTTCCGCAAGAGCCTTTCCGAAAAGAAACGTACGTTGGATGATGCACAAATCCGTTCCCCGCGTAAAGCTATTCTTACTTATATTAATAACCAGATCGGTGCACAGATTTCCGAAGGCGGACAGGTGGCTATCATTTCTGATTTGAGCCATTTTAAAGTGGAAGGTGAGATTGCGGATACGTACGGTGACCGTGTAGCAGCCGGAGGAAAAGCAATTGTTAAGATAGGGAGTGACAAACTGGAAGGGACGGTTAGCAGTGTTACACCACTATCCAAGAATGGTGTGATATCATTTACCGTTCAGTTGAAAGAGGACAATCACCGCCGCTTGCGTTCCGGATTGAAGACAGATGTTTATGTGATGAATGCAGTGAAGGAAGATGTGATGCGTGTAGCTAATGGCTCTTTCTATGTAGGACGCGGTGAATATGAACTTTTTGTTTGTAATTCTGATAATGAACTGGTAAAACGTAAAATACAGTTAGGCGATTCTAATTTTGAATATGTAGAAGTGTTGAGCGGATTGCAGCCGGGTGATAAGGTAGTGGTAAGCGATATGAGTGCTTATAAGAACAAGAATAAGTTGAAAATTAAATAAACTAAATACTAGAAGTTATGATAACATTGAACTCTCTTTCTAAGATTTATCGTACGGACGAGATTGAAACGGTAGCATTGGAGAATGTGAATCTGACGGTAGAACGTGGAGAATTTCTAAGTATAATGGGACCTTCCGGATGTGGAAAATCCACCTTACTGAACATTATGGGGTTGCTTGATGCACCTACAATGGGGATGGTGGAAATCAACGGAATACGTACTGAAGGAATGAAAGACAAGGAACTGGCGGTTTTTCGTAATAAAACGCTCGGTTTTGTATTTCAGTCTTTTCACTTGATTAATTCGTTGAACGTGATGGATAATGTAGAACTTCCTTTGCTTTATCGACGTATGGCTGGCAGTGAACGAAAACGGTTGGCACAAGAAGTATTAGAGAAGGTTGGATTGAGCCATCGCATGAATCATTTTCCTACACAACTTTCCGGTGGGCAATGCCAGCGTGTAGCCATTGCCCGTGCTATTATCGGTAATCCCGAAATAATCCTTGCCGATGAGCCGACTGGTAATCTGGATTCAAAGATGGGAGCTGAAGTAATGGAACTGCTTCACCGGTTGAATAAGGAAGACGGACGCACCATCGTGATGGTCACCCATAATGAAGAACAGGCGAAGCAGACTTCACGCACTATTCGTTTTTTCGATGGACGCCAGGTGCAATAGAAATGGCCTCTTACAATTAGAACTAAATAGGAAAAATAGATTAATGTATCTCTAAATTAAAAATCATCATGACAAAGAATATTTTTATCGTTGCAATAGCTGCCCTGTTAAGTGTTGCTTTTTGTTCACTATCGGCACAAAATGTGAGTAAAGATTATAATGTGGACGAGTTTTCTGCCATAAACCTGCAATCTGTCGGGAATATTATTTTTACTCAATCGTCAGGATGTGCCTGCCGTCTGGAAGGTCCTTCTGAATTTGTAGAGAAGACAAAGGTAACAGTGAAAAATGGAACTCTGGTTATCTCTTATAAAGATAAAAATGCCAAGAATGTCAAGAATCTGACTTTCTATATCACTGCTCCCGATTTGAGCAAAGTGAAAATAGACGGAGTAGGAAACTTCGATGCAAAAGAAGAACTAAAACTTAAAAATATAGCTTTCGAACTTGATGGAGTAGGTAACTGCAACGTGAAAAGTCTTTATTGCGATGAATTGAAACTTGATGTTGACGGAGTAGGCAATATGAAGCTGAATGTTGATTGCACCACTATCAAGGCCAAAGTGGATGGAGTAGGAAATATCACCGTGTCCGGTAAAGCGGATGCAGCTTTCTTTAAACGGGATGGCGTTGGCAAAATCAATTCCAAAAACCTGAAATGTAAAGACGTAACAAAGAAAGGTTGGAATTTCTAATGTAGAACATTCTTCTGTGAACTCCTGTAAAATCAAATCAAAAAAAGAATAAGAAGATGTGGAAGCAATACATAAAGCAAGCTCTTTACCAGTTGAAGGAGAACCGGCTTATTAGTATTGTCTGTATGGTAGGTACAGCTTTGGCTATTTGCATGATAATGGTGATCGTGCTGACATTGCAGATACGGATAAAAGACTGCGTGCCGGAGGTTAACCGTTCACGATCATTGTATGTCAAGGCAATGACATCCCGGCATAAAGAGCAACACAATAATGCTGCCAGCAGTCAGATGTCTGTCACGACTGCCCGTGAATGCTTTAAGACATTGACAATACCTGAAGCGATTACCATTACTTCCGTTAATAATAAGATGCGCGCTTCTCTTCCCGGAGGAGGCAGGATGAGTGTAGATGAAATGGAGACGGATGAAGCGTTCTGGCAAGTCTTTAGCTTTGAATTCTTGTGTGGCAAACCATACACGAAAGCCGATTTTGAGAGTGGGCTGTCCAAGGCTGTCGTTTCTGCCAGTGTGGCACGTCGTCTGTTCGGTACAACTGACGTGGCAGGACGTACCATCCAATTAAACAAAGCCGATTATGCCATTACAGGAGTAGTGAAAGACGTATCAAAGTTGGCGACAGCTTCTTATGCACAAGTCTGGATTCCCTATACTTCGACAGATTTGGCTTCTTTCTCGTGGAGAGAAAATCTGATGGGGCCTATGCGGGCGGTCATCCTTGCACGTTCGTCCGACGATTTCCCGGCTATCCGTGCTGAAGTAGAAAAATACCGTCAAGTCTACAATAGTAAGTTGAAGGATATGGAATTGGTTTATCGTGGTCAGCCGGATACTCAATTTGCTTACCTTTATCGTCATTGGGGGACAGACCTGGATATGAAACACATTGTCAGGCGATTCGTTCTTATCATTGTAATTCTACTTTTGGTTCCGGCTATCAACTTAAGTAGCATGACTTTATCCCGTATGCGAAAACGTATGACAGAAATCGGTGTCCGGAAAGCATTCGGTGCTACTGCCAACGAACTGTTGCGACAGGTATTCTGGGAGAATCTGATATTGACACTGCTTGCAGGAGTACTGGGACTGATATTGAGCTATTCAGCTACTTTTCTGTTAAACTCATTCCTTTTCGGTAACAGTGAGAATGCAGGTCTTGCCGGGGAAACTTCTCTTTCCACTGATATGCTATTCAGTCCGCTGACATTCCTTGTAGCATTCTGTTTCTGTCTGTTATTAAACCTGTTGAGTGCCGGTATTCCGGCCTGGAGAGTATCGAGAATGAACATTGTAGATGCAATAAACCAAAGATAAAATGATGAAACAGTTATTGAAACAAATATATAATGAGCGCCGGAGCAATGCTTTTCTATGGATTGAGCTATTGTTGGTGTTTGTCGTTTTGTGGTATATCGTTGATCTGGTTTATGTCACTTTGCATATTTATTATCAGCCAATGGGCTTTAATATAGAAAATACGTATGTATTACGCATGAATCGTCTTACCGATAAATCTACCGATTTCAATCCGGAGCTGACTGTTAAAGATGATATGGCTGCTTTAAGGGAAATAGCCGGACGTTTGTCCCGTCATCCGGAGGTCGAATCTGTCTGTATCTCTCAAAACAGTATTCCATATAATGAAGGGTGCAGTGGAGCGAGTTTCCGCTTCCCGGATAATGACACGGTTTGGATAAGTACGATGGATCGTTGGGCAACTCCTGAATATTATAAAGTGTTCCGTTTTCGGAATATCGATGGTTCCGGTTATGAAAGTCTGGTGAAAGCTTTGGAGAAAAATACGATAATCGTTCCTGTCGATGTTGCAGACTATTATCCGGATGCCACTTTCCATGGAAAAGACCTTTTGGCTAAAGAAGTTCGCACGAGTGATACTAACCTTCGTATTGCAGCTTTAACGGAGCCTGTTCGCTACGATCATTATAATATGGCCGGAAAACCTTTTACCGGGACCTATATCGGCACTTATCTTTCTGACGAACAAATGGAAACGGTCGAAAATGTAGCCTATCTTGAGTTGAGCCTGCGTGTTCGAGAAGGCGTAGACAATGGGTTTGTAGAACGTCTTATGAATGATGCCGACCGTATCTATCAAGTAGGGAATATTTATATACTTGATGTCACCCCATTAAGCAAAGTCCGGACCGCCAGTGAGATAGACAATGATAATGAATTGCGCACCCAGTTCTGTATTCTCTTTTTCCTGTTGTTGAATATCTTTCTGGGAGTGATCGGTACTTTCTGGTTCCGTACTCAGCAACGCCGGGGAGAAGTCGCTTTACACATGGCGATGGGAGCTAACCGGAAAAACATATTCTATCGTTTGATTACGGAAGGTTTGTTACTGTTAAGCATGTCGGCTCTTCCTGCCGTATTGATTGCATTCAACATTGGATATAGTGAGCTGGTAGATATATCACAAATGGCATTTACAGTATCCCGTTTCCTGATAGCCATTTTACTGACATCTCTCTTGATGGCAATAATGATTATTCTTGGCGTGTCGTATCCGGCTCTGCAATCAATGAAAGTGCAACCGGCCGAAGCACTGAGAGATGAGTAAGAAATATACTGAACTTTATACTGAAATGATAATGATAAAACTCTACTTTAAACAAGCGTTCCATCTGTTGAGGGAAAATAAACTGCTTTCTTCTATTTCTATTATAGGTACAGCTTTGGCTATTGCTATGATTATGGTAATTGTCATCACTTTACGTGCAACAATCGCTCCTTTTGCACCGGAGACCCATCGTGACCGGATGCTCATTTTCCGGTATGCCGGACTTCAGAACAAATCCAATGTGAACTGGCAGAGTAACGGTCCTATCGGATACAATACAGCGAAAGCCTGTTTCAAAGAAATGAAAACTCCCGAAGCGGTTTCCATCACTAGTTTTTTTCGGGAAACAATGTTGGCAGCCAAACCGGCAGGCGAAATGGAGAGTTGTAGTGTGTTGCAAACAGACGATGCTTTCTGGAAAGTGTTCGAGTTTGATTTTATATCCGGTAAACCGTATGATAATGCCGATTTTGATGCGGGTGCGGCAAAAGCCGTAATCTCCGAAGACATGGCACGCCGCTTGTTCGGAACATCAGAAGTAGTTGGAAAAACCTTTCTTCTGAATCATTCAGCTTATGTTATTTGTGGAGTAGTGCACTCGGTGTCTAAATTGGCAAATTATGCTTATGCACAGGTCTGGATTCCTTTAAGTTCGACAAATGCTTTCACAACCACTTGGGGGGATGAAAATATCATGGGAATGACTGCTGTCTACATTCTGGCCAAATCAAAAGAAGATTTTCCGGCGATTCACCAGGAGGCGGATTGGCTAAGAGCCATTTTCATGGCTGGGCATCCCAACTTCGATCTGCTTTATCGTGGACAACCCGATACCTATTTTGTAGCCGCGCAACGGTACTCCGCCAATAATCCTCCGGCTGTAAAAGAAGCTGTCCGGCAATATATCTTGACGCTGCTTGTTCTGTTACTTGTTCCTGCTGTCAACTTGTCCGGACTTACCTTGTCGCGTATGCGTAAGCGTATCTCTGAAATAGGCGTGCGAAAAGCCTTTGGTGCACCCAGACGTGAACTTATGATGCAAGTGCTTTCCGAAAATATGCTTTATTCTCTCTTCGGAGGTATTCTCGGATTGGTATTAAGTTATGTTGCCGCTTTCCTTTTGGGAGGAATGCTTTTCTCTGTAGATTTCGTATCTAATGGCGTGGAAGATTGGCGGACTATGTGCATCGACTTATTATTCGATCCTGTCGTATTCCTGTTGGCATTCTTTGCCTGCTTCTTGCTCAATCTGTTAAGTGCGGCTATTCCGGCATGGAAAGTAACCCGCACCAATATTGTTGACGCCATAAACGAAAGATAATCCAATCACATTCAACTCATTAATTCTAAAGAAAATGCAACTATTAAAACAAATATGGAATGAACGCCGGTCAAACGGATGGTTATGGTCGGAACTGTTAATTGTTTTTGTGGTCTTGTGGTATGTGGTCGACTGGACATATGTGACGGCTCGTACCTATTACGAACCGGTAGGATTTGATATAACCGATACTTACTATCTGGAACTTAGTCTGAAAAACAACAAGAGCGACTCGTATCTTTCGAAAGAGCAAAAGAATACCACGCTGGGACAGGATATCACCGAATTAACCAATCGTCTCCGTCGGTTGCCGGAGGTGGAAGCTGTTTCCATATCCAATAATGCACGTCCCTATATTGGTAGTAATTCCGGCATGATGGTACGTCTTGACACATTGGTTAGTAATCCGCTGAACCGTGCGATGACTCCTGATTTCTTTCAGGTATTCCGTTATCAGAGTGCCGATGGACGTGGATATGAACCATTGGTACAGGCTTTGAAGAATGGTAATGTCGTAGTGGGTGAAAACTTCTGGCGGCCTGATTATAAGGGAGACCGTACACTATTGGGTAAGAATCTGGTAAGTGTGGATGATTCTACAGAAGTGTACAAGATAGGAGGTGTATCGGCAAAAGTGCGTTACAATGATTTCTGGGCTAATTATAGCGACCGGTATGTAGCTGTTGCCATTACAGAAAAAGAAATGGCCGAACTTGATGATGAGTTTTATCCTTCCAATGTGGAAGTTTGTTTGCGGGTGAAACCGGGAACTTCCACAGACTTTCCGGAACGTTTGATGAAATTATCCGCCAGTCAGTTGAGTGTCGGTAACCTATTCATCCTGAAAGTGCATGATTACGAAGATATACGCAATGATTTCCAGCAAGGGAGTTACAATCAGGTACAAGTACGTTTCTGGATGATGGGATTCTTACTGCTTAATATCCTGTTGGGTATTGTCGGCACATTCTGGTTTCGTACACAGCACCGTCGTGCTGAGTCGGCGCTTCGTATAGCAGTTGGGTCCAGCCGGATGCAGCTTTGGCAACGGCTGAATAAAGAAGGATTATTACTGTTGACGCTGGCCGCTTTGCCTGCTGCTGTGATATGCTATAATATCGGCTATTTGGATTTGACGGGAGGGTATTTGGAATGGGGAGTGGTACGTTTTCTTATCACATTTGCCATTACCTATTTCTTGATGACTTTAATGATTCTCATAGGCATTTGGTTCCCTGCTCGTCAGGCCATTCGCATACACCCTGCCGAGGCGTTGCGCGAAGAATAAAAAACTTGGGCTATCTGTTTGTTTTCAATATAATTAACGTATCTTTGTCGACATAATATTGAAAACACCGCAGGCTTTAATTATATGAATCGACGCTACTATTGTTTGCTTATCGTTCTGTTTTTTGCTGTTCTTATTCAGGCGGCAGCAGCGGAACGTACATACAATATCCTGTTTATACAGTCATACACCTCACAAACTCCTTGGCATAGTGATCTTAATCAGGGGTTGGTCAAAGGATTTAAAGAAAGTGGCCTGAAGGTGAATATAACAACGGAGTATCTTGATGCCGATTTTTGGGCATTCAACTCCGGAAAAAGTAATTATGCGTCGTTTTTGTCAGCGTGCCCGTGACAGGCAGACCGATTTGATTATAACAGCAAGTGATGAAGCTTTCTATACTCTTTTTGCCTGTGGAGATTCGTTGCCTTTGCAGATACCGGTCGTGTTTTTCGGCATTAAGTATCCTGATACGAAGCTGCTTGCTACTCATCCCAATGTTTGCGGGTTCACAGCCAATCCGGATTTTGATGTCATATTGCGTCAGGCGCAAAAGATATTTCCCCGGCGGAAAGAAGTGGTCTGTGTGATAGATAACAGCTTTTTGAGTAACAAAGGCCTTGAAGATTTTGAAGAAGAGTGGAAAATCTTTCAAAAAGATAATCCGGATTATAGAATGAAAGTCTATAATACTCAAAATTATACAACGAGTCATATTATTGCCGCTATTTGTTATCCTCGTAACAGTTATGAACGTCTGGTAGTTGCTCCTAAATGGTCGCCTTTCCTTTCATTTGTTGGCAAAAACTCAAAAGCTCCTGTCTTTTCGAGCCAGAATGTGGGATTGACCAATGGAGTTTTTGGCGCTTATGATGCCGACAGCTATACTTCGGCATTATCGGCAGCTCAAAGGGCTGCTTTAGTCTTAAAAGGTACATCCCCTCAAGACATAGGAGTGACAGAAATCACACAGGGATTCATCTATGACTATAAACAGTTGGATTATTTTCATATTGACCCCGATAAAGTAGCCTCTAGCGGAACCATCGTTAACGAACCGTATTGGGAGAAATATAAATACCTTTTTATACTGCTCTATCCGTCTATCCTGGCATTGCTGATAGCTTCTATTGTGTGGTTGATGCGTGCCAACCGACGTGAATCCAAACGACGGATTCAGGCACAGACCCGTCTGCTCGTGCAGAACAAACTTGTGGAACAGCGTAATGAGTTTGATAATGTATTTCATTCCATCCGCGATGGTGTGATAACGTATGATACCGATTTGCACATCCATTTCACAAATCGTTCCTTATTACAAATGCTTCATTTGCCGTATGAGTCGGGAGGTCGTTTTTATGAAGGAATGATGGCAGGCAGCATCTTCAAGATATATTATGACGGTCAGGATATTCTTCATTCCATGTTGAAGCAGGTAGCTGTTAAAGGAGAAAGTGTGGAGATACCGCAGGGAGCTTTCATGAAAGAAGTGCATAGTGATAAATACTTTCCGGTGTCGGGGGAGATTGTCCCGATCCGTTCAAAGAATACGATTACCGGTATGGCACTTTCCGCACGGAATATTTCGAATGAAGAAATGCAGAAGCGTTTCTTTGATATGGCAGTAGATGAGAGTTCCATCTATCCGTGGCAGTTTGATATGGAAACAAACTGTTTTATTTTCCCGCAAGGTTTCCTGAAACGTCTTGGATATGATGAAACGGTTACTACGATTTCCCGTGATGAAATGGATCGTACCATCCATCCTGAAGATTTGAAAGAAATTAGTCCACTGTTTGATAGGGCATTGACGGGTGAAGATTCAAATACCCGCCTGAACTTCCGTCAGCGGAATGTTAGTGGAGAGTATGAATGGTGGGAATACCGTTCTTCTGTAATCACAGGGCTGACACAAGATTCATTGTACAATATATTAGGTGTTTGTCAGAGTATCCAACGATATAAGACTGCCGAGCAAGAGATGAGAGAGGCGCGTGATAAAGCTCTCCAGGCTGACAAACTGAAATCAGCCTTCCTTGCAAACATGAGCCATGAGATTCGGACTCCGTTGAATGCAATTGTAGGTTTCTCTGATTTGTTAAGCGACACGAGCGGCTTTACGGGAGAAGAGATTACCCAGTTTATTGGAACCATCAATAAGAATTGTGGTCTGTTGCTGGCTTTGATTAATGATATTCTTGATTTGTCACGTATCGAATCGGGAACCATGGAATTTATGTTTGCAGAGCATAACCTGTCTTTGTTGTTAAAGACCGTCCACGATTCTCAACGGCTGAATATGCCTCCGGGAGTAGAACTGGTGTTGCGTATGCCCGAAAGCGATAAGAAATATCTGACAACGGACAACGTCCGCTTGCAGCAAGTGGTGAATAACCTGATTAATAACGCTGCTAAGTTTACGAGTAGCGGTTTCATTACCTTCGGCTATGAAAATGATGAAGATCCCGGATACATCCGTATCTTTGTAGAAGATACCGGAGTAGGTATTTCGGAAGAAGGTATTCGTCATATATTCGAACGATTCTATAAAGTCGATAACTTCACACAAGGAGCGGGTTTGGGATTAAGTATTTGCCAAACCATTATCGAACGGCTGAATGGCGTTATCTCCGTCACTTCCGAAGTAGGTAAAGGTACCCGGTTCACTGTGCGCCTTCCTAACTACTGCGAATAATCGAACGTTCATTTGTGGGCATAGTGTCCGAAAATGAACACTTTTCTTATTCTGTAATCTATTGAAAATAAAAACATTACTTTTTTGGCACATCGTTTGATCCTCTGTTGGAGGAAAATACTGTGCATAATGAAAAAGAAACGTATATTGTTTGCTCTTGTTGCCGCTTGTCTGCCATTGGCATTGTCGGCGCAGAAAGAAAGGGAGATCACCTTAAGTGAAGCCATTGCGATGGCACGTGCTCAATCTGTGGATGCTGCCGTTGCTTTAAACGAGTTGAAAACAGCCTATTGGGAATATCGCACTTTTCGTGCCGATCTGCTGCCGGAAGTCAACCTGACCGGAACTCTGCCCAATTATAATAAATCATATAGTTCTTATCAAAATTCGGACGGCTCTTACGGCTTCGTCCGTAACAACACCTTAGGACTGACCGGTGATCTTTCCATCGATCAGAACATATGGCTCACCGGTGGTAAACTTTCGTTGACCTCTTCTCTCGACTATATCAAACAATTGGGAGCCGGAGGTGACCGTCACTTTATGTCCGTCCCTGTCACCTTACAACTCACGCAACCCATCTTTGGAGTGAATAATATAAAATGGAACAGGCGCATTGAACCGGTGCGTTATGCCGAAGCAAAAGCTGCTTTTATCACCGCTACCGAAGAAGTGACAATGCGTGCTATCACTTACTACTTCAATCTCTTGCTGGCAAGAGAAAATCTCGGCACAGCGAAACAGAACCTGACAAATGCTGATCACCTTTATGAAGTGGCTCTTGCCAAACGTAAAATGGGACAGATTTCCGAGAATGAACTCTTACAGCTCAAACTTTCCGCCTTGAATGCGAAAGCAGCATTAACAGAGGCAGAGAGTGACCTCAATGCCAAAATGTTCCAGCTCCGTGCTTTTTTGGGAGTAGGTGAAGATGAAATACTAAATCCTGTTCTCCCCGAGGCGGTGGACCGTCCGAAGATGGAGTACAATCTGGTTTTAAATAAAGCATTGGAACGTAACTCGTTTGCACAGAATATCCGTCGTCGCCAGTTGGAAGCCGATTATGAAGTAGCCACCGCACGCGGAAATCTGCGTAGTGTCGATTTATTTGCAAGCGTGGGGTATACTGGCGAGAACCGGAACTTCCCTGCCGTTTACCGGAACTTGCAGGATAATCAGATTGTTCAGGTAGGCGTTAAGATTCCGATTCTCGATTGGGGAAAACGTCGTGGAAAAGTCCGGGTAGCCAAGAGTAACCGGGATGTAGTGCTTTCAAAGATCCGCCAAGAACAGATCAACTTCAATCAGGATATCTTTCTGTTGGTGGAGCATTTTAATAATCAGGCGCAGCAGTTGGACATAGCGAAGGAAGCTGATGCAATTGCACAGCAACGTTATAAAACCAGTATTGAAACTTTCCTGATAGGCAAAATCAATACCTTAGATCTGAATGATGCGCAGAACTCTAAAGATGAGGCAAGACAGAAACATATTTCCGAACTCTATTATTATTGGTATTACTATTATCAGATTCGCAGTCTGACGCTATGGGATTTTCGTTCGAACTCCGAACTTGAAGCTGATTTTGATGAAATTATCCGGCAATAAAAAAGAGAAGAGTGATGCCGGTTGCTATTTTTTTGTAGCTTTGTACAGTCATAGCAGTAAAACAATACCTATGATTAAAAAGAACATAAACTATGATTCTGATAATTGACGACGACAGCGCAGTGCGTTCTTCGCTTAGCTTCATGTTGAAACGGGCAGGATACGAAGCACAGACCGTTCCCGGTCCGCGGGAAGCAATGGAAGTAGTACGTTCCGTAGCACCGGATTTGATTCTGATGGATATGAACTTCACTCTTTCCACAACGGGTGAGGAAGGTTTAACCCTGCTCAAACAAGTAAAAATATTCCGTCCCGAAGTACCGGTGATTTTAATGACCGCTTGGGGAAGTATCCAACTTGCCGTGCAAGGAATGCAGGCAGGAGCCTTTGATTTCATTACGAAGCCATGGAATAATGCCGCCTTGTTACAACGCATCGAAACGGCACTCGAACTTTCCGCCACCTCACAGGAGACAACCCAGGAACAGAGCGAGTCTTTCGACCGCAGCCACATCATCGGGCGTAGCCAGGGATTGATGGATGTGTTGAATACCATTGCCCGCATAGCAAAGACCAATGCTTCTGTATTGATAACAGGAGAAAGCGGAACAGGTAAGGAGCTGATAGCCGAAGCCATTCATATCAACAGTCAGCGTGCCAAATATCCTTTTGTGAAAGTGAATCTCGGAGGAATTTCCCAAAGCCTGTTTGAAAGTGAGATGTTCGGGCACAAGAAAGGAGCTTTTACCGATGCTTCCGCAGATCGTATCGGACGTTTCGAGATGGCAAACAAAGGAACGATTTTTCTGGATGAGATCGGTGATCTTGATCTTTCGTGCCAGGTGAAGTTGTTACGCGTATTGCAGGATCAAACATTTGAAGTGCTTGGTGACAGCCGCGCCCGCAAGACGGATATTCGGGTGGTATCAGCCACCAATGCCGATTTGCGTAAGATGGTGGGCGAGCGTACTTTCCGTGAAGACCTGTTCTACCGTATCAATCTGATAACGGTGAAACTGCCGGCTCTGCGCGAACGTCGTGAGGATATTCCTTTGCTGGCACGTCATTTTGCTGACCGCCAGGCTGTAACCAATGGATTGCCCCGTACGGAGTTTTCTGCCGATGCCCTGCAATTCTTGAGCCGTTTGCCTTATCCGGGGAATATCCGTGAATTGAAGAATTTGGTGGAACGCACTATTTTGGTAAGTGGCAAACCGCTTCTCGATGCTTCCGATTTTGACGCCCAGTACATCCGTCACGATGATGCAAAAGTAGCCGAAGGCGCAGCACTGGCCGGAATGACTTTAGACGAAATAGAACGTCAGACCATTCTTCAGGCTTTGGAACGCTGCAAAGGAAATCTTAGTCAGGTAGCTACGGCATTAGGCATCAGTCGTGCCGCCCTTTACCGACGCCTCGAAAAATATAATATTACAGTATAAAAACAAACTGTTAATTACAGATAAACGTGCGTATAAAAGGACTTTTTTACATACTTGTCATTCTGTTGCTGGCATTGGGCAGTATATTGCTCTATCTCTCCAGTCAGATAAACGCGCTCTTTTTCTACATAGGAGAGGGGCTGGTGCTTTTTATCCTGCTTTATCTGACATTCTTCTATCGTAAGATAGTGAAACCGTTGAATACCATCGGAAGCGGTATGGAACTGCTGCGTGAGCAGGATTTCAGTAGCCGTCTTAGTCCTGTAGGACAATATGGAAGCCGACCGTGTGGTGAATATATTCAACCGTATGATGGAACAGCTCAAGAATGAACGTCTCCGTCTGCGTGAGCAGAATAACTTTCTCGATCTGCTGATTAAGGCTTCTCCGATGGGAGTTATCATAACCTCCCTTGATGAAGACCTTGCGGAACTGAATCCGATGGCTTTGAAGATGCTGGGCGTTCGTCTGGAAGATGTACAAGGCAAGAAGATGAAAGAAATTGATTCTCCGTTGGCGGTGGAACTGTCCAGCCTTCCGAAAGGAGAGACGGTTACTGTCCGTCTGAACGACTCGAATATCTACCGGTGCACTCATTCCTCTTTCATCGACCGTGGATTTCAGCACCCTTTCTACTTGGTGGAAACCCTTACTGACGAAGTGATGAAAGCGGAAAAGAAAGCCTATGAGAAAGTGATCCGCATGATTGCTCACGAAGTGAACAACACAACTGCCGGCATCACTTCTACACTGGATACGGTAGAACAAGCCCTTTCCTGTGAAGAAGGTATGGACGACATCTGCGACGTGATGCGTGTGTGTACCGACCGTTGTTTCTCGATGAGTCGTTTCATTACCCGTTTTGCTGACGTTGTGAAAATCCCTGAACCGACACTTTCTTCTATCAATCTGAATGATTTGGTTTTCACCTGCAAACGCTTTATGGAAGGAATGTGTAATGACCGTCATATTGTCCTCCGCATGGAAATAGATGAAAGTATGAAAGACGTTATGCTGGATGCCGCTTTGTTTGAACAAGTACTCGTAAACATCATCAAAAATGCGGTGGAAAGCATTGAAGCCGATGGAGAAATAATAGTCCGTACTATGTCTCCCGCCACTGTTGAAGTGATAGATAACGGTAAGGGGATCAGCAAGGAAACAGAAGCTAAACTGTTCAGCCCCTTCTTCTCCACCAAACCGAACGGTCAGGGAATCGGGCTTATCTTTATTCGTGAAGTCCTGATGCGTCACGGATGCACATTCTCTTTGCGAACCTACGCCGATGGCCTGACCCGGTTCCGCATTATTTTCCCCTAATTGTGTCAAATAAGAACATTTCTTCCATCAAATAGACCTTTTTTTGTCTTAAAATCACTCATACCTTTGCCCCGCTCAATTCAATAGGATTTAAGGTATGAGATTAATGAAAAAAAGGCACATTGACGCTCTTTCTTTTATTGGCTATCAGTATTCCGCTAAGTGCGCAGTATGTGGTGCAAGGTGTGGTGACTGATTCTCTGACGAAAGAACCTCTGCCTTATGCATCTGTACGCTTAAAAGACACGACAGAAGGAACTACTACCGGAAGCGACGGACGTTTCTACTTCAAAACCAACCGTTCCGAAGCAGTGCTTGTTATCTCTGTAATCGGTTATAATGACTATATCCATTCCATTCGTCCTGCCCATAACGCATCGTATAAAGTGGCGCTTTCGCCTACCGAATATGCCCTCGGTGAAGTAGTGGTAAAACCCAAACGCGAGCACTATCGGAAGAAAGATAATCCGGCCGTAGAATTTGTGCGCCGCATGATTGAAAGCCGTGACAACCATTCCCCCTACGAAAAAGACTTTTGGCAACGCGAACGTTATGAAAAGACCACTTTCGCATTGAACAATTTCGATGAAGAGAAACAGAAGAAATGGCTGTATCGTAAATTTGATTTCCTTACCGAATACGTAGACACTTCCACCGTCACCGGTAAACCGATTCTGACAGTATCGGCTCGCGAACTGCTTGCCACAGACTATTACCGGAAATCTCCCCGTTCCGAGAAGCAGTGGGTGAAAGGGCGTAAACAGGCCGGGGTCGATGAGTTTCTCTCCAAACAAGGAATGCAGGCTGCCATCAATGAAGTCTTTAAAGACGTAGACATTTATGAAAATAATATCTCCCTGTTCACGAACAAGTTTGTCAGTCCTTTGTCTCGTATCGGCACAGGTTTCTATAAATATTACCTGATGGATACTTTACAGATTGCCGGAGAACCCTGTGTAGACCTTGCTTTTACACCATTCAATTCCGAGTCTTTCGGTTTCAACGGACATCTGTATGTGGTGCTCGACTCTACTTATTTTGTCAAACGTGCCGTATTTAATTTCCCCAAAAGGATAAACCTGAACTTTGTGGATTATATGTTGCTTGAGCAGGAATTCAAGCGTGCCGAAGATGGTACACGCTTGCTCGACCACGAAAGCATCACTGTTGAGTTTAAACTGACCGAAGGGCAGGACGGTATTTTTGCCCGCCGTGTGGCAGATTACAGCAACTACACCTTTATCCCGACTGCTGAAGCTGGCAAAGCTTTCACCAAGCCCGAACGCATTATTGAAGAAACCGAAGCCCTGTCTCGTCCCGAAACATTCTGGGCGGAGAACCGCCCGCAAGCCGCTATCTCCCAACAGGAAAACTCGGTAGACCGCCTGATGACGCAATTACGCAGCTATCCGGTATATTACTGGACCGAAAAAGTGCTTTCCATTCTCTTTACGGGATATATCCCTACCTCTAAAGAAGCCCCTCTTTTTTATATCGGCCCGATGAATGCCACCATCAGCGGTAATACATTGGAGGGTCCCCGCATTCGTGCCGGAGGTATGACAACCGCCTGGCTCAATCCGCACCTGTTTGGCAAAGGATATGTGGCCTACGGTTTTAAAGATGAAAGAGTGAAAGGATTGGCGGAACTGGAATATTCATTCAAGAAGAAAAAAGAATATGCTAATGAATTTCCGATCCATTCTCTGAAATTGCGTTACGAATCCGATGTAAACCAGTACGGGCAAAACTACCTGTATACAAGTAAAGACAACGTGTTTCTGGCTTTGAAACGTGAGAAAGACGACCGTATCGGCTACTTCCGGCAAGCAGAGATGACCTATACCAATGAGTTTTATTCCGGTTTTTCTTTCCAGTTGACGGCACGTACACGAAAAGATGAGTCCTCCTATCTGATTCCTTTCTTAAAAAAAGAAGGAGATGCGTACACTCCGGTCAAAGATTTCTCTATCACTGCGGCAGAGTTGAAACTGCGTTATGCTCCGAACGAGAAATTCTTCCAGACTCAATGGAACCGTTTCCCTGTATCGTTGGATGCACCGGTGTTTACCCTGTCGCATACCTTTGCCGGAAAAGACGTGTTGGGTAGTGATTATACCTACAATCATACCGAGGCCGGTATTCAGAAACGCTTCTGGTTTTCCGCATTCGGCTATACAGACATTATCCTGAAAGCCGGAAAAGTGTGGGACAAAGTTCCTTTTCCGTTGCTAATCATGCCTAATGCCAACCTTTCTTATACCATCCAACCCGAATCCTACTCGTTGATGAATGCGATGGAGTTTATGAACGATGAATATTTCTCGTGGGATGTTACTTATTTCCTCAACGGATGGCTGTTCAACCGCGTCCCGTTGTTGAAAAAACTTAAATGGAGGGAAATAGTTTCCTGTCGGGGTCTATATGGACATTTGAGCGATAAAAACAACCCTGCTTTGAGTGACGGTTTGTTCGCTTTTCCGATAGAACACACACAAACAATGGGAAAAACACCTTACGTGGAGGCGGGTGTCGGTATCGAAAACATTTTCAAGGTGTTACGTTTAGACTATGTCTGGAGGCTCACTTATCGTGATTCTCCCGGGATTGACAAATCCGGCTTGAGAATAAGTCTCCACATGACCTTTTAAAAGTTAAATCCTGCTAATTGCAATGTTTATATGACAAATAAAGACCGTATTAGTAATTAATTAATCTTATTTTTGCATCAATTTTAGTTTAATTTTAATAGAATAGAAATGAAACAAGAAATTAAACCCGCTACCGGGCGTCTTGGCGTACTGGTAGTCGGAGTGGGTGGTGCGGTAGCTACCACGATGATTGTAGGTACACTAGCCTCTCGTAAGGGACTGGCAAAACCGATAGGATCTATTACACAGTTAGCCACAATGCGCATGGAGAACAACGAAGAAAAACTCATCAAGGACGTTGTGCCTTTGACGAATTTGGAAGACATTGTTTTCGGAGGATGGGATATTTTCCCGGACAACGCATACGAAGCTGCTATGTACGCCGAGGTTTTGAAAGAAAAAGACCTGAACGGAGTGAAAGAAGAGTTGGAAGCTATCAAGCCGATGCCGGCTGCTTTCGATCATAACTGGGCAAAACGTCTGAACGGTACGCACGTTAAGAAAGCTGCTACCCGTTGGGAAATGGTAGAACAACTTCGTCAGGATATCCGCGACTTCAAGGCAGCTAACAACTGCGAACGTGTCGTTGTGCTTTGGGCTGCAAGTACTGAAATCTACATTCCGTTGTCTGACGAACACATGTCACTCGCTGCTTTAGAGAAAGCAATGAAGGAAAACAACACAGAAGTGATTTCTCCGAGTATGTGTTATGCGTATGCTGCGATTGCAGAAGACGCTCCGTTCGTAATGGGTGCTCCTAACTTATGTGTAGATACTCCTGCTATGTGGGAATTCTCTAAACAAAAGAATGTACCTATCTCCGGTAAAGACTTCAAGAGTGGTCAGACACTGATGAAAACTGTATTAGCTCCGATGTTCAAAACCCGTATGCTGGGTGTGAACGGTTGGTTCTCTACCAATATCCTCGGTAACCGTGACGGTGAAGTACTCGATGATCCGGATAACTTCAAGACGAAAGAAGTCAGCAAGCTGTCTGTAATCGATACGATCTTTGAACCCGAAAAATTCCCGGATCTCTATGGAGATGTTTATCATAAAGTACGTATCAACTACTATCCTCCTCGCAAAGACAACAAAGAAGCATGGGACAACATCGACATCTTCGGATGGATGGGTTATCCGATGGAAATCAAGGTGAACTTCCTTTGCCGCGACTCTATCCTTGCAGCTCCTATCGCTCTTGACCTTGTGTTGTTCAGTGACTTGGCTATGCGTGCAGGCATGTGCGGCATCCAGACTTGGTTGTCATTCTTCTGCAAGAGCCCGATGCACGATTTCGAACATCAGCCCGAACACGACTTGTTTACACAATGGAGAATGGTAAAACAGACATTGCGTAACATGATTGGTGAAAAAGAACCTGATTATTTAGCTTAATCAGTAACCCCGAATAATAAGTTGAGATTGAGATTTACCATCCTATAAAGACTGGTGGATGCTCAACCTCAACTTTTACTTTTGTATTGTACAAATTCCCGATCACGTTTGGGAACTTATGGCACAACCGACTCGTAGTTTGTAATTAGTAATAAGTAATAAATGAAGCGTCCTCCCTTTCTACCTGTTTTTATAGGCACGGGCTTTGGCTCCGGTTTTTCTCCTTTTGCTCCCGGCACGGCTGGGGCGTTACTGGCTTCTATCATTTGGATTGCATTTTATTTCCTTCTTCCTTTCCCTGTTGTATTATGGCTGACCGCCGTTTTGGTGATTGTATTTACATTCGCTGGTATTTGGGCTGCCGATAAGTTGGAAACTTATTGGGGGGAAGATCCTTCGCGCGTGGTAGTGGACGAGATGGTAGGAGTGTGGATACCGTTATTGGCTGTCCCCAATGACGACTGTTGGTTCTGGTACGTGATTGCGGCTTTTGCCTTGTTCCGTATCTTTGATATAGCCAAGCCGTTGGGCATACGCCGTATGGAAAGCCTGAAAGGTGGAGTTGGTGTGATGATGGACGATGTTTTGGCGGGAGTGTATAGTTTTATTTTGTTAGTGGGAGCAAGATGGGTGATTGGCTGAAAAGAGTTGCACGGATGATTTCCCAGAAGGGTGGTTTCTTCATGTTCTTGAGGGCGCAGCTTTCTGCTCAAATGGCAACTATTGCAGACTTTCTTGTTACGATTCTTCTGGTCAGGCTCTTCGAAGTCTACTACGTATATGCCACCTTGGCGGGGGCTATCTATGGAGGAATCATCAATTGTGTAATCAACTATAAATGGACCTTTAAATCGAAAGGAAAGAAAACGAATGTGGCTGTAAAATTTATCCTTGTATGGATTTGCAGCGTTTGGCTGAACACGTGGGGCACGTATGCACTGACGGAATCATTAGCGAGGATTCCTTGGGTACGTGATACGCTTAGCCTGTATTTCGGAGATTTCTTTATTATTCCTAAAGTGGTAGTGGCAATCATCGTAGCATTGTTCTGGAATTATAATATGCAACGCTTTTTTGTCTACCGGAATATAGATATAAGAAGTTTATTCGGAAAAAGAAACTGAAAAAACAGATTGAAAAGATCGATTGAAAGAACTGATTGAGAAAACAGAAGATTTAGATAAAAATAGATATAAACAGATTTAAACAGATGAATTACAGAGATTATTTACAACAGTTGATTTATAAGATTATCAATCCCCTGATACGCGGAATGATTAAAATAGGGATCACTCCTAACTTTATCACCACTACCGGATTTATCCTGAATGTAGTAGCGGCAGGAATGTTTGTATATGCCGGCATTTATGGCGGTCAAAATGATTTGGCCATTATCGGCTGGGCAGGCGGTGTGATTTTGTTTGCCGGATTGTTTGATATGATGGACGGACGTGTAGCTCGCCTGGGTAACATGAGTTCCAAGTTCGGTGCGCTTTACGATTCAGTGCTCGACCGTTACAGTGAATTGATGACCTTCTTCGGTATCTGTTACTATTTGTCAATGAAAGACTATTTCCTCTATGCACTTATTGCCTTCATAGCGTTAATCGGCTCACTGATGGTAAGCTACGTGCGTGCTCGTGCCGAAGGGTTGGGAATCGAATGTAAAGTAGGATTCATGCAACGTCCGGAGCGTGTAGTGCTGACCAGTCTCGGAGCTTTGTTCTGTGGCGTTTTCAAAGACATCACCGCTTTCGAACCGATTCTGATTATGATTGTTCCTCTCGCTTTTGTTGCTGTGTTTGCCAATATCACGGCTTTTGCACGTGTGAGACATTGCTACAAAGCGATGAAAGAATGAATTAATTTACTATTGGACTATTTACTATTTACATCGTACATCCTAAATAGTACATCGTAAATAGTCCAATAGTAAATAGTCTAGTTGTCTAATCAAAACGTTATGATGATAAAGAATATTCAAATGCCGTCGAAGAGAGAAGCCCTGACTGTGACAGTCATTATGGCTCTTTTCCTTTTGCTGACAGGTATCTTCATCGGACTTCGTTCCGAGCACCTGTTAATGGCGGTACTCTATTTAGTTTTATTTTTTGCCGGATTGCCTACTCGTAAGTTGGCGGTAGCTCTGTTGCCTTTCGCTATTTTTGGAATTTCGTATGACTGGATGCGTATTTGCCCCAACTACGAAGTGAACCCGATTGACGTAGCCGGACTGTATAATCTCGAAAAGTCCCTCTTCGGAGTGATGGATAATGGCCTTTTGGTTACCCCTTGCGAATACTTCGCTGCACACAACTGGCCGATAGCAGACGTCTTTGCCGGAATTTTCTACCTTTGCTGGGTTCCTGTTCCCTATCCTGTTCGGGCTTTGCCTGTATTTCAAGAAGGAAAGAAAAACCTACCTTCGCTTTGCATTGGTATTCTTATTCGTCAACCTGATCGGCTTTGCCGGTTATTATATCCATCCGGCAGCTCCGCCCTGGTATGCTATCAACTACGGTTTCGAACCGATACTTAACACACCCGGCAATGTAGCAGGATTGGGACGCTTTGATGCTTTCTTCGGAGTGACCATCTTCGATTCGATCTATGGACGCAATGCAAACGTCTTTGCGGCAGTACCTTCACTGCACGCGGCCTATATGGTAGTTGCATTAGTGTACGCCATTATCGGTAAATGCAGATGGTATGTGATTACCCTTTTCTCTATTATTATGGTAGGTATTTGGGGAACAGCCATTTATTCATGCCATCATTATATCATTGATGTATTACTCGGTATCTCTTGCGCGTTGATCGGCTGGCTGGTATTCGAATATGTATTGATGAAAATTCCGGCATTCAAAAGATTCTTCGAAAGATATTATGCATATATAAAGTAGATCTATCTCCGTATTGGAATAAATCGTACTAAGTCATACAAGAAACAGTGAAGAACAAATATCGTAATATATTCCTCGCCTTTGGTATTATTGCCGTCCTGATTATGATATTCACTTTCGATATGGATTATCAGGAGCTTTGGATGAATCTGAAACGTGCGGGGATATATTTACCTTTGGTCTTGTTGCTGTGGCTGTTCGTCTACCTGATTAATACGGTATCGTGGTATATAATAATTCGTAGCAGCGGTAAAACCGGCTTTTCATTTGCCCGGCTCTACAAATTCACCGTGACGGGATTTGCACTCAATTACGTGACTCCCGTCGGACTGATGGGCGGTGAGCCATACCGCATTATGGAACTGAAACCCTATATAGGAATCGAACGCGCCACCTCTTCCGTGATTCTTTACGTGATGATGCACATCTTTTCCCACTTTTGCTTTTGGTTGAGTTCAGTCTTGCTTTATGTCTGCCTGTACCCGGTGGGGTGGGTGATGGGAATGATCCTGGGAGCTATAACCCTCTTTTGCCTACTGATCGTTATTCTTTTCATCAAAGGCTACCGGCATGGGATGGCAGTAGCTTTTGTCCGCATGGGTAGCCGTATTCCTTTCCTGAAAAAGAAAGTCGTTCATTTTGCAAGTGCACATAAAGAGAAACTGGAGAATATAGACAAACAAATCGCACTTCTCCATCAGCAAAAGAAACAAACATTTTATAGTGCCCTCTTATTGGAATATACCGCCCGTGTAGTCAGCTGTCTTGAAATCTGGCTGATACTGAATGTGCTGACCACTAACGTCAGCTTTGCCGACTGCTGCCTGATTGCAGCTTTCTCTTCTCTTCTTGCCAACCTGCTGTTTTTCCTGCCCATGCAACTGGGAGGTCGTGAAGGCGGCTTTGCCCTTGCCGTAGGTGGACTTTCCCTTTCCGGAGCCTACGGTGTCTATGCCGCTTTGATTACCCGGGTGCGTGAAATGGTCTGGATTGTTATCGGACTTGCACTGATGAAAGTAGGAAACTTTAAACAATCAAAAGAAAAATATTCTGCTTAAATTTATAACTTTGTCTGACTTATAAAGGATCTATATAAAAAGGCCTATAAAGAAAGCGACAATGAATAATTTTATCTTTTACAGCCCTACCGAATTTGTATTCGGACGGGACACGGAAGCGCAAACCGGAGCATTAGTGCAGAAATACGGCGCACGCAAAATAATGATTGTCTATGGCGGTGGCTCTGTGATACGCAGCGGATTATTGGCTCGTGTTGAGAAATCATTGCAGGAAGCAGGGATTCCCTATTGTATGCTGGGCGGTGTACAGCCTAACCCGATAGACACGAAAGTATATGAAGGAATCGACCTCTGCCGGAAAGAGAACGTAGATATGATGCTCGCCGTTGGTGGCGGCTCTGTGATTGATACGGCGAAAGCTATTGCAGCCGGAGTTCCTTATGACGGAGATTTCTGGGACTTCTACATCGGAAAAGCCATTGTGACGAAAGCATTGAAAGTAGCCGTTGTGTTAACGATTCCTGCTGCCGGAAGCGAGGGTTCCGGTAACACCGTCATCACGAAAGTCGATGGCTTACAGAAATTAAGCCTCCGTGCTCCCGGTGTACTGCGTCCTGTTTTCGCCGTAATGAACCCCGAACTGACCTACACACTTCCTCCTTTCCAAACCGCCTGCGGCATTGCCGATATGATGGCACACATCATGGAACGCTATTTCACCAACACGAAAGATGTAGAGATAGGCGACCGTCTGTGCGAAGGCACACTGCTTGCCATCATCAAAGAAGCAACCACCGTCATGAAAGAACCTGAAAACTACGGAGCCCGTGCCAATCTGATGTGGAGTGGAACCATTGCCCATAACGGAACCTGTGGTGTAGGTTGTGAAGAGGACTGGGCTTCCCACTTCCTTGAACATGAAATCAGTGCTATTTACAATGTAACTCATGGCGCCGGACTTTCCGTAATCTTCCCTGCCTGGATGACATGGATGACAGAACACAATGTGGATAAGATAGCCCAATACGCTATCCGGGTGTGGGGAGTGGCAGAATCTGACGATAAAAAGGCGGTGGCCCTTGAAGGAATTTCCCGCCTGAAATCCTTCTTTACTTCCATCGGCCTGCCTGTGACCTTCAAAGAACTTGGCATTGAGAATCCCGACATCGACCGCCTTGTAGATAGTCTGCACCGGAATAAAGGCGAATTGGTAGGCAATTATGTCAAATTAGCGAAACAGGACAGCAAAGAGATTTATCGTCTGGCATTATAAGAAAAACAGATATAACCAACAACTGCATCATTTGTCTTCTGATAGAGGGGTGCAGTTGTTGGTTTGTTTCTTTTGCCCCATCTTTGGAACAGTATTATAAATGCTTCCCCTCTTTATGCAACAAAAACAGTATAGTTATGCCCCATTTTTAGAACAAAATTCGAGTATTTTACCCCATCTTTGAAAACTTTTTATAACTTTGTTGTTGATAACCAATAAGTTTGTGATTCATGTTTAAAAGAGATATATTGCTTCATTTGGAAAGATGGAAAGTCGATGCGCACAGAAAGCCTTTAATATTACGTGGAGCGAGACAAGTAGGTAAAACAACGGTAGTTAACGAATTTGGGAAACAGTTTGAAAATTACCTTTATTTGAATTTGGAGAAACGGGAGGCAGCATCCTTATTTGAGTTGAATGTGCCTCTAAAAGATTTGATGCCTTTGTTCTTTGCACATTGTGGAAAGGTAAAGAAAGAGGGACAAATCTTGCTTTTTATTGATGAAATTCAAAATTCGGCAAAGGCGATGGCATTGTTGCGCTATTTTTATGAAGAATTACCTGATATTTATGTGATTGCTGCCGGTTCATTATTAGAAAACCTGATAGATGTGCATGTTTCATTTCCAGTGGGAAGGGTGCAATATATGGCATTGCGTCCTTGTTCATTTCGCGAGTTTCTGGGTGCTGTCGGCGAAGAAGCTTTAGTGACTGTTTTAGATCAACCGGAAGTCACTTTCGCTTTTCATGACCGTTTGATGTTATTGTTTAATATCTATACGCTGATTGGAGGCATGCCGGAAGTTGTGCAGCTTTATGCAGAGAGCAGGGATATTCTAGTTTTGGAGTCCACTTATGAAACCCTTTTGCAAGGATACCGGGATGATGTGGAAAAGTACGCTCAAGGGAAACGACTTCCGGAAGTGATTCGTTTTATCTTAAAGGAGGGATGGCATAAAGCCGGGCAAGCAGTAACTTTAGGGGGATTTGCCGGTTCGTCTTATAATGCCCGGGAAGTAGGAGAGGCTTTTCGTCTGTTGGAGAAAGCAATGCTATTGGAACTAGTTTATCCGACTACGGCAACGGAAGTTCCGGCCACTCCTGAAATAAAGCGTATGCCCAAGCTGGTCTGGTTGGATACAGGATTGGTGAATTATGCGGCACAGGTGCAGAGGGAAGTTTTGGGAGCAAAAGATATAATGGATGCTTGGCGTGGTATGATAGCGGAGCAGATTGTGGCGCAAGAACTGTTGACACTGACAGATAAAGTCAGTCAGAAACGTTGTTTCTGGGTACGTAATAAGAGCGGTTCAAATGCAGAAGTCGATTATGTCTGGGTACAGGATTCCATGGTTTATCCCATTGAAGTTAAGTCAGGACATAACGCCCATCTGCGTTCCTTGCATTCTTTTATGAATCGCTCTGTGCAGACAGTTGCAGTCAGAATATGGTCGCAGCCCTATGCGGTGGATGAGGTGAAGACGGCAGACGGAAAAGAATTCAAATTGATTAATCTTCCCTTTTACCTCGTTGGAAAATTAGACAGCATATTGCGTCGGTTTTAAACGACCTTTGATAACGAGTAGTCTTGTAAAATCATAAAATAAAGATTAGGCACGGATTACACAGATTACACGGTTAGTGCTATGCTTATACAAAGCAACCGTGAAATCCGTGTTATCCGTGCCTAAATTATAATAAAGCTAATCTTTTTTTAGACTTTATCCCAATCCTTTTCAGCATTGAAGCAAGGACAGGCTTTGATCCATTCTTCCGGTTCAATCTCGCCGTTTCCGTTCAGGTCGGGGCTAAGATCCCGGTGTCCACATATCCGGCAATCGGGATACTCTTTCAATAAAGCGAGAATCAATACGCGCAGAGAGTGTTTTTGCCAACAGGTGCGTGTGTCCTTCGGTTGTCCCATGTAGTCGAGTCCTCCTTCGTAGCAGATACCTATACTTTCCTTGTTGAAACCGCGACAATGCGCACCGACCTTTTCTATCGGACGGGTAGACTTTATATCACCGTTCTTGCGGATATAAAAATGATACCCCGTTCCGTTGAATCCGCGCCTGCGGTGACAGATATCCAGATCATATTCCGTGAAGCTCTTGTCCTCGCGCGTGGCGGAGCAATGGATTACTATTAGATTGATAGTTCTCATGGATAAGACCGTTCATTGTCAGGCTTCTGCCACACTACGTTGCGAGCACTCTTTATGGATGCATTGCAAGGTGGCAGCCTGCGCCAGCTGACCTCTAAGCGAGAATATCTCCGTATGCATCTCTTTCACTTTCGAGCTAAGGTCGAAATAATCCTTCAACACTTTTTCCAACTGCTGCATCAGAAAAGTATATTGGTCTTTCACCAGTTCGCTGAACTCTTTTACTTCTTGCGCCATTACTTTGCGCTTTTTGCGGTTACTGCCCAGAAAGGGCAGGATTGTCATAATGATCTCTATGATTTTATCAAGCATTTTAATAAATTGAGAATTGAGAATTAAAAAATAAATGTAGAAGGAAACAGAAACCGCATGGAGAGTAACTGTAGAAATCACTCCGTAATATCCATGCGGCACTGTTTTTTAAGATTAAGCTGCCGGGTCCGGAGCTTCGCCACTTCCGCCGCCATCACCGCTTCCGCCGTCTTTTCCGTCGTCGGTGCTTTCTCCGTCGCCCTTTGCTGCCAGGATGAAATCGACATTATTCTCGCCTCGGGTAGTGGCATGACTCGTATTCACCAGCTGAAGCGCCTTATCTGCTACGAAACGGACATTTACTTTGCGGATGCTGCGCACCGTGCAATCTTTCTCCTTTTCCGCCCCTTCGCTGCTCAACGTGATATGGAACGTACCCAATCCGTCAATCTTCACCTTGTCGCCCTGGGTAAGCGACAGGCGTAATTGCTCGACAAAAGCCTCAATGGCATGCTTCACGTCTCCTGCAGTGAGCGAAGAGTTCGCTTCGATGGCATCCGCCAGCTTGTTGATGTCCATCACTCTCACTGTACCCGATTTCTGGCGTACATAATACAACATCTGTGAATCGGATTGATTCACATACTTTCTGCGCTGATAGCGCTCCACTAATACATTCATACAATTAAAAAGTTAAGGTTTAAGTAATAAAATTTTCTCTGTCATTACGACATTACAAATATACGAAATATGAAAGGGAAAGTCAAGTATTTTGCTATATATTTTGTGTGTATAATGAAATAAAATAAGAAAATGATTTCTGCTATATATTGTAATATAAAATTGTATGTTATTAGTGTAATTGTTTCTTATTTAGCATGTTTCAGCATATACTCTAACGGAGGGACATATTCGGTGATCTTGGTCATTTCCGGATTATGTCTGAAATAGACGTTTCCTGTCTCTCCGTTGCGTTGCTTGGCTATGATGACTACTCCCAGGCCTTCGGTGGGATAACCACTTTCCCGGTCGGTCGTTACCCTTGCAAGGGCGGGACGGTAGAGCAGCATGACGACGTCTGCATCCTGTTCAATGGCTCCGCTCTCGCGGAGATGGGCCAGTTCGGGCCGGCCGGCAGGGCGGTTTTCCGATTCGCGGTTTAGCTGGCTAAGCAGTACGACCGGTACATTCAGTTCTTTGGCTAGCAATTTTGCCTTGCGGGTGGCTTGTGCCACTTCCTGTTCGCGGTTGCGGTTGTTTTGACCGGTCGTCATGTCGCAGAGTTGCAGGTAGTCGATAATAATAGCATCGCACGCATGTTGGCTTTGCAGCAGTCGCGCGCTGGAACGTATATGTTCCATGTTGACCGATGTGCTGTCGTCTACGTGTATCGGTAGGCGTTTGAGGTCAGCGGCTGTTGTGCGTGCCTCTACGAGTTCCTGTTGGCTGACGGTTCCCGATCGCCAATGGCGGGCACTGATTTCGCTGGTCGCTGTCAGCCATCGGTCTGCTAGTCGTTCTCCTTGCATCTCGAGGCTGTAGACAGCTACGGCATACCCTGCCATTGCTGCGCTTCGTGCCATGTGTAGTGCGAATGCCGTTTTTCCTACGCTGGGACGGGCGGCGACCACCACCAACTCGCCTTTCTGTAGTCCGGACGTCATGCGGTCCAGATCCGCCAGTCCGGTAGGGAGGCCGGTTACTCCGTTTTTGTTGTTGGCGATACGTCCTTCGGCTTCTACCATGGTGGCGGTCATTAGTTCATCCATGTCGCGCATGTGGTTGTTATGGCCGAATTCGCCTTCCAGACGGTCGAGCAGGTTATGTGCGTCTACCAGTGAGTCGTCGATATCCATCGTTTCGTCTAGCGAACAGGCGAGGAGTTTGTTGAACCCCAGAATCATTTCGCGTCGCAGATATTTCTCGTGTACGATCTGCGCATGATATTCAAGATGGGCGGAGGTTGCCACCTTGCTGCTCAATTGGGTGATGCCGAACGGTCCGCCCGCCTCTTCGAGCTTTCCACGGTGGGAAAGCTCTTCTTTTACGGTGAGGATGTCTATCTTTATTCCTGCATGATACATGGCCAGTATGGCGGCATAGATAACCTGATGGCGCAGGACGTAGAACATTTCGGGACGCAGCTTGTCGGCTACCAGTGGTATGGCTCCCTGCTCTATCAGGCAGGCGCCGATGATGGCTTCTTCTATTTCGGGAGCCTGTGGTGAAACTCTGTTTTCGGTATTCATAGGATCAGTATTCGTTAAGAAAAGCTTTGTTGGATAAATAGCTGGCGGCATGGAGAAGGAAATTGATGTTCGTTTGGTGGAAATAATATTCCTCTATCCTGTCGATGGCGAGTTGTTGTTCCTTGTCGCTCAACTTTTTCCATTCGCGTTGTGCTTTGGCGATATTCTCTTTGGGGAGCTGCGTGATGCTGTGGAATTCATTCCAGAACAGGTGGAACTTTTCGTTGACGGTTTTCTTTTTCTGCTTGTCGCTGTCGGGAACTCCCACCCACTTGTCGTATTCGGTGACACGGATATGCAGGGAGGAATTGTTGGGGTGGGGGATGATTTCTATAATTCCCAGCGTGGCAAGCTCGTGTATGAACCGGAAGGCTTTTCCGACAGACCAGTGGAAGATGTGGCTCCAGTCACGATAACTAAATAGGCTTTCGCCTCTTTTGCACAAGCAGTCTTTGTTCTGTCGGTCGTTATAGAGTGTATCCGAATAGTTGACTTTCATCAGGATTTTCAGGAGTGCTTCTAGTTCTCCTTCTTGCATGTGCAGGTCTTCTATCTGCTGCTGTACTAAGGCTTTAGGGATAATGAGAAAACCTTGTTTCAGCATGGCTTGGAAATTGATTTTTTTCATTGGGTATTATTTAAATTTTCTGTAAAAGTACGCTGTTTCCGTGCGGTTTGCAAGGGGTGTGCCTGTTTGTGGACGGGTGTGGACGAAGAAGAATAGTTGTGGTACGTAAGTTGTTGTATTTTTGTTTTCTTTCATGGGGCGAAGAAGTGATCGGGAGATGAAATGGATGCTCTGTTTGTGTTTGATAGAGCTTCTGCCGGAGATAGACAGAGCCTTCGTTAGGGGGATTCGGAGGCTCTGTTTGGAATGAAAAAAACGGTCATTTTGCCGAACGCTTTGTGGAACGCTTTTTTCTTTCGGTAAATAGCTGTATAAATGATAGTTATCTTCTTATCTGAAAAAAGTGGTGAACGCAAAGTGGAATACATAATAAACAATAAAAAGATAAATGATATATTTAAAAATATATAGTTCGATTTTCCTTTTATTCCTTGTCGATGTTTTCGTTTTCTACTACGTAATTAAACGTTTGTCGGCAGGTCGATGTGGGGAGGTCCCCAATGACGGTAAAGGATTAGTTGCATTTCGGGACTGATGTCGATTGTTTGGCAGGTGTAATACGCGGCAGCCAGTTGTTCATTCAACGTCTTGTCTGCTTTGATGCGTTTGCGCATTTTTTTGCTGGCGGAAGAGGCGTTTGCCAGATCAGGAAAATATTCTTTCGCCAACTCGGAGAAATACTTGAATCCATTGATGCTGTAGTGTTCGACAGCTGGTTCATTGTTGTTCATAACTTTGTTGTTTTTTAGTAATTAAAAGAGTTATTTGTTTAAAAAACTGCGCAAATGTATGAAAATAAATTTGATAGATAATGTGAATATTTCAGTTTTTAACTTTATAATTTTATGTATGTAAATTTTTGTATATATATTTTCGTATTTTACTAAAGTAAATTGTGGGAATAGTAAATATTAATTATTAAATTATTTTTTAATGAAGAAGGAAAGTTTTACTTCGTTTATGAAGCAAGTGGCTGTTGATTTGCAGCAGAGTGGGAATTTAGGGACTGCTCATGTATATAGAAGTAGTTTGAATGCGATTCTTACTTTTCAGGGTTCCGGTTGTTTGTCGTTCCGGGAAATAACTCCGGAGTGGCTGAAGCATTTTGAGGGTAGCCTTCGGGCTCGTGGGTGTAGCTGGAACACGGTGTCTACATATCTTCGCACGTTGCGTGCGGTTTACAATCGTGCTGTCGATCTTCGGAAGGCGCCTTATGTGCCACATTTGTTTCGCTCCGTATATACAGGTACGCGGGCGGACCGTCGCCGGGCATTGGATGCGGAGGATATGAAGAAGGTATTTGCCCGTCTGTTGCAGTCGGATGCGGTTACTTCTGCCATGAGGAGTGCGCAGGAGTTGTTCATTCTTATGTTCCTGCTCCGGGGATTGCCTTTTGTCGATTTGGCTTATCTGCGTAAGAGTGATCTCCGGGGGAATGTGATTAGTTATCGTCGTCGTAAAACGGGGCGTCCGCTGTCTGTGACGTTGACCTCGGAAGCGATGTTTCTTTTACGGAAGTATAGGAGCCGCGAGGAGCAGTCGCCCTATTTATTCCCGATTCTTCACAGTGACGAAGGTTCGCCAATGGCGTATAAGGAATATCAACTGGCTCTGCGCAATTTTAACTATCAGTTGGAACTGGTGGGAAAGCTGCTTGGACTCAAAGATCGGTTGAGCTCATATACCGCACGTCATACTTGGGCGACCACTGCGTATTATTGCGAAATTCATCCGGGCATTATTTCCGAAGCAATGGGACATTCGTCTATCACTGTAACAGAAACTTATTTGAAACCTTTCCGGAGTAGGAAAATTGATGAAGCAAATAAACAGGTGATCGACTTTGTAAAACGCTCGGTGATAGGTACAAGTGCTTGATTTTTACTCTGTTACTTCGTAGGTAACGGGTTGAAATATCGGTGCAAATATGAGCATATTTCTTAAAACAACCAAACGAAATCATACATTTTTTCTAATAAACTACTCAAAAGAGGAATTAAACAAATAAAACACACGGATTCTTTGTATTAGGACTTTGTTAACTTCTAAATTTTGCAAAAGATTTCCCTCCCTCTACTGCCTTTCAGAAGCAGGGGTAAAAATGTTTCATTGCTTATCGTCTCATTTTTCAGTATTGACTACTCCAAAAGAGCAGGTACAAAGGTTTATCCGTTACCTACGAAGTAACGGGCGGCTATTATTGAAACTTAGTGTTTAATAATATATTATTAATGTAATTTTTAAGTAGTTATGAAGAAAAAATTTGTTAGGGTAATGCTTTTTGGGGCATTGACGCTTACAGTCAGTACAGCAGTAACGAGCTGTAAGGATTATGATGATGACATTAAAGGCTTGCAGGAGCAGGTTGATAAGATCACATCTGCTAGTCCTGTAAGCACGGAAGACATGAATGCAGCTGTTGATAAGGCGAGCAAGGAATTGAAAGAACAATTGGCCAAACTGGAAAAACTGGTGAATGATCCTTCGTCTGAAACTTCGTTGACACAGCAGATTGCTGATTTGCAGGAAGCTCTGAAAACAGCAGTAGGTGAGAATGCAAAAGATTTGGCTGGTAAACTGGCTACAGCTCAAAATGATTTGGCCGCTTTGAAGAAGGCTTTAGGAGGTGATGATTACATCAATGGACTGAAAAAAAGATCACCGACCTCGAAACTGCTAAATCTACTTTGCAGACTTTGATCGATGCCGAAGCTGCTTATCAGAATAATAAGGATATTAGTGGCTATAAAAATACCGGTTTTGATGCTTATCTGAATCAGGAGATTTTGAATGCTATCGGCAAAGAGGGTAGTATTGCTCTTTATGTGGATAAAGTTGTGAAAACGGCTGTCGGTACAGTGCTTGCAGACGTCAATAAGTATCTTTCTGAAAACTTTAAGGAAAATGCGGATCTTGCTGCTTTTGTGAAAGAAGTAAATGAAACGCTTTTCTCTAAAGAGTATAAAGCTCAAATGGATAAGCTGAATCTGTTGTTGGCAGCTATCGATAAAGCTGTAGGAGATGGCTCAACTTATGAGGATTATGCAGCTGTCATCAAACAGATTGATGAAACAAAACAACAATTGGCAGGATTGGAATTGCCTTCGGGTGAGGGGGTTACCTTTAATTCAGCTGTTAAAGATATTATCCAAAGAGAATCTGAAGGTAATGCCGGTATTATAAAAGGTCTGGAAGAAAAACTACAGAAAGAAATTGATGCTATCAAAGGCATGATTCAGAGCATTGTGTATGTACCGGAATATGCAGATGGACAGGTGTTGTTTAATACTTACTATATGCAGTTTGATGATAAGAAAGAAGATTGGAAACCTGTAGTCAATGTGGACGAAGTAACAGTGAAATTCCGTGTATCACCTTCTGCTGTGGTAGCTGATTTGGTTGCTAACTTCGGCGAGGAAAACGCAAAATATGATATTGCCGTAGATTGCCAGAAAGTGAAAACACGTGCTTTAAACGATCCGTTCAAGATAAAAGGAATCAAAACTGTAGAAGGAGAATCTAACTTGATTGAAGTGACGTTGGATGCCAGTGCGGTAAGTCATAGTTATGCTGTAGCTCTGACTGTAAAAGACAAGGTTGCTACAGATAAGAAAACGTTGAATGATGTTTCTTCAAACTATTTTGCTGCTGTGAAGAGTGATTTGTATATCAGCAAGGTAGAATGGGCATCTGCAAATGGTGCAGTAGCAACAGTGAAGAAAGGTGCTGCTATTGACTATATGGAAAACGATGGAGATACAAAGGTTTCTGATTACGAGTTAACTGTGAATACATCAATAGATGGTAGTGGAAAGGTTAGCGGTACTTCTTCCACAAAGACTTTGGCTGAACTAGGCATCTCGGATAAATATTTCAAGGTGGCATTTGCATTTACAGACAAGGCTACAGCTGAAAAATCCTTTGAATTAAAAGAAGCAACTGGTGTTCTGACAGCTAAAGGAGATGCAGGAAGCAAAGCTATTGTGAAATCTACCGTAACAGTGACGGATCCTGCAACAGCCGGAGATAAAAAACCTGTGACAAAAGAATATACAGCTAAGGAATATACGGAAGTTAAAATCGTCAGCGAAGGAGAGGCACAAGTTATTACACTTAAATCAACAGAGTCTATTTTGTGGAATGCTATAGAAAAGCCTTATGATATTACTACTATTGGTGCCGACGGTGTAGATAAGGTTATAGCTGCAATAAAGAATGCGTTGAATATGAAAGTAACGGATAAATTCAGCTCTTGTACCTTTGATGCTGTTGCGCAAGACCAGACAATTAAGTTGGGGTCTAATAGCGGTGGTGAACTTGCTTTAATTATTCCTAAAGAAACAACTTGTGCGCCTACTGATATTACTACGAAGATTACTAATGGTGATTATACAGTAGATGTAACAGTGAAGGGCGTAACCGTAACTCTTCCTGATGCAGAAAATAAAGCATTTAAATTGGTAGCTAATATTTATACAGACGGAACATTGCTTATTAATTTAGGTAAAGATGTTAATGGTAAGGTAAATGCAGTAACAGCCTCCAGAAGCTTGAAAGAACTTTATACAAACTACGATAAAGTATATGAAAATTTGGTTACGACTGTCGGTGGTACAATGGAGTTTGCTCTTGCTGATGATGTTCAAAAAGATGCTGCTCCGGAAGAACGTAAAGGTGTAGAAGTTACTAAAGACGGTACTGTTACAGTGTCTAACGATTACGATGGCAAACCTATCAAAGTCACACTGGAGGGAAAATGTGGTAAGGAGAAAATATTCGCCATAACTATTCCAGTTGTAATTCCTGCTAATGAGTTGAACGGAACATTCGGCTATAAAGATGCAAAAAATACCAAATTTGAGTATGACGTGAAAAACGCGACTGCAAGAACAAATGGTCTTGATTTGACAACTGCATTTGTTTGGAAAGATGGAGATAAGAAAAACGTATGGCCTACAGCTGATAATGATACCTATGGCAGCAATAACGCTATGGATATCTATAATTTCTCTATCGTGTATTCTCTTTCAGGAAAAGATGCATCCTCTTTTGAAGTGCCTACTATTTCTGACAGTAAACTCAAATTGATTAAATCAATAGCTGAAACAAGTACGATCAAGAGTACGATGGAAGTTGTTGTGACAGCTACTCCTACCTCTCCTTGGGGTAGCATGGTTGGTCAGGCTAAGTCGATAACAGTCACTGTTCCGACTTGGGTAGACAAACAATAATAACCTGCTAATTAATCAGATAACAATATCTCCCGTAACTTATAGGTTCTTCTAATAAAAGGAACGGGAGATATTAATCTCTGGTGATAGATAAACCCTTCTTCACCACGCTGGTGAAGAATACGTCAAGAAGTAACAGATGGAAGGCATTAGCTTGTGAAAGTCAGTCCTCCCCTTTCTGTACTTCTTTTAGAAAGGGATGCCGCCCTAATTTCCCACTGGCATCCCTTTTATCTTTACTCTGAATGTATCTCCCTATATTATGCTAGTACGTTATTTTTTTAATACTAGTACCCCATTTCCCTATAGATTAAGGAGATGCTTTGAGAGAATACGGAAAGCCCGGGCTTGCGAAAGTCCGGGCTTTTCAATCTTTAAGAAGAAATCTTAGTTGTAGATTATCGCACGATAATTACCAAACACCCATTCTTGCTATTTTACGTCCTCACATACCACCATGAAAATATCGGCATATCCTTCCTGAAGAAGAAAATGTATGATGATTTGCTATAGGAGAAATTGTGTTACCTTTGTATCTACAATTAATGAAAGGAGGTAATGAGATGGCAAGACCAATAAGAGAAACCCCAATATTGTTTGGAGAGGATGCTCGTCGGTTTGAAGAAAAGATGAAAAGTCCACGTAAAGTGTCGAAAGAGGAGCGGGAACGTAGACGCAAAAATTATGAGCTCGTTATGAAAGCGGCAACCAATTTTAAATGATTGGATAATAGGTGTACAAATAGACTTTTCTAAATTCCGCATTAGTCGGATGGAAGAAGGTGAAAAAATAGAAGAATCGTTCAATTGCGGTGATGCCGACTTGAACGATTTTATTTTGCATGAGGCTTCGTTTTATCGGGAGGCATTACTGGCAGTGTCTTACATCGCTAAAGTTGATGATAGGATAATAGCATATTTCAGTTTGGCTAATGACCGTGTTTCGTTAGGGGATTTTGAGAATAAGACAGAATTTAATAGGTTTCGTAAGCATCGTTTTGTTAATGATAAGCGTTTGAAAAGTTGTCCCGCTGTGAAAATATGCCGTTTTGCTGTTGATGTTGCTTATTCTGGTACAGGTATCGGTACAGTATTGATGGATTTTATAAAAGACTATTTTATCGAGAACAATAAAACTGGATGTCATTTCATTACTGTGGATGCATATTTAAACGCTATTCCATTTTATGAGAAAAATAATTTTAGTCTGCTGCTTCCAAATGATGATGATAAACATACTCGTTTGTTGTATTATGATTTGAAAGAAGAATAGACAATAATCAAACAAAAAAGGCGACCCGTACCTAACGAGTCGCCTTTTCTGTATAGTGCATTTGAATATATATGAACTTTAAACTTCTTCGCACACCGCCATTTTCATGCCTTGATAGACAACAATAATTTTGTGCAGCGTCGTTGTTCCGATTGCTTTTTGCACCGTTTCGCTGGCGGCATAGCGGTTGGCTTGTGTGATGGCTTCCTGGCGGAGTTGCTCTACTTTTTCATCGTTATCCTTTCCTTTGGCATATTTCAGTTCTATAATGTATGAATGAAGCATATCTTTGTAAATATCCAATAAAGGAAACATGAAGATATCGGCATATCCTTCCTGATTTTCCTGCTCGGAAATAGGACGATAGAAACGGTTTTGTACAGTCATAGCCAGTGTAAATCCATGTACGTATGCTTCGCCCTTTTGTTTGTCACGTTGGGAAGAGTAGCGGTGCAGGCATTCGGCGATATAGTTGAAATAGGCTTTCCAGTCGCCACGATAAGCCATGGCAGATGCCAGTTTTCCTTTTTCCCAATTATCGAAACGGAGATCTGCTTCGTTGTATGTATCTAATAAGTAACTGTACAACTGTTCACGTACTACTTGGTTGGGAATGGTCAACTTCGTTTCTCCTTCTAACGTTCCGCTGATAGTCAACATGCCGAAATAGAACAGTAGGCTGACAAAATTATCCGGTTCTGCAACAGTCTCGGCTGGGAAGCCCGTTTTTAGCTCACCAGTGATATATCCCTGTTTTATTAATGTTTGAATAGTCGAGGCATCATGGGTGAATTCTTTATCCTTGCGGATGAGCATTCGTAGTTTGTTATAATCTACGCGGATATTCTCTTCTACCATATTGCGAGGCATATATCCTTCATTACGAATGTAGTTATCTACAAAGTAAAGCACCATATTGGAATTGTACATGGTGGTATTTCCGTAACTTTGCTCTGAAAAGCAGTAATTGTCATACCAAGGCTTCATTGCTTCTATCAGCTCGTCGATAGAGTGATGGAACTCGCAGGTAGTGGCGTAATAATCCAGCATTGCGCGCACTTCTTCTTCGTTAAATCCGGTCATTTCATTAAATTCCGGGGAAAGTGAATAGTTGGTGCCGATATTGAATCCGCTAGTCAGATCGTCCATCGTGACGGGGCTGACACCTGTTACGAAACAACGTTTGATCGTGGAGTCTGTACCGGCTTTCACTGTATCGAAGAAACTGCGTAAATAACCGGTCCCATGTGTTTCGCTCTTATAATCTTCCAGGCAGGAAGGTTCGGATAAGATTTTGTTTGTAAAGTGATCGTATTCATCAATGAACAGATAAATCTGTTGATTGGTCTTGACGCATTCTTTATATAAATAGTCCAGTTGCTCTACGGCTCCCTTTTTCTTATTCATCTCTTCTTTTATCCCTTCGGGAAGATATTGGGCGTAAACATCGCAGAAGAAGTTGAATTCTGTGTTGCAATGCGCGTCTAATGATTCACGGTAACTTTTCAATTCCGCATTAACTACGGCAAAGTTGAGGTAAATGATGAGATATGAATTGCGTTCGGGAGTGGGATGCTTGCCTATATATAAGTCGCCATACCATTTCTCGAACTTATCAGCTTCGAGTATATTATAATAATGTCGGAGCATGGAAATCGTTAAACTCTTCCCGAATCTGCGTGGACGAATGTAAAAGAAATACTTATTCGCATTCTCTATGAGCGGGATATAATGTGTCTTGTCCACGTAGTAACAGTCGTCTTCGCGGACATCGATGAAGTTCATCATTCCATAAGGAATACGTTTGCGCTTTACTGGTTGATTCATACCTCTTTCATTTTCTCACAAAAGTAACAATAAAAAATGAATCTTGATGGATGGACGGAAGCTTTTTAAAATAGGAATCAATTTCAGTGCGGAAATCCGTAATCTTGAAAAATGGATAGTTGAAGAAAAATAGAATAAACAAAAAGGCGACCCGTACCTAACGAGCCGCCTTTTCTGTCTATTTGATTTCGATTTCTTCCTTCATATCGATTTCCTCTCCATGTGTATCATAGAACACATATTGCAGGAATGCGAGTTTCTGACTTGGAATAATCTTAATACCGAATCCATATTTCATTTGCCACTTCCGTTTCAGGGAAACGAGTCCCTGATTGATGTAGGCGGCAACATACGGATGGACGTGTAACGAGAATTTCTTAACCTTCAGTTTATTGACCAGGTAATCAATTTTACTCTCCAAAGTGTCCGTAAAGAGAATGGACGATTTGATGGTGCCTTTGCCGAAGCAAGTAGGACAGATTTCGGTCGTGTTGACGTCCATTGCCGGACGCACACGTTGGCGTGTAATCTGCATTAGCCCGAATTTGCTAAGCGGCAGAATATTATGCCGTGCCCTGTCTTTCTGCATATTGGCACACATTCGTTCATAAAGCTTTTGACGGTTTTCGGCTTCATTCATATCAATGAAGTCGACGACAATGATACCACCCATATCTCTTAATCGCAGTTGGCGGGCCAGCTCGTCGGCGGCTCCCAGATTTACTTCGAGTGCGTTACCTTCCTGCCCGTTGGCATTCTTGGTGCGGTTGCCGCTGTTCACGTCTACTACGTGAAGCGCCTCAGTGTGCTCAATAATCAGATAGGCACCACTCTTGTAAGAGATTGTTTTACCAAACGATGATTTAATCTGCTTGGTGATACCGAAATTGTCGTAAATGGGAAGTTGGCCTTTGTACAGTTTCACGATATTAGCCCGGTCGGGCGCAATCAGTGATACGTAATCTTTAATTTCATTGTACACAGCCTCGTCGTTGACGTGAATATTCTCAAATGATGGGTTGAAGAGGTCGCGCAACAAACCTACGGCGCGGCTGGTTTCTTCATAAATCAACGTCGGGTACTTGGTGGCTTTTTGTACTTTTACCATCGCATCTTCCCAATGCTTAACCAAGACTTTAAGCTCTCCGTCGAGTTCGGCTACGCGTTTGCCTTCGGCTACCGTGCGGACAATGACACCGAAGTTTTTCGGCTTGATGCTCATCAGCAGCTGTTTCAGGCGGGCGCGTTCTTCGCTCGATTTAATTTTTTGCGATACCGAAACCTTATCATTGAAAGGGATCAGTACGAGATAGCGTCCGGCAAACGAAATTTCGGACGTCAGTCGCGGCCCCTTAGTGGAGATCGGTTCCTTAACGATTTGCACCACTACTTCTTGTCCTACCTTGAGTGTGTTGGATACAGTTCCATCCTTGTCAAGGTCGGGAAGCAGGGTTGCTTTGCTGATGGAGGTCAGCTTCTTTTTTGTCGCTTAAAGTCTGCTTTACAAACTTTTCGAGTGAGTTAAATTGAGGACCCAAGTCCAGATAATGAAGGAAAGCGTCTTTCTCGTAACCGACGTCTACAAAGCATGCATTGAGTCCGGGCATCAATTTCTTGATACGTCCCAAATACATATTGCCCACAGAGAAAGAAATATTTCTTCCTTCGCTTTGAAGTTCCACCAGGCTCTTATCTTCGAGAAGGGCGATGGAGACCTCTTTGGGCTGTACGTCAACTACTAGTTCACTTGTCACTGTTTGTTTCCTTATTATTGATTGAATCTCATTTATATGAACAACTTTTTTTACAAAATGTTCATTTTGGGTTAGCTACTTAAACAAAGAACAAACTTGAAAGACATTGGCTTCGCAAGTTTGTTCTTTATTTCTGTGTGATCCAGACTTAAAAATTATTTTTTGCTTTTATGTCTGTTCTTTCTTAGTCTTTTTTACGCTTGTGCGTAGACATTTTATGTCTTTTTTTCTTTTTTCCGCTTGGCATAGCTTCACATTTTATGGGTTAATACTCTTGTTTATTATTTCTTTACTGAAATTGTAAATGTCTTAGCCGGTTTGAAAGCCGGAATGTTGTGCTCCGGAATAATAATCGTAGTATTTTTAGAAATGTTGCGAGCAGTCTTCTGTGCTCTTTTCTTTACTACGAAACTACCAAACCCACGCAGGTATACATTCTCATCATTAGACAGCGAATCCTTTACTGCATCCATAAATGCTTCAACTGTTGTAAGAACTGTCTGCTTGTCAATCCCAGTTTTCTTTGTAATCTCGTTTACAATATCTGCTTTAGTCATTTTTCCTTAAAAAAAATATTATTACTATGTTATTGCTAATTTTTTGGACTGCAAATATATAGCTTTTTAAGCTCCTAAAAAATATATTCTGCACATTTTTCTAAAAAAATAGTGGCATAGGGTTTTCTTAGAGCTAAAAGAGTTACTTTTGTGTGCCTTTTGAGTAGGATATACAAGATAAATGTTAGATAATACATTAGTAGAGAGGATATGAACGAGTTTACGAAAACGATTGTAGAGTGGTATGAAGAGAATAAACGTGAATTGCCTTGGAGGGAGTCTGCCGATCCGTATTTGATCTGGATTTCGGAGATTATTCTTCAACAGACGCGGGTGGCGCAGGGGTATGATTATTTTCTTCGCTTTATCAAGCGTTTTCCCGATGTACAGACTTTGGCCGCTGCGGATGAGGATGAGGTGATGAAGTATTGGCAGGGGTTGGGGTATTATTCGCGTGCCCGCAATCTTCATGCCGCCGCCAAAAGCATGAATGGTGTTTTCCCGAAAACATATCCGGAAGTGCTGGCTCTGAAAGGAGTGGGGGAGTACACGGCGGCGGCTATCTGTTCGTTTGCTTACGGCATGCCCTATGCGGTGGTGGATGGCAATGTGTATCGGGTGCTTTCACGTTATTTCGGTATAGATACTCCGATTGATTCGACGGAGGGAAAGAAACTTTTTGCAGCATTGGCAGACGAGATGTTGGATAAAAAGCATCCGGCTGTTTATAATCAGGGGATAATGGATTTCGGAGCAATTCAGTGTACTCCGCAGTCGCCCAACTGTTTGTTCTGTCCGTTGGCAGGCGGTTGTTCGGCACTTTCGAAGGGGTTGGTGACAAAGCTTCCGGTGAAACAGCACAAAACAAAGACTACCAACCGTTACTTCAATTATATTTATGTACGTGCGGGCGCGTATACCTTTATAAATAAACGAACAGGAAATGATATTTGGAAGAATTTGTTCGAATTGCCATTGATAGAAACTCCGACGGCTCTTTCGGAGGAAGAGTTTCTTGCTTTGCCGGAATTCCGTGCATTCTTTGCGTCGGGGGAAGTGCCGGTGGTGCGTTCTGTTTGCAGGGAAGTGAAGCATGTGTTGTCTCACCGGGTGATTTATGCTAATCTGTATGGAAGTAACAATCTCTGAAAATTTGACTTCTTTCGGTAATTTCCAGAAAATAAAAGTAGAGGAACTGGAGCAGTACGCTATTTCAAAGCTGGTACAAAACTTAATCAAGTATTAAGTATTAGGTATTAAGTATTAACCATCCAGTTTATGGCACAGCCTAATACTTAAAACTTTAATACTTAAAATTCTTGCATCCTATTGTTATTCTGTTTAATTTTGGCAGCGGATTTAATTTAAAGAATCATAAACTTGATACAGATATGTCAGTAAATAGAGTGATATTGATAGGAAACGTAGGACAAGATCCTCGGGTGAAATACTTCGATACAGGTTCGGCAGTGGCAACTTTCCCATTGGCTACGACGGATCGTGGATATACGTTGGCTAATGGAACCCAGATTCCCGAAAGAACAGAATGGCATAATATCGTTGCATCTAACCGTTTGGCGGAGATTGTAGATAAATATGTGCACAAAGGTGACAAACTATATCTGGAAGGGAAGATAAGAACGCGTTCTTACAGCGACCAGTCGGGTGCTATGCGCTATATCACTGAAATTTATGTGGATAATATGGAAATGTTGTCTCCGAAAGGAGCCAATCCGGGTGCGGGAGCTTCTGCTTCCGGACAGCCTGCTACGGGACAGCAGCAACAACCGGTTGCCGGCCAGCCGCAACAAACGCAGCAGTCGCAGGCGCAACCTGTACAAGATAATCCGGCAGATGATTTGCCGTTCTAAATAATGTGATAGTGTGCCAATCGATTTTTTCTAACTCATTGGCACATTATCTTTTGTTTAACTAAAATATAAACTCTTTGGACTCAGATGGTTATTTAAGCCAGTTGGCTGACATTTTCAACGGTATTACCGTAAACACTCCTTCTATCTCTGCTATTATTGCCATAGTGCTGGCAGGTGTGCTCCTGCTTGCTTCCGGCTTTGCTTCGGCTTCCGAAATAGCTTTTTTCTCACTTACTCCTTCCGACCGGAATGATATTGATGAACACAATCATCCTTCCGATGAAAAAAATAAGTGCCCTGTTGGGTGATTCAGAACGCCTCTTGGCAACGATATTGATTACGAACAATTTTGTGAATGTGACCATTATCATGCTCTGCAACTTCTTCTTTATGAATGTGTTTGTCTTCCATTCTCCATTGGCAGAGTTCCTGATACTGACCGTCATCCTGACTTTCCTGCTGTTGTTGTTCGGTGAAATTATGCCAAAGATCTATTCGGCACAGAAAACATTAGCCTTTTGCCGTTTTTCGGCACCGGGAATTTACTTTCTGGAGAAGGTATTCCGTCCGATAGCTACTGTGCTTGTGCGTTCGACAATTTTTCTGAATAAGCATTTTGCTAAGAAGAGTCACAATATTTCTGTGGATGAACTGTCGCACGCGTTGGAACTGACGGATAAAGCGGAGCTTTCTGAAGAGAATAATATTCTGGAGGGCATTATCCGTTTCGGTGGGGAAACCGTGAAGGAGGTGATGACATCACGCCTGGATATGGTCGATTTGGATATCCGTACGTCTTTCAAGGAGGTGATGCTGTGTATCATTGAAAATGCTTATTCACGTATTCCTATCTATTCCGGTTCACGGGATAATATCAAGGGGGTGCTGTATATTAAAGATCTTCTGCCTCATGTCAATAAGGGGGATAATTTCCGTTGGCAGTCATTGATTCGCCCGGCTTATTTTGTGCCGGAGACGAAGATGATTGATGATTTGCTACGTGACTTCCAGGCGAATAAGATTCATATTGCTATCGTTGTGGATGAGTTTGGAGGAACTTCCGGACTGGTAACGATGGAGGATATTATCGAAGAGATTGTAGGGGAAATTCACGACGAATACGATGATGAAGAGCGTACATACGTTGTTTTGAATGACCATACTTGGATATTTGAAGCGAAAACGCAGTTGACGGATTTCTATAAGATTGCAAAAGTAGACGAAGACGAATTTGAAAAGGTGGTGGGTGATGCAGATACATTGGCAGGTATGTTGCTCGAAATTAAAGGTGAATTCCCGGTGCTGCATGAGAAAGTGACGTATCACAATTATGAGTTTGAAGTGCTCGAAATGGATAGTCGCCGTATATTGAAAGTTAAGTTCACAATTCTGCCGAAGGAAGTGGAAGATGGCGTTGTTTCTGCAGTATAAGACGAATGGCATACAGTGGGCTGTCTGGAAGATGGAAGAGTCTTTGGATGCTTTATTGCTTCTTTTGCCCGGTGCGCGAAGAGCTTTCTGTGAGCAGGAATTGAATCGCTTTGTCTCCGAACGTCGTAAGATGGAATGGTTGTCGGTTCGTGTTCTGTTGTATTCCATGTTGCAGGAGGATAAGGAAATCGGTTATTCTTCGGAGGGGAAACCTTATCTCACAGATCATTCTTTTTTTATCAGTATTTCTCATACGAAAGGTTATGTGGCGGTGATGCTTGCTTCTTCGGTTCCGGTAGGCATTGACATTGAACAATATGCTCAACGGGTTCACAAGGTATCCGACCGTTATATCCGTCCTGACGAGCAAGTAGAATCTTATCTGGGAGATATAACCTGGGGGCTGTTATTGCATTGGTCGGCAAAGGAAGCTGTTTTCAAGCGGATGGAAAATGCGGATGCTGATCTTCGTAAACTCCGGTTGACGCATTTTATTCCTCAAGCGGAGGGGACGTTTCAGGTTCAGGAGTTGGCTACGGAGCAGCAAGAACTTTATTCTGTCGGTTATCGTATCTGTCCGGACTTTGTATTGACGTGGACATTGAATTGAACGAATGAAGAAGTGTGTGAAGCTCTTTTCTCGGTGTGTTATTTCTCTTTTTTATTAAGTCGATAGCTCAATGCTCCTGACGGACATTTGCCGATTTGTGCAATTAATTCTTCTGTTGTCGCATTTTCGATTTGTACCCAGGGTCTTTCTTTTGGATGATAAACATTGGGTAGCATCTTTACACATATTCCGGCATGCTGACATAATTCAGGCTGCCACACAATGGTCAGTTCACCATTGGTATATTCAATTTTTTTTCCCATATATGTATTTATTTAATATGAATACCACGCATTACAATTCGCTTCCATTCCGGATGTTTGTGAATGTAACCGGCTACAAACGGGCAAAGCGGTACCAAGCGTAGACCTTGTCGCTCGATGTCTGCCAATGCTTTTTCTGCAAGTTGTGAGCCTACTCCCTTGCCGCCTAATGAAGCGGGTACTTCGGTATGTACAAGGTATATTTCTCCATTGTTTGATTTGATATAGTCTATTTCAGCTATTTTGCCATCGATCTGAAACTCATACCGATGTTTTTCTTCGTTGTCTATTAATTTATGATCTTCTGCCATAATTTTTACGTATTAAGTTCGATTATAACATAAACACTTGGAGAACACTTTTGTTTTACGCGAACAAATATTCTCCAAGTTTATAATCTTTCCAATTGGACTGTGAAGTGTCTCATTAAGGGAGCTTCCCAGGCGATACGTACTCCATGAGTGATGCTTTCTCTGCGTTCATATACATTTTTGAGGGCGGCAGCTATTACATTCATGTGATTGTCGGTATATACTCTGCGGGGAATGGCGAGGCGGAGTAGGTCAAGACCGTTGAAGCGGTTTTCATGGGTCACCGGATCACGGTCGGCAAGGATATAGCCGATTTCGCATCCACGGATACCGGCTTCCAGGTAAAGTTCTATGGTTAGCGTCTGCGCTGGGAATTCTTCTCGAGGAACATGTGTCAGCACTTTAGGCGCATCAATGAAGATGGCGTGTCCTCCGGCCGGGCGTTGGTAAGGGATTCCGTATTCATCCAGTTTCTTTGCCAGGTATTCCACTTGTTTGATACGTGTTTCGAGGTTGTCGAATTCGGTGTTTTCGTCCAGTCCGATGGCGAGGGCGTTCATATCCCGTCCGTTCATGCCTCCGTAGGTGAGATAGCCTTCGTATTGTACACAGAAACCTTTTGCACCTTCATACCAGTCTGCACACCGCGTGGCAATAAATCCGCCCATATTGACGATTCCGTCTTTCTTGGCGCTCATTGTCATGCCATCGGCAAGAGAGAACATTTCCCGTGTGATTTCTTTGATAGTTTTGTCTCGGTAACCTTCTTCGCGCATTTTGATGAAGTAGGCGTTCTCGGCAAAACGTGCAGAGTCGAAAAGTACGGGTTTGCCATATTTGTCGGCAATGGCACGTATTTCGTACAAGTTTTGCATGGAGACGGGTTGTCCTCCGGCTGTATTGTTGGTGATGGTGACGATGATAAAAGGAATCCGTTCTGCGTATTCTGTGAGGGCTTTCTGTAATTTATCAGGGTCTACATTTCCTTTAAACGGTATTTCTAGTTGGGTTTGTTTGGCTGCATCGATGGTGCAGTCTAATGCGATGGCATGACGTCCCTCAATGTGTCCTTTGGTGGTGTCAAAATGCGAGTTTCCGGGCACAATGTCTCCTTCATGTACCAAATAAGAGAAAAGGACATTTTCAGCGGCACGTCCCTGATGGGTTGGTATGATGTATTCAAATCCTGTTAGTTTCGTAATCATCTCTTTCAACTTGAAGAATGAGGTCGCTCCGGCATAGCTTTCATCACCTAGCATCATTCCTGCCCATTGGCGGTCGCTCATCGCTCCGGTTCCCGAGTCGGTGATGAGATCTATATAAACTTGTTCTGATTTGAGTTGAAAGACATTATAATGTGCTTCTTTAATCCATTGCTCGCGCTCTTCACGTGTGCTTTTCCGGATGGGTTCTACCATCTTTATTTTCCATGATTCAGCAAAAGGTAATTCCATTGTCGTAGATTTAATAGTTTTGAACGACGAATGTAGCTAAAATTTGCGTGATTAGCAAATATGTGATGACTTTTTGTAAGTTGTAACTATTGGAATTACTTCTCCATGGGCTAGTAATATATCAATTTGTAATAGGTAGATATAAAGAGAGCCGGATTCCTTAAAAGAATATCCGGCTCTTTAAAATTATGCATTCGATTGAATATGATTATAAATTTGATTATTGGTAATCAATAGGCTGATTAGAAATAAGTATATAACCGATTGATATCAATTGAACAGTGGTTGTTTAGTCCTCGATAAGTGTAATACCGTCAAGGCAGAAATAAGAAGGAGTGTTCATATAAGATACTCCTTCATATTCTGAATTATCAGTGGAACTCATTTCAAATTTAATATAATCAGCATTTTTAATACTGCTCCAATCAAACCATTGCCATGTGTTTACAATTTCGGTTTTTCCGTTTCTGAAATCGGCAAGATAGAAATCGACTCTTCCTATTTCATTGTCATTGGCTCTGTAACCAACAGCTGTTATTTTATACCAGTCACCATTGGCGAATTTCTTTACCATAGATGGATCTTGTCCATCGTCTCCGTTTTTGATGGCTAGATATGCATAAGTTGTATTAGTAACCCATGCTCCTTTAAATGCATATTCTCCTTTGAGATTAGTAATCTTTGCAGTGTTAAAGCTACTGGTATATGCAGTGAGATAGGTTGTCCCATTTTTACCTTTTCCTGTAATAGCACTGCTATTAGCAGATCCGGGAGTGGTAATGTCAGTTTTATTGGTGTAAGTAAATCCTCCAGCAAGTCCCCATGCTGCATAATAATGATTACATTCAATTAGATTCTGATTATCTTTGATACTTGTCTCGAGAATATCATAGCCTGTTGGTTGATCACCTGTGGGAGTAAATTCACTCTCTGCTTTTGTTAATTTATTTTCAAAACTGGCAACCACTTCGTTTTTTACATCATCGTCATCATCGCTACAGCCGCAAAATACAAATACTGATAACAGTAATAATAAGGATAATTTCTTCATGTTCTTTTCTGATTTTAATTATTAATTAATTGTTGATTATTTTTTGAAATGTAAGTTTTCAACGGTTGTGACTTCGGTGGATATTTCACCCATTTGTCCTGCATCCTGGTTGACTGCAGTCGTAATCTTTACGAAGTCGATTTGATCCAAGTCGGCTGGTGTGCCGTTACCATCCACAGCCCAATCTATCTTGAAATTACTTTCTTCCTTGGTGTTGGGATGGTTGTCTGCATATCCCCATGGATAACAATATCCTACCCATAATCCATTTTCCGGAACGGCATTGTCTTTTAGGCGTGTTCCCCGGAATGTGATTTCATTATCTTCTATCCAAAGTGGATAATAGGATTCCTGATTGTGGAAACTATTGCGGAGAATATATCCTTCATTGCCTTGATTGTCCTTCCAGAGCACCTTTTGGTTGGCTGGGTTTGGACGGTAATAGGTTATTTCATATCCTCGGGTTTCTGTGTCTTTCCCATATTCGCTGCCTTTCAGTTCATACCATTCGTCATCAGGTTTTCCATTACCGTTTGCATCTTTGGATACGAATACAATTCCCGGTTCTGCACTTCCTCCCAGTTTTCCTGTTCCGGTTTTGGAATTGTAGTAAGCATTACCTCTTACCTTGAAGTCATATTCTCCCGTTACATTTGGAATGGGCTGTGGGAATCCTAAAACAATGTAGCCACCGAATCCTCCTAATGTAATAAGCGATTTTTGCCGGATTCTGCGGGTTGCTTCTTCCAATATTTCATCGTAGGTAAATCCATCCTTGTATGCTGATGTGGTAGTATTGATAAATTGTCCGGGAGCAGGACGGTATTCCCATACTTTATTGGCGAAAGCTAGAGGGTTTTCCGTGTCATCGTCATTATCGTCAATATTGCTTTGTGAGGCTTTGTCACTGAATGCGATGGTATTCGGGTTAAGTCCGATGTTGTTCAGGCGGAACATGAGTTGTCCTTGTTGGTTGAAACAAAGTAAGTCGCCGTAAGTGGTGTAATCGCGTGCTTCGGTGATATATACATTGTTGCTGTACGGGTTGATATTGATACCGTAAGGTGTTTTTATCACAGTTCCATCGGTTATGAAATTCTCACGGATTGTTTCTTCTGTTTTCAGATTGAACATCTTGATAGAAGAAGTCTGTGTGGTATAGTTGTAATTGTATAGATAGGCTATATCTCCGTCGATGGCGAAGTTTTGCACTTTCTCGTTAGATTGAGTGACTTTGTTTGTCCGGCAGTCTATCTTGACGAAATTATAATCTCCGGCTTCTATATCTTCGCCACGGGTGGCTACATAGACGGTTTCATCCGGACCTGCTATTATTTTACCGGGATTCGGGCCTACTGTAATTTTGCTACTTTCTTTGAATGTGGCAATATCGACAACGGATACTGTATTATCTACACCCAGCCCTGATGAATAATCCAATCCGCCGGAATTGGAAATATATAGCTTTTCGTTTTGTACACAAATGCCGTCAGGGTTACGTCCCACTGATGTGATGGCATCTATGGAAAGGGAGGTTGTATCTATACGTGCAACGGTTCCGTCATAGGAACATACGTATGCTTTATCTTTATGAAAAGCGATATAGCGTGGTTGGCGGGAACTCCCATTTTCTGCCTGCATCTGAATTTGTTTCAATGAGGTTCCTGTACGAAAATCTATCACTTCTACTGTACTGGAGATGTTGACTACGACATACACCTTGCTTCCATAAATAGCCATATCGTTGGCTGTATCTCCTAATCCCCGGTGGTTGACTGCTTTGAAGTAATCACGAACCATTTGTTGATTGCCGAAAGAGAAACGTGCCAATGAGCTGTTATTCTGGTTGAACAGTCCTTCACATAATACATATAATTCAGCGGTACCCGTTTCTGTCGGATCACCTATAATGCCTGATGTGAAAGGTTTGTCTTCCATGTCATCACATGCCATGAATAACAAGATCAATGACAGCCAGCACCAGAATATATATATTAATTTCCTTTTCACGACCATATCCTATTTTATAATATTTAATATCTTATTTTTATTGTCGCTCTTACAGATCGTCCGGGCATTGGGAAGTATTTCACAATTTCGTAATTCTTGTCCATCAGGTTCAGTACTTCCACGCTGAAAGAGGTGGTGACTTTTCTTATCTGGAAATCGCGGCTTGCAGAAATACTGTGGTCGCTATAACTATCCAATCTGTTTTCGGCAATGTTTTGTCCCAACGCGTAGCGCTTTCCTGAAAATAGGAATGAGTAAGACAGATTGATCCATGGTGTTTCAATGCCTGCCTGCCCCGAAGCGGAGACACGGGGAGTGTAGGCTATCTGGTGTTTGTATGTCGATTCATACGTGTTTGGATCGGGTGGGGTAACGTCTAATGCTCGTTGGTATGTATAGTTACCCGAGAGGTTGATGCGGATTTTTTCCCAGGGTTGGAGGGAGAGACTTCCTGTAGCATCAATGCCTTTGATGTCAACTTGTCCCAGGTTTTTCATGCTCCATACTGCAAGGTTCTTGGTAGGGTAAGCGATGATTTTATCTGTTACCTTATTATAATAAGCATCGACGGTTGCTGACAAATAGGGTAGGAATGGGCATACATTCTTGCTGTATGTCAGTCCGATGTTGTATTGTTTGGCTTTTTCCGGCTTTAGTTGTGTGTTTCCTACTTCTTCGTAATATAAGTCGTTGAAACTTGCCAGGCGGAAAATATCTTTATAGAAGAAGCGTACACGGAATTCTTCATGATGAAAAGGTTTGAATGCGGCACTTACATAAGGGGTTAGTTTACGGTGATTGCCGGCACTGCCGCCTTTCTTTACATCTTCATTGATAACGGTTGCCAATGCGGATGCGGAGATTGTTAACCAGTCATTCACGTATTTGCCGGCGAATGCCGTTAGCCATGAATAGCGCGTGGGATGTACAAAGTTGTTTAGATCGGCGTTCATGGTGTTGATGCTTCCGTCGGTGGAAAGAGAGAATGAGAGGTTGCTCAACAGTCTGTATAGTACAGAAGCGGAAAGGTAATATTCTTGCTGGTAGTAGCTGTTTTCTGTTTTCTTTAATGAGTTCTTTGTATCGGGGTCCAGGTACCGTTGATAGCTCCAATTCCACTTGGCAGAGGTTTGGAATACCCATTGTTGGCTGAATTCTTTCTTGTATTGACTTTGTATGAAAGTGTTTTTATCCCACAGGTGTTGGGTAGAATGGTCGTTGTAGAAAGTGGTAGCTTTGGGTAGTCCCCGGGAGGACTGGAAGTAGTAGGCTTTCAACCGCCATTGTTCTTTATCGGAGAAGTTGCCGTAAAGTCCGGCTTCAGCACGGAATGTCTGTACGTCTGTATTTTTCCGTTTCTCGCGTGAGGACAGATCTCCTTCTGCACTTCCATAGCGCAGTGTATATGGATAATGTCCGTCAGAGGACATCCATTCGCCACTGACTGATATGCTCCATGTTTTATTGAATTGTTGTTCCAGCAGGAGGGAGGGATTGACTAATCCCCAGGAACCTGTTTTGAAAGCTCCTGCTATGTTGGTCTTTTTGTCCTTCGTGAATAGTGGGGTAAGTGTTTGTATATTCAGTATGCCTGCTGCTGCAAAGAAGCGGGCAGGTTGGAAGATATTATCGCTTTGTCCGTTGTTTAGAGAAAGTCGGTCTACGTTATCGAGTGAGAAACGCCCGATGTCGATTTGCCCGGTTTGGCAATCGGTCAGGGTAATTCCGTCATAGCCGACAGCAGTATGTTGTGCTCCCAGGCTTCGTATAGATACAGTTTTCAGTCCGCCGATACCTCCGTAGTCTTTTACGGTCACTCCCGCAAAGTGTTTCACTGCGTCGGAGACTTGCAGGGCGTGCAGGTTTTTCAGGGCGTCTTTGGAGAATACTTGCAGGGGAGCGGTTGAACGTACTTCGCGAGTCTGGTAGATATCTGATACTGTTATTTCAGGAATAGAATATGTATGTGTCGTATCTACCTTTTGCTGTTGTGCAAAAAGTGATATGGATAAGAATTGGCAGCAGAATACTGCAAAGATCATTTTCTTAAATGTTCTCTCTTTCATTTATTCCTTTTTCAGTCTATTGCTATTTAAAAGTGTCCGGGCGAAATCCCTTCGACCGGACACGCATAAATAAACTTGGCAGAGTTTATTCGTTTTAACACACTTTCTCTGAATCAGAGTGATGAATGAAATGATGGACGACTTGTCCCGTTCATTAGACTCAACGCTTTTTCCTCGAAAGCAGTGAAACATATTTGCATGGTAGGTCTTCTGACTTGTTCCTGCTACAAACGCCTTCCCGGATTAGTCTCCAGTGGCAATGAGTGAATTGCTTGTAACATACATGGAACTTACAGCAGCGGGACTGTTCAGGATTTGCACCTGATTCCCTTTTAATCGCTTCCCCCGCATGGGAGTCGCGAACCAATGCGTGACAAAGATAGGGAGTTTATTTCGCTTTTGCAAGGGGGAGTGTTCTTTTTCTTTCGTCTTGATACGAAAGAGAAAGAACCAAAAAAGAAAATACCTGCGCTTGACGCTGAAAAACGAGGCCGGGAAACCATGCGGTGTGTTCGTGAGGTGGGTGTGGGGGAGGGGTAAGCGTTGGTGGGACTTTGGAAAAATGGTGACGCTATCCGATATAAATAGTGACGGTATATGCTCAAGATACTAACGGTATCCTTGCCATATACCGTCACTATTTTTTCTATGTTAATCAAGTGTCCTATGTTAGTTCGTATAGTGTATGTTTACTGTTCGCTTTTCATTAGTAGGTATTCTTCGATGGCTTGTGCGGGGGCGTCTTTTAAGAGCACAGTTTTTTCCTTATTCAAAAGGTAGAGGGTGGGGATTGCTTTCAAGTCGTATAGTTGTTGTTCTTTGATGGCGAATTTCTTGTCGTATCCGTTGATCCATTCTTTGGGGAATTCGTTCAGATGTTTGCGCCATTCGTCCAGTTCTTCGTCAGGATAGACGGAGAGGACTGTTAGTTTCTTTTGTTCCAGAAGTTGGTTGATGATAGGGGCGTTTTTCAGGGCATCTATCGTTTCTGTGCAGGCATGGCAACCTGGGTTGTTGATGAATAGCAGGATGTAATCCGTTTGTTGTTGGTAGAGGGAACCTTGCGCGCCGGAAGCCAGCGTGTAGTTGAAGTTCAGGGCTTTGGTGCCGATGCGGTTTTTCTGGGCTAATTCCCGGCGGGCTTTGGGACGTACTTTTTCTATTTCCTCTAGCAGGGGGGAAGTTAACATAGCATCTAATACGGGGATGTAGAATTCTTCGTTACGCATGGGGGAGTTGGGGTCGTAGAGATATTTATCGGCCAGATCGGTGATGTAGGTGAATACCTTTTTGTCTGCGTTCGTTTGCTCGATTGTTTTCCGCATGGCTTCTTGTGCGGTTTTCAACGGGACGTGATTCAGTATGTCACAATAGTCCGCCCAGGCTTGTTCGGTTATTTCGGGGTGGTGGATGTAATTGGTGTCGGCGAAGTTGACATGATCCCAATAGTGCTTCACGAGGAATTCTGCACGTTGCTCCGGAGCTGTCATCATTTGCGGGATGGCGGGCAGGGTGAAGGTTGTAATAGTATCCCGGGGAGCTTCGTTTTCACATTGATTGGAAGCGTTTCCACTTTTGCAGGCACAAAGAAGGAGAATACACAAAGTAAATAGGATATTTATATTCGTTTTCATGACTTGCTATTTTTCGTTTAACTTATGTATGTGCATTGAAGTATACATGTATTGAAGACAAAGATAACTTTCTTTTTATTTTTATCAAAAAAATCATCTTTTTTTCAGTTACCGGAGTTTCAAATGGTGAATTTGCGAAGTTCGGGAAAGGATGAGCTGGAAAGAGGATCATGTTCTGTTTTTAAGATTTCCATCGAAAAAGAATACTTCAACATGATTAAACCAGAAGACAAATTGCATAAACAAATGCAAGAATATGCAGAAACTCCGGCTTATTTTGTATGTTTTAGCGAGGAATATGCACTTTTGGGGGTAAGTAAAGCCTCCATTTCTTACTGATATAGCTTTGGTTTCTCACCGATGAACCTTCTGTTTCTCACCGACAAACCTTTGGTTTCTCGGTGAGGAAGCTGCGAAGGCATAAAAAGGGACTTTTTTGAGCTGGTTGGTCTTCGCCGGGTGATAAAAGGAAAATGGCAAAAAGACCGTATACCGATGATTTGTCTTTCCAAAAGAGTCATATAGTGGTAAATTACTTTTGTGTTGAAAGAAAAACGTTCTAAAATGTAAAATATAGGATTCCGCTGAAGGAAAATGCTACGCATTTAGTTAATCTTCCGCACGGTGATCCAATCTATTGCATTCTCGTGTGTTTTAATATTCCTTTTTTAAGGAAGTATGCACAGTGGTCATTCTTGCATTTTGCCCAGACTTTTCACTGTATTGGCGAACTCATCTTTCGGTACAATGGCTTTGTTGCGTGTCTTCAGTCGGTTGTTGTAGACCGTCTGCGGAGAGCAATGTAAGAATTCGGCTATCTTCACGCTATCGTTAATTCCCAGACGTACCAGCGCATATATGCGTAGTTCGGTATTCAGTAATTCTCCATCTTTTAGTAAAATCTGCTCGTCGGGATGCAGCAGGGCGTTGAAGTCTTCGACAAAATTGGGATAGACATGTAGAAAGATGGCGTCGAAGTTATGGTAAAGCTCTTTCAACTCATTCTGTGCCATAATCGGAGAGTCTGTCAATTCTTTTATGTCATCAAATTGTTTGGCTTTCATTTTCCTGTTAATACTTTTACGGAATTCGTCCAACTTGCTGATATAGTTGGAACAGATGGAAAATACGTAACCTATATATTCTTCCTTTACATAATTGGATTCGCGAAGTTGGGCGTTTGTTTCTTTCAACTGTTCATTTAACGACTGTAACTGGCCGTTTGCTTTTTCCAACAGTTGATGGGTTTCCGACAGTTCGTCCACATGTTTGTTCAGCAACTGATTGCTTTCATTCAGTTGGGAGCGTGAATATGCCAGTCGCTTCATTTGCATATAGATATAGAGAATGGCAATCAATAAGATGATTGAAAGAACACTGACCAGAAACAAGAATGTATGCAAACGGGCTTCCTGTCGGATATTTCTTTCCTGATAGGCCCGATGAATGGCGTCTTGTGTTTCCGAAATGCCGATAACACGTACCCGGTTGCGATAAAGTTGGGCGTTTTGGAGGCAGTAATTAATATAGGTATAGGCACGGTCTATATCATTCAGTTCATACAATGTTTTTGACAGCTCTTCCAGCGAAGCAATGTCCTTGTTTGCTGTTTTCACATCCGCCATTGCCGAATAAATCATATATTTCAAATACTCGTTTTGTTGATTGCTATCCTGATAAAGGCAGGCTAGGATATAGGCATTCATTGCATCACGTCGAGTTTCCAGGGATGACCTCTCTACTTCATTCAAGAGTTCTTTCTTTATGGATTCCGTTTCAGTGGTTCCCAGAAATTTCCACCCTTTGTACCATAAATAGAAAGGGTCTTGAGGAGTGATGTAGGCATAGATAGAGTCTTTATACGCTTTTTTCTTTCTCATAATATCCTTCACGGATATTTGTATTGTTATCTCCTGAATACTGTCTGAAATGAGAGTACAGATACATCAACTGTCCGTAATATTCCACTTTCAGTTCAGGGGTGAGTAATTGGCTCGAAACATTGCGTAATTCATCTAATGCCTCCTTCAACAAACCGGTAGCAGCCAGAAGAAAAGACTTCTTGATTTTCCATTCCGCTTTCCATTCTTTTTTATTTAGCTTGTCGGCGATGTCCAGATTCTGGTCTACATAAATCATGGCGGAATCGGAATTGTAAACGGAATATTCATCGTAATACATCTTGTTCAGCCAATAGCGTTCTTCTGATGTACGGATATTCCGTCCCTGGTTATGGAGTTGGTTTATTTTGGCCTCTTTAGCAGCGACGAAATCATCCTTTCGCGCGATTAAAGAATCTAATTTTGATAGAAGAGACTCAATTTCCATACTATGGGAGTCAGCAGACAAAAAGGTAGAAGTAAATAAAAGTAATAAGGTAAGCAGATGTTTCATTGTACTATATTTGGTTAGACGTACAAATATAAGTCAATCCTTTTAAATATGGCGGATGTTCTTTAGGAAAAAGTTAGGTTATATAATCGTTTGATGATGAATACCTCTTCCCGTTTTATTTATTAAAGTTTACTTTTTGCTCTCTTCTTTTTATAGTAATATGTTAATAATTAGATTTTTATCAAAAACGGTGGTTTACTTTTGCGCTTTACCTGCTCATACAGGCTATATGCACTTGTTTTATCTTTGCGTTGACAAAAGTCATAAGAAATTTGAGTGTTAACTTTAATATTTTGTGTTATGAGAAATGATTTAAAAAAGACGCAAGCGTTCAGATATATGTTATCTGTCGGATGCTTGCTGTTTTTCTTTTCTATCGGTATGTTTGCCCAGCAGCAGACTGTGAAAGGAGTAGTAAAAGATGTAACCGGTGAGCCCATTATCGGTGCGAGTGTATTGGTAAAAGGTACTAATAACGGTACTATTACTAATCTTGATGGTGCTTTTTCTCTCTCCAATGTAGAAGAGGGGGTAGAGATTGAAATAACCTACGTAGGTTATCTTCCGCAAATTGTGAAAGCTACTATCGCTCCGCTCAACATTATTTTACGGGAAGATACGAAAACTTTGGATGAAATAGTAGTGATTGGTTATGGTACTCAGAAGAAGAGTGTGGTAACGGCCTCTATTGCCAAGGTCTCTTCCGAAGATTTGAGCAGAACATCTCCCACACGTGTGGACAATGCGTTGAAAGGTCTGGCAGCCGGTGTTCAAGTTACTACCCTCAATGGTCAGCCGGGAGCGAGCTCAAGAGTACGTGTGCGTGGTATTGGTACTATCAACAACTCCGACCCGCTTTACATTATTGATGGTATGCCGGTAGACGGTGGTATTGATAATATCAATCCCGCTGATATTGCCAGTATCGAAGTATTGAAAGATGCAGCTTCCGGAGCCGTTTATGGGGCTCGTGCGGCAAATGGTGTTGTTCTCGTTACTACAAAGAAAGGTAGTATCGGCAAAACTAAAGTGAGTTATGACTTCTCTTATGGATGGCAAAGTGCATGGAAGAAGCGGGATATGCTGAATGCTACCCAATATGCTACATTGATGAATGAGGCTGCCGATTATGCAGGCGAGGCTCCCCGTTACGAACAGGTTGCTTCTTTAGGTTCGGGTACCAATTGGCAGGACGCCTTGTTCTATGATAATGCTCCGGTCCAGAATCACCAGTTAAGTATCAGCGGTGCTTCCGAGAAGGTAAATTACTATTTTTCATTAGGATATTATGATCAGGACGGTATCATTGGGGGAAACTACGATGCTTCCAACTACCAACGTCTGTCACTGCGTAGCAACACAATGTATACGCTGTTTGACGAATCGGAACAACGTAATTGGCTGAAAAAGATGACATTCTCTATGAACATAGCTTATTCTCGTGTGAATAGTGTGGGTGTCACTGCCGGCAGTCTGACCGGATCTCCGCTCGGCGACGCTTTGTTCATGGATCCTACCATGTCCGTTTACGCTAAAGATGAAAGCGAACTTCAGAATTATGACCGGAATACTTATGGTGACCCTATCTACGACAAACGTAGCGGACAGTTGCTTTCCATGCCGAGCAGTGATTTCAATGAACTTGCTAATCCGCTTGCAAGACTTTCCTTACCCTATGAAAAGAATAATTCTGATAAGATTATCGCTACTTTGGCTGCCGAACTAAGTGTTTGGGATCATTTGAAATATAAATTCTCTTGGGGTTCCGACCTCGCATTCTGGGGAAAAGACGGATGGAATCATCCTTACTATCTGAATAAAAATGCTACGAATGACAAATCGAAAGTGTGGTCTGAAATGAATCGTGGCTATACGTGGCAGATTGAGAATGTGTTGACGTATGACAAAACGTTTGGTGTTCATTCGTTTGCGGTTGTGTTGGGGCAGTCGGCCAAGAAGTATACAGGACGCGGATTAAAGGGCGATGCAATGGATATGATTGAATATATTGGGGACAAGGCAAACTTGGATTTCACAACCGGTTTGCAGTCTGCAGGTAAACGTAATGCCACCGGTGGGGCATTTGACCCGACAACGTTGGCTTCCTACTTCGGTCGTTTGAGCTATAACTATGATGAACGCTATATGTTACAGGTTACTGTGCGTCGTGACGGTTCGTCTAACTTCGGTCCTAATAACAAATGGGCTACCTTCCCTTCCGTATCTTTAGGATGGAACATAACAAATGAAAAGTGGATGGATCAACGTCCATCTTGGTTGACTAATACAAAACTGCGCCTCTCTTGGGGTAAGAACGGTAACGAAAATATCGGAGCTTTCCGTTATATGGCCAATGTAGCTATCGGTAACAACTATGTGTTCGGCACTCCGGGATACCAGAGCATCGTCATGGGTAGTAAGCCGTCCGGTACTCCCAATAAGGACTTGAAATGGGAAGAATCGGAACAATATGATGCCGGTCTGGATTTCGGCTTCTTCAACAATGCTTTGACTTTCACGGTGGATTATTTCTACAAGAAGACGAATGGCATGCTGAAGGAAATGAGTATTCCTTCTTACTTGGGTGAGTCCAAGCCTTGGGGTAACGTTGGTTCGATGAAGAATGAGGGAGTTGAATTGGAGCTGGGGTATAAGTTCAATAAAGGTGACTGGAACTTCGGAATATCCGCTAATGCCAGCTATCTGAAAAATGAATTGATTAATCTGGGGAATGCCGATGGCTTTGAGATGTATGACAATGTTCACCAGATTGGTAACGTATCCCGTGCGGAAAACGGAATGCCATATCCTTATTTCTATGGTTATAAAACAAACGGTATCTTCCAGAACAAGGAGCAGATTGATGCTTATGTGAATGATAAAGGGCAGAAGCTGCAGCCCAACGCAGTGCCGGGTGACGTAATCTTTGTAGACTTTGACAAGAACGGAGAGATCAATGATAAGGATAAGACAATGATTGGTAAGGGAACTCCTGATTGGACATTCGGTTTGAACCTCAATGCTTCCTGGAAAAATATCGACTTCAGCATGTTGCTGTCAGGTGCTATGGGGCAGGAAATCATGGATGTAACCCGTCGTCTGGACTGCCGCTATGTGAATCTTCCCGCAGAGTTTATGAATCGTTGGCATGGTGAAGGAACTTCCAATACAATGCCTCGTTTTTCTTGGGCAAACAACAATGATAACTGGCGTGTTTCTGATCTTTATGTCCATAATGGTTCTTACGCACGTATCAAGAACATTCAGTTGGGTTATACATTGCCGTCCTACCTGACTCAGAAGATCTTTATTCAGAAGCTTCGTTTCTATGTGGCTGCCGAGAACCTGCTGACAATGACTTCTTATAAAGGTCTTGATCCGGAACTCAATGGTGACGAACGTTCCAATGGTATCGACCGTGGTTACTATCCTCAGGCGCGTACCTTTACCGTAGGTGTTAATCTTAATTTTTAATGAATATAAAGCATACAGATATGAAAAAGTTTACATTATATAGCTTCGCCGCTCTGGCTTTGATGCTGGGTACAGCATCTTGCGGCGACGACTTCCTGTCAGTTGAGCCTTCAAGCAGCTTGCCCATTGACGGATATTATACTACAGAATCCCGAATGATGGAGTCAGCAGTGGCTGCTTACGATCCGATGCAATGGTATGACTACTTTGGTGGATGGGCACCCTTGAGCTTGGTATGGGACGCTATGGCTGATGATATGTATGTCGGTGGCGGCAACACATCCGACCAGTCACAGATTCACCTGATTTCCCAGTACAAGTCCGATCCCCGTAATAATATCGATGGAGCGTGGACAACAAGTTATTCAGGTATCAATCGGTCTATCCGGTTGATTGATAATGCAAAGGCTTCCGATCTATCCGATGATAAAAAGGCTCTTTTTATAGCCGAAGGCCGTGCGATGCGTGCCTGGTATTATCTCGTTCTCTGGAAAACATGGGGCAATATTCCTTTTTATGAAGAGAATTTGACCAGCCTTCCTTATCTGGCAGATCAATTAACTGTAGATCAGGTTTATGAAAAGGTGGTTGTCGATTTGGAGAGCGTGCTGGACAGTGAAGTACTTCCGATGAAACAACCCGACGAATGGGCCGGACGTATGACGCAAGCTGCTGCTTCCATGATTTACGCTGATTATGTGATGTACCAGAAAGACCAGTCCCGTTACGGAAAGGCTTTGGGATATATGAAAGCAATCATCAATTCGCACAAGTATGACTTGGTTAAAAATTATAATGATCTTTATGCGCTTGATAAGGAATGGAACGAAGAAATCATATTCGATGTAAATTATATAGCTAAAGGAGGTAAACGTACTTGGGGGGATGCCAATTTTACAGGTGGTACTGTATATCCTGAAATGATTGGTATTGATGGCTTGACTATCAAATGTGCAGAGGGGCATACTCCTGAATTTACAAGCGGCTGGGGGTTCGGCTCTGTTTCTAAAGAAGTGTATGATGCCTTTGAAGACAATGACCGTCGTCGCGATGTTGCCATTCTTAATCTGGATAAATATGCAAGGGCGAAATTCGCTGAAGGGGATACCGTCACTTATGGTGGTCGTTATCAGAACACCGGTTACTTCCTGCGCAAATATCTGCCCCGTCCGGGTGATACGGAAGGTAGTGTAGGTGATGCCGGTTTGAACCATGATGAAAATCTTCATCTTTACCGTTATGCCGAGACATTGCTCAATGCGGCTGAACTGGCTTTGGCTACGGGTGACGGTCTTGCGCAAGATTATTTCGATCTTGTCCGTGAGCGTGCCGGTGTAGCTTCTATCCCTGTTACCGTGGATAATATCATTAATGAACGTCGACTTGAATTTGTGGGTGAGGGAAAACGTTATTTCGACCTTGTCCGCTCCGGAAAGGCTGCTACCGTACTCAAAGCTGGAGCCGGTGTGGTTCTACGGACTAAGCGTACCTATAATTTTGACAAGAATCAGTGGGAAGGTGAAAATACTTGGGGTGGACAGGCTATCCCGGAACGTGTTGACTGGACAGAAAACAAGAAATACATTCCTATTCCTCAGAGTGAAATAGAAGCTGCACAAGGCTCGATTACGCAGAATCCATACTAATTTAATAAGTATATTTCCTTAGAATGCCTTGCTTGTGCCACGCCTTTGACGCGATATGAGCAAGGCATAATCAAATTAGAAGAATAACATATGATGAAACATTTCAAACTGTCTTCTGCCTGTTTGCTTATGCTTTCTTTCTTTGCCTGCACACCGCAAGCAGGTAGTGAGAAGGATAGGGACATAGATAATAAGGTCGAGGAACTGCTGGGTAAGATGACTTTGCAGGAAAAAATAGGGCAGATGAATCAGCTGAGTCCGAATGGAAGCATTGATCAGATAGCCGGGGTGATAAAAGAAGGGAAAGTGGGTTCTCTGTTGAATCTGACTGACCCTGAATTGGTGAATAAAGTGCAGGAAATAGCTGTGAAGGAATCCCGGTTGGGGATTCCTGTCCTGATGTCGCGTGATGTGATTCATGGATACAAAACTATATTTCCTATTCCATTGGGACAAGCGGCAACCTTTAATCCCCGAATTGCAGAGGATGGAGCCCGCATAGCCGCTGTTGAGGCATCTGCCGATGGTATTCGCTGGACTTTTGCTCCGATGATTGATATTTCCCGTGATCCGCGATGGGGACGTATGGCGGAAAGTTGTGGCGAAGATCCTTATCTGTCTGCTGTGATGGGAGCGGCGATGGTTAAGGGGTTTCAGGGGGATTCTTTGGACGATCCGACAGCCATAGCGGCATGTGCCAAGCATTTTGTGGGTTATGGTGCCGCTGAAGGTGGCAAGGATTATAATTCGACATTCATACCGGAACGTGAATTGCGCAATGTCTATTTCCCTCCTTTCGAGGCGGCTGCCAAGGCAGGGTGTGCCACGTTCATGACTTCTTTTAATGATAATGACGGAGTGCCTTCTACCGGTAATTCCTTTATATTAAAAGAGGTGCTGCGTGGAGAATGGAATTATGACGGCGTAGTTGTGACGGATTGGGCGTCGGCTACCGAGATGATTGCGCACGGTTTCTGCAAAGATGCGAAGGAAGCGGCTGAAAAGTCGGTCAATGCAGGTATAGATATGGAGATGGTAAGCGGTTCCTTTATGGAAAATCTGGAGACTTTGGTAAAAGAAAAAAAGGTTTCGGTAGCTACTATTGATAATGCAGTTCGTAATATCTTACGTTTAAAGTTCCGCTTAGGGTTGTTCGATAATCCTTATGTGGTATCAGATCAAACAGTAAAATATGCGGAAAGTCATTTGGCGAAAGCGAAAGAAGCAGTAGAGCAGTCGGTCATCTTATTGAAGAATGATAACGAGGTTCTTCCTTTGGGAGAGATGGTGCGTACGGTTGCTGTAGTCGGTCCGATGGCGGATGCCCCTCATGACCAGATGGGGACGTGGGTGTTTGATGGTGAAAAGGAACATACACAGACTCCGCTGAAGGCATTGCGGGAAATGTATGGAGACAAGGTTCAGATTATTTATGAACCGGGATTGGCCTATAGCCGCGACAAACAGACTTCGGGTATAGCAAAGGCGGTGGCAGCAGCCCGGCGGGCGGATGTGGTACTGGCTTTTGTCGGTGAAGAATCTATTCTGTCGGGCGAAGCTCACTCCTTGGCTGATTTGAACTTGCGTGGAGCGCAATCGGAATTGATTGAAGCGTTGGCAAAAGCCGGTAAACCGCTGGTGACGGTGGTTATGGCAGGTCGTCCGCTCACTATTGGTAAAGAAGTGGATGAATCGGCTGCCGTGCTTTATTCCTTTCATCCGGGAACGATGGGTGGTCCGGCTATTGCAGATTTACTGTTCGGCAAGGTTGTTCCGAGTGGGAAGACTCCGGTTACTTTTCCGAAGATGGTGGGACAGGTCCCTGTTTATTATGCGCATCATCACACGGGACGTGCTCCCAGCGGCAAGGAAACATTGATTGATGATATTCCATTGGAAGCCGGGCAGACCTCGTTGGGTTGCACTTCTTTTATATGGATGCAGGTTTTGGTCCTTTGTTCCCCTTTGGTTACGGATTGTCGTATGCTACTTTTGCCTATGATGTGTTGGAATTATCGGCTGATAAGTTGGCGGCAAATGCTACATTGACGGCGAGAGTGAATGTGACGAATACCGGAAAGTATGCCGGAACAGAAGTTGTCCAGCTCTATGTGCAGGATAAGGTGGCTTCTGTAGCCCGTCCGGTGAAGGAGTTAAAAGGTTTCCAGCGTGTCACTTTACAGCCGGGAGAGACCAAGACTGTAACTTTCTCATTGCCCGTCAGTGAATTGGCTTTCTGGAACATTGATATGAAGAAGGTGGTGGAGCCCGGAGAATTTAAGTTGTGGTTGGGTACAAACAGTGAGGAAGGACTTTCCGCTGATTTTGAAGTAATAAATTAATCGTTAGAAATAGGTATGAAATATATAATTTATGTATTATTGTTTGTGGGGGGATTTGCTTCATGTCAGCAAAAACAGGCGCAGCAACAGGAAATTGCGCCTGCTCCTGAAGCATTCGTGCGTGTGTCCGGACAGGACTTGATTCAGCCGGACGGCAGCAAATTATTTATTAAAGGTACGAATCTGGGTAACTGGTTGAATCCCGAAGGATATATGTTCGGCTTCAATAAAACTAATTCCGGACGTTTCATCAATGAGATGTTTTGTCAGATGGTAGGTCCGGACTTTGTGGCAGAATTTTGGAAACAGTTTAAAGACAACTATATCACCCGCAAGGATGTGGAATTTATCGCTTCTACGGGGGCAAATACCATTCGTCTTCCTTTCCATTATAAACTCTTCACTGATGAGGACTATATGGGGGTGACAGGGGTTCAGGACGGATTTGCCCGTGTAGACAGTGTCGTGAACTGGTGTCGTGATAATAATCTTTACCTGATTCTGGATATGCACGATGCTCCGGGCGGACAGACAGGTGATAATATTGATGACAGTTACGGTTATCCCTGGCTGTTTGAAAGCGAGGTAAGTCAACAGTTGTTCTGTGATATTTGGAAGGAGATTGCCGATTATTATAAGAATGAGCCTGTAATATTGGGATATGAGTTAATCAACGAGCCTATCGCTCCCTATTTTGAAAATATGGAAGAACTGAACGCAAAGCTGGAACCTCTGCACAAGCGTGCGTTGAAAGCTATTCGTGAGGTGGATAACAATCATATTGTCCTGATCGGAGGAGCACAGTGGAATGGTAACTTCAAGCCGTTCAAGGATGCTGCTTATGACGATAAACTGATGTACACTTGCCATCGTTACGGAGGTGATCCTACAAAGGAAGCTATCCGGACTCTTATCAATTTCCGTGACAGTGTGAACCTGCCGATGTATATGGGTGAAATCGGTCACAATACTGATGAATGGCAGGAGGCTTTTTGTAAGGTGATGGAAGAAAACAACATCGGGTACACTTTCTGGCCGTATAAAAAGATAGATGGCTCTTCGTTTATGGGTATCAAGGTGCCGGAAGGTTGGGAGCAAGTAGTTGCTTTCTCTGAAGCACCTCGCGCTACTTACAAAGAGATACGGGATGCACGCCCTGATCAGGAGGTGGCAAAGAAAGCGATGTCGGCGTTTATAGAGAATAGTAAATGTGAAAATTGTATGCCGCAAACGGGTTATATCCGTTCGCTGGGCTTGTGGGTTAATAAATAAAAAATGGATGACCATGAAAAGTATGATTATTTCGGGCATGTTGGCCCTATTGTTGGGTAGTGCGGTTCAGGCACAAACGATTCCCGTTTATTTGGATAATACAAAACCTGTAGAGGAAAGAATAGAAGATGCGCTCAACCGTATGACTTTGGAAGAGAAAGTGGCGATGACACATGCCCAGTCCAAGTTTTGCTCACCGGGTGTGGCACGTTTGGGAATTCCCGAATTCTGGATGACAGACGGTCCTCATGGTATTCGTCCCGAAGTGCTTTGGGATGAGTGGGAACAGGCCGGATGGTCTAATGATTCTTGTGTGGCTTTTCCTGCACTGACTTGTCTGGCGGCAACATGGAACCCCGAAATGTCTATGCTTTATGGAAAGAGTATCGGTGAAGAGGCGCGTTATCGTAATAAGTCCGTGTTGTTAGGTCCCGGAGTGAATATTTACCGTACTCCGCTGAACGGGCGTAATTTCGAATATATGGGTGAAGACCCTTATCTGGCCGGACAAATGGTAGTTCCTTATATACAGGGTGTACAACAGAATGGCGTTGCCGCTTGCGTAAAACACTATGCGCTGAATAATCAGGAAGTGAACCGCCATACCACCAATGTTATTGTGGATGACCGTGCTTTGTATGAAATTTATCTGCCTGCTTTCAAGGCTGCTGTCCGGCAGGGGAAGGCTTGGGCCATCATGGGATCTTACAACTTGTATAAAGGTCAGCACGGTTGTCATAACCAATATTTGCTGAATGATATCCTGAAAGGTGAATGGGGATTTGACGGAGTGGTTGTTTCCGACTGGGGAGGTACCCACGACACGGAAGAAGCTATTCATAATGGCTTGGATATGGAGTTCGGTAGTTGGACAAACGGACTTTCCAATGGGGCAAGCAATGCTTATGATAACTACTATCTGGCACATCCGTATCTTACATTGATAAAGGAAGGCAAAGTAGGAACAAAAGAGTTAGATGATAAAGTGAGGCGCATTCTTCGTCTGGCTTATCGTACAACAATGGATAGGGAGCGTCCTTGGGGTGCTTTGTGCTCGGAAGCTCATTTTGCTGCCGCCCGTCATATCGGTGAGGAGGGTATTGTGTTGCTGCAGAACAATAACAATGTATTGCCTATTGATTTGGATAAGGTGAAAAAGATTGCTGTGATTGGTGAGAATGCTGTGAAGATGATGACAGTGGGCGGTGGTAGTTCTTCACTGAAAGTGAAACATGAGTTTTCTCCGTTGGATGGGATCAGAACTAGATTCGGAAATAGGGCGGAAGTTGTTTATGCCCGTGGATATGTGGGTGATCCTACAGGTGAGTATAACGGTGTGAAGTCTGGTCAGGACTTGAAAGACGACCGTTCGCCGGAAGAACTTATTGCTGAAGCTGTGGAAGTTGCCAAAGAGGCTGATTATGTGATCTTTGTCGGTGGGTTGAACAAGAGTGCGCATCAGGATTGCGAAGATGCAGACCGCAAGGAACTTGGTCTGCCTTATGGACAAGACGAGGTGATAAAAGCTTTGGCACAGGCTAACAAAAATCTGGTTGTCGTCAATATCTCGGGTAATGCAGTATCTATGCCGTGGATCAAGGATGTTCCGGCTGTGCTTCAGGCATGGTATTTAGGTTCGGAAGCCGGCAGTGCGATAGCGGCAATTTTGGCAGGTGATGTGAACCCGTCGGGGAAATTGCCGTTTACTTTCCCTGCTGCTCTGGAGGATGTAGGTGCTCATAAATTAGGCGATTATCCGGGTGTTCTTAGAGCGGATGGCAGTAATATTGTGGATGAGAAATATAATGAAGGAATTTTCGTAGGCTATCGTTGGGCGGATAAACAGAAAACAAAACCTTTGTTTCCTTTCGGACATGGTTTGAGTTATACTACTTTTAAATATGGAAAGGCTGTAGCTGATAAGAAGGTAATGGGAGCGGATGAAACGCTTACTATTACTGTACCGGTAACAAATACAGGTAGTCGTGAGGGGAGCGAAGTAGTACAATTGTATATCAGTGACTTGAAATCATCTTTGCCTCGTCCTGTAAAGGAGCTGAAAGGATTCAGTAAAGTGAGGCTGGCTCCGGGTGAGACAAAGGAGATTACTTTTACTGTCAATGAAGATGCTTTGAAATTCTTTGATGACACCCGTCATCAGTGGGTGTCAGAGGCGGGTAAGTTCGAGGCAGTCATAGCATCTTCTGCTACAGATGTCAAGTCCAGAGTTCCTTTTGAGCTAAAATAGAGTTGTAATTCTTGTTTCTTTATGGTTCTTCGTCAAGTTTCGTGTTGGCAAATCTCATTGAAAGACCAATGTGTAAGGGTCTTTAGCCTAAATTAAGTAACACGGAATTTGACTAAGAACCTTATTTTTCCTTAGCCAACGTAAATACAAATTCCAATCCGCCACCCTGATTGTTTTTGGCGGAGATGTTGCCGCCGTGGATGATGACGGCGTTCTTCACGATAGCCAGTCCCAACCCTGTTCCGCCCAGTTTGCGTGAGCGGCCTTTGTCTACCCGGTAGAAACGTTCGAAGAGGCGGTTCAGATGTTCGGGAGATACTCCTATACCTGTGTCGGCAAAGCTGAAATAGTAGAATTTCTCATCTTCGCGGAAACAGTTGATATTTATTTGAATATTGGTTCCGGCGTATGCAATGGCATTGTCCATCAGGTTGCGGAAGATGGAATAGAGCAGTGAGTAATTACCTTTGATTTGTATGCTCTTTTTCAGGGAGTTGATTACTGTTATATGCTTTTCGTCCAGTTCCAGTGACACTTCATTGATAATGTTTCCTACCAGTACACTGATGTCCACCCGTTCCATATCGATCATGTTGGCGGCTTCATCCATGCGGGTGAGTACGGAGATGTCGCGTAATAGTCGGCTTAACCGGTTGCTTTGTGCATAACAACGTTCGAGGAATACGTTGATCTTCTCACGTGGAATATTTTCATTGCTGACAATGGTTTCCAAATACCCCTGAATACTGCTGACGGGAGTTTTCAACTCGTGGGCGATATTTTGGGTCAGTTGGCGTTTGAGTCTTACTTGCTCTTCTTCCTGGGTGACGTCATTGATGGAGATTTCAAAGCTGGCATCCTGGAAGATGATACATTCTACGATAAATGTCCGTCCGTTCTTGTTGATGGTGACTGACATTCGTTTCTCACCTTTTCCTCTTGAACGTTCTTGCTGGTTCTTGTTGATAAAATGAATAATTTCTTTCAGTTCATTGATGGCAAAGACTTCTTCTGTTGTTTCCAGGTTTGAATCCGAGATCAGGTTACTGTATTGGGTAAAGAGGTTGTTGACTAGAATTTCTTTCTTGTCTTTTGTGAATATACCCAGTCCTTCGTGTGAAATCTGAAGATGGGTAATCAGTTTTTCGCGCTCAATGTAGAGAGCCTCTTTGGTTTCGTGCAGTCGTTTGTAGATTTGAATGATATGTTGGGAGATTTCTCCCAGTTCATTGTGCGGGAAAGCCGATTGCATAGCCATTTCGATAGGCTCGTTCCGGTCGGCGCGCATGGCAAATTCACGGAGCTGGTTGATGGAAGTCCCCAGTTTATTGGTGAATTTGTAGAAGATAACCATTAATAATAAGGTTACGATTACGGTAAACCATAAATAGTGCGGGTCTGCTTGCAGGTTGTTGATGAGGCTGACATTATAAGGCAAAGCCGAGCGCACGATATAATCTTTATAGCGGGTGGCTGAATAGAAATAGGGAAGTCCGGTTGTTTCGGAAGTACGGCGTACGTCATACCCGTTGCCATGCTTTATTGCCTTTTGTACTTCCGGACGGTTCTGATGGTTCTCTATCTGGCTGTTATGGCTCGGATAACTGTCGTAAACCACATTTCCTTCCATATCGATAAGGGTTACGCGTAAATCCTCCAGAATATGGTTGTTGACATATCCATTGATTATTTCACTGTCAATGGCTTGTTCGTCCAACTGTTCGTAGAGTCTGCTGTTGTAATCTTGCAATTTTGTATTCAGCAGTTCTATTTTGTATTCCCGTTCTCGTTGATACTGGTAAGCAATGAAACAAATGGCAAATACCAGAAACAGTGAGATAACCGAAAGGAAAAGCTTCCGGCTGAAAGAAAGAAAATGCTTTTGAGTTACAGGCAGGTTCATAATAACTATTTAATTCGGCATAATTATTTATTCAGCTTCAAAACAGTATCCGTATCCGAGACGGGTGACAATGCATTTGCCGTATACACCAATCTTTTTACGCAGACGGGTGATGTTTACGTCGATGGTACGGTCGAGCACGTACACTTCGTCACTCCAGATGCGGGCCAGGATGTCTTCACGCGAAAATACACGTCCCTTATTCTGTACCAGCAGAAGCAATATCTCAAATTCTTTTTTGGTCAATGGCACTTCTTCATCGTCGATACTTACTTTCTTCTTGGTGATGTCAATGACGAGCGATTGATAAGTAAGACGTTCGGGAGCTCTTTCCGTTTCCGTTGTTGCCGTGCGTCTTAGTACAGCCTTCACACGGGCAATGACCTCACGCAGAGAGAAAGGTTTCGAAATATAATCGTCCGCTCCCAGATTGAATCCGGTCACGGTATCGTTTTCAGTATCTTTTGCCGTGATAAAGATGATAGGCACTTTCGCTGTTTTCTTGTCTTTCTTCAAGATATTCGCCATTTTGAATCCGGAGATTTCTCCCATCATCACATCGAGGAGAATTAAATGATAGCTGCTGATGTCCATCTTCATTGCTTCTTCGGCAGAGTTTGCAGTGTCAACCTCATAGCCTTCGTTTTCAAGATTGAATTTCAGTATCTCACAGAGGTCTTCTTCATCGTCGACAACTAGAATACGGTAATCGTTCATAAGATATATGTATTAATGTGATATGACAAAGTTACGTTTTTATTTTATCCTTTGCAAAGATGGGGAGACTTTGTTACGGGCAGATGAAACAGACGTTACAATCATGTTACATTCCGGGAATCGAGAGGGCTGATATAAAATATAAAAGTTTTTGCTGATTGTAAGAGGAAAAAACGAACGCTATTTGTTATCTTTGTTAGCGAGATACAATAGAAATGTTTGACCATAGAAACTACAAATAATGATAAAAATTGACCTGAAAAGACATCGGCGGGAAATAATAGGCTCTGTTGTGGTGCTGTTAATTCTCCTTGGCGGTATGTCTGTGTTTAAATATACCTCATTCAATTCCGGTTTTGAGATTGTAGACGACTTGGGAGGGAATATATTCCCTTCGGCGATTCTGTCTGTTGCCACCACTGATGCGCAGGTGATTGTTCCGTCAGATTCAACGTATTTGGGGAATCCGAAATCGTGTATTGCTATTCGGGTGAAGTCGAAGACAGCCTATAGCCGGGTACGGATTGAAGTGGCTGAAACACCTTTTTTCTCCCGTTCGGTGTCGGAATTTGTACTAAACAAGCCCAGAACGGAATATACGATTTATCCTGATATCATCTGGAACTATGAAGCCTTGAAAAATGAGGCGCAGGCAGAACCGGTAAGTGTGGCTATTACTGTTGAGATGAATGGAAAGGATCTGGGGCAACGGGTGCGCACATTCTCTGTGCGTAGTATCAATGAATGTCTGTTGGGGTATGTATCGAATGGAACCAAATTCCATGATACAAGTATTTTCTTTGCTGCCTATGTCAATGAAGAGAATCCGATGATCGACCAGTTGCTTCGCGAGGCATTGAATACCCGTATTGTGAATCGTTTCCTTGGCTATCAGAGCAAAGCTAAAGGAGCGGTGGACAAGCAAGTGTACGCCCTTTGGAACATATTGCAGAAACGCAAATTCCGTTACAGTTCTGTTTCCAACACCAGCCTTTCGAGCAATGTTGTTTTCTCGCAGCGTGTCCGTACGTTTGATGATGCGCTGGAATCTTCACAGATTAATTGTGTGGACGGTAGTGTACTGTTCGCTTCATTGCTCCGTGCCATCAATATCGATCCGATCTTGGTACGTACACCGGGGCATATGTTTGTGGGGTATTATACGGATAATTCACATACGGACAAGAACTTTCTGGAAACAACCATGATTGGTGACGTCGATCTGGATGATTTCTTTCCGGATGAACAGCTGGACTCTACGATGGTAGGCAAATCGCAGAATGAAATGTCATTGCTGACTTTCGAGAAATCAAAGCAATATGCTAATAAAAAGTATAAGGAGAATGAGGAAGGAATCCACTCCGGAAAGTTGAACTATATGTTTCTGGAGATTTCAAAAGATGTGCGTAGGAAAATACAGCCTATAGGGAAATGATGTTTTTCAGGCACGGATTACACGGATTACGCTGTTGCTTTATGTTATCATCTTTCCGAAAACTGTGAAAACCGTGTAATCCGTGCCTGAAATTCGTATTTAATTCGTACTTTTGCCAAGTAATCATTTTAAAGTAAAAGGATGCAAGGCAAGAAATTTATCTCTCCCGGAGCATGGTTTTCTATGAGCTATCCGTCAGACTGGAACGAGTTTGAAGATGGCGAAGGCTCTTTTCTTTTCTATAATCCCGATGTATGGACGGGAAATTTTCGTATATCCGCATTTAAAGGAAAAGCCGGTTATGGTAAAGATGCTATCCGGCAGGAACTGAAAGAGAACGATTCGGCTTCGTTGGTGCAAGTCGGAGCGTGGGAATGTGCGTATAGCAAAGAAATGTTTCAGGAGGAGGGAACTTATTATACTTCCCATTTGTGGATTACAGGTGTTGATGATATAGCTTTCGAATGTTCCTTTACCGTACCTAAAGGCGGAGTTGTGAAGGAGGCGGAAGAAGTGATCGCTACTTTGGAGATACGCAAAGAAGGACAGAAGTATCCTGCTGAACTGATTCCTGTCCGTCTTTCTGAAATCTATTTGATTAATGAAGGGTACGAATGGGTGGTATCTACCGTGAAGCAGGAACTGAAGAAAGATTTTCAGGGAATAGAAGAGGACTTGGAGAAACTTCAGCAAGTGATTGACAGCGGTAAGATAGGTGCGAAGAAAAAAGAGGAATGGCTGGCTATCGGTATTACTGTCTGTGCGATTCTGACGAATGAAGTGGAAGGTATGGAGTGGAAGACGTTGATTGACGGTAACCGGGAAGCTCCTGTTGTTCAATATAATGACCGGATCATTGACCCGATGAAAATTGCATGGAGTAAAGTAAAGGCAGGTGAACCTTGCAATGTCATTGAAGAGTATAAATCGGTGATTATTAATCACTAATCACTAACCAACTAATCATTATTTACGTGGCAGTACCTTATTTACAGATAGATAACCTGACCAAGTCTTTCGGTGACTTGGTTCTTTTTGAAAATATATCTTTGGGCATTGCCGAAGGTCAGCGTGTAGGATTGATCGCAAAGAACGGTAGCGGAAAAACGACCTTACTGAATATCATTGCCGGAAAGGAAGGTTATGATAGCGGTAATATTGTCTTCCGTCGTGACCTTCGGGTGGATTATCTGGAACAAGACCCGCAATATCCCGAAGAACTGACAGTGCTGGAAGCTTGTTTTCATCATGGCAACAGCACAGTGGAGTTGATAAAGGAGTACGAACGTTGTATGGAAACCGAAGGGCATCCGGGACTGGCAGACCTTTTGGTACGTATGGATCAGGAGAAAGCCTGGGAATATGAACAGAAAGCCAAACAAATTCTTTCGCAACTCAAAATCCGTAACTTCGACCAGAAAGTGAAACAACTGTCCGGCGGACAGTTGAAGCGCGTCGCTTTGGCAAACGCCTTGATTACCGAACCGGATTTATTGATTCTCGATGAGCCTACCAATCATCTTGACTTGGACATGACTGAATGGCTGGAAGATTATCTGCGTCGTACCAACCTTAGCCTGCTGATGGTGACGCACGACCGTTATTTCCTCGACCGTGTTTGTTCGGAGATTATCGAAATAGACAATCAGCAAGTTTATCAATATAAGGGAAATTACAGTTATTACCTCGAAAAACGTCAGGAACGTATCGAAGCTAAAAGTGTAGAAATTGAACGGGCTAATAATCTTTATCGTACGGAACTCGACTGGATGCGCCGGATGCCGCAGGCACGCGGACATAAAGCCCGTTATCGGGAAGATGCTTTCTATGAATTGGAAAAGGTGGCGAAGCAACGTTTTAATAACGATAACGTCAAACTGGAAGTAAAAGCATCCTATATCGGCAGCAAGATATTCGAAGCCGACCATTTGTACAAGAGCTTCGGTGACCTGAAGATTCTGGAAGACTTTTCTTATATCTTTGCCCGTTATGAGAAGATGGGAATTGTAGGAAACAACGGAACCGGAAAATCTACTTTCATCAAGATATTAATGGGGCAAGTACAGCCCGATAGCGGTATGGTAGATATTGGCGAAACGGTGCGTTTCGGCTATTACTCGCAGGATGGTCTTCAGTTTGATGAACAAATGAAGGTCATTGATGTAGTGCAGGATATTGCCGAAGTAATTGAATTGGGTAATGGAAAGAAACTGACAGCTTCACAATTCTTGCAGCATTTCTTGTTTACTCCCGAAACGCAGCATAGTTATGTCTATAAGTTGAGTGGGGGAGAGCGCCGTCGTCTTTACTTGTGCACTATCCTGATGCGTAACCCTAACTTCCTCGTGCTGGATGAGCCTACCAACGACCTCGATATTATCACATTGAATGTGCTTGAGGAATATCTTCAGAATTTCAAAGGTTGTGTGATTGTCGTTTCCCACGACCGTTACTTTATGGATAAGGTAGTAGATCACCTGATGGTATTCAACGGACAGGGTGACATCCGTGACTTCCCCGGCAATTATAGTGATTATCGCGACTGGAAGGAGGCGAAAGCGCAAAAGGAGAAAGAAGCAGAGAAGCCGCAGGAAGAAAAGACTGCCCGCGTCCGCCTGAACGACAAGCGGAAAATGAGTTTCAAGGAAAAGCGTGAATTCGAACAACTGGAAAAGGAAATTGCCGACCTGGAAACCGAAAAGGCACAGATTGAAGAACTTCTTTGCAGCGGTACACTCTCCGTTGACGAACTGACCGAGAAATCGAAACGCTTGCCTGAAGTCAATGACTTGATTGATGAAAAGACGATGCGCTGGTTGGAACTCAGCGAAATAGAAGGTTGAACTGTGCCGCTGTATTGGCACACCTGTGCCAATGCGGTGGCATTGCAGTGCCAATACGGTGGCACAGTTGTGCCACTATGTTGGCACAAGTATAGTTCAGCCTATTGCTGTGATGACCTGATGATGATAATAACCCTGATAACGTAACCTTGTATGACAAACCTTACCAATTATCATAGCCACTGCCTTTATTGTGACGGGCGTGCCAATATGGAAGATTTTATCCGTTTTGCTATTAGTGAAGGCTTTACTTCCTATGGCATCTCTTCTCATGCCCCGTTGCCGTTTTCTACCGCATGGACTATGGAATGGGACAGAATGGAAGATTACCTTTCCGAATTTGCCCGTCTCAAAGAAAAGTTTGCAGATAAAATAGAACTTGCTGTCGGTCTTGAGATTGATTACCTGAACGAAGATAGCAATCCCGCTTTCTTCCGATTTCAAGAATTGCCGCTTGATTATCGGATAGGTTCTGTGCATATGCTCTATTCTCCGGAAGGGAAAATCGTGGATATTGATACTCCGGCAGATACTTTCCGTCAATTAGTGGACAAGCATTTTGGCGGTGATTTGGATTATGTAGTCCACCTTTATTATAAGAATCTGCTTCGCATGGTAGAACTGGGAGGATTTGATATTGTCGGTCATGCGGACAAGATGCATTATAATGCTTCTTGCTACCGTCCGGGATTGCTAGATGAACCGTGGTATGATACATTCGTTCGCAGCTATTTCACGGCAATTGCCGAACGTGGATACATTGTTGAAGTCAATACCAAATCTTATTATGAATTAGGAACATTCTATCCCAATGAACGGTATTTTTCTTTCTTGAAAGAGCTGGGTGTCCGGGTACAGGTGAACAGTGATGCACATTATCCGGAGCGGATCAATAATGGGCGTGCCGAAGCATTGGCAGCCTTGAAGAAAGCAGGCTTTGAGACAGTCGTGGAGTGGCATCATGGAAGGTGGGAAGATATGAGAATCGGTTCTGTTTCATTTGTATGAGAAAACGTGCTTTCCGTTGAGCGTCATTAGCTTACTGGGAAAACACGTTCTGGAATCTGTGAGATACTTGAAATTCTCTGTATATATATGTTATTTCAGGTTAGCTCCTTTTCCGGCAAGTTCAGGGATTGGTGTGAAGTTTCCACTATCAAATCCTCCGGGAATTGCAAACGGGTTCTTTGAATAACGGGTGATAATACCATTTGTTTCCCCTTCTTGGTTTACTTTGGTTGAGGCATTCGTTTTCCATCCATAGGTATTCCATTTCCATTTATTGGTCAGGTCGGGATTCAGTCCGTAAACAATGTTGTCAGCTATTGATATGGATGGCATGGGGTCGATGTTTGCGATGATATAGAAGCTTGAACCACTATTGCTGAATCCATCCGTCACATTATCGTCAGAATAACCAATGTTGTTTTTTATACTTACATTTTCTACATTAGTCATAACCAAATAGGCGGCAGCAAGGGAATTACTGCTGTTACCGGCATAATTGATAATCGTATTGTTGGAGAAAGAAATGTTTTTGGTAGTTCCTTTGGCATTGGAAGTATAGATACTTCCTTGCAGCAGAGTTCCTTTCTTGTACCAGATATTGTTTTCTATAGAGACATTAGTGACATCTGTGGTTATCAATGAACCAATGTTGAATATTGAACTTTTATCCGGAAATTTACTCATGTCGATATAGTTGTTTTTAAAGTATAGGCTGTTGATACCACCCAATGGTGCGTTAGTACCTGTCAGTGCGAGAATTGATTTGGCCGGTGCGTTGATGTTGCAGTCTCCGATCCAGACATTATGGGCGTTGCCTTGCTGTAGTTGCCCATAGACAAGTTTTCTATAGTGACATTCTTGAATACGATGGAACTGTTTTGTTGTAAACGTATGCCACCGGTACCGCTAAAATTAAGATTCGGTTTTTCTGTTGCCGACTTACTGATGAATACCACCTTTTTACCATTCATGGCTTGATCTCCATCCATGGTAATATTAAGAATGTGCTCTCCCGATAAGAAATAAATCGTTGGTTGAGACGGGGCGAGTATTGTTTTTTCCAGTGTCTGGTCCGTTTCGCTCAAATCTATTTCTTGTGATACAGGGAAATTCGTACTGTTAATTTCAATAGCGCTGTCTCCGTCTCCGATAGTGAAGAGAGTTTCTCCTTTCTGATAGATACTTAGATAGTCAATAGCCGGTTCAACCGGTTCTTCGGCAATAACTTCCACCTGCAACTTCAGGATTGTGCTGAATTTACCGGAATTAGCCAGAATTGAAATATCCGTGCTGTTAGATGCCGTGGCACGTGTCAATGTTGTCAAAGCTTCGGGTGCGGTTACGGTTAAGATAGCTTCATTGTCAAGAGGTTCGGATAATGTTGCATTCCAGCCGGCAGGACACGCCATTAATGCAATGTCATCTACACCGTTCAGCAATATTTTAAAGTTCTTACTTTCTTTAGAAGTGAATTTTTGAATTCCTGTCACTGACTCCTCAAATGTACATGAGAATGAACCAACGATGGGTACCGTTATTTCCGTATCATCTTTCAAGATCAGGTGGAACGATTTCCCGTCATCACTGATATTGACTGATTTAAAGAAACCCGTGTCTGTTGTTCCCTCTGCTTTTACCGGATGACCGTTGGAGTCTTCAACCGGCTTAAATTGTTCGCTGGTTTTATAACGTATTTCCCAATACCCCGTATCTTCGTTGATACGGAATTCCGGAGTAAGTCCGTCTTCGCCTGTTGCTTTTACCGGACTGTTGCCAACGAGTATGCGTTCAGGTGTTTCATTTCCATAACGTACGGTCCAATAACCTTCGCTGTCAATTCCCACCATGGGATAGATTGTTTCCTCCATCTTCTGAACAACTCTCAATATTTTACCATTGCTAAGAGTGATGGTATAGGCACCGTTTTCTTCATTCACCGTGGTAATGGTAGCCCCATTTCTATAAAGCTCTTGGAGAGCCGTAATATTTCCGTTCAGATTATTGGCCTGAATTTCCAATTTGGTCAGACGTTTTTGTAAATCGTGTACTTCATCCCAAAGATCATCAGTCTTGTTGCATCCTGCGAACACTACGGTCAGCATGATTAGAAGATTCCATAATTTCTTCATAATAATTCTATTTAAAGTTGTTTTTATTTTAATGAGTTAATCCAAGCGGGTACATATCCCAAACGTTTACGAAGCTGTGCCTCATAGAGTGAATAAGGTTCTACGGCAGTGTTGTAAGATTCGTTTAATTTGACTTCGTTATCTGAGAAAGTTAACTGACTGGCAGCGGGACCGTGGAATCCTACGATTGTAGGAGGTAGGAAACAAGTCCAGTTTCCGTCCCACCATGTGAAAGAACCTTGAGACACACTGTTTGTATTAGTTGCGTTGAAATTCCATAAGGTAAGATCGTCCAGATGATTGGGTAGCTCACTTTTGGCACCGCCCTGATGTAATTTGATAAATGCTCCATTGCAGCAATCGAATAAAGTAGCCCGTGGTTGTGTGGCATGCGCTTCGAAGCATGCGTCTTCCCCCAAGTGACATTCCAGATAACGGTACCCATACTTTGCTTGGATACCCCGCAACCATGAAACTGTCCGGCATTATCAAGATAAGTACCGGTTGTGTTCTCATCAATGGCGATGTATCCGTTGCTATGGTCGTGAACTTTTCCGATGAATATTCTGGATGATCCTCCCGAGCGAATGGCGGAGTGACCACGATGGCCGTTTATCTCAATGTCATATGCTGAAATATTAGCAGATGATGATATGCTAAGTGCTTCACTTATATTAGTGAAGTCGACACGGCGTATCCAGGAGTTTACCAGACGCATCATGCCAATCGGCTTATAGTCATTGTCATCTCCTCCATTATTACCATGGTGAAGAAATCCGGGTTGTGTGTTTCCTGCAAACGTAAGGTCTTCTATGCCTATATTCTCGTAATAATTGAATTTGCATAGCTCCCATTTCCATTGAGGGTCTACCTCATGCATCAATGGTTCTGCAAATGTAATTTCATTTCCTTTTTTTATTGACTATCTGATGATAGTCATATACCTGTACACCGGAATTAGTAAGGTTAGTCCATTGTGAGTTGGCTGTTTTGTTCCACACATTCCCGTCGGCTGTAATAGACGTCAGTTCCTTGTTGATAAGAGATGGGCTGGTATCAATCAATCTTAAGCATACCCATTGTCCTGCACTAAAAGAACTGGCATCTGCCACATTGATGACAAATGTTCCTTTGGGAGCAACATCACCGGTCAGTCTGACCGGATTCTGAAGATCTACCGTATGTTTGATATTAATCATGGCAGGAGGAGTGGAATTAGCTACGTTTACATTGCGGTCAGCCATTCTGATAATGGTTTTATCACGTCCGGCTCCTTTGAGTACAAATCCTCCGAAATTTATCTCAATTGGCTTTGAAACTCCGTTTTCATCATCGGCAGCGGTGTGCAGCACATAATCTCCTTCCGGGAAGTAAATGATGGCTTTTGCATTGGCCTGATACTTGAATAATTGGGTGATACTTAACAACGCTTCCCGGTCTGACGTTTTGCCGTCGCCTTTGGCACCATAGTCCTTTACGTTATAAACGGTGTAGTCATTACTTTTTAAATGAACGGCGGGAGGAGCTTCTGTACCGTGTTTGTAACCTGCATATGAAAAATCGAGCAGAATATTTTCCGGAGAGTTGGTGGCAAAACGATTCCATGCCAAGGTGGCGTTCGCATCAAAACCGGTGGTCAGCAATTTTACGGAAATAGTCGTCATACGAAGATAACCTTGTATGGAAGTATATATAATTTTAATATTCTCTTCTTTCTCGACTGATGTGTTTGACGGAGCAATAATTGTAAGTTGCTGTTCTTCGAGATCTGCCTGCCAGTCATCCGGTGCAAGGATAGTGACGGCGGACACTTCGTTTTGTTCCACTTCATATACGCGTTTTTCACCCAATGGGAATACTTGTTGTTTACTTGTCCCCGGTATTCTTAGATAGAAACTTTCCGTACAAGGTATTTTATATACTTGACCGTCTGTCAGGGTGACGGTTAGTATTTTCTTTTCAGAGTCGTAAACAACTTCTTTGAATACTCCGTCTTCACTTACACCGTTTTTTCCTATGGCTGTACATTCCTTACCACCCAAGAGGCTATATGTGGCGCCCCCATTCGTGCTGATTTCCCAGAATCCATCTAAGTTGACTCTTAATAGTGGAGTAACAGCGGTTTTGTCTGCGCTTTCTGCCGTAGCCGGAATTTTGTTTCCCTTTTCGTCAGTCAAAGAATTGAATGTAACTCCGTTGTCTGTACTGAAAACCCAGAATCCTTCTTTACTGATAGAGAGTAGGGGAATGGATAGATTTACTTTAGAAGCTTGTACCACTTCAATAGTAGAACCATCATTTAGTTCAATCCGGTACTTGTCGCCTACATAAGTGACTCCTACGATTATATCAGCTTTCAGTAAAGCCTGTAGGCTTTCGAGAGAAGTGTTAAGACTCTTTGTCGCAGTCTCCAAAGCGACTGCACGGTCTTTTAGCAGGTTGATTTCTTTGCTCAATTCGTCAGTGTCTTGACACGAGAACAGGAAGAACAAGCAGAAGAAACCTCCCCAAAGGTACTTAATGCTTTTGTTGTTTTTCATACGTTTTTATTTTTGTGGGTAATTTTGCTGGGGGCAAATGTATTTGATCTGGGTAAAAAACAGGTGCGTGCAGCGTACTTAAGAACATACGTTAGAGTACAAAATAAGATCAATGTACGTTGACCGCATAAAAACGGAACATTGGGAACTCGTTATGAACGGAATGGAAACCGGATAAAAAAAGCGACATAGAGTTTTTATCTACATCGCAAATTTACTGCATGGCTTCAAGTGCTAAGTTACATCTCTTTTCAGATCTGTTGACTGTATCGAAAGGGGGAGTCTTTATTTTATCGGGATAACCATGTTCCATGATTGGGTTGCATTGTCAAATCCGCCGGCACCATTCATTGTTGCAAAGAAAGCATGAGTCGCTTTCCCATTTTCGAATAACAGGAACGGGCGTTCCAGTTGTCCTTGCATTTCCACTTTTCCATCTTCCCATTCTACAGTACGTGAGTAGGCTTTGGGATCTTTGTCTATCGTCCACTGAATACCATTTGGGGAGTGAGCCATTACACCTCCGCCTTTTTCTCCGGTAAATTTAGCAACATGGTCTTTAAAGATTGCATGGTATCCTCTGCTGTCTTTCCAAAGGAACGGGTCTTCCGCTTCTCCTTGTCCGTCCACTTGAAAGATGGGCTGGCCATTGTTGAGTACTGTGTAAGGTCCTTCGATGGACGGAGCATATGCCATGCCAAGCGCCATGTCCGAGAACTTATCGTCTCCGACATACGTTCTTCCTTTGAAGATCATCATTACCGAACCGTCTTCCTGTATGATAGGAGAAGGGTTGGATACAAGAAAACTATAGGAAAGTATTGGGTTTTGTTTTTAATATAGGTTCGTCGAAACGTTTCCAAGGACCATATGGGCTGTCGGCAATAGCCAGTCCGATGCGTTTATTGGAGCGTCCGACAGTACACCATGGGCTGTCCAGTGTCAATTGGTCATAGGTAGGATTGGCGAAAGGATGTGTAGATCCCATATATATCAGGTAATATTTATTCTGGTATTCCAGAATACGCGGATTATGTGTCGAGCGTCCGTCCCAATACTGTGCTCCACGGGCGGGTAGTGCGATGTCACTGAATTTGTAAGGTCCTTCGGGGGTATCGGATATTGCGTGAACTATTTCTGAAGCTACCATCCAGCCGGGATGAAAAGGAAGAGATTTCGGAAAACGGGAAACAAACATATGGTATTTTCCGTCATTTCCTTTTATAACAGAACTTCCCCATACCCAATATCCTTCGGATTCAAACGCCGGTGTGCGTGGAGCCTGTCCCAGATGATGGAATAGCTCATTCTCCGATTGCCGTTTCAACTTTGTCAGGTTTTCTATTTTCTGCGCAAATACAGTGCTTCCCAATATAGTGAAGCATAATAAGACATATAAATGTTGCTTTCTCATGTTTTTTTACTTAAATTATAGACTATCTTTATTATTGCAAATAAAGTCTGTTTTAATGAGAATCAAGTGTGTCATCTGTACATGAATAGTGTTGTCTGCGTACAGGCCTATCCGTTTTCGCTTTCCTGTTCTTCTTTATTATCCCCTTTCCGGTATGCTTGAGGTATCATGTGATATTTTTCCTTAAAACATTTGCTGAATTGTCTGGGAGAAGAGAATCCTAAACGGTCGGAGATTTCGGAGATGTTGAATTCAGGGTTTTCCTTGAGCATGATGGCCGCACGCTTTAGCCGTACGGTCAGGATAAAATCGTATGGGGTCTGTCCTGTAATAGCTTTTAGCTTGGTAAACAATTTGGTACGCGCTATACCTGTCTCACGGGCTAGGATATCTACATTAAACTCAACATCATCTATATGTTTCTCAATGACTTGCATGGCCTGATCAACCAATTCCTTATCTAATGGGTTGGTTGCCAATATTTGTGGAACCGTTTGCGGGTGTTTGCTGAATTTTTCTTGCAGCATAAGGCGGTTATTCACGAGATTGTTGCATCGTGAAAGCAGGATATTAATGTTGAATGGTTTAGTAATATAATCATCTGCTCCCAAACGTAACCCTTCCAGATTGTGCTCGATGGCTGTACGTGCCGTGAGCAATACTACTGGAATGTGACATGTGTCTATGTTATTCTTTACTAGTTTACAAAGCTCCGTACCGGACATTTCAGGCATAACAATGTCACTAAGTATGATATTGGGCTGTCCTGCCTGCACCTTTTCCCAGCCTTCCTGTCCATTAGCCGCTGTATCGACCGTATAGAATACCTCGAATATTTTAACAAGCATTTCCCGCAGCGATTCATTGTCTTCTACAATCAGAATTTTAACCTCTCTGCTTTGTACGATAGACTCTTTATTCATGACTTCCTGATCCGATAAAAGTTGTTGTACGGTTTCCGGAGAGTGAGGTCCTTCTTCAACTGCTTGTTGCGGTTCTTCCTGATGTTTGCTGATTTGTTCAGGACTGAAATGCTCGTTACCACTTTTGAGATGCACGCAGAAGGTAGTTCCTTCTCCTTGTTCGCTGTATACTTCGATACTGCCGTGATGCAATTCTATAATACCTTTGGTAAGAGCCAGACCAATACCTGTTCCGGCATGGATGGGAGAATCCATTTGTTCCGTTTGATAGAAGCGGTTGAATATCTTGTCAATATCCTGTGGAGAAATACCTGCTCCATTATCGGTAACTTCAATGATGACTTCCCGGTTGCCCTTCCGTACCGATACGGAAATCTCTCCTTCCTCTTTCGTATATTTAAAGGCATTGGACAGAAGATTATTCATGACCTTCTGCAACTGTTTAGCATCGTACCATACGTTTATTATATCGTTTGTTTTCTGGAATCTGAACGTTATTTTTCTTTGTACGGCATATTCCTGGAAGAGTAGATAATTCTCATAAATAAAATCGACAATGTTATGTTCGCTTACTTTGATAGTCATATATCCTTGCTCCTGTTTTCGGAAGTCAAGAAGCTCTGTTATCAGCTCACGCAGTTGCAGGCTGCTTTTATATACTCCGAGAATTTTAGTATAGATGGTCGGTGCAAACGAACGGACTTGCAGTAACATTTCCATTTGCCCGATAATTAGCGTGAGCGGTGTACGGAATTCATGCGAGATATTAGTGAAGAACCGCAGCTTGGCCTGATTGAGCTGTTCGATGTCTTCAGTACGTTTTTGTTCATACTTTAATGATTCCTGCAATTTGATCCGGTTATTGTAAGTGCGTATAAGGAAATAAAGAATTGCGCCAATAATCAGAATATATGATAAATAGGCCCAAACAGTCTTATAGAACGGCGGAAGAATAACGATCTTCAATTGATGTGCCGGTATATGCGCATGGTTGTTTTTAAGGCGTACGTATAGTGTGTATTCACCGGGATTCAGGTTTGTATATGTAATTGTATGTTGTCCGCGTGTACTGGTCCATGTATTTGAGAATCCATCCAGAAAATATTCCAGTTGGTCTTTATTGGCCGGAATATAATTGGATATGGCATATTCGATACTAAACATGGACTGGTTGGCTTTGAGTATGAGCTTTCGGGTGGAACCTAAATCTTCTTTCAGTATATGGCTTTGGTCTCCCGCATTAATTTCCTGTCCGTTTACTAAAAGACGGAATGGAGATATCGTGTAATCTCCGGGAGCATAATCAATGTCTTTTTCCTCAAAAGAGATCATTCCGTCAATGCCTCCTATGAAGATTTCTCCTTGGCGGGTTCTGTATAAAGAACGTTCGTTAGGGGCGGATAGGGGTACACCATTCTCTTGATTGTAATTCGTGAATTTTTGGGTAGGGTAGTCCAGAATTGAAAAACCTAAATCTGTGGTGAACAGTAATTTATCCGGAGACAACTCACATACGTCATACACACAGTTGCTTGCTAACTCATTATTTTCTTCATCAAAGTTAATGAAATCATCCGTTTCATACCGGTAGAGATCAATGCCATTATCATTACTGCATATCCATATACGGTGGCGGCTGTCTTCATAGATTCGGTTGATACTATTACTGCTGATACTATGTTCCAAAGCATGGTTATGCTTATAGTTTGTCATTTTATGACTATCTGGCTGGTAGGTAAATATCCCGTCACCTCCTCCGTATATCCATAGTGTCTTGCGGTGATCAATGAAGAGACCTCCGGCATATGTTATCTTGTCTGGTTCTTCTTGAAACAGGCGTTCCACTTTTTCCGATTCGGGATGGAATAGGCAAACCCCTATATTGGTTGCAATGAGCAGCTGGTCTTTATAAGGAACAATATCCCTGATAATATTAGAAGGAAGTGAATTTTTGTCACCCTCTTTAGATTTGTATCGGGTGAACCGTTTGGTCTTTAAATCCATTTTGTTCAGTCCTCCCATGTGCGTACCTATCCATAACACTTCGCGATGAGCGTCATAATAGAGTGATTTTATATTATTGTGCGAAAGGCTGTTGGCATTATTGTCGTGTTTATACCATTCGAATTGATGGCTTGTCAAATTGTACTTGTTCAGTCCTCCGCCTTCAGTTCCTATCCATAAGTTATTCTGGCCGTCCTCTATGATACATCCTACGATAGGAGAACTCAATCCTTCATTTGCTACGTCCGATGTCCGATATTGATGGTAAATCTGACTTTCCGGATTGAAATAATTGACTCCGCCAAAATAGGTCCCTGCCCAGATACTACCCTGATGGTCACACAAAAGGCTCCAGATGGAGGAATGGCTAAGCCCTTTTTCGTGTTTCAAATAATAAGTGAATGTTTGAGTAGCCGGATGAAACATGTTTAATCCGTCGAAAGTGCCTATCCATATATTCCCCTGTTTATCTTCGATACAGCAACGGATAAAATTAGAACTGATAGTTGAGAGGTCATTTTCCTGATGACGGAAGTTTTTGATTGTAGTTCCGTTCATTGTGAAAAGTCCATGTTCCCAGCTTCCTATCCAGTATTGTCCGGATGAATCCTGAAAGATTGTAGAGATATTCCCTTTGGGAATGAGGTGTGACAGGTTGCCTTTTTCTAAACTGAACAGCCCTTGGGTTTCGGTACCAATGAGTACACGTTCTTCACTTATATGAAGGGAAGTAATTTGAGTCCGCTTTTCTGGTAATTCATAATATGTATTAAATTGTTTCCCATCGTATTTATAGACACAGTTGTTGTAAGCAATATATAATTGTTTATGGAAAAACATGGCCCGTATTTCTTTTTGTATCAGTGTGGTGAATTTATTAAGCCTGATATTGAAAGCAGATACCCCTTTGGGAGTCATGAAATAAATCTCCCCGTTGCCATTACCTGTTATCTGTCTGATGTTGTTGTAGATCAGACTGTTTGGATTGTTTTTCTGGGATTTGTATATTTTGAATTCATGCCCGTTATATAAATTAGCCCCGTTTCGTGTACCTATCCAAATGAATCCTCGTTCGTCCTGATACATCGTCATGACTGCATTATGAGAGAGTCCGTCACTATTTGTGAGATGTCTGAAAGAGATATCCTGTGCTTGTCCTTTGATAATATGGATAAGCAGGAAACAAATGAGACATAGATGTTTCTTGATAGTCATAGGTATTAGAATTCTAGAATTTGCTATGCAAATATACGTTCTTTTTGCAGATATGCAACTGTTGTATGAGTACATAAAATGTGTAATATAAGTACATTTGCAGTTTGCAGGGATGATGTACGTACAGAGTATGATTCTTGTATGCATAGCTAACGGCCTCTTTTTTATGAATACCTACATTTGCGATATCATTCATTTAAATCTTTACAGCATATGAACAGCATAGTCTTGACTTTGGCGGGAATTTCCATCTTTATGATGGCCGGATGTAACTTGAAAAAGGCTGCAACGGAAGATATGGTAACAGAAAATATATCAAACGCCGTTTCCCAATATTCTTTGATGACCAACCGGATAGAAGCAAGTGACTGCATAATGAATCCGAAGACTTTGGACGAAAAGCAACAAGTGGTTTATGCTTCTTATGATGATTGGACCAGTGGGTTCTTCCCTGGCAGTATGTGGTATTTGTATCAGCTTACAGGAGATGAAAAGTGGGAGAAACTGGCTGTGAAATATACGGAATCACTCGATTCCGTGCAGTATCTTACATGGCATCATGATGTGGGTTTTATGGTAGGATGCAGTTATCTTAATGGAATGCGTTTGGGACAGAAAGATTATAAGTCGGTTGTGTTGCAAACAGCGCGTTCGCTTTCTACACGTTTCCGGTCCGGAGCTGGAATTATACAGTCTTGGGATGCGGATAAGGGCTGGCAGGCACAACGAGGATGGAAATGTCCCGTTATTATAGACAATATGATGAATCTCGAACTTCTTTTCGAGGCGACCCGCTTGTCGGGTGATTCCACCTATTATAATATGGCAGTCAGTCATGCCGACCGGACACTTAAAGAACATTTCCGCTCTGATGGCAGCTGTTATCATGTAGTAGACTATGATCCGGAAACTGGTACTGTACGCAGTAGGCAGACAGCCCAGGGATATGCTGATGAGTCTGCCTGGGCAAGAGGGCAGGCATGGGCTATTTATGGTTATACGGTTTGTTACCGTTATACACATAAACCGGAGTATTGGGAGCAGGCTTGTAGAATATATGATTTCATATTTACGAATAAGCATTTGGCTTCCGACTTGATACCATATTGGGACTATGATGCATTGAATATTCCTAATGAGCCACGGGATGTCTCAGCAGCGGCTATCACTGCTGCAGCTCTTTATGAGCTGAGCATGTATTTGCCTAATCCGCGTTATAAAAAGACAGCCGACAAAATACTGGCCTCATTAAGCACTCCTGCCTACCGTGCTAAAGTAGGAGAAAACGGGAATTTTATTTTAATGCATTCGGTAGGCAGCATACCTCATAATGCGGAGGTAGATGTTCCATTGAATTATGCGGATTATTATTTTCTGGAAGCCTTGAGTCGTAAGCGGGAGATGGAAAAACAAGTAGTTTGCAAGAAAGTACTGTAATTTTCCGTTTGCTTTCTTGAGAAACCGGCATATTAAATCAATAGAATACTAAGAATGAAAAATAGATTAATAACCAATTTGAATTATATTATGGAGAATCGACAAATCACAAGACGCGTCTGTCTGTTGCTGATGACGCTTTGTTCTTTCACCGTTGTCTTTGCACAGATTGCAATCAGTGGAAGGGTGATGGATGAATCGAAAGAGCCCATTATAGGGGCGAATATTAAAGTGAAAGGAGGAACGACCGGTACCATCTCCGATATGGATGGACGGTTCAAACTTTCTGTTCCTAAATCATCTTCAGTATTAGTCATCTCGTTTATAGGCTATGCGACTAAAGAAGTGACGGTAGGAAATCAAAAGGTACTGAATGTGACATTGAAAGAAGATGGTGTTGCCTTGGATGAAGTTGTTGCTGTAGGGTACGCAACAGTGAAAAAAAGTGATTTAACCGGATCGGTGGCAAAGGTGGATATGAATGATTTAACGAAAGCGCAGGTACTTTCCATCGACCAGGCATTGGGTGGACGTGTTGCCGGTGTGCAAGTTGTTTCCTCTGACGGGCAACCCGGAGCCGAGGCTAATATTGTGATTCGTGGTAGTAATACAATTTCGGACTCCAGTGATGGCGCACCTTTATATGTGATTGACGGTTTTGCTACGGAAGATGGAAATCTGGCTTCACTGAATTCAAATGACATTGAATCGATTGATGTATTGAAGGATGCTTCTGCTACGGCTATTTATGGAGCACGTGGGGCAAACGGAGTCATTATTATTACAACGAAACGTGGTTCGGAAAGTGCTCCGAAAGTAACGTATGATGGATATGTGACTTACCAATTGAAACCGCAGGGCATGGAGCTGCTTCAGGGGAGAGACTATGTTGCCATGCAGGAGGAGGTATTGACTGTTTCTGAAATGAATAGGAACATATTATAGTTATGATGAAGCGTTGGGACGTAACCGTATTTTGAGCGATTATGATAAAGTGCCTTCGTACAACTGGCAAGATCAGGTTTTCCGTAATGCGCCCATGACCAGTCATCATATCTCATTGACGGGCGGTACTAAAAATACGAAATATAGTTCCAGTTTGTCTTATTATAACCAGCAGGGGATTATCATTAACTCTTCTTATGAGAGCTTGAAAGCACGTCTGACACTAGACCAGCAGATTACCAGGAAAGTGAAATTCGGCGGTAGCTTGAATTTTGCTAATAATATTTCAAAAGGTACGGCGCCTTCACAGGGTTCTGACGCAGGTGGTACGCAGTATTTTCTATATCAGGTACTGGCTTATCGTCCGGTGTTTTATGCCGATTCGGAAGAATCGGAGGACGCTTTGTTAGCTGAAAATCCGAACTATCCGTATAATCCTTTGAAAACAATAGGAAAATATGTATCAGAAAGTGCGCAGCCGTCAGTTGAATCTGAATGCCTATTTATCATGGGATATTCTAAAGGATCTGGCATTCAAAGCTACTTTTGCTTATACTTGGCGTCAGGACCGGAATGAGGCATTTAATAATGCGGATACCTATTGGGGAGATCCGCGTTATTCTGCCAAACATTCAAATGGTAATTTTAGTTTTAGGGAGTGGGATGGATGGTCTAATGAATATACGTTGACTTATAAAAAGAGAGTCAAGAGTCATAATATCACTGCCATGCTCGGAGCCTCGATGAATAGCAAAACAATCTCTACATTAGGTGCCAGTTCGACGATGGTGCCGTGGGATGGACTCGGCTTTTGGGGAATTTCGAATGGAACACCTGACAAGGTTACTTCGACTAATTTTGAAGACCGTATGATGTCTTATTTCGCCCGTTTCAACTATGACTGGAAATCCCGTTATCTGATGACGGCAACGATGCGTGCGGATGGAAGTTCCCGTTTTCCTTATCATAAGTGGGGATATTTCCCCTCGGCTTCTTTCGGATGGCGTGTTTCAGAAGAAGCGTTCATGCAGGGAAGTCGCAAGTGGCTGTCGAATTTAAAGTTCAGAGTGGGTTGGGGAACTACCGGTAATAACAATACGAAGAATTATTATCCTTCCCAGTTGCTTTATTTAGGCGATCAGAATTATGCTTTTAATAACTCTATAGATAATCCGGCAATTTATATTTCTCAAATGCCGAACAAAGACCTGAAGTGGGAAACCACTTATCAGACAAACATAGGATTGGACTTTGGATTATTTAATAACCGTATTAACGGTGTAGTAGATATTTACGATAAACAAACAAAGGACTTGTTGTTGTATGCGGAAGTCCCGTTGTCTATCGGCTTTGATAAAATACAGCAGAATATAGGTAGTGTGCGCAATCGTGGATTGGAAATATCAATCAATACGGTCAACTTAGTAGGTGGCAGGGGGCGTTTCAAGTGGACAACAAATTTTAATATCTCCTTCAATAGAAATGAGATTACCGGACTGTCGGGCGATCAGGATTATCAGGTTTCAGGGCTGGATTCTCCCAAGTTGTCTAATCTTTATATTGCCCGTATAGGGCATCCTCTTTCGGAGATGTTCGGATATGTATATGATGGTGTTTATCAATATGAGGATTTTAATGAAGTTTCTCCCAATGTATTTGTGCTGAAAGATGGAATACCCAACAATACAAAGGAACGTAATACCATTCAACCGGGGGATATGAAACTGAAAGATATTAATGGAGACGGAAAGGTGACGCCTGAAGATATGACAGTGATTGGTCACGGGCTGCCGGTTCATACGGGTGGTTTTACTAATAATTTCGAATACAAAGGCTTTGACTTGAGTGTATTCTTTCAATGGTCTTATGGTAATGATGTGATCAATTATAATCGTGCCAAACTGGAGAATATGAATGGTGTCCGCCATACCAATATGCTTGCTTCTGCAAAAGATCATTGGACACCTCGTATAGACAATGGTGACGGAACTTATGCAGCTGGAAATTATACGAATTATTTATGGAGGGTAGATGGCGGACTGTCCGACATCAACACAAGTCGTGTCGTAGAAGATGCATCCTTCCTGCGATTGAAAAATGTGCAGTTAGGTTATAATTTTCCTGTAAAGCTGATTCGCAAGTTTAAATTGAGTTCCTTGCGGTTGTATCTTAGCGGACAGAATTTGTGGACATGGACCAAATATACCGGATATGATCCGGAAGTGTCAACCAGGAATTCGGCAATGACTCGTGGATTTGACTATTCGGCTTATCCGAGAACGACTTCTTTTACATTCGGTGTGAAGTTAGGATTATAGTTTAACAGGTATAAAAACAGAATATGATGAAAAAAATAGTATATATTATAGGAGTAACCTTGGCATTTTCCTCTTGTAGTTTTTTGGATACGGAGGTATATGGCAATCTGGATGAAAAGAACCTGTATCATGATGAGAATAGTTGCATGGCAGGTTTGGCCGGGATTTATGACCGTTTGGGAGCAGAAGGTGTTTATGGACTGAATATCTGGGGAGAGTTGGACGCCGGAACAGATCTTACCGTATATCGCGCCGATTATAATAAAAGCAAGGCATTGCCTTCACTCAATAATTATAATAATACGGATCCCTATTTACAGCTTACCTGGCAACATTTGTATGAGGGTATTAATCGTGCGAATGATTATATTGCTTCTATTACCGGACGCACGGATTCAGATTGTGGCGGTGCACGAAAGAAAACAATGTTTCTGGCAGAAGCAAAAGCATTAAGAGCATTATTCTATATGAATCTGGTTGCTTATTGGGGAGAGGTTCCTTTGAGACTGGAAGTTGTTCGTGATTTGGCACAACAACAACTGAAGAAATCTTCCCAGCCGGAAATTTATAGGCAGATTATAAAGGACTTGGAAGAAGCGGAACCGGGTTGCCTTCCGGCTGATGAACTGAATGCACCGGGACGCATTGCGAAAACTACCGTGCAGGCATTGTTGGCACGTGCATATATGTGGCAGGCGGGATATCCAGTTGAGGCTGATACTTGGGAGGACGCACTTATCTGGGCGCGTAAAGTGAGAGACAGCGGTTTGCATACTCTATATAAGACGACCGAGGACGGGGTGAATGGTTATCGTGCTTTATTTATTAATATGTGTTCCAATAAGTATGACCTGACTTACCGTGAAAGTATGTTCGAGGTCGAATTTTATGGTAACGGTTTGGATAAGACCAATGAAAGCGGTAAAGTGGGACTTTATATGGGCATTAGCCAGCAGACGACTACTGATCCCGATGTACCGAGAGCATATGCCTGGTATCATGGCACCAAATTGTTTTTTAAGATGTTCGAAGATGCAGATGCCCGTAAATGGTGGAACTTTGCGGATTATAAATATGTGACGACGGATGGTAAAGTTAAAAAAGTGATGTTGTCAGACAGTGATAAAGCCAGTTATGTAGATGGTGATCCCGGAAAATGGAGAGCTGAATATGATCCGGTTCGTCCGTGGTCTTTGAATAGTTCCTCTATCAACTTTCCTGTAATGCGCTACTCGGATGTGTTATTGATGATTGCCGAGTGTGCTAATGAGGTGGCTGGTTCGCCGACAAAAGAAGCTGTGGATGCGATAAACGAAGTACGTAAAAGAGCGGGAATATCGGAGATCGGATTGACAGACTGTACTCAAAGTTCTTTCCGCGATTCCATCAAAGTAGAACGTACAAGGGAGCTATGCTTTGAAGTGCCTCGTCATATGGAGCTTCGCCGTTGGGGAAAACAATATTTCTTTGACCGTATCAATTTGTTGAAGGATCAGTCTATGGATAGTCAGAATAAAAAAATCGGATATGATCTGACCACTGTGAAAGCATTGCCTGCTATTAACCTGGCAGAAAAACATATCTATTATCCTATACCCCAGGCAGAACTGAATACTAATCCGACCTGTGGACAAAATGTGAATTGGTGATCTTAACTTTTAATGTAACGAAATTATGAAAAAGATATATTTTTATTCTTTCCTGATAATGACAGGCGTATGGCTTTCTTCTTGTGATGCTGACGAAGTGGATTGTGTTGATTTTGGCGTGACTTTATCCAATGATATACAGGAAATATTTGCAGGTGAGCCTGTTACCTTTGATTTTAGTGGAAATCCGGATTATATTGTTTTTTATTCCGGTGAGGATGGGAGTAAATATGCAAATAAAGACCGTTTGCGGGTGGAGATAGAATCGGCTGAATTGTCATATGAAATATTGCAGCAGTATACACGGGTACCTTATCGTAATAAAGAGACAATGTCTATTTTCATCTCAGAGAGTTTTAATGGAGATTATTCCACAATAAAAGAGGAGGACTGGCAATGTTTATCCGGAGCAAACGGACAGCTGCATCTGAAAGTTCCGCTTTGTGCAGATGCCAGTGGCAGGGAAACGGTTGCTGACGGAATGGATCTTACTGCTTATAAAGATAAGAAATTTTATCTGGCTTTCCATTATAATGCTGTTGCTGCGTCAGATGCGGATACATATCCTCGTGTGGATGTCACCTCTTTAGTTGTGTCGAAGAAACTGAAAGATGGTTCTACCTCAACAATGAATGATCCGAAATCGCAATTCGGTTTTAATTATGCTTTTGAAGCAATTACGAAAAAGACTAATTTTAGTGCTAGCAATACTACGTTGTTGTTTCAGCCTACAACAGACAATTTGAAGTCGGATGTCGATGTCTGGGCGATTAGTCAGGCTATAGATCTGACTGCGGTATCACCGGATATGGGAACTCCTATCAAGTCTTTAAATATGAAAACACAGTCTTATACCTATACGTATAACGAACCGGGTGAATATACTGCTACATTCGTAGGCTCTAATTCGAATGCTTGGAACTCAAAGAGCATGGTAAAGGAGATTAAGATATTAGTGAAAGAAAATCCCGTGAATTGATCAGTAAATAGAGGATTAGTTATGAAAAAGAATTGTATATATGCGATTGTCCTTCTTTGGATAGGAGCTCTGGCTGTTCAGGCTCAGAATGAGGAGCGTCGGTTATCGTTTGATAATTTGTATCGGTATTCCAAGGATGCGCAACAAGTGAAAGATGATAAAAAAGAAAAGGCAATCAAGACATTTCGGAATCAGTATGCTACAGTTCCTTATCGTGCATATGATTTAACAAAGATAAAAATATCAGTACCTGAAATTCTTGCATTCCTGAACGATGATGGTACATTTACAGATTGGACAGGCAGGGAAAAAAAGGTGATTGAAGGGAAAGATGCACAAGAGATGGGATTGTTTATTACAGATGCAATGAATCGTCTATGGAAACTTTCGGAAGAGTTCCGCAACGACCGGATGGGAGTTTCATTGGATAAAGATGTGTTTCGTAAACTTCAGAAGTCTATACTTTATTATGGTAATCTTGAGGTGAGCCGCAGTAATAAGGTGAACCGCTTTCATGCTTCCTGTTTTGCTATTCCTACAGCTGCGGTGAATATATACTATTGTTTCCTGAAACAGATGGATGCGGTGGAAAACGGGAAAACAAAAGACCAACAGTTGGTTGATATGTGTGAAATGCTGAAAGCACTGGCACTTCAGTCGTGGACACAGCCCCTGCGGAATGACGAGACGGATAAAAATGTAGTACAGATAGAACGTTTTCGTAACCATGTATGGTGGGTAGGCGGTAATGCGCTGGCATATCGTCCGTTATTGCCGGTAGCTATGATGTATAGATCTATCCCGATGGTCGATCTGCTGGTTCAGGTAGCCCAGGGAGGGATAAGTTATACTTCACAGAATACATATAATACCGCTTTCTGGACAGAAGGTTGTACGGCGGATGGCGCAGGTTGGGGACACGGGATGCAGTGTCTTGTCTGGGGATATCCTATTGATGGAGGAATTAATGCGTTAAATATTTTGGGTGCGTTAAAGAACTCCCCGTGGGATAAGAAGTTGACCGATGAGAATATAGAAACCTTGCTTAATTTTATCCGGGGAAGTAACTGGTATTACTACAAAGGAAATATAACTCCTTATATTGACCGGTTTACGGCCCGTTACACTCCGGCTAAAGTTGATATTCGTACATTGGCCATTGTTGATAAGTTGCTTAAAGATTGGTCGGATTCTTTCACGCCAGTGCAGAAAAATGAACTTCGTTGTTTTCTGCATGATGCCCGCAAACGGTTAATCAGTATGAATGGCTATTCCGACGGGATGTATAATGGTACGCGTTGGTTTTTCAATAATGATGACCTGATAAAGAAGAATGATCGTTATCATATGATTGTCAATATGGCATCTGTTCGTTGTGACGGACTGGAAAGCGCAGTGGCGGCCGCTGATGAGTATAATTTTTACCCTGCGGATGGCATGACTTTATTTCAGAAAAGTGGAAATGAATATCGTAAAGCTATTGGAGCGTGGGATATAACTATGACTCCGGGAGTAACCGCCCGTGAGGGAGTGGAAAAATTAATTCCGGTTACTAACTGGAGAGGATATTGCAGTAAACATAATTATGCGGCTGCTTCGACAAATGGCGGAGAGAATGCTGTTGCCGGATATATCTTTGAGAAAATGGATGCCACGGATAAGATTGAATCTGAAAGAAAGAAAAATATTCCGCTTAAGAATGAGATACTTTATGGAGTGAAAGCATACAAGTCTTATTTTATGTTGAAGGACTATATGGTAGCCTTGGGTGCCGGAATAACGAATCTGACTCCTCAGATGCAGGGAACTATCCGGACTACCATTGACCAGCCTGAAAAGGAATCGGAAGTTGTTGTTTGGAGCAATGGTAAAATATTGCCGGTGGGTGCCGGCATGCAAAGTTTTCCTAAAGACGGTACATCTTTCTGGGTGGTGCAGAAAGGTAAGTTTGCATATAGCATATTGCCTCAGTATACCAAGAATGCATCTTTTATATGCGAGACTCTGAAAACGGACTGGGTAAAACGTAATTCAGCCAATAAAAGCATAAAAGATCTTCCATCGCAAGTTGACATACTTCGTTTATGGATTGACCATACACAAAATCCGGTGAATGATACTTATGGGTATGTTGTATATGCGGGTGATGGAATGCCGGAAGCGGAATTACCCTTTGAAGTATTGCGTAATGATACATTAGTGCAGGCTGTAAAGTCTAAAGACGGCAAAGTGATCGAAGCTGTCTTCTATCAATCGGGGGAGGTATTAGATAAGGGTGATGTAAGATTGGAAGTTTCAGCCCCTTGTACGGTACTGATTGAGGATATTAACGGGAAAATTACCATTTCCGTGACAGATGCTGCCATGAATGCAGGGCTGAAAGAGATTGTGCTTCAGTGGAACGGCAGACATATTCCGGTGGCAATGCCGCAGGGTGCATTCTGTGGTAAGCCTGCAAATATTACGTTATGAGAAGATTTATAATGATTAATAATAAAATAAGATACAATATGAAAAACAATCTGTTTTATTCGATTCTAGTGATATTGTCGGCTGGCATCTTTTCGGGGTGTAGCGATGATGAGAAAGTGGAAGCGATCATAACTCCCGCAGTCATACAGGGCACAGTGTATACATTTGATGTGGATGAGTCGGGTGTACAATGGGAAAATAATCAGATGATCGGTGTTTCTATGCTGAAAGCCAATTCAACGGAGATCATCATGCCCTATCATAATATAAAGCATAAAGCTACTGTTTATCCTGTTGGATATTTTTCTCCTGTTTCCACAGATGAAGTACTGTATTATCCTGAAGATGGAAGTAAAGTCGATATAGTGGCTTACTACCCGTATAAAGATAATCTAAAGGATGACTTATACCCTTTGAATATTGCGGATCAGACAGTAGCGGATAATTTCAGCTTTGTGTATGCCAATAATAGTAAAGGGTTGAATAGGGATAATAAGAAAACAATGATGGAACTTCGTCCGGTAGTTGCAGAGTTGAATGTAGAGTTGGAAGCCGGAGATGGAGTAAAGGATGAGTATTTGGTAAATGCTACCATTAAGTTGACGGGGCTGCCTACCAAAGCAAATTTTAATCTGTTGACAGGAAGTATTCAGGATATAACAAATGTGCAGGACATCCTGCTTCCTGCGTATGAGGAAAGTGAGGGAAATGGAGCGTCCGGACGTATCTTACCGTCGACAGCCACTAATGGATATTACGTCGAAATTGTTCTTCCCGGAATGGGGGGACGAACAGAAAAGATCAGTTTGGCGAGCTGGTTATCGGAGATTAAGAGTGGAATTCGTTATAGTGGAGTGGTTAAAGTCAGCTTGGATAAGATTGAATTTATCAGTATGGATGAAGAGCCTGTTAAGGACTGGGAAGAAGATGATAATGTGATTCAAGGAAATGGCTCTAGTTTTTTGGTGAGACCTATCTCCAGTCTGTTATTGGGTGATTTGAAAGCCTCTGCTGGGAATAATCCGTTTGCTGCTAATAGTGGCATTCCTATGGATAGTTGGTTCAAAACGGTAAATGCTACATCTGTATGGTGGAATTCGACGATACAATTAGATGAGCAATTGAATCATAATGTGTTATATCTGTCTCACACCGGAGGTACGGCCGGATGGTATCAGTCTTTTGTTGGGTATCGAATGAGTAAGGCAGAGCTAGGCGAATATATTCTGAAGTTCAGAGTAAAGGGAACCGGAAAAATTAATTGCTTTGTGAGAACGTCAACAAGCAAATGTCCATTATTGACTGTACTTGTAGGCGGTAAATATCCGACTTACAAGGAAGTAACTGCAACATCAGAGTACGTGGAATATTCCGTCACTTATAATTTTGCGAGAATGGGAGTAAGCGGAAGAGCTTCTTATGCGGATGCTGACGCCACGGATGCTTCTGTAGCCGATTATGATGATTTCTACATTGGTTTCTATCCAACGGCTACCAATTCGAATTTCTATTTGGATCATGTATCTTTGACAAAGGTAAAAGAGAATTAAACAGTGAATAATATGAAAAGATTTAATATACTATTGGTAATGTCTGCATTTATAGGGAGTTTTACTTCTTGTAGTCAGGATGCAGAGAATGAATTGGTTCCATCTGCTAAGGTAGTCAACTTCGATGTGAATATATCAAAGACGCGAACCGTTACAGAGGGAAAAGTCACTTCTTTCGTTGAGGATGACCAGATAGGAGTTTTTGGTGTAAAACGCGGAGCATCAGAGGTGTTGAACCAGAATGTGATGTATGCTTACACTGGCAACGGAAAGTGGCTCGCGGATAAATCAATCACTTATCCATTGGATAATTCGCCTATCAATTTTTATGCTTATTATCCTTATGGGGATCATTCGACCACAAATTTTGATTTTACAGTTTTGTCTGATCAGTCAAAGGATAATGGTTACGCACAGAGTGATTTGTTAGTAGCTAAGAATGAAAAGGCTCTTCCGGGAGAGGGAGCTGTCAGTTTACAGTTTGGGCATATGATGGCGCGGATTGAAGTAAAACCGGCTTTGCCGGATGGTGTTACGTTGACTTCGGTTGCTCTGCTTAATGTGCTAACTGGTTCATCTGTAGATTTAATCAACCAGACTGCAACAACTAAAACCGACGCATCCGCTTCATTATCTACTATCACATTAATGAAAGCGGGAGATGTATATAGGGGAGTTCTTCCTAAACAGACTTTGGCTGGTAGAATCTTTGAATTTGTGGGAATAAATGAGGCCGGACAAAAGGTGATGTTTGATTATACATTGGAGAATGCTACTGCTCTGACTGCAAATAAGATAACTCTATTTGAAATTAACTTGCAATATTAGTTTTCGGAGTAGATAAAAGATAATACGGAATGAATCCTAAAAGCTGATTGTCTAGCTTTTAGGATTCATTTTTATCAGTATGTCAGCAGGATAATACATTTATTTTTGTTGAACGATATTATCAATGATATTCCCAAGCTTTATTTTCGCATCCTTATCTACTTTATCTAATAAATAAGAATAGAAAACTTTAGATTGGATCATTGTGTTGACATATTCAATATTAATCTCGGAGAGCTCTGACTCATCATTGGGACTTTCAACGAATGATTTCAACTGATTGATAGTTTCCGGTACAGTAACTTCTGACAGTATTTTCCAATCACACATACTCATCGTTTGTTTTATATCTTTTTCGAGAGCATTAACTGTCTTTTTGAGTTGCTTGATATTTTCTTCATCGCGGTTTATAGGCCGATTAAATTCTGCAATGAGTGCATTGATTTGATCGGTTAAAGGAATGTCGTATTGGTCTTTAAATTCTTTCACAAAGAAAATAGCATTATACAATGAATTGACTTTTTCTTTTAATGAAACATCGTCCATTACGCGGTATAATATATACTTATAAATATCATGGTCTATTTGTTTTATTTTCTCGAATAAGGAAAGTATATATGTCCGGTGCTTATCCATGGGAAGTTTGTCAATGGAGCATTTTTCTCCGAGATAAGAAATACTCTCTATTTCCAATTCTTTGTTGTAGACACTGCATAGTGTATTCCAATCGTCTGTGGCTATTGAGTATTCTTTTATTATCTCACTATTGGATAGAGAAAATGGATTTTCTGTTTCTTCGATGGTAACCAGACTTCTGTCAAATGTAGCTATATCCCTTTGCAGAAAGGTCTGATATTCTTCGGGGATTGTGTTTTTGCGATAATACTCCTTATACCATTGCGTAAAGTCTTTGTTGGAGATAATTTTCATTTCATCTTCCGGGGTTTGTGTGTTTTCTGCAATTTGTGCTTCTATGATTTGGGATATTTCTTCTTTATACTTGTCAGGTAATAAAGTCCAGGAAGATGATAAGTCATTTTCGGATATTTCTCCGCTCTGTATCGGTAAATGTGATATTCTGCTGCTTAATGATGGGTGGGTATCCCATACATTTTCAACAACAATCCTCGATTCCGGATATTGTGATGGAATATCTTTGTTCATTAAGCTTTGAGAGCGGAGGGGTATTTGATTTTTATAAGTAATGAAATCTGTGATAATCTGGTGCGATTCAAAAATGTTGCTGACTTTCTTTTTCTCTTCGGAAAGGTCAGTCAGTCCGTTTCGGGTGATTTCAAAAGTAGTTCCCAAAACCTCGATTTTTCGTAATGCGGATGCAAAAACCTGGTTGCCTACATAGCTGCATGCGATGGCATCTGCGTCATATTCCATCTGCCGGGACAAACGGAAATAGGAACGGTTGACCACTTTGTACATATTCTGTAGAATCTTTCTCACCAGATTAGTGAACCGTCTGGTTAACATTCCGAAAACGGCAAGAAGCTGAACCGGTAGCATACACCATTTATCTACCCATTGATCCCACTTGTCTTCTTGAAAAGCAAGATTGTATAAAACAGTATTCGTAATATAAACGCTGGAACCTATTTTCATACTTTTCTGTGAGAAATGTCCGAATTCATGAGCCAGAATGCCTTTCAGTTCCGAAGTATTGGTGGAAGTGAATAATCCCAAGCCAATTTCCAGATTCTTTTTTACAGGGAAAAAGATACTCCAGAAACTTGTGTCATAAAAGACACATGCATTGACGTCCGGTGATAAATATACCTTTTTAGGCATCGGACATTGGGTTGCAGAAGCCACCTCACGAATAGCATTGAACAATGCAGGGCACTCTGCTTCGGTAACGAGTCTTCTATTTGCATTGATATTCTGGGTTTTGGAGAATATGAACTTAACCAGATAAATACCGAACATGACAGAAAAACCGATTCCGCCTATCATTGCTCCTATCAATATCAAAATCAGCCTGAAACTGGAGATGGCTGTAAAATGCAGAAATCCCCAGACGGCAAACCGGTATGCTATCCATAACAGGAACACTCCCAATGCAATGAGTCCGATGTATACTAAGATAAATAAAGCTATTCTGAAAAGAACACTAATAGAATGTTTGCGGATGACGTCTTCAGATTCCATGATATTAGATATGAGATTGTTTTGATATACAAAAGTATCATTTAGTTTTCATATCTTCTATTATAAATGGTGGTTTTATTTGGTAAATTTTATTTTGTATGGATATACCTGTATAAAAAGCACTTTCTTAATAAGCGGATGAATTGTTTTGCTTATCAGTAAAGTGCCTTCTTTGAGAAAATAATAGAGAGTGCTATTCTGTCCGCTTACAAGCATTCGCCTGGAAAAACTCATTCAACGTATCTTCATAATTTCCATGAACCATAATATGATGATTTCCCAACGGATTTTTCAGGAAATACTCTGTTGGAGTATTCATGCGGATGCGTATTTGTGTACGGCACATATTAATATAATTGGTATTTTCAGTTAATGTTCCTGTAGATAAGTAATATTCATCCAGACATTCACCGCCGCATTTTATGATCGTTACATCCCCCGTCGGAAGTAACCCTTGTATGGCAATTCCTTTTTCTGTTTCAAAATGATTTCGGATAATATATCTCTCCGTTTGTTTGAGACCTACGGTGCAATGTGCCAATATCAGTTCATTAGTACGGGTATTGATCATGGAAGGATTTGCCATAAATCCGTCTTTACCCGTAAGTGCTTTAACTGCTAATAGCGTAAAAACAGACTGGAGATCTCCTTCACAACCTGCTATTATCCCGTCATCATTCAATAAAGATAATGCCACGCATCCGGTAGTGTCGATTTGTTCAATCAGTTTAAAACAGCTTAATGTCAGTGCTTCCAGATTTTCTTCCTGACATACCTTTTTTATCGCCCGGTATAGTCGCATTGATTTGATTAAATCTTCGGGAGTCCCTTCGCGACAGGCAAGAGCTTGAGATGCTACAGCCGCGCATGACGCTCCTACCTGGTCATCTGTGATTTGTTGAAAATGATCATAAATCCGTTCCAATGGAATATCTACATATTCAATTCCCCAACGGCGCTTAGCCAGCAAGTAGTCCACGTTACTGGCCACTAACCAGGAAGAAGGACTTCCGATGACTCCGATACGTTTGCCGAATAAGGAACGTTGTGCCCGGAAATTATTATAAAGTGTATGGATACGCAGGATAATGGCTGGTAGTTCACCGTGTAGAATCTCACTTTTCATTCCGCGTCCCCGCAGCCAGGTAGAGATTTCCAATGCAGCTGCAAGGGAGTTCTGCATGCCGTCCGCCAGTAAAATGGCAGGGCGGGGAAGGTTTTCGAAATGCTGTATGACCAGTCTTTCCACCCCGCCGGTAGCGATGAAAATGATTTTGAAATCATCACTATTAAGCTTGTCCATATCTTGATAGTCGACCAGCTTTACAGTATAATATTTTTCAATCTCGCTTAAAATAGCTTCGTGCGAGCCTCTTAGCGAGGATTGTTTGTGAAGGATTGAGGCGAATGAGATAAGGTGTATGGTCATTATGATATTGTTTTAAGTTTTCTGTATGACAAATGTATAGCTTTCTTTTCAAATTACCATAACGATTTTAACCTTGCTAAGGTTTTTAAAGTTTTTATGTCTCTGTATTCAAATTATTGCGTACATTTGCAGCTCCAAGTTAAATAGTAAATAGTAAATTGTAAAATAGTCAATAAAATTATGCCAACCATATCCATTCGCGGAAACGAGATGCCTGCATCTCCTATCAGAAAGCTGGCTCCTTTGGCAGATGCTGCCAAGCAACGCGGAGTCCATGTGTTTCACCTGAACATCGGACAGCCTGATCTGCCCACTCCTCAGGCCGCGATTGACGCGATACGCAATATTGATCGTAAAGTACTGGAATATAGTCCCAGTGCCGGTTATCGTAGCTATCGCGAGAAATTAGTGGGATATTATGCAAAGTTTAATATCAATCTGACTGCAGACGATATAATCATTACATCGGGAGGTTCGGAAGCCGTACTTTTTTCCTTTCTTTCTTGTCTGAATCCGGGAGATGAAATTATCGTTCCAGAACCTGCATACGCTAACTATATGGCATTTGCCATCTCTGCCGGAGCAAAGATTCGCACTATTGCTACGACCATTGAAGAAGGCTTTTCCCTTCCGAAAGTAGAGAAGTTTGAAGAACTGATTAATGAACGTACCAAAGCAATCCTGATTTGTAATCCGAATAATCCGACCGGTTATTTGTATACTCGTCGTGAAATGAATCAGATTCGTGACTTGGTGAAGAAGTATGATTTGTTTCTTTTCTCCGATGAAGTATATCGTGAGTTTATATATACAGGATCTCCTTATATCTCTGCCTGCCATCTGGAAGGAATTGAGAATAATGTCGTACTGATTGACTCCGTATCCAAACGTTATTCAGAATGTGGTATCCGCATCGGTGCGTTGATTACCAAAAACAAAGAAATACGTGATGCTGTCATGAAGTTCTGCCAGGCACGCCTAAGTCCTCCATTGATTGGACAGATTGCCGCAGAGGCTTCTTTAGACGCTCCGGAAGAATATTATCGTGAGACGTATGATGAATACGTTGAGCGTCGTAAATGCCTGATTGACGGTTTAAACCGTATTCCCGGTGTTTATTCACCCATTCCGATGGGAGCTTTCTATACAGTGGCCAAACTTCCGGTAGATGACTCCGATAAGTTCTGTGCGTGGTGTCTTTCTGATTTTGAGTATGAAGGTCAGACTGTATTCATGGCTCCGGCTTCCGGTTTTTATACCACCCCGGGTTCCGGAATCAATCAGGTTCGTATTGCTTACGTATTGAAGAAAGAAGATTTAACCCGTGCACTTTTTGTCTTGCAGAAGGCTTTGGAAGTGTATCCGGGAAGAACGGAATAAATTTAAGTATTAAGTATCAGGTATTAAGTATTTATACAAATTGTCTCTATCACTTTTCATAGCCCGGCGTATCTATCGTGAAAGCGATGGCGGAAAGCAGGTGTCACGTCCTGCGGTCCTCATTGCTATGGCGGGTATTGCTATTGGTTTGGCTGTAATGATTATTGCAGTGGCGGTAGTCATCGGGTTTAAAAGTGAAGTGAGAAATAAAGTTATAGGGTTCGGATCGCATATCCAGATTACCAATCTGGATGCGGTCAGTTCTTACGAAACTCATCCGATTGTGGTAGGAGACAGTATGATGACTGCTCTTGCTGATTATCCGGAAATAAGTCATGTACAGCGTTTTTCTACTAAACCGGGAATGATTAAGACGGATGATGCTTTTCAGGGAATGGTATTAAAAGGCGTAGGTCCGGAATTTGACCCTCATTTTATAAAGGAATATTTGGTGGAAGGCGAGATACCTGTTTTCAGTGATTCTGTTTCTTCCAATCAGGTGCTTATTTCCAAGGCGTTGGCCACTAAGATGAAGTTGAAACTGGGAGACAAGATATACACCTATTATATACAGGACGATATCCGTGCCCGGCGTCTGACAATTGCCGGAATTTATCAAACGAACTTTTCCGAATACGACAATCTCTTTTTATTGACGGATCTTAATCTGGTGAATCGGTTGAACGGCTGGCAACCGGAGCAGGTGACCGGTGTAGAGTTACAGGTGAAAGATTACGATAAACTGGAGGACATAACGTATGAAATCGCAACTGATATAGATAACCGGATGGATAAACTGGGCGGTGTGTATTATGTGCGTAATATCGAACAGTTGAATCCGCAGATATTTGCTTGGCTCGACTTATTGGATTTGAATGTATGGGTCATCCTGTTTCTGATGATAGGGGTGGCCGGTTTTACTATGATTTCCGGCCTGTTGATAATCATCATCGAACGTACCAATATGATTGGTATTTTAAAAGCATTGGGAGCCAACAATTTCACGATTCGTAGAACCTTTCTTTGGTTTGCAGTCTTTTTGATTGGTAAAGGCATGCTTTGGGGCAATGCCATTGGTTTGGCTTTCTGTATTCTTCAGTCACAGTTCGGACTGTTTAAACTTGATCCGGAGACTTACTATGTGGATACTGTTCCGGTTTCCTTTAATGTATTACTTTTCGTTTTGATTAATCTCGGCACTTTGTTTGCATCTGTATTGATGCTGATTGGTCCTTCATTTCTGATCACTAAGATCAATCCGGCAAGCTCCATGAGATACGAATAATCCTCTTTTTTCCTATCTGATTTTTACTGCAAAAATAATTTGGTCCATTGCGTGATGTGGAGTGAATAATATGTCTATATTTGCGCCCAATTTACTTAATATCCTCTTGTAGGTTTAATTTTTAACCATTATGAATAATGTGTTAATTCTGTTGGATAATCTGGATGACTGGAAACCGTATTATGAGACAAGTAGTGTCCTGACTGTTTCCGACTATCTGAAAAACAAGCCGGTGGAGAAAGACCGGAAGTTAGTTATTAATCTTAGCAATGATTACAGTTATAACTCTGAAGGGTATTACTGTTCGCTGCTAGCCCAAACGAGAGGACAGAAAGTCATTCCGGATGTTGATATCATCAACAAAATGGAGGCCGGAACGGGGGTGCGGATGGATCGTAGTCTGCAAGCCCTTTGCTATCAATGGATACAGAAGAATGACATCAAGGATGATATCTGGTATCTGAATATCTACTTTGGCAAATGCCGGGAAAAAGGTCTGGAACGGATTGCACGTTTTATTTTCGAGAATTACCCTTGTCCATTGTTGAGAGTGGCTTTGAATACTCATCCCAAAAATCAGATTGAGGGTATTCATTTTCTTTCCCTGAATCAGCTCAATGATGAAGAGCAGGATTTTTTTGCCAATACGCTGGATAACTTTAACAAGAAAATATGGCGTGCACCGAAGTCGGCAAAGGCTTCCCGCTATAGTCTGGCTGTATTGGTCGATCCACAGGAGAAATTTCCTCCCAGCAATAAAGGCGCTCTGCACAAATTGACGGAGGTAGCTAGGAAAATGAATATCCATGTGGAGATGATTACCGAAGATGACGCTATTCGTTTGCTCGAATTTGATGCCTTGTTTATTCGTACTACAACGTCGCTCAATCATTATACATTCCATTTGTCACAGTTGGCTGCACAAAACGGAATGGCTGTCATTGACGATCCGCTGTCTATCATCCGGTGCACGAATAAAGTGTATCTGAAAGAACTTTTTGAGAAAGAAAAGATACCTGCTCCCAAGTCTACATTGATTTTTCAATCCAACCATCATTCGTTCGAACAGATAAGCGAACAGGTAGGCGCTCCTTTTATCCTGAAGATACCAGATGGCTCTTATTCCATTGGTATGAAAAAAGTGTCGAACGAAGAAGAGTTGCAAGCCAGTCTGAAGATACTGTTTGAAAAATCGGCTATCTTGCTGGCACAGGCATTTACTCCAACGGAGTTTGACTGGCGTGTCGGTTTATTGAACGGTGTACCGCTCTATGCTTGCAAATATTATATGGCAAAAGGACACTGGCAGATTTACTGTCATTATGATTCGGGCAGAAGCCGTTGTGGATTGGTAGATACGATTCCTATTTATCAGGTGCCTCGTGTGGTATTGGATACAGCTGTTAAGGCTGCCAATCTGATAGGAAAAGGGTTGTATGGAGTCGATCTGAAAATGGTGGATGATAAGGCTTATGTAATTGAAATCAATGATAATCCGAGCATTGATCATGGACTGGAAGATGCCATTATCGGTGATGAAATGTATTACCGTTTGTTGAATCACTTTGAACAAGCGTTAGAAACGAAACATTATTGATTATGGAGCCGATAGTCGTCCGTAAAGCACAGCAGGCAGACATTCCCGCTATTTTGGAAATAGAGTGGGAGTGTTTTCGGGAAGACAGTTTCTCAAAGGAGCAGTTTGCCTATCTGATAAGTCGTTCGAAAGGAACTTTCTATGTGATGATGGAGGGAGATAGGGTGATTGCTTATGTTTCCCTGTTATTTCATGGGGGAACTCGCTATTTAAGAATCTATTCGATAGCTGTTCATCCGGATTATAGAGGAAGAGGGCTGGGGCAGGTATTGATGGATCAGACGATTCAGACGGCCGGCGAATGTAAGGCTGCAAAGATTACGCTTGAAGTGAAAGTGACCAATACTTCCGCTATCGGACTATATATGAAAAATGGCTTTATTCCTGCAGGAATAAAGCCATGCTATTATCACGATGGTTCGGATGCTATTTATATGCAGCGATTGATTCAATAATAAGTCTGCTTTCTCACGAAATTCGGTTTATCTTCTCATGAAATCCCCTTTTCCCCGGAAGAAACGGCAGAGTTTGAATTTCAATGACTGTACAGGTTGGATAAGGTCGAAAACAGGTAACGAGAAATAGTATTTCCGTCCTCCACCCATTTCTTTGGCCGTGCGGTTGATAACGACAGCTTGTATTGTAAAGCGCAGTAACCAGATCAGGAATGCGATGCCTGCTACCAGCCAGTGGAAATTAAGAATCCCGAATACGATACCTGCTATACAGGCAGCATAGAATAACAAACGGGAGAATGTCTCAAATCCCAGAAGGTAACGCTGTATTCCATGGTAGAATCTGGCAGTAGCCATATAACTAACCTTTTCTTCTTTCCAATCTTTGTAGCGATATACGGGCTGTATTCGTGTGGTAGCGTTGAAGTCTGTTTCAACACGGGTGTTGGAGGAGGTAGCTAGCTCATTAATGAATAAATCATCTTCTCCACGTTGCAGATTCAGGTATTTGGAGAAACCTTTCTGTTGAAAGAATAGTTCTTTCCGGTAAGCCAGATTGCGTCCGATACCGATATAAGGTTTTCCGGCTAGCGCGAATCCCAGATAGCGCAAAGACTGGAATAAAGCGTCGAATGCAGTACGTTTGTGCAACCATCCTTTTGTGCGGTCATATCCGCTATATCCCAACACAATTTGAGTCTGTGGAGTGAAATTACGTGCCATCAGTTTTAGCCATTGGTTGCTGGCGGGCATACAGTTTGTTTCCGTAAATACCAGCCAGTCATGTTTGCTGGCTTTGATGCCTAACGTCAGAGCCAGTTTCTTATGACTGATATAACGTGCACTTTCGGGTGTAAAACTATGGTAAAGATGAGGATATTTTTCTTCCATCACTCCCAGTATATCCTCGGTATCATCTGTGGAAGCATCATTGATGACAATCACTTCAAATTGTGGATAGTCCTGTTCCAGAATGGCAGGTAGAATTTTACGAAGATTTTCAGCCTCATTGCGTGCGCAGAGAATCACGGAAAGTGGAGGCTGTTCTCGTGTGAAATGCGCCTCTTCTTTGTCCACAGCCTTATTATGGACATGTATTCGATTGTACAGGCCGAAATAATAAATGAGCTGAATGATAAAAAGAATACCTGCCGCTGATAAAAGAATCAGTTCGACAGTATTGAATGTAAATGTTTCCATCAAATTTTAGTGTCGTTTTTACAGCCGCAAAAGTACACAATTTTTCGGTAGTTCCGTCATCTCGATGGGAGGTTATTTCGCAAGTCGAGATATTCTTTCTTGAACATATCCACAAAAAGAAAGAATAATGAAAGAAGCAACGGACCGAAGATGACTCCCATAAACCCGAATATCGGCAGGCCGATGACTACTCCGAAAATAGTGATAAGCGGATGCGTATCCGCCATCTTCTTTTGGAGGATGAACCGGATAAGGTTGTCCGATTGCGATACGACGATAGCCCCATAGCCAAAAAGCCCGATGGCGTTGAACCAGTCTCCGCTGATGGCAAGATAAGCGGCTACAGGAAACCATACCAATGCCGTACCTACCATCGGAATGATGGTTGCAAAGCAGGTCAGGAATCCCAGCATCAGTATGTTGGGTGCTCCGAAAAGCAGATAGCCTATCATAGCCACGCCTCCTTGGATGATAGCCAGTAAGGGAATACCGATAGCATTGGAACGGACAATCATATTGATTTCGTGAATGACTTCCTGCGTATTGGTTTCATTAAATGGCAGAATGTCATTGACATAAGCTTCCATCTTTTTTCCTCCAATCAGCATGAAATAAAGCACAAAGATCATGACGAACAGGTTGATGGCAAGGCTGCTGATGCTTTCCATTATAATTTGTCCGATACGGGGAAGTATGGACATGATGAATGACAGCGTATCTTTTCCCAATACATCGTATCCTGTTTTCTCTTTGATGAATTCTGCTACCTGTTGAATAGGTGCAATATAGGTCTGTGGATCCAGATTGATATCCTGTAACTTGTTTGCCACCATCCAGACAGTCAACCCCAAAGGGATAAGAAAGACGAAAATCGTTTCTGCGGTAATCAACAGTGCGCTGATGCTTCGTTTCAGCTTTCGTTTTTCTACCAGATGATTCATCTGTCCGCGTACAAGAATGTAGATGGTGAGTGCTCCCAGCAATCCCCCCAGAAAAGGAGTGATTTGGCGGAAGATGATGACTCCCATAAACAGGATGATGACAATGAGGGAATATTTCCAGTATTGTTCTTTGGTACTCATATCGTGTAAAATTCGTTTATATGATAATAAACACTCGAAGACCGTGAAAGGTTTGTTTTACAGTGAAATGTCGATATGAAAAACTGTTTTACCGGGACGGCTTTCCAAAATAGACAGATGACCGTTGTGGTTACGGATGATTTGTCGGCAGAGACTTAACCCGATACCGGTTCCTTCAGATTTGGTGGTGAAGAACGGTATGAATACTTTTTCCTGCAGGATAGGTTTCAGCTGGTCGTATTGGGCTAATTGCTGGCACCCCAACAAGGTCAGTGCGGCACTGCGATCTCAAAGCATGGTTCTTTATAGTACCTGTATTGCTGATGCTGTTTATCTCATTTGTGACAGTGGCTTTCCAGACAATGAAAATAATAATGAGCAAACCTGCTCGTTCATTACGATATGAGTAATCTCAGAATCTACTCCATCGGATATTCGTTAATATCCGATGGATTTATGTTAAATGTTAACGAAACTATTACTTCTATTAAACCATGTTATAAGATACGCTGCTTGAGCCTGAGAATTTGGAGATATGCAGAAAGTCCGTATCTTTGCAATGTGTTTTTCATAGTATTAGATTTAAGGTTAACAAAAGATTGGCTGTCTGGGATAGATAGCCTTTTTTTATGCTCTTTTCCAAGCAGAAAGATAGCGTCACTATCCGGTCGGGATGGTTACCCTATCCCATGAATATACCGTCACTATCATAAGTGGATACCGTCACCATGTTTAAAATGAGTTTTTTTCTGTCTTTTCTATTATTCTATCATTCTCATCCTATCGTGAGTTGTCAATAAAATTCCAATATGCTTATTGGTTGGAATGGTAATTTGGTAAAGTGTTGATATTTAACGGCATTTATTGTTTGGATCTTATATGCTATGTTTTTGTACTTATAAGTATTCGTTGGCTACTCATTTGCTACCTTAAATGTACTTTACTGTTATAAAAGGATAATAATCAGAAGTTTATCGTATTACCGAAAATTAATACCGTAACTTGCAGAAAAGGAAATCCCGTCTATTTTATCCCCGAATATAAACTATCCTAAAAAAGAAATGAATTATGAAAGGTCAAGAGAAAAAAAGAGAAGCAAAGAAAGAAAAGTCGGACAAGAAGATTAAAGTACTGACTGATTATCAGAGAGAGAAGCAGAGTAAGAGTGACAAAGGAATGAGTATAATACCAAGGACATAATGGTACATGTAAAAAGGGAAGGTGTTATATTGGAAAGAACTTCGCTTGAGTTTGAGAACGAAGGTGTGATGAATCCGGCAGTGATTGCCGAAGGAAATACGGTGCATATGTTTTATCGTGCAGTCAAAAAAGGAAACTATTCATCCATCGGTTATTGCCGGCTTGAAGGTCCTTTGACGGTGGTAGAGAGGGATGTGGCTCCATTGCTGTTTTCCGAGTTTGAGTATGAGTGCCAAGGAGTGGAAGATCCCCGGATCGTAAAGATAGAGGATCTCTATTATCTCACTTATACAGCCTATGACGGATACAGTGCTGTCGGTGCTCTCGCCGTTTCTTCGGATTTGAGACATTTTGAGAAGAAAGGCATCATTACTTCCCAGATAACCTATCCGCAATTCCGGGAACAGCTTCGTACCCAGCAGGCCATTATCAGTAAATATTTCCGCTCCGGCAATAAACGTGAGGCAACTAACGAGAAAGGGCATCCGCTTTATATGATGGATAAGAACGTAGTATTCTTTCCCCGGAAAATCAACGGGAAGTTTTATTTTATGCATCGTATTCGTCCTGACATCCAGTATGTGGCGGTAGAGCGTTTTGATATGCTGACGAAAGAGTTCTGGAAAAGATACTATCAGAATTTCGCCAAACGCATCCTGCTGGCGCCTTATCACGATCATGAATCAAGTTACATCGGAGCCGGATGTCCCCCGATAGAGACAAAGGCCGGTTGGCTGTTGATTTATCATAGTGTATATGATACTCCTTCCGGCTATGTTTATTCCGCCTGTGCGGCTTTGTTGGATATAGACAATCCGGCTATTGAAATAGCCCGTTTGCCTTATCCGTTGTTCACTCCCGAGGCAGAATATGAACTGTCCGGTGTAGTCAATAGAGTTTGTTTTCCAACGGGCACAGCCCTGTTTGGCGACACTCTCTATATCTATTATGGAGCAGCCGACAAATATGTGGCTTGCGTGTCAGTGCAACTGACAGAGTTGTTAGATGAATTAATAAAACAAATCAAATGAGAAAAATAATATGTATTACTACTTATCCTCCTCGTGAATGTGGCATAGCCACTTTTGCCCAGGACTTGATCCGGGCTATCCTTTCAAAGTTTGGAGAATCTTACTCCATAAAGATATGTGCAGTGGAGTCCGATACGGAAAAACAGACTTGTACGGAAGACGTCGAGTATGTTCTTGATACGTCGGATATTTCTGCATATGCTACTTTAACCAGACAGTTGAATGAAAATTCTGAAGTTAAAATGGTGCTGGTGCAGCATGAATTCGGATTATATGCAGCGCAGGAAGAAGCTTTTCTGCAAATGTTGCAACAACTTCTCAAACCCGTGATTCTTGTCTTTCATACAGTACTTGCGCAACCTTCACCCGCCCTTTACCGGAGTGTGGGAAGAATGATGGCTACCTGTGCGAATCTGGTAGTCATGACACAAAACTCCCGGGAGATTCTCCTGCGGGATTATCAGGCAGATGGAGATAAAATTACGGTGATTCCTCACGGTACCCATTTAGTATCGTTCAGAGATAAGAGCAAATTAAAAGATTTTTATCAGCTTTCGGGCAGGCGTGTGCTTTCTACCTTCGGGCTGCTCAGTCCCGGCAAAAGTATCGAAACCACATTGGATGCCTTACCGGCCATTGTGAAGACGAATCCTTCTGTGATATTCCTTATTATCGGCAAAACGCATCCGGGGGGTACTGAAAGTAGAAGGAGAGAAATATCGTAATCTGTTGGAAGCGAAAATAAAGGAGTTGCATCTGGAAGAACATGTGCTCTTTATCAATCAATATCTTGAACTTCCCGTCTTATTGGAATATTTGCAGTTGACAGATGTGTATCTTTTTACTTCAAGTGACCCGAATCAGGCAGTGAGCGGGACATTTGTTTATGCGTTAAGCTGCGGATGCCCGATTATAGCTACCCCTATTCCCCATGCATTGGAATTGTTGAGTGATGATTCCGGTATCATCTTCGACTTTAAGAATTCGGAGCAGTTGTCCGAAGCTGCCAATCATCTGCTTGCTGATGAAAAGTTGCGGACTCAGATGAAACTGGTCGGTCTGCAGAAGACAGCGGCTACAGCTTGGGAAAATGTGGCTATTGCCTATGCGTCTCTTTTCCAGAAAACGGGCAGGGGGGAAGAGGAACTGATTTACTCTCTGCCTCCCATAGACACTTACCATATCCGGCGCATGAGCCGCCAGTGGGGAATTATCCAGTTTTCGAAAGGAAATCGTCCGGACAGTTCCACCGGCTATACATTGGATGATACGGCACGTGCGTTAATGGCGATGTGTCAGGTGGTTGCTACGGGACAGGGAAAAGTGAAAGAGCGGTATGTCAAGACCTACTTGAATTTTATCCGTTACTGTCAGCAGCCGGACGGCTCTTTTTTGAATTACGTGGATAAAGATGGAATATTCACTTCGCAAAATGAGGAAGTGGGACTGGACGATAGTAATGGACGGGCTGTTTGCGCTTTGGGATATTTTATTTCTTGTGCCGGGCATTTTCCCGCTCCGTGGAAAGAGGAGGCGGAAGCTATTCTCAAGCGTACCTTCCAACGGTTCGACCGGATAGAGTCTCCCCGTAGCATTGCTTTTATGCTCAAGGGATTCTACTATTATAGCCGTGAATGTCCTTCGGCGCAGACCGATGCGTGCATCTGGCTGTTGGCCAATAAACTGGCGCAGATATATCGTCGAACGGCAGAAGTGCATTGGCGATGGTTTGAGGCATATCTCACTTATGATAATGCCATTTTGCCGGAAGCAATGTTGTTGGCCCATCTGGCTGTTGGCAGAGAGGAGTATAAAGAAATAGCCCATGAATCTTTCGAATTCTTATTGAAAAAAGTATTTGTAGGCAATCGTATTCAGGTGGTTTCCAATCAGGGATGGATGCACAAAGGGAAGAGCAGTCATGGATTTGGAGAACAGCCCGTAGACGTGGCGGGCATGGTGATTGCTCTGAAGACCTTTTATCAAGTATTTAAGGACGAAAAATATCTTCGTATGCAAAAAGATGCTTTCAACTGGTTTCTGGGCAATAACCATTTACATCAGATTGTTTACAATCCTGCTACCGGTGGTTGCTATGACGGACTGGAAGAAAATAACATCAATTTGAATCAGGGGGCGGAATCTACCGTTTGCTATTTGATGGCACGACTGTCTCTTTTATCTGACTAATTCTGTATATTTGCAGGCATAAACTGCAATGTTATGAAATCGGTATTTATTAAGGTGCTTCGTGTACTGATGCTTTTTATAGTTATTATTTCGTGTGCTGTCGGTTACGTTGTTTATGAAGATACGTTGGCCAGTTGGTGGATACCTGTCGGAGTGGCTTTAGTGATTGCTATTCTTACACTTCCTCTTTATAAAAAGTGGACATGGTTGACGGCAGGAAGTGATAAAACCCTCAATCTGCTTTGCCATGTGGTTTGTGTGGGAGCTGTCAGCTATGCATTGTTTCTGGTGGGAAACTATTGTCTGGCGGATCCTGCTTCCACGCAGGATGAAAAAGTTATCGTGCAGAAGAAACTTCAGAAGACGTATAAGAAGACACGCCGGGTAGGTAAGCGGCGTTATGTGTCGGATGGTGTGCGTAAGGAATACTATCTACAGGTGGCCTTTGAGAATGGAACTGTGGAAACGTTGCACGTATCACTCTCTACCTATAATAAGACCCGGCAAGGCAAAACAAAGACACTGACTTTGCAGAAAGGATTCTTCGGGCTTCCAGTGATAACGAAAGGACTTTAAAATATAATTGCTGCAAGGACTTCCGGAACTGTTCTCTCTTGCAGTCTGTGAAGGGGAAAAGGGATTCCAGTGTGGAAACCGGATCGGAAAGGCTAGACAATAATATAATATATACTATAAATCTTTTCATTTATAGATATATTTTAAAAAGAGATCTATCATACTTATTCCTTTGATAATTAGAATAATATTAAAATGAATGGTGGTATGATAGATCTTTTTTTACTATGTAATATTTAGCTCATCCATACGGAAATGAACTGTTTAGGATACGCTTGTATTGGGTAGCTCATTCTTTTCAAACCAATAGTTTTTTATATCATATTAAAAATAGAACATTCAGATTGAAAAAGGTGTATGACTTTTCTGGTTGATTTTTATTCTTCATGTCAATAAAGTCTTGCTAATCCCGTATTTTGTCTACAAACAAGCTGTGTTCGTCTCATTGGAAAAATAAGTGATGTCCTATCCTTTATCTTCGTGTCGAAATAGAAAACAGAATATGTCATGAAGATGAATAAAACTATGTTGCTGGAAGAAGTAGCACTCCGTTCGGGAGTATCAGTAGATGAATGCGGAGTAGTACTTAAAACCTTAGAAAGAGTTTTAAGTGAGGAGCTCACGTGGAAAATGTATCGTTATGGAGGATGGATATTGTTATTAATTGCTTTATTTGTGTCCGTAGCTGCTTTCGGGCAGACGGCAGAGCGTAAAGGACGTCCGGTGCAGACGATTCGCGGGATTGTAGTAGACGGAGATTCGAAATATCCTATACCGTATGCGACTGTGAAATTGTCAGATAAGGAAGGGGTAGGGACGACAACGGACAGTCTCGGACGTTTCACCCTTCCGCAGGTCCCTGTCGGAAGACATACGGTAGAAGCAGCGTTCATGGGGTATGAACCCGGCATTTTCAGAGAAATATTGGTGACTTCCGCTAAAGAAGTCTATCTGGAAATCCCTCTGAAAGAGAGCGTGAACGAACTGAATGAAGTAGTGATCCGGGCACGGACAAACAAAGAGGAAGCGATGAATAAAATGGCTACCACCGGGGCGCGTATGTTGAGCGTGGAAGAAGCGAGCCGTTACGCAGGCGGGTTTGACGACCCTGCACGTCTGGTTTCCGCTTTTGCCGGAGTGGCACCCAGTGTTTCATCCAATGGCATTTCCATTCATGGCAATGCGCCCCATCTGCTGCAATGGAGACTGGAAGATGTTGAAATCCCCAATCCGAATCATTTTGCCGATATCGCTACGTTGGGCGGAGGAATCCTTTCTTCCCTTAGTTCGCAAGTGCTCGGAAATTCCGATTTCTTCACCGGAGCTTTTCCGGCTGAATATGGAAATGCCGTATCCGGCGTGTTCGATATGAAGCTGCGCAACGGTAACAATCAAAAGAATGAAAACACGATTCAGGTGGGAATCATGGGGATTGATGTTGCTTCCGAAGGCCCGTTGAGCAAGAAGCATAAGGCATCTTATATCTTCAATTACCGTTACTCTACCACCGGACTGCTGAATCTTGACGGAGGGACAATGGATTATCAGGACTTGAACTTCAAGCTGAACTTCCCGACAAGGAAAGCCGGAACATTCTCCGTCTGGGGAACCAGCCTGATAGATAAGTTCAAAAGCGACATGGAACGTGACACAGAGAAATGGGAGTATCTGGGTGACCGTAGCGAATCGAAAGACAAACAGTATATGGCAGCCGGAGGTATCAGCCACCGTTATTTCTTCAATAATGACGCATCATTGAGAACGACCGTTGCCGCCACCTATTCGCAACTGGACGGAGGGGCATCTTTGTTCAATCATGCTTTGGAGTCCACTCCCTATATGGATCTCGAGTCGAAACATACGAACCTGATACTGACGACCACTTTCAACCGTAAATTCAGCAACCGGTTTACCAATAAGACAGGATTTACCTACACCGCTATGTTTTATGATATGAATCTGTCCATTGCTCCTTATGAAGCCCAATCACTGGAAACCGTATCTCAAGGCAACGGCAACACCAGCCTGATTTCCGCCTACAACAGCTCTTCCGTAGGATTGGGCGAACGGTGGACACTGAATGCCGGTATCTACGGGCAGTTGCTGACGTTGAACAGCAAATGGTCTGTCGAACCCCGTGTGGGACTGAAATGGCAGACTGCTCCGAAAGCTACCTTTGCGCTTGCTTACGGTATGTACAGCCGCATGGAGAAAATGGATGTCTATTTCGTGAAAATGAAAGGGACGGAAAATAAGTCCGTCAACAAAGACTTGGATTTTACTAAGGCACAGCACCTCATGTTGTCCTTCGGTTACAAGATTTCCGACCGCATGAATCTGAAAATAGAACCTTATATCCAGTTACTTCACGACGTACCTGTAATGGCAGACAGTTCGTACTCCGTACTCAACCGCTCCGACTTCTACGTAGAAGATGCATTGGTCAATAAAGGAAGAGGGCGTAATGTGGGAATTGACATCACCCTTGAACGTTTTTTGGAGAAAGGACTTTATTACATGATTTCGGGCTCTTGGTTCGACTCCCGTTACCGCGGTGGAGACGGTGTATGGTATAACACGAAGTTCAACCGTAATTATGTCATCAACGGACTGATTGGCAAGGAATGGATGCTGGGACGCAACAAGCAGAATATCCTTAGTGTCAACCTGAAACTGACTCTGCAAGGAGGCGACCGCTATTCTCCTTTCGATAGGGAAGCAACGATGAATCATCCGGACAAGGAAGTGCAGTATGATGAAACGAAAGCATTCTCCAAACAGTATTCGCCCATGTTTATCGGTAATTATACAGTCAGTTATCGCATTAACAAACGGAAAGTATCTCATGAATTTGCCGTGAAGGGACTAAACTTTACCGGAGCAAAAGAACACTACGGGCATGAATATAATGTGAAAACCGGGAAAATAGATGCGACTGATGGTTCTACGGTATTGACAAATGTGAGTTATAAACTTGAATTCTAACTGGAAAAGTTCTATCTTCGTCTTTTAAATATAAAATGAATGATAACTGAAACTGCTACGGCAAGTAAAGAATCCACCTTATTGTACCGATTTCTCACAAGCCCGGAGCTTCGATGGGGGCGTTATCTGCTGCTTGTTGCCATATTAAGTGTGATTTCCTTAAATCAGGTCTTTATTATTTTTATAGACTACCGGGAGGTATTGGGGGGATGGGTTTATGTGTTTACCTTTTTGTACCTGCTCGCCTATCTTGCCGTGATCTATCTGAATCTTTTTCACTTATTTCCGCAATATTTGCTGAAAAGACGTTATCTGGCTTATCTGTCACTGCTCTCTGCGGCCATGATAGCCGCACTCGTAATGCAGATGGTAACGGAATATACTGTTTTCTCAAATTGGCCGGAGCTTCAGGTGCGGAAATATTACTTCTCGCTACCTATGATAATGGATTATATTTCTTCCTTCTTGCTGACCACGCTCTGCATGATAGGAGGGGCGGTGACGTTGCTTTTGAAAGAGTGGATGGTAGACCATCAGCGTGTCTCGCAAATGGAAAAAGCCCATGTGCTGTCGGAAGTGGAGCAGTTGAAGGAACAGGTGAGTCCCGAACTCCTTTTCAAGACACTGCATCGTGCGGGACAACTCACGCAGGACGATCCGGAAACGGCCTCGAAGATATTGATGAAATTAAGCCAGTTGCTCCGTTATCAACTTTATGATTGCAGTAGGGCCAAAGTTTTGCTTGGCAGTGAAATTACTTTCCTTACCAACTACCTGACATTGGAACAGAATTTTCAGCCCCGGTTCAGCTACTTGTTTACTTCGGAAGGAGACGTGAACCGGATGTTGGTTCCGCCCTTGCTTTTCGTTCCTTTTGTGAAACATATAGTGGAGCAGATAAGTGAACAGCAGGTATCGGCTCCTGTTTCTTTGAATATCCATCTGAAAGCGGAACAGGGCACGATACGGTTTACTTGCCTTTGTCCGGAAGTCAATCTGTCGGCGGATAGAGGGCTGGAACAAATCAGGCAGAGATTGAACTTGCTGTATGGCAATCGTTACGGGCTATTATTGACGGAATGTAGTATACAACTGGAACTGAAAGGAGGCGAATGATGGGATGGAAAGAAGATGATAAAGGCAGGACGGGCAGAAACCGGAATGATAAAAGCATAAAAGAGTTGACAGTCCCCTCTTTTCTGTTGAGTCCTCATTACAGGATATACAGGCATTTGCTGTTACAGGCGGTGCTCTTGTTGATTGCCATCAATGTTTTTGGGTATGAGCCTTTGCAGGGTGTTTCCCTCTGGCGTCGTTTGGGAGGATGCTTTGTGTATTTTGCATCAATGAACATAGTGATATATGTCAATTTATATTTATTGGTTCCCTGTCTTTTGCTGAAGAATCGTTGGGGGAGGTATGTGCTGGCGGCTTTAGCTACAAATATAGCAGTGATTATCTTTCTTTCGGTTACTCAAGGATTGCTTTTCGAGGTGATTCTGCCGGGTAATCCTGATCCGTATACAACTGCTATCAATGTGATTTCCGGGTTGCTCACTATCGGATTTCTCACGGCAGGTTCCACGACAATATCTCTGTTTACCCATTGGCTTCGCTACAATCTGCGCATTGACGAACTCGAGTCCACTACTTTGCAATCCGAACTGACATTTCTCAAGAATCAAATCAATCCGCATTTCCTTTTCAATATGCTGAATAATGCCAATGTCCTGATAAAGAAAAGTCCGGAAGAAGCTTCCAAAGTACTTTTCAAACTGGAAGATTTGCTACGGTATCAGATTAATGACAGTTCGCGTGAAAGAGTTTCGTTGGCTTCGGATATCCGTTTCCTGAATGACTATCTGAATTTGGAAAAGATACGCCGTGACAATTTCCAGTTTACGTTGAGGCAGGAGGGAGAAGTGGATTCCATTTGGATTCAGCCTTTATTATTCATTCCTTTTGTGGAAAATGCGGTGAAACATAGTTTTGATAGTGAGCATTCTTCGTATGTCCATGTCTTTTTTAAGGTGGATGCTCACCGGTTGGAATTCCGGTGTGAGAATTCTAAACCGGCTGTTGCAGTCCGGCAGGGTAAAGTCGGTGGAATCGGACTTGCCAATATTCAGCGTAGGTTAGGATTACTGTATCCTGAACATTATAAGTTGGAGCAAAAAGAAGATGAAAATCTCTATTCTGTAATTTTAAGTATAACATTATGAATTGTATCATTGTAGATGATGAACCCTTGGCACGTGAGGCCATGAAGTTATTGATAGACGAACTCGATAGCCTCCAGTTGATAGGCAGTTTTAACAGTGCTGCAACTGCTTCCGACTTTATGGAGCAACAGGCAGTCGATCTGGTTTTTCTGGATATTCAGATGCCCGGGATTACAGGAATAGAGTTTGCCCGTACGATTTCCAAAAAGACACTGGTTATTTTCACCACAGCTTATACAGAATATGCGTTGGATAGCTATGAAGTAGATGCAATCGACTATCTGATCAAGCCTGTCGAAGCGGAACGTTTTCAAAAGGCAGTGGATAAAGCGTTATCCTACCATTCTCTATTATTGAAAGAAGAGAAAGAAGCTATCGAAACGATTGTTGCCGCTGAATATTTCTTCGTAAAGGCAGAACGCCGGTATTTCAAAGTGAATTTCTCCGATATCCTTTTTATTGAGGGATTGAAAGATTACGTCATTCTTCAACTGAACGACCAGCGTATCATTACTCGCATGAGTCTGAAAGCTATATTCGATTTATTACCCAAATCTATTTTTTTGCGGGTGAATAAATCCTATATAGTCAATACCGATCACATCGAATCATTTGACAATAATGATATATTTATAAAATTGTATGAAATTGCTATTGGTAATAGTTACCGGGACGACTTTTTTGAGGGTTTTGTAATGAAACAAAGATTGTGATTTTTCATTTTTGTTTGGTTACATAATTTTCAAATGGTATATTTGTAACCAAAATAAAGAATACGTGATTGGCACAACAGACTATATTAGTATTAAGTTAACTGATGAGACGCAGTTTCGTTCTATATTCGACAAATATTACATATCTCTATGTATGTTTGCTAATCAGTATGTCGAAAATGATGCATTAGCGGCTGATATTGTTCAGGAGTGCTTTGTGAAGTTGTGGCAGTTGCGCGATGATTTCATGTATGTGCATCAGATTAAATCATTCCTCTATACGTCAGTACGCAATAAATCTTTGAATGAATTGGAGCATACCAAGGTAATGAACGAGTATGCACAGAAAGTTTTGGAAATGAGTAAAGATTCTTTTTTTCAAGACAAGGTCATAGCAGAAGAAAGTTACCGGATATTGGTGGAGGCCATTGAAAAACTGCCACCACAAATGAAAAGCATTATGCAACTGGCGCTTGAAGGAAAAAGCAATCCGGAAATTGCTGAAACACTGAATATTTCCGGCGAAACGGTACACTCCCAGAAAAAGATTGCCTACCGTAAATTACGTGTATATTTGAAAGACTATTATTACTTGGTTTTTTACTTTTTATAGTTTCTTTTTAAAAAAAACATTTTCAATACACCCTGATTTTCAATTCACCTGTTTTAGTATAAACAACGATTAAAACATGTGAATTATGATAAACCAACATTTCTATATTGCAAAACTCATTGCCAGATACTTATCTGATGAAATTGGGGAAGAGGAACAGGCGGTATTGACCCGGTGGAGAAATGAATCACCCGAAAACGAACGCCTTTTTCAGGAAATCTGCAAAGAAGAGAACATAAAGCAGAATATGCAGAAGCGGCAAACTTTCCATGCAGAGGACGGATGGGAGGGAGTGCAAAGAAAAATCCAACGCCATCGGTTCAGAAACCGGATATTGAATATATGTAAATATGCTGCCATTTTCATCTTTCCGGTGGCTATTGCTACTGTTGCAATATATAAGAGCGGTAATGAACCCCAGCCGTTATCTCAAGCAACGGAGCAAATTGTTCCGGGTGGTAAGAAAGCCGTTCTTATTCTGGATAATGGAGAAGCAATTGATTTGAAGTCCACCTCCGGTGTGGAATTGAAAGAAAAAGACGGTACAGTCATTCAGGTGGATTCTATAGCATTGAATTATCAGCAGGCTCCCGCCCGGACATCCGAGAAACTTGCATATAATAAGGTAAATGTTCCTCGTGGTGGTGAATATCAGCTGACGTTGAGCGATGGAAGTAAAGTACAGTTGAATTCCATGAGTTCCATTCGGTTCCCTGTTCAGTTTGCACAGGATCGCCGTTTGGTAGAACTGGAAGGAGAGGCCTATTTTGAAGTAAGCAAAACCGGACAGCCTTTTATCGTGCAAACCAAAGGGATGAAAATAGAAGTATTAGGAACTACTTTTAATATATCAGCTTACCCAGACGAAGAATATCAGACTACACTTGTCAGCGGTTCTGTAAAAGTACAGACTGAAAATGGAAGTAACCGGATTTTGAAACCATCGGAACAGGCTTGTATTACTCCGGGCAGCAACCAGATCAATGTACGCAATGTAGATACTGCATTTTATACTTCATGGATACATGGAAAGATCAATTTCAAAGATCAGCGGTTGGACGACATCATGAAAACTCTTGCCAGATGGTATGATATGGATGTAGTCTATGAGAATGAGGCGACCAAGGAGTTACGCTTCGGTTGCTATGTTAACCGCTATAATGAGATTACCCCATTGGTGAAATTGTTGGAGCAAACGGGTAGAGTAACTGTCACAGTAGAAGGAAAAACTATCAAAATATTCACTAATCATTAATCCCTGTTTTATGGAAAAACTACGTAATGTTGCCAGATTTGGGAAATATGGAAAACGTCTTTGTATGATGTTCCTTTTTCTCTGTATTACGACTTCAGGGCTGATGCGCGCATCTGTATTCGCACAGACCACGGTTACAGCCAAATTCAGAAATGTAACACTGAATGAGGTTCTTTGGGAAATTCAGAAACAAACGGACTTTACCTTTATCTACAGCACAAATGATGCGAAGAAAGTCAGAGTGGAAAATCTGGATGTGAAGAATGAGCTGATTTCTGAAGTGCTAAACAAATGCCTGCGAAATAGCGGACTGACTTATACAGTTCATGATGGAGTAATTGCCATCCGTAAGGCTGAACCCGTTAGGACGGAAACTGTTGCACGTGAGAAATATACGATTACAGGGAAAGTAATTGAAGATAGTGGAGAGCCGATAATCGGAGCTAATGTCATCGTGAAAGGTACAACTAACGGTATGATGACTGATATGGACGGTAATTTTCATCTGGAAGTTACAGACAAGAAAGTGACTCTGATGGTTTCTTATATCGGTTATACGTCACAGGAAGTCGTTGCAACTCCCGGCAAGCCGATGAGTATAATCCTGAAAGTGGATAATAACCTGTTGGACGAAGTGATTGTAACGGGATATGGTACTTTCAAGAAATCGGCTTATGCAGGTTCTGCCAGTATCGTAAAGACAGATGCTGTGAAAGATGTGCCTAATGTATCTTTCCAACAGATGTTGGAGGGTGCGGCTCCCGGTGTTAGCGTGAATACCGGTTCGGGTATACCGGGTTCGTCAACGTCCATCCGTATCCGTGGTATGGGGTCGTTCAATGCCTCCAATTCTCCGCTGTATGTGGTGGATGGTATTCCCGTATTGTCAGGTAATATTGGTGCATCCGGTAGTGATTCCGGTTTGGATGTAATGTCTACCTTGAATACATCGGATATTGAGAGCATCACTGTTATCAAGGATGCCGCTGCTGCTTCACTTTATGGTTCGCGTGCAGCGAATGGTGTTGTCATTATTACCACGAAACAAGGAAAAGCAGGTAAACCGGTCTTTAAATTGAAATCGGATTGGGGCTTCTCTAATTTTGCCATGCCTTTCCGCGAATTGATGGGCGGACAGGAACGTCGTAACCTGATTCACGAGGGGCTTCGGAATTATGCTTTAACTTATAGCGGTAAGACCGATGATGAGGTAGGACTTCATCAGGGAATGACCGAGAATGAAGCATGGGCTTATGCCGATTCGAATATTGACCAGTATGCACCGATTCCTTGGTGTGGTTTTGTGAACTGGGATGATTATTTGTTCCGTAATGGTAGCCACCAGAATTACGAGTTTTCAGCTTCCGGCGGACAGGAAAAGATTAAATACTATACGTCCATTGGTTATATGGAAGCAGGATGGTGTTACGATAAACTCCGGTTTGGAACGTATTTCTGCACGTTTGAATGTAGACTATCAGATGGCTAAATGGATGAATATCGGTGCAAAGATACAGTTCTCCAAAGTGAATCAGGATACTTATTCGGAGGGTACATCGTATACTTCTCCAATTTACGGTACACGTAATGGAGCCACACCGTCTGACCCTATATGGAATGAAGACGGCACTTGGAACCGTGCATTAATCAAATTGGATGACCGTAACCCGATGTTATCAAATTCTTATAATTTTAAGAGAGAATATGCGACTCGTTCTTTCAATACTGTATATGCATCATTCGATATTTGGAAAGGAATCAAGTTTGCGTCTACATTCAGCTATGATTTTGTGATGAATAAGTCTCGTGCATGGAAAGACCCGCGCACCAGTGACGGTGACGATGATAACGGACGTTTCAGCAAGGATTACAATGATATTACCAATATGACATGGTCTAATATCCTGACTTATCAGACAAAGATCAAGAAAAAACATAATCTGGACCTTTTGGCTGGTTATGAAATCAACAGTAAGGAGTCGGATGGGCTGGGAACTACTATCTCTAATTTTGCACGCTGGGATAAACCGGAAGTGAACAATGGTGTAGTGTATCAGAGTATGGGAGGTTCTAACAGTACGACGCGTATTGTTTCTTATATCACACGTGCCAACTATGACTATGACAACAAATACTATCTGGGAGCGAGTTGGAGAACAGACGGAAGTTCGCGATTGGCAAGAGAGAATCGTTGGGGAAATTTCTGGTCATTGTCCGGTGCATGGAGAGTGAGTAGCGAGAGTTTTATGAAACCTCTTCAGAACTGGTTAAGTGACCTGAAACTTAGAGTCTCTTACGGTGTGAACGGAACATTGCCGTCTTCTTATTATGGCTATATGGGATTGAGCAGTCTGACCAGTAATTATAATGACAATCCGGGTATCACGCAGTCGCAACTGGAAAACAAGGAACTGACTTGGGAAACCAACTACAACTTCAACTCCGGTATCGACTTGGGATTCTTCGACAACAGGCTGAATGTTACATTTGAATATTATGTCCGTACAACGAAAAACCTGCTTTACAGCCGTCCATTATCTCTTGCAACAGGTTTCTCCAGTTATCTTGCCAATATTGGTAAATTACAAAACAAGGGATATGAATTGGAAATTCGTTCAACTAATATCGAGACAAAAGATTTTCGTTGGAGCACCAGTTTGAATCTGGGACATAATGCCAATAAAATCCTGAAGTTGGACGGAGATTTGAAACAAGTAACCAGCGGGACATCTATTCATAAGGTCGGTTTGCCCTATTCTACCTATTACATGATTGAATTTGCAGGCATCGACCCGGCAGACGGCGAACCGATGTTTTATAAGAATACGACGGATGAAAATGGAAACCTGAACAAAGAAACTACTAAAGATCCTCGTAGTGCGGAAAAAGTGATACTGCAATGTGCCGATCCTACTATCACCGGTGGACTGGGTAACAGCATCTCTTATAAGTGGTTTGATCTGAATTTTAACGTGAATTTCTCTTTTGGAGCATGGAACTATGACGGCTCGGCAAGCAAACTGGAACATGGTGGCAACGGAACACTGAACATTCCTATTTATTACCGGAAACGCTGGCAGAAGGAGGGCGATGAAACTAACATTGAACGTTTTGTGATCGGTAGATCTATATCAATGACAGACTATGCTACGACACGCCGTTTATATAGTGGAGATTATGTTCGTCTGAAGAATCTGACTTTCGGCTTTACACTGCCGAAGACATGGACCCGGAAAGTGGGTATAGACAATATACGTCTGTATGCATCGGGCAATAACCTGCTAACTTGGGCGGCATACGATTATATTGACCCCGAATCGGGTTCATCACCTAGTTGGGATACTCCTCCGATGAGAACCTATACATTCGGTTTGGAAGTGAAATTCTAAGTGCATTAATCTATAAATGAATAAGTATGAAAAAGATAAAATATATAGCTTTAGGTGTCTTTGCAACCTTATTGAGTAGTTGCGGAAATGACTGGTTAGATTTGCAATCTTCCACAGCTATAGAAACCGACGGTTCATTGACCGAATTAAGGGATTTTGAATTTGTGCTGAACGGTGCATACAGCAGTATGCAGTCATCCAGTTATTATGGAGCGGATATGTTCTGCTATGGTGATTTGAGGGGAGATGACATGAAATCTTATAAGTCTTCCAGCACCAATGTCAGTTTCTATACATTCAAGTATAATAAGACGAATGGACCTAGTGGCTTCTGGGGAATGTACTACGGTATTGGTAAGAACCTGAACATTTTATTCAGGGATATTGAAAAGATAAAGCTTGTTCCCGATCGGGAAATTACAACTCCGAAACTGGAGAAACTGACAGAGCAGGAGTATTATAATGATTTGAAAGGAGAGGCTTTGGCAATACGTGCTTTGTTGCTGTTCGATATGACACGTATTTACGGGTATCCTTATCTGAAAGATAACGGGGCATCATTGGCTGTGCCCATTATTGATAAAGTGGTAGAAGATAAGAATATCAAACCTTCCCGCAATACGACTGCCCAATGTTATAAGGCCATCACAGACGACCTGACAGATGCGGTGAAACTGCTTCGTCCGGTAAAGAAAGAGGGTAAAATCAATAAATGGGCGGCTATGACATTATTGAGCCGGGTTTACCTCTACATGGGTAATGACGGTGAGGCGTATAATGTGGCTGCTGAAGCTGTCAAAGGTGCCGAAAAACAAGGCTATAAGTTGTGGACCAATGATGAATATGCCGAGATATGGGCTACTCCGTTCAATAGTGAACTGTTGTTCGAAATTGTGAATCTGACAACTGATAGTCCGGGAAAATCATCCATCGGTTATCTTAGCACGAAATATAATCTGATAGCTACCGAAAAGTATTGGAAAAACTACATGAAAGATAATTCCGATGACGTCCGTAGTCAGATGGTTTCTACGGCAAGTAGCAGTAAACCTTATTGTTTGAAATATCCGGCACAAGGTTCTAAATCGTATGAAGATGCCAATATCCCGGTTTTCCGTTTGTCGGAACTCTATCTGAATGCGGCTGAAGCTGCGGTTAAGAAGAATGATATACCTAATACGCGCAAGTATCTGAAACCGATTTATGCACGTACGGGCAAGGACCTGGATGCTGTGGCGGACGAAGACATAAATTTGGATCTGGTGCTTGAACAGCGTCGCATTGAATTCTGGGGCGAGGGACAACGTTTCTTTGATCTGCTTAGAAACAACAAGAAAGTGATACGTGAAGACTATTTGAGCGAAGTTCCCAATGAAGCAGTTGAGTTTGATTGGAGTTATTATAAAATCGTTCTTCCTGTTCCTAACCACGAAATGGAGTACAATGAGAATATGGTTCAGAATCCGGAATATGAATTGCATTAATTAACGCATTAACGTATAGAAATTATGAAAAAGATATATAGCATCTATTTCCTTTTGGGTTTGTTCATCACGGCCTTTTATTCGTGCGGGGAAGATCTGACTCCCGTGGGACCGGATATAGCTGAAATCACTCATTTCCGTAATGATGGTCCTTACCTTTTCTATGAAAACGGTAAACTTAAAATTCTGGAAGTGACTAAAGATAATGCATTGAACATTCGTGAAGAGTCCGGATTACCGGCCGGATTGAAACTGGATGTGTATTCGGATGATAATCAACTCCTTTTTCAGGTACCCATTAATAAGATTGAGAATTTTGAACGTCCGGCATGGGAAGACCGTACAGAGTATGCTAAAACATTTGCCGTATCCGACCTTCACGGGCGTTTCGACTTGTTTGCCGCTATTCTGAAAACAGGGGAAGTGATTAATGATAAATATGAATGGATATATGGCAGTAACCATTTGGTGATTGATGGTGATATTTTCGATCGTGGGGCAGACGTGCTTCCTATTTTATGGCTCATATACAAATTGGAATTTGAGGCGAAAGCCGTTGGTGGCAGAGTGACAACCATCTTGGGGGATCACGAAGAAATGATAATGCGTGATAATCTGAAATATACGTATGCCAAGTACAACACTCTTTCGCAAAGAGCGATGAACATGACCTATGGAAAGATGTGGGGACTGACGAATGTGATGGGTAACTGGCTGCGTTCTAAAAACACCATTCAGATTGTAGGTGAAAACCTTTATGTTCATGCAGGATTGAGTAAGGCGTTTATGGAACGCGAAGAGACGATTCCCGAAATCAATGAACTGGTGAGCAAGAGCATTTACCTTTCAAAAGAGGAACGGAAAAAACAATATCCGGAGATTGCCGATTTCCTTTATAGTGATAGTTATAACGGTCCGTTGTGGTATCGCGGAATGGTTAAGACTGGCAGTGAGTACAGTCCGATAAAAGAAGCGGATGTAGATAAACTTCTGGCTCAATATGATGTCAAACGTATTATTATCGGTCATACGGAAAATAGTCGTGTGAAGTATACCTATGATAAAAAGGTATATGATATTTGTGTCAATCATCCCAAGGCTTTTGAAAAAGAAACTCGTGCCGTAGTTATTGAAGGGGATGATATTAAAGCCATCAATGACGAAGGAGAATTAGTAACGATTAAAAAATAAACTTCAAGAAAGAAAAGAATATGAGCACTCGTTTTTTGAGATTATTTCTTTCCACTCTTGTTCTCGTTTTAATAAGTTCCGGCATTCAGGCCGGAACTTATCATTCAGGAGATAAGAAGAAAGAGAAAAAAGAGAAATTGTCTGGTGACGGACCCTATATACTCTATCAGGCAGACGGTAGTACACGGGTTATTAATGTCAATAAGAAAGGACGGATTACAGATAAGACTTATGCGACATTACCTAAAGATTTCAGTTTCCGTGTGACGGATCATGAGGGACGGTATCCGTTTGATGTAAAACTCCATCCATTAAAAAGACCGGAGTGGCAATATACCCGTCCGGAAAAAGTTTTTGTGATGTCCGATCCTCATGGGCGGCTGGATTGTGTGATTAGTCTGTTGCAAGGAAATGGAGTGATTAATGATAACTATCAATGGAATTTCGGTAGCAATCATTTGGTGATTATCGGAGATATTTTTGACCGTGGCAAGGATGTACTGCAGATTTTTTGGCTGTTCTATAAATTGGAAGACGAAGCGGCTAAAGCAGGAGGTCATGTCTCTTTCCTTTTGGGAAACCATGAGGCTCTGGTGTTGTCCAACGATCTTCGCTATACAAAAGATAAATATAAATTGCTGGCAGAAAAACTGGGAGTGGAATATCCTTCATTATTCGGCACAAATACCGAATTGGGGCGTTGGCTTGCAACACGTAATACAATGCAAATCATTGGAACCGATTTATATGTACATGCCGGATTAGGAAAATTATTCTATGATAAGGAATTGAATATCCCCACTGTAAATGAGGAAATGAGCCGGGCACTTTTCATGAGCAAAAAAGAGCGTAAGGCACTTTCTCCATTGACTGATTTTCTGTATGGCAATGACGGTCCGATCTGGTATCGCGGCCTGGTGAGAGAAGATCCCAAGTATAAACCGTTGGTACAGGACTCTTTACAAATGATGTTGGATCGTTATATGGTAAAACACATCCTTGTGGGGCACACTATCTTCAAGGATATTTCAACCTTTTATAATGGTAAAGTCATCGCTGTCAATGTTGACAATAAGGAGAATTGGAAGAAAAAACGTGGACGGGCTGTATTGATAGACAATGGGGTTTATTACGTTGTTGGTGACGACGGTGTTCAGAGAAAACTATAATGAGCCTAATTAGAACTAGCCCTCTATCCATCTTCAAAAGACGAATAGAGGGCAGTCACCATGACGAGAAAAAAGTCGAAGTCTATTACTTTGCTTCGTTATTTTGTTTCAGAAGAAATTCATCAATTGCTTTTTTAAGCTGGTCTTTGGGCATAGCTCCCTGCATGATTCTAGGTTCCTCTTTCATCGGAATCATCAATAGGGTAGGGATGCTGCGGATACCGAATGCCGCTGCCAGATCTTGTTCTTTGTCCACATCAATCTGATAGATATCTACTTTACCGCTATATTCTTTACTCAGTTCTTCCAGAATCGGGTGCATCACCTTACATGGACCACACCAGGTAGCATAGAAATCTACGATCGCAGGACGGCTGCCCTCAAATTTCCAATCGTTCGGATTGGCTTCATAATTATATACTTTCTTTAAAAAATCTGCTTTATTTAATGCTACTACTTCCATTTTATTGTCCTCCTTAGTTGATTCATTACTCTTTTTATTTTCTCCGCTGTTGCCTGCGCAAGCTGTGGTTGCCAATACAACGGCAAAAGCACTCAATAAACCTTTCATTAGTTTCATATACTATTCTTTCTTTTTGTTTTCTCTGTTGCAAAGATAGGGGATATAAAGGGAGTAAAAAATAGCAATTTGACAGAAACTCTTGGCAAAACTTCCCTCGGATAGTTACTGAACGCTAAAATTTGTCTATTATTCTTTGGAGGAAATAAAAATAAGCACTACTTTTGCCGCGATAAAATGAGTATTCACCCTTTAAAAACAGATGGAAAGGGTATTAATTATGTTGGAGCTATAATATTTTCAAATTAGGACTAAGTTGTCTCGTCGGGAGGATGAGGCTTTGCAACTTATTGTTTTTACACTGAACCTATGGTTCTTATATTGACCGCAATTCTACAAATAAGCGGCAATCGTTGATTAGTCCTGCAATCACTTTTTATATTTTAAATTAATCACTTCAATGCGATGGTGGGGTATTTCATATCCATATCCAAAGCATTGGTATCACGTGTATTGCATTGTTGTCTGCCGGTGAGGCCGACAGGGAATGCTGTATGCGAACGAAAAAGAGTATGGGAATACGATTAAAAGATTTAAGCAAACTGGGATACCGGGATAATGTTGCCCGTAGTCTGGTAGTGAACATTGTGAGCAAACATTGCAAATACGACACTAAAGAACAGATTGAAATGACATTGAGCGATATACTCGAGCATCCCGAATCTTACAAAAATAATGAAATTTGGAATAAGCTGGCCGAACGCCTTTCGCCTACTATCATAGCGAAAGAGTTTATAGCTTATGATTTATTGGATGAGCCGCTGATGTATAAAACCTATGGAGGTAAATTTATCGAAACGCTTGCCAAACAACAGATGAACCTGGCTATGCGCTTACCTGTAACGGTGGCCGGAGCATTGATGCCTGACGCTCATGCTGGATACGGGTTACCTATCGGTGGAGTGCTTGCTACGGATAATGTAGTGATTCCGTATGCCGTAGGTGTTGATATCGGTTGTCGGATGAGCCTGACGATATTTGATGCCAGCGCCGACTTCCTGAAACGATATACCTATCAGATGAAAGAAGCCTTGAAAGATTTCACCCATTTCGGTATGGATGGCGGATTGGTTTTTGAGCAGGAACATGAGGTGTTGGATAGGGAAGAATTTCGTTTGACGCCTTTGTTGAGAGATTTGCATGGAAAGGCAGTACGTCAACTGGGGAGTTCCGGTGGTGGCAATCATTTTGTGGAGTTCGGCGAGATCGCTCTGCAAGAAAATAACGTGTTGAATCTTCCGGAAGGAAATTATCTGGCATTGTTGTCACATTCCGGTTCACGAGGATTGGGAGCTGCCATTGCCAAACATTACAGCCTGTTGGCACGTGAAGTGTGCAGGCTTCCCCGTGAAGCACAGCATTTTGCCTGGCTGGATTTAAACACTGAAGCGGGGCAGGAGTATTGGATGAGTATGAATCTGGCAGGCGATTATGCCCGTGCCTGTCATGAGCGGATTCATTTGAATTTGGCGAAAGCATTAGGGTTGAAGCCGCTCGCTAATGTCAACAACCATCATAACTTCGCTTGGAGAGAGGAAATAGCACCGGGGCGTATGGCAATCGTGCATCGCAAAGGAGCTACTCCGGCACAGAAAGGACAAGCGGGATTGATTCCCGGTAGCATGGCTACTGCAGGTTATCTGGTTTGTGGCAAAGGGATGGAAGCTGCTTTAAATTCGGCTTCTCATGGAGCCGGCAGGGCGATGTCCCGCCAGAAGGCAAAAGATAGTTTTACGCAATCGTCTTTGAAGAAACTACTGTCGCAGGCGGGAGTGACTTTGATTGGTGGGAGCGTGGAAGAAATGCCGTTGGCATATAAGGATATTGACAGAGTGATGTATACGCAGGAAACGCTGGTGGAAGTGCAGGGTAAATTTATGCCTCGCATCGTTCGAATGAATAAGGAGTGATACGATGAAAGAAATTAGTATTTAATTAAAAAAAGAAAGAAATGATATCAGAGAAATATGGTCGCACTTATCACTATCCGTTCTCTCCCGGAACGACTAGTGACGATCGGATTAACCATACGTATTGGGAGGACATCCAACGGATTCGGACATTGGTGCATACCGAGAAGCTGGATGGAGAGAATAATTGTTTAAGTCAGTGGGGTGTTTTTGCCCGTTCGCATGCTGCTCCTACTACTTCACCTTGGACGAGGCAACTGCGTGAGCGTTGGGAATTGATAAAGAATGATTTGGGTGATATAGAAATCTTTGGAGAGAATCTATATGCCGTACATTCCATAGAATATCAGCGATTAGAAACGCATTTTTATGTCTTTGCAGTCCGTTGTATGGATCAGTGGCTGTCATGGGAAGAAGTAAAGTTTTATGCAGCTTTATTCGACTTTCCTACTGTTCCGGAGTTGAAGATAGAGTCTGTTTCCGGTTTGACACCGGAACTATTAAAACAGGAAATCATCCGTATGTCACAAGAACCGGCTATCTTCGGCTCTTGTGATCCGTGGACGAAAGAGGTTTGTACCCGTGAGGGAGTAGTCAGCCGCAATGTCGGAGAATATCCGGTAAGCGAATTTGCACATAATGTATTTAAGTATGTGCGGAAAGGACATGTTAAAACAGACGAGCATTGGACACGTAACTGGAAGCGTGCCCCGCTTGTTTGGGAATTTAATAATGAAAAGGAGGAATAAAGATGAATTGGAAATTGATAGGAAGATAAATCGTGGTGCTCACTCGAACAACAGTTCGAGTGGGTGTACGAAATGAATACTGTTCAGCAGGATATTCGTTATCATGCCGAGGGAAGTGTAGCCGAACATACCCGTATGGTGTTGGAGGCATTGCAACAGTCTTCCGCTTATCATTCTCTTTCTACTTTGGAGAAAGAACTTATTTGGACATCTGCCTTGTTGCATGATGTTGAAAAACGTTCAACTTCCGTGGATGAAGGAGAGGGGCGGGTATCTGCTAAAGGACATGCCAGAAAAGGAGAGTACACTGTACGCACTATATTATACCGGGATTGTCCTGCTCCATTCCATATCCGGGAACAGATTGCATCTTTAGTCCGGTACCATGGATTACCTGTTTGGCTGATGGAGAAGCCTGACTCTGTGAAGAAACTCTGTGAAGCTTCTTTACGGGTAGATACTTCATTGCTAAAGATGTTGGCCGATGCTGATATCAGAGGACGCATTTGTGAAGATAAGAATGAACTGCTGGAAGCACTGGAACTGTTTGAGATTTTCTGCCGTGAACAGGATTGTTGGAAGAAACCAAGAGAATTTGCCACTGATTATGCACGTTTTCATTACTTCCATACTGAAGACAGTTATATTGATTATGTCCCTCACGAACAGTTTAAATGTGAAGTGACGATGTTGTCAGGACTTCCGGGAATGGGGAAGGATTATTATATTCAATCTGCTGGCATAGATGTTCCGGTGGTGAGTTTGGACGTCATTCGTCGAAAACACAAATTGAGTCCCACGGATAAGTCTGCGAATGGATGGGTAGTGCAAACAGCGAAAGAGGAAGCCAGAACGTATCTCCGCAAAGGTCAGGACTTTGTTTGGAATGCTACTAACATAACTCGTCAGATGCGTACTCAATTGATTGATTTGTTTGTTGATTATGGTGCAAAAGTAAAGATAGTCTATCTGGAACAACCATACCACATTTGGCGTCAACAAAATAAAAGCAGGGAATATGCACTTCCTGAATCTGTTTTAGATAAAATGTTGGATAAACTGGAGGTTCCTCAACTGGCGGAAGCGCATGAAGTGGTATATCATGTGGTATAAGCAACTAGAAGAATGGGACAAACATAAAAAAGCCTGCCACATTGATACAGCAGGTTCTCCTACTGTGGACTTTGATAAAGAGCAAGAATATAAATCAAAAAGAAGAAAGAAAATCTGGATAATTTAGAGCTTATAGCAATAAACTCAACACTAAACTTCTGAAAATGTCTTTCATATAGATTATTGGATATATATATCCAATATATAGGGGATATATGCGCAGCGTGTTGGATATATATGTCCAATGTGTTGGGTATATATACCCAACAATTCAGGTATTAATATCCTAGCGATAGAGTATTAATACTTTTCCACCTTTGCAACTTATCACGAACGACTAGATGTTTTAGTTATATTATGCAGAAGATATAATAAGTTCTATTGCATCTATTACTAATTTCTCCTTGTCTTTTAGCTAATTCATCCGCATAAGTTAATCTGTTGCACTTGAGTAACTACTCATCTACACTTGTGTAACAGTTACGTAGCACTTGTCCATTCGGTAAATTACTCAACTGCAAGCAAACAGTGATTATCTAAAAGATATCTTTACCGACAACAAAGAAATAGATGCGTTGAGGCCGAAGTGTGATGAAAAGGATAAAAACAAGACATCCAAAATATTAAAACTCAAATGATTAAAAAGAAAGTGCATTTTATCTTCTCCCAAAAGCAAAAACTCTATATACGTTTTCTGTAAACTTCTCTTATTTCTACGCTTTTTTAGAACCAAGTCATTGATTATAAGCACTGCCACATTTTTGTTTTCCCCCGTATAATACTTGAATAAAAGACAAAAATGTGGCAGAGAGTTATAGTTTTTATTGGTGTTCAAATCAGTACGAAAATGAGCTGAATGCTTTGCCATCTAATGGCTAAGCGGAAATATTTATCGCGCTTTGTTAACGGTACTATTATCTTCTTCTATTTTTGGGGAATTAACTGAAAATATAAACAATAATTCCGGTAATCGCTACATATACTAATGCATACGGAATAGCCGCTTTCAGTATTTCACCTTCTTTTCCCTGTTGGTTTCCGGCAGAAGTGGCAATAGCAATACTTTGCGGAGAGATAATCTTACCACCTGTAGCGCCTACTGTATTTGCCGCAGACAGCCAATCCGGACTAACATGAATCTGTCCTGCCACACTTGCTTGCAACTTTCCGAAGAGGATGTTGGAAGACGTATCGCTTCCGGTGATAAATGTTCCCAGACAACCGATAACCGGAGCAAATAACGGATACAAACTTCCGGTAGCCGTAGCCAGTGCTGTGGCAATCACAGCGATCATTCCGGAACTATCCATAATAGTAGATAACCCCACGAGGCAGATAACCGTAATGAATGTTTTCTTCAACTGCTTCACGGTATTCCAAAGAACGATGAACAGATCTTTTACTTTAGCCCCCTGAATCAATCCACCGATAAAAGTACCGATGAAAAGCAATACTCCGGCATGAGTCAGCCAGGAAATAGTATAATTGACGGTGGACGCATTGATAGGCAGACTGATTCTCGTAATCCAATTGTTCTCTAAAGTATGACGCAATCCCGGAAAGAGCGGACTGGTCAGGATAATCAGAAACAGAATCAGTAAATAAATGCTCCATGCATTTAATATATCTTTCGTTTTCAGATGGCTTTTTCGTGCTTTCTCTTCTTTGGATGCAGTCAGTTTTCCATAAACAACGATTACGATAATAGAAAGAATACTGCCGATTATGGCCGGAGATTCAGCACCCATATATTTTGCTGCCAGATATTGACTGACTAAAGAAACTCCGCCTACCAATAAAGCCAGGAATATATTTTTCGGGAGCGATTTAAGTTTGGAGTCAGTAAGGAAAAGTAGAACCAGCGGAATCAGGAACATTAAAACGGATAATTGCAATACGACATTTGTACTAAGATGCAATACGTCCAAATTCGTTTCTTTGGCCAATACCAATACCGGAGTTCCGATTGCTCCGAAAGCAGTGGCTACACTATTGGCAATCAGACTCACCGTTGCCGAAAAGATAGGCTTGAATCCCAGACTGATAAGAATTGCCGCCGGAATAGCTACTGCTGTTCCGAAACCGGCCATAGCTTCCAATAGACCTCCGAATCCCCAAGTCAGTAATAACACCTGAATACTTTTATCGGTAGAAATAGAAGCGAATTGCTGTTTAATAATCTCCATCTTTTCAGTTTTCAACAATACATTATAACTGAAAATAGCCATCAGAATAATGATTAAGATAGGAGAGACCGCTTTTAATGCTCCATATAAAAAGGAGTAAAACAGATTGTCTACCGAGAAAGCGAAGCCGAAAAGAGCAATCAGCATCGTCACAATCAGAGAAATGATACTACTTTTATCACCTGACATTTTAAAAAATGCCATCAGTATAATCAACAGTAACACAGGAATAACGGCAAGGATCAAGGTCATAATTATCAGATTTAAAAAGTGGAACGTCGTTTATTATTGATATAACAAACGAACGCCCCACTTTGGTCGGTTGAATAAATAGATTTTTCTGTTTATTTCATCTTCACACTTAAAATTTGTTGTAATTGTTTTAAGTTGGCAAGGGCAGCTTCGTTACCTAGCTTTGCTGCTTGCTCAAATGCAGCCATGGCACGGTTGATGTCTCCGTTAAGGAAATTGTAGACTCCGGTATTGTTTATAAACTCGGCAGTATTATGATCGGCTTTCTCCATAAACTTCACTGCTGCATTCAAATCCTTTTGTGATAATGCGACGGCTCCTGCGTTCAGGTTAGCTACGGCGTCAGTAGGATACATACGTACGGCAATATCGAATACATTCACAAAATCTTTGCTGCCTTTCGGATAACTGTTGGCCACCTGATACATTTCGTTCAGACTAAGATATTTCGGATTTTCCCGGATAATGATACGCCCTTGTTCAACATCGAAATTGACAACGGTATAGTCGATCTTGCAGTTCACTTTACGCAATCCCGGATAAATCTCTTTCAGCATGCTACGGTAAGGAGCTCCGCCACCTACACGCATGATTTCCTGTTTACGTTTGGCATCGTCAGTCGTATTCTTGATGATGTTCAGGAATGTTTCCTTCTCCTTCATCGAAGAAGATTGGAGTGCTTTTACCAATCCGTCCCAGTTTTCTCCACCGAAAGTCACTTTATATAGTTTGGAAGACACTTTTTCGTTCTTGACCAGATAATCCTTCAAAGCTTCCGCACGTTTTTTGGAAAGCTGTTCATTGAAGGCAAGAGGTCCTTCCGGCGAGGCGAAACCTTCGATACTGATACCTTTCACAGTCAGGTTCCGGTCATTCTGTATTTTGTCAAACATGGCATGGATATTCACCAATTCAGCATGATTGTTCATGAAGTCGGTCTGAATTACCGATTTGTTGACCGGGAAATCCAGATGAGCTTCATATTGTTCGCTACGGTTTTTGACCACTTCTACGGTTGGCTGGATATAGGCAATGATAGGAGACATGGCACTTAAGCGTTTGGCTTCGGTAGATACATCATTGGTAATCAGTTCCTGTGCATTCATTTCCTGATAATTGCCGCATCCGCATAAATTCTCTACAAGTTGCAAACTGGCATTAGCCATCCAGGGTTTGTAAGGAATCACCTGCGTATAATTAAAAGTTTCCCTTTTATTATAAGGAACGATAATGGCGGTTGGTTCTTGCTTGGTTATTGCCAGACCGCGGATATATGCTTTTTCGCGTCTTTTACCATTGACGATGATTTCTTGCAAAGGTACATTATGCTGTCCGTCCGTCAGCAGGGGGATAAGGCTTAAACTTCGGGCGGAACCTATTGTCAGATTCTTCATGTCGAAAGTCATGCCGACATAAAGAGAGTTACCTTGTTGCCATAAAGATACGTTTGAGAGAGTGAGCGCATCGTTCAGGAATTTTTGTGCATGAGCCGGCAGAATAGTGGCTGCAAGAGCTATAAATAGATAAATAAGTTTTCTTTTCATCATTATAAGTTTTAGAAAGTTCGATTATTTGATGACATAAATGAAGCTAAGACCGATTTTAGTCGGGCCGAAATAATTACGGGTGTTGTGTCCCAGCTTTTCACATTTACAATCACGGGCATATTTATCATATTCCAGACGGGCATATCCCACGCCGATGGTTGCTTCCATACTCCAGCGCTTGCTTATGAGCCATTGGTATCCATAGGAAATGCCGGCTCCGTACAGATTGCCGTCGTAACGGTCATGTCCCATTCCGAATATATTCAGATTGCTGACATTCATTTCTCCGTAATGTCCGTGCAAGCCGAAGAAACTTCCGTTGAAACGTTCGCAGAGCCAATAGCGTAATTCCGGCTGAACGAGCCAATGCTTGATTTGACGGTCGTCACCAAACTTCCACGGATTGTAATTACCGGATATGTCGAGAGTCAGTTTCTTTGCCAGTCCCACTTCGATTCCTAAGTTGGGTGTAGTAGTGGCCCAATAGAGAGCATTGGTCTTGATGGCAAATTTGGGTAGATAGGTTTCATTCCGTTGTACCTGTGCATGAATACTTGTACCGAACACGAGCAGGAAACCGGCTGCTAATAAGATTTTAATTGTTCTCATTTTGTTAGGGTATAGGTTTTATTAAAAATGATAAGCGATAAACAGAAAAGCATGGACATTTGTTGTCGCAACCTGCAAAAAAAGCTTCCTGAATAAATAGAAAAAGATGTTTTAAGGCATAAATGCTAACAATTTCCGTACACGATGCGTTCATTATATAAAAGCACCTTTGTGTAATCAATATGACAATGATTTCATTTATTACTGTTTATTTTTACACACACATACAACTTTAATAACTACAGCCTATGAAAGAGCTTATTAACAACTTGGAAGAACTGAACAGGAAAGCAGAAAAAGGCGGCGGAGACGCTCGCATTGAAAAACAACATTCTGTGGGCAAACTGACCGCCCGTGAACGCATCGATTTATTATTAGAGAAAGGTTCGTTTATCGAACTGGATAAGTTGGTAACCCATCGGTGTACCGATTTCGGTATGGAAAAGCAGAAATTTGCCGGAGACGGGGTGGTGACGGGATATGGTATGATTGGCAAGCGCTTGGTTTATGTATTCGCACAGGATTTCACCGTATTTGGAGGAGCTCTTTCAGAAACGCACGCTAAGAAGATCTGCAAAGTGATGGACATGGCTATGCAGATGGGAGCGCCTATCATCGGATTGAATGATTCGGGAGGCGCGCGAATTCAGGAAGGGGTACGTTCTTTGGCCGGATATGCCGAGATATTCCTGCGTAATTCTATGGCATCCGGAGTGATTCCACAGATTAGCGCGATCATGGGACCTTGTGCCGGTGGTGCGGTTTATTCTCCTGCATTGACCGATTTTATTCTGATGGTGAAAAACTCCGGTTATATGTTTATTACAGGACCGGATGTGGTGAGAAGTGTGACACAGGAAGAAGTGACAAAAGAAGAACTCGGTGGAGTGGGCGTGCACATGACAAAGTCCGGTGTAGCCCATCTTTCTGCGGAGAATGATATTGAGTGCATCAATTATATTCGTGAATTGATCTCCTATCTGCCGGGGAATAATATGGAAGAGCCTCCGTTTGTAGCGACCAGCGATTCGCCGACTCGCCTGACTCCGGAACTGGCAGATTTGATTCCGGCCAATCCGAATCAGCCATATAATATAAAAGAGATGATAGAAGCGGTGGCTGATGATAATAGTTTCTTCGAACTTCAGGCAGAATATGCTGCGAATATTGTGACGGGTTATATCCGCCTGAATGGAAAAACAGTGGGAGTGGTAGCTAATCAGCCATTGGTGCTTGCTGGTACGCTGGATATCAATGCGTCTGTCAAAGCCGCTCGTTTTGTCCGCTTCTGTGATGCTTTTAATATTCCTTTACTGACACTGGTAGATGTGCCGGGATTCCTTCCGGGAGTCGATCAGGAATATGGTGGAATTATCCGTAACGGGGCAAAACTGCTTTATGCTTATTGCGAGGCTACGGTGCCGAAAGTGACGGTTATTACCCGCAAGGCATACGGTGGTGCTTACGATGTGATGAGTTCCAAGCATATCCGTGGAGATGTAAATCTTGCTTTCCCTACTGCCGAAATCGCGGTGATGGGACCGGATGGAGCTGTGAATATCCTTTTCCGTAAGGAAATAGATAAAGCCGAGAAACCCGAAGAGAAACGGAAAGAACTTCAGGATGATTATCGCGGAAAGTTTGCCAATCCTTACCGGGCGGCGGAACTGGGATATGTGGATGAAGTGATCGATCCGGCGGTAACCCGTTTGAGATTGATTCGAAGTTTCGAGATGCTTGCCAACAAACGGCAATCGAATCCGCCTAAGAAACATTCTAACCTACCGCTTTAGGCTTGTTTATGGATTGAATTTAGGCACGGATTACGCGGATTACACTGCTTGCAGAATAAAGGTTACCACATAAAGCAACCGTGAAATCCGCGTAATCCGTGCCTAATATTATTTGATTGCTCTTTTAAGTTTTTATTTCTAAAAAGAAAAAGATTATGATAAAGAAAATATTAGTAGCCAACCGGGGTGAGATAGCGATGCGTATCTTCCGCACTTGCCGGGTGATGAATATCTCGACAGTGGCTGTTTATACCCATGTAGATCGCGGGGCTTTGCACGTCCGTTATGCAGAAGAAGCCTATTGCATTTCCAATTCGCCGGAAGATACCTCTTACTTGAAGCCGGAATTGATATTGTCCATTGCCAAAAAGACCGGAGCCGCTATTCATCCGGGATACGGTTTCCTGTCAGAGAATGCGGATTTTGCCCGTCGTTGTGAAGAAGAGGGAGTGATTTTTATCGGACCGAGTGCGGATATTATTTCCAAAATGGGAATCAAGACGGAAGCCCGTAAGATTATGCGTGAAGCAGGATTACCCATTGTGCCCGGAACCGAAACGCCCGTACAGGGCATTGATGAGGTGAAGAAGGTCGCTAATGAAGTCGGCTACCCCATTATGTTGAAAGCACTTGCGGGAGGTGGAGGCAAGGGGATGCGTCTGGTACGTACGGAAGAAGAGGTGGAAACAGCTCTCCGTTTGTCACAATCCGAAGCAGGGACCTCCTTTGGCAATGATGCGGTTTATATTGAAAAATATATTGAGAATCCGCATCATATCGAAGTTCAGATCATGGGAGACAAGTATGGAAATGTCGTTCATCTGTATGAACGTGAATGTTCCATCCAGCGTCGTAACCAAAAGGTGATAGAAGAAAGTCCTTCTCCTTTTGTGAAAGAAGAGACGAGAAAGAAGATGTTGAAGGTAGCTGTGGAAGCCTGTAAGAAAATAGGTTATTACAGTGCCGGGACATTGGAGTTTATGATGGATAAAGATCAGAATTTCTACTTCCTTGAGATGAATACCCGTTTGCAGGTGGAGCATCCTGTGACGGAGGAGTGCACAGGCGTTGACCTGGTACGGGATATGATTACTGTTGCTGCCGGAAATCCGTTGCCTTATAAGCAGGATGATATACAGTTTAGCGGAGCAGCGATCGAATGTCGTATTTACGCCGAAGATCCGGAGAATAACTTCATGCCTTCTCCCGGTGTGATTACTGTCCGTGAAGCTCCCGAAGGCCGTAACCTGCGTCTTGACAGTGCCGCTTATGCGGGATTTGAGGTCTCTTTGCATTATGACCCGATGATTGCAAAGCTTTGTTGTTGGGGACGTACCCGTGCTTCGGCCATTTCCAATATGGCACGTGCTTTACGAGAGTATAAGATTCTGGGAATTAAAACGACAATTCCTTTCCATCAACGTGTATTGAAGAATGCGGCTTTCCTGAAAGGTGAATACGATACGACATTTATCGATACGCGTTTTGATAAGGAAGATCTGAAACGTCGTCAGAATACTGATCCGACTGTGGCTGTCATTGCTGCCGCAGTGAGACACTACGAAAGGGAGAAAGAAGCGGCTTCCCGTGCCACTACACTTCCCGTAGTGGGCGAATCGCTCTGGAAGTATTACGGTAAATTGCAGATGACTGCTAATAATTATTAAATTAAAAATTGAGAATTGAAAATTAAAAAATAACGGAATTGGTTATGGGTACAACATTAGCTACATATTACGCCAAGCTTCAGGATATGCCGGACAGTGAATATAAGGTAGAAATTCTGGAGGACGGGCCAATCAAGAAGATTGCGGTCAATGGTAAGATATATGAGGTCGATTATAATATGGGTGGTGACTCCATTCATTCGATCATCATCGATCATCACTCGCATGGAGTGCAGATTTCTCCTTCTTCCAATAATTCATATACGATTATGAATAAAGGGGAGCTTTATCAGATTGAATTGCAGGGAGAAATGGAGAAGATACATAATGCCCGCACTGCTGCTGAATCCGTAGGGCGTCAGGTGGTACAGGCACCGATGCCGGGAGTTATCTTGAAGACGTATGTAAAGAAGGGAGATCTCGTGAAGCGGGGTGATCCGCTTTGTGTATTGGTGGCGATGAAAATGGAGAATGAGATACGTTCGGTGACGGATGGAGTTGTGAAAGAAGTATTCGTGGAAGATGGCATGAAGGTGGGATTGAACGACCGGATTATGGTTATTGAGTAATTCTTTGAAAAAAACAGGGTAAATACGTGCTTTTATTCAAAAAAATATTTACTTTTGGCAGATAAGTACGTATTTACCCCGTTACATCATGAGCATCGAACAAAGCAAAGAAGCATTAGTAGAACAGTTAGAAGCACTTAAAAAAGAAAATGAGCAGCTTAGAAAAGAGCTTTCTGTTCTTAGGGATGAGAAGCGTAGCAATCATCCTGTTAGTTTTAAAGAGAAATACGCTGTTAGGATACTAGATTCTCTTCCCGATATGCTGACTGTCTTCAATCAGAGTGAGGTAGGCATTGAAGTTGTTTCTAATGAAGAAACCAACCATGTAGGAATATCAAACAAGGATTTTAAAGGGATGCGCATGCAGGATATGGTTCCACCGAAAGCGTATCAGAATGTTCACTCCAATATGCAGCAGGCTGTTACTACCGGAACTGTTTCAACTGCACATCACGAACTGGATTTTAATGGTGAACGCCATTATTACGAGAACCGTATTTTTCCGCTGGATGAGGAATACGTGCTGATTATGTGTCGTGATATAACGGAACGGGTAGCTACCCAAAGGCAACTGGAAGTTTTTAAAAGTGTGCTTGATAAGGTGAGTGACAGTATTCTTGCTGTGGCGGAAGATGGAACGCTGGTTTATGCGAATAAGCAATTTATAGAAGAATACGGTGTAACGCAGGAGTTGGGTACACAAAAAATATATGATTTGCGTGTCTCTATGACAACAAAGGAAGCATGGGAACAAAAGCTGCAGGATATTCGTGATAATGATGGTAGCTTTGCTTATCGTGCTGCTTATGTACGTCAGGGAGAAACTAAGGAGAGAGTACATCAGGTATCAACTTTCCTGATTCGTGAGAATAATCAGGAACTCACATGGTTCTTTACGCAGGATATCACTGATGTTATCAAGAAACGGGATGAACTCCGCGAACTGAATCTGTTGTTGGATGGTATTTTGAATAATATTCCGGTCTATCTGTTTGTGAAGGACCCGGAAGATGATCTTAGATATTTATATTGGAATAAGGCATTTGCCGATCATTCAGGCATTCCGGCGTCTAAAGCTATCGGGCATACGGATTATGAGATATTTCCGGTGCACGGAGACGCGGAGAAATTCCGTAAGGATGATTTGGAATTACTCCAAACTCATAAGCGTATTGATATGCAGGAAACTTATCTGTCGGCTAATGGAGAAGCGCGTATTGTGCAGACTTTGAAAGCGCTTGTACCGATGGAGGGACGTAAACCGTTGCTGATTGGCATTTCGTGGGATATTACTAATCTTCAGAATATTGAGCAGGAACTGATCAAGGCAAGGATTAAAGCGGAGCAATCCGACAGATTGAAAAGTGCTTTCCTCGCTAACATGAGCCATGAGATCCGGACTCCGCTGAATGCTATTGTAGGATTCTCCCAATTATTGCCTTCTGCCGAAACTGCTGAAGAGAAAAATCTTTATTCGGGTATTATCAATCAGAACTCGGATATTTTGTTGCAATTGATTAATGATATTCTGGATTTATCGAAGATAGAGGCCGGAACACTCGAATATATCAAGCGTCCAATGAATCTGGGAGAGGTCTGCCGGACAATTTATACAGTTCATAAAGAACGTGTGAAAGAAGGGGTAACTCTCGTTTTGGACAATGAAGAGGAGGATTTGCTCATTGAGGGAGACCAGAACCGCATTATGCAAGTGATAACGAATTTCCTGACTAATGCAAGTAAGTTTACCTATGAAGGAGAGATCCGTTTTGGTTTTGAGCGAATGGATAAAGATATCCGTGTGTACGTGAAAGATACAGGAATAGGGATAGAGCCGGAAAAGGTGGATCATATCTTCGAGCGTTTTGTCAAACTGAACTCTTTTGCGCAAGGGACGGGATTAGGACTCTCTATCTGTCAGATGATTATCGAAAAGATCGGTGGAGAAATCGGGGTAACTTCCGAATTGGGTAAAGGCTCTACCTTCTACTTCACAATTCCTTATGAAGAAACCGGAGAACTCGGTAATTTCTTCAAAGAGACAAAGGTGGAATCTAAAGGGAATACTGTCAATCGTGTACAACAAATTAAGAAGATTCTGGTGGCAGAAGATGTGGAGAGTAATTTCATCCTATTGAAGAATCTGATTGGCAGGGAATATACATTGCTTTGGGCTAAAGACGGAGTGGAAGCTGTCGAAATGTATAAGCAGTACCAACCGGACTTAATCCTGATGGATGTGAAAATGCCGCGTATGGATGGACTGGAAGCAACCCACATTATCCGCTCTTATTCTAAAGAGATTCCTATCATTGCCTTGACGGCTTATGCTTTCGGGACTGATAAGGAACAGGCCTTAGAGATGGGGTGTAACGATTATGTGACTAAACCAATTTCGGAAAGATCATTGAGAAAGGCTTTGGATAAATATTCGACTACTGTTTAAAAAATAAAGGATTATGGCTATATGTATCCGGTGAAAGTTACTTATGATAGCCATAATCCACAAAAGAGTACGATTGTTGTCGAGTGAAAGTAGTCGGTGATTGCTTTTCTATAGATTCTTTTTTATTTCCGGAACCAGTATAAATTTCGTTTCCGGAAAATACTTTTTCAGCCAGGTCCGGATAAATTCCATAGTATCATTCTGAATTGTCTTGTCTTCTACCGTAGGATATAAATTATATAATACGGTATCTAGTACAATGCCGCGTTTTTGTATTGCTTCGAGACTAAGCAGGGTGTGATTGATGCTTCCTAGTTTGCCCGAAGTGACAAAGATTAGCGGATATTTCTCTTGAGCGATGTAGTCAATGGTCAAAAGTTCGGTAGTGAGGGGAACCATAAGGCCGCCTGCTCCTTCGAGTAAAACAGAGTCATACCGTTCACTCAATTCTTCAGTTGCACGTTTTATTTTATCAAAGTCGATGGGACGGTTATCCAGTTGGGAAGCAAGATGCGGAGAGGCGGGATAAGAGAAAATCTCCGGCATGGTTAGTCCCTCTTGGTCTTCTTTGGTGAAAGGGATTCCCATGATTTGCCGGTGTAGGTCAATATCTTCGGAATGACCTACATTTCCCGTTTGAATAAATTTCTGGGTGATGGTGCGATGGCCGTTCTTGTTCCATTCACGAGCTAGAAAGCCGGTGGCATAACTCTTTCCGGCATCTGTATCGATACCGCTTACGAAATATACATTCTGTTTCATACTTTTTTCTTTTTTGCGATGATATATATAGGGTGATATGTTAAGGACACGGAAGTGCCCTGAGTAAATTCCTGCGTGTAACGTTCACAGAAGAGTTGCAAGTCACGACGAGTCCACTGCTGTTGGGGAAGATTGTTCTTAGATTTATTTTTTGAATTGTCGTCTGATGAACACAAATCGTTCTCTTGTTTTCCGGCAGTAGAGGATTGCGTTGATAAACCATTGACTCCGGTTTGCTTCAAATGATATAGTACTTTTATCGGGTCTTCGAACGAAAGGGGGATAAGCTCTTCTTCTGAATACAGGATGTCAAAATGGGGTGATAAAGCTGCTTCAAGCTCTTCCCGTGAACGATAAGGAAGTCCGTTGCCGGTAAGTTCGCGTATTTCTTTCATGTTTTCTTTTCCGAAAGTGCTAAAAGCGAAATAACCCTGATTATTGAGCAAGGTATTACACCTTTCGAAGAAGTTTTCCGGTGACTCGAACCATTGCAGGGCCGAACAGGAAGTTATCAGTGTGCTTTCGGCGGGGAAAGAGACTGTCTCGGCATCTCCCGGAAGAAAAGAAACTTGCTTTTTCTTTAATAAGTCTTCGCAGCAATATTTCATATCGGGGCAAAGGTCATTGAGTAATAACTCTTCCGGACGGAGGGTTTGGAGCAGCATACGGGAGTAAATACCGGTTCCGCAGCCAAATTCAATCACCTTCGAGCAGGGAGAAGATATATGTTCTGTAAGCAGATGGATCATTTTATCTGCTATTTGCCGTTGCACGTTTGCTTCCCTCGGATAGGTAGTGATAGCTTTTGAAAAACGTTCTGCGATTAGTTGTTTATTCATAATCAATATTTATTTAATAGGCTGATTTCCTGATGGTAATTGTACGTCACTAATTAATTGCTAGCATCTTTTAGGCACGGATTACACGGATTTCACGGTTGCTTTGCAGCAACGACAACACTAAAATCCGTGTTAATCCGTGTCATCCGTGCCTAAATTATTATATGAACCAATAATGAACACATCAGTATCCGGCTACATGAGTATTGTATTAAAAAGCTCCTGTTGGTAATGTGCCGCTTCCACTTGTTCAAGAGAGTCCACTTGGTTTTCCCATGCCAAATATTGGTTATCCGGGAGGAAAATGCGGTCGCCTTTTCCTATGATAGCTTTTTGCCATTTAAAATCAGAGGGAGACAATGATAAATACTGTTGTTGTATGGTGGCAAGCTCTTCTTTGAGTTCTTCAACCGGACGCTGGGGGGATATGGTTTGAAAAGCTTTATAGTCAGCTATTGAACCACACATCCTTCTTTGAAATTTCTGCAAGGTTTGTTTGTTCAATCCTTGGAGTGTACCATCGAAAATAGAGGGAGCAATACCTTTGGTTTCGTGTATGGGATAGAGGGTACCGTTGATGGCGATACTTTGGGAAACAGGCAAATGTGGATACTGCTTTATGAGTTGAGAAGCTGCCCAGACTCCCATCGACCAGGCGATGAGTGTAATCTGGGAATAGGTTTCCAATAAACCGACATCAAATGTTAATGAACGGTAGTCATAGCAAATCATCCAGTCCTTGTCAACAGGATGAATGGTCAGGAAAGGAGTTTCGTCCATCCCCCAACCGGCGAAGAAAAGCAATAGATGCTTCTGATTATTCTTTATGATAAAATGCTGTTTCATTCGTTTATCAGTTTGATGAGTTGGTCAATTTCATGTTCTGTGATGTCCGCTGTCAGTGAGAAGCGGATCCGTGAGGTTCCGTCGGGTACGGTAGGCGGACGGACGGGCAATGCATAGAATCCTTTGCGTTGGAGTTCTTCTGCTTTCATTATGGTATCTTCACTGGCTCCTATAATCATAGGTACAATATGGCTCACCGATGGGCAATTATATCCTTTGGCTGTAAGGGCTACCTTTAGCTTTTCGCTGATTTGTAGCAGGTGAGCCCTCTTATGTTGTAAAGCTGAAAGGTGTTCTAACACCCATGAAGTCCATTGAATATTAATAGGAGGAAGTGCAGTGGTGAATATAAACGTACGCATTTTATTGATAAGATATTCCCGAATGAGTTGTCGGCAGACGATATAAGCTCCTGCCGAAGCAATGGCTTTTCCAAATGTTCCTACCAGAAAGTCTATATCGTTGATACAGTCCTGTTCTTCAGCACATCCTAATCCCTTTTCCCCTCGTACACCAAAAGCATGAGCCTCATCTACATAAAGAAGAACATTGGAATAACTCTTTTTGAGCAGAATGAGAGCGCGAAGATCAGCTTCATCGCCATCCATGCTGAAGATACTTTCGGTAACAATGATAATCTGCTCATAAGCGTTATGATTTTCAGCAATCAGTCGTTGCAACTGGGAAATATCATTGTGACGATACCGGATACATTTAGCTGATGATAATTTAATTCCGTCTATCAGGCTTGCATGTACCAGCTTGTCAGCAAGAATCAGTGTATGAGTATTGCAAATGGCAGGAAGTATTCCTGTATTGGCATGATAACCACTATTGAATATGAGTGCACTTTCCGTTCCGAACATGGTGGCTAGCTGTTGTTCCAGCTTCTGATAGTCACTAAAATTACCGGTCAATAACCGGGAAGAAGAGGAGGTAGGCAGGAATGTTTCGGGAGTGAGTGTCTTTAAGAATTCCTCCCTCAATGAGATGTCATTGGCCAGTCCGAGATAATCATTAGAAGATAGGTTCAACATTCGTTGTCCGTTCAGCAGAACATCTCGACCCTCGTGGATTAGCGGTGGGAGAGAACGGTAGTTCTTTTTCTCTTTCAAGGTCTGTAGTTCCTGGTTTATATACTCTAATGTCATGAATTGTTATTTTAAGTAATCAGTATTCGATATATGAATGATTGAAAGTGTAATTAGTTGCCTATAAGATGTTTATCATCAGAAGAACTATTCTGAAAGTTTCTCACCGACCAAGGCATCCTTCCTCGGTGAGGAAAGGCCCGTTCCTCACCGAGGAACACTCTTTTGCTCACCGAGGAACAGATTCTTGGGTGAAAATCCGGTAATATTCTTCTTGTCTGTCATCTTTTTTGGATAACTTTAAGTAACCCGGAAGTCAGTTTACTTAATTGTTCCGAAGTGATGATGAAAGGTGGCATCAGATATACCAGTTTGCCAAAGGGACGTACCCAGATTTTTTCTTCCACAAATCGTCGTTGCATATAGCCCATATTTACCGGACGCTTCATCTCAATGACTCCGATAGCTCCGAGTATTCGTACATCAGCCACTTCCGGAAATCCCCGTGCAGGTGCCAGTTCTTCTTTCAGTTGGGTTTCGATTCGCTTCACATTCTCTTGCCAACCGGATTCGAGTAATAGGCGGACGGAGGCGCAAGCCACTGCACACGCGAGTGGATTCCCCATAAATGTAGGTCCGTGCATAAAAGCTCCCGGCGCGTGGTTGGAGATGGTATCTGCTATCCGGTTACTGGTCAATACAGCAGAAAGTGTCATATATCCTCCGGTCAGTGCTTTGCCGATGCACATGATATCCGGTTCTACTCCGGCGTGTTCCCACGCAAAAAGTTTGCCGGTACGTCCGAATCCCGTTGCTATTTCATCGAAGATAAGAAGAATATCGTGTTTCCGGCAAAGCTTTTCAGCTTCACGCAGGTACTGCGGATGATAAAACCACATCCCGCCTGCTCCCTGTACCACGGGTTCCAGGATAAGTGCCGCCAACTCTTTTGAATGTTTTTCAATCATCTCTTGTAGAGGTAGTATATCTTCCGGATTCCATTCTCCGTCAAACCGGGAAGTGGGGGACGGAACAAAATAACGTACAGGCAATGCTGAACCGAAAAGACTGTGCATACCCGTCACCGGATCACATACAGACATGGCATTCCACGTATCACCGTGATAGCCGGAACGGATGGTCACGAAATTGTTCTTTTCCGGTTTTCCTGCTGCATACCAATATTGTACAGCCATTTTCAGTGCCACTTCTACGGCTACTGAACCGGAGTCTGCATAGAATATTTTCTGCATGGAGGAAGGAACCAAAGGCAATAACAGTTTCCCTAGTTCAATAGCCGGATCGTGCGTCAATCCCCCCGAACATGACATGGGACATTTGATCTAATTGTTCTTTTGCCGCCTGATTCAATACCGGATGATTATATCCATGCACTGCACACCACCAGGAAGACATTCCGTCAATGAGCGTTCGTCCGTCTTCGAGGGTAATGGTAACACCGTCTGCCCGTTTCACTTTGTAGACAGGGAGCGGATCGGTAGTCGATGTGTACGGATGCCAGATATGTTCGCGATCAAATTGGGAACCGGCGAAATGATAGCCTTCTTCCTGAATCATCTTTTTATCTTCCGATACTTTGGAGCCGAGTGTTGTCAATAGGTCGCCTACAATAGCCGAGTTAATTCCGATATATAATGCCTTGTGCATCGCTTCGGAAGAAAGTTGTGAACGTCCTCCGGCAAAACGCAGAAAAGCGGTCGGATTGATGAAACGAAAGAGTGCGATGGTTTTAAGTATTTCTTCTTCGCTTAAAGGTTGCTCGTTTTCCAGTGGAGTGCCCGGAATCGGGCTAAGCAGGTTGATAGGTATGGATTGAACATTCAGTTCTGCCAGTGTGAAAGCAAATTCAATCCGTTGTTCCATTGTTTCTCCCATGCCGATGATACCTCCGCAACAAATATCCATACCTACACGACGGGCTGCATCGAGGGTAGCCAGTTTCTGTTCTTGCGTATGCGTAGAGCAGAGTTTGGAAAAATGAGACGGGGCAGTTTCCAGATTACAGTGATAACGGGTGATCCCGGCTTCATGCAGGGAGCGCAATTCCTCTTCATTGAGCAGTCCTAGAGAAGCACAAAGTTGAATCGACGAATGTCGACGCATATAGTGGACTGTATCGCAAAGTTGGGTAATCTGTTTGGGAGATGGTTTTCGTCCGCTGGTAACGAGGGAAAATCGGTTGACGTCCTGGGCTTCATTGTATTGGGCCTGTCGAAGACATTCTTCAGCGGGAAGGAGATCGTAAATCTCGGCTTTGGTTTGGTAGTGGGAGGATTGTGCACACCATTTACAGTTTTCCGGACATCGGCCGGACTTGGCGTTGATGATGGAACACATGTCGAACTCGTGCGAAGCACGTGCGACGGTAATCTCATGTGCGGCGGCATAAAGCGCCTCGCTGTTAGCCATATTGGCTAGCCAAGCAGCTTGGTCGGGTGATATGTCGATACCCGCCAACACTTGGTCTTTGATTTCTTGAAGTGTCATAAATGTATGATAAGGGATAGTTTGTGCAGCATTCTGCTTACGAAGAGCAACGTCCACTACATTGGTATGCAGATGACCGATCTGGAATTCGCGTCCCATACTTGCAAAGGCAGCATAGTTCTTTCTTCCCCAGTAGCGAAAGCGGGAAAGAAGAGTGCGTGTGGTCTGTATGTGGCGTTGTTGCTTCATTGATTTTTTACTTTTGCTCGTTAGAACGTGGCAAATGTACAAAGATTCTTTGGATTAGCAAACAAGTTGATGATTTCTAGTTTCTGTGGTATTATTTCTTTTTCCTGTATTCTTTGCGGGTGTTGAAGTTGAATCCGGCATATATTTGGAGAGTACCGAATCCATTGTCTACAGAGAAATTGTTACGATGATAATTGTAGTTTTTTCCAACAAAGGAAGTACCTATGTAATATTTCCCGGTGTTGTAGACAATCCCTGCGCGAAGCAGAAAATCCAGATTGAATTTACCGTACCACGCTTTTGCCTCATTCGTTTCTGCGTCCACATCGGAAGCTTTGTAGGCAATGGCAGGAGTGAGAGACAGACACGCCAGGCAGTTGCGGGCAAAGACCCAATTGTAGGCATAGCCGAAACTGATGTTGGCATTGGTGTATTTAATATCTTTGACTTTCATGGCAGGATTCATCGCCTCCTGGATAAATCCCGGAAGTGCTGTATAATCGAAGTCGAGATGATGCTTTGAAATGGAAAAACCTGCAATAAATGTACCTGCATTGCGCCGTTGATTGGTGGACTGACTGAATGCGGCAGGGTAGGAGAATTTACGGTTATTGAAGATATAATATAGGTTCAGTCCTTTGATATCTACCTTTATTCCGCTGAAATCTTCGGAATAGTTGGAGGGTATATCGTCTGAAAATCCTCTGATTTTGTGTATCTTGTAATTATTACCGGTGCGGCGATAGAAGATATCCACGCCTAATTTGGAACTGTATAAGCTAAGATCGAACTCTGTTCCCCTGTTCTTTCGGGTGCCTTTTTTGAAAATATCGTTCACATCTACAGACCATCCCAGGAAAATCCATCGCCAGCCGAAATACAATCCTATCTTGTTGTGCGGGTTGGGAGAAAAACTAAGTTTCTGTGGCTGCGGTAATTCACTGGTGATAGAATAATACTCAAAGTTACTGAAATGAGTAACCATCAGCGCATAGTTATAACGGTTAGGACTGATATAGAGTGTATCGAAATCACTGAAGTTCATAAACTTCTTGATCGCTCTTTTAAAAGCACTTGGCTTGGCGGTTGCTGTGGAATCTACTTCTGTACTATCGTTGCCCAAAGAGACTTTCTCTTCAGTCTGTGCCTGTAAGGACAGTGAAAATAACAGAAAAAGATATAGAATAACCCGTTTCCCCATGTGGTTCTTTGTTGGTATAGATATTTTTTGTTTCACGAATGTACTACCTTTCGTTGATTTATACTAGCAATCCTCTAAAAAATGTTTCGTTTCCTAAACAAAAAAGTTCAATGTACTGTTAGTTACAACAAGCAAATAAATCTTAAGCCACAAAATTATGAGAATCTATTTACGTTTATTAGTCGTGTCTCTTCTGCTTTTTGCAGGAAATATAGTATATGCGGAAGCACAGCAGGAGAAACGCGTGACAGGCACGGTGACTTCTGAAGGAGAACCTTTGCCTGGTGTCTCCGTACAATTGAAAGGAGCATCTTCCGGCACCATTACCGATATGGATGGAAAGTATTCGATTGAGATTCCTGCTACCGGCACTTTAGTGTTCCGTTTTGTAGGAATGAGAACGGTAGAACAACCGGTGAATAACCGGAGTGTGATTAATGTTACGCTGGAATCGGAAAGTAAGGAACTGGAAGAAGTAATGGTAGTAGCTTATGCTACCGCTAAAAAGTATAGTTTTACCGGAGCAGCTTCGACGATGAAAGCAGGTGAGATTGAAAAGTTACAGACTTCCAGCATATCACGTGTATTGGAGGGTACGGTATCCGGAGTACAGGCGAGTGCGGCAAGCGGCCAGCCGGGTACGGATGCGGAAATCCGTATTCGTGGTATCGGATCTATCAACGCTTCCAGCGCTCCGCTTTATGTAGTGGACGGTGTCCCGTTCGATGGTAGTGTGAACTCTATCAATCCGGATGACATATCTTCGATGACAGTATTGAAAGATGCGGCCTCTGCTGCTTTGTATGGTTCCCGTGGTGCAAACGGTGTGATTATTATCACCACCAAACAGGGAGATCAGAATACCAAAGCAACAGTAAAGGTAAAAGCTTCGTTAGGAGGTTCCAACCGTGCCGTACGCGATTATGATCGTGTCAGTACCGACCAATACTTCGAATTATATTGGGAAGCACTTCGCAATCAGTACGCTAAGAGTGCGGATTATACTCCGGCAACTGCCGCGACGCAAGCATCCAAAGACTTGGTAACGAAATTGATGGGAGGTGGTCCGAACCCCTATGGCCCTCAATATGCGCAACCGGTCGGTACAGATGGAAAGCTGGTGGCAGGCGCCCGTCCGTTATGGAATTCTGACTGGAGTGACGCCATGGAGCAACAGGCACTTCGCACAGAGTTAAATCTAAGTGTTTCCGGAGGTGGAAAAGCGAATCAGTATTTTTTTTCTGCCGGATACCTGAATGATAAAGGTATTGCACTCGAATCCGGTTACCAGCGTTTCAATCTTCGTTCCAATATCACCAGCGAGATGACTTCCTGGTTGAAGGGAGGCGTCAACTTGAGTTTTGCACATTCTATGCAGAACTATCCGGTTTCTTCCGACTCGAAGACCAGTAATGTGATTACCGCAGGACGTACCATGCCGGGATTTTATCCCATTTATGAAATGAATACGGATGGTAGCTACAAATTGGATGAGAGTGGAGACCGTATTTATGACTTCGGTTCCTATCGTCCTTCCGGTTCGATGGCAAACTGGAACCTTCCGGCTACTTTGCCTTTGGATAAATCGGAACGAATGAAAGATGAAGTCTCCGGCCGTACTTTTCTGGAAGCTACGATTATTGAAGGACTGAAATTCAAGACAAGTTTCAACTTCGACTTGATCAATTATAATACGTTGGATTATACGAACCCGAAGTTAGGTCCGGCTAAAGAGAACGGAGGCGGCGTCAGCAGGATGAATACCCGTACTTTCTCCTGGACGTGGAATAATATCGCTACGTATGACAAGACAATCGGTGAACATCATTTTAATGTCCTTGCCGGTGTGGAAGCCTATTCTTACCGTTACGATGAACTGACAGCATCACGTTCTAAGATGGCACAGCCTGATATGCCGGAATTGGTAGTCGGCTCACAGCTGACCGGAGGTTCGGGATATCGTATCGACTATGCATTGGTGGGTTATCTGACTCAAGCGTTATATGATTATCAGAATAAATATTTCTTCTCGGCATCTTATCGTCGCGACGGTTCTTCACGTTTTGCACCCGAAACCCGCTGGGGAAATTTCTGGTCGCTGGGTACTTCCTGGCGTATCGACCGGGAAGAGTTTATGGCAAGCACTTCCGACTGGTTGTCTGCCTTAACTTTGAAAATGAGCTATGGTGCACAAGGAAACGATAACCTGGGTACGTATTATGCGAGTAAAGGACTTTATACCATTGTTTCCAATCTGGGAGAAAATGCGTTAGTGTCCGACCGTATGGCGACCCCGAACCTGAAATGGGAAACGAACCTCAACTTTAATGTAGGTATCGACTTCTCCCTGTTCAATAACCGTTTTTCCGGTTCGTTTGACTTCTTTACCCGTCGTTCGAAAGATTTGCTTTACTCACGTCCGATAGCTCCTTCCCTGGGATATGGTTCTATTGACGAGAATGTAGGAGCCTTGAAGAATACAGGTATAGAAATGGTGTTGAACGGAACGATTATCAATCAGAATGGTTGGGTATGGAAACTGGGGATGAATCTGACACATTATAAGAATAAGGTGACGGATCTTCCTTTGAAAGATATGCCGCAAAGTGGTGTGAACAAGTTGCAGGTAGGCCGTTCTGTTTATGATTTCTATATGATAGAGTGGGCGGGAGTAGATCCGGAGAACGGAGATCCGTTGTGGTATATGGATGAAGAAGATGAAAATCACAATCCGACCGGAAAACGTGTCACAACAAACGATTACGGTTCGGCTGACTATTATTACGTCAATAAATCGTCTCTTCCGAAGGTGTATGGTGGATTCAATACCTCTCTTTCCTGGAAAGGATTTGATCTTTCTGCCATCTTTGCTTATAGTATCGGTGGATATATCTACAATCGTGATATTACAATGATTTTGCACAACGGAAGTCTGGAAGGACGCGACTGGTCAACGGAGATTCTAAAAAGATGGACTCCCGACAATCGTAATACAGATGTTCCTGCTTTGAGTACTACCACTAATAACTGGAACTCGGCTTCTACCCGTTTCTTGCAGAATAATTCGTATATGCGATTGAAAAACCTGACTCTTTCCTATAACTTACCCAAACAATGGATTAGTAAGTTGGCATTGAGCAGTGTGCAGGTATATGTACAAGGAGATAATCTGTTTACCATTCACCGGAATCAGGGACTAGACCCTGAACAGGGAATTACCGGTATCACTTATTACCGCTATCCGGCTATGCGAACGATCTCCGGAGGTATCAACGTTTCTTTCTAAATTCAGACTAAATTATGAGAAAAATAAAAATTAAATCCATTCTTGCCGCAGTTGCCGGACTTTTCCTGGCAACGAGTTGTAGCAGCAGTTTTTTGGATACGGACCCAACGGATGCGGTAAGTTCAGAAAAAGTACCTGTGCCCGAAAATGCGGAGGCACTTGTGAATGGTGCCTGGTATAATCTGTTTGATTATTCAAGTACCTATGCCAATATCGGTTATCGGGCACTTCAGTGTCTGGACGACATGATGGCAAGTGATGTTGTTTCCCGTCCGAAATACGGTTTCAACTCTTCGTATCAGTTTAACGATATAGCGTTGCCTTCAAACAATAGAACAGAGTTTGCTTGGTATCTGATATATAAAACGATCGATAACTGTAATACTGCCATTTCCATCCAGGGAGATTCGGAGGAACTACGGCAAGCGCAGGGACAGGCATTGGCATTACGTGCTTTCTGTTATTTACACTTGGTACAGCATTATCAATTTACTTACTTGAAAGATAAAGATGCTCCGTGCGTTCCTATATATACCGAACCGAGTAATAGTTCGACAGTTCCGAAAGGAAAATCAACGGTGGCACAGGTCTATCAGCGTATTTTTGATGATCTGAATCTGGCACAGGATTATTTGAAGAACTATGTCCGGAGTGGTGATAATCAGAAATTCAAACCGAATGTTGCCGTAGTGGATGGCCTCTTGGCTCGTGCTTATCTGTTGACAGGGCAGTGGGAAGAAGCAGCGAAAGCAGCTGAAGCTGCACGTACAGGATATGCGTTGATGACAACTACGGCCGAGTATGAAGGCTTTAATAATATTTCCAATAAAGAATGGATATGGGGATTCCCTCAAATACCTTCCCAGTCGGATGCCAGCTACAACTTTTATTATCTGGATGCAACATACGTCGGAGCTTATAGTAGTTTTATGGCCGATCCTCATCTAAAAGATACCTTTACCGAAGGTGACATTCGTCTGCCTTTGTTTCAGTGGATGCGTGAAGGGTATCTGGGATATAAGAAATTCCACATGCGTGCAGACGACACAGCTGATCTGGTCTTGATGCGTGCTTCTGAAATGTATTTGATAGAAGCGGAGGCGAAAGTTCGTGATGGAGTGGCTTTGAATCAGGCTGTCATTCCGTTGAATACGTTGCGCAATGCCCGTGGAGTGGGAGATTATGACGTGACAGGGAAATCGCAGGAAGATGTTCTTAATGAGATTCTGATGGAACGCCGCCGCGAACTTTGGGGAGAGGGATTCGGTATTACAGATGTACTCCGTACACAGGGTTCCGTAGTACGTACTGCTTTATCTGATGAAATGCAGAAGACAGAAGTCGATTGCTGGCAGGAGGGTGGTAGCTTTGAAAAACGAAATCCTTTGGGACATTGGTTCCTTAACTTCCCGAACGGTAAACCGTTTACAGTAAATAGCACCTATTATTTGTATGCTATCCCCCCAGAAAGAAATAAACGCTAACCCTAACATATAAATAGCTCTCTTAATTTTTTGACTTTGACCTTAACTTGTAGACCGGTATACGTCGTGACGATGCATACCGGTCGTTTTCTTTCTTCTGTTAAGTATGTTAATAGAATAGAGTTTCGTAGGTTATGTAACTGTTTTATTGTAACTTTGTATCATAAAGAAAGGAGATAATTAATATGTCTACAATGGAACTTAGGGCTTCACTTCTTAAAGAGGTGGCTGCTATTATTGCTGATGATGATCTAACGGCTGAAGCTTTAAAAGCCTTAAAAGCTTTGCGTCGCAAATCGCGTGTTGCGCGTAAAGAGCAGGAAGCGGAATCTCCCTGCAAAGATGAAATAGAATGTATAAAGAAACGTGCAGAAAGTGCTTTAGTACGCTATAAACAAGGAGAATATGCTTCGCAGGATGAGATGTTGAAGCGTACGGAACGATGGAAATAGTATGGGATTACGAGGCATTGGATGACTTAGAGGTCATCCTTTGTTATATTGAAACCCAGTTTTCGATGAAAGAGGCTCGCCTTTTCAGACAACAAGTTGTACATGTTATTCGGAATTTATGTGAGTTTCCATTTCTTGGAAAAGTAGAGCCTTTGCTGGAGGATTTTGAAGAGATGGAATTACGCTCTATTCCTGTTGATAGACTATGCAAACTTGTGTATGCAGTTATGAGTGATCGTGTTTTTATTATCGCCCTTTGGGATACTCGTCGTAATCCCAAAACTTTAGAACATGAGGCTAAAGGAAGACTTCGTTAATAATTAGAATAAATAATATAGTGACTTATTGGAATACCGTATGGTGAATATTAGTATTTTTGTAGGATAATTATTACTCACACTCACAAATTAACAAATTAAAGTATGAAAACTAGACTTTTATTTTTATTGTTGTTCGTTGGCTTAGGATTAGTATCCTGTGATAACGATGATGAACGTTTCTTTCTTTATGAAATAGATGATATTTATTTCCCAGATCAACCTATTAGTGATATAGTAATGGAGATAACTGATGGTGCTGCTGTAGGAATGACAGGTGGGGTAGCTCCTTATACTGTAGAAACTGGTGATGAAGAGATAGCAAAAGCTAAGATTCAGGAAGAATATGGTTATGTGATGATAGCTCCCGTTCAATTGGGAACAACATTTCTTGTAGTGAAAGATGCGAATGGACTGACTGCTAAAATTGATGTAAAGATAATCAAAGGTACGAAATCGTTTACTACAAAGAAAGTAAGTGTAAAAGTCGAAGGACTTGAGGGTGATGAGAAAGTAGATTTAGAAAATCAAGTTATTGCAAGCTCGGATATGCATGTAACTGGCGGAATTAAATTTATTTATGATACAAAAGATAGTGGTACGCTTACTGTAATTCCTTCAAAGGATGATATATCTAACATTATTACTGCTTCTTTTACCAGAGAGATAAGGCAAACGGATGAAAAGACATTTACTTCTTTTATTTATGTGAATTATAATGATATAGACCATGTGCTTTATTTCACCTCTCCGGAAAAAACTCCATCAGAAGATGATGCTACTCGCGCTCTTGGCCCACTGTATTGTTGGTTAGTAGAAGATGTAACGAAAATATATAATAAAACATATCCCAATGTCACTTCTGTGAAACGTATCTATGAAGGGCAATCAAGTAGATATTGAAGCTAAAAATGTGAAGACGAGTTCAGATTATAAATAATATAAATCGCCCCACTATAATCATTATAGCAGGGCGATTTTATTTATATAGATTTCTATCCAATCTTTTTCTTCTTCAAATTAGGCAAAAAGAACGTGACTAATCCCAGTAGCGGCATATAAGCGCAGATGTTATATACATATTCAATGCTCGTTTTATCCGCTAAATTGCCAAGTACGGCAGATGCTACACCGGCCACTCCGAAAGCAAATCCAAAGAACAAACCGGATATCAATCCAAGTTTGGTAGGAAGCAACTCCTGTGCATAAAGCAATATGGCAGGAAAAGCGGAAGAAAGCATCAATCCCACACAGAAGCTAAGGATAATAGTCCACAGCAGATTGGCATGTGGCATTAGTAAACTGAATGGGGCAGCTCCTAAAATAGAAGCCCAAATCACGTATTTACGTCCAATTCGGTCACCTACCGGTCCGCCAATTAATGTTCCGATAGCAGTAGCTACCAGGAAGATAAATAAATATAGCTGCGAATCTTGTACGCTTACATTGAATTTATGAATCAAGTAGAAAGTATAATAACTCGTGAGACTCGCCATATAGATATATTTGGAGAAAATCAGGATCAGCAATATCGCGATTGAAAGGGCCGTTTTATCCATAGGCAAAGGAAGATGAACAGGTTTTCTGATACTGACAGTCTGTGCTTTCATCCGGTTTAGATATGATTTATACCATTTGCAAATGGGGTACATCACTCCGATAGCAGCTAAAGCCACAAATGCAAAAACGATGAGATGTTGCCTGCCATAAGGAGCCACCAACAGGGCAACCAGCAAAGGGCCTAATGAACCTCCGAAGTTACCACCTACCTGAAAGAGTGATTGTGCCAGTCCACGTTTTCCGCCGGAGGCAAGGAACGTGATACGGGAGGCTTCCGGATGCAGTACGGAAGAGCCAATTCCGATTAAGAATACGGAGGCTAATATCCAGTATAGATTATCAGAGAATGCTAAGTTTATCAAACCAATCAGTGTAAAGCTCATTCCGATAGGCAATGACCATGCGACGGGATGCTTATCAAAGAAAATTCCGGTAATCGGTTGAAAAACTGAAGCGGAAAGTTGATAAACTAGTGTGATAAGTCCGATTTGCGCGAAACTAAGTCCTAAATCATCTTTGAATAAAGGATAAGATGCTGATAGCACCGACTGTAAGAGATCGTTGAGGCAATGCGAAAGACTCAATGCGATTAAAATGGAAAATGTAATTTTTCCTACGGGTTGTTCCTGATTCTGTACCATAATACCTATTTACTTTTGAAGTGTTCCTGAAAAATTGGCTGCAAAGGTACGTAAACTTCCCGTTTCTCTAAGACTAAGGATTGTAAATAGTCGTTAATTCGGTTTTGTGTTATTGAACTATTCTTCATACCCACTGTTGTTAAATAAAAAAGGAGGATTATATGAGCTTTATTTGGTATATCATTATTGGTATTGTGGCTGGATTCCTCGCAGGTAAAATAATGCGCGGCGGAGGTTTTGGTCTTGTTATAAACTTATTACTTGGTATTCTTGGAGGTGTACTGGGCGGTTGGGTATTTGCCCTTTTCGGACTGGCAGCTTCAGGGCTGATCGGAAGTTTGATAACTTCCACCGTAGGAGCTATCCTTGTATTGTGGATTGCTTCCTTATTCTCGAAATCTAAATAGATATATAATTTATTTTTAATCCTAAAAACAGAACTTAATTATGGAATGTAGACATGGGAATTTCTGGATTGGACTTGGAATTGGGTCAATCCTCGGCGCAGTAGCTTATCGTCTTTCACGTACAGCAAAAGCAAAACAATTAGAAAGTGAAATTTATAATGCTATCCATCGCATAGGTCGTGATGCTGAAATAGCTGCTGCTCATGCTGAAAGAAAAGCAGTGGATCTTGGACTTAAAGCAGTAGAAACCGGTGCGGAAATTGCTGATAAAGTAGCGGAAGAAGCCGATAAAGTGGCCGGAAAAGCAAAAGATAAGTGGGGGAAATAAGCCCTCCAAAACGGGTAATCGTTTTAAATAGAATCGGTTACCTGTTTTGTTTTATATATGTATAATCTTTTATTTCTAGTCTCATCAGTCATTATCTGAATAATGTGTGCTCGAACACATATTGGTGTATATTCCCCATTATTTTCACTTCCTTCAAGAATAAAAAGCTACTTTTTTTCTGATTTCTCATCTGATAAGTGCTTTTTTCTCTATACTATCTTTACTTTTTCTTATGTTTAACAACATGTATACTTCCTGAATGTTGTAGTTAAATTATTGATTATTAATAATATATTCTTTATTGTGTATTATGTGTGTGCGCACACACTGTTGCTTAATTCAATAATTCATTTTACTTTTGCCGATGAAAAACAAGATACTTATCAATAGATGGATAAAGAGTTTTCAAATATTCGGATTGTAGACATTGCCAAGATGGCAGGTGTCTCTGTTGGCACGGTAGATCGTGTCATCCATAATCGTGGAAGGGTATCTGAAGAAAATAGGAAAAAGGTACAGGCGATTCTGGAAATGGTACATTACCAGCCCAATCTAATGGCACGTTCATTGGCAGCCTCCAAAAAGCAATATCATCTCCTTGCAATTACTCCTTCTTTTGTTCAGGGAGAGTATTGGGAAGCTATTTCCGAAGGTATAGATAAAGCGGCGTCGGAAATGGAATCGTATAACATCACCATTACCAAACTCTTTTTCGATCAATATAATAACAAGACTTTTGATGATATCATCCGCAATCTGCTGCATGAGAAAGTGGATGGGGTACTGATTGCGACTCTGTTTACGGATTCTGTTATCCGGCTTTCGCAGGAACTTGACAGGAATGAAATACCTTATGTATATGTTGACTCCAACATTGGAGGGCAACATCAACTGGCTTATTTCGGAACGGAGTCTTATGATGCCGGAGTGATTGCTGCCAGATTATTGATGGACCGGCTTTCTTCGTCTTCCGATATATTGATGGCGCGAATTATTCATAGTGGGAAGAATGACTCTAATCAGGGAAAGAACAGGCGGGAAGGTTTTTGCCATTATCTCACGCAAACAGGATTCAATGGAAATCTGCACGAAGTGGAACTGAAAATAAATGATTCAGTGTATAACTTCATGAAGCTGGATGAAATCTTTGAAGCTAATCCAAACATAAATGGGGCTGTTATTTTTAATTCAACTTGCTATATCTTAGGGAATTATCTGAAAGCGAGAGGAATGCAGTCTGTCAAACTGGTTGGTTATGACCTTATCGGGAGAAATACACAGTTACTTTCCGAAGGTGTGATAACCGCATTGATTGCACAGCGTCCGGAGCGTCAGGGATATGAGGGTGTTAAATCATTGTGCAATCATCTGTTATTTAAACAGAACAGTGAAAAGGTGAATTTGATGCCTATCGATATTCTCCTTAAAGAGAATCTGAAATATTATCTGAACAATAAATTATAAACATATAAATTTGTAAGAACCATGAATGAATTATTTAACGTAAAAGGCAAAGTAGTTGTTATTACCGGTGGAGCTGGTATTTTAGGTAAGGGTATTGCTGCGTATCTCGCAAAGGAAGGTGCAAAAGTGGTTGTGCTCGACAGGAGTGAAGAGGCAGGAAAAGCATTGGTAGACAGTATCAAAGCCGAAGGAAATGAAGCCATGTTCCTTTACACGGATGTGATGGATAAGGAAGTGCTGGAAGGTAACAAGATAGAAATCATGAAGGCTTATGGCCGTATTGATGTATTATTGAACGCTGCCGGAGGTAACATGGCAGGTGCAACTATCGCTCCGGATAAGACTTTCTTCGATTTGCAGATTGATGCATTCAAGAAAGTGGTGGATCTGAACCTTTTCGGTACAGTATTGCCTACAATGGTATTTGCAGAAATTATGGTGGAACAGAAGAAAGGTTCTATTGTAAACTTCTGTTCAGAATCGGCTCTTCGTCCATTGACCCGTGTGGTAGGTTATGGTGCGGCAAAAGCAGCCATTGCCAACTTTACTAAATATATGGCCGGTGAACTGGCTTTGAAATTCGGTAACGGTCTGCGTGTAAATGCCATCGCTCCGGGATTCTTCCTGACCGATCAGAACCGTACGCTATTGACTAATCCGGATGGTTCTCTGACTGACCGTTCAAAGACCATTCTCGCTCATACTCCATTCAACCGTTTCGGTGAACCGGAAGACCTTTATGGAACAATCCATTATCTGATTAGCGATGCTTCTAACTTCGTAACAGGTACAGTAGCTGTTATCGACGGTGGATTTGATGCATTCTCAATTTAATAAATTGAAAATTAGCTGTGCAGTGTCTGCATACTGGCTATCAACTCTTGGCTTTCAGCTTTTAATTTTTAACTTTTAATTTTTAATTTAATAATATGTATTTATGTGAACAAACTTGGCGCTGGTATGGTCCTAACGACCCGGTTAGCTTGTGGGATATTAAGCAGGCAGGCGCTACAGGTATAGTAAATGCTCTTCATCACATTCCAAATGGTGAAGTGTGGACAGTAGAAGAGATCATGAAGCGTAAGCAAATGATTGAGGAAGTGGGTCTGACATGGTCTGTGGTAGAAAGTGTACCTGTACACGAACATATCAAGACGCAGACGGGTGACTTCATGAAATATATTGAAAACTATAAGGAAAGCATCCGTAATCTGGCGAAGTGTGGCGTAATGGTAGTTACTTATAACTTCATGCCTGTATTGGACTGGACCCGTACAGACCTTGCCTATACAATGCCGGATGGCTCTAAAGCACTCCGTTTTGAAAAGGCAGCTTTTGTAGCTTTCGACCTTTTCATCTTGAAACGTCCGAATGCTGAAAAAGACTACACTCCGGAAGAAATTGCCAAAGCGAAAGCCCGTTTCGAGCAAATGAGCGAAGACGACAAGAAATTGTTGGTTCGTAACATGATTGCCGGACTTCCGGGATCGGAAGAAAGCTTTACTGTAGAACAATTCCAGGAGGCATTGGACCGTTATAATGATATCGATGCCGAGAAGCTTCGTTCCAACTTGATTTTCTTCTTGAAAGAAATAGCTCCTGTTGCCGATGAAGTAGGAGTAAAACTAGTGATTCATCCGGACGATCCTCCTTATACTATCTTGGGCTTGCCACGCATTTTGAGTACGGAAGAAGATTTCAGAAAATTGATTGAAGCCGTACCTAATGAATCTAACGGCCTTTGCTTGTGTACAGGCTCTTTCGGTGTACGTGCTGACAATGACCTTGCCGGTATGATGGAACGTTTCGGCGACCGTGTCAACTTCGTACATTTGCGTAGTACGCAGCGTGACGAAGAAGGAAACTTCTACGAAGCCAATCATCTGGAAGGGAATGTAGATATGTACAGTGTAATGAAAGCTCTTATTCTTTTGCAACAACGTCGCAAATGCTCTATCGCTATGCGTCCTGACCACGGTCATCAGATGATTGATGACTTGAAGAAGAAAACCAATCCGGGATATTCTTGTCTGGGCCGTCTTCGCGGATTGGCAGAACTTCGTGGATTGGAAATGGGTATTGCAAAATCTATTCTATAAGTAGAAATATATAATTAGTATTTTATCATAAAACACTACGGCTATTATTGATTGAAATAGTAGTTGTAGTGTTTTTTATTTGTTTTTTTTCATCGGTTGAGGAATGAGTGAAGCAAATAAATCTCTCACATGTGTATCTTTGTCGGTTTTCTTCGCTTTTTTTGCTTTTTGGGGTTCGGGAATAATAAGTAAAGCTATTTGTGCACAAGCTTCGGCGTCTGCTAATGCGTGATGATGGTTCGTTAAGTCATATCCGCACCGGGCAGCTACCGTATGTAATTGATGATTGGGTAATTCTTTTCCGAATACCTTTCTCGAAGCGCGGCATGTGCAGTGAAATTTGTAATTAGGGTAAGTCATCTCCCACAGTTCGTGAACTGCCCGAAGGCAACCTTCGTCAAAAGGACTGTTGTGCGCTACAAGTGGCAGACCGTCTATCAACGGTTTGATTTCCGCCCATACTTCCGGAAATTCATCAGCTTCCATCGTGTCGTCATAAGTTAAGCCATGGACAGCTGTTGTCCATTGAGTATAATAATTAGGGCGGGGACGGATCAGGCGATAGATTTTATTCGTTATTTTCCCTTCCCTTACAATGACAACTCCCACACTGCATACACTGGTACGTTTGCCGTTGGCTGTTTCAAAGTCTATAGCTGCAAAATTCCTCATTTTATTTTATTGTTTTGGAATACAAATGTATGAATTAGAATTTATTCTCTTTATATTTGTCTGTAAAATATATCCATGTATACAGAATATCAGCCTTCTCATTTACTTGTTCCCTACATTGATAACTATTGGGAGTTTAAGGGCAATCCGGATTATGGTATGCGCATCCATATTCTGCCGGACGGTTGTACCGATTTTATATTTACGCTGGGAGAGGTGGCTAATGCTGTTGAAGAAGGAAGTCTGATTATGCAACCTTATCGTTCCTATTTCGTAGGACCCATGACGAAGTACTCCGAACTTGTCACTTATGCTGAATCCGTTCATATGTTTGGCGTTCGTTTTTTACCTTGTGGTCTGTCTTGCTTTACAAACCTGCCTTTGCACGAGTTTGTGAATAGCAGAATCAGTGTTAATGAGATGAAGGCTGTTTTTGATGACACTTTTATTGAAAAATTAGGTGAGCAGAAGCATGTGGCAGATCGAATACGAGTAGTGGAGGAATATTTGCTGGCATATTTGGCGCGCCATTATCAGCCTGCTGATTCGCACGTCGCTATGGCAGTGAACATGATTAATCATTCCGGAGGAAAACGTTCAGTTCGCAGCTTGATGGATGACGTCTGTTTGTGTCAGCGTCATTTTGAGAGGAAGTTCAGGCATTATACCGGATTTACTCCTAAAGAATACAGCCGTATTGTCAAATTTAAGAATGCTGTGGAATTATTGAGAACCACGACATCAGCCAACCTGTTGACTACGGCGGTTGATGCAGGATATTATGATTTAGCGCATTTTTCAAAAGAGATTAAGTCGATGTCCGGCAATACTCCTGCGTCTTTTCTTTCCCTTACAGTTCCGCAAGAAACCACACTTACTTATATCGAGCCACAGAGATAGATTGGTAAAAGTCGCTTTTTTACAATAGAATGTGAAGATATGCCGTTACCTTTGCAAGGTTAATAAAAAACAATCAGTTTATGACCACAAAAACAATGAAAGAGAAAGCAGCAGAATTGTTGCAAAGATGTGAAGTAGTTACCCTTGCTTCTGTGAATAAAGAAGGTTATCCCCGTCCTGTACCGATGAGTAAAATCCTGGCAGAAGGAATTGCCACTATCTGGATGTCTACCGGGGCAGATTCACTAAAAACAATAGACTTCTTATCGAATCCGAAAGCAGGATTATGCTTTCAGGATAAAGGAGACAGCGTGGCGTTAACGGGGAAAGTGGAAGTTGTAACCGACGAAAAGATGGAAGCAGGAACTTTGGCAGGACTGGTTTATCGATCATTTTCCCGGTGGCCCCGCTGATCCCGGCTATGTCTTGTTGAAATTTGAATCGAATCACGCAACTTATTGGATTGAAGGAACATTTATCCATAAGAAACTCGACTAATTTTACTCGGAAAGATAAGGAATACCGGATTGATTTAATGAGAGTGTGTCAAAACGCAGATTATCGCAGATTATTTCAATTGTATTGATGTATTAATCGACGACTTATAAAATTATTTCTGCGATAATTTGCGTTAATCTGCGTTTTATTATTCATTATGACACACCTTCGTAATTCATTTAGAATTCGAATCTCTCTAATTTCATTTCAGCCAATTTCTGAATGATACCTACATATTGAGCGAAATGAGGAGATTTTTCGTGTGCTGCCAATACTTCGGCATTCTGCCAAGTTTCGCAAATCATGAAAACGTCAGGACGCGTGCTGCTTTCGAAAGTATCATAAGCAATGCATCCTTCTTCTTTTAAAGAACAGGCAGTCAGTTCTTTTGCCGCTTTTATCGCTTCTTCGCGGTTGGATTCGTTTACACGAACAAAAACATTTAATCTGATCATAGTCTTTTTTATTTATATGATTAAAAGAATCACTTTCTCACAGTATCTGTGAAAAGCCGAAGGCAAAGATACTATTTTTCTATACTTCTGGTGAGCTTATTTCAAAATTTCATATAAACTTCATGCCATCCTGAAAAAACTATTATATTTGCATCTGAATTCTAAAAGCAATGATTTTGGGCACAATTCTTAAATTTGTTATCGCTTACTATTAGCCTCATAAACCACAGGCTAATTTCTTTCGTTTGAGTAGTTCTATACTTGAACAGGTTTTTCATTTTATCATTTTTATTATTCACTGCATCGTTTTTCAAGACTGATGCAATTTAGCTATTCAAGCTTTCAGTCCGGTTCATAGTAATCAGATGGGAGTGGTGGATGCGTTGAGAATGAATGGAAAATTTCGTAAGAAATAGTAAGCTGAACATAGAAGAAGAAATAAAAAGGATCGAGCTACAGTCGGTTGATCCTTTGGATAGAATCAGGCAGATCATTGGTGTCCTACAGGTTTCACTGACTTCGCTGAAAACAGCAGTTGCCGGATATCAGTTTCGAAATGCTGAAGAAGAGATTCTTTTCTTTAAAGTATCGAAACCGCAGATTTCCGGTCTGTTGATGTTTTATGTCCGTTTGTATCAGATTGAAAAGAATCGTATCGGCAAATCTCTGTCCTCCCAATGCAGATATCTGAAGATTGAATTGGAGAACCTGCAAAAAACATTTTCGAATAATAGCTTTTATGAATATTATCGTGCCGGTCGGACAGAGTTTGATAACCACTATTTTATTCGGGAGAATTATGATATTCTTTCTGATATACATTGCCATCTACTGGATAGAGATATTTCTTTTACCACCTTGCATGATTCGAGTGTTGCAGAAATTCTGGCGAATAATCGTTTGATAGAATATGTATCGGAGGAAATAGAGCAACTGACAGAGAAACTTCATCTTAAATTTACTTTCATTGTAGACAGTAAGCTGTTGCAATGGACGGACAGTAAAGTGGCTTTGGTTGAGTTTATCTACGCTTTGTATGCAGGTAAATGCTTTAATAATGGAAATACGAGTTTGAAAGACATTGCTTTTTGTTGCGAAACACTGTTTAATATCGAGATAGGTGACTTTTATCGTATATTCTTGGAAATCAGGAATAGAAAGAAAAGCAGGACCCAATTTCTGGATAAGTTGAAAGAACAGATTATAAAGATGATGGATGAGCTTGACAGATAAATTTCAGGGCGTCTTGTGACATCTTGTGAATTATACAAATGGCTAATCTCCAACTTTGCGGAGAAATATAATTGATTCACAAAGAAAGATAATCGCTTTTGTATAGTTATGGAAACAACATTTACATGGGAAATAAGGGTGAAGAATTGCCCCTTATTAATTAAGAAATGCAGTCACTGTGATAGTGACCGCTTTTATTGCAGTGATAAGTTCAGGATGAATGCACAGAAGAAAAACATTGATGTCTGGCTGATTTATAGATGTGTGAAATGTGATAACACTTGTAATATGACTCTGTTATCACGAACAAAAACCGACTTGATTGATAAGAAGCTCTTTCACAGCTTTTCTATGAATGACAGGGAAGTTGCCTGGCAATATGCTTTTTCTGCCGGAGTGGCAAGCAGGAATAATCTTCAATTAGATTATGACAGTGTTGAATATGAAGTGATAAATACCGTCTCTTTAGAAGATATCCTGAATATGAGTAGTGAGATCATAAGTATCCGAGTCAAATGTGATTTCGACTTGAACCTTAAATTATCTTCGTTGATAAAAAGATGTCTTCCTCTTTCCAGTACCCGCTTGAAGCTGCTGTTTGAAAAAGGGTATATTTCTTTACTTTCCGGCAAAACATCTTCCAAGTGTAAGGTAAAGAATGGCGATACTATTTTGATAGATCGAAAAAGCCTGATTGATTTCTTGGGATAAAATCGGTTTTACAGTTTTTTTTAATAGCTTTGTGAAATGATCATTCGCATTCTGTAAAAGAGGTTGTACTATTAAGATTGAAGATATGAAAAAGGTATGTTTATTCGCTTTTATTTTGTTTGCTTGGAGTATCGTTGTGAATGCACAGGAAAGTGATGGACGATACGTTGAAGTGACCGGTTCTTCTGAAATAGAAGTCGTTCCGGATGAGATTCATTTTCTGATTCAGATTAAGGAGTATTGGCAAGAAGAATACACCGGTAAATCAAAAAAGAAGAAGATTTCCGGACGAAAGTGCCATTGGCAATGATAGAGAAAGATTTGCGTAAAAGTTTGCGCAAAATTGGAATAACGGATGATGCTATCCGCACACAGGAAATAGGAGATTATTGGCGCCAGAGAGGAAAGGAATTTCTGATAGGTAAGCAATTGGATATCCGGCTTACGGATTTTGAGCAGATTAACTCTATTATTCGTTCGGTCAATACGTGGGGAATTGAGTCCATGCGCATCGGAGAACTCAAACATAAGGATTTGCCAATGTATCGGAAACAGGGTAAGATTGAAGCACTGAAGGCTGCCCGTGAGAAAGCATCTTATCTGGTGGAAGCGATGGGGCAGCAGTTGGGTGAAGTGATTCGTATCATCGAGCCTGCCGATAATAACATAAGCCGTTATCTTCCTTTCGAGGCGCAGAGCAATGTAAGCATGGGTACGGCAGCTACCGAGCAGTACCGGGTTATCAAGCTACGGTATGAAATGACGGCTCGTTTTGCCATTAAATAAAAATAGTCTATCTTTGTCGCATGACAAGAAATAATAAATCGGATTTGGTTTAGTAAACAATCTGTGTTGCTGATACAGATTGTCCTTTCGTTTGCTCTCGGATGATTCCTTTCGGGAGTACTCTTTATGTCTTTATAATTTCAATTTTTAACTTGCGTACAAGGGTGCTAAAAGCATCGTGGTGCTTTGTAACGTGTGCGCTGTATACATTAAGATCATGAATAACGAAAATCAAACAATTCACAAATTCGACGTTAATTTAAACTGGTATGGCTGGAATGATAAACTAAGCCGACTAAAACAAGAATCACTCTACAGCACTCTTTCTCATGGACGTATATCCATAGTACACCGTACCTGCTACGAGGTCGTTTCCGAAAACGGATTGTTTCAGTGTGAACTCACGGGAAACATGATGTATGGGAAATCTGATGCTGAATTACCCTGTACGGGTGATTGGGTGCTTTTTCAACCATTTGATGAGAATAAAGGGATTATTGTCGATATGCTGCCTCGTGAGCGGACATTGTATCGCAAGAAAAGCGGTACAGTTGCCGATAAGCAGGCCATTGCTTCTTACGTCGATAAAGCATTTATTGTGCAGAGCCTTGACGATAATTTCAATGTCCGCAGAGTAGAACGTTTTATGGTTCAGGTATTGGAAGAAAATATCAAGCCTGTATTGGTACTTAATAAATCCGATTTAGATTTTGACAGGCAGAGTGTTGAAGAACAAATAAAGCATATCTCCAATCAGATACCCGTATTTTTTACGAGTATTCATCAACCCCAAACGATTCTCCGGCTGCGGGAATCCATATCAGAAGGAGAAACTGTTGTATTTGTCGGTTCTTCGGGTGTCGGGAAAAGTTCTCTGGTAAATGCACTCTGTGAAAAATCTGTGTTGCTTACCTCCGATATAAGCCTGTCCACAGGAAAAGGCCGGCATACATCAACCCGTCGGGAAATGGTATTGATGAATGATTCGGGTGTTTTAATCGATACTCCGGGTGTGCGTGAATTTGGCTTGGTTATCGACAATCCGGATTCACTGGCCGAAGTACTTGAAATCTCTGACTATGCAGAATCGTGCCGTTTCAAAGATTGTAAGCATATCAACGAACCGGGTTGTGCTGTTTTAGAAGCAGTCAATAGCGGTGTATTAGACTATAAAGTTTATGCAAGCTATCTGAAACTTCGCCGGGAAGCGTGGTACTTTTCTGCTTCCGAACATGAGAAACGTAAAAAGGAGAAGTCCTTTACAAAACTTGTAGAAGAAGTAAAGAATCGTAAGGCAAATCGCTGATTTCTATTTAAACGATGCAGGTATTGGAATTTATTTTTTTCTTCAAAAGAGCAAAAAAGTTTTAGCTGCGCAAAAAGGCTGCGCACCACTGCATCTATCTTTGTCGAAGAAACAAGAAAACAGGTCAAGTACGGGTTACTTCAACAACTCATTTAAGGTATGGAAATCACTCATACGATTATCCGTTTTCCTGTTTCGCAAAGGGGCAGTAGCTCAGTGGGTAGAGCATCATCTTTAATCTTGAGATTATCCTGATGAAAAAGGTCAATTAAGATTTACTCCTATCCCGTGACCGTCGTCGGTTCGACTCCGACCTGCTCCACAAAAAAATATATAGAGGTAGGACAGCAGCTTCGGGATTATCTGAAATGAGGTCAACCGGGGCTTACTTCTTAACGGTGGATAACGCTGGTTCGAATCCGGCCTGTTCTACCTCTTTTTATCAACTAAGGTCAAGGAAGACTTACTTCAAAACCGCAGGAATGCTCCATTGATTCACAGTCTTCCGATTACCTTACTTAAAAAAACAAAGTTATGAATAAAGATTTGTTGAAAGTGTCTATCAGGCAGAATGCCATCTATTTGCCTTTGATAGAAGAAGAGAAAAAGCAGGAAGAGTTGACTTCGACTACCATTGCATTGGTAGCCCAACTCCGTAAAGTAGGATATAGCTTGTCCGAAGAACTGCTGCATGCCGTTAATCAGTTATATCCGGCTCAACAGATGATGATTCTTCAGGTGATGAAAGAAGCATTGGGTGTGACGCTAAACTGGGCTCCATTGGTGAAAGGGTGGGATGTACCTACCGGAGAAACGCGTTTGGATCATCTGGTTACATGGATCGCTAACCTGTTTAATAGCCAGAAAGGCGTTAAACTACCTTGCGGACACGTGATCCCTGATAATACATTCCCTATGGAACGATACAATGGTTGTCCGTTCTGCGGAACCCCGTTCCAAACGGCTACTACGGAATACTTCGGACAGGGAAGTAAACTGAAAGTGCTGGAACTTTGGCAGGACAAGGAGCTGAATGCTTTTTTCTGTGACTTGCTTGAATCGCGTACGGCTCTTGATGCCACACAAGCAGATAGCTTGAAAATAATGCTTGGCGAACTTCCGTTACCGGCAGTCGGAATCAAAATGAAGGAGACATTGATGTTGGTGATAGATACATTGGTGGAGCAGGATAGAGCGCAGGAAGCGCAAATCTATTTCTCTACTCCGAATGATATATTGCGTTATCTGTGGTATAAGAAAACCGGATTCCTGCAAATCATAGAACCTAAGACTATTATCCGTAAAACTGGTAGAAACAACACACATATATGTGGAGTTTTGGATAAAAGTCGTTCGGCAGCCCAAGCGAAGCGTGAGGAGTTGAAGTTGAAATATACGCGTCGTGAATGTAAAATGGTAGCTCTTTGGTTGAACAACTTGACAATGGCTCCGGAGAAGGCTTGCGAAATCATGCATCCGAAAAGAGAGATGTGGGTACGTATGATACGTGCGTTGCGTCTGGCGGAATATGCCCGTAAGCCGGAATTCGGAAATTTGAAGGAATTGATGGATATATTCTACCGCCAGGCATATACCGTTTGGCAGGGAGAAGTGGAGCGCAACCGTTTGAAAGCGGATGCGGAACAGACATTTGCTTTGTTAAAGCAGCGACCGGGTATGTTTGCACGTTCTTTATTTGCGAATATGCTTTGGTTCGGAGCGGAAGAGACGTTGGCTGCATTTAAAGAAGTGGTTCATTTGTTGCCGGCACGTTTGGTCGTTACTTTGGGTATGTATGCGGAGAGCTACTTTGAACCGGGACGTAAGAGAATGGTGAAACCTTTAGGGGGGAATGCTCTTTTGATAGAACCACACTATTTGGTGGGTCTGTATATGGAGGATCAGCTAAAAGCGATGGTGAAGGATGTACAGGATTTGTGTAAGGAAGTCGTAGCTGCCCGTTTCGCCGGTGTAGCTGCCGGAAGTGAAAACAAAAGTATGTATATTGACCCTATGTTGTTCCATATCCCGTTGTCTATCGGCGATCGTAGCGAAACAATTCAGGATACTTCCTGTGCTTTGCAGGGAACACGTTTTCCGGTAGAGGGGGATAAAGTGCGGTTGTTTATGCAGTGGGGAAAAGGGCTTCCGGCACAGCATCTTGATATGGACTTGAGTTGTCATATTGCTTTGCCTTCCACAACAGAAGTTTGTTCTTACTTCAACTTGCAGGCTATTGGTGCTAAACATAGCGGGGATATCCGAAGTATTCCTAATAAGAAAGGTACTGCCGAATATATCGAGCTGGATTTGAATGAACTGAACCGTGTAGGTGCAGAATATGTCGCTTTCACTTGCAATGCATATAGCAACGGGACTATCTCTCCTAATCTGGTGGTAGGTTGGATGAACTCTGCCTATCCAATGAAGATATCGGAAAGAACAGGAGTAGCTTACGATCCTTCTTGCGTGCAACATCAGGTACGTATTTCCAAAAGTTTGCAGAAAGGACTTGTTTTCGGAGTTCTGAAAGTGAAAGAACGGGAAATCGTTTGGCTGGAAATACCTTTTGGTGGACAGACGATTCTTTCTTTGGATACACAGACCATCGAAAAGTATCTGGATAAACTGGAAGCGAAAACAACTGTCGGTGAACTGTTGACTGTCAAAGCGCAGGCACAGGGATTGAAGTTAGTTGATATTCCGGAAGCGGACGAGATATATACTCGTGAATGGGCATTGAATACTGCCGCTGTGACTAAATTACTGTTAGGTGATTAAATTCTTGGGAGGAATTGTCTTTTTCCTCCTAAGATTTAAAGGTCGTATCGCATAAAGTTATACCTTTGCATGCGATAGATTAATCGTCTGACAGCTGTTGAACTTTCGTCTGACAACTGTTATCTTTCCGTCTGACAACTGTCAGACGAAAAAGATACAGCTGTCAGACGATTATTTTTATATGAACTGAAGATTAAAGTTCAATGAACAGACGATTAAATATACGCAGTGAAAGTAATAAATGTATGAACTAATAAAAAGATATACTTATGAGTGCTCAATATGATTTGTATGAAACACCGGATCCTGATAGTACCGGAGAACAAAAGCCTTTGCATGCCCGTATCGTTCCAAATGGAACTTACTCGAAAAAAGAATTCCTGGAACGTGTATCTCGTTCTTCCCAGACTTTTAACTATAACGTGATAGATGCGGTAGTAGGAGTTGTATTGGATGAACTTGCCGAAACGTTAGCAGAGGGATATATCGTAGAACTTGGCGAACTCGGGCATTTCAGCATCTCTTTGAAATGTACGCATAAAGTAATGACTAAACGGGAGATTCGTGCCGAATCAATCTGTTTTGATAACGTGCATTTGCGCACTTCCAAAGAGTTCAAAAGGAAGATTAAACGTGAGATAGAGTTGGAACGTGTGGATAAATCCAGACACTCTTCTCAAAAAGTGGAATTTCCTATGGAGCAACGCCAGCAGCTTTTACAGGAATTTCTAAAGAAAAATGGTGGTATTACCCGATTGGAATATAGTAGCCTGACCGGACTTTCCCGGCTGAAAGCAATAGATGATTTGAATACTTTCATTGAGAAAGGGATTCTTCGTAAACGTGGAGCTGGAAGAACCGTGTTTTATGTCTGGCAACAAGAGCAATAATAATCAATTCAAAGATTTCTTCTTGTTATTGCTAACAATTTTGTACCTTTGTTTGTCTATAGAAAAAACAGTAGGATTATGGCAAGAATAACAATTCCTTATGCAGTAGCAGATTTCATAGAAATGCGTGAACGTGGTTTCTATTACGTAGATAAGACCCAATATATAACTAAGCTTGAAGATTATAAGGCTCCTGTATTTCTGCGTCCCCGTCGCTTTGGGAAAAGTTTGTTAGTCTCTACTCTAGCTTGCTATTATGACCGTACGAAAGCGCATCGGTTTGACGAACTGTTTGGAGGAACTTGGATTGGTAATCATCCGACAAAAGAACATAACCGTTATATGATTATTCGCTACGATTTTTCAAAAATGGTGATGGCGGATACTATTGAAGGATTGGCTCAAAATTTTAATGATTTGAACTGTGGTCCGGTAGATGTGATGGTAGAGCATAACAGAGATTTGTTCGGTGACTTTCAGTTTACCACTCGGGGAGACGCTTCTAAAATGTTGGAAGAAGTACTAAGTTATGCCCGTTCTCATGAATTTCCCAAAGTTTATATATTGATTGATGAATATGATAACTTCACTAATCAACTGCTTACAGCCTACAATGACCCGCTTTATGAGAAAGTGACCACGAATGACAGTTTTTTGCGCACTTTCTTCAAGGTGATAAAAGCTGGTATCGGGGAAGGAAGTATCCGTACTTGTTTTTGTACAGGTGTGCTGCCCGTCACTATGGATGATTTGACCAGTGGATATAATATTGCAGAGATATTGACTCTTGAGCCTAATTTCCTGAATATGCTTGGGTTTACATACGAAGAAACAGAAACATATCTACGTTATGTACTGGATAAATACTCTACGGGACAGGAGCGTTTTGACGAAATCTGGCAACTAATTGTAAGCAACTACGATGGCTACCGTTTCCGTCCCAATGGAGATCGGTTATTCAATGCCACTATCCTTACTTACTTCTTCAAGAAATTTGCAGCCAATGCCGGCAGTATTCCGGACGAGTTGGTAGATGAAAATCTACGTACTGACATTCATTGGATTCGTCGGTTGACTCTTTCGCTGGATAATGCGAAAGCGATGTTGGATGCATTGGTAATTGACGATGAACTGCCTTATAATGTGGCTGATCTTGCCAGTAAGTTTAATAAGAAAAAGTTTTTTGATAAAGAGTTTTATCCCATTAGTTTGTTTTATTTGGGAATGACAACGTTGAGGGATAAATTTGTGACAACATTGCCCAATATGACGATGCGTAGTGTATACATGGACTACTATAATCAACTGAACAAAATAGAAGGTAATGCACAACGTTATGTCCCTGTGTATCGGCACTATGATTCCAATCGAAGCCTGGAACCACTCGTTCAGAATTATTTCGAACAATATTTGGGACAATTTCCAGCACAAGTTTTTGATAAGATCAATGAAAACTTTATCCGGTGTTCTTTCTACGAACTAGTGTCACGTTATTTAAGTAGTTGTTATACCTTTGCCATCGAACAGAATAATTCAGTAGGCCGATCAGACTTTGAAATGACCGGTATTCCCGGTACGGATTACTATATGGATGATCGTGTGGTTGAATTTAAATACTATCGTATGAAGGAAGCTGAAAAGATGCTTGCACTTTCCGAGCCTCTTCCCGAGCATGTGGAACAGGTGAAAAGATACGGTGAAGACACTAAGAAAAAGTTTCCCAATTATAATGTGCGGACATATGTGGTGTACATTTGTGCTAATAAGGGATGGAAATGTTGGGAAGTATGAGACAATAAAATCTGCAATATTGCACTAACTGTTTATGAAAAATGAGAGTCATATTATCTCTCGAATGATTTCCGGAGATATAAATGCTTTTAAACTTCTTTTCGATCGTTACTATTCTCAAGTGCGTTTCTTCACATTGGGGATAGTGAAAGATTCTTTTGTTGCCGACGATATAGCCCAAAATGTATTTATCAAGGTCTGGACAAAAAGAGAACTGATTGATTGCGAGCGGAAGTTTAACAACTATTTGTATTCCATCACAAAGAATGAGATAACAGATTATTTCCGTTCTTTAGTTATTTCAGAACCCTTGGAAAGCATCTCTTATCTGAAGGATAGCGATCATACAGATGAAATGATAGAAAGTATTTATGATCTGTCTCATATTAAAGAACTGGTAATGAAAGAGGTGGATAATATGCCGCCGCAGCGTCGTGCAGTATTTGTAATGAGTCGTTTGCAAGGATTGTCTAATGATGAGATAGCCTCTGAACTAGGAATATCCAAACGCACGGTAGAACGCCATCTGAATATAGCATTGCACATACTTCGTGAAAAACTGGGAGGGTTTCTTTATTGGATTGCTGCTTTGTTTATTCTTTCACTTTGATTTTAATTTTTCCGCTCTGCCATACTACTTTCTGTTACACCTCTATCCTTCAATTAATGGTTTATAAATGTTAAAGTCGAAAAAGCATTGGGTGTACTTTTCATAGCTTCCGTATATCAGATATAACCAGATAATACGAAGAAAAATGAAACTCTTACCTCCCGGAATATTGAAAGACTATTTCTATAACTTGAAGAAGGATATCACTTCAAGTGCATTTGGACGATGGTTCATAGAGAATGAGTCTAAACCGGAATTCGATCAGGAATTGCAAGAAATTTGGAAAGAATCGTCTCAAGTAGCCTGTGACCGGGAAATGACCTCTTCTGCTTTTGTGAAGGTCTGTGAAGCTATTGGCGGAGTAGCTCCGTCTCCTCAAAAAAGTACATTCACGAGAACAATACATTATCTGATACGTGTTGCAGCTATTCTGTTTATTCCTTTATTGGGAGCTACTCTTTATCTATATCTGGATAATAAGGAATCACAAGTCAACTGGATAGAAGTCTATGCCGAATATGGGCAAAAGAAAGAAGTTGTTTTGCCCGACCAGAGTAAAGTCTGGCTGAATTCCGGTACACATATTATCTATCCCGAACGGTTTACCCAAGTTCGCCAGATATTTGTTAGCGGAGAAACCTTTCTGGAAGTGACAAAAGATCCGGAACGTCCTTTTATTGTAGATACAAAAGATTTAAGCATCAAAGTACATGGAACAAGATTTAATGTACGTTCTTATACGGAAGATAAAGGCACGGAAGCCACACTGCTTGAAGGAAGTATTTCTTTGTTGGTAAAAGGAGATTTAAATCAGCATGATATTTTCCTTGTTCCGGGTGAGAAAGCCATACTGGATAAAAAACAAGTTAAACTTGAAAAGTTTGACGTCGATGGGTATCAATCCTGGCGAAACGGACAGTATACATTCAGAGACAAGACACTGCAAGAGATTATAACGGAACTTCAACGTCTGTTCAATGTTCAGATTGTGATAAGGGATAAAGCGCTACTCAAAGAAATTTTCTTTGTCACATTTGCCCAGGGACTTTCTTTGGATGAGATGCTCGAAGCATTGAATATAGACAATGAATTATGTATCAAGCGAGATCAGGATATTATTGAAATTTCAAGAAAGACGAGATAGACAACCTAGTTATTAACCTTAAAATACATGTGCGGAATGGATGGATAAACAAATAAAAAAATAAACGAGAAAGTGGTTGCGACACTTTCCCGTTTTGGAAATCAGTTAACAAAATTAATTATTAACTTAGATCATTGCCAAAGGTATGAAATATCATGAAAAACCGGCTCATTTTAGAGAGCTATTTAGCAATCTTTTACCAATTCTATTGGCGCTATTTATCTGGACGAATCCGGTATTGGCGCAGAATAATGGAGAACTTATCACGCTTAGTCTCAAAAATAAGACAATTGGTGAGGCGTTGGAAACAATCAATAAGCGATACAACTACACGTTTGTTCTTCGAACACCGGATATTGATACAAAAGAAAAGTTTCAATAGACGCCAAACAACAAAAGATCGAAGATGTACTGAATAATCTGTTTCGGGGGCAGGATGTCTCTTTCGATATCAATAACAAAACTGTCCGTATCTCCAAGAATATCAGGCAGAAAGACGCAGAATCTACACAGGGGGCTACTGCCAGAAACGTGACAGGACAAGTTACGGATAGTTCCGGCGAACCGATGATAGGTGTCAGTGTGATGGTGAAAGGAAGTAATAATGGAGTGGTGACCAATATGGATGGTAAGTACGAAATCAAAATCGATCATCCTAATCAAGTACTTCAATACTCTTTTCTCGGTTATCTGTCCCAGGAGAAAAGAATCGGAGACAACCGGATGCTGAATGTAACTTTAGAGGAAGATGTGAAGAAACTGGATGAGGTAGTTGTAGTAGGCTATAGCGTACAGAAGAAGAAAGATATAACGGGAGCTGTATCTACTGTTCTGGCAAAAGATATAGAAAATATTCCCGTGAATGATTTCGGTTCGGCACTTGCCGGACGTTCTCCGGGAGTACAAGTTATCACCCCTTCGGGAAAGCCGAATGAAGGTTTCTCTATCCGTGTCCGGGGAGCTACGTCTATCAATGCAGGAAACGAACCTTTGTATGTGGTGGATGGAGTGCCGACCAGTGACACAAAAACGATCAACCCTTCCGAAATAGAAAGTATTACGGTATTGAAAGACGCTTCTTCTGCTGCAATCTACGGAAATGCAGGTGCAAATGGGGTAGTACTGATTACCACCAAAAGAGGCCGGAAAGGTGAAGCGCAAATTGAGTTGAATGCTTACTATGGCTTTTCGGAACGTGCCAAGAGAATAGATGTCTTGAATAAAGATGAATATCAGGATTTACTTTCCGATTTGGGATATCCGGCCATGGATACATCCGTGTATAATGCCAATATCGACTGGCAGGATGAAATGTTTCGCAATGCGGCCATGCAGAATTATCAGTTATCCATTTCCGGTGGAAACGAAAAATCCCTTTATTACATTTCAGCCGGATTTATCAAACAGGATGGTATTGTCAAACCATCTTCGTTTGAACGTATGAATTTTAAGATCAATCTGGAGCAGGAATTGAAAAAATGGGTAAAGATCGGAACGAACCTAAGTTACAGTAAGATCAATGATGTCGATGTTTCGGATGGAAATTCCGAGACCGTTATTCTGCAAGCCATCACCACTCCATCTGTGGTAGGTAAATATAATGCGGACGGAACATTTCCTACGCTACCGTTTCTGTCTTCTTTGGAGAATCCTTTAAGTGCGGTAGAGTCATATACTCGTGATTATGTATATCATAAATTGTTGGGTAATCTCTATGCGGAGATTTCTTTTACCCCGGATCTGAAGTTAAAAACAAGTATGGGTATCGAAATGGGTGCTTCCCGGTACAAGGAATTTCTGGACCCGTTCAGTTCAGCTTGGGGACGTAACCAGCAGGGACAAGCGAGTTATAACACTTCGTTAAATTACAAATGGATCAACGAAGAAATTCTGACTTATAGCAAGAAGATAGGCGATCACAGTTTCTCGGCTTTGGCAGGGTTTGTAGCTTCCCGTTATGTGGGAGAATCGGCAAACAGTTCTATACGTGGATTCTCTGATAATAAAATACATTCAATGAACGCCGGAACTGTATTAAACAAGCCCAGTGAAGATTATGGTGCATCTACCAATGCTTCTGTATTAGGGAGAGTGACCTATGACTACCAGAATAAGTACCTCGCCACTGTCAATTTCCGTGCCGACGGTTCTTCCAAGTTTGGTGTGAACAACCGTTGGGGATATTTCCCTTCCTTCTCTTTGGGATGGAGACTGACTGGGGAGGAATTTATGAAACCATTGGATTGGTTGAGTGATTTGAAACTGCGTGTCGGCTGGGGACAGGTTGGTAATGACCAGGTGGGTTATTATAGTTCCTATGGAATTTATGGAATAGGAGCGAATTATAATATGGATGGCGTTATTCTACCGGGATATTATCAGAGCCAGATAGGTAATGATAAGCTACGTTGGGAGAGGACTACCCAGACAAATGTGGGACTCGACTTTTCTTTCCTTAATGGAAGAATAACGCTGACTGCCGATGCATACTATAAGAAAACAACCGATTTGTTACTAATGGTAAAACTGCCTCAAACTTCCGGATTTGATTCGGGTATGCAGAATGTAGGTAGCGTGGTTAATAAAGGACTGGAGTTCCAACTGACTACCCGTAACCTGACCGGAGAGCTGAAATGGACAACAGATTTCAATATCTCTACTAATAAGAATGAGGTGACAGATATGGCAGGAAGTCCTGCTATCTTTACCGGATCACTTGATAAGAAAATCTCCGGAAATGTGTCTATCATTCAGAAAGGACAGGCTTTAGGTTCTTTTTATGGTTTTCAGGCAGCAGGAGTAAACCCGCAAAACGGACGTATGATGTACGAAAAGGCTAACGGAATGTTAGTGTATGAAGAAGATTTGAGTGCAGATGAAGACCGCCGGATCTTAGGTTGTGCACAGCCGAAATTTCTGTATGGCATCAACAATGTCTTTTCATATAAGAATTTTGACCTGTCTTTCTTCTTCCAGGGCTCATACGGGAATGATATTTATAATGCCACCCGTATGTTTACCGAAGGAATGTTCGACTCCCGCAACCAGTCCGACCGTGTCCTGATGCGTTGGCGTAATCCGGGAGACTACACTACTGTTCCCCGTGCGGAGAAAGATAAATATCCGGCTATTTCTTCCCGTTTTGTAGAAGACGGATCTTACTTTAAACTGAAAAATGTGAAACTGTCATATACCTTGCCGCGTTCGTTGACCCGGAAGGCGTTGATGGACAGAGTGACGGTCTATATATCAGGAGATAACCTGGTGACTTTTACCAATTACAGAGGTTATGATCCTGAGGTGAATATCGGTGGGGGCAGTTCTTCGGCTATGGGAATCGACCAAGGTGTCTTCCCCCATGCGAGAACTTATATTCTGGGAGCTACTATTGTATTTTGAGCATTGTTCAACTCATTAAATCTAAAAAAGACATGAAACAGATATATTCTATATTTATATCCGCAGCTTTGCTGCTCAATGTAGGGCTGACCTCCTGTGATAGTTTCCTGACAGAAACACCACAGGGAGAACTGACCGAAGCCAATGCTTTTACTTCCATAAAAGATGCGGAAGCACTGATTATCAGTTGCTATGACGGAATACAGAAAGGGCATGAAGAATATTATATGTGGTATTACATGATTCTTGCAGACTGTTTTGCGGATAATGCATACAGTGGCGGTGATGATGTGGATATCAATAATGTGTTCTTGCGCGACCTGACTCCCCGTAATGCGGTTGTTATGAAATCATGGAAGTCACTTTACGGAAGTATTATGCGTTGTAATGTAGCTTTGAAATATATACCTCAAATTAATGATCCGTTATTGGACGCAGAAGCTTTTACCGGAGTGAGTAAACGTGAAGAAATGCTTGGAGAAGCTTCCTTCTTGCGGGCGTTGCATTATTTTAATTTAGTAAAGACTTGGGGATGTGTACCTGTTGTGACTACTACGGGAAGCACTGCTCCGGCTGATGTGCAAGTGCCTCGTGCCGATTCGGAAGAGGAAGTTTATGCACGTATCATTGAAGATTTGGAATTTGCGTTGACCCGTTTACCGGACAAGCGTGCTACGGAAGCTGAAACCAGGGGATTTGCCAGTAAAGGGGCGGTTAACGCTTTGTTTGCAAAAGTGTATGCAACGAAAGGTGCACCCGGCAATGTAGAATGGGATAAGGTGAAGACCTATTCGGAAGCAGTGATGAATTCGCCGGTATACCGATTGGTGGATACGTATGACCATCTGTTTGACGATGAACATCGTAATAATAGTGAGACGATTCTGGCTGTACAGTATATTGCCAACAGTACGGAAAATAATTACGTACCTGTTCTTCTATTGCCTCCTTCCATGACAGAGCAGAATTGGCGTAAATATCTGACACCTTCCCAAAGTTTGCTGAAAGCTTTTGATGACGAAGGAGATCAGGTTCGTAAAAACTCTACGGTCATCTTTGAGGACATTAATAATATTTGGTTCGACCAGTATTATGCGCAACTGAAGAATGGACAATGGGAAACCCGTACATTGCCTTTCCCTTACAAGTGCAGGGCAAAGAATCGGGTAGGATGGGATTGCGGAGACTTGATCTATATTTTCCGTCTGGCTGATATTGTTCTGTTGCATGCAGAAGCAGTCAATGCTTTGTCCGGTCCGGCAACTGCAATAGCGGAACCTAATTTGCAAAAGATTCGTACTCGTGTCGGACTTCAGGAATTGAATGCCAGTTCAAGAGAAGAACTGACCCGGCTCCTTTTGAAAGAAAGACGCTTGGAACTGGCTTACGAAGGAGAGCGATTCTTTGATTTGAAACGTTATGGAATTGCTCAAAGCACCCTGTCAAGTCTGACGTGGTCGGAAATTGTGGATGGAGAGCAAACGACTGTTACGGGTAAATTTCCCGCACACATGTTGCTGATGCCTATTCCACAGGAAGAAAGGGATCGTAATCCGAACCTAACTCAAAATCCGGGGTATAATTAATCCTCTTCCTTTATTAATCTTTAAATGAAGAAATATGAAAACGAATTTATATAAGCTTGTTTCATTCTATATATTTATCGGGTTACTGGCTGTTTCTTGCCAGAATCAGGATGAAATGTTTTTCGATCCGTCTGCCGAAGCACCTGTCATTGGAAAGTTATCCTTGAATCAGGAACAGTTGCAATATGGTGGGTCGGTAAAATTAAACGTGGAGGTGACGGATGCAGATGCCTTGTCGCATGTAGAAATACGTTTGGTTGCCAATCAGGCGGTGCTTTATTCCAAAACTCTTCCGGGAAATAATCAAAAGACATTGAAAGTGGAAGAAGAAATCGAAGTGCCGTTCGGACGTTTGTGTGGCGAGCAACTTGCTTCTCTGGAGGTTGTGGCTACAAATAAAAATGTGAAAACAGCAGAACAATCTTACGAGATTCCATTGGAAAGGCCGGATTTTGCACAATTATATGTAGTGGTTGGTGAAACAGGGGAAGAAATTGTGCTGCAAAGGGATGAAAGTAATCCGTTAACTCCTTATTTATATAAGGCTACTGTAGACTTGCCGAATAATACAAATGTGTTTATATATAGCGAGCCGGAAAAGAAAGGAATGGTATGGGGATTTGATGCCAGTACGAATACTTGTGAGTTGGCTTCGTCGCGTCCGGTTTCCCTTTGTGATTCACAGAGTACGGAAGAGAAAGTGAGAGAGGTGGTATTCGATGCTTTTTCTTTTGAGATTTCACCTCTGAAAAAGGAAATGACGGTAAATGATGTTGTCTTCATGCTGTATAAGAAGAATGCGGCGGATAATGATTTTGTAAATAATACACTTCGTGCCCAGAATGTTTCTTTGACAAACGGTGAAGAAGTGAGGACAGAATTGATTGATCTCAATGCGTTGAAGTTTGATCCGGATTTCTTTAAACTGGAAGGAGATAAGTTGATGTATATCGGGCAGACAGGTAATGTGACGTTATATATGAATACGATGTTCAACTTTGTTTTTGTAGAGAGTGCGGAAAATCCGTTGACTACTAATGTTTCCTATCCGGAAGTTTTGTTTGTGAATGGTTGGGGAATCGGTCGCCCGGAATTGTGGAGCTATAATCCGGATTGGGATTTTAATAATGCGGTTATTTTCCGTAAGGTTTCGGAAGATGCTACCCAAACAGTTTACTCGCAGACTGTCATTGTCAGTAAATGGGTTCAATTCAAATTCTATAATCAAAAAGACTGGGGAGGTGAGTTCTCTTGTCCGAATATAACGTTTGAAGATGACAACTTTAAAGCCGTAGAAGAAAGCGGTAAACCGGGAAATTATAATATATCACCTTCGTTGGGCGATGATACGAGTTATAAATCAGCGGTTGCCAAGATTACATTTATTGTTCCGAAATCGGGAAATACAACTCATTTCCGGAGTACTATTCTGGTAGAAAGTGACCTGGATTGAGCAATCACTTATCATTAAACTAATTTGTATTATGCATAAAAAGATTCAATATATATTATTGCTTATGTTATTTACCTGTTTGATACCTGTTACGGCGAAAAACAAAAGCCGGATCAGTCTGAATGATGAATGGCAGTTCAAGCAATCTATATCTCAAAATTGGCTCCCGGCACAAGTGCCCGGAGCCGTACATACCGATTTGATGAATAATCGTATGATAAAGGACCCGTTTTACGGAGTGAATGAGAAATCCCTGCAATGGATTGGAGAAAAGGACTGGGAATATAAAAAAGACTTTCACTGTAGACGAGGCTCTGCTTCAAGCGCCCAACGTACAGCTTGTTTTTGCCGGACTTGATACGTATGCCGATATTTATATCAATGATTATATGGTGATGAAGTGTGACAATATGTTTCGTACATGGACTTTGAATCCTCTTCCTTATTTGAAGAAAGGGGAGAACACTATCCGCATCTATTTCCATTCTATATTTAAGGTGGATATGCCTAAGTACCTGGCATCTCCTTTCCAGTTGCAGGCATGGCCTAATAATGATCAGTCAGATATTATGTTAAGCCTTTATGCCCGCAAAGCCGGATATAATTATGGGTGGGACTGGGGTCCTCGTTTGATTACTACCGGTATTTGGAGAGATGTTTATCTGGAATACTGGGATGATATCCATATTGATGGGACTCAAATTATTACCCGGAAACTGGAATCGGGAAAAGCGAAGATGGAGGCTGTTTGTACGGTGATGAGTGATGAAGATACGAAGGCAACGTTTACGGTGGAATATGATAAGAAAGAGGCTGTTCGTAAACAAGTAGCATTGACTAAAGGGATGAACACGGTACGAGTAGACTTCGAAGTGAAGAATCCTGAATTATGGTGGACTAACGGATTAGGCAATCCCCGGATGTATGATTTTGATATTGTATTAGATAAAGAAGGACATAAGGTGACAGACCGTGTAAAGACGGGTATCCGTACATTGGAAATAGTTCGTGAAAAAGATGAACAGGGGCAGTCGATGTTTGTGAAACTGAATGGAAAAGCGGTCTTTATGAAAGGAGCCAATTATATTCCTTTGGATAATTTTCCGAACAGGGTGCCTGAAAGTTGGTACGAATATATCATAAAGTCGGCAGCTGATGTGAATATGAATATGTTGCGTATTTGGGGCGGAGGTATTTATGAGATGGATGCGTTTTATGAGATGTGTGACAAATACGGTATTCTTGTCTGGCAGGATATGATGTTTGCCTGTGGCATGTTCCCCGCTGACGAGCATTATTTGAATAGTGTGGCCGAGGAAGTGAAGGACAATGTGAAACGTTTGCGTAATCATCCTTGTATTGCACTCTGGAATGGAAACAATGAAAATGAGATTTCATATTTTGGATGGGGATGGAAAGATCGTTATACGCCCGAAGAAGACAGAATTTATCAGAGTAATCTGCATAAACTCTTTTATGGCGTAATTCCGGAAGCGATACAGGCTGTGGATGAAACGAGGTATTATCACCCGACATCTCCTGTGACCGGTTATAATAATATAGATTATAATATGGGAGATGTACATTTCTGGTCTGTCTGGAAAGGAGGATGGCTTGAAGAATATACGGAAGCTAAAAACATAGGTCGCTTTATGAGTGAGTATGGTTTCCAGTCTTATCCGGAGATGCGCACCATCCGTCGTTTTGCAAGTGAACATGATTTGCGTTTGGATTCGGAAGTTATGTTGTCTCATCAGCGTGCCCGCAATGACCAGACCCGTGATCCGAATTTCGGGAATAATATGATGAAGATGTATATGGAGAAATATTTTAAAGTTCCTGATGATTTTAGTGAATTTGTTTATATGAGCCAGTATTTGCAGGCGGAGGCGGTGAAGATCGGAATTGAAGCTCATCGTCGTGCAAAACCCTACTGTATGGGAACACTTTATTGGCAGATTAATGATTGCTGGCCGGTAGCTTCGTGGTCGAGCATTGATTATTATGGCAGATGGAAGGCTTTACAGTATTATGCCCGTGATGCTTATGCTGAGGTATTGGTTTCTCCTTATGCTTCCGGAAAACAAGTTGTGTTCAAAGTCATTTCCGATCGTTTGCAAAAGATGAAAGGAGAGTTGGAGATAACGACTCTGACCTTGGAGGGACAGACGGTGTTCTCAAAGAGAGTTTCACTTGAATTGGGTGCTAATGGGTGTGAAGATGTGGCTTCGATAACAACTACGGAACTTTATGGAGGTAAGAAAGAGAACGAAGTTTTCACTTATGTGACGTTGAATGAAAATGGTAAAACGGTTTCTTCGAACATCTATTATCCGGTCTATTCCAATCAATATGCTTATTCAAAGGTAGCTCCTGTTATAACGGTGGAGAAGACCAATGAAGGAGTTGATTTGCGGCTTCGTTCTTCTGCATTGATCAGAGGACTCTATCTTTTCGTTGATGATGATGAAAGTTTCTTTGAGCAGAATTACGTAACGCTGATACCGGGAAAAGAGGAAGTGGTTCGGGTGAAGACTCATCTTTCAGCGGCAGCATTTGAGAAGCAATTGAAATGTCTCTCGGTAAATCAAGTCAATTGATTGTGAAATGTATATCTCAATCGGACCTATTAATACATAATAAAAATGAAGAAGATAATGAATAATATATTGGCAGCTTGTCTGCTTTCCAGCCTGATAGCTTGCACTTTGGATGATCCCTATATGCCGGTTAATCCAGAAGAAAAACCGGCTCCTCCTGTGGTTACGGAATATCAGCCTATTGCTTTAACGGTAGGGGCTAATGGTCATTTTGATATTTCCGGTTCCTCTGTAAAAATAGGGTTGAACGGGAAGAACTCTACTTATGGTGTTTGTCTGCCACAGATTGCGCAGGGACATTTTATTGCGGAGGTAACAGCTGATAAAACAACTAACTTTGGCTTGGCTATTGTCCGGGAGAAGAACGGGAAACCGGATTTCAATAATTATACTTCGGTGAGTGTGTGTACAGAATCCGGTGTGTCGACCGTACGGGTATTGGATCGTCAGGACGGAATAGATAACGTTTTGGATAATACGAAGAAGATAAATAAAAACGATTATTCTTTCCGTTATTCCATACCTCTCAATAATAGCTGTTTTTCTGTTCCTTTTACAGCTTCTACAGGTAAGGCGCGTATCATCAGGAATAAGATATCCGGTTTCTTTCATTTTTATGTGAGCGTTGGGAAAGAAATAGACGGGGAGTTTCATGAAAACTGGATTGAACTTGCTCAATCGAAAGATTGGGGAGGACAGGGGCAGAACTATTTTATTTGTCCGATTGTCAGGAATGGTAATGAAAATTCGACCGAGGTGAATTATTCTGATATCCGTTTTGAAGAGTTTCCGGCAGAAGATGTTGTAGAGGCGTCACCGGACTTTGATGTAAAGCAGCGTAACTTCACGTGGGCAGGTTTTCCGGGTGATGCAACGGTAATCAGTTTCAATCCGAAACATTGTCCGGCTGCTGCACAAAACAGGCAATTTGTATTTTGGTCGGAAGCGAATTTCGTACCTGCCTGGCACATGAGCAATGAATTGCTTTATTGCTATGAGTTTGCTGAAACATGGTCGGATTTGAATAAAGGATGTTTTGAGCCGATGTCGGATCGTTTGTTAGCGTATGCAAAAGTAGATATCATAGAGAATAACAAAGTACGGAAAGTGGTTAAGTATCATTATGCATTGGTAAATCCGGATTATAAAGCTCCTTATCCTGATGCGATATATCCGGAAGTAGACGAGTACTATACTTTTTATGCTGACGGAGTAGGCGTGAGGCGTATCGAGTATATTCAGAAGCAGGCGGGACAGGCTTATTATCGCTATCATGAGTTGAGTGAACCCATGGTTATTTCCGGTAGTTCATCCATTCCGTCAGATCATGTGAAACAGCCGGCTTTTAGTATTTCTAATCTTTCAGGCAACCGGTATGATCTTTATCCGGCTAAACCTTTTGATGAAGTCAACCAGAATGTGAAAAACTGGAAAGAGCAAATCTATACTGCTCATTTAAATAATGCTCCTGATGCTTTTTCTGTATTCTCTTACACTCCCGAACGTCCGGAAGTCTCTCCGTTGCCGATTGAGAATGACTTGACCTGGCATGATATAAATTATCAGATGTCTCATTGGCCGGTAGATAAACAACCCTATTTAAATGCCCGTTATGGGGATTATGATAAGTCGACGGCTACCTGGCCGTCACAGGTTTCCCATTCTTCATTGATTGGTGTGGAGGCTAAAGGAGATGTTTCTTGGAATACTGCTTATCAGGTTAATTCGGATGGAAATAAATATAGGGTCTATTTGATGCTGTTGGGTATTAATCAACCTGATGCGGCTTCTGACATAGATGCATATACAAGAGGATGGCTGTATATGGGAAGTCCGACGAATCTGAACGGAGTTTCTTATAATCCGGATGTAACAGGGTATTCCAAACGGGAGATGGTTTTGATGAAAACGGCAGGTACGGAAAGTTGCCAGTTTACTTGTAACCCTACCGGTGCAGTGAAAAATCCTGTATTTAGAATTGATAATTGGATCGGAAGCGGAAATGTAACGGTCAAGGTTGATGGAAAGGCATTGGTGTCTGATAGTGACTATTTGAGTGATACAGTAGGAGGAAGCCTCGTAATCTGGCTTAATAAAACAATATCTTCTACATTCTCTGTCGAAATTATTCCGGTATAATATGATCCTTTGGAGAGGACTTTTCAAATCCTCTCCAAAGGATTTTAAATGAATCAAGAGAGGTTGTTTTTTTATGAGATATATACTATTCATTCTTTTGTTTTTTCTCTGTTTATCCTGTTCACATCATCCGGTTCAGGAGGTTGATACAGTTTCTTACAGAGGGTGGGAGAACTGTCTTAAGCTATCTAACAGGGTTGTTTCCGTTATTGTTAATCCGACGTATGGCGGACAAATTCTATATTTCGGCTTAGAGAGTCGTGGAGATAATATATTGTGGAGTGATTCTGTTATCAACGGCTGGACTGTAGAGAACTATATACGAACAAGACGAAGTCCTGATGCCGGTAGATTTGATATCGGTAATGAACGTAAAACGGAGAATATCCATGATTCAATTTGGGCAGGACCTTATCAAACCTTTGTTGAGGAAGATAAATTGCGCTTGGTCAGCCATCCATCACAGGCGATGGGTATTCAGGTGGAGCGGATTTACTTTTTGGAAGAGAACCAGCCGGTTCTGCATATTAAACAGCGAATGTCTAATATATCAAATGGGGAGGTTGAATATTGTTTTTGGACACGTACATTACTGCCTGCCGGTGGTATTTACTATTGTGAAGCGATTCCAAATTCACAATATCCATTGGGATTTAGTGAGATTTCATTGTCAGCAGATACATTAATTCCCTCTCATCATTTGCAGGAACGTATTCATGTAGAGAATCGTTATTTTACAGCCTTTCCCGGAGGAGACGAGCAAAAGAAATATGGGATAAATACTACAAACGGTATGTATTTTTATCAGTTCAATGATTATTTGTATATCAAACAAAATAAGTATGTTCCGCAGGGGAAATATGATAATAATTTGCGGGTGTGCTTTCCTAACATGATTTATTTTAATGATGAATTTTTGGAAATGGAACCGAACAGTCCTATGGTCAAGCTAAAGCCGGGAGAGGCTTATGAATATGAGGAGATTTGGACATTAAGGGAGTTGAACTCTATTACTGATAACACATATTAAGACTGATTATTTGCTGGTTCTTTTTCATACCGGTATATTTGTCCCGCTATTCTATTAATCAATAGAGAGAGAATGTATCAAAAGAAAAATATAAGGGTATATATAGCATGGATGTTATTCATGACATTCATTCCTTTCTTTGTAGTGAAGACCTTTCACTATCATGGAAGTGAGGATGAAAAGTCGTGTTCCCATGCAAAGCATTCCCATAATTCTTCCGATGATTGTGCGATATGTAAATACTCTCTTTCTCTTTTCACGGAACCTCAATTAATAGAATATCATACTATACTGACGCTCGTGCCCTACGAGCCGGTTATTTACCAGGATAAGGTTGTTTGCAAACCAACTTATTCGCATCATTTACGCGGACCTCCGTTCGCATGATTACATACTCATATTTTCAATGGAGATAGATTGGCTTTCAATCTATCCTCACATTCATTTTACACATTAAATAAAAGATTGTAATTGATGCGTATCGGAATTATTTCGGGCGTAATAGGGTTATTTGTAACCTTATCCGTCCATGCACAGAAATCCGATTCAATCAAGAGCATGCTTTTGCCTGATGTTGTGGTAACCGAAACGTACCAGCAACGTCAAGTAAAAAAGTCTGCCCTTACGGTTGATGTAGCCGATCAGGATTTTTTGCGCAAACATTTTACAGGAAATTTCATGCAGGCGATGGAGAACATTCCCGGAGTACAGGCAATGGATATTGGTTCGGGCTTCTCCAAACCGATGATTCGCGGAATGGGATTCAACCGGATTGCTGTATTGGAAAACGGAATCAAACAGGAAGGACAACAATGGGGAGCTGATCACGGACTGGAACTGGATGCTTTCAATATCGGAGCAGTCAATGTATTGAAAGGACCCTCCTCACTGCTCTATGGCAGTGATGCAATGGGAGGAGTGATTGATGTTGTTCCACCGGCTGTTCCTGCTGATAATCGTGTGTTCGGAGATGTCACACTGCTGGGTAAATCAGTCAATGGAACCATCGGAGGATCACTGATGCTGGGAATCAGGAAGAATGCCTGGTACTCCCATATCCGTTATTCGGAACAACATTTCGGTGACTATCGTATTCCGACGGACTCTATTGTCTACCTGACACAAAGAATTCCCATATATGGGCGTAAACTCAAGAATACAGCAGGCATTGAACGCAATATCGGACTTTTTACCCAATATCAACGAAGAGCCTATAAAGCGAATTATGCTGTGAGTAATGTATATCAAAAGACGGGATTCTTCCCGGGGGCACATGGCATACCCGATGCGTCACGTGTGGAAGATGATGGAGACAGCCGTAATATTGAATTGCCATTCAGTAAAGTGAATCACCTGAAAGTGACCACCCACCAGCAATATGCATGGGAGAAACTGATCTTGTCAGGCGATTTAGGTTTCCAGAACAATCACCGTGAAGAGTGGAGTGCTTTCCATACTCACTATGGTTCGCAACCCGCACCGGAGAAAGACCCCGACAAGGAACTTGCTTTTAATCTGAACACTTTCAGTGCTTCGGTGAAAGCTCGTTTTATTGGTTCTTCTTCGTGGGAACATACATTGGGGTGGGATGGACAACATCAACGGAACGACATTTCCGGCTATTCGTTTTTACTGCCTGAATATCGCCGTTCCACTACCGGAATGCTTTGGCTTACGACATACAGACCCAACAATGTGTTTTCTGTCAGCGGAGGAGTGCGATATGACTACGGATATATGAATATCTCTTCGCATGAAGATGCTTACCTTGCCGATTATCTTCGGAAACAGGGCTATGATCCGGAACAGATAGACTTCTACAAGTGGAACAGTCACTCTGTGAATAAGCACTACGGTGATTATTCTCTTTCTCTGGGACTGGTATGGACTCCCTCCGACAAGCATCTGGTAAAGGTGAATATCGGGCGTAGTTTCCGCCTGCCCGGTGCGAATGAGTTGGCTGCCAACGGTGTACATCACGGCACTTTCCGCCATGAACAGGGAGATGCAAACCTAAAGTCCGAACAAGGCTGGCAACTGGATGCTTCTTATCATCTGAAGTACCGGGGAATTTCTTTCTCCGTCTCTCCATTTGTCAGTTGGTTCAGCAATTACATCTTTCTGCGTCCTACCGGAGAGTGGTCTGTATTGCCTCATGCCGGACAAATCTATCGCTATACCGGAGCGGAAGCGCTATTTGCAGGAACTGAAGCTACCGTAGATGTTGATTTTCTGCGCAACTTCAATTATCGGATTTCCGCTGAATACGTTTACACCTATAATTGTGATGAACATATTCCATTGAGTTTCTCGCCACCTCCTGTCATGCGCAATACATTAACCTGGCAAAAGAATCGGTATATGTTGTATGCAGAATGGCAGAGCATTGCCCGGCAAAATAGAGTGGACCGTAACGAAGACCGTACAGCCGGAGCAAACCTCTTTCATCTGGGTGGTTCATTGAATATTCCGATAGGTGGAAACAACGAGATTGAAATCACCCTGACCGCCCGGAATATATTCAATACCCGATATTACAATCATCTTAGTTTTTACAGGAAAGTTGAGATCCCCGAACCGGGACGTAACTTCCAGATATTAATCAAAGTTCCATTTAAAAAATTACTGAAATGAAAAATAAATTCTATCTCCCAATGATTAGCCTTTTGGCAACAGTTACTTTCATGTTTTCCTCTTGTGATAATGATGACTCCAGCGATACGACCAAACCTCTGATTGAACTTCACGAACCGGAAGAAGGTCAGGCTTTGGAGATCGGAAACGAACATGGGGTTCATTTTGAAATGGATTTGTCGGATGATGTCATGCTGAAATCCTATAAGATTGAAATTCATAGTAATTTCGACCACCATTCACACGGAGGTAATAGCAGGGCTGCACAGGAAACAGTAGATTTTAGTTTCAACAGATCCTACGATGTGTCCGGACAGAAAACCGCCCATATTCATCATCACGATATTGTAATACCGGCCAATGCTACTGCAGGAGATTATCATTTGATGGTTTATTGCACGGATGCCGCAGGTAACGAATCTTATATCGCGCGCAATATTAAATTGAGTAATGAGGTGGAAGACGAAGACCATCACCATGATGAATAAGATAGATTGCAATACATAAGGAAGAAATGTCTACTATCCATAGGACGATAGATAGACTGTTTTTTTGTAATGAGTATTTTTTCTTTTGAAAGGTGTAATATCTATTACACCTTTTTTGTTTCCAATCCTTTACTTTTGTGAAAAATACTTTTTCATATGATGAAGTTTCCAATAATAAATCGACTCTTTCCTTCTTATAAATGGAAGGTAGCGGCTGTCATCATTGGCGGTGTTATTGTGGGTGGAGGAGCACTGTTTATGTATATGCTCCGGGCGCATACCTATCTTGGGGATGACCCGGCTGCGTGCGTGAATTGCCACATTATGACTCCTTACTATGCAACTTGGTTTCATAGTTCGCATGCCCGGAATGCCACCTGCAATGATTGTCATGTGCCGCATGAAAATGCTGTGAAGAAATGGACCTTTAAAGGTATGGACGGTATGAAACACGTGGCTGCATTTCTTACCAAAAGTGAGCCGCAGGTCATTCAGGCTCATGAAGCCAGTTCCGAAGTGATTATGGATAATTGTATCCGTTGTCATACACAACTCAATACGGAATTTGTGAAGACGGGGAAGATCGATTATATGATGTCACAAGTAGGAGAGGGGAAGGCTTGCTGGGATTGCCATCGTGATGTTCCTCATGGTGGAAAGAATTCTCTGTCCGCTACTCCGGGAGCGATTGTTCCTCTTCCGGAATCGCCTGTTCCCGAATGGCTCCGGAAGATGGTGAATCAGAAAGATAAATAAGAAATGAAATACGTAATAAAATAATAAAACCGATATACAATGGAAAAGAAATTAAAATCATGGCAAGGATGGCTGTTGTTCGGAGGTTCAATGGTCGTTGTATTTGTTTTGGGATTATGCGTTTCTGCGTTGATGGAACGGAGGGCGGAAGTTGCCAGCATTTTCAATAACCGTAAAAACGTTATCAAAGGGATTGAAGCACGGAATGAACTGTTTAAGGATGACTTTCCCCGTGAATACCAGACTTGGACGGAGACTGCAAAGACTGACTTTGAGAGTGAATTTAATGGGAATATTGCTGTAGATGCTTTGGAAAAACGTCCTGAAATGGTGATTCTATGGGCGGGATATGCTTTCTCAAAAGATTATTCCACTCCACGGGGACACATGCATGCCATTGAGGATATTACGGCATCTTTGCGTACCGGTTCGCCCATGAGCCCGACCGAAGGTCCTCAACCGTCTACCTGTTGGACTTGTAAGAGTCCGGATGTTCCCCGTATGATGGAGGCATTGGGTGTCGATTCTTTCTATAACAATAAATGGGGGGCTATGGGCGCTGAAATTGTGAATCCTATCGGATGCTCCGATTGCCATGATCCCGAAACAATGAATCTTCATATCAGTCGTCCCGCTTTGATAGAGGCTTTCCAACGTCAGGGTAAAGACATCACTAAAGCTACTCCGCAGGAGATGCGTTCATTGGTATGTGCACAATGTCATGTGGAATATTATTTCAAAGGGGATGGCAAATACCTGACTTTCCCTTGGGACAAAGGTTTTACGGTAGAAGATATGGAGGCTTATTATGATGAGGCCGGTTTCTATGATTATATTCATAAATTGAGCCGTACTCCGATTCTGAAAGCGCAGCATCCTGACTATGAGATTTGTCAGATGGGTATCCACGGACAGAGAGGTGTCTCTTGTGCCGATTGCCACATGCCGTATAAGAGTGAAGGTGGTGTGAAATTCAGCGATCACCATATCCAAAGCCCGTTGGCTATGATTGACCGCACCTGTCAGGTTTGTCACCGTGAAAGTGAAGAGACTTTGCGTAATAATGTGTACGAACGCCAGCGTAAAGCGAATGAAATCCGTAACCGTCTGGAACAGGAATTGGCAAAAGCACATATCGAAGCTAAATTTGCCTGGGACAAGGGTGCCACAGAAACACAGATGAAAGATGTACTCGCGCTGATTCGTCAGGCACAATGGCGTTGGGATTTCGGAGTAGCTTCACACGGAGGTTCTTTCCATGCACCGCAGGAAATTCAGAGAATTCTTTCTCATGGATTGGATCGTGCCATGCAAGCCCGTCTGGCTGTATCCAAAGTATTGGCGAAGAACGGATATACGGGAGATGTTCCGATGCCGGACATTTCAACAAAGGCAAAAGCACAGGAATATATCGGCTTGGATATGGATGCTGAAAGAGCGGCTAAGGAGAAATTCCTGAAAACAACTGTTCCGGCATGGTTGGAGAAAGCGAAAGAAAACGGTCGTCTGGCACAGAAATAAGAGAGTTTATATATGTGGAGCAAACCATGGAGTTATAAAGAAGGGCTGGTGATTGGCGCAGGATTACTGGTGATAGGGTTATTGCTGCAAATGACAGTGGGAGCCATTCATTGGGATCTGTTTGCCTGTCCGGTCAATGTGATTGTGTTAGTGGTTTATATCATTGCTTTGCTAGCCATGCACCTTCTTCGCAAACGTATCTATTTATTCGGATGGTTGAGTCATTATTCCGCTGCTGTCTCGTCTCTATTGTGGGTGGTCGGCATGACGGTAGTGATGGGACTGATCCGGCAGACTCCTTCCGGTCATGCTCCGGCTGATCTGCTGGGATTTTCGCAGATGATTTCTTCCTGGCCTTTTGTCTTGCTCTACTTTTGGATGGTCACCGCCTTGGGGCTGACAATCCTTCGCACCGGTTTCTCTTTGAAGATCAGCAGAATTTCTTTCCTACTGAATCATATCGGATTGTTTATTGCACTGATAACAGCCACTTTGGGAAATGCCGATATGCAAAGGTTGAAAATGACAACCCGGATGGGAAGTGCCGAATGGCGGGCTACGGATGATAAAGGCCAACTGATTGAACTTCCGTTGGCTATCGAACTGAAGGATTTCACTATCGACGAATATCCTCCGAAACTGATGTTGATTGATAATGAAACCGGCCGTACGCTTCCCGACAAATCTCCTGTACATGTATTGTTGGAAGAGGGAGTGACAAATGGCAGCTTGCAGGATTGGCAGCTAACTATCGAGCAATCTATTCCGATGGCTGCTTCTGTGGCTACCGAAGATACCTTGAAGTTTACAAAATTCTATTCGATGGGAGCGACTTATGCTGTCTATCTGAAAGCAGTCAATCAGAAGAATCAAACAACCAAAGAGGGATGGGTAAGCTGTGGTAGTTTTCTTTTTCCCTATAAGGCAATCCGGCTGGATTCTTTAACCAGTATTGTAATGCCGGAACGGGAACCGCAGCGATTTGCATCGGAAGTGAAGATTTACACACAAGAAGGAACGACCACGGAAGGAACCATTGAAGTGAACCGTCCGATGGAGATAGAAGGTTGGAAAATTTATCAACTTAGTTACGATGAAACAAAGGGACGATGGAGCGATGTCAGTGTTTTCGAGTTGGTTCGCGATCCGTGGTTGCCGGTTGTTTACACAGGAATTATAATGATGATGGCAGGAGCCATCTGTCTGTTTGTCAGCGCACAAAAGAGGAAAGAGGAGGACAAAGCATGAGTTGGGAATACTTTATACTATTTGCAATAGCTGCACTGGTTTGTTGGGCTTTGGGAGCTTTTGCTGCCTGGAAAGGTACAAAACCGGGATGGGCTTATGGATTTACTTTCTTAGGTCTGGCTATTTTCTTCAGCTTCATTATCGGAATGTGGATTTCATTAGAACGTCCTCCGATGCGGACAATGGGAGAGACACGGCTGTGGTATTCTTTCTTCCTTCCGTTGGCGGGATTGATAACCTATGCACGCTGGAAGTATAAATGGATTTTAAGTTTCAGTTGCATCCTTTCATTGGTCTTTATCTGTATCAATATCTTCAAACCGGAGATTCACAATAAGACGTTAATGCCTGCTTTGCAAAGTCCGTGGTTTGCCCCTCATGTCATTGTGTATATGTTTGCTTATGCTATGTTGGGAGCGGCGACGGTGATGGCCGTCTATCTGCTTTGGTTCAAAAAGAAGGAGATTGAACGGAAAGAAATGGATTTGTGTGACAACCTCACCTATGTAGGTCTGGCATTTATGACATTAGGTATGCTTACCGGAGCTATCTGGGCAAAAGAAGCCTGGGGACATTACTGGGCTTGGGACCCGAAAGAGACTTGGGCGGCAGCTACCTGGTTCGCTTATCTGGTGTATATCCATTTCAGATTAGGCAAGCCATTGAAGGCACGTCCTGCGTTGATTATTCTGTTAGTATCATTTGTCCTGTTGCAAATGTGCTGGTATGGAATCAATTACCTTCCGGCCGCGCAAGGAGTCAGTGTGCATACTTATAATTTAAATTGAAATATCGTATCACTAAAACTTCAATATCAATGAAAACATTTTATTGGTCATTCTTGCTTATGCTATTGCCAAGCATGGCATATACACAAAACACGGAGAAAGAGAATGAATTTACGATGTCTATGCAAATCAGACCTCGTGCGGAGTATCGGAATGGTGCACTGACTCCACGGGATGAAGGGGTAGCTCCTACCTCTTTCATCAATAACCGTGCACGCCTCTCGATGGATTATAAACGTTCGGATTTGGAACTAAAGATGTCGGCACAGCATGTCGGTGTTTGGGGACAAGACCCGCAGATTGAGAAGAATGGGCGTTTTATGTTGAATGAGGCTTGGGCGAAACTGAACTTTGGTGAAGGGTTCTTTGCTCAACTGGGACGTCAGTCATTGATTTATGATGATGAACGTATTTTGGGAGGACTGGATTGGAATGTAGCGGGTCGTTACCACGATGCATTGAAGCTGGGATATGTTAACAAAAATAATGAAGTGCATCTGATTCTTGCTTTTAACCAAAATAATGACAATAGAACAAGTGGAGGTACTTACTATGATTCTTCTACCGGACAGCCTTATAAGAATATGCAAACCGTCTGGTATCATTATAAAGCGGATAATGTTCCGTTCGGAGCTTCTTTATTGTTTATGAATCTGGGATTGGAAACGGGTGATAAAGCCACGGATGATTCTCATACCCGCTATTTACAAACAATGGGTACTTACCTCACTTATAAGAATAGTAACTGGAATCTGGATGGTGCTTTCTACTATCAGATGGGTAAGAATAAAGCTGCGGAGAAAGTTTCAGCTTTGATGGGAAGCATACAAGCCGCCTATACCTTTAATCAGACATGGGGAGCCGTGGCTAGTTTTGATTATTTAAGCGGTGATAAAGGAAATGGCGGTAAGTATAAGGCTTTTGATCCTCTTTATGGAACCCATCATAAATTCTATGGAGCAATGGATTATTTTTATGCTTCTACATTTGCGAACGGTTATGCACCGGGATTGATGGATGCTCGTATCGGAGGTCGTTTCCGTCTATCTGACAAGGTGGATATGGAACTCAATTACCATTACTTTAGTACAGCAGTTAAAGTTCAGGATTTAAAGAAATCATTAGGTTCGGAAGTTGATTATCAGATTAACTGGTCAATCATGAAAGATGTGAAACTCTCTGCCGGATATTCTTTTATGCGTGGCACGAAGACAATGGATATTGTGAAAACAGGCAATCATAAAAGCTGGCAGGACTGGGGTTGGGTATCATTGAATATCAATCCGAAAATATTGTTTGTAAAATGGTAAATCCAAGGAAATAATAAGAATTAAATAGAGAGAGAATTTTTGAAAAGTTTTGAGTTTATAAAATCATCCTTACTACACATATTGCAGTAAGGATGATTTTTTGTTTTAGAGACTTCCCTGATAATTATCTTTATTGTTATGGAATAGATTATTACAGATATTTCTCTAAAGTTATTTGATCTAAAATCACTATTCGTTTTCCTTCCATAGTGACAAGCCCTTCTTTAATCATCTTATTGATTTCCTTAGATAGGGCGGGACGTGATACATTTAAGTATTCGGCAAGTTGGGATTGAGTATGCATGATATTTACCACCAATGAATCTTTTTTCTTATGTTCATATAGATAAACAATGAATCTTTCCCGTACGGTTTTGCGTGAAAGAGGTTTCAGGCGGGATACGGTACAGATATTGCAATTTCCTGCTATGCAAAGAAAATTATGTAATACTTGTGGATCCTGACTGATTACTTTGAAAGTTGACTCTTTTGTTGCCATGAGTAATATGCTGTCTTCCAAGGCTGTGAATGTAGCTGGCAATGTGTTGTTTGTATTGAATAGGTGAGGAGTAGCAAAAGTTCGTGGAGCGATGATATATTCAATCATTACTTCGTTTCCAAGTCCGTCTATAATGTCTGTGCGTAGTTTTCCTTCTAATAATACATATAATTTATTGCATGGGGTACCTTGGGTTACAACAATCTCTTTTTTTTCTGCTGCATAGATAACAAATTCAAGTTTCTCAAGCAAAGAAAGTTTGATATTCAGAGGTAAATCCCGAAAAAGAGGGATTTGAAACAGCTTATCTTTATGAGAGTCAGTCAGTAGTATTTTCTTCATTGTATTATATTGTTCGTATCCTGAACAAAGATATGAATTAAAATTGAGACTTAGCGCAAAGCGTAGTAATAAGGCTGACAAATAGCGATTTAGGCGAGAGAAAGAACAGAACAGAACGCCATCCGAAACCAACAAAAAGCCAAGTGAGGACAAAGTTACATTACTATCCCGTTACTTTCTTTTGGCAGGCAGATGATTGCAATATAGTTTTCAAAGTGCTGAGTTACATGGATTTCAAATGCTAAATAACAGTTGGCTACAGTGTGATCCGTTCTACGGGTACAGCATCACAAAAGAAGAAACCAAACGGGGCTTTCTGACAAAAGAGGAAATCACACTGCTTATCAACGGCACGTTCAAGAAGAAAAGCTATGAATTGATTCGTGACTTGTTCATTTTCTGCACATTCACAGGGTTAAGCTGGACGGACATGTATCACTTGACGAAAGAGAATCTGGAAATATCCTTTGACGGTCATCTGTGGATTAAGACCAAACGCCAGAAAACGGGTACGGAAAGTAACATCCGTCTGTTGGAAGTTGCCAAACATATCATAGAGAAATACGAGGGTATGGCGAAAGACGGCAAACTGCTGCCCGTTCCTTGCTATCCCAACTGCAAAAACGAATACCATAATACAAGTATGATTGAAGGGATAAATAAGCAAATTAATTAGTCTATTATCTAAATATCAAGCCACCATTGGCGTTATCTTTATCACCAATATATTGCTTGTAAAGTGTAAAACACCTATATTTGCAATAAAACCATCTATAGAAAAGCAGATATAGCCAGTATAAATACAATATAAGAATGAAGCAGGAAGAGAAAAAAACTCGAAACAGACGGACTAATGAACAATTAGACAGGGATGTAATGTCCGAACTCGAAAAACTCGTGGCGGAACAGGGTTTCGGCAATGTCAATCTAAGCACCTTGACGAAAGCCGCAGGGGTGGAAGCCAACGTATTCTATAGAAGATACGGTTCGATGGATAATCTCTATGACAAACTTGCCAAGCAATATGACTTCTGGATAAACAATGCCATCGATATTTCCAACTTGAATGTATTGGGACCTAAAAAGTTCTTCGCTGAAACACTCAAGATACTCTTCAAGAACTTGTCAGATAATCCCGTTATGCAAAAGCTGTTGCTTTACGAAATGTCAGTTGTCAATGATACCACAAAAAGAACGGCGGAAACGCGAGACGTCATGAACCTTAATTTGATTACATATTACGAAACGCTGTTTAAACCTGCAAAAGTAAATATTAAAAGTATCGCTGCAATCCTAGTCGGAGGAATTTACTATTTGATACTTCATAAGGAGTGTGCCCAAATCTGCACGATAGACTTTAATACCCCGGAAGGAGAAAAAGCCTTTTCAGAGGGAATAGACTTTTTGACTGATACCATTTTCAATAGATTGGAAGCGTATGAAAGAGACAGAAACGCAGTCCGGCAAATGCTGGCTGACGGCATAAGCGAGCTAAAGGTATGCAAATACATGGGCATCAGCAAGAATGACTTGAAAATGTTGCTCTCAAAGTAACCACGGTACAACTTTTTATATAGCCATATCAAATATGGCTATATTTCTTTTTCGTACAATGCGATTGGGATAATCATGTTTCCATTTTCAAAAGGATTCAGGTGAAATAATATTCGGCTATAAATCAATAGATTGAGGGTCGTTTAGTTATGTACTCATCCGAATCACAGGCATATTAATTTAGCTCAAATCCTATAATAATTAAAATATATATTATATTTATAAGCAAAATATTTTTCTTATAATTTATTTGTATTACTTTTGTCGGTTGAGTATTAGCCCGTCATAGCAACCAAGAATTGCAGGTTGCCTGGACGGGCAAAAGACCTATACACTAATTAAATGAAACTCAAGTAATACAATAAAAAAATATGAAAAAAATTATGTTACTGCTCCTTTTCGGAGTAATGGTACTTACGAGTACGGCACAGGAAAAAGTTTACCAAATAGAAGAAATCACTGTTATCAACTATGGGGATGGTCGGATGCTCTTTCGCTTGAATAATGAAGAAAAGACCCCGCTCAACGGCTCTCACCGCCTGATTGACGGCTACCACTCGGAGTACATTCTCGCTGACTTTAAGGATGGCATGTATCATGGTAATTACCGACATTTCAAAGGGAACAAACTACTTGAAGAGTGCCGTTACAAAGAGGGAAACAGGGATGGATTATACAAGCGCTATTATGGTGACGGACAGACCGTGCAAAGTGAGCGAACGTTTATAGACGGCAAAGTGGATGGCGTGAGCAGGACATATCACTCGAACGGCAAAGTTGAAACAGAAAAAGTATATAAGTTAGGGATTGAAGATGGTTATGACCGCCGATACGACAGCGACGGCACTCTGACGCTCGACGAATGTTATAAAGACGGTAAACGCGATGGCAAATGGACTGAACATTTGTCGGGCAACGTAGGTGATGTGACTCGCATCAGTTTCTATAAGAACGGCTTGCCCGATGGTCAGTGGAGCGAAACGTGGAAAGACGGCAAGCCCCGTAGCAAAAGTAGCTATAAAGACGGCAAAAAAGAGGGTGTCTGGATTAGATATGGTAAAGGCGGCAAGCCTGAAAAGTCCACCACTTACAGAAACGATGAAAAGAATGGAGAAGAGATTACTTATTTCACTGACGGCACTCCTGAAAAGTCGTCAAACTACCTCAATGGCAAATTGAACGGAGTAACAAAGGAATTTTATTTTGGATCAGGCCAATGTAAATCGGAATATACTTTCAAGAACGGTAAGCGTGAAGGAGCATATAAACGTTACTTTGATACCGGAAAGTTGCGGGAAGAGGGCCGTTGTGAAGCTGATAGCGAGGTCTATCGCAAGGAGTATTACGCTAACGGCAAGCTCAAATCGGTTGCCGAGCGTAAGGGCGGAGGCTGGAATACCATTGAAAGATATGATTCGGATGGTAACAAAGAGTAAATATTATAATATCCCTATTCCAAGCAGGTAATATTTTGGCAATTTTACCATTTTTGATAAATATCAAATTGAATAATTGGTTGGCTTTAGCTGTATATATATGACAAGAAAACAGATGAAATGAAGCAACGGAAAAAAAAGAGCAACAAGCAATCGAGGCGTGAAATCATAGCCGATGTCAAGCGTAGAGAGGCTGAGTGGAGAAAGAAAAAGAGAAAGAGAAAGGAAAGGTGGCGTATATGCAAATCCCATATCATGTTGTGGGGCACATTTATATCTTTCTTCCCATTACTTATATTCGTCACGCTGTCAGATATACGTAATACCTTCACCAACGTCATGCTTGGATTGATAGCCATTAACGGTGGAATTTACCTGTTTATGTACATCCTGTTTAAAGAAGCCCGGAATCTGGCTATCCGGATACCTCTGAAAAATGGCGAAAGTACGGGAAATACGCAATGTTTGCCGGATTCTTCGGAAACTTTGGTAGAGCCTGAATATTTAAGCCGGTGTGATGACAAACAGATTGTCATTGATAATGATGACGTATTGGCGAGGATTTTTCTGTTTTTGCTCCTTTTTATTATCTTTTTAGCCCTGGTCTATTTTGCAGATGCCACTCCTTCAAAACTTACAACTGAAGATTATGGAAGTACATTACTGCTTCTTGAGTTGTACTTGCTCATCCTGACACTAGGAATAAGTGCCATTCTACAGCCTTGGCGGCGGATTGTTTTTGATCGTGTTTCCAGGACCGTAACTATACCAGGACGACTTCTGCTGCATAAAAAAGAAACGATACCTTATAGTCAGGCTGAACTCACGATTCGTTATTACATGGGGCCTGGTTCGCTGGGGTGTGTGTCAAGTATAATAATTTCCAATTCCAATTCACCCAGTCTGTTAAGTGGAGTTTTCTTGATGGACGGTGATATGGATAAAGCCAGACGTTTTGCCCGCTTCCATACAACTATACATGGAGGAAGAGGAATTGCCGGATATGCCGGAATTTGAGAAATACAGGAATAAGAAGGAGCAGGAACATGTTGAAATTGAGAAAGAAATCCCTATATGGAAGAGATGAATGTACCTTTAGATGCAAGAAGGCTTCTTTATCACGAAGCAAAGACTGTATTAGAACAAGTATTTATATCTCCGGACAGTAAAGATGTGTGGGATTTTTGAAAAAATAGGAAACAGGTATGGAAATGGAAACAGATAGGAAACCGTCCCTCTACAATCAGAATAATATTTGGCATCATTGTATTGCTATGCGGAATTCCGGTATTTTTGGTTTGTTGTAATGGAATGTGGCGCTTTACCAATTGGCCTTATGAGGAGCTATGGATTTTTGAGTATGTATGGGGTAAGCTATTAATACTTTTCGTATCCGGAATGATATTTTTGATGTCAATAGGACTGATTTTGGTAGGTGTATTAATCGCAACAAAGATATGGATGGGGAAAAGCAGAATGATGGAGCATATTATATATCCCTTTCCAACTGTATTAACGGCTGAGCTTGCCGATAGCATGAATGTAGAAAGAGCTGATGATAAATTTTTCGTCTTCAATCCGAGTTCCTTAATCCGGAGTACTTTGATAGTCATCGGGGGGATTCTTTCATGCGTAGGAATAATCGTCATTTATCGAGAAATAAATGATCCATCTAGTGATCTTTATTCACCTCCCATAAGTGGAGGAATAGTAGCCTCTTTTTTCTGCTTTTAAACGGATTACTTGCTCCTTCCCGTCGTTTTGTACTAGACAGAATGAAGGGTACTGTGACTTTTCCCCGCCATTTGTTTTTTCCACGTTGTACCATTCCCTTTTCAAAAGTAATTCCGGGGTATTCTAACGGAAACTTAGGTTTTGCACATCCTTACAGTGGAATTGTCATTCCTGTCCTTGGTGCGTATGATTCCGGCTGGTGGTCATTTTATGTCCTCTATATGGATAAAAATCGTCCGTTACCTCAAGGGGACACTTTCGATCCTTACAGGGAGAAAGACTTTTTACGCCGGAAGGCAGAAGGATTCCCTAAACCGATATATCCTAATACCATACTTGTTACAGATGCTTATATGGGTTATATATATGGTACGGATGAGTTTAAGCAGAGATTATCTAAAATAAAACACAGAATAGTATATTATTATGACAGAGTGTCATGGTATTGTCAGAAGCATGAAATAGAAATACCGAATGATAACGATTTGGTCTTAATCGGCATCTGGAAAAAACAATTTGTATTTAAGTTGTTCGCTCCTGAAAATGTGGAATATATCATACTTCCCGACGACACCGTATTGACCGACTGTTTTCTTTGTGATAGTAACACAGCGGAGGTAAAATATATCAAATAACCTGATATCTTTATGATAGCGTTAGATTATTATCAAGGATACAATAATTGGAGATGGAAATTTTAATTAAGTGCAAACATTATCAGGGAGATGAATATTAATACGGAATTTTAATTTGACATATCAGTTATGAGACTAAAGACAGTTATAATCACGGGAGTAACAAGTCTTTTCGGCTTGGTTGGTTGCACAAAGGCACAGGTAGGGAAACCGGTTTTCAACTTAGACAATCCGGACTACGGCCTAAACGTAGCCGCTATGATGTCTTCCCTCTTAGATACCACACAGCAGAAGATTGAAGCGCGGTACAAAGTAGATACCCTTAAATTTTACAACACGGAAACGGATGAACTGTTTCCGCCTTTGGTGGCTTACAGAAACAAGGGAGGCAGTAAAAGAACGGAAGCCACTTTCCGGGGGATTTGACTTTACAGACCTCGGCATGGTAACAACAGAACAAGGCGAATTAGTGCAGGTAAAAGGCAAGAGGGAAACAGACGAAGAAGGTTTCGCCAAGTTGGTGAAAGCAGCCACAAAGAAATATGGAAAACCACATTTTGAGGAGGGAACCGATTTTGAAGGACGACCCGGGAAACTGTACCGCTGGGAAACAAAGAAAGAATATATCCAGTTATATGCCAAAAGTAACAGCAGTAAAGACACACTTGTCATTGCGGCGGCAGGCAATGAAAACGGGCTTGTCAACATGGAAAACGACAAGCCGCGTCTGGACGTAACACTATGGCGATGGAAAAAAGAATATCACGATTGGCTCGTCTTCGAACTGGACTATTGCGTGCTTGGAGAGGAAGCGCCAAAACTATCCAGCTTGTCTAATATTCAAAGTGCAGAGATGTATACACCGGAATGGGTGAAACCGTTCCTTATTACTGCACATAATCTGGATGCTTTGGAAAACTCGGGTGATGTATGGGGTAAAATCGAAGCCAGTTTCTATTATCGTATTCCGAACGGTAAAGTAATCGATGAAACCGGTATAACAGATTCTGTAGAAATCAACCGGGAGGCTTGCCTTCCTTGCTGGGACTTTGAAGAGTTTAAGAGCAATTTCAAAGACGGACTTAGCACCACAGCATATATGGCTCGCCAAATGGAAAAAGGCATGAAGTTTACGGAACTGATGGAAGACAAAGAGCTGTGCCCCAATATTACGTATTATGGTGAAGCGAGATGGAGGGAAAAAGTGACAAAATCCGTTATTGTGACGTTTCATTCGAATGGGAATATAGAATGGGAGGAGAGATACCTGACGGAAGATGAAGAACAGCTCCCCCTTGTTGCCGGTGAAACGAGATTGCGGAGAACAAAAAGACTATCCGGTATTGTGGAGTTTGAACGGAATGAAAAAGGAGATATGACACTGAGAAGTCCTGATGCAGATGAATATGACATATGCGATATGTGCCTTATTATTGATGACAATGTACAAGAACGACTGCATGGAAGGTGGTATATTATGGAGGATAAAATAGCATACATGATAGAAATACAAGAAGAATTGCGGAAAAGCGGTTTGGATTTGGAGCATACAACAGCACGTCTGGTGAGAATGCCGGCAATTCCTTTCGCTTTTTTCACTGACGGGAAAAAGGATATGTTTATGAATATCGACAAACAAGGCTCCAGTATCTATACTCCTAATGGCCGTGAATGGAAAGCAGGCAAAGTTTACCGGCTTTATGATTATCTGATAAGTTGGTGATTAATCATGGAATCGCATTATATGAAGTGAGGGATTAATGTCAAATGAAAAGATAAGCAAAGCAGTTTTTGTATTTGTGTTATCCCTGTTTGTTTGCGTGCAAATGGGATGTACACATCATCGTTGTGTTCCATTCAACCGGAAAGGTTGGGACGAATGGGGCGGTCATTATTATTCCAGAAAGTTTATGATTGACGATTTGATAAATAACCGTTTGAAGACAGGGATGACCTACCGGGAAATACTGGACCTATTGGGAGAATCCTATTTTGTGAATGAAGAGGATTCAATGCCCGGCATCCGTTACGAAATAGACGTTGAGTATCAATTCCTCGACATCGACTTCTACAAAGGAAAAGACCTATTCATAAAATTTGATAAAGACTCCTTAGTGGTCAGCTATAAACTTATTGATAGTAAAAGAGTGTATTGGGATTATTATGGCGATGGATCGTATAGTATAAACGGAATAGATAATATATTTACTTCAGCACCTAATAATTACAAATATGTTTATTCTGAATAATATCATTTAATTAACCGATATGTATAACTGTAAAAATTGATAAGATGAATAGAAATTATTTCGCATTAATAACTTTCGTGTTATTATTAAGTTGTTCTGGAGCAGCAAACAGAAAATCCACTTTAACACCCACAAACGATACTATTGTTACAAACATAGCGTCTGATACACTGAATAGTATGAATAATGTCTCAATAGATAAGAAAACCGCTCTTGATAGTGTTAAGATGTTACTTCCGGGAGGAAGATATACGATAGGTAAAGAATCCCAAATTATAAATAACAGTTGGAAAGAATTTTATCGTGATACTATTACTGGGAATTATTGTATAGATAGAGCAAAATATACAGTAAGCACTTATACAGACGAATGCCTTGGGATGGAGTGTGAATACATTAAAAGCGGTAGAAACAGTCTGTTCTTTATTAATATGCCTACTTTAAAGAATGGTATTGTAGATAGTATCCCTATAGGAACGGGATATATTGCACCTAAAACGCCTATGGTTATAAACTTTAATTCTTCTAAGTATACTATCAGTGTTTTTGCAGAACTTTCGGATGAAAATAAAGAAGAATACGAACCTAATAAAGAGTATTCATATTGGTGTAATTATAAAATGACTCTCTGTAAAGACAATTCACAAGAAGTGGAGTTATTTAATATCGATAAGTTTTATGATTCAGTACTGCGTCTTTTATTTGCCGGTGACATAGATGGAGATGGGAAACTGGATTTAATATTTGACTCACATATAAACTACGAAGAAGAATCAATCACATTGTTTTTATCATCTTTAGCCGGTAATGGTATAATTACTCGTGTCGCAAAGGCTTCTATTTCCTATGATTGTTAATAAACGTCTATAGGAAAGTCCTGCGTGGAGTAACTCCCAGACCTATCTGCTCTACCCGATACAGAGATTATTTTGACAAAACCTTTAAATGGGAGATACAATGAATGATTTTCATTTTAACGATTATTTCCCGGAAGAAGGAGATGAAATATCCGGTTTCATAAAAGGTCTGTTCATGAGAAAAAAACAAGAATATAAACGATTAACGATGCGGGATTTGCAAGAGGGAATTATTAAAGAAAAAATCTATTGATTTGCCGACGCTATCCTGCCCTAAAATTAAGTATATGAAAATAAAATTATTGCTTTTGGTCGCCGTTTTGTATGCTTGTGGAACTAAAACTGTTTCGGAAGAGGAAACTTATGACCGCATAACCGTGACGACTTATGAAAACAAGTACGATGAAAAGAATCGTTTGTCAGAGGTGCAATGGACCAGAACATCTCGTATGTATGAAAAAGATGCTGAAACAATGGAGGTGACTGAAAATAAGAGTACGGATTATTATACGTATACGGACGATGAAAAATTTACCGTAGAAAGAAAATCGAAGACGTCGGGCAATATTGAGATGATGAGATACGCTCCCCAAAGTGAGGAATCGTTAACATTGAATGCCCAAGGGGATACCGTTGATTATTCGTTGCGGAAATATTACGACAAACGCAAGCGCAAACCGGTATACGTCAGAAACATAAACAATGACTACGTATTGCTTGAAGACAACGACTATGAGGAAAAGAATGAATACGACGGAGGTGGTAATCTGAGAAAAAGTGTGCAATGCTATTTTGACACGGGGAAAAAGAGAACCACTTACTTCTTTCGGGGACTATCTTATGAAGAAGCCCAAAAAAGGATTCCCCGTACAGACGGGGACTATGACATCGTGTGCAATATAGAGAAAATATCAGGAGACACTCTTATCAGAGAAAGTATAAAGAATGGTATTGTCAGTCATATCAAAAAGACGATTATCGAAAAAAACGGAAAGAAGGAATTTAGATTCGATGCTGACATGAAGCTCACAGGCAGTTTCACGGAACTTAAGTCGGATGGTTTTGATATTCACGTTGATTGTATCGGGAGCGATTTCATTGATAGCACTTATTATAAGAATGGGAAAGAGGTAAGATGTGTTTATCTTTCGGATACATCCAAAGATATTGTACTTTTTAAATATGACAAACAGGGAAATATTGTAGAAAGGGTGGAAAAGACAAAGTATTTTGATACACGCAATGAAGAGGATTTAATCAATGAAATGCTGCAGGTAGTGAAAGAGAATGAGAAGAAGAAAGAAAATAGAAAGCGATTGAAAATAAAATAGGTTATGGGAAGTAAATATTTAATCGGGATATGAAGGGATTTGACAAGTTCTTAGACAGAATGACCATTATTGTTACGATAATCTTCACGATATTCGTGATTATCAAAATCGGAAACTTGTGGATCGGGCTCCATAGCCTCATCATCTCACCCATGACTGGGCTTTTTGTGCTTGCCACCTATGAGAACTGTGCCGCCGGATACAGGAGATCGATGGAACAATACAGGAAGGTGCTGGAATCCGACAGGGAGATGCTGGAACGAGCGAGAAGACAGAAATTGAAAAAATCATATCATGATTTTAAAAAAAGAGTTGAGAAAATCCGTTCAAAAGAGTTAAGAGAAATCCGTTGGAAATATATATATTGTGTCATCATGGTAATAATGTGGAATATAACCGAATTCATAATAATGGCACTCCTTATGGACGAACCTCGGTATTCTTTTTTTGAGGCATTCCGGGAATTTTAAAAGAAAATATGGATTTGTCATTTAAATAAAATTATAATATGACAAGGAAACAGATGAAATGAAGAAACAGAAAAAAAAGAGTAACAAGCAATGGCGTCGTGAAATCATAGCTGATGTCAATCGGAGAGAAGCCGAGAAGAGAAAGGAAAAGTGGCATGTAAGGATATGTTGGATATCAATATTTGCAGTGGGTTTGGTTCCGGGTTCGGTTACGGCTTTAATTGGAGTATTAAATTGGGACAATAATACAGTAACCTTCACAAATATTTCACTAGGCTTAATTACGATTACGGGTAGCACTTGTCTAGCTGGAATAATTGGATTGTATGCTATCTGGAAATTATTTCCCAATATATCATTGAAGAATGATGGCAGTTTAAAAGACGTACCATTGCCGGAATATTTAATACCTCCTACTGGAGAACATTCATTCAAGAGGATTGATGATAAGCAGATTATTATCGTCAATGATGGTATTCCTGTTAGAATTATTGGATTCTTTATTTTCTTTATCCTATTCATTGTTTTGGTTACATATGTAGGCATTACTCCTCAGAATGTTGTGTCAGAAGGCTACTCAAGAGCCTTGATTCTTCTTCAACTGGATGTTGCTATGTTATTAGGTGTGATAGGTATTTGCCTCAAACCATGGCGTCGAGTCGTTTTTGACCGTACTACTAAAACGATAACTATTCCTGCCCGATTTCGCTTTCAGAGGAAAGAGACTATTCCTTATGAACAAGCAGTGGTTACCATGTCTTTTAATTCAGAAGCGAAGACATTCAGTGGGAAAGGTGAAGAACAACTTGTAATAGCCAATCCGTCCCGTTTTTTGGGTGGAATCACTTTAAATATGTATGGTGGTATGAATGCTGCATTACGCTTTGCCCGCTTCATACAAGTATACATGGAGGAAGAGGAATTGCCGGACATGCCGGAATTTGAGAAATACAGGAATAAGAAGGAGCAGGAACATGTTGAAATTGAGAAAGAAGTCCCTATATGGAAGAGATGAATGTACCTTTAGATTCAAGAAGGCTTCTTTATCACGAAGCAAAGACTATATTAGAACAAGTATTTATATCTCCGGACAGTAAAGATGTGTGGAATTTTTAAAGAAAGAAACAGTTATGATAATGGAAACAGATAGAAATCGCCCCTCTACAATCAGAATTATAGCCGGAATCATGGCATTGCTATGTGGATTTCCGGTATTTGGGGTTTGTTGTTATGGAATGTGGCATTTTATAAATTGGCGTTATGAGGAGCTATGGTTTTTTGAGTATATATGGGGCAAGCTATTGATACTTTTTGTATCCGGAATGATATTTTTGATGTCGATAGGACTGATTTTGGTAGGTGTATTAATTGCAACAAAAATATGGATGGGGAAAAGCAGAATGATGGAGCATATTATACATCCCTTTCCAATTGTATTAACGACTGAGCTTGCCGATAGCATGAATGTAGAAAGAGCTGATGATGAATTTCTTATTTTCAATCCGAGTTCCTTAATCCGGAGTACTTTGATAGTCATCGGGGGTATTCTTTCATGCGTAGGAATAATCCTCATTTGTATAGAAATAAATATTCCGTTTAGTAAACTTTATTGGCCTCCCATGAGCGGAGGAATATTGGCTTCTTTTTTTCTGCTTTTAAACGGATTACTTGCTCCTTCCCGTCGTTTTGTACTGGACAGGGTGAAAGGTACTGTGACTTTTCCTCGCCATTTGTTTTTTTTACGTTGTACAATTCCCTTTTCAAAAGTAATTCCGGGGTATTCTAACGGAAACTTAGGTTTTGCACATCCTTACAGTGGAATTGTCATTCCTGTTCTTGGGGCGTATGATTCCGGGTGGTGGTCATTTTATGTCCTCTATATGGATAAAAATCGTCCGTTACCTCAAGGGGACACTTTCGATCCTTACAGGGAGAAAGACTTTTTACGCCGGAAGGCAGAAGGATTCCCTAAACCGATATATCCTAATACCATACTTGTTACAGATGCTTATATGGGTTATATATATGGTACGGATGAGTTTAAGCAGAGATTATCCAAAATAAAACACAGAATAGTATATTATTACGACAGGGTGTCATGGTATTGTAAGAAGCATGAAATAGAAATACCGAATGATAACGATTTGGTCTTAATCGGCATCTGGAAAAAACAATTTGTATTTAAGTTGTTCGCTCCTGAAAATGTGGAATATATCGTACTTCCCGACGACACCGTATTGACCGACTGTTTTCTTTGTGATAGTAACACAGCGGAGGTAAAATATATCAAATAACCTGATAGCATGAAAGTACAGAAACCTATGACTAATTTGAAAGCACTGTCTTTAATGATATTGCTTATAGCATTTGTGGGGCATAGCAATACCCAAGTGGAAACAAAAATAGGTATGAAACAGCAAATAGCAAAAATGGAAGAACTGATAAAACAAGAGTTCCAAATGGTAAAGACTTATCCCGAAAAGCCGGCTTACTATGTACAAGAGATTGGGTAAAATTACCAGTAAAATATGAAAACTGTAATTTAGGTATCTTTCTCTGTAATTTGTCTACATTCGATCTGCTTTTATTTCTCTACTTTTGCAAAGTGAATCGTTGACAGAAAGAATTCTGAAAATAAAAAGTAATAAAGTAAAGTTATGGCTAAAAAGGTTTTGATAATTTCATCCAGTCCACGTAAAGGTGGTAATTCTGATTTATTATGTGATGAATTTATGAAAGGTGCTCTCGAAGCAGGTAATGAAGTGGAGAAGATTTTCCTGAAAGACAAAACAGTTCATCCTTGTACGGGATGCAGTGTTTGCAGTATGTACGGTAAACCTTGTCCGCAGAAGGATGATGCAGCGGAAATTGTAGAGAAGATGATTGCTGCAGATGTGATTGTGATGGCAACTCCAGTCTATTTTTATACCATGTGCGGACAGATGAAGATTATGATCGACCGCTGCTGTGCACGCTATACGGAAATAACCAATAAGGAATTTTATTTCATTATTGCGGCTGCGGAAAACGATAAAGCAATGATGGAACGTACCATTGATGGTTTCCGTGGCTTCCTCGATTGCCTGGAAGGACCGCAGGAAAAGGGAACGGTTTATGGAATTGGTGCATGGAAGGTAGGGGAAATTAAGGATACTCCCTATATGCAGGAAGCTTACAAGATGGGAAAAATGGTATAACCTTTTGAAGGATAAAAATAAGGATTCAATCAGAAAGATTGAAAAGTCAAGAATTTTAATTGATTAGATTGCTTGTTCTGCCACAGAATTATTATAATTTTGTGGCAGAACTTTTTATTTTACATTATTTGTTTGATAACTAAATGTCATGAGCTATAAAATAACGACTCTTGTGGAGAATTGTGTCTATGGACGTAAATTGCAGGCCGAGCATGGTCTTTCTCTCTATATTGAGATCCAAGGGAATAGAATTCTTTTCGATACGGGAGCATCTGACTTGTTTATCCGTAATGCCCGTCTGTTGCACATTGATTTACAAAAAGTTGATTATTTAATATTATCCCACGGTCACAGTGACCATACGGGGGGACTGCGTTATTTTCTGGAATTGAATACACAGGCAACCGTTGTCTGTAAACGTGAAATCTTTTCTCCTAAATTCAAGGATGAACGCGAGAATGGAATGAAGCATACGCAAAATCTTGATCTTTCCCGTTTCCGCTTTATCACAGAGCAGACCGAACTGCTTCCCGGAGTCTTTCTTTTTCCATCTATTGATATTATCAATCAGGAGGATACCCATTTTGAACGCTTCTGGGTTCAGAAAGAAGATGGTTGCAAAATACCGGATACCTTTCAGGATGAATTGGCAATGGTGTTAGTGGAACCGGAAGGAGTTTCTGTGTTGAGCGCCTGTTCTCACCGGGGGATCACCAATATCTTGCGTACTGTTCGGGCTGCATTTCCTGAATCTCCCTGCAAGTTACTTCTCGGAGGTTTTCACATTCATAATGCGGAAAAACAAAAATATCAGATCATTGCAGATTATTTGCAGGAATACCTTCCCCGGCAAATTGGCGTTTGTCATTGTACGGGAGTGGATAAATACGCCTTCTTTTTCAAAGATTTTGGTGACAAAGCATTCTATAATTACACGGGAAAACTAATTCAAACTGATTTTTCAGAATAAATATATAATAAATTGATATGAAGAAACTAATAACTTCGTTAGCACTGGTATTATCAGCATTATCCAGCTATGCAATTACTCCTTTGTGGATGCGTGATGCACGTATTTCACCGGATGGGACCGAGATTGTCTTCTGTTATAAAGGAGATATTTATAAAGTTCCCGCACAAGGAGGAACTGCCGTTCAACTTACCACACAAGCCTCTTATGAAGCCAATCCCGTCTGGTCTCCCGACGGAAAACAAATCGCATTTGCCAGTGACCGGAATGGAAATTTCGACCTGTTCATCATGCCTGCCGACGGAGGTGTTGCCCGGAGACTGACTTACCATTCCGCATCGGAAATTCCCTCGGCTTTTACACCGGATGGAAAGTATGTCCTTTTCTCCGCTTCCATACAAGATCCTGCAAACAGCGCCTTGTTTCCTACGGGAGCAATGACAGAATTATACAAAGTTTCTGTAGACGGAGGACGCACCGAACAAGTATTGGCAACTCCCGCCGAACTCGTTTGTTTTGATAAAGCAGGAAAGAACTTTCTTTATCAGGACCGCAAAGGTTTTGAGGATGAATGGAGAAAACATCACACTTCATCCATTACGAGAGATATTTGGTTATACAATACCCAAACCGGAAAACATACGAACCTGACAAACTGGGGAGGGGAGGACCGTAATCCTGTATATGCACCTGATGGTAATACAGTCTATTTTTTGAGTGAACGTAATGGAGGTTCTTTTAATGTGTATACTTTCCCATTGAATACTCCACAAGAAGTAAAGGCTGTCACTACTTTTAAAACTCATCCGGTACGTTTCTTGTCTGTCAGCGATAAAGGAACTTTGTGTTATGCCTATGACGGTGAGCTTTATACCCAGAAACCCGGTGCCCGTCCGGAAAAAGTAAAAGTAGAGCTTGTCCGTGATGATGAAGAGCAGGTTGCTGCACTTAAATTCTCACAGGGAGCCACTTCCGCTTCCGTATCTCCGGATGGCAAACAGGTTGCTTTTATTGTGCGTGGTGACATTTTTGTAACTTCAACTGACTATGCTACAACCAAGCAAATCACAAATACTCCTGCAAAAGAGGCTTCCGTCTCTTTTGCTCCGGACAACCGGACGCTGGTTTATGCCAGTGAACGCACCGGTAATTGGCAACTTTACACTGCAAAAATAAGCCGTAAGGAAGACCCTAATTTCCCTAATGCCACTCTTATTGAGGAGGAAGTTTTATTACCGTCCAAAACGGTAGAACGTGCCTATCCGCAATATTCGCCGGATGGTAAAGAGCTGGCTTTTATCGAAGACCGCAATCGTTTGATGGTACTCGATTTGAAAACGAAGAAAGTACGTCAGGTGACGGACGGTTCTACATGGTATAACACCGGAGGTGGATTTGACTACGAGTGGTCGCCGGATGGCAAATGGTTTACTCTTGAATTTATCGGCAACCGTCACGATCCTTATTCGGATATAGGTATTGTCAGTGCACAGGGAGGAGCGATAACCAATCTGACTAATAGCGGATATATCAGCGGTTCTCCGCGTTGGGTACTCGATGGAAATGCCATTCTTTTCCAGACCGAACGTTATGGTATGCGTGCACATGCTTCTTGGGGATCGCAACAGGATGTTATGTTGGTATTCCTCAATCAGGATGCTTATGATCGTTACCGCTTGAGTAAGGAAGATTTCGAATTGCTCAAGGAACTTGAAAAGGAACAAAAGAAAGCAAAGGAGAAAGATGATAACAAGAAGAAAGACGGTGATAAGGAGAAGGCGGATGAGGAAAAAAGTAGACCAGAAAGATATAGTAGTCGAGCTTAACGGTATTGAAGACCGTATCGTACGTCTGACTCCCAACTCTTCTGACTTAGGCAGTGCCATACTATCCAAAGATGGGGAGGATCTCTACTATTTCTCTGCTTTCGAAGATGGATATGACCTTTGGAAAATGAATCTCCGTGAGAAAGAGACAAAACGTCTGCATAAACTCAATACCGGATGGGCATCGCTGATGCTGGATAAAAAAGGAGATATCTTCTTATTGGGAAGCCGCAATATGCAAAAGATGGATGCCAAGTCGGATGCTTTGAAATCAATCAGTTATCAGGCTGAAATGAAAATGGATTTGGCAGCTGAACGTGAAGCGATGTTTGACCATGTGTACAAACAACATCAGAAACGTTTTTATAATGTCAATATGCACGGGGTAAACTGGGATGCCATGACTAATGCTTATCGCAAGTTCCTGCCTCACATTGATAACAATTATGACTTTGCAGAACTGTTGAGTGAATGGTTGGGCGAGTTGAATGTTTCACATACCGGAGGACGCTATTCTCCCAAAGGTAAAGGTGATGTTACTTCCAATCTGGGACTTCTGTTCGACTGGGATTATCAGGGAAAAGGGATGCAGATTGCCGAAATTATCGAGAAAGGTCCGTTCGACCATTCGCGTACCAAAGTAAAAGCGGGATGTATCATTGAAAAGATTAACGGTGAGGAAATAACTCCCGATCATGACATCACTTGTCTGTTGAATAATAAAGCAGGGAAGAAGACCTTGATTTCAATCTACAATCCGCAAAATAAAGAACGTTGGGAAGAAGTTGTGATGCCGGTTACGAGCGGCCAACTGAATGGGTTGTTATACAAACGTTGGGTGAAACAGCGGGCGGCAGATGTTGAGAAATGGTCGAAAGGACGTTTGGGATATGTTCATATTCAATCCATGGGAGATGACAGTTTCCGTACCGTTTACTCGGATATTCTGGGAAAATATAACAACTGTGATGGAATTGTGATTGATACTCGGTTCAACGGTGGTGGTCGTTTGCATGAAGATATTGAAATACTGTTCAGTGGTCAGAAATACTTCACTCAAGTAGTCCGCGGACGTGAAGCGTGTGACATGCCAAGCCGTCGTTGGAACAAGCCGTCTATTATGCTGCAATGTGAAGCCAACTATTCGAATGCACATGGAACTCCATGGGTATATAAACATCAAAATATAGGAAAACTTGTCGGTATGCCTGTTCCGGGTACAATGACGAGCGTGTCTTGGGAAACTTTACAAGATCCTTCACTCGTCTTTGGTATTCCTATCATTGGCTATCGTTTGCCTGATGGCAGTTATTTGGAAAACACCCAGTTGGAACCGGATGTGAAGGTTGCTAATGATCCGGAGACGGTTGTTAAGGGAGAGGATACCCAATTAAAAGTGGCTGTCGATGAACTTCTGAAAGAAATAGATAAGCAGAAGAAGTAAATGCAAGTATAACTATAGATGAAATAAGAAGTCGCTTCTTTGAAAAGAATTTGAATCTTTCAAAGAAGCGACTTTTTTATAAGGTGTTTATCTAAAACTGACGCAGGATTTACTTCCAGACTGGTAATAATTTATGGAGGGTCTTTCTCGTCATTATCTTTTGATTCAGGAAACTTACAATATATCCGGTTATGCAGGCTGCAATGAGCGACCCCTCACGTACTCCTTGAATACCTTGTGTCAGTAAGAGGGAGAGAATTACGGCCAACGTCACCAAAGTAATATCAAAATAGACTTTGAACTTTCCGAACTCCTTGTTATAATGGCGGGACGCATATTTCACGAATGCTTCTGCACTCATCATGGCTACTCTCGGTTTTAGTTCGAGAACTACTCCGATAGATTGCACCATGCATCCTGTAAGTAATAAAGCGATTGACATGCCATAATTGGCGGGATGCAGTTCACTTGTCAGCATCATATTAAAATCAATGAATGCCGAAAAGATAAAAGAGAACGGCATTTGAAGAAGAATTTCAATAATATCCTGCCGGGTTCTGTTTTTTCGGATTAACCAGAATTGTCCCAAGATAAGAACCATATTGATGATGAAGGTGCAAGTACCTAATGACAAAGGACTATTCAAGCTTAATACATAATTGATGCTCGATATGGGAGTAGTCCCTAGTGCCGAGCGTATAATCAATACAATGCCTGCCGCTAAAAAATAAAGTCCGATAACAAATACTAAATACCTCTTGAAAACATCTTTCATTTCCATTCCTTTTTGACCTCCTTTATTTATTTTCCTTTCATGTATTGAAAAGGATATGCAAAGGTCCCGTTTTTTACTCTGAAATAGATTATCTAATTCCGTACACTTTTTGTCATATCCGAAACAAATCGTATTTTTACGTCATAAAAAGAAGATGTAAATGGTAAAATCTCGTATATTTGATAATACACAGCTGTTGAAGGAGCATCCGGAACTTCCTCATTATAAAGAGGAGGTAGTCTGTTTTAGGAGTGAATATAAAGACAGAAGTTATCCGGCAAATGAATGTTATTTCAATCGGGAACTTTATATGATATTCGTTCTTGAAGGTCGTTCGGAGATTTTGCTGAATGGAGAGTTTATTGCGATAGAGCCGAATATGCTGCTTATTCATGGAGCTAATTATCTCACGGAGCATCTTTACTCAAGCCGTGATATTCAGTTTATTACTCTTGCCCTTTCCGAATCCATGCGGACAGACGACTCTTATTTGACACAAATAACGGCTATCTTATTGGCGACAATGAGGCAGAATAAACAATATACGATACAGTTGACAGAGTACGAAGCCCAAATCATCCGTAAGGAACTGGAAGTGTTGATGCGCCTGCTGAATATTGAACATCATTTTCTTTTCCGGCGCATACAGGCAGCGTGCAATGCTTTATTTCTTGATATAGCTGATTTTCTTTCCCGAAAGACAATTATTAAAAAAGAGGTCAGCCGTAAAGACCACGTTTTACAGGAGTTTCATGCATTGGTTACCCGGAATTTCAGGGAAGAACATTTTGTGAGCTTTTATGCGGATAAACTGGCTATCAGTGAGCAGTACCTGGCCCGTATTGTACGCGCCGGAACAGGTAAGACTATCAATAGTATTATAAACGAACTGTTGGTTATGGAAGCGCGTACCTTGTTGAGTTCTACAAAATCTACGGTTGGTGAGATTGCTTCCAAGTTAGGGTTTAGTGATGCGGCAGCTTTTTGTAAGTTCTTCAAAAGGAATGCAGGACAGACTCCATTGAATTATCGAAAAGGATTGTTACTTCATATCGAAATGAGATAGGTTGATGTAATTGTCTTAACCGACAATATACATCAACCTGTTGAATATATAGTGAATGGGGTTGATTTTAACCGATAAGTGTTGTGATATCTTCTACAATCTGCTCATCTGTCAAGTGATTGGCACGGAGAAACTCCTGCAAATCAAAACGATCTACAAATTCTTTTTTAGCTCCATAGTTCAGGACTTTCATGTCTGTAGCACCATAGTAGCGGGCAATTTTTTCACCGAAACCGCCATCCAATACACCGTCTTCCAATGTTATCACTAACTCGTGATCTGCTTTCAGCTCATCCATCAGTTCGTTGTCTACACCGGTGATGTAACGCGGATTGATGAGTGTTGCGTCGACATTGGCTTTTTCTTTCAGAAGTGATGCAACCGACTGTCCTAATCCATAGAATGAACCCAAAGCCACAATGGCCACTTTCGAACCGCGATGAGTAACTTTGTAACGATTGAGAATGCTGTAATTGGAATCTACCGGTTCTCCGCTACTGATTACATCTGTTGCCGGCACGCGGATAGCAACCGGGTGTTCATTCTGGCGGATACTCCATTCCAGCATGGCAATATATTCTTCCTTACAAGTCGGAGCCAGATAAACCATATTAGGAATATTGCTGATAAGCGGAATATCGAAGAAACAGAGATGAGTCACATCATTCATTCCGGATAACGTACCCCAGAAGACCAACAAAACAGCCGGATTGTTATTGATACAAAGGTCTTGTGAAAGTTGATCGTAGGAGCGTTGGATGAATGTACTATATACTCCGTAAACGGGTTTCCCACCATTGGCTGCGATACCCGAAGCAAGAGCTACTGCGTGTTCCTCGGCAATGCCTACATCTACGAATTGCTTGCCTGCTTCCTGACGACGGTCCGGAGTAAATCCCAGAACGGTGGGAGTACCAGAAGTGATTGTTACCACACGCGGGTCCTCCTTCATCTTTTTCAGCAGGTATTGGGCGGTTACCTCGCTGTAATCTTCTTCTTCATCACTCACTTTTGCTTCTCCGGTTTCTACATTGAATGGAGTACGCCAGTGGTAAGTCTCTTTATCTTGCTCGGCACGTGCATAACCCTTACCTTTTAATGTATTGATGTGTACTACTATCGGATGCTGAATATCTTTCACTTTAGAGAAAGCTTCAATCAATGCCTGTACGTTATTACCATCATTTACATACATATAATCCAGTCCCATTGCCTTGAAGAAGTTGCATTCGCACTGACCGTTACTGTCACGTAATTCTTTCAGATTCTTGTACAATCCTCCGTGGTTCTCGGCAATAGACATCTGGTTGTCATTAACGATAATAATCATGTTAGTACCAAGTTCTGCTACATAATCCAATCCCTCGAAAGCTTCACCTCCGCTTAAAGAACCATCCCCTATGACGGCTATGATATTTTCATTGCCGCCTGTAAGGTCGCGTCCCTTTGCCAATCCGCTGGCCAGGCTGACAGAAGTAGAAGTATGTCCGATGATGAAGAAATCATGTTCACTTTCTTGCGGTTCGGTATAACCTGATACGTTATCGTATTTTTCCGGATGAAGGAACGCATCTTTACGACCGGTCAGCATCTTGTGTACATAACTCTGGTGCGATACGTCAAATACAATTTTGTCTTTGGGTGAATTGAATACATAATGTAAAGCAATCGTTGCTTCCACCATTCCGAAATTAGGTCCGAAATGCCCGCCATGTTCACTTAATTTTTGCAGGAGTGCTGCACGGATTTCTCCACCTAACTCGTTTAGCTCTTTTTCCGACAGTTTCTTAACATCTGCAGGAGAATAAATATTTTCTAAATACATATCAAACAGTTTTTCTAAATAATGTTTTTACTTATTTCTTTATGACACCGCAAAGATACTGCAGGATTTGAAATCTGTTTGTATATGAATTACGGATTAATTTACCCATATTACAGTTCCCCTTCAATAAGGGTACTAATCTTTAAGCTAAAGCCTGACTTCTGTATTCATTGGGCGTGCAACCGACACGCTTTTTGAATAGTCTGCAAAGGTGTTGCGGATATTGGAATCCCAGGCTATAGGCTATCTGGCTCACAGTTTCCTCTGTATCAGCAATGCGCTCTTTGGCCAATTCGATCACCTTAGACTGAATATGTTCTTGTGGAGTTTTCCCTGTTTCCTTTTTCACCATATCACCGAAATAATTGGGAGAGAGATAGACTTTATCAGCAAAATATTTCACCGAGGGTAAGCCCTCCTGTATAGGTAATTTACTTTGGAAATACTCATCCAACAATTGTTCGAATTTTGTAAGCGCATCTTTGTTGGCACTGTTCCGGGTGATAAATTGTCGTTCATAAAAACGCATACAATAGTTCAGTAACAGTTCGATATTCATAGCGATTAATGCTTTGCTATGTTTATCAATGCCATGTTCAAGCTCGATGCTGATTTTCTTCAGACAATCCTTCACTATTTCCTTTTCCTGCTCCGAAAGATGCAAGGCCTCATTTACGGCATAAGAGAAGAAGGTATATTTCTTTATTTCTTTTCCCAGTGAGGTACCACGTATCAGGTCCGGGTGGAAAATGATGCCATAGACCGCCGGACTGATTTCATCTTCAAAAGTGCTGACACTGGCTGTCTGACCGGGGCCGAAACAGACGATAGTTCCCTCCTGGTAATCATAATACTGGCGACCGTATTTTATGTCACAGCTTTTCTCTTCTTTAAGAAAAAGCGCATAAAGACCATAATTCATTTGGATATGATTGACTGATTGGGTTGCTTTGGTCAAATCGACGACACTGACCAAGGGATGCAGTGTTTCCAGTCCGTACAATTCGTTATACTGATTGACATTCTCTAGTTTTATAACTTTATCCATGGCTTTTGGTGTTTTGAATCGGTAACAAAGATACAGATAAATGTCTGATTTTCATACGAGGGGAATGATGAATCTGTAATTGGGGTCATGAATTCTGTAATTTGTATACTGAATTTGTATGATGTATTTATGGTTTATGAGATGGCGTCCGGATGCCATATATATAATGAGTAGCTCTCAATAAAAGAATCAGTAATTGGGGTTGTCATACCCGTAATATGTCTACAGGGATTCTTCTCCTTTTTCCAGAACTTTGCAGTATGCAAATAAATGAATTGTTTTATGGAATATGCAACATTAGACAATGGAGAAAGAATACCTCTTCTGGGATTTGGTGTTTTTCAGGTGGAAGACCCTGCTGAATGGCTGGAAAATATAATAAGACTGTTGCTCAAGTTGAGTTACGCTGGTTGACACAACGAGGGATTATCGTTATTCCTAAATCAGTACATAAAAACCGAATAGAAGAAAATTTCAATTCGTTGGATTTTAGATTGTCGGATGAAGATATGGAGTTACTCGCTGCTTGTGATACAGGAAAACCTGTTGTCGGTGACTTTGATAACCCGGATTTTGTGTATGATTTGTGTACACGGAAATATGACTTTTAAACTTCAGAGTAATGGTTGTGTAATCAAGTAAATAAATAAGAGCATGAATGTAAATAGAAAGATTTGGCTATTAATAATCAGCTTGAAACGATTTTCGATATATTCTTTTGTCATTTTGCTGGCTTCCGTTTGGATAGCATGTAGCGAGCATCCTGATAATACAGAGTATCCGGAGACAGGAAGAACAGAGATAAATAATAGAGATGAAGAACCTAATACAGAAAGTATGAAAATAAAAATAACAGTAGGGCAGCGTGTTGTAACTGCAATCATGGCTGATAATGCGGCAGCACAGGATTTTGTTTCCCGTTTGCCGTTGGAAGTGACACTCAACGATTATAATAATACCGAGAAAATATTTTATCCATTACCTAAACTGTCAATAGAAGGAGTGAAACGGGGATGTGCGCCTGCTCCCGGGGATATTACGATTTATGTGCCTTGGGGAAATGTGGCCATTTTTTATAAAAAATGGTCGCAAAGCAGTGATTTGATTCTGATTGGTAGCATTGATGGAGATGGTATCAGGGCTTTAAATGTGCCGGGAGATCTGACGGTGAGGTTTGAAAGGGAATAGAGAAAAGCTATGCTATTTTTTATTGCAAAGAAAATATTCGCAAATATGTGAGTATGTATTGAGGCGAAAATATTATCTTTACAGTAGCAGAAATACAAGGTGATATTGTAACTACCATTTGTAATATAATTGAATTGTCTAATCATTATAAATAATAAGTTATGATTAAAATAGATGGCATAGACCCTAAAATGATAGCTAATAACTTAACCTCTTTTGAGCCAATGCATCCAGGAGAAATACTAAAGGATGAAATAGAATTTAGAGGAGTCTCTCAAAAGAAACTGGCTAAAGAAATGGGAGTATCTTATACAGTATTAAATGAGATATTGAATGCAAAGCGTCCGTTAAGTACAGAGTATGCTATGCTCATAGAGGCCGTATTAGATTTAGATGCTTAACCATTGCTTTGGATGCAAACATGCTATAATTTGCAGATGGCAAAGCGGGATAACAAGTTTATGGAAAAGCTTAACAAAGTACGAAAAATAGCAGCGATATTGTGATAGGTTTTTAGGAACTAAATAATTTTTAATTATATACTAAAACTTGGGCAACGCATAGCAGGAAATTATTAATAGAATAAATAGAGTCTGATGGCACATCTGTTTTGACGTGCCATCAGAATTTCAAGTATTGACTTTTCTCTATCGAGAAAAACGAGAAATCTTACTAAGCATTTTCTTTCGTAATCTACCTCCATCTCTGAAATGCTCTCATCAAGCTTTCCTCTTCTACTAACTCCATCATATTATAATGTATAACGAATAACTCCATCGATCTTTTATACATAATCCCATTCTTGAATTTATTTTCCAGTAAAAACGAATGAAGCGCTGCTCTCATTCCCACTTCGATCTCCTTTTCTATAATATAGATGCTGTCTTGTCCAAAGTAGTTATATACTTCCGGGTTGTAACAATGAGAATGTCTTTTTAATGTTTAAATTTATGATATACCGAATGCAGCCTTTAACAGCACTTTCCGTCTCGTTTGTTGAATAAAATCCCATGGTTTACGGGGACGGAAATACAGTTTTGTAAGAAGTTGAAATTCAGCTGGTTACATCTGTAGGCTTTGGTTTAGAACCAACGAGCCGTTCCTTTAAAAGAAACGACCCATTCGACACCGAGGAACGCCCTCTTCCTTTTAAAGGAACGGGTGGCTCCTTAAAATCCACGTAGCAAAGCTATGCTTAATGTTAGAAAATATCAAAGTGGTATCTTTGGCTCATAATATGAATATGTAATTAAAAATAACGCCAACACCGACATACGGAATATAATCTGTAATTGGGGTTATTATGTCAGTAATTCGTCTACAAACGGTCTCTTTCTTTCATCGTACTTTTGCAATGTTGAAAATAGGTAATCAATTTATTAATTATTAAAGCGCAAGAGATATGAAACGGATTTTATTATTAACGGTTGTATTTATGATGATGCTCGGAACCAGTTTTTCCTCAGCACAGACAAATGCTGATAATTTTTATAAAAGTGATTGGGTAAATGTAGAAAAAGTCTCTTTTTCTAACCAATATAAGATGAAAGTAGTGGGTAATCTTTTTCTGCCCGAGAGTATGAAAGAAGGGGAAAAATATCCTGCAATCATTGTAGGACATCCGATGGGGGCTGTTAAGGAGCAGAGTGCGAATCTCTATGCAACGAAAATGGCGGAAAGGGGATTTGTTACACTGTCCATCGATTTGTCTTTCTGGGGTGAGAGTGAAGGCGAGCCGCGTAATGCTGTTTTGCCGGAGGTTTATTCGGAGGACTTTAGCGCCGCGGTTGATTTTTTAGGTACGCGTCCGTTCGTCGACCGGAATCTTATTGGGGTAATTGGAATTTGTGGGAGTGGAAGTTTTGCTATCAGTGCAGCGAAAATAGACCCTCGTCTCAAGGCCATTGCAACAATCAGTATGTATAATATGGGGGCGGCCAACCGTAATGGATTAAATCACTCATTAACGTTGGAACAGAGAAAGCAAATAATGGCTGAAGCGGCGGAACAGCGTTATACAGAATTTTTGGGTGGGGAAACTAAATATACCAGTGGCACTGTACATCAGTTGACAGAAACGTCCAATCCGATCGAACGGGAGTTTTATGAATTCTACCGTACGCAGAGAGGAGAATTTACTCCTGACGGAGCAACTCCTATGACCACTACACACCCTACGCTCTCAAGCAATGTGAAATTTATGAATTTCTATCCTTTCGAAGATATTGAAACTATTTCACCCCGGCCTATGCTTTTCATCACCGGAGAGAATGCCCATTCACGTGAATTTAGTGAAGACGCCTATCGATTGGCTGCCGAACCTAAAGAACTGTATATAGTACCCGGTGCCGGACATGTAGATCTTTACGACCGTGTGGGTCTTATCCCGTTTAGTAAGCTGGAATCTTTCTTTAAGGAGTATCTGAAGAAATAAGTTTCAATACTATAAATATGAGATACTATATAATAACAATTCTTGCTATACTGACATTATCAGTCGGTTCCGCATCATGTAGTGAAGATGAACCTATACAGGGAACAGGGCAACAGGTAATTCCGGGTAATGGCTCTAGTGATAATGGCAGTAATAATAGTGGTAATAACACTGGTGATAATGACGATAACAATGATGATAATCCTGTGAGTAATAATCTTAAAGTAACAATCGGGACTGTTTCATTCAATGCTACATTGGAAAATAATGAGACAGCAAAAGCATTTAAGAGATTGCTTCCTATGACAGTGAATATGTCCGAATTGAACAATAATGAAAAGTATTATTATCTACAAAACGGTTTACCAACAACCCCATCCAGCCCAGGTACGATTCGGACAGATGATTTGATGCTTTACGGATCCACTTGTGTGGTACTTTTTTATGAAACTTTTTCCACTTCATACAGCTATACCCGTTTAGGGCGTATAACTAATCCTTCAGGGCTGCTTTCTGCCCTTGGAGCGGGAAGTGTAAATGTGATTTTTGAAATAACAGACTAAAAAATAAAATGATGCAACAAATAAGAAATAAAGAATATGGAGGCGAACGCCCTCTATTTGCAACCCATGACATTCAGTTGGAAGATGTAACGATTCATGCCGGTGAATCGGCACTGAAAGAATGTAGTAATATCATAGCGATAAACTGCCGTTTTGAAGGGAAATATCCTTTCTGGCACACCAATGGATTCATTGTGAAGAATTGTCTTTTTACAGAAGGAGCTCGTGCCGCCCTGTGGTATTCTCAAAGTCTACAAATGGCGGATACCTTGGTGGAAGCACCGAAGATGTTCCGTGAAATGGATGGGATAAAACTCGAAAATGTGCAGTTGCCCAATGCCTTGGAAACGTTTTGGTATTGTCGTAATATAGAACTGAAGAACGTACAGATTGATAAAGCAGATTATCTTTTTATACATAGCGAGAATATCCATATACAAAATTACGCTCAAAATGGAAACTATTCGTTTCAATATTGCAAGAATGTAGAAATCCATAATGCAGTCATCAACTCCAAAGATGCTTTTTGGAATACGGAAAATGTAACTGTCTATGATTCGGAACTGAACGGAGAATATCTGGGATGGCATTCTAAAAATCTGCGTTTGGTAAATTGTAAAATTTCGGGTACTCAACCTCTTTGTTACGCACATGATCTGGTGATGGAAAATTGTACGATGGCGGAGGATGCTGACCTTGCTTTTGAACATAGTAGCGTGCAGGCAACGATTAAAAGCCCGCTTCATAGTGTGAAAAATCCTCGTACAGGGAGTATTGTTGCCGAAAGCTTCGGCACAATTATTTTGGATGAAAATCTGAAAGCACCGGGAAATTGTGAATTGAAACTCTGGGACGACCTAACCTGTTTTGATTGAAATATGAAGTATAATTTCGATGAAATTATTTCACGCAGAGGTACGAATTCTTATAAATGGGACTCGTCCGCAGATGCGGATGTCTTGCCGATGTGGGTGGCTGATATGGATTTCCGTACGGCTCCCCCGTCGTGGAGGCATTGAAGAAGCGGGTGGAACATGGGATTTTCGGATATGTACGCGTACCTGACGCATACTACGAAGCGATAACCAACTGGTTTGCACGACGACATGCCTGGCGGATAGAAAAAGAATGGATTATTTATACTACCGGAGTTGTGCCGGCAATATCTGCTGCAATTAAAGCACTGACAGTACCCGGCGATAAAGTGATGGTGCAGACGCCTGTATACAATTGTTTTTTCTCCTCTATCCGTAATAACGGGTGCGAGATGATTGCCAATCCTTTAGTATATAGAAACAAAGGGTATCAGATTGACTTTGATGATTTGGAGAGGAAAGCTTCCGATCCGAAGATAAAACTCTTGTTGTTATGTAACCCGCATAATCCTGTCGGAAGAGTATGGAGTAAGCAGGAATTAAGGCGGATAGGTGAGATTTGTATTCGGAATAATGTGTTTGTGATCGCTGATGAAATTCATTGTGAATTGGTTTTTCTGGAACATGAATATACTCCTTTCGCTTCTATATCAGAAGAGTTTCTTATGAATTCGGTAACCTTTGTTTCGCCTAGCAAGGCTTTCAATCTGGCAGGGCTTCAGATAGCCAATATTATTTCTGCAGATGCAAATGTACGGGTGAGAATAGATAAAGCGATTAATATAAATGAAGTATGTGATGTGAATCCTTTCGGAGTGGAGGCGTTGATGGCTGCTTACAATGAGGGTGAAGAATGGCTGGAAGAACTTAAAATCTATTTATTTGCGAATTACATCTATTTAAAAGGTTATTTTGATGAATATCTTCCGGAATTTCCCGTAATGATGTTGGAAGGTACGTATCTGGTTTGGGTAGATTGCTCGGTCTTGAATCAAACGTCAGCAGAAATAGTAAAAGACTTGTTGAAGAAAGAAAAGCTTTGGGTGAACGAAGGCAGTCTGTATGGAGAGACTGGTGAAGGATTTATCCGTATCAATATTGCATGTCCGCGACAGCGGTTGATAGAAGGATTAAACAGATTGAAGCGGGTACTGAAATCATAAATACGAATGAAAAGCTAATTGTTCCATTTCTGCAGGTGAAGCATCACCCCCATGAAACAGACACAGGTAATCGCTTTTCCATATTTACCAAGCAGGATAGAAAACCTTCTTCATATTTTAGATTTTCCGAAAGCATAATAGATGTTAATAGGGCTCATAGCTTGCGAACTAATTTTTGGTATGATATGTTGTCTAAAGTGAATAACGAATTAAAAAATGAACTAGAAAGTTAGACATGAACATACAATACATTTCTAATGATTTAGCAGATAAAACATTACATTTAAAAACTTATGAATATGAGAAAATCTATTATTTTATTAGCTTTTATATTGGGTGGCTTTACAGCAGCAAATGCCCAATCAGTTGTAGAAGGTACCAAACTTACAGATAATTGGTCTGTCGGAGTAAATGCCGGTGGAGTCACTCCCCTTACTCACAGTGCTTTCTTTAAAGGTATGCGTCCCGCTTTTGGAGTGGGAGTCTCAAAGCAATTAACTCCTATCTTCGGTTTGGGATTCCAAGGAATGGGATATATCAATACCACATCCAGTAAAACGGCTTTCGATGCTTCGGATGTCAGCGTATTGGGTAAAGTCAATCTGATGAATCTATTTGCAAGTTACACGGGCGAACCTCGTTTGTTTGAAGTGGAAGCTGTGGCCGGAATAGGTTGGTTACATTATTATGTGAATGGCGATGGCGATCAGAACTCCTGGTCTACGCGTTTGGGATTGAATTTCAATTTCAACTTGGGTGAAAGTAAAGCATGGACATTGGGAATCAAACCTGCCATTGTGTATGATATGCAAGGTACTTACCCTGAAACAAAGAGCCGTTTCAATGCTAATAACGCAGGTTTTGAGTTGACAGCCGGATTGACATACCACTTTAAGACAAGTAACGGAACACATCATTTTGCCAAAGTGAGAGTATATAATCAAGCCGAAATTGACGGACTGAACTCTTCAATCAATGCACTTCGTGCAGATGTAAACAACAAAGATGGTGAGATCAGCAATGCAAACCGACGTATCAACGGATTGCAGGAAGAACTTGAAGCATGCCGCACAAAAGTGGTTCCGGTGGAGACTGTAGTAAAAACCGCCCGTGTACCCGAATCTATCATTACTTTCAGACAAGGTAAATCGTCAGTTGACGCTTCACAACTTCCTAATGTAGAACGTGTAGCTGCCTACATGAAGAAATATGCTGATTCAAAAGTGGTTATTAAGGGATACGCTTCTCCGGAAGGTAGTGTTGAGGTGAATGCCAGAATTGCTGCAGCACGTGCAGAAGCTGTAAAAACGATCTTGGTCAACAAGTATAAAATCAGTGCATCTCGTATCACTGCCGAAGGTCAGGGTGTAGGCGATATGTTTACTGAACCGGATTGGAACCGTGTAAGTATATGTACTATTGAAGATTAAACTGATGTATTACAGAAATAGAATAATGAAGGCTGCCCCCAAAGGCAGCCTTTGTTGTATATCTTGGGTTGTATTTTTGAATACTCTGAAAGTTTAGTAAACAGATTTCTTTGTACATTACATAAAATGGTTATTTTTGCAGGTATTGTTCATGCGCGTTCTGTGTTGAGTGTGCAAATATCAACCATTAAAAACTGTATTATGAAGAGAGTATTCGTTTTTCAAGATTTTAAATCGCAGAAATTCTGGAGTATAGATGTAGTCGGAACAGATGTTACTGTAAATTATGGTAAGTTGGGGACCGACGGACAAACACAAGTGAAAAACTACGCAACGACTGAAGAGGCTGAAAAAGCAGCCGGCAAACTGATTGCGGAAAAGACCAAAAAAGGATATGTAGAAACTGCTGAAGAAACTGCACGTGAAATGAAAGTGGAAGCCAAGAAATATACTTTGAGTTACGATGAGTATGAAAACAATGTGAATCTTCTGGATAAGATATTGAAAGATAAACATCTCTCTGAATATAAACAAATAACAATCGGTTGTTGGGATTATGAGGGTGGCGACTGTTCTGCCTTATTACAGGGAATGATTGAAAATAAGGAGAAGTTCGCACAAATAGAAGGCTTGTTCTGGGGAGATATTGAGCAGGAAGAACAGGAGATTTCATGGATTGAACAAGCTGATATTAGTCCGCTACTCGATGCCATGCCTAAATTGAAGGATCTGAAAATCAAAGGAACTAATAATCTGCGTTTGGGAAAGACTTCACGACCGGAGTTGCGGTCACTGGAAATTATCAGTGGTGGCCTGCCTACTGAAGTGGTAGAAGATATTCTTGGTTCTGATTTCCCCAATCTGGAAAAACTGATTCTATATGTTGGTGTGGAAGATTATGGATTTGAAGCTGATATTGAGATATTCCGTCCGTTGTTCTCTAAAGAGCGTTTCCCGAAGCTGACTTATCTGGGGATTGTCAACTCTGAAGAACAGGACAAGATTGTAGAAATGTTCCTGGAGTCGGATATTCTTCCCCAACTTGAAACAATGGATGTTTCGGCCGGTACTCTCAAAGATGAAGGTGCCCAATTATTGCTGGATAATATGGATAAGATCGCTCATTTGAAGTTTGTCAATATGCGCTACAATTATTTGAGCAAGGATATGAAGAAACAGCTGCAGAATCTTCCTATGAAAATAGATATTGCTGAAACTGAAGAAGCGGATGAATATGATGGTGAATTGTGGTATTACCCGATGATTACAGAATAGGAGATGCAGATAATCGTTGTCAGCAACTCTCTGTCCAAACGTATAGAATACTTTATTGAAGCAGGTAAATACTTGCAGACGGAAGTTCGTTTTATGACTTACGGGGAACTTTTTAATTGCTTGCCGCAATTACGGCAGGCAGTTATCAAGCTGGAACCTTGTGTAAGCAATGAAACGGATTTCCTGAAATATGCGCTGTTGAATCAGGCATATAAGGAAACACTGCAACGTTTAGGCGAGATGAGGCTATCTGATGACGTGCACTTTTTGAACACTCCCCATGCTTTGTTGCGTGCTCTTGACAAAAAGGAGACTAAACAAGTGCTGGTGGACAGAGGTTTGAGAGTGACTCCGATGTTATCTTCTCCCCATTCTTTTGATGAGTTGAGAGAGCTTCTTGCCGATTGCGGTAGAGGATGCTTTTTGAAACCCCGTTACGGTTCGGGGGCGGGAGGCATTATGGCTGTTCGCTATCAACCCAACCGGAATAAATGGGTAGTCTATACTACCTTGCAACAAGTGGATGGAGTCATTCATAACACCAAACGTATCCACCGTTTGAGTACGGAAAAAGAGATGATCCCGTTGGCGGAAGCGGTGATGCAAACAGAAGCTATTTTAGAAGAATGGATTCCTAAAGAGCAGTTGCAGGGAGAGAATTATGATCTCCGGGTAGTGTGCCGGGAATCTGAAATCGATTATATCGTTGTGAGATGCAGTAAAGGAAGCATAACCAATCTGCATCTGAACAATAAGGCACATTGGTGGAACGAGTTGGCTTTGCCGGACATAGTACGACAACAAATCTATTATCAGTGTCAGGAAGCGGTCCAATCCTTGGATTTGCAGTATGCCGGAGTGGATGTCCTGATGGAGAGAGGAACAGATATACCTTATATAATAGAAGTCAACGGACAGGGAGATCATGTGTATCAGGATATGTTTGCTCATAATTCTATTTATATTCAACAGATAAAAAACATAAAAAAGAGATATAACCATGCAAATAGATGAACTGCCGGCTGGCGAACAGACCCAAAATCCGGATCTGGATATGAATCAGGTGGTGGGTACTCATGATATATTGATGCTTTGCTTTGATACCTTGCGTTATGATGTCAGCAAGGAGGAAGAAGCGGCGGGAAGAACACCGGTACTGAATAGTCACGGAGGAGAATGGGAAAAAAGACATGCGCCGGGAAATTTTACTTACCCGTCTCATTTTGCCATCTTTGCAGGATTTCTGCCTTCTCCGGCGGAACCTCATTCGCTACGCAGCCGTAAGTGGTTGTTTTTCCCTGTGCAAGCTGGTACGGGACGTATTCCGCCTGCGGGAAGTTATCCGTTTACGGAAGCGACTTTTGTGCAAAGCCTTGCCAATGTAGGTTATGAAACGATTTGTATAGGAGGGGTGAACTTCTTCAGCAAGCGTAATGAACTGGGGCGTGTGTTTCCCGGTTACTTTACTAAAAGTTATTGGCTGCCGACTTTTGGATGCACGGCACCCGATAGTGCTGAAAAACAAATTGATTTTGCGTTGAAGAAACTCGAAAACTACCCGGAGGACAAACGGATTTTTATGTATATCAATTTTTCTGCTATTCATTATCCGAACTGTCATTATGTGGAAGGCAAAATGAAGGATGATAAGGAATCACACGCTGCCGCGCTGCAATATGTCGACAGTCAGCTGCCCCGTTTGTTCCAGGCCTTTCAGAAGCGGGGAAATACGCTGGTGATTGCTCTTTCCGATCATGGCACTTGCTATGGAGAGGATGGATATGAATATCATTGCATATCCCACGAAACGGTTTATACAGTCCCTTACAAACACTTTATTTTAACGAAAAAATGAATCAACCGCTACCACGATATGTAGACTATATGTATAGTTATCCACATAAAACTGCTTATCGTTCTTTTCCGTCCCCGGTTTCGCTGGTTCCTTACCTGAAACAGGTGGAAGGACAGAAAGCATCGCTTTATTTCCATATTCCTTTTTGTAGTCATAAATGTGGATATTGCAACCTGTTTTCTCTGCAAACAAATCGTGCGGATTATATCGCAACTTACTTGGAAACTCTTCACAAGCAGGCGCAACAGTTGTCTCCACTCACCACCGGGCTGGCATTTGATAGTTTCGCCATTGGAGGAGGCACACCGTTGCTCCTCACTGTTCCTCAACTGGAATACCTATTGGATACAGCTGCCTTATTCGGAGTGCATCCTTCACATACCTTTACTTCCGTAGAAACATCGCCGGAATATGCCGATCCTGCCCGTTTGGACTTGTTGAAGCAAGCAGGAGTGGCTCGTGTGAGTATTGGCGTACAGAGTTTCCTTGACGAAGAATTAACAGCTTTAAAAAGACGCCCCCGGCAAGACACGATTAATCAGGCGCTGGAGGCTATCCGGAAGAGGCAATTCCCGTTTTTTAATATTGATTTGATTTACGGAATCAAAGGACAAACTGTAGCCAGTTTTCTTTATTCATTGGAACAAGCTCTTCTGTTTCAGCCTAACGAACTCTTTATCTATCCGCTATATGTACGACCGGGAACGGCTATCACGGAGCGGGAATCCGATGATGTCTGTTTTCAGATGTATTGTGCCGCTTGTGATTTGTTGAAAGACAGAGGTTTTCTACAAACTTCGATGCGGCGTTTTATTCATCATCCGTCTGCTGATGCGGAAATCTCATGTGGGGATGAAGTGATGCTATCGTGTGGCTCCGGGGGACGCAGTTACCTGGGGAATTTGCATTATGCCACCCGGTATACTGTTTGCCAGCGTTGTATTGCCGGAGAGATAGATGATTATATGGGCACTACTGATTTTACAGTGGCTCGTAATGGATTTGTTCTTTCGCAGGAAGAACAGCGACAACGTTTCATCATTAAAAATCTGATGTATTACATGGGGCTTGATAAGGCTGAATATAAGCGTCGCTTTGGAGAATCACCGGATAATGTGCCGTTGTTCCGACAGTTATCTGAACGGCAATGGATAGAAAATACGGATAACGGTCGTATTTGTCTGACTTCCGAAGGAATGGCATACTCCGATTATATTGGCCAGTTGTTCATTACTCCTGAAATAAGAGAACTGATGGAAACTTATTCTTATTGAACGAAATAGGAAATGGAAAACGAAGGCTCTTTACTTTCCTTCAGGCGTATATATTATCGCGGCAAATTGAATAGCTGCAACTATACCTGTTCTTATTGCCCTTTCGGCAAGAAGTCGCATCTGGCAGATACGACCCGGGATGAACAAGTATGGAATCGTTTTATAGCAGCTATTGAACAATGGAAAGGGGAGCCGTTGCAGTTATTTATTATTCCTTACGGTGAAGCATTGATCCATCGTTATTATCGGAAAGGAATGATGCATTTGGCAGCATTGCCACAGGTGGCTGGAATTTCCTGTCAGACTAACCTTTCTTTTCCGGCTAAACACTGGCTTGATGAGATTCGTGTGACTCCCACTATGATAAGTAAGATAAGGCTCTGGGCCAGTTTTCATCCGGAGATGACTTCGGTAGAGAAATTTGCGCATCAGATTCATATACTCCATCATGCGGGAATACAGGTATGTGCCGGAGCGGTAGGAAATCCCTCTGCAAAGGCCGTACTCAATGATTTACGGAATACTCTTTTGCCGGATATTTATTTATTCATTAATGCAATGCAGGGGTTAAGGGCACCATTAAGTCAGGAAGATATTCAGTTTTTCAGTCAACTGGATAATCTTTTTGAGTATGACTTGAAGAATGCTCCGGCACAATGGGAAGTTTGTGCAGGAGGAAGAAACAATTGTTTTATCGATTGGAAAGGGGATATGTATGCTTGTCCCCGAAGCCGGGTGAAGATTGGTAATTTTTATCAAGGTGATGGAGCTGTTCTGCCGCTATCTTGCGAGAGGAAAGTTTGTGATTGCTATCTTGCGTTCAGTAACCTGAACAATCACCCTTTACATCGAATCATGGGAGAAGGGGCGTTCTGGCGAATACCTGACAAGCCACTTATTACGACTGTTTTCTTCGATGTGGATGGAACACTGACTGATTCACAGGGAAAAGTTCCTGAAAGTTATGCTAACGCTTTGCGATATATGGCACAGTCCGTTTCCTTATATCTTGCGACTTCTCTGTCAATGGAGCAGGCGAAGAAAAAGCTGGGAAAGGCTCTTTTCGATTTATTCAGCGGAGGAGTGTTTGCAGATGGAGGTTTATTATCTTATTCCGGCCAGATCAGGTGTTTGCCGGTGAAAGTATATCCGGAGGTATATGGAGAACCGGCAAAAGTCACTATTCATAGTTATGAAGGAGTGGTTTACAAGTATAGCATATTGGTACGTGATAAAGAGCAAAGAGAATCTATTCTTACCCGGTTGAAAGAGAATCCCTGCCAGGTCTTTCATAAAGCTCCGCTGATAACAGTCATTCATCCTGAAGCAAGTAAAAAAGAGGGGGTGCTTCAGTTATGTAAGGCTTTGACTTTATCTTTTGAACAGACTTTAGTTGTAGGAAATTCGTTAAAGGACTGGCCGATGATGTCTGTGGTTTCTCATTCTTGTGCCGTAATGAATGCGGAACCCTTATTAAAAGAACGCGCACGTTATACGCTGAATCCGGATCGGTTGGCAGCTTTCTTTCGTTTTTCTAACGGAGATCCTATAGATCAAACCTCATCTGATAATAGTTGATATATAGCTAGTTACATCTCCATAAGAAAATAAAAACCGGTTAAAACTTGGTAATTATGAAAACAAAGCCCATATTTGCAGCCCTGAAATAGGGACAGGCATAAAAATCCTCATCGGAGGGTGCTATAATAATAATTATAGTGCTGGATAAGATGAATGGTGCAAATCATTCGCTTGTCCGGCACTTTTTTTATGTTGTAACAAAATAAGATAAAGAGGAAAAGTATCGAAGAAACTATGAAAGAGTTAGATTTGACACAAGGAAGCGTACCGAAGGTATTGTTGCTGTTTGCAGTACCTTTTTTAATTGCTAATGTGCTCCAAGCACTTTATGGCGGGGCTGACCTCTTCGTTGTCGGACAATATGATGATTCGGCAAGTGTGGCAGCCGTAGCTATTGGTAGTCAGGTGATGCAGACAATAACAGGTATTATTCTGGGTATTACTACCGGAACAACCGTACTGATTGCTATTGCTACCGGAGCCAAAGACAATCGGAAAGTAGCTTTTACAATCGGGTCTTCCGTATGGTTGTTTTCAATAACCGGCGTAGTGCTAACTTTGGTCATGGTACTTTTCCATGGTCAGATAGCAGAACTGATGCATACTCCCGTCGAAGCTATGACAGATACGAAAAACTATATTTTGGTATGCTCTCTGGGTATTCTGTTTATAGTGGGATATAATGTTGTATGTGGTATTTTGCGTGGATTGGGTGATTCTAAAACACCGCTTTATTTTGTCGGGCTGGCATGTGTGATAAATATAGTGCTCGATTTTATATTGGTCGGTTATTTCCATTGGGGAGCTACAGGAGCGGCTATTGCTACTATATCTGCACAAGGTGTCAGCTTTGGAATAGCACTCTGGTTCTTGTACCGGCACGGATTTTCTTTTGACTTTTCACGGAAAGATATTCGATTGAACCGGAATCTGTCTAAAAAGATCATGGTGTTAGGAGCGCCTATTGCTTTGCAGGATGCTTTAATCAATGTTTCTTTTCTGATTATCACGGTCATTGTCAATCAGATGGGAGTCATTGCATCTGCTTCCCTGGGTGTTGTTGAGAAAATCATCGTGTTTGCTATGCTGCCTCCAATGGCTATATCATCGGCTGTGGCAACCATGACTGCACAGAACTATGGAGCGGGGCTTATCAAGAGAATGAATAAATGTCTGGCTTCGGGGATTGGGATTGCTCTTGTTTTCGGTGTGTCGGTTTGCGTGTATTCGCAATTCCTGCCGGAGACTCTTACTGCTTTCTTTACGAAAGATGCTGCTGTGGTGGCAATGGCGGCAGATTATTTGCGGGGATATAGCATCGACTGTATCGTGGTTAGTTTCGTGTTCTGCATTAATTCTTATTTCAGCGGACAAGGAAACTCGTTATTCCCGATGATTCACAGTCTGATAGCCACTTTCCTGTTCCGTATACCGTTGTCATACTGGTTCAGCCAGATAGATAGCTCGTCGCTGTTTATCATGGGATTTGCTCCACCCATTTCAACGGTCGTTTCATTATTGATTTGTATCTGGTATTTACGATATACCCAAAGGAAATTATATTTGAGAGGCACAATGATGCCTGCTATGTCGAATTAGGTGTTTTTAAGTGACATATATTAACTAAAATCTATTTTGTATGGAAGCTTATTTGAAGAAACTCTGTTTTGAGTATCAGGTGGATGAAAGAGAAGTGAAAGAGCTGTTGGCTCGAATGGAAATGGTGTATCTGGATAAAGGAGAAACGATTGCTTCTGCCACAATGCCAGAGCAGAGCTTGTACATTATTGTTTCCGGTATTCTGCATACATATACCACTCATGAAGGAGAGGAGAGAACCAGCCGGTTTTTCTCTGCGGGTGATGCTGTGTTATGCTATAATTCAAGTCTGTATTCTATCAAGACACTGACGAAATGTGCTGCTTATTACATCAGCGAAGAAGAGATTGAAGAGTTGTGTGCATCTTCAATTTCATTTGCGAATCTGGTCCGTCAACTGATGGAGTATCAGTTTTATTTTAAAGAGGAAGAGAATATGAGTGTCCGCAAACTGACAGTAAGGGAAAGGTATCTCTCTTTATTGGCGGAAATCCCGGATATTCTGTACAGGGTGCCATTGAAGCACATTAATCATTACTTGGGGGCAGATGTAACCAGTTTGGGGTATCTGGCCGGAGGTTCTAAATAGGAAATATAACCTAGACATATTTTTTCTATGTATTCCTTATCAGATGGCTCATGGCTTATTCAATCGAATCGATTTTGGAAAGTCTTTGGATTATTTGGTAAGGAATACTATTTTTGTATTCTGAATGAAAAACTCAATACCTCGATATACTTTTTATAAGCATAAGTATGGGAGTGAACTTTTGGTCGATGTAGTAGAACTGAAGTATGTGAAGAAGTTCCTGGCTAAAAGTACTGTCCACACTCTAAATTATTATGATATTACTTTCATAACAGAAGGTAAGGGAGCTTTTTCAGTCGATAACCAAACCTATGAAGCAATTCCATGTGACGTTCTTTTCTCTAAACCGGGGGAAATCCGGAACTGGGATACTCATCATATCATCAATGGGTATGCTCTGATTTTCGAAGAAGAGTTTTTGTCTTCCCTCTTTAAAGATTCTTTGTTTGTACGGCATCTTTCGTTTTTTCAGATAGAAAGTTTTTCATCGCGACTACATTTGTCTGATGAACTTTATACACGCATACTTGAAACCTTGCATGATATAAAGATGGAGATTGATTCGTATCAACAGGACGATGTACACGTTTTGAGAGCATTGCTTTATGAAGTCCTGATGTTGTTGGATCGTGCTTATCTTAAAAAGACTTCGATGGAAGAGGGCAGAAACAGGGAAGTTTCCAATAATCATGTAAGCAAATTCATGAATTTGGTTGCTACACATGCAAAAGAGCAACATTCGGTTCAATATTATGCAGATAAGCTCTGTATTACTCCTAATTATCTGAATGAGATGATAACCTCGACCATGGGGTTCAGTGCAAAACAATATATCCGGAACAAGGTGATGGAAGAGGCTAAAAGGCTGCTTGTTTATACGGACTTTCCTATAGCTGATATTGCATTTGAACTCTGTTTTTCAACAGTTTCTTATTTTATCCGTAGTTTCCGGCAGCATACGGGAGAAACTCCATTATTGTATCGTAAAGCACACAAACCGTAAAAAGTGCTATTTCTACCTTTCTTTTTATTGCATTACTTTTCTGGTATTTCTCTACTTTCGCATCAGATAATAAACCAATAATAAAAAAGTAAAATGATGAGAGACGCGGAAAAAACAGTAGGCAACATGATTGATAAGCTGAAAACAGCTTTTATCGGTTCGGTAGACGGTGAAGGATTTCCTACCATCAAAGCAATGCTGCAACCTAGAAAAAGAGAGGGCATAAAAACGATTTATCTGACAACAAACACTTCGTCCATGCGTGTGGCGCAATACCGGGAGAATAACCATGCATGTATCTACTTCTGTGATACGAGATTTTTTAGAGGTGTTATGCTACGCGGCGCGATGGAGGTCTTGACGGACAATGCCAGTAAAGAGATGATCTGGCAGGAGGGAGATACCATGTACTATCCGGAGGGAGTGACGGATCCCGATTACTGTGTATTGAAGTTTACTGCTGTTTCAGGACGTTTCTATAGTAATTTTAAATCGGAAGATTTTGTGGTCGAATAATGTCCTATACTATTCCTCATAACATAATAAGTTCTGCCACTGGTTGATGATATTTTGCTTCCTTTATTTGATAAAGGAATCCGAGTAAACACTCTTATATTTTTATCTTAGCGGCAGTAGAGCTTATGTCTAACCCCACTTTATATGCATTCATATACCAAACATCTTAAATTAAACCCAATGTTTGACATCTGTGTCAGACGCAAATGTATGTAAAATATGGTAGATGCCGTGAGTCGTATTCAACGTTTTGGATTTAATTAGCGAATTGGAAAAATAGAAAGATGGGATGTGGAGGAGGAAAACGATTGTGTAAATAAAGAAGTAAATGAATTATTGTGTATTTATATTACCTGTAGAGCTGTTCCGAAATTTTTTCGTAGTGAATGCTAAAATTATTGCTTACTCTATTTTTGACAAAAGCAAACATGGTTTTTAATAAACCCGGATTCTGTTTATAATAAACTTCTTGATAGTTTTAGTAAAACGGTATTCGAGTTTATTATAAACTATTTGATAGCAGTTTTAGAATTAGACGAGAGATTTTAAGCTGAATTATAAACAAAATGGGGCAATAATCATTCGACTATTGCCCCATATCATATAGGAGTCGGTATTGTAAAATACCGGGTTGTTTATGATTTATGTATGATTATTTCTATCTAATTTCATGCTTTTTATACTTTTTCTTTTCTCAAAGATACAACATAAAAAGTCATTTGTCAAGAGTCTGATGCGAAAAGTATCTTATCGGTTTTAAAAACAGAAGAATTTTGCTTCTAACAACTGATTTTTATCCGGCTTGTGCACGGTACTCATTGGGAGTAGTTCCTATGACTTTCTTAAATATCCTGCTTAAATGATGGGGATATTTAAAACCGAGTTCGTATGCTATTTCACTGATTGTTTTGTTACTATCAATCAATAGTTCTTTTACTTTTTCCATTATGGCCAGTTGGATATATTCCTGTGCGGACTTTCCGGTTTCCTTTTTTACCAGATCTCCAAAATAATTGGGAGAAAGGTGCATTTGTTCTGCACAGTATTGTACGGAGGGCAAACCGATCTCGGAGGGTTTGTCCGAATTGAAATATTGCTGAAGTATCTGTTCGAATTCGGTTAGTAAATCATGGTTGACTACTTCACGAGTGACGAACTGGCGTTCGTAAAAACGCACGCAATGATTGAGCAGGGTCTCTATATTGGAAGTCACAATTTGTTTGGTATGCTTGTCGATTGCATTTTCCAATTCTTCCCGTATTTCATGAAAACAGTTCAAGATGATCCGGCGTTCCCGGTCAGACATGTGAAGAGCTTCATTAGATTCATAAGAGAAAAAAGTATAGTCTTTCATTCTGCGGGCAAGGGGAGTACCATATAACAAATCGGGGTGAAACATAAGCACAAGACCTTTGGGATTTATAGTCTCACCGCCATCATTCACACCGGCTATTTGTCCCGGAGAAATGAAAACTAACGTACCATCTTCGTAATCGTATTTGTTACGGCCATATTGAAGCACACCGCAATCAAGTTCTTTATAGAATACACAATAAAAGCCGAAATTCTTTCGACAGTGCTTGAGGGATTGGAGCGTAGAGAAATCGGTTACACTAACCAGAGGATGTAGGGTTTCTGCACCTAGAAGTCTGTTATATTCCTGGATAGTTTCCAGTTTAATTATATTCTCCATATTCATATTCTTTTGTTTCACAACAAAAATAAAGGTTTTCAATGAGAATGCCATACGGGATATGTCATAAAAGGTAATTTGTGTTTGATATTCTGTAATTTGTGTTAGTGTGCTGATTTGCAATATCGTGTGCTTAGTAAAAATGGTTATAATATCAGTAATTTGTCTATTGTGTTACTTTCTATATTCCGGTAACTTTGCATCATCGAAAGGTAATAACTAAAATGAAATTGAAGATGAGAAAATTAGTATTGATTATGATGATGTGTTTAGCGGCATTGAGTTCTTACTCATGTGCCCAAAGTGATGAACCGGTCACCCAGGTGAGTGGAAAGAAAATCCTTGTTGCTTACTTCAGCTGGGGAGGTACTACAAAACGTTTGGCGGAGGAGATTGCTTCACTTACAGGTGGCGATTTGTTTTCTATTGAAACCGTTACACCTTATCCAACGGATTATACTCCTTGTACGGAGGTGGCGAAAGAGGAATTGGAGAAAGGTATTCGTCCTCCATTAAAAGATGTTGTTAAGAATATGGATGATTATGATATTGTTTTTGTAGGCTGTCCGGTGTGGTGGCATACAGCTCCAATGGCGATATGGTCATTTCTGGAAAGTAAAGAATACAATTTGAAGGGAAAAATCATTGTACCATTCTGTACTTATGCAGCCACTTACCGAGATGAAACTTTGGCTAAAATAGTAGAACTTACTCCGGATTCAGAACATTTGAAAGGTTTTGGCTCTACAGGTAGTACAAGTGGAGCAAAAGGTTGGTTGAAAGAAATTGGAATAATAAAATAACAATAGATACAAATAGGATAAGTATTATGAAGTATAGAGAATTAGGAAATAGTCGGCTTCGGGTGTCTGCTATCTTTAATCATAAGAAAGCATCTCGTCGTCAATTTCAGATATTGCTTTCTTTTCTGCATCCGAGAGGGGGGCAATAAAATGATTCCAAATTTTATTTTGTAGGGGGCTTCGAGTTTGAGATATTCTGTAAGTTTGGCTTTTATCGGACGTGTCATGTCTGACATGTAGGCTTCACTGTTTTCAAATGGAATGTATGTTCTGCTATTACTTCTGTTGGTATTGCCAAGTATAATATTGTTAATTTATAAAAAGAGAGAACGAGCCGTTGATAAATAATTAATTTTGTAGCAACAAAGAGTGATATGGTAATGTGCATGGAACAGGGCATAAATGGACAGAGTAATGAAAATGATTGTAATATGTATTGTTGGCATTTGTAGCTTTTCTTTCTTATCTGCTCAAAATTTGGCAGATAATGTTATGGCGGAAAGAAGAGATAGTTTGCGTATCTCTACAACAACCAATTTTAGTAGAAGGCTTGATAAATTCTCATCTTCCCGTTTCTATCAGATGATGTATATCGGCATTCCGTTAATGGTTGGTGGCTTGATTGTAAAAAATGAGGACGATCATTTTCGAGGTTTACGTAACGACTATCTGCCCCGTTTCAATCGTCATTTGGATGATTATATGCAATATGCCCCTGCTGCAGTGATGCTTGGTATGAAAGCAGCCGGAGTGCAAAGTCGCAGCTCATGGGGTAGAATGCTCGTTTCCGACACTTTTTCCGCACTGCTGATGGGTGGTGTGGTAAATACTTTAAAGCAAACGACAAACGTCGAACGTCCGGATGGCTCAAACAAACATTCTTTTCCATCCGGACATACGGCTACGGCATTTATGACTGCTACCATGTTTACCAAGGAATACGGACATAAAAGTCCATGGGTAGGTGTCGGGGCATATAGTGTGGCTACTGCAACCGGTCTTATGCGGATGGCAAACAACAAGCATTGGTTAAGTGATGTGCTGACGGGGGCAGGAATCGGAATATTGTCGACGGAAGTGGGGTATTATTTTGCAGATCTGATATTCAGGGAAAAAGGAATCAATAGGTTTGCAGGTGAAGATAGGTTCGACAGAATGGATAGGCCTTCATTTGTCAGTTTGTATCTTGGATTGAATATCCCGTTGAGCAGTTATGATATCGACGAACAAATGGAGTTTCGTACTTCATCAGGCAGTTCGGCCGGTGTGGAGGGGGCCTGTTTCTTTAATCCGTATGTAGGCGTGGGAGGGCGATTCACTGTTTCCAATACTTTGATTATTGTCAATGAAGAACAGGCAGAAAATAACACATTTGATGCGATATCGCTTTGCGGAGGAAGCTATTTTTCATATCCGTTGTCTTCACGATGGCTGATAGGCAGTAAACTTCTGGGTGGATACGTGCATTATCCACAATTGGAATTAACTGACCGGTCGGTTTCTGCAAGAAATGGTTTCTGCATGGGAAGTGGGGTTTCCTTGACGTTCAAAGCAAAGGAATATTATGGAATCCGTTTTTTTCTCGACTATGATTTGCTTCCGTCGCATAGTAGGAACAGTGGTGAGTATATGAATATGCTTACTTTAGGGTCATCATTTATGATTACGTTTTAAATCGTAGCATATTTTATTCTTGCCTTTTTATATAAAGACTAATTCTGTGAGCGGAATTCATTGGGGGTACAACCCGTAATCCGTTTGAACATCCGGCTTAGATGTTGCGGATATTGGAATCCTAGTCCGTAAGCAATTTCACTTGTAGTCTTATCTGTTGCCAGCAAAGCTTCTTTGGCGCGTTCGATCAGTTTATTCTGGATATATTCCGAGGCGGTCTGTCCCGTCTGTTTGCTAATCATATCTCCGAAATAGTTTGCTGATAGAAATACTTTGTCGGCAAAGTATTTAACAGTAGGTAATCCCTCTCGTAGCGGAGTCTCGTTGTCGAAATACTCATCCAGCAACCGTTCGAAACGGACAATGATGTCTTTGTTCACTTCTTCGCGTGTTGTGAACTGCCGTTCGTAGAAACGCATGCAATAATCGAGCAGTAGTCCGATATTGGCACAAATTAATCGGCGGCTGTGCTTGTCTATGTTGTGTTTCAGTTCTATTTCAATCTTATGCAGACAATCCATCACGGTCTCCCGTTCTTCCTCTGAAAGGTGTAATGCTTCACGGGTTTCGTAGGAAAAGAAAGAATAGTTCTTGATCTCCTGACCGAGTGCCGTGCCACGAATCAGGTCGGGGTGAAACAGGATGCCGTGAGCATTTGGCTGGACATTTTTAACCATCTTGGTTTCCGTTACCTGACCCGGAGCAAAACTGACAATCGTGCCGTCCTGATAGTCATAGTTCTGACGGCCATACATGATATTTCCGCAATAAGTATCTTTCAGAAAAAGAGCATATACACCGTAGTTGATCTTGAAATGTTCCGGCCACTGCGTTGCTTTCGACAGATCGACAACACTTACCAATGGGTGTCGTGTTTCGAGTCCGAAAAGTTTGTTGTATTTATCTACCTCATCAAGTTTAATAACCTCTTCCATAATCCTTTCTTTTATATTCTTTATCGCAAATATAATTCATTTTATTTGAATTATAGATGGCTTTATTACAGAATCGAGGATTTGGGTACAAATATCAGTAAATCATATACAAGCCCGCTCGTTTTATCGCAGTAAATTTGCAATCAGAAGTTTAACAATGAAAAGATAGAAGGTGATGAGAAAAATAATTCTAAGTGTTTTGTCTTTATTCGTTATGTTATCATGCTGTATGACAGGGAAAAAGGATACAAAACAACAGCCCGGAATGTGTGCCAAATTACCTATGGCGGCTGACGGTATTGTACGGCTATCGAAAATCGAGGTTTATCCGGAGTATCTTGAAGAATATATGAAATATGCGACCGAAGTGGGTGAAGTCTCCTTGCGTACTGAACCGGGAGTGCTGACTATGTATGCCGTCAGCGAAAAAGAGAATCCCGGCAGGATAACTATTCTTGAAACTTACGTGAGTCAGGAGGCTTATAAATCTCATATTGCATCGGAGCATTTTCAAAAGTACAAGCAAGGAACGCTGCACATGGTTAAGACTCTCGTACTCTCTGACCAAATGCCGCTTAACCCCGCAAATTGCATTAATAACTTCATTCAATAAACGAAATGATTATGAACAAACTCCTTTTATTTTCAGTATTTAGTATTTTAACACTCAATGTTATGGCACAAGAAAAGATAGTACAGACGGCAGGACGTGACCAGTTAGGAACGTTTGCCCCCAAGTTTGCGGAACTCAATGACGATGTTCTCTTTGGAGAAGTTTGGAGCCGCACTGACAAACTCGGTCTGCGTGACCGCAGTTTAGTAACCATTACCTCCCTTATCAGTATGGGAATCACGGACAATTCGCTCGTTTATCATCTTCAGTCGGCGAAGAAGAACGGCATCACCCGCACGGAGATCGCAGAGATTATCACTCATATAGGTTTCTATGCAGGTTGGCCGAAGGCGTGGGCAGCGTTCAATTTGGCAAAAGGAGTATGGTCTGAAGATATTGTTGGTGAGGATGCCAAAACAGCTTTCCAGCGTGAGATGATTTTCCCTATTGGCGAACCCAATACAGCCTATGCACAGTATTTTATTGGTAACAGTTATCTTGCTCCGGTTTCGCGCGAGCAGGTGAATATCTCTAACGTTACTTTTGAACCACGTTGCCGCAATAACTGGCATATTCACCGTGCAACGAAAGGTGGCGGACAGATGCTTATCGGTGTAGCCGGTCGAGGATGGTATCAGGAAGAAGGTAAACCGGCGGTAGAGATTCTGCCTGGTACGGTTATCCATATTCCTGCTAATGTGAAACACTGGCACGGGGCTGCTGCCGACAGTTGGTTTGCTCATCTGGCTTTTGAAATTTCCGGTGAAAACACCTCCAATGAGTGGCTTGAACCGGTTACAGATGACGAGTATAACAAACTCGAACAGACGAAATGATGATTTCTGCTAATCCTGTTTTATCTTTTGAAAGGAAATACTATGACTACCGAGGAATTTAAGGAATATGTAAAGACGCGCAAGGCGCTTAATACAGAAGAAATACATCGTTTGATGGATGATATGAGTAATGAGGCAAGACGTATCACCTTCCAACTGAATACGGCATATCACACACCGGACGAAGTGCGCCGATTACTCTCCGGGTTATTCGGTTATCAGGTGCCATCTTCGCTCCGGGTCTTTCCACCGTTTTATACGGATTTTGGTAAGAATATTACCGTTGGTGAGGGGGTGTTTATGAATGCCTGCTGTCATTTTCAGGATCATGGTGGTGTGACTATTGGTGACGGTTGTCAAATCGGGCATAATGTGGTTTTTGCTACACTTAATCACGGGTTGGCTCCGCAAGACCGTAAAACGACTTATCCTGCACCTATCGTACTCGGTAAGAATGTATGGATAGGTTCTAACGCGACGATTCTTCAGGGAGTGACTATCGGTGATAATGCTGTTGTTGGTGCCGGAGCTGTAGTGACAAAAGATGTGGAAGCGAATACGGTTGTGGGTGGTGTTCCTGCACATTTTATCAAAGTAATAGAAGAATGAGAAGCCTGTGGTGTTACTCCATCGTGATAATGTCTAAACTAATTAGTGATAAGAAATATTTAAAATCAAAATAAAATGAAACAGATTATATTCATATTTATGAGTCTCCTTTGCTTTAGCTGCTCATCAAAAGCGCAGAATCAGACAGCGGATACTAATGTACAGTCCGATAAGAAAATCCTGGTTGCCTATTTTTCTTGTACTGGAACTACAGAAAAAGTTGCCGATGCCATTGCAAAAACGATTGGCGGCAAACTTTACCGGATAACTCCCGTTACGGCCTATACCTCAGCAGATCTCGACTGGAACAATAAGAGTAGCCGTAGCTCAATTGAAATGACGACTGAAAATTCACGTCCGGAATTGGGTGGAGAAGCGCTTGATCTGAAAGATTACGACGTGGTATTCCTTGGTTATCCGATATGGTGGAATTTATGTCCGCGTCCGGTCAATACATTCCTTGAGAAATATGATTTCTCCGGTAAAACCGTTATTCCATTCGCTACTTCCGGAGGAAGCTCGATAACTAATAGTGTAAAACAACTCAAGAAACTTTATCCAAAAATTACATGGGGAGAAGGGCAGTTGTTGAACGGAAGCGTTAAGCAAGCCGGAGAGTGGGCGAAAGGAGTAATGTAAAAACGTAAATTTATGGAAGAGAACAATAAAATGAATATTAGCCGTCGCGGATTTCTCAAGGCGACGGCACTGGCGGGAGCAGCATTAGCTGTGCCAACTGGATTGGATAAGGTTTTTGCATCTGAAACGAAGCAACCCGAAACATCTCGTACTGACAATGAGTCTGCACGTATTAGAGAGCATCGGGTATTGGGTACAGGCAAGGCGGCTTTCGAAGTATCGGCACTCGGTTTCGGTGTGATGGGGATGACTTACAACCGCAGTCAACATCCGGACAAGAAACAGTGCATCCGCTTGTTGCATGAAGCGGTAAATCGTGGCATTACGCTTTTCGACACCGCTATAATCTATGGACCGCTAACGAATGAAGAACTGGCCGGGGAAGCATTATCCGAATTTAAAGGCCGGATTAACGTAACAACTAAATTCGGACATGAGGTAATTAACGGAAAAGCCACGGGGCGTCAGAACAGCCGCCCGGAAACCATCCGTCGTTATTGTGAAGAGTCACTCCGTCGTCTCCGACTCGATTCACTTCCCATGTTTTACCAGCACCGCGCTGATCCGGATACTCCGGTGGAAGAGGTAGCATCGACTATTGCCGACCTGATGAAAGAAGGGAAGGTGCAGCGTTGGGGAATGTGTGAAGTGAGTGCCGAGAGTATTCGCAAGGCTCATGCTGTATGTCCGCTCACAGCGATTCAAAGTGAATATCATTTGATGCATCGTTTGGTGGAAGAAAACGGAGTGCTCGACACCTGTCGGGAATTGGGTATCGGGTTTGTTCCATATAGTCCGTTAAATCGCGGTTTTCTAGGTGGTTGTATCAATGAATACACGGTTTTTGATCCGAACAATGATAACCGCCAGACCTTGCCACGTTTTCAGCCGGAAGCGATGCGGATGAATACCCGTATCGTGAATGTTCTACAAGCTTTCGGCCGCACGCGAGGCATGACCTCGGCGCAAGTAGCACTCGGCTGGCTGTTGCAGAAAGCACCTTGGATCGTACCCATTCCCGGAACGACGAAACTGTCACATCTCGAGGAAAACCTATACACATTGTCTTTGGCTCTTTCGCCCGAGGAGTGGAAAGAATTGGAGGATGCCGTTGCAGCTATTCCTGTTATAGGAGACCGATATAATGCAGAACAGCAACGGCAGGTAGGTCGTTGAGAATCTCTTTTCTTTGTTATATAGAACTTGGAACAGGATAAGCATTTATTATCAACAAAAAAGGAGAATGATTTTACTCATTCTCCTTTGCGGTGCGTACGGGACTCGAACCCGTGACCCCATGCGTGACAGGCATGTATTCTAACCAACTGAACTAACGCACCAAATTTTAATTGGATTAACTCATTTCTATTCTCTTTGCTTCTTAATGAAAGAAGCGGTGCGTACGGGACTCGAACCCGTGACCCCATGCGTGACAGGCATGTATTCTAACCAACTGAACTAACGCACCAGAATTTCAATTTATTAATCTGCATCTCTCTCGATTGCGGGTGCAAAGGTAGTTGTTTTTTGTAAACCTGCAAGCGTTTTGAGAAAAGTTTTTTTCAAGAAAAAACGAGAAAAATGCTTAGTGTCTCATTTTGAGTACTTTTGTAATGAAAAAAAATATTCGTTTTTCTTCAGATCGGATAGTGACGGTATCCGGTTATTATAGTGACGCTATCACGATGGAATACCGTCACTATCCGAAGGTAATGGCGTCATTATCCTAAAGTTTGTCATTCTTTTCATTGAAAATAACTCCCGATATCTTTCTATCTGTAAGAAATCACCGTTTTTATATCAACTTTCTGCTTGAATAATTCGTAATTTTGCAATAAATCGTTATTTTTGCGGACTAAAATTAGAAAGGTGGAAAATAATCCGCCTAGAATCGTTAATTAGTAAAAAGAATGATGACAACAGCCAAACTGTTATTGCACTGTCCCGACAAACCGGGAATCCTTGCGGAAGTGACAGACTTTATTACGGTAAACAAAGGAAATATTATCTATCTGGATCAGTATGTAGATCATGTAGAGAACATCTTCTTCATGCGTATTGAATGGGAACTGAAAGATTTTCTGGTTCCGCAGGAAAAAATTGAAGATTATTTCAGAACACTCTACGGGCAAAAATATGAAATGGATTTTCGTCTTTATTTCTCTGATGTTAAACCGCGTATGGCTATTTTTGTATCCAAACTGTCACATTGTCTTTTCGATATGCTAGCCCGGTATACGGCAGGAGAGTGGAATGTAGAGATACCTCTTATTATAAGTAACCATCCGGATTTGCAGCACGTAGCAGAGCGCTTTGGAATTCCTTTCTATCTGTTCCCTATCACTAAGGAGACGAAAGAAGAACAGGAACGCAAGGAGATGGAGCTGCTTGCCAAACATAAGATTACATTTATCGTATTGGCACGCTATATGCAGGTGATCTCCGAACAGATGATTAATGCTTATCCGAATAAGATTATCAATATTCATCACTCTTTCCTTCCTGCGTTTGTAGGGGCGAAGCCTTATCACGCAGCTTTCCAGAGAGGGGTGAAAATTATTGGTGCAACTAGTCATTATGTAACGACAGAACTGGATGCCGGACCGATTATTGAACAGGATGTAGTGCGCATTACTCATAAAGATGCTATTGAAGACCTTGTAAATAAAGGAAAGGATTTGGAAAAAATCGTTCTTTCGCGTGCAGTGCAGAAGCACATCGAGCGCAAAGTTTTGGCTTATAAAAATAAAACAGTAATATTTAGCTGATGAAAGTAGCAGTTGTAAAATACAATGCCGGCAATATTCGTTCTGTGGATTATGCTTTAAAGCGGTTGGGGGTAGAAGCGGTGATTACTGCTGATAAAGAAGAACTCCAATCGGCTGATAAAATTATTTTTCCCGGAGTGGGAGAGGCGGAAACTACCATGAACCACTTGAAAGTAACGGGACTGGACGAACTGATTAAGAATCTCCGTCAGCCTGTATTTGGAATTTGTCTTGGCATGCAGTTGATGTGCCGGCATTCCGAAGAAGGAGAAGTCGATTGTTTGAATATCTTTGATGTGGACGTGAAACGTTTTGTCCCGCAGAAACATGAAGATAAGGTGCCGCACATGGGATGGAACACCATTGAGAAAACGAATAGCAAATTGTTTGAAGGGTTCACCGAAGAAGAGTTTGTCTATTTTGTGCATAGCTTCTATGTGCCGACCTGCGAATTTACTGCTGCTACAACTGACTATATTCACCCGTTCAGTGCTGCACTGCATAAAGATAACTTTTATGCTACCCAGTTCCATCCGGAGAAAAGTGGCAAGACAGGAGAGAAGATTCTGACAAACTTTTTAAACCTCTAAGATGCATATCTTAGTTTCTAAAATAGATTAGAGATACCCGAAAGCGTATGCAGCTAAATAATTAAATAGTAAATTGTCAAATAGTAAATAAACAGATGATAGAAATTATTCCAGCCATTGATATTATTGACGGAAAGTGCGTACGCCTTTCCCAGGGAGATTACGATAGTAAAAAGGTGTATAATGAGAATCCGGTGGAAGTTGCTAAGGAGTTTGAAGCGAATGGTGTTCGCAGGCTTCATGTGGTAGACTTGGACGGTGCTGCTTCTCATCACGTTGTTAACTATCGGGTGTTGGAACAAATTGCTGCACGCACTTCTCTCGTTATTGATTTTGGTGGAGGAGTAAAGAGTGATGAAGATTTGAAAATAGCTTTTGAGAGCGGTGCGCAGATGGTAACCGGAGGAAGCATTGCGGTGAAAGATCCGGAATTATTCTGTCATTGGCTGGAAATATACGGCAGTGAGAAGATTATTTTGGGGGCAGATGTGAAAGATCATAAGATAGCCGTCAATGGTTGGAAAGATGAAAGTGCCTGTGAACTTTTTCCATTTCTCGAAAATTATATAGATAAAGGTATACGAAAAGTAATCTGTACGGATATTAGCTGTGACGGAATGTTGAGTGGCCCTTCTATTGATTTGTATAAAGAGATGCTGGCAAAATTCCCTGACCTTTATCTGATGGCTAGTGGCGGGGTGAGCAAGGTGGATGATATTGTTGCCTTGGATGAGGCCGGTGTTCCCGGAGTTATTTTCGGTAAGGCATTATATGAAGGACATGTCACTTTACAGGATTTGAGAATCTTTCTATAATGAGCGTATCGGAATAAATAAGATGCCTTTATTATAAGGGAGATAAGAATCAAGCTTCAGGAATATAGATTATAAATTGTTGAACAATAAATAAAATAGGATTGTGTTAGCAAAAAGAATAGTACCTTGTCTGGATATAAAAGACGGACAAACCGTGAAAGGAACGAATTTTGTCAACTTGCGCCAAGCCGGTGATCCGGTGGAGTTAGGCCGTGCTTACAGTGAACAGGGAGCAGATGAACTTGTTTTTCTGGACATTACTGCAAGCCATGAAGGACGTAAGACTTTTACGGAATTGGTAAAACGGATTGCTGCTAATATCAATATCCCATTTACCGTAGGTGGTGGAATCAATGAATTAAGTGATGTAGACCGTCTGCTGAATGCAGGAGCGGATAAGATTTCTATCAATTCTTCCGCTATCCGCAATCCCCGGTTGGTTGACGAAATTGCAAAGAATTTCGGCTCACAGGTTTGTGTGTTGGCTGTGGATGCTAAACAGACCGAAAATGGTTGGAAATGTTACCTGAACGGAGGGCGCATCGAAACGGATAAAGACCTGTTCGAGTGGACTAAAGAGGCACAGGAACGCGGAGCAGGAGAAATACTCTTCACAAGCATGAATCACGATGGTGTAAAAGCCGGTTATGCAAATGAAGCACTTGCTGCTTTAGCGGATCAGCTCTCCATTCCCATCATAGCTTCGGGAGGTGCGGGCTGTAAGGAGCACTTCCGTGATGTCTTTTTACAGGGAAAGGCAGATGCTGCATTGGCTGCCAGTGTTTTTCACTTCGGAGAAATTAAAATTCCCGAATTAAAATCGTATCTTTGCGGCGAAGGAATTACCATCAGGTAATTGCTGTGCTGCAAAAATTAGCCTATAGGCTGCGGCGAAGGAATTACCATCAGGTAAAAAAAACATTCGTAGGCGATAGATAGTAATTGTAAATTGAAATAGTAATTAGAACTTATATAAAAATGGAATTGGATTTCGATAAAATGAACGGACTCGTTCCGGCTATCATACAGGACAACGAGACACGTAAGGTCTTGATGCTGGGTTTCATGAATAAAGAAGCTTATGATAAAACGGTAGAAACCGGAAAAGTAACATTCTTTAGCCGTACGAAGAATCGTTTATGGACAAAAGGTGAAGAAAGCGGTAACTTCCTTCATGTTGTATCTATAAAGGCCGATTGCGACAATGATACATTACTGATTCAAGTAGAACCGGTAGGCCCTGTGTGTCATACAGGCACAGATACTTGTTGGGGGAGAAAAACGAAGAACCGGTCATGTTCCTGAAAGAATTGCAGAACTTCATAGACAAGCGTCACGAAGAAATGCCCGAAGGTTCTTATACGACCAGTCTGTTTGAGTCGGGAATCAATAAGATAGCTCAAAAAGTAGGTGAGGAAGCTGTGGAAACAGTGATCGAAGCAACGAACGGTACTGACGAACGTTTGATCTACGAAGGAGCCGACCTCATTTATCACATGATTGTATTGCTTGCTTCAAAAGGCTATCGCATTGAAGATCTTGCACGTGAACTGCAGGAAAGACATAGCAGTACATGGAAGAAGCATTAATAAGTAAAGATTAGAAATTAAAATTAAAACGGGAGTCGGCATGGATGACGGGGCGTTGATACAATATAAGAACGTAGAAATCCATCAACAGGAACTCTGTGTGCTAAGTGATGTAAATCTGGAATTGCACAAAGGAGAGTTTGTCTATTTGATCGGAAAAGTAGGCTCGGGAAAAACGAGTCTGCTCAAGACTCTTTATGGCGAACTGGACGTAATTGACGGTGAAGCGGAAGTGCTGGGCTATAATATGCGATCTATCAAACGTAAGCATATCCCGCAGCTGCGCCGCAAATTAGGCATTGTATTCCAGGATTTTCAGTTGCTTACAGACCGTACTGTATATAATAACCTGGAATTTGTGCTTCGTGCCACAGGCTGGAAAAACAAACAGGAGATACAGGATCGCATTGAAGAAGTGCTTCAACTGGTAGGAATGTCCAACAAAGGTTATAAACTTCCGAACGAACTTTCCGGTGGCGAACAGCAGCGCATTGTGATTGCACGTGCCGTACTCAATTCTCCGGCTATCATCCTGGCGGATGAACCTACCGGAAATCTGGATGTAGAGACAGGTAAAGCTATCGTTGAATTGTTGCACAATATCTGCGAATCCGGCTCATCGGTAGTGATGACGACGCACAATTTGCAACTGCTGAAAGATTATCCGGGCAGGGTATATCGTTGTGCCGACCATCAGATTGTAGATGTGACCGATGAATATATGCCCAGACAGAGAACAATAGAAATAGATTTAAATATAGATAACTAAAACAGTAACGAAAATGAAAGTTTTAAAGTTTGGAGGAACTTCCGTAGGTTCTGCTCAGCGCATGAAGGAAGTAGCCAAATTGATTACCGATGGTGAACAGAAGATTGTTGTTCTTTCTGCTATGTCAGGAACAACAAACACATTGGTGGAAATTTCGGACTATCTGTATAAGAAGAATCCGGAGGGTGCCAACGAGATTATTAATAAGCTGGAAGCAAAATATAAACAGCATATTGATGAGCTTTTTGCAACCCAGGAATATAAACAGAAAGGTCTTGAAGTTGTCAAATCCCACTTCGACTACATCCGCTCCTATACTAAAGACCTTTTCACTTTGTTCGAAGAGAAAGTGGTTTTGGCACAGGGAGAGCTTATTTCTACGGCGATGGTAAACTTCTACCTGCAGGAATGTGGTGTGAAGTCCGTGTTGCTTCCGGCTTTGGAATTCATGCGTACTGATAAGAATGCAGAACCGGACCCCGTATATATTAAGGATAAGTTACGTGCTCAACTCGATCTTTATCCGGATACGGAGATCTACATTACGCAAGGTTTCATCTGCCGCAATGCTTACGGTGAGATAGACAACCTGCAACGTGGTGGTAGCGACTACACCGCTTCTCTGATCGGTGCAGCAGTGAACGCTTCCGAAATCCAGATCTGGACAGATATCGACGGTATGCACAATAACGACCCGCGTATTGTTGACAAGACCGCTCCGGTGCGTCAGCTTCATTTTGAGGAAGCAGCCGAGTTGGCTTACTTCGGTGCAAAAATTCTGCACCCTACTTGTATCCAGCCGGCTAAATATGCCAATATCCCTGTCCGTCTGTTGAACACAATGGATCCGGAAGCTCCGGGTACACTAATCTCCAACGATACGGAAAAAGGTAAGATCAAGGCAGTAGCTGCAAAAGATAACATTACTGCTATCAAGATCAAATCCAGCCGCATGTTATTGGCTCACGGTTTCTTGCGTAAGGTGTTCGAAATCTTCGAAAGTTATCAGACATCCATCGATATGATCTGTACGTCAGAGGTCGGTGTATCTGTTACGATAGATAACACGAAACATCTTAATGAGATTCTGGATGACCTGAAGAAATACGGAACAGTAACCGTTGATAAAGGAATGTGTATCATCTGTGTTGTAGGTGACCTTGAATGGGAAAATGTCGGTTTTGAAGCAAAAGCACTCGATGCGATGCGCGATATACCGGTGCGAATGATTTCGTTTGGGGGAAGTAACTATAATATCTCCTTCCTCATTCGGGAGTGCGATAAGAAAGTAGCTTTACAATCGTTGAGCGATATGCTTTTCAACGGCAAGTAATTCCATAAATAACACGAGCGCTTTTACCGAACTGATAAAAGCGCTCTTTTTTAACCAACTAAACAAGTTTTTCGAATTATGAAGGGAATATTTCCAATCGATAAATTCCGCACTTTGCAGACACCTTTCTATTATTACGATACCAAAGTGCTGCGTGATACATTGTCGGCTATTAACCATGAGGTTGCCAAATATCCTAATTATTCAGTGCATTACGCTGTCAAAGCAAATGCCAATCCGAAAGTACTTACTATCATCCGTGAGAGCGGAATGGGGGCCGACTGTGTGAGCGGTGGAGAAATCCGCGCCGCTATCCGTGCAGGATTCCCGGCCAATAAAGTCGTTTTTGCAGGAGTAGGTAAAGCGGACTGGGAAATCAACCTCGGGCTGGAGTACGGCATCTTCTGTTTCAATGTTGAGTCTATTCCCGAACTGGAAGTAATCAATGAATTGGCTGCTGCTCAAAATAAGGTGGCTAATGTTGCTTTCCGTATCAATCCGGATGTAGGCGCACATACTCACGCAAATATCACTACCGGTTTGGCAGAAAACAAATTCGGTATCAGTATGCAGGATATGGACAAGGTGATAGATGTGGCACAGGAGATGAAAAACGTAAAGTTTATCGGCCTTCACTTCCACATTGGTTCGCAGATTCTGGATATGGGCGATTTTGTAGCTCTCTGTAATCGTGTTAATGAATTACAGGATAAATTGGAAGCTCGCAGAATTCTGGTAGAACATATTAACGTAGGAGGTGGTTTGGGTATTGACTATGGACATCCCAACCGTCAGGCTATCCCGAACTTCAAAGACTATTTTGCTACCTATGCCGGGCAACTGAAATTGCGTCCTTATCAGACGTTACATTTTGAATTGGGGCGTGCTGTTGTAGGACAGTGCGGTTCCTTAATTTCTAAAGTTCTGTATGTAAAACAAGGTGCTCGGAAGAAATTTGCCATCTTGGATGCTGGCATGACCGATCTTATCCGTCCGGCTCTGTATCAGGCATTCCATAAAATGGAAAATATTACTTCCGAAGAACCATTGGAAGCATACGACGTGGTAGGACCGATCTGTGAATCGTCGGATGTTTTCGGAAAAGCGATTGACCTGAACAAAGTGAAGCGTGGTGACTTGATAGCCCTTCGCTCTGCCGGTGCTTATGGTGAAATAATGGCTTCCGGATATAACTGCCGTGAACTGCCGAAAGGATATACCTCTGACGAACTGGTGTAAGTAAAAAGTGAACCGCTACAATCAAAGTGTGAATGTAGTTTAAAAATGTAGGGTGCGTGGAACAATTTTAACTGAAAGCTTGTTATTTTTGTAATGAGTTCAAAAAGAAACTACATTAACAACTTAATAAAAAATACGATTATGATTTCAGAAAAATTACAGAATGCAATTAACGAACAGATTACTGCTGAAATATGGTCTGCTAACCTGTATTTAGCAATGTCTTTCTATTTCGAGAGAGAAGGTTTCAGTGGATTTGCTCATTGGATGAAAAAGCAATCTCAAGAAGAAATGGGACATGCTTATGCCATGGCAGATTATATTATCAAGCGTGGAGGAGCTGCTAAAGTTGATAAAATAGATGTTGTTCCTAACGGATGGGGTACTCCTTTGGAAGTATTCGAACACGTTTACAAACATGAATGTCATGTTTCTCAATTGGTAGACAAGCTGGTAGACGTAGCTGCTGCTGAAAAGGATAAAGCGACACAGGATTTCTTGTGGGGATTTGTTCGTGAACAAGTAGAAGAAGAAGCTACAGCACAAGGCATTGTTGACAAGATCAAGAAAGCCGGTGATACCGGAATTTTCTTTGTAGACTCACAATTGGGACAGCGTTAATGATGCTACTCTGAAAATAGTTCTTTAATATATTATAGAAGCTGCCTGAATTCCAGTTCGGGCAGCTTCTTTTTTTCACTTATTTGGCTTATGTTCGAAAATAAACTACCTTTGTATTACGAGTCAGAGAGAAATTAATCCCGGTTATTATAAATGAATGGTTTGAACAGAGGAATTATAAGATTGCTCCTTTTATCTTTATTGCTCCTTTTAGGGGTGAGTAGTTGTTCTCAAAAAGAGGAACGACGTATTTTAGTTGTCCACTCTTATGAGGAAACTTATGCAGCTTATCCGGAATTTAACCGGATGATAGCGGAGCAATTTGAAAAAGAGAAAATTGATGCTGATATTCGTACCGTTTATTTAGACTGTGAATCTTATTGGGAGGAACCGGAACTGGAACGGATGCGCTTTCTGGTTGATTCCGTTTCGAGAGACTGGCGACCGGAAGTGATTCTGGTGAATGAAGACCAAGCCACTTATTCATTGATGAAATGTGGAATTCAGTTGGCGAAAGAAGTGCCTGTGGTTTTTGGTGGTGTCAATTATCCGAATTGGGGATTGTTGAAACATCATCCCAACGTGACAGGTTTTCATGACAAGATAGCCTTTAATGAGAATATCAGTGTGGCAAAAGAGCTCTTCGGTGAGCACGTCCGTTTGTTTACCATGCTCGACACTACCTATATCGACAAACAAATCAGAAGAGATGCAAAGGAGCAGTTTAAAGGATGTAAAGTGACCGGATTCATAGATAATCCTGAACTTTCTCCGGAAGAACAGATACGTTTGGTGCAGGAAGAAGGTTATACCCGCTTCATGGCTATTCCTTTGCGTAATGCCAGAAATCATTCGGATGCCACTTTTATGTGGGTTTTAAACAGGAGCTACCGCGACCAATGTTATATTCAGTTGAAACGTGATTACACCACTATTAATATTGGAAGCATCTGCGGTAGTCCCAGTCTGACAGCCATTAATGAAGCCTTTGGGTTTGGTGAGAAGTTGTTGGGTGGATACATCACTTCGCTACCTATTCAGGTAGAAGAAGAAGTGAAAACTGCCGTTCGCATATTACATGGTACAAGCCCCTCGGATATACCCATTGTTGAAAGTCGGAAAGAGTATGTCGTAGACTGGAATACAATGAAACAAATTGGCTTGGGCAAGGAAAGTATTCCTGCAAAATATAGCATTATTAATATTCCGTTCAGAGACAAGTATCCATTTCTTTGGGGAACTTTAGTCGCTTCACTAATTCTTTTCCTGACATTTCTTTTTGCTTCGCTTTGGTGGTTATACCTTCGGGAACAGACGAGAAAAAAACAGGCGCTTATAGCATTGGCTGATGAAAAAGAAACATTGTCATTAGCTATTGAGGGTGGAATGACGTATGCTTGGAGATTGGATAACGGTTGTTTTGTTTTTGAAGATGCATTCTGGTCGTCGCAAGGGCTGAATCCTAGACAACTTTCGTTTAAGGAATTCATGAGCTTTATTCATCCCGATCATTGGGAAGGAGTGAAGTTCAACTGGCAAAATCTGAAAACAGCCCAAAAGAAAGTAGTACGGGAGCTTTGTAACTTCGACGGTAAAGGATATCAGTGGTGGGAGTTCCGTTATACTACTAAACAGCTACCGGGTGGCGAATATAAAACAGCAGGTTTGCTGCTCAACATACAAGATATAAAGGATCGTGAAGAGGAACTGGAAGCTGCGCGCTTGCTCGCTGAAAAGGCAGAATTGAAACAATCCTTCCTGGCAAATATGAGCCATGAGATACGTACTCCGCTTAATTCGATTGTTGGTTTTGCCAATATTCTGGCATTGGAAGATGGGTTGAGTTCCGTAGAACGCGAAGAATACATCGGTACCATTAACAAGAACAGCGAGTTGCTGCTCAAACTGATTAACGATATTCTGGAGCTTTCCCGTATCGAATCAGGCTATATGTCTTTCTCATTCAAGAAATGTAGGGTGAGAGAGCTGATTGATGACATTTATATGACTCACCAGGTATTGATTGCTCCACGTCTGGAATTCCTGAAAGAAGTGGATAATATACCTTTGGAGATTAATGTGGATAGGGAGCGTTTGATACAAGTTCTAACAAACTTCTTGAATAACGCCAGTAAGTTTACGGAAACCGGGTATATCAAATTAGGGTATATTTATCTGCCGGATGAAGGTAACGTGCGGATTTATGTAGAAGATACCGGAAAGGGTATTCCACGTGAAGAACAACGGATGATTTTTAGCCGTTTTTACAAACAGAACGAATTCTCACAGGGAGCAGGATTGGGACTTTCTATTTGTCAGGTGATTATAGAAAAGTTGGGTGGAAGGATTGAACTCAAATCCGAAGTAGGCAAGGGAAGTCGCTTTACGGTCATCCTTCCTTGCCGGGTAGTGTCTTGATAAAAACTAATGGAAGGGAATGCCAACCGTATTATTTCTTGTTTTTCCCTTTCTCCATTGTTCCCAGGTAAATCTCCAGTGAACGGGTAGAAATTTGTATTTCGCGGAAAGATACGCCTAGAGAAGCTATCAACAGAATCAGTGCCAGTCCGAATACGTAAGCAGAAAATAATTGCAGTCCGATATAAATAAGAAACATACTGACTACGCAGAGAAAAAGGCTTGCAATACCCAGTCCTTGCATTGTACGGGTCAGATTCAACCGTTTCCGTAAATTCTCGATTTGAGCTTCAGTGATATCCGAAGGGTTTTCCACGTAGCGGTCACGTAGTTGGCGCACAAGTTGGGCATACGATAAGAAACGGTTGGTATAAGCTAGTAAAATCAATGAAACTGCCGAGAAAAGCAGGGTAGGAGTAGTGAGGGTTAATTCTTCCATAATCTTTTTATAGTTAAGCAGCGGTTCAAAATTCATTTAATAAAAGAGATTTTTTAGGCACGGATTACACGGATTTCACGGTTTTTAGAAATATGCTTGCATAAAGCAACAGCGTAATCCGTGTAATCCGTGCCTAAAAATGGATTCTGCAAGGAAACCTTGCTTCGGAGTTATTCCGTTTTCAATACGTTAAGCTCTTTACCTACCTTGATAAAGGCAGCGATACACTTGTCAAGATGTGCTTTTTCGTGTCCTGCAGAAATCTGTACACGGATGCGGGCCTGATCTTTCGGCACTACCGGATAGTAGAAACCTGTCACATAGATTCCTTCTTCCTGCATACGTGCAGCATAAATTTGAGACAACTTCGCATCATACAGCATTACCGCACAAATAGCACTTTGTGTCGGTTTTATATCAAATCCTGCAGCCGTCATCTTATCACGGAAGTAGTTTACATTTTCAACCAACTTGTCATGCAGCGCATTGCTCTCTTTCAGCATCTTGAAAACTTCAAGACTTGCACCGATGATACCCGGAGCCAATGAGTTGGAGAACAAATACGGGCGGCTGCGTTGACGGAGTAAATCAATGATTTCTTTGCGTCCGGTGGTAAATCCTCCCAGTGCACCGCCGAAAGCCTTACCCAACGTTCCTGTGTAAATATCTACACGTCCGTGAGTCTTATACAACTCGCTTACGCCACGACCAGTGGCACCTACCACACCGGCAGAGTGAGATTCGTCTACCATTACCAACGCATCGTATTTCTCGGCAAGATCACAAATCTGATCCATCGGAGCTACATTGCCGTCCATTGAGAACACACCGTCCGTAACAATAATACGGAAGCGTTGTGCCTGCGCTTCTTGCAGACATCTTTCCAGGTCTTTCATGTCAGCATTGGCATAACGGTAACGTTTCGCTTTGCAAAGACGTACCCCGTCAATGATAGAAGCGTGGTTTAGCGAATCCGAGATAATGGCATCCTCTTCGGAGAAAAGCGGTTCGAATACACCGCCGTTAGCATCGAAGCAGGCAGCATACAGAATCGTGTCTTCAGTCTGGAAATAGTCCGAGATAGCAGCTTCCAGTTCTTTGTGTATATCTTGTGTTCCACAAATGAAACGGACAGACGACATTCCGTATCCACGGTTATTCATCATTTCCTGTGAAGCCTTGATTAATCGGGGATGATTGGACAATCCTAGATAGTTGTTTGCGCAGAAGTTTAATACTTCCTTACCTTTTACAGTGATGGCAGCTTGCTGCGCACTTTCAATCAGTCGTTCTTCTTTATAAAGTCCGGCTTCCTTGATTTCAGCCAATGTTTGGCGGAGATATTCTTGCATTTTACCGTACATAGTGTTTGGGTGATTAAGTTATATTGCAAAGGACACAATTTTTCTTGGAATAACAATGTCTTTTTGATTAAAATCTGAAAAAAAAGTGCTTACTTTGCGCACTATTTAAGCTTGATATTCTAAGTCAGAAGAAAAAATGGAACACATTTTGATTATTGGAGCTACCGGACAGATAGGGTCGGAGCTAACGATGGAGCTACGGAAACGTTACGGAAATGCAAATGTAGTAGCAGGTTATATTCCGGGTGCAGAACCTAAAGGGGAATTAAAGGAGTCGGGACCGTCGGCAATTGCTGATGTAACAGATGGCGATGCAATTGCATCTGTAGTAAAAGAGTATCACATTGATACGATTTATAATTTGGCTGCTCTGTTGTCCGTAGTTGCCGAGTCGAAACCCAAGTTGGCTTGGAAAATAGGCATCGACGGATTGTGGAATGTGCTGGAAGTGGCACGTGAACAAGGGTGCGCAGTGTTTACTCCGAGTTCTATCGGTTCGTTTGGAGCTAGTACGCCTCACACGAAAACACCGCAGGACACCATTCAGCGTCCGCGTACCATGTATGGAGTCACCAAAGTAACGACAGAGTTATTGAGTGATTACTATTTTAATAAATACGGTGTCGATACCCGTGCTGTCCGTTTCCCGGGCATTATTTCGAATGTGACCCCTCCGGGAGGAGGTACGACTGATTATGCTGTCGATATTTACTACTCGGCAGTGAAAGGAGAAAAGTTTGTGTGCCCCATTAAGCAAGGCACTTTAATGGATATGATGTACATGCCGGATGCGCTGAACGCAGCAATTACGCTGATGGAAGCCGATCCGGCAAGATTGATACACCGCAATGCTTTCAATATCGCTTCCATGAGTTTCGACCCGGAAACGATATATCAGGCTATCAAGAAGCATGTGCCGCAGTTTGAGATGATCTATGATATAGATCCTCTGAAACAGCGTATAGCCGATAGCTGGCCCGATAGCCTGGACGATACCTGCGCTCGTGAAGAGTGGGGATGGAAGCCGGCCTACAATTTGGAAAGCATGACGGTAGATATGCTTGAAAAGTTAAGAGAGAAACTGAAATAATGAAAAAACTAATTGCAGGGGTCATACTGCTCGGTATATTGAGCTCTTGTGGAAACAAGAAAACAAATATTGACCCTTTCGCATCTATTACTAAAGAGGTGGATTCAATCCGGCAGATAGCCGATTCTAGCCACCATGATAAATCGCCGGAAGATCCGCAGCCTATACAGGCAGATGAATCTTTCGATGATTTTATCTACAATTTTGCTTCCGATGAAGTGTTACAGCGTCAGCGTGTGAAATTTCCATTGCCCTACTACAATGGAGATAAGAAATCAAACATCGAGGAACGCAACTGGAAGCATGATGACTTGTTTACCAAGCAGCATTATTATACTCTGCTGTTTGATAGAGAAGAAGACATGGATTTAGTAGGAGATACCTCCCTCACTTCTGTGCAGGTAGAGTGGATGTTCGTGAAAACGCGAATGGTGAAAAGATACTATTTTGAACGTATCAAAGGTGCATGGGTGCTGGAGGCAATCAACCTGCGGCCCATTGAGCAAAGTGATAATGAGAACTTTGTTGAGTTTTTCGGACATTTTGCAACGGATAGTCTTTTTCAGAGTCAGCGTGTGAGGGAGCCGTTAGCTTTTGTAACCAGCGATCCGGACGATGATTTCTCCATTTTGGAGACAACCCTCGATCTTAATCAGTGGTTTGCCTTCAAACCGGTACTTCCTGTCGACCGCCTTTCTAATATTAATTACGGACAGCGGAATGGCGATGATTCGCCCACGAAAATTCTGGCGTTGAAAGGTATCGGCAATGGTTTTTCCAATATCCTTTATTTCCGCCGGAAAGCCGGAGAATGGGAATTGTATAAGTTTGAAGATACAAGTATCTGATACAGGTTACGACGCACTATAACAGTATAACTTATAACTAGAAATATATGTATTCTCTTTTGCCCTACAATACATTCGGCATCGATGTCAGTGCCGCTCGTTTTTTAGAATATTCTTCGGTTGAAGAATTGAAGAAGCTGATTGTGCAAGGTGCCGTTGTGACACCTTTTTGCATATTGGTGGCGGCAGTAACCTGCTGTTTACCAAAGATTACGACGGATTGATACTCCATTCCCGCATTGAAGGAATCGAAGTGACGGAAAAAGATGAACACTCTGTATCGGTACGAGTGGGAGCGGGGGTAGTATGGGACGACTTCGTTGCATATTGCGTAGAACATGGATGGTATGGAACGGAGAATCTGTCGCTCATTCCCGGTGAAGTGGGAGCGAGTGCGGTACAAAACATTGGAGCTTATGGCGTTGAAGTGAAAGATCTGATAACAGCAGTGGAAACAGTGAACATTCAAGCTGAAGAACGCGTTTATTCGGTGGAAGAGTGTGGGTATACCTACCGTAACAGTATTTTTAAACGTCCGGAAAACAAGTCGGCTTTTGTCACCTATGTCCGTTTCCGGCTTAGTAAAAAAGAATATTATACGTTAGATTATGGAACCATTCGTCAGGAGCTTGAAAAATATCCGGCATTGACGCTTTCTGTTGTACGGAAAGTGATAATTGAGATTCGTGAGAGCAAGTTGCCCGACCCGAAAGTAATGGGTAATGCCGGCAGCTTCTTTATGAATCCTATTGTGCCGAAAGAAAAACTGGAAGCCTTGCAGCAGGAATATCCCCGGATACCATACTATGAGCTGTCAGACGGTCGGGTGAAAATCCCGGCAGGATGGATGATCGATCAATGCGGCTGGAAAGGTAAGGCTTTAGGTCCGGCTGCCGTGCATGATAAACAAGCACTGGTATTAGTGAATCTTGGTGGAGCAAAAGGTAGCGATATCCTTGCGCTTTCAGATGCAGTTCGAACCTCTGTTCGTGAGAAGTTCGGTATTGATATCCACCCGGAAGTTAACTTAATAAATTGAGAAGTAGAAATTGAGAATGAAGAATAGCTATATGAATAATGAAAAGTGTTCAGGTGTAGAAATACTCTATAACCTTTCTTTTTTTCGTTCTCAATTCCAAATTTCTCATTCTCAACTATTATTTTTTAATTCTCAATTTTCAATTCTCAATTAAACAAGTGAAAGTAAGAATCATTGGAAGTGGAACATCGACGGGAGTACCCCAAATCGGCTGTACATGTCCGGTTTGTACTTCTGCCGATCCGAAAGATAACCGATTGCGTGCATCTGCTATTGTCGAGACAGATGATGCGCGGATTTTGATAGATTGCGGTCCGGATTTCCGGACACAGGTATTGCATCTTCCTTTTGAGAAGATAGATGGTGTGCTCATTACGCATGAACATTATGACCATGTGGGCGGGTTGGACGATTTACGTCCGTTTTGCCGGTTTGGTTCAGTGCCCATTTATGCGGAAAATTATGTGGCGCAAGGCTTGCGTTTGCGTATGCCCTATTGCTTTGTCGACCATCGTTATCCGGGCGTTCCCGACATTCCTTTGCAGGAAATTTCTGTGGGGCAGGCCTTTTCTGTTAACCACACGGAGGTGCTTCCTTTACGTGTGATGCATGGGCGATTGCCTATTTTGGGATATCGTATCGGGCAATTAGGTTATATCACTGATATGTTGACCATGCCCGAAGAATCTTATGAACAATTGGCGGGAATAGATGTTTTGGTAGTGAATGCACTTCGGATTGCCTCGCATCCTACCCATCAGAATCTGGAAGAAGCATTGGCAGTGGCGCGGCGCATTCAAGCAAAGAAGACGTACTTTATACACATGAGTCATGATATGGGCTTACATGCGGAGGTTGAAAAGAGCCTTCCGGAAAATATTCACCTGGCATTCGACGGATTGGATATCTATCTTTGATTATCGGTGAAATTTTTAGCAAAAGTTTTGTTTTCTTTGTAGAAATTATTATTTTTGCACCTAGCCGATAAACAGCGAATATTATGAAACTTCGTACGATAGTGAAAATAGCGATCACGTCTTCTGTTGTACTTTTGTGCTCAGGTTTCGCATTGTACTCTTTTTTTAGACTGTCGGCGGCCGAAGGGCAGAAGGATTTTAATCTTTATGAACTGGTTCCGTCCACCACTTCAGCCGTGTTTGTTACTGATGATGTGCTCGAATTTGTAGCGGAGGTCGATGATCTGACTTGTAGTAAAAATCAGCAATATCTTTATGTGTCCAAACTTTTTTCTTATCTGAAACAAAGCCTTTATGCCCTCTCGGAAGATACTCCTCATGGTTTGAGCCGGCAAATGAATCAGATGCTGATTAGTTTCCATGAACCGGATAACGAACGGAACCAGATACTTTATTGCAGATTGGGAAATGGGGATAAGGAGTTGGTAAACAAGTTTGTACGTAAATATATATCTTCGCTTTATCCGCCGAAAACATTTGCTTACAAAGGAGAGGAAATAATCATTTACCCGATGGCGGATGGTGATTTTCTTGCCTGCTATCTGACGTCTGACTTTATGGCATTAAGTTTTCAAAAAAAACTGATTGAAAACGTTATTGATGCATATAAGAGTGGCAAATCGCTGGCGGATGATCCTACCTTTACAGGAGTGCGTGCTCCGAAAAAAGTGCAGCGGCCGCCACAATCTATACCCGTATGAAAGGGATGATGGGATGGACGGAATTTGACATGAAGATGAAAGATGATTTTATCTATTTCTCCGGCATTACTCACGATGCGGATACTTGCTTTGCATTTATAAACCAGCTTCGCCAACAGCAATCAGTCAAAGGCTTCCCGGGTGAGGCACTGCCTTCTACTGCTTTCTATTTTAGCAGACAGGGGATTGCGGACTGGACATCTTTGCTTTCTTATGGAAATGCGCAGGAGCAGAATGAGACGGTTCGCACGAGCGAAGTGCAGAATAGAGATAAAGAATTTTCCCGCTATCTGATGGAAAATGCCGGACAGGACTTGGTTGCCTGTCTCTTTCTGCGTGAAGATACGTTACAGGATCAGGATGCGGCGGCAGTCTTGAGCCTGTCTGTGGCAGATGTGACGGAGGCTGAAAGAATGCTTCGTACCCTTGTCAATACTGCTCCGGCAGATGAAGGAAGAAAAACTCCCCGAATTACTTTTTGTTATACTGTAAATAAGGCATACTTGGTCTATCGGTTGCCTCAAACAACCTTGTTTAAACAACTGACCGGTTTCGTAGAGCCGACTTTGGATATGTATGCGGCATTTTATGGTGGACGCTTGTTGCTTGCTCCGGATGAGAACAGTCTGTCGCATTATATTCGTCAATTGGATAAAGGTGAAGTGCTCAATGGTGCAATAGCTTATCAGACGGGTATGGATCACTTGTCTGATTCGTACCATTTTATGTTGATGGCAGATTTCGACCACGTATTCCGGCAATCGGAAAATTATGTCCGTTTCATACCGGATTTCTTTCTGCATAATGCCGGCTTCTTCCGTAATTTTACACTCTTTGTCCAGTTTGCCTGTACGGACGGAGTAGTATATCCCAATATTATTTTGAAATATAAATCAGAATAAAAATTACGGTTTATATACAATTGTTTATCTCTATGGTTTTGGAGCGGATTATCTGTATGAATAAAAATATCTTCAATTATAAAAAAACTCCCGATAGGATTATCCCGTCGAGAGTTTTTATGCTTATGCGTCGGATGAATGACTTTCAGTTTAGAATGGCAGATCGTCTTTTGCATCACCCGGAGTAAATTCGGGCATAGCCGATGGAGCCGGGGGAGGAACGGGAGAACCAGAAGCCATTGGAGCACCTGCACTGACGCGCTCTACTTTCCATGCGCGGATACTGTTGAACCAACGGTCATTCCATTGGCGGGCGTCAACGTCGAATGATACGGTCAGTTCTTCACCCATTTGAATGTTGAATTGCTCGATTTTGTCTGCACCAAATACGTCGAAACACATTTTGCGCGGATATTGATCATGGTTTTCAATAACGTACTCTTGTGATTTCCACTCGTTGCCGCTAGTTTTTGAAACTCCGCCTCTCGGGGGGAGGATAGCGATGATTTTTCCTGTAAATTCCATTGCGATAATTTTAAATTCTGCGGCGAAGTTACAATTTTTTAGTAATATCCCTCACACAATGCCTGTTTTTTTCTTTTGTTTTATTGGGCAGCCCAAATCTTTTTTCGTAACTTTGTGCGATAGAACATTTAAAACTTAAATACACGAAAATATATGAAATTTATCGTTTCAAGTACTGCTCTTTCCAGCCATTTACAGGCCATCAGCCGTGTGATTAATTCAAAAAATGCGCTGCCAATTCTCGATTGTTTCCTCTTCGAATTGGAAGACGGAACATTGTCTGTGACTGTATCCGACAGTGAAACAACGATGGTGACTACCGTAGAAGTGAATGAAAGCGATACGAACGGGCGTTTTGCCGTAGTAGCGAAAACATTGCTTGATGCACTGAAAGAAATCCCGGAACAACCACTCACATTCGAAATCAATCCGGATAATTATGAAATAACAGTGCAGTACCAGAACGGAAAATACAGCCTGATGGGGCAGAATGCGGATGAATTTCCGCAATCGGCTACATTGGGTGATAATGCAGTCCGTGTAGAGATGGAAGCAAGTGTACTTCTGGGAGGTATCAACCGTTCGGTGTTTGCTACTGCCGATGACGAACTTCGTCCGGTGATGAACGGTATTTATTTCGATATTACTACAGAAGATATTACAATGGTTGCTTCAGACGGTCATAAACTGGTGCGTTGCAAGACATTGGCAGCCAAAGGTAACGAGCGTGCAGCTTTCATCCTTCCGAAGAAACCGGCTACGTTGCTTAAAAATCTTTTGCCGAAAGAACAAGGTACAGTGACGATCGAATTCGATGAACGCAACGCTGTATTCATGCTCGAAAGCTACCGGATGGTTTGTCGTCTGATTGAAGGACGTTACCCGAACTACAACTCGGTAATTCCGCAGAACAACCCGCACAAAGTCACCGTAGACCGCCAGCAGTTGGTAGGAGCTTTGCGTCGTGTGTCTATCTTCTCGTCGCAGGCAAGTAGCTTGATAAAACTTCGTATGCAGGAAAACCAGATTGTGATTTCCGCACAAGATATTGACTTCTCTACTTCTGCTGAAGAAACACAAGTTTGCCAGTATGCAGGTGCAGCAATGAGCATCGGTTTCAAATCGACATTCCTCATTGACATCCTGAACAACATTTCAGCAGACGAAGTAGTCATCGAACTGGCGGATCCTTCACGTGCCGGAGTAATCATCCCGGTAGAGCAGGAAGAAAACGAAGACCTGCTGATGCTGCTGATGCCGATGATGCTAAATGATTAATGTTAATTCACCACAGAGGACGCAGAGGACACAGAGGATAAATTTGAATATTTGTTAAATAACCCTCTGTGTCCTCTGCGTCCTCTGTGGTGACCCAATAAAAAAATAGAAATGAAATTAAACCTGAAAAATCCCATTGTTTTTTTTGATTTAGAAACAACCGGAACCAATATCAACACAGACCGAATTGTTGAAATCTGCTATCTGAAAGTATATCCGAATGGAAATGAAGAAGCAAAAACATTACGTATCAACCCTGAAATGCATATCCCGGAAGCATCTTCTGCTATACATGGCATTTATGATGCCGACGTAGCCGATTGTCCAACTTTCAAAGAAGTGGCGAAAAACATAGCCAGGGACATTGAAGGTTGCGATTTGGCAGGATTTAATTCCAATCGTTTTGATATTCCTGTCCTTGCCGAAGAGTTCCTTCGCGCCGGAGTGGACATTGATATGACGAAACGCAAATTTGTAGACGTACAGGTGATCTTCCACAAAATGGAACAACGCACCCTGTCTGCTGCCTATAAATTCTATTGCGACAAGAATCTGGAAGATGCACACACTGCCGAAGCAGATACACGGGCCACTTACGAAGTGCTGAAAGCACAGCTCGACCGTTACTCCGATCTTCAGAATGATATTGCGTTCCTGGCAGATTATTCAAGTTTCAGCAAGAATGTAGACTTTGCCGGACGCATGGTGTACGATGATAATGGAGTGGAAGTATTCAACTTCGGAAAATATAAAGGAATGTCTGTAGCCGAGGTTTTGAAGAAAGATCCCGGATATTACAGTTGGATTTTGAATAGTGATTTCACGCTGAACACTAAGGCGGCATTGACAAAAATCCGTTTGCGTGAAATGAGTAATTTGATTACAAAATAATGCTAAAAGGAAAAAAAATAATTCTTGGAATTACCGGCAGTATTGCCGCGTATAAGGCGTGCTATATCATTCGCGGACTGATAAAACAAGGAGCGGAAGTGCAAGTTGTCATTACTCCGGCGGGAAAAGAATTTATTACTCCCATCACTCTTTCGGCTTTGACCAGCAAACCGGTCATCAGTGAGTTTTTTGCTCAGCGTGACGGAACGTGGAATAGCCACGTCGATCTCGGACTGTGGGCGGATGCTGTACTGATTGCACCTGCCACCGCCTCTACTATCGGCAAAATGGCAAATGGAATAGCCGACAATATGCTCATAACAACTTATCTTTCGGCAAAAGCTCCCGTGTTTGTTGCTCCGGCAATGGACCTCGATATGTTTGCCCATCCCGCCACCCAGAAAAATCTGGATATATTGCGTTCCTACGGTAATCACATTATCGAGCCGGGAACAGGAGAGTTAGCCAGCCACTTGGTGGGAAAGGGACGTATGGAAGAGCCGGAAAATATTATCCGGGTATTGGATGAATTTTTCGCTTCGAGTGACGAACTATCCGGAAAGAAAGTGATGATTACAGCCGGACCGACTTACGAAAAGATTGACCCGGTGCGTTTCATAGGCAATTATTCTTCCGGAAAGATGGGATTCGCATTAGCAGAAGAATGTGCCCGTCGCGGGGCGCAGGTGACATTGATAACAGGTCCTGTGCAGCTCAAAACGCAACATTCCCGTATCCGGCGTGTAGATGTGGAATCAGCAGAAGAAATGTATGCGGCTTCACAGATCTATTTTCCAGATGCTGATGCAGGTATTCTTTGCGCGGCAGTAGCCGACTATCGTCCGGAAACAGTGGCCGACAAGAAGATTAAGCGGGAGAAAGAAGAGGAACTAACCCTCCATCTTCAGGCAACACAAGACATCGCTGCCAATTTAGGAGCACTGAAAAGGAAAAATCAGTTATTGGTTGGCTTTGCCCTCGAAACCAATAATGAGCAGCAGAATGCCGAAGGAAAGCTCGAACGCAAAAATTTCGACTTTATCGTGCTCAACTCGTTGAATGACGCTGGAGCCGGTTTCCGCCATGATACCAATAAAATAAGTATCATCGACAGGAAAGGTCGTACAGACTATCCCCTGAAACCGAAAATAGAAGTAGCCCAGGACATCATCGACCGTCTGGTAGCTACCCTATCTTCGAATTTTTAATTTTCAATTCTCAATTTTTAATTAAATATAAGGTGTTACGTTCACTATACATTCAGAATTATGCATTGATAGAAAAACTGGATATCAGTTTTGAAACAGGCTTTTCCGTTATAACAGGTGAAACGGGAGCCGGAAAATCAATTATTCTGGGAGCTATCGGACTCCTGCTAGGACAGCGTGCCGATGTGAAAGCGATTCGCCACGGAGCTTCCAAATGTATCATAGAGGCACGTTTCGATCTATCTGCCTATGGTATGCGTCCGTTTTTCGAAGAAAACGAGCTGGAATATGATGAAGAGTGCATTTTGCGTCGTGAGGTACAAGCTTCCGGTAAGAGCAGGGCATTCATCAACGATACTCCTGCTTCGCTGTCACAAGTGAAAGAGCTGGGCGAACAGTTGATAGATGTACATTCGCAACATCAGAATTTATTGCTCAATAAAGAAGGATTCCAGTTGAATGTGCTTGATATTCTGGCACATAATGATGCAGCATTGGAGAAATACCATCTGTATTATGATGAATGGAAACGGACAGACCGCGAACTGGCTGAATTAGTGTCGCTGGCAGAGAAAAGCCGCTCCGATGAAGATTATATCCGCTTCCAACTCGAACAGCTCGAAGAAGCCTGTTTGGTGGAAGGTGAGCAGGAAGAACTGGAGCAGGAAGCTGAAACATTAAGTCATGCAGAAGAGATAAAAGCCGGACTTTACCGGGTGGAACAGTCGTTTGCTTCGGATGAAGGCGGATTGCTTTCTTACCTGAAAGATAGCCTGAATACGCTGAATAATCTGCAAAGAGTATATCAGCCGGCCAAGGAACTTACCGAACGTATGGAGAGTGCTTATATCGAACTGAAAGATATTTCGCACGAAGTCTCTTTACAAAGTGACTCCGTTGAATTCAATCCGGTCCGTCTGGACGAAGTGAATGAACGGTTGAATCTGATTTATTCCTTACAGCAGAAACATCGGGCACAAACCCTTGGCGAATTGATAGCGCTAACGGATGAATACCGCAGCAAATTGTCGGACATCACTTCCTATGATGAGCGTATTGCCGAACTGACTGCTCGTAAAGAGGAACAATATAAACAAGTGAAACAACAGGCGGAAGTGTTGACCAAGGCCCGTGCGAAAGCTGCGCGTGAAGTAGAAAAACAACTGGCCGCCCGGTTGATTCCATTAGGAATGCCGAATGTTCGTTTCCTGATCGAAATGGGACTGAAAAAAGAGCCGGGATTGCAAGGAGAAGATACAGTCAACTTCCTGTTTTCCGCCAATAAGAACGGCACTTTGCAGAATATCTCTTCCGTAGCTTCAGGAGGTGAAATTGCCCGTGTCATGCTTTCCATCAAGGCAATGATTGCCGGAGCCGTCAAGCTGCCGACCATCGTATTTGATGAAATAGATACCGGAGTCTCCGGTGAAATAGCCGACCGTATGGCGGACATGATGCAGGAAATGGGCGACCGCAACCGTCAGGTAATCAGTATTACCCACCTGCCACAGATTGCTGCCCGTGGGCGTGCTCATTATAAGGTATACAAAAAAGACAGCGATACGGAAACCAACAGCCATATTCGCCGTCTCACTGACGAAGAACGGGTAGAGGAAATAGCTCACATGCTTAGCGGCGCCACTCTCACCGAAGCTGCCCTTAGCAATGCCAAATCCCTGCTTGCCCGCAACTGATAAATAGTGAATAGTAAATAGTAAAATAGTAAATCAACCAGATGTTAGATAAAAGTGAAATGATTTTCGGCGTTCGTGCCGTGATAGAAGCCATTCAGGCTGGAAAAGAGATAGATAAGATCCTCGTGAAGAAAGATATTCAAAGTGATCTTTCCAAGGAGCTTTTTGCAGCTTTGAAAGGTACGCTGATACCTGTTCAGCGTGTTCCGGTAGAACGTATCAACCGTATTACCCGTAAAAATCATCAGGGAGTGATCGCTTTCATTTCTTCTGTGACTTATCAGAAAGCGGAGGATCTTGTTCCTTTCTTGTTTGAGCAAGGAAAAAATCCGTTTTTTGTTATGCTCGACGGAGTGACCGATGTACGCAATTTCGGGGCAATTGCACGTACCTGCGAATGTGCAGCTGTCGATGCTGTGATTATTCCTGTTCGAGGCAGTGCGTCAGTCAATGCTGATGCCGTGAAAACGTCGGCAGGAGCGCTACATACTCTTCCTGTATGCCGTGAACAGAACCTCCGTTCGACTCTGCAATATCTGAAAGACAGTGGTTTCCGCATTGTGGCTGCTACCGAAAAAGGGGATTATGACTATACCAAAGCTGATTATACAGGTCCTCTCTGCATCATAATGGGAGCGGAAGATACAGGAGTTTCTTATGAAAACCTTGCCCTCTGTGATGAATGGGTGAAAATTCCGATGCTGGGCACCATCGAATCCCTGAATGTCTCTGTAGCTGCCGGTATCCTGATTTACGAAGCTGTGAAACAAAGAAACAATGACTGATATGAAGAAGATTTTAATTCTACCTTTGCTGCTTTTCTTCCTGGTACAGGGAAGCATGGCACAAACCCCAAAATGGGTAGAGAAGGCAAAACGTGCAGTCTTCTCAATAGTGACTTATGACAAGAATGATAAAATGCTGAATACGGGAAACGGATTCTTTGTGTCCGAAGACGGATTGGCTTTATCAGATTATACTCTTTTTAAAGGAGCCGAACGTGCGGTGGTGATTACTTCCGAAGGCAAACAGATGCCGGTCAGCCTGATACTTGGAGCGAATGACATGTATGATGTTATTAAGTTCCGTGTGGCTATCACCGAGAAGAAAGTGCCTGCGCTGATCATTGCCAAAACAGCCCCGGTGGCAGGAGCCGAAGCGTGGATGCTTCCTTATTCTACGCAGAAAAGCATTGCTTGTGTCAATGGTAAGGTGAAAGATGTTTCCAAAGTAGCCGGCGAATACCATTATTATACATTGAGCATGCAGATGAAAGATAAGATGGTGAGCTGCCCGGTGATGAATGCGGAAGGTCAGGTATTTGGTATTGCGCAGAAATCATCCGGTATCGATACGGTGACTACTTGCTATGCGGCGGGAGCTGCTTTTGCCATGTCGCAGAAAATCAGTGCCCTTTCTTTGGGAGACGCTGCCTTGAAAAGCATTGGTATTCGGAAAGGTTTACCCGAAACGGAAGATCAGGCATTAGTATATCTGTTTATGGCCTCTTCGAGCCTCTCGGGCGAGGACTATGAAAAGCTGTTGGACGATTTCATCCGCCAGTTCCCTGCCAATGCAGATGGTTATCTCCGTCGTGCCAATTATTATGCATCTAAAGGTAAAGACGACCAGACCTGGTATGATAAAGCCGTTGCCGACTTTAATCAGGCTCTGAAAGTAGCCCATAAGAAAGATGATGTATATTATAATATAGGTAAGCTGATGTATGCTTATCAATTATCGAAGCCGGAGAAAACTTACAAAGACTGGACGTATGACACCGCTTTGAAGAATGTCCGTCAGGCAATCGCTATTGATCCGCTGCCAATTTACACTCAAATGGAAGGCGATATACTGTTTGCCCAACAAGACTATGCCGGTGCTTTGGCTGCTTATGAAAAGGTAAATGCCAGCAATATTGCTTCTCCGGCCACTTTCTTTAGTGCTGCCAAAACGAAGGAACTGTTGAAAGGGGATCCGAAAGAAGTGGTAGCCTTAATGGATAGCTGTATTGCCCGTTGCCCGCAACCGATTACGGCCGACTTTGCTCCATACTTGTTGGAGCGTGCGCAGATGAATATGAATGCCGGTCAGGCGCGAAATGCAATGCTCGATTATGATGCTTACCATACGGCAGTCAAAGGAGAAGTGAACGACGTGTTCTATTATTATCGCGAACAGGCAGCTTTGAAAGCCCGTCAGTTTCAACGCGCTTTAGACGATATTGCCAAGGCCATCGAGATGAATCCGACAGACCTCACCTATCAGGCAGAGCATGCAGTTGTAAACCTCCGTGTAGGACGGTATGAAGAAGCCATTCAGATTTTGAATAATATATTGAAGACTGATCCCAAATATGGTGAGGCTTACCGTTTATTGGGACTTTGCCAGATACAGCTGAAGAAGACAGATGAAGCTTGCGGCAACTTTAAGAAAGCGAAAGAATTGGGTGATCCGAATGTCGATGAGCTGATTACAAAATACTGCAAGTAAAAAGATCATCTTCTTGAAGATAAAAAATAAATCCCTGCCAACTCGAAAATTGGCAGGGATTCCTCGTTTTTGGGGACGTTGTATAAAAAACTCTCTCTCTTTTTTATTTTCCCCACTTCACTTGTTAAGCTCAGGTTGTAGGTTTTAATGATATTATGGTTTGATTTCTCTTTTTTTCCTCTGTTATAAGTTAAATGCACGGTTATTGAAAATACTGCATGTCTTCACTTATTTTTTTTAGAAATAAATTGAAAATCCATCTAAAATAGTGAGTAAATTAAAAATTGTGGTTCATTTTATCTATAATCTTACTATATTCCGCACGTTTTTAATAACACGTATGAGATAAGTTATAATTTATGGAAAAAAATCGATTTACTATTTGTGCAAACAATTACATTGATTGTTTGCGACAAGAGGGTCGTTATTCTACGGCCCATGTGTATAAACACGCTATTCGTTCTTTTTCGCAGTTTTGTGGAACTCAATCCATCACGTTTAGTAAGATAAACCGTGAAACTCTAAAGAGGTATAGCAACTACCTGATGGCTTCCCGTTTGAAGCCCAATACGATTTCTACGTATATGCGTATGCTGCGTAGTATCTACAATCGTGGTGTCGATATGCATCAAGCTCCTTATGTGCATGGTTTGTTCCGGGATGTTTTTACCGGGGTAGACACACGTCAGAAGAAAGCCATCCCGATCGGCGAACTTCACATGCTATTAAACAAAGATCCTCAATCGGAAAAGCTTCGCCGGACGCAAGCCATTGCCAATCTGTTATTTCAGTTTTGTGGAATGCCTTTTTCTGATTTAGCCCATTTGGAAAAGTCCAATTTGGAGCGGGGACTTTTAAAGTACAATCGCATCAAGACCGGTACTCCTATGAGCATAGAAGTGTTAGAGTCAGCGCAGAATGCAATTGGGGGACTGTATAATAAATCAGATGCCCGGAGTTCCGATTATCCTGATTATCTTTTCCGGATATTAAGCGGAGCGTACAAGCGGAATGAAGAAGGAGCCTATCGTGAGTATCAGTCAGCTTTGAGACGTTTTAATAATGAGTTGAAAAGCCTGTCCAGAAAATTAAGGCTACATTCGCCCGTCACGTCGTATACGCTTCGTCATTCTTGGGCTACGACTGCCAAGTACAGAGGTGTACCTATCGAAATGATTAGCGAATCACTAGGACACAAATCTATTAAAACAACACAGATATATTTAAAGGGTTTCGAATTGGAAGAAAGAACAAAAGTGAATAAATTGAATTATTCTTACGTTTGTAATTTTAAAATGTTCTGATTAGTATTATTAAAGCATTATGGATTAGGGACTTAATGCTAGTGTTACTTCTTAGGTAACGGACAACACACATTTAGCATACACATGTTGTGGAAAAAGATAAAAAATCGATTATGAGGAAATAAAACAAGTACCTAACATTCAATATTAACATTCTTGAATTTATGTAATAAAATCTATTGAACATGAAGATGTCATCCTTCATGTTCAGATAGATTCATGTTGCATATTTTAAGAAAAAGGTAAAAAGAAGTTTGGTACCTTGTTTTTGATATTCTCATAATCGATTTTTTTTACCAATCTTTGTAGTCTAAATATATTGTCCGTTACCTAAGAAGTAACGGAATAACATGGGGTAAAAAAATATGATTTTAACGAAACCGAAATCAGCAAATGCCGGGCCTAGTAGTGGGACAGGGGAAGGCGTAGCACACTCAAAACGTTGGTATGTAGCATTTGTTCGAATGCATCATGAGAAGAAAGTTGCCGAACGTTTATCTAAAATGGGAATTGATTCTTTTGTTCCCGTTCAGCAGCAAATTCATCAATGGAGCGACCGTCGTAAGATGGTTAATACAGTCTTACTCCCAATGATGGTTTTTGTACATGTCAATCCAAAAGAACGTGTGGAAGTTCTTTCATTTTCTACGGTCAGCCGTTATATGGTGATGCGTGGAGAGAGTACTCCTGCCGTTATTCCTGACGAGCAGATGGCACGTTTCCGTTTTATGCTCGATTATTCCGAAGAAGCAGTCTGTATGAATGATACTCCACTGGCGCGTGGTGAGAAAGTTCGTGTCATAAAAAGGTCCTTTGAGCGGGCTTGTCGGCGAACTTGTGACTGTAGCCGGAAAGAGTAAGATTGCCGTTCGTTTAAATATGCTTGGCTGTGCTTGTGTCGATATGCCAATCGGTTATGTAGAACCTACAAAGATTACCAATGACGATACTAAAAAACTTTAACGTATTTCTATTCATTCTGCTGTTGGGAGTTTGTTCTCCCTTAATGGCTCAAAATATGAGCGACTCCCAAGTTCTTGAATATGTCAAGGACGGCATCCGCCAGGGTAAAGAACAAAAGCAACTAGCCTCCGAACTGGCACGCAAAGGCGTGACCAAAGAGCAGGCAACGCGTGTGAAGCAACTATATGAGCAGCAAAACAATGTCAATGCTTCCAATGCAACAGGTACCGATGTCAATGAATCACGCCTGCGTGAGGAAATGAAAGAAAATACTTCCGATATGCTGGAAGACCACCCAAGCACTCAAGACCTCGCACGTGGCAACCAGGTTTTCGGACGAAACATCTTCAACACCCGTAATCTGACTTTTGAACCCAGCGTCAACATCGCCACTCCCTTAAGCTATCGTCTGGGTCCCGGTGATGAAGTGATTATCGACATCTGGGGAGCCAGCCAGAACACTATCCGTCAGCATATTTCTCCTGACGGCACGATCAACATTCAGAAAATAGGTCCTGTCAACCTGAACGGACTAACCATTGCTGAAGCCAACGACTATCTCAAAAAAACATTAAACAAGATATATAATGGTCTTAATAATACGAATGATCCCACTTCTGACATCCGTCTGACTTTGGGCAGCATACGTACTATCCAGATCAATGTAATGGGTGAGGTTGTCCAACCGGGCACTTACTCCCTCTCTTCTTTTGCCACAGTCTTCCATGCGCTTTATCGTGCTGGTGGAGTCAGTGACATAGGAAGCCTTCGCAATGTCCAGCTGGTACGTAACGGCAAAAATATTGCCACGATCGACGTCTACCAATTTATCATGAAAGGAAACATTCAGGATGACATCCGCCTTCAGGAAGGCGATGTAGTGATTGTCCCCGCCTATGACGTATTGGTTAAGATCGACGGAAAAGTGAAACGGCCAATGCGTTTCGAAATGAAAAAGGATGAAAGCCTATCCACTCTTATCAGCTATGCCGGTGGCTTTGAGGCCGACGCCTACACCCGTTCCTTACGTGTCGTACGTCAGAACGGACAGGAATATGAAGTAAATACGGTCAAAGACCTTGACTATAGTGTCTATAAAATGCGAAACGGTGATGTTGTGACCGCCGAAGCCATCCTTAACCGCTTCATCAATAAACTTGAAATCCGTGGAGCCGTTTATCGTCCCGGTATCTACCAGCTGAATGGAAAACTGAATACTGTTCGTGAATTGGTAAACGAAGCCCAAGGCCTGACCGGTGATGCCTTCTTGAACCGTGCCGTTCTCTACCGTCAGCGTGAAGACTTGACTACCGAAGTTGTTCCAGTAGACATTAAAGCTATCATGGACGGTACTTCCCAAAACATCATACTGATGAAAAATGACATCCTTTATATTCCGAGTATTCATGACCTGGAAGACAGGGGCAACGTCGTAATCCACGGTGAAGTAGCCAAACCGGATTCTTATCCTTATGCTGATAACATGACCCTTGAAGACTTGATTATTCAAGCAGGTGGATTACGTGAAGCCGCTTCTGTAGTCCGTGTAGATGTATCCCGTAGAATTAAGAATCCTCGTAGTACAGTAGACAACGATACTATCGGCCAGATATATACATTCTCCCTGAAAGAAGGTTTTATAGTGGATGGCACTCCCGGCTTTGTCCTTCAACCTTATGATGAAGTTTATGTACGTCGTAGTCCGGGTTATCAGGCTCAACAGAATGTAGTTGTTGAAGGTGAAATTCTGTTCGGAGGCTCTTATGCAATGACCAGTCGTGAAGAACGTCTTTCTGACTTAATCAATAAAGCGGGAGGTGCAACGACTTATGCCTACTTACGTGGTGCCAAATTGACTCGCGTAGCCAATGCAAGTGAAAAGAAACGCATGGGTGATGTGGTCCGCTTGATGAGCAGGCAGTTGGGTGAAGCTATGATGGACTCTTTGGGTGTTCGTGTGGAAGATACCTTTAGTGTTGGTATTGACTTGGAAAAGGCACTCGCGAATCCTGGAAGTACAGCAGATATTGTCTTGCGTGAGGGTGATGTGATTTCTATCCCGAAAAACAATAATACGGTTACAATTAATGGTGCCGTAATGGTTCCGAATACTGTTTCTTATATGGAAGGAAAAAAAGTTGATTACTATTTAGATCAAGCTGGTGGTTATTCTGAAAATGCGAAGAAGAGTAAGAAATTCATCGTTTATATGAATGGTCAGGTGACTAAGGTTAAAGGTAGTGGTAAGAAGCAGATTGAACCGGGTTGTGAGATAATTGTGCCTAGTAAAGCTAAGAAGAAAAGTAATATTGGCAATATTTTAGGTTATGCTACTACATTCAGCACTTTAGGAATGATGGTTGCTTCTATTGCCAATTTGATAAAAAAATAAAGGAATAACAGCTTATATCACTATGATAGAAGGAGAATCTGGAAAAGAAATAAAACAAAAACATAATAATCATACGGATGAAGTAATCGAAATTGATTTGATGGAGATTTTTCGTAAGATTATTGCTATTCGTAAGACAATTTATAAAGCTGCTGGCATTGGTTTAATGGTTGGCGTTATTATAGCAATAAGTATTCCTAAAAAGTACACAGTTGAAGTAACTCTATCTCCAGAGATGGGTACTTCTAAAGAAGGTGGTTTATCTGGTTTGGCAGCTTCTTTTCTAGGTAGTGGAGTAACTATGGGTGATGGTACTGATGCTTTGAATGCTTCTTTATCTGCAGATATCGTCTCCTCTACTCCTTTTTTATTGGAACTTTCTACAATGGAAATACCTGTATCGAAAGATGAAAACTCAACTTTGAATACTTATTTGGATAAGGAATCTCTTCCTTGGTGGAGCTATATAATTGGACTTCCGAGTATGGTAATTGATGAAGTAAAGTCTTTGTTTAGTGAAGAGGATGAATCGACATTTTCAGGCAGAACTAATTTAGGTATAATTGAACTATCAAAAAAAGAGTCGAAGAAAATTAGAACTTTAAAGAAAATGATTACTGCTACTATAGATAAGAAAACATCTATGACTACGGTTGCTGTAACCTTACAAAATCCTAAAGTAACTGCAGTCGTTGCTGATTCTGTTGTGAAAAAATTACAGGAATATATCATTGATTATCGTACTTCCAAAGCGAAAGAAGACTGTATTTATTTGGAAAAACTATTCAAAGAACGTCGGCAAGAGTATTACATTGCTCAGAAGGAATATGCTAGTTATATAGATTCTCATGATAATATCATATTGCAGAGTGTCCGTGCCGAACAGGAACGGCTACAGAACGATATGAGCCTGGCTTATCAGGTATATAGTCAGGTGGCAAGTCAGCTTCAGGTTGCCAGGGCTAAAGTTCAGGAAGAGAAACCTGTATTTGCTGTAGTAGAGCCTGCTGTGGTACCATTGACCCCTTCGGGGATCAGTAAAAAATATATGTTTTGGCATTTATTTTCTTATCTATTTGTTTTGCCATATTTTGGAAGTTATTCGGGAGTGATTTTTTTAATAAATTTTTTAAAATACGAGCTTAATATTCATTAGTAATGTGACAATGGCGTCAACTAACCAGATAAATAAAGTAGTAGAATTAATAGCAGTTCTGGGAGATTTGATTATTTTAAACTTTAGCTTGTTTCAACTCCTTCTTTTTTGGGAAAAAGCGTCTATATATTCGCCTTTTTCTTGTACTGTTTCTTTGATGATGACTTCGCTTAGTCTCTGCTATTTGGCATGTTCTGCATCCCGTGGAAAAGCCTGGGATAGTAGAGAAATCCGTGCGGATCAACTAGTGTTGCGTGTACTGAAGAATATTATAACATTTTCAATATTTTGGGCATGCATTATGACTTTCAGCGGAATTTCTATTATTTCTCCTCTTTTCTTTGTTTTCTATTTTTTTATTCTCTTTGTTGTATTGAGTATCTATCGCATTATTATTCGTCATTCTCTAATTAGTTATTGTGCTAAGGGGAAGCATAAACGTTATGCTGTTTTTATAGGTGGAGGCAATAATATGCAGATGTTATATGAGGAAATGGAGAGTTCTTTGGCATCTATTTATGAAGTAGTTGGCTATTTTGATATTGGACCTAATGATGCTCTTTCATCTCAATGTCCTTACTTGGGTAGTCCTGATAGTTTTGCCGATTTTATGTCTGGAGACACATCTATAAAGCATGTGTTTTGTTCCTTATCAATGGATCAAGGCCGCTATAATTTTTCTATTATGAATTATTGCGAGAATCATTTGCTCTATTTTCATGGTGTTCCTAATGTTTGTAAAGGATTTCCTCGGCGAATTTGGCATAGCATGGTAGGAAATATGCCGATTTTGAATTTACGCTATGAACCTCTAAGTAAAATGGAAAATCGTGTATTAAAAGAGTCTTTGATATTATGTTATCTGGAATTTTTTTGATTACTATTTTTCCAATTGTTTATCTTATTGTGGGAAGTATTATTAAATTAACTTCTCCTGGTCCTATATTCTTTAAACAAATGAGAACTGGTTTAAATGGTATAGATTTCAAGTGTTATAAATTTCGTTCTATGAAAGTGAATGAAGAGGCTGATAGTAAACAAGCAACTGTAGATGATCCTCGAAAAACCCGGTTCGGAGACTTTCTCCGGCGTTCTAATATTGATGAACTTCCACAGTTTATTAATGTATTTAAAGGTGATATGTCGATAGTGGGGCCTCGCCCTCACATGCTTGCTCATACAGAGACTTATGCACAACTGATTGATAAGTATATGGTGAGACATTTCATTAAGCCAGGAGTTACAGGATGGGCGCAAACACATGGGTTTCGTGGGGAAACCAAAGAGCTGTCACAAATGGAGGGGCGTGTTAAGGCTGATATTTGGTATATGGAGCATTGGACAATATTGCTTGATTTATATATCATTTATAAAACTGTAGCAAATGTGATTGTGGGGGAGAAAAATGCGTATTAAGATGGAAATTAGGATTATAGCTACCTAGATGTGTCTACAAGAAGATATGTTTATGATTAATTTATGGAAAGTCATAGCAATAAACGATTAGTAAAGAATACGCTATTACTATATGTACGCACAATTATTGTCATGTGTGTCGGTTTATATACATCAAGAGTAATTTTAGATGTATTGGGAATAGAAGATTATGGTATTTATAATGTGGTTGGAGGATTTGTTGTGATGTTTTCTGTTTTTTCTGCATCATTATCAAATTCCATTACACGTTATATCACATTTGAATTAGGATGCCATAATATGGAAAGGTTACGTACAGTCTTTTCTATGAGCCTTAATATACAAATAATAATTTCTCTTATAATAGTTCTGGTGGTAGAATTAGTTGGTGTATGGTTTCTAAATTATCGATTGAATATTCCATCGGATAGACTGTATGCTGCAAATTGGGTTATGCAGTTTTCGTTATTTACATTTGTTGTCAATCTCATTAGTTTACCATATAATGCTTTAATTGTAGCCTATGAAAAGATGGATGTGTTTGCATATATATCTTTATTAGAAGCGTCATTGAAATTAGGTGTTGTTTATTTATTGTTTATATCACCTATTGATAAATTGATTTTTTATGCATTTCTTCTTGCCTTGGTTTCATTATTGATACGTCTGATCTATGGTTGGTATTGCACACATAAATTCACAGAGTGTAGATATGTATTTGTGTTGAACAAATCATTGTTGAAGAATATGTTAGGTTTTGCGGGGTGGAATTTCTTAGGGACAGGAGCTTATTTGTTTAATACGAATGGGGTGGATATTCTATCTAATCTTTTTTTTGGAATAACTATTAATACAGCTCGTGGAATCGCTAATCAGGCTGGTAATGCAGTTCGGCAATTTGTTAATAATTTTACAACTGCGCTTAATCCCCAGATTATTAAAACTTATGCAGATAATAATCTTGATATTTGCTTTTCTACGGTACGTCAAGGAGCTAAGTACTCATATTGTTTAATGCTTTTTTTTTTCATACCATTTGTATTAGAGGCAAATTATATATTTCATTTGTGGTTGAAAGAATTTCCGGATCAAACAGTTGTGTTTTGGCAGCTAACGATGTTGGGAATATTAGTGGATCTTCCGGGGGCTCCTTTAACAATTCTTGCCCAAGCCATAGGTCATATTCGGAGATACTATATATATATGAGTTTAATAGGAGCACTTGTATTTCCAATTTCATACTTTTTATTTTATTTGGGATGGCCTGCATATTCGGCTTATGTAACATATATCGTAATTTACACTTGTCTTGTTTATGTACGTCTTATTCTTATGAATAAACAAATCGGTTTTCCTATTAAGATTTTCTTGAAGCAGGTGATAGGGCGCATCGTTCTCGTTACAGTATTATCATTTATATTGCCGATAATACTAATTAATATTATGGATGAAGGATTTTTACGTTTGATATCAGTTGGAGTGGTGAGTACCTTATCACTAGTAGTATCTATGTTTTATATAGGTATGCAGAAGTCTGAACGTGTACAGGTGATAGGCTTTATAAGGAATAAGTTATATCATATTGATAGCAAGGAATAATAGATGAAAGTTTGTATTGTTACTTGGCTTGGTACTGGTAATTTTGGTACAAGTTTACAGTCGTATGCACTACATATGAAGCTTAGTGAAATGGGGTATAATGTATCAATACTTCATTGTTTTACACCCGATGATTTCAGTTTTCGGGGGCGAATCTATAAATGGTTGAGACTTAATCGAATTTTATTTTCACAGATAATCAAAGGAGAATATTTCTCAAAGAAGCAGAAAAAAATACGCCAGTTTAATAAAAAGAATTATTGTCACCAGATAATTAAGACTTATAGACAGTATCGATGTTTGCTCCAAGAAACGCAGATATTTATTACTGGCAGTGATCAGATTTGGAATTGTTATAATGGTTTTGCTCCTTTCTATTTTTTAGATTTTGCAGGAGACGTCAAAAGGGTTGCTTATGCTTCGAGTATGGGTACGGGGGACTTTCCTCAAGCGTATAAATCAATTGTAAAGGAATTGCTTGCAAAATTTAGCCATATTGGTGTGCGTGAAAGTACTGCTGTTCCCATTATTGGTGAATTGTTGGAAAGAACTGATATTGTTCAAGTGGCTGACCCGACTTTTTTACTTTCATCTACTCAATGGTTAGATTTTGCAATGACGGCTGATATTGAGATTGAAATGCCGTCTCATTTTATTTTGTGCTATTTTGTGGGTAATAATTCTTCGTATCAACAGCAAGTGGAGGATATAAAACAGCACTTAGGTATAGAAAAAGTTATTCTTATTCCATCTTTGGAAAATAAACATATGCAATTACCTCATGCACAAATATACAATGCTGCTGGACCTAAGGAATTTGTTCGTTTGCTGTCTTGTGCTTCTTGCATTTGTACCGATTCTTTTCATGCGATAGCACTTTCTATCAATTTGCAGAAAGACTTTATCGCTTTGAAACGTTTTCAAGATGCAGATGAGAAATCTCAAAATTCGCGTATTTATGATGTTCTTGAGCATTATGGATTGGATCATCGCATATATGAGAATAAAGATTTGAAACTTTATCAACCTATTTCTTATAAGTTGATAAACTTAAAAGTGATTCATGACCGAGAAGAATGCATTGCTTATCTAAGAAATGCTATTGAAGAATAATTAACCAATGCTTTTTAATGAAAAATAAGGAGAAAATACTTAGGCACAATAATTTAAGAAAATCAAATTTAGAATTATTGAGGCTGGTAGCTATGTTTTTTATTATCTGTCACCATTTAGTTATTAGAAGTGCACAAACTTGTGGTTATACCCGGCCTTTCAATATAAACGAAGACGTTTTAGGGGGGAGGTTTGGTTATTTGATATTTGGTATAGGTTCTTTTATTGCTTGGCTTGTGGAAAATTTTGAATCACTGTTTGTAGAAAAGATAGGTAAATTGAAAAAATAGGATAAATATGAAAGTATTAGTTTTAGGGGGTACTGGGGCAATGGGGACACATTTGGTTTCTATTTTGGCAGAAGCTGGTATGAAAGTGGATGTTACTTCACGACAGGAGTTAGCTGATAGAACAAATATACATTATATAAAAGGTAACGTTCATAACATTTCTTTTGTAAAGTCATTATTGGCACAGAACTACTACAATGTTATTATTGACTTTATGATTTATACTACAGTGGAGTTTAATAATAGATATTGGTTATATCTTAATAATACCGACCAGTATTTTTATCTTAGTACTTCACGTGTTTATGCAGATGCGGCATTGATTACAGAAGAATCGCCGCGTTTACTTGATGTTACTACAGATAAGAAATATTTGGCAACTGACGAATATGCTCTTTGTAAAGCCCGTCAGGAAGATTTACTTCGAAATAGTTGCAAATCCAATTTTACAATTATTCGTCCATATAAAACTTATAGTGAAATCCGATTACAGTTGGGGGCACTAGATAAAGAGACGTTTATTCAGCGCATACTGCAAGGACATTCTGCGGTTATACCTATGGATGTTATGAGCCATACTACGACTCTTACTTATGCTAGAGATGTTGCTATTTGTATTGCCAAACTGATAGGGAATAAAAAGGCAATGGGAGATACTTTTAATATAGTTACTAGCAAAAATATTAAATGGATGGATGTACTGGATATTTATTTAAATGTTTTAGAAAATAAAATGGGGTATCGTCCTAATGTCGTGGAAATAGATCGCTGTCCTCAACTTGATGTGAATATAGCACAATACCAAATTTTGTATGATCTTCACTATAATCGTCAGTTTGATAATACTAAGATAAAAGAAGCAGTAGGAGGTTATGAATTTATACACCCCAAAGAGGGACTTGCCAAGTGTATTACTTCATTCTTGGATAATCCAAAATTTAATTATTTAGATTGTAGGGCAGAAGGAATTCATGATCATTATTCACATGAGTTTATGTCTTTGAGTCAGTTTGCTACTAATAGTCAAAGATTACATTATTTTATGTATCGTTTCTGTCCTGTTTCTGTGGGAAAAATCGCATTATTCTGCAAGCAAATGAAACATAAATAAAAGAGCTTAGCTGATTTAATGCTAAAGATCACACATTTACCATTTTTTATACATAATCAGAAAAAGTATGAATACTCATTATTCAAGTGAAAAAGGAATACAGATTCTCGTTAAGTTACTTAAAGAGCATCATATAAAGCGGGTTATTACTTCACCAGGTGGCACAAATATGATGTTGAATGCTTCATTAATGTATGATGGAAGTTTTGAAATGTATTCATCGGTAGATGAACGTTCTGCGGCCTATATGGCCTGCGGTATGGCAGAGGAATCGGGTGAACCTGTCATGATTACTTGTACAGGAGCAACAGCAGCTCGTAATTATATGCCTGGATTGACAGAAGCATACTATCGTAAATTGCCTATTTTGGTAGTAACAGGAACCCAGGATTTACGTCGTTTGGGTAATTTATATGACCAAGTGACCGATCGTAGTGTGCATCCGAATGATATTTTAACGTTTAGTACTTATATACCTACAGTTCGTGATGATAAAGATGCTGATAGTGCTGCGCTGAAAATCAACCAAGCAATTTCGGCTTTGACACTCCACGGTGGAGGTCCTGCGCATATAAATTTGGAAACGGTGTATAGCCGTGATCTTTCGGTGACTTGTCTGTCTCCTGTAAAAGTAGTAAAACGTATTTCGTATGATGATGAATTACCTACCTTGCCACAAGGTCGGATAGCTATATTTATAGGTTCCCATCGAACGTTTACCGAAGATGCAACAATGAGTATTGACCGTTTCTGCGAAAACCACAATGCAGTCGTTTTTTGTGATCATACAAGTGGTTACAAAGGGTGTTTTCGACAGTTGGATGCACTGCTTTCCTTGAAAGGAGCTAAATGTTTAGATAATATTCGTTTACTTATCCATTTAGGTGAAATTTCAGGTGACCATTTCAATATGGGAGCTTATGCTAAGGAGGTCTGGCGTGTAAATAAGGATGGACAATTGCGTGACCGTTATGGTAAGCTTACTTATCTTTTTGAAATGAGTGATAAGCATTTTTTTGAATCCTACGCAAACAAAGATTGTTGTCCGGGTATTTCTTTTATACAAGAATGCCGGGCGGATTATAATAAAATGTATGATGAATTACCAGAACTTCCTCTTTCCAATATATGGATGGCAAAAACTTTGGCACCTAAAATACCGGAGTCCTCAATTATTCATTTTGGCATTCTGACTTCGCTTCGTTCATGGAATTTTTTTGAGGTATCAAACTCAATCCGGTCAGCAAGTAATGTCGGGGGATTTGGTACAGACGGTATATTATCTTCTTTGTTAGGAGCATCGCTTGTTAATCCGAATAAACTTCATTTTTGTGTTATAGGTGATTTGGCTTTCTTTTTATGATATGAATGCGCTGGGCAATAGACATTTAGGAAATAATTTGCGTATTCTTTTAGTGAATAACGGTAAGGGATGTGAGTTTACTCATCATCTGAATCCTGGTCATATATTTGAAGAAAATGTAAATCAATATATTGCAGCAGCTGGACACTATGGTAATCAGTCACCAACACTTGTTCGTGATTATGCTTGTAATTTAGGTATGGACTATCTTACAGCAAATACTAAGGAGACTTTTTAGCCAACATGGAAGCTTTTGTCAATCCGGTTATTAATAATTCTTGTGTTTTTGAGGTTTTTACTCGGGATATTGATGAGAATGAAGCTTTGAAGATAATGGCGAATGTAGCTTCTATGAAACATCAAATTAAAGAGGGGATAAAAAGTACAGTTGGTGAAAAAGGGATTAAGTTTATTAGAGACTTGATAAAGAAATGAAAAGTTGCATTGTTGTTATTCCTGTATATAAATCTGCTCCTAAAGTAACAGAGGTGGCTTCTTTTAGACAATGTATTAGAGTTCTTAAGAGTTTTGATTTATGCCTAATAACTTATGAGGAATTGGATTTAACTGTCTATATGGGGATAGGAAAAGAATACTCTAAAGAGATTAGTGTAAAGTGTTTTGAGCGTCACTTTTTTACTTCTGTAGAAGGTTACAATAAACTGTGTTATAATATTGATTTTTATTCGGCATTTCGTAATTATGATTACATGCTTATATACCAGTTAGACGCATGGGTTTTCCGTAATGAATTGCAAATGTGGTGTGAGAAAGGATATGATTATATTGGTAGTCCCTTTTTTAAGAATATATCTTCTAAAGGGACAAATCCTTTGTATAGCAAAGAGATGGTGGCTGTTGGTAATGGTGGATTTTCTTTACGTAGAATACAGTATTGCATAAAATTACTTGAAAGATGGAAATGGCTTCCTTATTTAACTACAAGATATTTGTGGGAAATGTATTCAACAGAAGAGATAAATGGTAATAGGGGTAAATATTATTTATTATTACTTGTTTTGTGTAAAACATGTATTAAAACATTAGGTTTTAGGAATACATTGAGCTATTTCATTAAATCAGGTAGGGTGAATGAGGACTTCTATTTTAGTAAATGGGCATTGCATGCATGGAGGGTAAGAGCAAATTTACCATCATGTGAAGAAGCTTCCTACTTTTCTTTCGAAGTGAATCCATCTTATTTATATGATTTAAATGGGAAGTTGCCATTCGGGTGCCATGCTTTTGAAAAATGGGAATCTGATATTTTCTGGAGTAAACACATACAGGTTAGTACTTAGTAATTCTAGAATGCTGAAGGAGAGTATAAAATAGGGTCCTTAGAATAGATAGGATGGATGTTTAAATGTGGCTAATAATATTAGCAGAGAATTTTGAGATTATGGATACACCAATTATTTCAGTAATTACAGTATGTTATAATGCTGTTGTAAGTATTGAGGAAACTATGTTGTCCGTTTTGGACCAGAGGTATGATAAAGTGGAATATATTGTCATTGATGGTGGTAGTAAGGATGGGACATTGGATATTATCAAAAAGTATGCTAATAGGTTAGCATATTGGACGAGTGAGCCGGACAAAGGAATTTATGATGCTATGAATAAAGGTATATCAAAAGCAACAGGAAACTGGTTGAATTTTATGAATGCTGGAGATCAGTTTATAGATAATAAGGTCTTGAGTAAGTGTTTTGAAAGTAGCTTCCATGATAATGTGGATGTTCTTTATGGAGATGTAGTTTACAAATATAAGTTTGGCAAGCGTATGGTAGAAGCAGGTAATATTCAACAGATTATAAATCATATGGTATTTAGTCATCAGAGTACTTTTGTTCGGAAGCAAATAATGAAAGATGGATTTAATCTGAAATGGAGGTTAGCAGCTGATTATAATTTTCTATTAGGTTGTTTTTGGGAAGGAAGAAAATTTGTTCATGTTGGCATCCCAATGAGCTTAGTTGAATTGGATAATGGAGCGACACATAATAATTATTCTCAATCAAGAAAAGAAGTCTTAGGTATTCATAAACAGTTTGGGTATTCTTTTTTAAACGCTATTGGTTGTATTTTTCTGATTTGTTCCATTTTTATGTTAGTAATATAATGAAACATATAATGCCAAAGTTGCTTTTGGATAAAATTTATAATATATCAAATTGATGATATAAGTGGATGGTAATGTTGGATACGAATAATAAATTATATTGGCTATATAGCTTTCTTATATTTCTGACACTTTATACAGATTCTCCTTTATCGACTTACTTGGGAGCTTTTGGTGAGTCAATGTTGCCGAGTATTAGCCTTTGTTTATATATATTGTTTGCTTTAACAAATAGAATTAATAGAACAGATAGTTTTGTTAGGAGATTCAGTTTTCTTATCAAAATTACAACGCTTTTGAGTTTAATAGCATTTTTTATTTATCCAATATTTAATATTGGTTATACGCAATTGGGTGAATCATTATTCGTGAAATTTGTGAAGCTGTGGCTTACTTTTCAAGCTTATATTTGTTACTTACTACTATTGATTAATATTGCAGGAGATTATACTATAGAGCGAATCTTAAAACCCTTCTTTTGGGGATTTATTGGTTTAACGATAATATTACTGATAGAATTTTACCAATCTCCTTTTGCATTTACATATCTTCATACACTACACGCTGATATATATTATAGAATCCGATTGCTTACTCCAGAATCTTCTGCAACAGCATTAATGTTAGAAGTGTTTTTTGTATTGTCAGTGTTTTATACTTATTATATACGACAAAGTAAATTTCTGTTGGGGGTGGTATTGATATGTGCAGGACTACATATTGCTTTATCTGGTTCAAAGACATTATTGGCGATTATATGTATTTCTGGGATTTTGCTTTTTTTTCAGAGGGCAAAATATATGTTTAGTTTTAGAGGATTACTAGTAATGACAGGATTTGTAATTGGTGGGGGCTATGTAGCGTCATTCATTCTTCCTAAATTAATAGAAAGTTCTATGAATGATTTGGAAAATTATACATCTGTAGTTACACGATTCTATTCAATATTTATAGGTTATTCTATTGGTATATGTTTTCCGCTCGGTACTGGATTTCAGACATATATGTATTTATTCCCAGAGATGATGCGAAATAATCTATTCCTCATTGATATGATAAATATGCCATTGCGTCCTGATGAAATAATCAGTTTAGCAACTAGTGGAGATGACAATGCTGTGTCAGCAAAGTCTTTTCTTGGGCAAAGTAGTATATATTGGGGAATAATAGGAACATACTTCTTCATTAAAAACTATGTAAAACTTTATAGCTGCTCTAGACCTAATATTGGGCAAGGAAATACATTATTCAGGATACTATTGATTTTAATTGTTGTTCAACTATTATTCTCATCTGGGTTGGATTATTGTGTTGTTGCTTTATTTTTTGTTCATATAAGAATAAAAAATGATTATAAATCGATAAACCTAAAAATACGATGGGGGAATTTTTCTAGTAATCAGAAGGTTCTATGTAAATCATCAAATACAAAACAGTGACATTGATGTGTATAAAAAAACAAAAGATAAATCTTACCAAAAATGAGAGGATAATATGAAAATGATTTGGGTTTCACCGGAATGTCCATATCCTGCTAATACAGGGGGAAGGATAGGGATAATGAAAAGATTGGAGTACCTCTCGCAGAATAATGAAATATATTTTTTCTGTGTGATAGATAGTGATGATGAATATAAGTATGCATCTGATCTGTTGAAATATTGTAAAGAAGTACATTTATATAAAAGAAATAAGTATTTTGCTTTATCTAAATTGCTTAAAGCTCCTTTTGTATGTGTATCTCGGTGGTTAACATCAATGAAGTATGATATTGAAAGATGCTTTGAAAATGAAAAGATTGATTGGGTAATAGTCGATTTTCCACAAATGCTAGGCAATATTAGCGAGAAAATATTTAATTCCAACAAATTGGTTTTAAATCAGCATAATATAGAATATGTAACACTACATAATTTAGCTAAGAGTATTGATAACCCATTAAGGAGGATACTCTACAGTGTAGAGGCACAAAGGTTATATAGATTTGAGGAAAGATGTTATAGAAATCTGAATATTAAGTTATTTACATTTGTTTCTATTGAAGATAAAGCTTTTTTGAAAAAAAAATTTGAAAAGGTCAATACTTTGTTGGTGCCTGTAGGTGCAGAGGTACATCGGTATGAGGAGAATAAAGATAATCAAAATATCATTTCATATTTTGGAAAGATGTCATATCCTGCAAATGCAGAAGCTGCCATTTGGTTTTCCAATAATGTTTTTCCTATTATTCAAAAAGAAATCCCAGAATCCAAGTTTTATATTGTAGGTAAAGATCCATCTAAAAATTTATTAAACTTGTCAGAGAGTAATTCTAATATAGTCGTAACGGGTACAGTGGATGCGATAGAAGATTATTATAAACAAACAGATTTGGTTGTAGTACCATTGAATCACGGGGGTGGAGTGAAAGTGAAGGTCTTAGAGGCCTTGGGGTATGGTAAATTAGTTATTTCAACAGTTAAAGGGATTGAAGGAACTATTTTTCGGAATCAGGCAGAGCTCTTGACAGCTGAATCTGCGACTGATTTTGCATATATTTGCATAAATGCATTGCAGAATTTTTCTTATTATGAAGGAATAAGAAAATGTGGTTATGAAAATATCCGGAAAAATTTTACATGGAAAGCTGTTGTTGAGAGGTTTGAACAAGAGCTAAATCATCTAAAATCGTAATTCGATAAAATAAATACATATTTATGATAATTCGTAGTAAAGCTCCTCTTCGTCTTGGATTAGCAGGAGGAGGTAGTGATGTATCCCCTTATAGTGATATATATGGTGGGCTGATACTTAATGCCACTATTAATCTCTATGCGTATTGCACTATAGAAGAAACAGAAAATGGACGGATAGAAATAAATGCTTTTGATGCACATTGTCACAAAAGTTATCCATTAACCAAAGTTTTGAAGATTGATGGTGAAGCAAGCTTAATTAAAGGGGTATATAATCGTATAGCTCAAACTTATAATTTGGAGATGCGGAGTTTCAAAATCACAACTTATAATGATGCACCGGCAGGATCTGGATTGGGAACATCATCTACAATGGTAGTATGTATACTGAAGGCATTTATTGAATGGTTAAGTCTTCCACTTGGTGACTATGAGACTTCACGCCTTGCCTATGAAATAGAGCGTAAAGATCTGGGATTAAGTGGTGGAAAGCAGGACCAATATGCTGCTGCTTTTGGCGGATTTAATTATATGGAATTTCTCCAAAATGATCTTGTGATTGTCAATCCGCTAAAAATAAAACGTTGGATTGTGGATGAGTTAGAAGCTTCCATGATATTATATTTTACAGGTGTTTCTCGTAGTAGTGCTTCTATTATTGATGAGCAGAAGAAAAATACGACAACGGGAAATCAAACGGCAATAGAGGCAATGCATAGAATAAAGCAGAGTGCCATTGATATGAAATTAGCTTTATTGAAAGGTGATATGACAGAGTTTGCTAGACTTATAGGAGAGGCATGGGAGGATAAGAAAAAAATGGCAAATGCTATAACAAATCCAATGATACAGGAAGCTTTCGATACAGCCATAGCTGCAGGAGCTATGGCTGGTAAAGTTTCAGGAGCTGGTGGAGGTGGTTTTATTATGTTCATTGTAGAACCAACAAGAAAAAAAACGTAGTAGAGGCTTTGAGGACATTGAATGGCTTTGTTATGCCATTTCAATTCAGTGATGGTGGTGCACATGGATGGAAGATTTATCCTACGGACAAAGTTTATAAATAAATGATATAATTAAAATGGAATCAATTGAGATCGTAAGAAAACAAATATCAGCTTCTGCATGTGTGAAGGAAGCATTGTTACGAGATGAACAGGTTTTAAGGCAAATAGCCTATGCTGCGGAGGTTTGTACAAAAGCTTATAGGGAGGGGCATAAAACTCTTTTTGCTGGTAATGGTGGTAGTGCGGCGGATGCTCAACATTTGGCAGGCGAATTTGTTAGTAAGTTTTATTTTGATCGTCCTGGTATTCCCTCTATCGCACTTACTACAGATACATCTATAATTACTGCTATTGGTAATGATTATGGTTATGATAAATTATTTGCCCGGCAAGTTCAGGCACAAGGAAATACAGGAGATATTTTTATTGGAATTTCTACTTCTGGAAATTCTGAAAATATAGTTAAGGCTTTACCTGTATGTCGGGAAAAGGGTATTATAACAATTGCTTTAACCGGATCCTCTCCCTGTAAGATGGATGAATTTGATATTGTAATAAAAGTACCTAGTATGGAAACACCTCGCATTCAAGAGTGTCAAACATTGATAGGGCATATCATTTGTTGTATTGTTGAAGAAAATATATTTGGAAATTTAAAAATGATGGAATAGTGGAAGTTATTATATTGGCTGGAGGGCTGGGAACCCGTCTTCGCACAGTTGTGAATGAAGTTCCAAAATGTATGGCTCCTGTAGCCGGAAAACCATTTTTATGGTATTTGTTGAAATACCTAACACACTACAATGTACATCGTGTTATATTGTCTGTAGGATATCTTCGTGAGGTTGTATTTAGGTGGATAGAAAAATATAAAGATGAATATCCTTTTGATTTTGATTATGTTGTTGAAGAGGAACCCTTAGGTACAGGTGGTGGAATAAAGTTAGCCATGAATAAGGTTTTAGGTACAGAAGCGATCATACTAAATGGTGATACTTATTTTGATGTTGATTTGGATGCTTTCTTGAGAATACATAATAATTACAACTCTTTGTTGTCCATAGCTTTGAAACGAATGACTGCTTTTGACCGTTATGGAAATATAAAATGTGGACTTAATAATGAGGTACAAGAATTTGAGGAAAAAAAGTATTGTGAAAATGGACAGATTAATGGAGGAGTTTATGTATTGAATAAAGTTGTTCCCTTTTTTGATAATCTTCCAGATAAGTTTTCATTCGAAACTCAAGTATTACAGCCTAACAGTGGAAAAGGATGTATTTATGGTTTTGTACAAGAAGGATATTTTATAGACATTGGTATTCCGGAAGATTATCAAAAAGCAAATCATGATTTTTCTTCTCTTTTTAAATTTTCTATATGACTTTATTAGACATTGATGTGACGGGGTACGACATACTTCTTCTTGATCGTGATGGAGTAATAAATAAGTTGCGTCCAAATGATTATGTAAAATGTTGGGCGGAATTTGAATTTCTTCCAGGTGTATTGGATGCTTTGGCAGTATGGTGTAAGTTCTTCAAACATATATTTATTGTAACTAATCAGCGTGGGGTAGGTAAAGGAGTGATGACAGAGGCTGATTTAAAACAGATTCATGAGAGAATGATTGATGAAATAGAAGCTTGTGGTGGACGCATCGATCGAATATATTATTGTACAGCCTTAACTGACACTGATAGTAATAGAAAACCAAACAAAGGTATGTTTTTACAAATATTGCGTGACTATCCATACATTTTAAGAGAAGATTGTTTGATGGTGGGGGATAGTGATAGTGATATGCAATTTGCTAAGAATTGTGGTATAAGTGGCATTAAAATATGAAAACTATCTTACATATATCAAAATATTATTACCCTTATATAGGTGGGGTTGAAGTTACTGCACAGTATTTAGCAGAGGGTATGTATGATTTTAATAATATTGTACTATGTTTTAACTCCGAAAGAGAAAATAAGGAAGAGATTGTAAATGGAATAAAAGTTTATAGAGCAGGAAGTCTTTTTAAATTGGCAAAACAATCAATTTCTTTTTCTTATTATTTTTTATTAAAGAAAATATTGAAAAAATACAGGCCTGATTTCGTTCATGTGCATTGCCCTAATCCTTTTATATATCCGTTATTGTTGTTAACATCTAATAAATTTAAACTAGTTTTACACTGGCATTTGGATATTGTAAATCAGAAGCGAATATATCCTTTTATAAAATGGACTGAAGGAAAACTTTTGCAACGTGCAGATTTAATTTTAGTAACTAGCCCTAATTATAAAGAGTCTTCTAGACCTTTATTGCCTTTTAAGAATAAAGTGCATGTGTTACAAAGTGCAATTATTCCTCAAAAATTTGTTTTACAACCTTCTGATTTAGTAAAAGTCGATTCTATAAGACAAAGGTATAAGAATAAAAAAATAATATTCTTTGTAGGGCGTCATGTAGAGTATAAGGGATTAAAATATTTAATAAAAGCAGAGAAATACATTCGTAATGATTGCCACATTGTAATTGCAGGTGAAGGGCCTCTAACACCAGAATTAATGCATGAATCTAACAGTAACAGAATTTCTTTTATAGGGCGTATAACTGATAGTGAATTAAAGTATTATTTGTATGCTTCTGATATTTTTGCTTTTCCATCAATTACCAAAAATGGAAGCTTTCGGACTTGCTTTGGCTGAAGCTATGTACTGTAAATGTGTTCCTGTGACTTTTTATATTGAGGGGTCAGGAGTAAATTGGGTATCTCTTGATAAAGTAACAGGGATTGAAGTACCTTATGTCTGTGAAAAAAAATACGCAGAAGCTTTAGATGTTTTACTTGAAAATGACAATTTAAGAATGCAATATGGAGTTGCAGCTCATAAACGTGTCATTGATATGTTTACACTTGATAAAGAAATCGAATTAGCATTAGAGTTGTACAAAGAACTAAAATCGTAATATGAAAGTTAAGAATAAGTGTTGATTTTCAGATATTTAAATTCAGTATGGTTGTTATAGTAATTGATTTGAAAGAGAATTGTTTAGTGGGCCATTTGGAGTAATAGAGACTTAAAAGCAAATTGTTATAAAGAATAGCTGTTTGATAATTATAACAATGAACTGACGAAAATAAGATATGGTATAAAATAAATGTTGAAAATGTTGAGATGTAATAAACACGTGAGTGTTTCGCATGTGAGATGAAAAAATGTAGGTCCCTAGCTTCATGCTGTAAAAAGCATGATTCTCCTACATTGTGGATTGGAAATAGCACGACGGTGCATTTCTGATCTACGCCCTGACATCGGAGGTTAAAGCCGATGTGAATTTCCCACTATATCAACTGTCTGTGAAGATCGTTGATATTTCTTTTTATTCTCATAATACTGGATAATAATATCAGATTTCTTTGTTTATATGTTGAAATATTTGTAACTTTATAGCATAGAAAACAGTAATAAGGAAACGATGGAACATTCAGATTTTATAGTGAAATGTTATAATAAACAAGAGTTGGCCCAGATGTATTTTCCGGATTTGACAATTCGTGCTTCGGTCAATAAACTCCGGAGGTGGATGCGGAGATGCAAGCCGCTGATGAATGAGATACTATCTACGGACTTTCATCCGAAGACAAAGGCATTTTCTGTGAGAGAAGTACGGCTTATTACCTATTACTTGGGAAAGCCGGGAGAACTATAAATGATATAAACATAAAAAAGAATTACGGGAGACTGCACTTTCGCCAGCTCCCGTAGTTCTTTTTATATATCCATATACTCCTTTTGACTGTCAAAACAAGGACAAGCTTTATGGATCGAAGCACTAAGCTGATAATGTCCCAGGATTTGCGCATCCGGATACTGATGTTTGAGAATCGTCAACAAGTCAAGTAGCGCGAAGCGCTGCGCCTGTGTTCTCGTATCCGCCGGACGACCTTCTTCATCCAAACCACCTTCATAGCAAATTCCAATACTATGCCGGTTGAAACCTCGCACATGCGCACCGGGCTCCGATACCGGGCGACAATGATGAAGTTCCCCGTTACGGGTGATGTAAAAATGATACCCTATATCTTTGAAACCTCGTTGCAGGTGACATTGTCGAAGCTGTTCTACGGTGAAGGAAACATTGCAGCGCGTTGCGCTGCAATGAATCACCAACAACTTAATCTCACGTGGGAGATAGCTTTCTTCTGAATATTCCATATCGGTCAGCAGGAGATTAATGCCCCACGCAGGACGTTACACCGATAGCTGAAATGATTGAAGTCGCGATAGTCACGACAAACTGGAGAATGTTTTTCCAAAGTTGCTTTTTCATATAAATTTGAATTAAAGAATAAATACTACTGATACATCATAAACTCAATAACCAACCCGTAACTGACGGATTAAGCTGCCGGATCCGGAGCTTCCCCGCTGCCGGAACCTCCCTGATTATCATCACCGCCATCATCAGGAAGCGGATCTTTATCCGAATCAGTGGAAGAATCACTCTTATATAATGTATAATCCAACGTCTTACACAACTTGCGGAGATCACTACCCGGATAGAAGAGCACTTTGCCCTTATTGATGCACGATGCCTTGAATTCCTTTGCCGTATCGGTAGGAGTACCGGTCTTGATACTCATACGGAAATTACCCAAATCCCCCATCTGGACGATATTTCCTTCCTCCAGTACATTGACGATTTCGAGCAAAAACTCACCGATACAACCTTCTAGTTCACCTTTGGAATAAGAAGAACGTTCAGTGATACGTTTACAAACTTCTTTGACCGTCACTTTACGACCGCTACGCGCCACTGCATAGTACTTCGGAGTTTCATTAGGTTTCAACAGGTTCTTACGAGCCATGAGAGTGTAATTCTGTGCCATAACTTTTAATTTTAAATCATTAATTTTTAATTGCCTTGTAATCGATTACATGACAAAAGTACTACATCGGGAAAGCGGCATGACGCATAGTGACGCACACAGGCGTACAGATAAAAAGAAAAAACACCGGGAGATTTGTATCGAAACTTCCCAATGTTTGATTTCAATCATTGCGATGTTTTTTTCAAATCTCCCGATGTTTTTCCGGACTCTTCAAAAGGACAAAAGGACAAAAAGGACAGATGTGACTATTGCTCATTCATCTTGGTGTAAGAACCATGGGATATCTTATTGATCTTTACTCCATTAAGCGATTTTAGCAGACGTGTTACCTTACGATGGTTGAAATCATATTTTGCGCCAATCTGAATCGCTTCATCTGTCGTGAAACTGTCGGGCAACTCTTGAACGAAATTACGAATAGTGTCCGGATTCTTCAGTGGACGGACCGAAGGAGACGGCATGGATGAGTGCAACAAACGGCTATGCTCGTAACAACATAGAACGATTTGAAGAGAACGCTCAAAATCAGCATCCGTGCAATAAATCTCGGAAGAAAGATCGGATGCCTCAAATTGCCGGATACGGGTCTGGATCATGCTGATGCGCATCACCAGAAAAGCATAGCGTTTCACTACGGCTTGGAGGTCATCGTTGCCTTCCAATGCCACCTCGGACAGCATACGTGAGAAAATCTCATTCAGACGGTTCCATTGCAGGCGGTTGAAATGAAAAAGAACCGGATGAGCCAGGCAGAAGTTATATAATTCAGAAACACGATGCGCGATCGGTTTGAAAGAATCTTCCAGCGAGATGCAGTCGTCGCCCATCTCTTTCCAGTGTGGAGCCTCTCGGAAAGTGTAAATCAGGGTGCGGCTGGGCAATCCGTTTTCGTAGCTGCTCAACAGGCCGTCTATTTGTCCGGGAGTACCCGTCAGCAGCAAAGCCAATTTGGGATGGCGTATATAGATTGGAATGAGGCCGTTGGCTTTGTAGGAAGACTCTATATTTTCGTGCTCAAAAGCCTTGCGGAGCATATCGTCGAAATTGCCACAATCCAGATGATTGGCTGTGGATAGCGTTTGTGCTTCCGTGTCGAAAATGATGCTTCCCTGTGGACCGTTGTCCTGCATCTGCATTTGCATGCGGGTATAACTGGTGGTGGCAGGAATGAATAACATCTTGAAAGGAGGTCTTTGCGGTTCTTCGGAGCATGCATCTCCTTTCTTTTTCTGTTTTTGACATTCTGATTGCCAGTTATTATGTACAGTCTGGTAGTTTTTCATCATGGATTCACTGGTGGAAAGAATTTCTGAATGTATTTCTTCCAACAGGTATCGACCGGTTTGGGCGATGCTTTTACCACTGGCGGCAGGCGAAAGTATGACACTGAATATATGCGTGGAGTATTTCTTATGATTATAAATTCCGAAAGTCTGCGGAAGTGCTGCGCTCAAGGCTGTGAGATCGGAAAGGAGAGCGACATCTTGTTCGCGTTCGCTTCCGTCTTCAATGATACAGTCATTCAGTAAATCGGGAAGATTATTGTACAAACTTCGGGGAAATAAAGGAGTTCCTTTCCGGAATTCCTCTCCCAACCAATAGGCTTCGTCGTCGGCATCGGAATTTTCTGTAGTACCATAAGGTCTTTTTGTCCTTATGTCCTTTTGAAAGGAAGGCCCGTTGGTTGGGGTGGAAGTGGGTGTATGTTCATTAACTTGTTTGTATCCAGACAATAAAACACTCGTTAGCTCTTCGGGACGAAAATCCGTGTGTTCGAAAAATGCGGTAAGTTCGCGTAATATGCTTTCTTGGGGATAGTGCCGACGGCAGGCTTCACAGGCAAGTTTGAAGACGTTGGAATGGCGTTGACCGGCTGTTAGCGGATGAAAGAAAATATAGGACGAAATAAATTGGGAGATTTCTTCTTCAGATACATTTTCCGGTTCTTCTTTCACAGGCGGTTCCAGAACAAATGCCTGATAAAGACTGGCAATATAACCGTTGGGGGAATAGCTGAAATAACAGAGGCGGCTTTCATCTTTACACGCCGGATCGCTTTCCAATCCGAGCAACTGGTTGTAATAACGGCTCACCAGTTGTTGCCCCTCACGATGGCGGCCTTCGATACCTTCCACATAGGCGAAGACTTTCACACCGTCGGTCGGACTTTCTATTGCTGCCACCGTATGAGGATCTGCCGCGCATCGTTGAATAACTTCCAGACGATTGGCTACATGGTCGTAATCAAGCCCGACAATATGGCTGGGGAGCAGAAAATGTTTGATGGCATGCGCTCCGTCAAATGTGCCCGCCGGAGTGAAGCAGGGGAGTTGACTCTTCAATTTCTGTGCGGCGGCATGGTCTCCTTCCGCATGATATCGGCGGATAGAGTTGATAATCGTTGCATAAACAGGATGAATACACATGATGATGACTTCAAGGAAAGACATGACTTGGGGCTTTTTTGAATACACGTTTTTGTAAACTGAGACTTTGATTTCTTCTAAGACTTTCATATAAAATTGTTTTTGTAAGATTGCGCTACCTGATTATCAGATAACGGGAACAAAGGTCGGGATATTAAAAATAGGGTTGCTTCCCTATGTGGATAGTACTTGATAAAGCAAATAAAAAATGAAATATTATAATTTATTAATCATCGAGTGACATGGCAAAAGAAAAACAGGAACCTTATGAGTTCTTAAGCAATTTGGTATTGGCTTTAATGGATACGGATCGTATTTTTAGTAACAATTTTTTCATAAGCGAATTAGCTATCTCTCCTAAAACATTAGGGGAGATAAGGCGGGGAGAGGATATGTGCATTTATCAGTATGTACGGGTGATCCGGTGTATGACGAAATATCTTCATTTAATCATTCAAATGGATATGTTGCTGAAGGAGTTAAGAATCGTACTGTCTTCCCATTGTGACTTGGTGGTCGCTACGGTTCCGCACCGTTCTTGCGGAACTTGTCAGCCGACAGAGTGGGTGGCAGTGATGCATTGGGATGGAGTGAAATTGTGATGTGGAAGTTGACAAGCCGGAGTTTTTTGTCACTAACCTATTTGTTATTCAATATTTTGTATAAATTTGTAGAATAAATAATCAATCTATCGAATATGTATATGTTAAGCACAATAATCTCTCAAACTGGTGAATGCAATGCACAGCACGCGACAGACCCTTGTTTTTTAAATCAATGGGGGTATTCTACCCTTTTGTTAATCATTATCGGGATAGGTTTAGTATACCTGCTTTTTAAGAAACGGAAATTCTTGGTGGATAACCTGAAATGGATTGCAGGTACAGTATTTATTGCAGGTTTCCTGATATATTGGTACGCTTTCAATGAGGGAGGGAGTGACAGTAATTCGATAGCATTGGCATTTAGGTCTGCTCTGTCTTCTATGGAAATGTTCGCTTCGCATTCCGATCTTTTGGAGGTTCCTAAAGAACTGCATCATGATCCTTTCTACATGACGATATTTTCTGTGATACATTTCCTGGCCGTTATAGTGAGTGCGGTTTTTATTATCAAACTGTTAGGATTCAGATTCATCTCATGGGTGCGGTTATGTGTGGCGAATCTTCCAAGTAAGAAGAAATGCCGGCTGTTTATTTTCTGGGGTGTCAATGATAATGCGATATTGCTGGCTGACAGTATAAGAAAAAAAGCGGCAGAGCCAAAGGGGAAGAATGAAGAAGGATGGGAGAATTGCAAGTTCATTTTTGTGAGGTTGCTTTCTGCTAATGAAAGCAGTTCTCATGGTCGGTTCACATTCAGTCATTTCTTTAATTCGTCTCATGACGGAACTGAAAAATTCATAGAAAAGATAGAAGAGCTTGACGGCATACTGGTTAACTCTAAATTTGGAATTACAGGCCGGGTTATAGATAAAGTCAAATCGGAATTTGATTTATACAAATATCTCGGATTGAGGAGATTGGGAAACCTAATCAAGAAGTACCCGCAGGCAACTTTCTATTTTTTATCTCCCAATGAAGAACTGAATCTGGAGGCGGTGTCTGTTTTTAAGGAAATAGCGAAATGTAAAGAAGACAGAGTCCATAATCAGGTTCAGATTTATTGCCATGCGCGTAAGAACAACCAGAACCAGAAGTTGGAAATATGTGATGGGTTGAAACATCAGATTCATATCATCGACTCGTCTAATCTTGCTGTATTGCAATTAAAAAAGAATGTAAGGAATCATCCCGTGAATTTTGCAGATGTCGATACTTCGAAGGCTTGTGTAAAGAAACCTTTTACGTCGATGATTATTGGTTTTGGAGAAACCGGGCGTGACGCATTTCGTTTTCTATATGAGTTTGGGGCATTGATCGATGCAAATGGCAATAGGAATCCTCGAAAAATATATGTGGTTGATGAACATATGGATGAATTGAAAGGTGATTTTTTAATGAAAGCACCTGCCTTGAAGGAGAGGAAAAATGAGTTGGAATGGTGTGAAGAAATGTCTATCCATTCCGAACGTTTCTGGGAAAAACTCTCTGAAATCATTCATGATCTAAACTATGTTGTAATTGCTATAGGAAATGATAATGAAGGGATGGCATTGGCGATTGATCTCTACGAATATGCCTATCGATATAGGAAGGATTGTTTCAATGACTTTAGGATTTATCTGCGCGTCAATGGAAGTTGCAACACCATTCAGCTGAAGCAAATAAAAGAGTATTTTAATATTTATGGCAATACCCGGAATGTAATCATAACTTTTGGAGCGCAGGAAGAAATATTCTCATACGATGTGGTATCGACAGATGTGCTTGAAGTATTGGCAAAGGAATTTTATTATGCATATCAGAAAATTATGATTGACGCAATGCCTGGAACGAATGAGAAGGAAATTGAAGAGAAGAAGAAAGCGAAGGAAAGCCTGAAGCAAACAGCGGAAGAAGAATGGAATGCGCGTAGAGAGGCATTGCGGGACAAACATAGCTTGGATGCACAAATTAAATTGGCTTATCAGGAAGAGCAGGATAGGGCTAACGTATGGCATATCGATACCAAAAAGTTTTTAGCCGGGGCCATGGGAGAGGATGGCAAAGATAATAAGGAAAGGTTGAAAGAAATGGTTGAACTGACGCAGCGTGAAGCCCATACATTGAACTATTCTAAGGTTTGTGATGTTGTTTCCAGTACATTATTTGATAATTTGAGTAAGTGCGAACATTTGCGTTGGAATGCATGTATGGAACTGCAAGGATTTGTAACGTGTGACGGAGATAAAGATTTTCAGCAGAAGAAGCATAAATGCATCGTCGATAATGATGTTTTAAGAAGTAAATATCCGGAAACCATCCCTTATGACCAGTGTGTGGTTGAGCTAAGTTTTAGATTGAAAAAGAACTGAAAATTGTTCCGCTAATATATAAATAATGAATCATAAAATGAAAAAGTATATTCCCAATCCGGTGGATACAGGACATATCCAACTCCCGAAGGAGTTGGAATACCTGGTAGAAGAGATGGCTAAGAATGTTCATGAAGTCTGGTCGAAAACCAGAATAGAACAAGGTTGGACGTATGGAAAAAAGCGGGATGATGTGTTGAAGCAGCATCCGTGCCTGGTTCCGTATGAAGAATTACCTGAAGGAGAAAAGGTGTACGACAGAAATTCTTCGGTGGAAACTTTGAAACTGATTATGAAACTAGGGTTCAAGATCTCGAAGGATGAGGAATAGGCGCTCTGCCTGCATCCAACAAGATAAATGGTGCCCAATATTTACTGTCTGCATATCCGTTCTCACGAAGGTACTGTTGTGCTTTGATAAGAGCCTGTCGTTCGGATAACCCTGAAATGATGTTCTCATAGAATTTAGTCATGAGAAGCATGGAGGCCTGGTCGTCAACAGCTGAAAGTGTCATGAGGATGGTTTGTACTCCTGCATTTTTGAAGCCTCGTTGAAGACCGAAAAGACCATCCGCACCAAGAGTACCTTGACCGGTGTTGCAGGCAGAAAGAACAACCATACGACAACCGCGGAGGTTTAGTGCACTGATTTCATCTGCACGGAGCAGTCCGTCGTTATTCTCTTCCGTGGCATTGGCGCCGGACATAATCAGGAAGCAATGCTTCATCGCATCATCGGCTTCACGTCGCTTCAATTCTTTATAGTCTCCGTGAGTAGCTATGTGAATTAACGAAACAGCTTTGCCGTCGAGTGCCCGGAACTGCTTTTCCGTTCCGTTTTCACCTACGAATAGATTGGTTTTAATCTTCTTTTCTTTCAACAGGGAATTTACGTTATTTACTTCATTGAGCGTATATGGTAACTCATGATACCCATTCTGTCCGTTACGGAATTTCCCGGAGTTATGATCTGTAGAAACAATATTGCGGACTTTGGTTGAAGCCATTTCGTAGTCCAATCCTCCGAAAAGTGCGGCTGATGAGTAGTTCAGCGAAACTCTGTCGAGTGCGATTTCTTTTGTTGACGATAAACGATAGACGGCTTTCCGGAATGCTAACGGCAGGTTACCCGCTCCATACGGAAGATATTCTACAGGCAACTGGTGAAGTATCCCGTCAGGTGAAAAATAAATGGTATCTGCTTTGCTGATATATTCATCCAGCGCTTTCCAGAAATGTGCCCCGTTTTCGGTTGCGGTGAAAGCCGTAGGCGATTGCATTTCTTTCAATAGCAATTTCTGACTCATTAACTTGATTGCGGTGGGAGACGCGTCGCCCGGACGAAGTACGAAAGCGGCCAGATGTTTGTCCGGAGCTAGTAATTCATCGTCTATGAGAGCAAATTCTATGGCGATGGAGTTTCCATGCAGATGCTTTTGTACGTCTTGCCATTTGACGGAAAGATAACGGGTATAGTCGCCGAAATCAGTAGACTTTCGCATCAGGTTCAGTTGCAACTGTTCATACTCCTCTTTCTGGCGGATGATATTTTTCTGTGCTTCCGTCTGATTGGTTGCATTCGGGAGTTCACTTTGCATGGATAAAATTTGTTCCGCCATAAGGGCAGCCTTGTTGTATTGGTCGAGCAGAGACTTATCTCCCGAAGCGCGGATCAGAGACTCCAGTTCAATAGACGAATTAAGCATAATACCTTTCGAAAACAATAATGCATCGTAACCTAACCGGGCAAAACGTTGTTTTTGTTCAGGCGTACCTGTTGCGGCGATATTGGCTGCACGGAGGGGAATACTGTCCAGTGAGGAACGGATATCCTTCCAGAATGCCAGGCGTTCATCGGCTTTCGAGAGACGGAAAAGATTACGCAGTGCGGTTGTTTCGCCGGAGAGGAAAGGTTCCATATAGGCTAATGCCTTGTCGGTCTGTCCTTGGGTATAATAGATATCGGCGATAGTCCCTAATGCGGAGACATACATCAACCCGTCTTCTCCCCATTGCAGGCGATAAGCATCCAGTTGTTCAAGACTCTCTTTTAATAGCCTGTTTAAAACCGCCATTCGCTGACGTTCCGCATCCTGTTCTGTCTGTCTGGCGGCTGTCTCATTGCCCATCATGGTGTGGCAACGATTCAGACTGCTAAGTGCATCCTGATATTTTACATCACTATCGGGAAGAACTTTGTAAATGTCTGCAGCCAGTTGGTAGTTTGCTGCCGATTCTGCATATTGTTTCTGTCGGTATAAGATACTTCCTCTGGAACGGAGAATTTCCCCCATCTTGTCTGACTTATCACCCGTCGGAAGCTGTTTTTCGGCTTTTGCAAGTATTTCGAGGGCTTTTCCATACTCCTTGGTAAATCCATAATTACGGCATAATGCAATGGAGGTGTCTACATATTTGTCCAGTCTGTCCGGCAACATCTGTGCATAAACCGACAGTGCCTGGTTGAGCATACGATTGGAGGCCTCATACTTGGCAGCAATGCTATAATTGAGTCCGCCCAGATAAGATTCCAATGCAAATTTAGCCTGTTCGGCAGGATTGTTGCGAAGGATGTCTGCTGCCAGTTCGTAGTATTCGCCGGCGGATGCGTGATCTTGTATTCCGGAGAGAAATTGCGCATAGTAGTGGCGTACCTTAAAAACGATCTCCTTATGGGTATTCACATCGCATTTCTTTAAAGCATCCAGAAAATGTGCCCTTGCCTTGTCGTTGTCACCTATACTGGCAAAATACTGGGCGCGCTCGGTCAGGCAACCGGGCTCGTCGCAAGGCTTTTCCAGTTCTTTTTTATTGTGAGCTTCTGCCAATTTCATATATTCCAATACTTTCGGCTGATTGTTCAATTCCAGATAGATGGACGATATCCAATTGAGAAGTTGCTCGTATTCTTTTGAATCGTCAGGAAAGATGTTGAAGGCCTGTTCATAATAAGTTACCCCTACGTCTTTACGTTCCGACAGGTAGTACAACGAACCTATCTGCTGGAGTTGACGGGCTACTGAAAGGGACTTTTCGCCATACCTCTTTTTACTGATGGCTATTTCTTCTTCTACGATGGCACTTGCTTTATCCATTTCTCCTAAAGCTATGTAGCAGCGGGCGAGATTGATATGAAACATGGATGCCTGTTCGGGACGAGGCTGAATGCGACTGCACAGTTCCCATGTCTTGCTGTGAATTTCTGTTGCTTTATGATAGTCTTTTGCAACAGTCAGGTAGTAGAGTCCTATGTTGTTCAGGGAGGAAATATATTTGATATCTGTTTCACCCAGTATGGTCTTGCGCATATCTGCTGCCATTTGTGTATAGGTTAGTCCTTCGGGACGCTCCAGATTCAGATAACAGCGGCCTAAAATGTGCAGGCAGGTAGCACGTTCCGCACTCTGTGTCTTTCCCGTTTTGACATATAATTCGTCCGCTTGTTTCAGTTGGGTAATGGCGGTTGTGTAATCTTGTTTACTTTCTAGTTTTTGAGCTTCTTCAACCAGTAGGTCGGCTTGGCTTGCAGTCTGTGAATAGGCTGTCAGACACAGACAGGCTAATAGAGATAGAATGAATTGTCGCATATAATAGAGATTTTAGTAGATTAAAATAAGATCAAGGCAAAGCTCCCGTCTCTCTTGCTTCTATTGGTGATCGAGACGATGATTTTATACCGCTCGTCCGAGCTAACCTTTTCTTTTCGGAAAGGAAGCCCTTTCCGGACGCTGTCATTACATTTGTATTCCCGTTCACTTTTCGATTGATAACCGATTGTCTTTATTTTCCAACTGAAAGAACGGTTCACCTCTGCCACACAGCCTATCTGCGAGGTTCCCGAACAGCTCGGAATCTCGAAAGTACAGGTCTGACCGGCAGCCACCATTTTGGTATCTAATCTTACTTTGTTGGCGGAATCCTTATCACCTCTCATCCTCGCTTCTGCTGCATACTTGTCCGCGATTTCATAGATTGTTTCATTATCAACGCAGGCTTGAATAAATTCGTAATCAAAGACCAGATGTCCTTTCAGGCTCAAGACATCGCCCTGAGTTTGTTTGACGGTTAATGGGATAGGGGCTGCATCACGCAGCGTTTTGCTTACTGCCAGCAGTTGCTCACCACTGGCAAAGCCGCCGTCCAATGCTTCACATGCTTTCTTACAGGCGTCGAACACCATTTCAAAGGGTGTCGTTGTCTGTGCATTGACACTTATTTGCCCTCCGATGGAAAAAAACAGGAGGATGAATACTCTGAAAATAGTTTTCATGCTCATTTTTATTCTGCATTCATTGTGTTATTGAATAGGATTAAGTACCACACGAAATCCGATATGTGGTTCTGATGTATCGTAAGTCTGTACGCTGCGATGGCGAATGTCCATATCACGTTCGTTGGCCAGGTAGCTGCCTCCTCTCACAATCTTTTTATGGTGTCCGGGATTTTCTGCCGGACCTTGGGGATCTGTGACCCGTGTATTTTCATACCGGTTCATCCAGTCCGTACACCATTCGGCGGCGTTGCCTGACATGTCGTATAAGTCGAACCCGTTTTCGTGTTTCTCACCAACGGGATGCAAGCGTTCATTGGCATTGGAGGCGTAGTAAGCTACATCACGAATGTTGTCTGAACCGGCATAAGGATAACTTTCGCCTCCGGTGGCTGCATATTCCCATTGCGCCTCCGTAGGGAGGGAAAAAGGTAAACCGGTGAGCTTGTTCAGCTCCTTGGTGAAGGCTTCGGCATCATTCCACGTTATATGTGTCATAGGCAGCATGCCTTTTTCCGTAACAATGGAGTCATTCATAACGGCATACCACAGCGAGCGTGTTACTTCGTATTTACACATATAATAATCGGAACTCAATACAACGGTGTGCTGCGGTGAGTCATACCCTTTTCCTGTAGCTTTTCCCATGATGAATTCTTTGTTTTTGGCCGGAATCAGCAGCATATTGTTCATCATGTCCACCAGGGAGCGGAGCTGGGGCAGTGTGATCGTAGGATTCCATTTTACGTCTACCCATTCTTTCTCTCTGTCTTTTATATCCCTGTTTCCGGTGTTGTTCACGGAGGCGCGTCCGTCATTCCGGAGCGCGTTGAATTCATGCAGGATAGAGTCGCACGTCGATTTCAAAGAACTGTCCGGGTGTTTCTTTATGAAACTACTGTAATCGTCATAAGTGCGACACTCCTTGAATTCCAGTTTTTGTTCTGCCGTTCTTTGGATGGAAGTATAAGTTTTGCTTCCTGCTACTATTAATAATAGGGCAATGAAAGTCATCATAAGCCATTTGGCAGATACATAAGAAGGCTTTGACAACATTTGCTTCAGGAGGTCACCTTTTATATCTTTGAATCGGGCTACCCGTGAGTTGCTATAAAATACAGCTTGAAAGTCTTTCAATCCACTAATGTCCGGGGGAGTTGCAGGGTAGCGAAATCATAGCTTTCACTTTCCTGCGGAGCAATCGGAATGATATTTATCTGTTTGGGGGTTCTACTTTGGCGACGTAACGCACGGCCTAATTCTATCCGGACAAAATCGATCTCTCCGGTACGGCTGATCTGTTTAATTTCTGTTTCAAACTCTTCATTGGTCAAGGACGCCATCCGTTCGTAGAAAGCCACTTCTTCCATGTCCCATGTTGCTTTTTCGCCTGCCTCAACCGCTTCTTCATTGAGTGGGCGGATCGTTGTAAACGTCTCCGGCACCATGAACATAATGAAGTCTTTACACTCATCAATGCGGCGAATCAACTCAACATCAAACCGACCGTTTAAATTGTCTTTGTCAAAGCTCACCCTTTTGCGGAATCCGGATTCTTCCAGCATCAGTTGTAGCATTTCAGGCTTGTCGCCCGAACATTTCTTACGGTAACTAATGAATATGTCGTAATTATGCTTGCTCATCAGCTGCTAAGATAATAAAAAGAAACAGATTTGTCAATCTTAATCGAAATTTATTTTTATCTTTGAAGTTCAGTAAACAGAAAAAAGAAATATATATGAAAAAAGTAATTTGCAGTGAGAAAGCTCCGGGGGCTATCGGCCCTTATAGTCAGGCGATAGAAGCTAATGGTATGGTATTTGTGTCCGGTCAGTTGCCTATCGATGCCGCTACGGGACAGATGGCGGAAGGCATAGAAGGACAAGCGCGCCAGTCGTTGGAGAATGTCAAACACATTCTTGAAGAAGCAGGATTGACAATGGGAAACATTGTCAAAACTACTGTATTTCTTCAGGATATGTCCCTGTTTGCAGGGATGAACGGTGTGTATGCCACGTATTTTGACGGAGCTTTTCCGGCACGTTCGGCGGTTGCCGTAAAAGCTCTGCCAAAGGATGCGTTAGTAGAGATTGAGTGTATCGCGGTTCGCTAACAAATCTGCGACAATGAAACTGCTGCCTCCTACAAAGATCAGATCTTTGGGGGGGCAGTTCTTTTTGCCGCCTGTACAGCTTCTACAACAGTGGGGTAGGTGGTACCTTTCAATCCGGCTTCTTCTGCCAATGCCAGCAGTTCATTTTCCGGAAGCGCGCGTTTGACGCTTGCTTTGGTAAAATAATAGGTGGCATATTTCGGCAATGCTCGCAGAACCCCCCGGATGTCTTTGTCATTGACCATGCCGAATACAAAATGGATCTCCTGATCGAAGGTTTTGTGAATGACATTGAGCTGTACATGGATATATTCGATTCCATCTACATTATGTCCCGTGTCACAGATAATATCCGGATAGCTGTGCACTTTCTGCCAACGCCCCATCAGACCGGTGAGCTGACATACGTTTGCAAGACCTTCGCGATAGTCCTGGGACCTGATGTTGTAGTTCAGACGGTTCAGTGTCGCAAGGGCTTTTAGGATGGTGAACATATTTTCGAATTGGTAAGCTCCGCTCAACTCGGTGAAAAGTCCTAAAGGAAACATCTCATTGTGGATTTTGATAGCATCTTTTCTTTTGTCGAGTATCTGGTCTAGCGCACGTAGACTGTCTGGCAGGTCTAACATGAGTAATGCTTGCCGCATCTGATTTGCCTCTTCTTCTGACTGTTCGTCCATTGCTTCGATCATTTCGCGCATGCTCTGAATTGCGTTGTCCATCACCGGTCTTATTTCTTGCAACTTCGAATAAGGAACTATTTCCATGTCCCAGTACCGGGTATTTTCACGGGCATATTCGATGGGCGCATTCTTTTCTTTGGCTTTCATGGTAAATACACGTTTCACCGCCCCTTGGGCTCTGCCGATAATGACCGGAACTCCTTCTTTGATAATTCCGGCTTTCTCTTTGGCAATCTTCGTCAGCGTGTCACCCAGATATTGGGTGTGGTCGAGGCCTATGTTGGTGATAACGCACAAATCCGGATGGATGATATTCGTACAGTCCAATCTTCCGCCCATGCCTACTTCGATAACTGCTACATCTACTTTCTGGTCGGCAAAATAACGGAATGCCATAGCGGTGGTCAGTTCGAAGAATGAAGGGTGCAGCGGCTCGAAGAAGGAGCGATGCTCTTCTACGAAATTGACTACATACTCTTCCGGTATCATCTCACCGTTGATACGGATACGTTCGCGGAAGTCGATTAAATGGGGGGAGGTGAATAGCCCTACCCGGTAACCGGCGCATTGTAATACGGCTGCGATAGTATGCGAGCAGGAACCTTTTCCATTGGTTCCGGCGATATGTATCGTTTTGAATTGTTGATGAGGATGCCCGAAATGTTCGTCCAATTGATGTGTGGTCTCTAAACCCGGCTTATATGCTTTGCTTCCTATTTGTTGAAACATTGGCGCACTCTCATATAAGTACTTTAAAGTGTTCTGATAGTCCATGTTTTATAATATTTAACGTCGGGCAATCTTTATTGCCCGCTAATTTGTTTATCTTTAGAACCGTCAATCTGACTATAAATGGGGGATTGGCGAATGAGATTGCAAATATCAACATTTAAATCTAAGAAATCATGGGAACTAAGAAAAATTTTGTGCTAGACACGAATGTTATTCTTCACGACTACAATTGCTTGAAGAATTTTCAGGAAAATGATATTTACCTCCCTCTTGTTGTACTCGAAGAACTGGATAAGTTCAAAAAAGGAAACGAGCAGATAAATTTCAATGCTCGTGAGTTCGTGCGCGAATTGGATGTGCTGACAAGCGACGAGCTTTTCTCCGACGGAGTGAAGCTTGGCGAAGGATTGGGACGTCTGTTTGTGGTGACGAGCAATGTACCGGCTACCAAAGTGTGGGAATCGTTTCCTATAAAGAAACCCGACCATTTGATTTTGGCGGCAACCGAATACCTGACCGAAGAGGATCCGGAAATGATGACTATTTTGGTGACCAAAGATGTGAATCTGCGTATGAAAGCTCGTTCCATCGGTTTGCTTTGCGAGGATTATATTACGGATAAGGTGTATAACGTAGATGTGTTCGAGAAGTCCAATGAGATCTTTGAAAATGTAGATCCGGCATTGATCGACCGTATTTATTCTTCAAAGGAGGGCATTGACTTGAGTGAATTCGACTTTAAGGATTTGATTCACCCCAATGAATGTTTTATATTGAAGAGTGACCGGAATAGTGTGCTTGCACGCTACAATCCTTTTACCCATTCTATTATTCGTGTGATGAAAGGCAAGAATTATGGAATCGAACCACGGAATGCGGAACAGAGTTTTGCTTTTGAGATTCTGAATGACCCGGAAATCAAACTGGTGGCTCTGACTGGAAAAGCAGGAACGGGGAAGACATTGCTGGCTTTGGCTGCTGCTTTGGGCAAACTGACGGATTACAAACAGATTTTGCTGGCACGTCCTGTTGTGGCGCTTTCCAATAAGGATATCGGTTTCCTTCCGGGAGACGCGCAGGAGAAAGTGGCTCCTTATATGCAGCCGTTATTTGATAACCTGAACGTGATAAAACGTCAGTTTGCTGCAAACTCTACCGAAGTGAAGCGCATAGAAGATATGCAGAAAAGCGAGCAGCTGGTGATTGAAGCTCTGGCATTTATCCGTGGTCGTAGTTTGAGCGAAATGTATTGCATCATCGACGAAGCGCAGAATCTGACTCCGAATGAAATAAAGACAATCATCACCCGTGCAGGTGAAGGTACGAAGATGGTATTTACGGGAGATATCCAACAGATTGACCAACCTTATCTGGATAGTCAGTCCAATGGTCTGGTATACATGATTGATCGTATGAAAGACCAGAATATCTTTGCACACGTCAATTTGCTGAAAGGTGAACGAAGTGAATTGAGTGAGTTGGCAAGTAACTTGCTGTAATGATGAAAAAATAAATTTGGCACGGATTACACGGATTTCACGGTTTCTCCAATTATCTTAAACCGCGTAATCCGTGTAATCCGTGCCTGATTTTTACTTCTTGCTTTTCTTTATTATTCTTTCTTTCCGAAATATTTCAGGAACTGTGTACGTTCGAATGTATTAACACCCTGAACATCCTTAATATTCAGTTTGCCTTTGAATTGAGCTATATTTTTGAATCCTTTGCGTTCCATCCATGCAGAGAGGAAGCGGTTGGCTTCTCCGATGAATGCATTTGTATTCAGATAGACTGCACTGCAAATTTCTACGGCTGAAGCACCGGCAAGGATAGCTTTCACTACTGATTCTGCGTTGGCAACACCACCGGAAGCTGCATAGTCGATTTTGTCTACTACTGCAGACGCAATTCCGATCCAACGTAGCGGAGTGGCAAGGTCGGAAGCATTGCTGAATACTTCTCCTGAAATATGCTCCATCTTTTCGATGTTGATGTCCGGTTGATAGAAACGGTTGAAGAGAACAACTGCTGCTGCACCGTTGGCATACAACTGATCGATTAATGCCACAGGATTTGTCAGGTTATCACCCAGTTTCATGATTACAGGTATCTTGACTGTTTTTTTGATGTGGCGGAGAATATCAATGTGGCGTTGTTCGAATGAACCGTATGTATATTGCACTTCCGATTGCAGGGCAAGGATATTGATTTCCAATGCATCGGCACCGGCCTCTTCAATCATCTTTGCAAAGTCAATCCATTCGGAATCAGTGTAGCAGTTGATGCTGGCAATGATAGGAATGGGGCATACCTTCTTGCTTTCTTTTATTAAAGTCAGGTATTCGGATAGCTTGTGTTCACGGATGTATTCTTCCAGATAGTCACTGGCTTCCGGATAGAAAGCCGGATCTTTCAGTTGGTCTGCTTCCAGCATGATTTGTTCCTCAAACAGTGATTTCAGAACAATTGCACCGGCACCATCTTCTGCCAATTTTTTGTTTTTGCCGGCACTGTTGGTCAGCCCCGAGCTACTAATGATGATAGGGTTTCTAAGGGAAAGCCCTGCGAAAGTAGTTTTTAAATCGGTCATAGCAATATGTTTTTTTTAACACTTAATCAGTAAATTCGTTCTCCGAAAATCTTGCTTCCTACTCGTACCAGCGTACTTCCTGCGGCAATGGCTTCGTGGTAGTCATGTGACATTCCCATTGATAGCTCACAGAAAGTATCGGAGTGGATGAACCAAGTTGTTTTTATCTCGTTAAAGAGCCCATTTAGTAAACAAAATTCCCGATTGATTTGTTCAATACAATCGGTGTTGCTGGCCATCCCCATTAATCCGCAGATGCGTACATGAGTCAGCTCTTTCCATTCTCCGGCATTCAACATCTCCTTGCATTCTTCGGGACTGAAACCAAATTTGGTTTCTTCCTGCGCAACGTGAATCTGCAACAGGCAGTTCACTGTACGTCCCGCTTTGACAGCTTGTTTGTTGACTTCGACCAGCAGTTTATAACTATCAATTCCATGAATCATCGCTACGTATGGTATCATGTATTTGATTTTGTTCGTCTGCAGGTGTCCGATGAAATGCCATTCAATGTCTTTGGGCAAACTTTCGTATTTAGCTGTCATTTCCTGCACTTTGCTTTCTCCAAAAATACGCTGTCCCGCCTGATATGCTTCTTCTATCGCTTCATTGGGATGGAATTTTGAGACAGCAACCAGCCGGACTCCTTGCGGGAGTTCGGCCAGCACTTGCTTTAAATTGTCAGCAATACTCATTGTTACTTATGCTTTTGACGGATCAAACTCCGGTTTGTCATTCGGTTCGGCGCTGTAAGGATATACATCCATGAGCGGAGTTTCGGATACCATACCGATCTGATAATCAGCCATGGTTCCTTTCATCCCTTCATCCAGCTTCTTGACTGCGTCACGCAAGTCGGCAGCTTGTACCAATACTTGAGTGGAAGTCTTTTTTTCAGCACCGCTTTTTTCATCCAGAGTGATGAAAATAAGTTTGCATTTGAACCAGCGGTCGGCACTTTCTTCGTCGCTGGGGAAAAGTTCGCTATAGTTGGCACGTTTAATATCCGAAACGGTAAATTCTCCGGAGATAAACGGAGTCATTTCTTCAATAATCCGTGCTTCTGCTTCTGTAAAACTGAGTGCGTCAACAAGATAAGGTTCAGTTACTTTCTTCTGCATTCCGTTTTCCATTACTTTTTCATAACGGATCTTGCACTCAAACCATGTATGCATTGCCATAATTTTCTTCCTTTTTAATTAATTGATTGATGTAAATTGCCTACAAAGATAAACAAAATCCCAAAGTAAGTGCCGAAAGCTTTTTATTTTCTTTTATGTAGATTCTTTAGTTCAAATGAAAGCATGACACGGAAAAGTCCGATGATGAGGAAAGCAAAAGAAATCATATACACTGCGTAGAGCGCTCCTATGGCGGGTTGCCATAATATTAAAAGAGAGCACAGGATGGCAAGAATACCGAAAGCCATGTACCAGCCCCAGTCGCGGGTTCCGTAACGTTTCAGGTCGATGGAATAGCCGGTGGAGGAGAAGCCGCGGAACATAAGCCAGAAGGCGATAATGAAAGGAATAACTTCCATACTGACCATCGGATAGGCAATCAGGTAAATACCCAGAACGAGGTCGATCAGTCCTCCTACGATATACCATCCCCAGCTCGGGACGCCTTTCCGGTTGCTAAGAGCGAAGATGATTTCCAGAATACCGCTTATCAGCATCGATACACTGAAAATGATGCTTAGAGCTACATAGGTGCTTACGGGTGAGAACATGAGCCAAAGGGCTACAATGATATACACGATTCCCAAAAGAAGAGAAGTCCACCAATTTTTTACTGAATGTTGAATCTCATTGAATACAGTTTCCATACATTTTATATTTTAAATTGAACACTAAAGTGATTTCGTTGGTGAATAACAAATTGAATTTAGAAAAGGTTTTCCGTGAACATATTTGGGGGAATAGTTGTTTCCTATATAAAGTAAATTTTAAATATACATGCATTATGGCAACAACAAATTTCAAAGGACAACCGGTGAAACTGATCGGTGAATTTATACAAGTAGGTAAGGTAGCTCCTGACTTCGAGCTGGTAAAAACAGATTTATCTTCTTTCTCTCTGAAAGATTTAAATGGTAAAAATGTGATTTTAAATATTTTCCCTAGTCTGGATACCAGTGTATGTGCAACTTCTGTACGTAAGTTTAATAAGATGGCTGCCGGACTGAAAGATACGGTAGTATTGGCTATTTCTAAGGATCTTCCTTTTGCACACGGCCGTTTCTGTACGACAGAAGGTATTGAAAATGTAATTCCATTGTCTGATTTCCGTTTCTCTGATTTCGACGAAAGTTACGGAGTGCGTATGGCAGATGGGCCGTTAGCAGGACTTTTGGCTCGTGCCGTAGTTGTGATTGGCAAAGATGGCAAGATTGCATATACGGAACTTGTTCCTGAAATCACTCAGGAGCCTGATTATGACAAAGCCTTAGCTGCGATACAATAATAAAGTATTAAGTATTAAGTATTAACCGCGGCAAATCAGCGGCTACGACTAATACTTAATACTTAACACCTAATACTTATTTAAACTTTTTGACCTAATGGGAACTGGTAAAAGGCTTGGTAAACTGCCATAGCTCCGTTCTTGTTAGGTTGTGTTTTTTCTACACTAAACCTCAACTATCATGAACAAAATGAAAACTCTATTCATCGCCCTGTTATGTATGGGCGCTGGAACTTTATCGGCCCAAACTGCCGATAGTACACAAACTTCTCCCTGGACAAAAGAAGGATTTGCCGGACTGAAACTAACGCAAGTGAGCCTCACTAATTGGGCTGCCGGAGGTGATAACTCTGTTGCCTTTGACTTGCAGGGCACTTATCAGATTAACTATAAGAAAGGAAAACATCTGTGGAATAACCGTATTGAACTGGCTTATGGATTAAATAAGACTGGTGATGACGGAACCCGGAAAGCGAATGATAAAATCTATTTGAATACGAATTATGGCTATTCTATTGCCAAAAACTGGTATGCCAGTGCATTCGCCACTTTCCAGACACAGTTTTCTCCGGGATATGATTACTCTGTTAATAAAGACATTGCTATCTCCGAATTTATGGCTCCTGCCTATTTGACTACCGGTTTGGGCTTTACGTATGATCCGGGTAAGATATTTACCGTTGTATTGTCTCCGGCTGCGTGGCGCGGAACATTTGTACTCAATGACCGTCTCTCTGACGAAGGAGCTTATGGAGTTGATCCGGGCAAACATCTATTATCCAGCTTCGGTGCTAACTTGAAAGGAGAAGCTAAATATGAATTCTTAAAGAATATGACAGTATATTCACGTTTGGATCTATATTCCGATTATCTGCATAAGCCGCTGAACATAGATGTGAACTGGGAAGTACAAATAAATATGATTATCAATAAATGGTTCTCAACCACACTTACTACTAACCTGATGTATGACGATGATGTGAAAATCGTGCAAAAGGATGGTACAAAAGGTGCTCGTGTGCAATTTAAAGAGATATTGGGAGTAGGAGTCCAGTTTAATTTCTAAGTACCAAGTATTAGGTATTAAGTATTACCATGGCTGTTTGATTAATTGTGTAAACAACAATTAGAGCAAAATACCAGCTACGGTTAATACCTAATACTTAATACTTAATACTTATTTTTTCTTTTTCAGCCCTTTATAAGCCAGAAAACCGATTACCATTACCACCACTGCTATAATGACATAGCCAATTTCGTGACTGTATTCGGTTGCCATTACATAGACATCATTAGTCGTTTTGAGGTCTGTAAAACGGTAAATCAGGTATCCGAGCAAAGCTAATATACTGTTCCATATAGCAGCGCCGAGAGTTGTATAAAGCAGGAAAGAACCTATTTTCATGCCGGCTAATCCTGCGGGAATACTGATAAGTTGGCGTACAGCCGGAATGAGGCGGCCAAAGAAAGTGGAAGCTGCACCGTGCTTTCTGAAATATTCTTCCGCATGATGTATTTTTTCTTCATCAATAAGGCACATGTGCCCTAAACGACTGTTAGCAAATTTATAAATGATAGGGCGACCCAGCCAACGGGCGAGGTAATAATTTACTAATGCACCGATATCGGCTCCTATGGTTGCAAATAGGATGACGAGAAAGATATTCATACTGTCGTCAGCCATTGCTTTCCATGCGGCAGGTGGCACTATGGCTTCCGAGGGGAAGGGAATAAAAGAGCTTTCGATAGCCATAAAAATGGTGACTACCCAATAGTTCAAGTTTTCTAATACCCATTTAAGAAGTTCTGCTACTGATTCCATGTTTTTTGAGGATAGAATTTATAAATTGATTTATTTTTTTCCTTTCGGTTTTTTCTTATTCTCTTTTTTCATGCGTTCCCATACTTCTTTGAGAGTTCTTTCGTCTTCTTCTCTATGTTCGGGACTGTTCAACAGATCCAGAATCATGTCTTCTTCCAATGGATGCTCGCATTCCTTATTATATTTAAAGAAGTTGTCGATTTCGCCGTGCATAAGGCAAAGAACACTCAATTTCTCCGTCACATCTTCGTATTTCGGATTCATCTGGTATGCTTTCTCAAAGTATTCTTTCGCTTCGAACAGATAGTCACTTTCCGAATAAGCAGAGGCAATCATATACCACATTTCTATGTTAGGGTTCGTCTCTATCGCTTTTTCGAAAGAGATGGCAGCTTCGTCTTCCAGTTCCTCTGCGAGGTATAGTTTCCCCTCTGTCAGATAAATCAATCCCTCATTCGGGTTTATCTCTTTGGCTTTTTCGCATAACTCATGCGCTTCTTCATACCTTGCCAGATGTGACAGGGCGAAAGCTTTGCTGGTATAAGTGTCTATCAATAAAATAGACTGTTTGTCTCCGTTTTCTTCAAAACGTGCGATTACTTTGTCGTAATAGTCATCGGCTTTCTGCCATTCTTCTTTATTGCCATAGGATATTCCCATAAACATATAACCCAGTTCGGGGGGAATGGATTTGAACTCAATCGCCTTTTGGTAATTCTCGATGGCTTCATCCGAATTGTTCAGATAGAAGAAACAATGTGCCTTGTAGGCGTAAGCTTCTCCGTACTGATCGTCGGCTGCCAATGCAAAATCACAGGCTTCGATGGCTTTGTCTATTTGTTCCTGAACAAAGTAACATTTCACCAGCCCCATCCAGTAGGACGGGTTGAACGGGGATTTGTCAATGAGTTTGTTGTAATAGGTGATGGCCGGTTCTACCTGATGGGTCGATGCCAGATAATCGGCTGTGAGAGCCATATATTCTTCATCTTCGGCATAGCGGGATTTCCCTTTGTCGAGCCATTCTTTGGCTGCTTCCGGATATCCCATGTCCAGATAGAGAAAGACAACATCAATGATTGTTTCCAGTTCGTCGGCATCCGCTATTGTGCTTAACAGCCATTGGGCTTCTTCCAGTTTTCCTCCATTCAGCAATAGTTCGGCTTTCAGCAGTTTCACTTCGGAGTCAAATTCTTCGGTAATTGAATCTGCCACTTTCTTTGCTTTTTGTAGCTTTTGGGTGTCCAGGTAAAGATAGGCTTGTTCTATAAGCAAATCTGTATTTCCCGGATGTATTTTAAGCCCGTAAGTGATTGCTTCTTGTGCTTCTTTGAATTTTCGTTCGGAGGCATACCAGTCAGCGATGTCAGCCAATTGGTCAGCATCCAGATAAAGTTGTCGGTTTTCTGCTTTTGCTTCTTCGTAGTTTGTGATTAGTGTGACTAGTTCCTTTTTTGCTGATGGTGAATTTTTCCTACCCATTTTATTTTAGATTTTTAATTGCTAAGATGGGGCTGTTGCAAAAGTTTTGATGATGATCCTTTTGACACAGCCCCATTGTAAAGTTAAGCTTGAAAGCTTAGTTATTTATTAATCTTCCCCCATGTGTCTTTCAACCCTACTGTGCGGTTGAAGATTAGTTTTTCCGGGGTTGATTCTTTATCGATATTAAAGTAACCGATCCGTTGGAACTGCAGGTAGGAGAGTGGAGGCAGGGTAGCTGCGAACTTCTCTATGTAGCAGTTGGGCAGAATTTTCAATGAGTCCGGATTAATGATTTCCTTCATGGCTTCCAGTGCTTCACAATTTTTTGCTTCGCGGATGGCAGCCAGTTCGTCGCGTGGATTTTCCACTTTCCACAGGCGGTCGTACAAACGTACTTCTGCTTGCAGGCAGTGGTTACAGCTTACCCAGTGGAGCGTACCTTTCACCTTGCGGTTAGCATCCGGCATACCACTGCGGGTATTTGCGTCATATTCGCAATATACTTCTGTGATTACACCGTTTTCGTCTTTCTTGCAACCGGTACATTTCACGATATAAGCATTTTTGAGACGTACTTCCTGTCCCGGTGTCATGCGGAAATATTTCTTGGGAGCATCTTCCATGAAGTCTTCGCGTTCCATCCACAACTCGCGGCTGAACTCGATCAGGTGACTTCCTGCTTCCGGATCTTCCGGATTGTTGATTGCTTCCAGTTCCTCAACCTGTCCTTCCGGATAGTTGGTGATAATCAGTTTTACCGGGTTGATAACGGCAGATATACGGGTAGCACGGCTGTTCAAATCATCCCGGACAGAGCTTTCCAACAGGGCGATGTCGTTCAGGGCATCGTAAGTGGTATAACCGATTTTATCGATAAACTTATGAATGGACTCCGGTGAATAACCGCGACGGCGGAAACCGCAGATAGTCGGCATACGGGGGTCGTCCCATCCGTTTACCAATCCTTCTTTCACCAGTGTGAGCAGGTTACGTTTGCTCATCAGGGTGTAGCTTAGATTCAGTTTGTTGAATTCAGTCTGACGGGGACGGTTGTCGTTCAGGTCTTTTCCTTCTTTCAACCAATCGATGAAGAGGTCGTAAAGCGGACGGTGTACCACAAATTCAAGTGTACACAGAGAATGAGTCACTCCTTCGAAGAAGTCACTCTGTCCGTGGGCGAAGTCATACATCGGATAAGCTTTCCAGGTAGTACCCGTACGGTGGTGCGGGTGTTTCACTACACGGTAAATAATCGGATCGCGGAAGTGCATATTCGGATTAGCCATGTCAATCTTGGCACGGAGCACCATGGCGCCTTCTTCGATCTCGCCGCTATTCATTTTCTTAAAAAGTTCGAGGCTCTCTTCGATAGGACGGTTCCGGTAAGGGCTTTCCACACCCGGTTGGGTAGGCGTGCCTTTCTGCTGTGCGATCAGTTCGGAACTTTGTTCGTCGATATATGCTTTTCCCTCCTGTATCAGGCGGATCGCGAAATCCCATAATTGCTGGAAGTAGTCAGAAGCATAATATTCATTTCCCCACTGGTAGCCTAACCATTGGATATCTTCTTTGATAGCTTCTACATATTCCACATCTTCCTTGGTAGGGTTTGTGTCGTCGAAACGAAGGTTACATACACCGCCGTGTTTTTCTGCGATGCCGAAATCAAGGCAAATAGCTTTGGCATGGCCGATGTGAAGGTAGCCGTTGGGCTCGGGCGGGAAACGCGTCTGCACTTTTCCACCATTTTTACCTTCTTTCAAGTCTTTCTCTACTGCCTGTTCAATAAAGTTCAAGCTTTTCTTTTCGCCTGCTTCTTCGTTTTTAATATCTGTCATAACGGTTAATGTTATCTGTATTTAGGCTACAAAAGTAGGACATTTTTTTTATTTAACCGGAATATAACCGCTCTTTTTTATAATCTCCTGTCCGTCGGATGAAAGAATAAACTGAATCAGGGGACTAACTTGTTCCTTATTTTTTACATTATAATAGTAGTAAAGCGGGCGGACGATAGGGTAGGTCTTGTTGGTGGCATTCTCTACCGTAGGGGTGGCGTAGTGGCTTCCGTCATAAGATACGGAAAGCGTTTTGACACGGGGAGATACGTAGGCAAGTCCGACATATCCGATGGCTCCTTGGGTCTGGCTGACAGACTGGATAATGGCGCCCGTTGCCGGCATGGAAAGGCTGCTTGCCATGTAGTTTTTATTTTTCAATACGCTCTCTTTGAAAAATTCGTAAGTACCGGACGATGTTTCACGCGAGTAGACCACTATTTTTCGGTTGTCTCCGCCCTACCTGTTTCCAGTTGGTTATCTTCCCCCGGAAAATATCCTCCAGTTGTTGGCGGGTCAGCTGTTTCACCGGATTGGAGGGATGCACCACCACGGCGAGGGCGTCGTAGGCAACAATCACTTCGTTTACTTCTTCTCCTGCCGCTTTAATTTTCATCTTCTCGCTGAACTTGATCGGGCGGGAGGCCATCGCAATGTCCGTTGTATGCTCCATTAAGGCGGAGATACCCACACCGGTTCCGCCACCGGTTACTGTGACACGGGCATCCGGATGCTGGTTCATAAACCGCTCTGCTGTCTGTTGTGCGACAGGTAGTACCGTGTCGCTACCTTTTATACGTTGCGCGTTGGCACCGAGCGAGAGTAAGGAAAGGGCGATTAATAAGTTTCTTCTCACTTTCATATTTCTTCTTTTTATTGACTTTGCAAATTAAGCAATCGGATATTACATTTCCATTTCATCCGGAATGGAAATATTGCTTGTAACACAAATGTAATACGATTGAAACATTTCCTTCAAACATTAGTCACACCTCCTTAATAAAGAGACGCTTTCTTTGCATCAGAAATCATAGTAGGTATGAAAAAGGTATTTGAAAGGATTGTGGAAGGAATGTTGACTTGTAGCGGTTTCGTGACAAGTATTACTATTCTGCTGATTGTACTCTTCCTTTTCACGGAAGCTTTCGGGCTGTTCAAGAGCAAGGTGATTGAAGAGGGATATGTGTTGGCGCTGAATAAGAGCAACAAAGTTAGTGTGTTGAGCCCTGCACAGATAAAAAATGTTTTTGATGAGGAGATTACAAACTGGAAGGAGCTCGGTGGGGAAGATCTCCCTATCCGGGTTTTTCGTTTGGAGGATATAACGCAGTATTATACGGAAGAGGAGCTGGGACCTGCTTATGAATATGCAGGCGACAAGATTACGGAACTGGTAGAGAAAACACCGGGTATCGTAGCTTTTGTTCCGCAGAAGTTTATTGTTCATCCGGACGCGGTGCATTTCATAGAAGATAACACCATTTCCGTGAAAGATGTATTTGCGGGTGCCGAATGGTTTCCTACGGCCACTCCGGCAGCTCAATTCGGCTTTCTGCCGTTGATTACCGGTACGTTGTGGGTGAGTTTGTTCGCCATTCTTTTTGCTTTGCCGTTCGGGCTTTCGGTTTCTATCTATATGTCTGAAGTGGCAAACCCGAAAGTGCGGAACTGGCTGAAACCGATTATCGAACTGTTGAGCGGTATTCCTTCGGTGGTCTATGGCTTTTTCGGGTTGATTGTCATTGTTCCGTTGATTCAGAAGTTGTTTAATCTTCCGGTAGGAGAGAGCGGCCTGGCAGGGAGTATCGTACTGGCTATTATGGCATTGCCTACCATCATAACGGTGACGGAGGATGCGATGCGCAACTGTCCGCGTGCAATGCGGGAAGCGAGCCTGGCATTGGGGGCTTCTCAATGGCAGACTATATATAAGGTAGTGATTCCTTATTCTATTTCGGGTATTACATCCGGTGTGGTACTTGGCATCGGACGTGCTATCGGGGAGACGATGGCGGTATTGATGGTGACGGGTAATGCGGCCGTGATTCCGACAACTATTCTTGAGCCTTTGCGTACCATTCCGGCTACGATTGCCGCCGAACTGGGAGAGGCTCCTGCAGGTGGTCCGCACTATCAGGCATTGTTCCTGTTGGGTGTCGTACTGTTCTTCATTACATTGATTATCAACTTTAGTGTGGAATATATTTCTTCTAAAGGATTAAAACGTAGTAAATAAGATGGAAATACGGAGTAATAATAAAGCTAAACACCGTTCGCAGAAATTTGCTTTCGGAATTTTCCGGTTGTTGAGTCTTTGCATTGTATTGATATTGTTTGCGATTCTGGGATTTATCATCTATAAGGGAATCGGTACTATCAGTTGGGATTTCATCACTTCGGCTCCTACGGACGGAATGACGGGTGGCGGTATCTGGCCGGCTATTGTAGGTACCTTCTATCTGATGGTGGGAAGTGCGCTGTTTGCATTTCCGATAGGGGTGATGAGTGGTATTTATATGAATGAGTATGCGCCGAAAGGCAGGTTGGTACGCTTTATCCGGGTGATGACCAATAACTTGAGCGGTATTCCTTCCATCGTATTCGGATTGTTCGGTATGGCGCTGTTTGTCAATTATATGGGGTTCGGTGATAGTATTCTGGCAGGCTCTTTGACATTAGGTTTGCTTTGCGTACCTTTGGTTATCCGGACAACGGAGGAAGCCTTGAAAGCCATTCCTGACAGTATGCGTGAAGGTAGCCGGGCATTGGGAGCGACGAAGTTGCAGACGATAGGACGCGTCATTCTGCCGATGGGTATGCCGAACATTATAACAGGGTTGATTCTCGCATTGGGACGTGTTTCGGGAGAGACGGCGCCGATTCTGTTTACTTGTGCCGCATACTTCCTGCCGCAACTGCCTACCGGCATTCTGGATCAGTGTATGGCCTTGCCTTACCATTTGTATGTGATTTCCACCAGTGGAACGGATATGGAGGCACAACTGCCGCTGGCTTATGGCACGGCATTGGTATTGATTATGATGATCCTGTTGGTGAATCTGCTGGCTAATGCCTTGAGAAAGTATTTTGAGAAAAGAGTAAAAACGAACTAAATTAGTATATGGATACAGTGAAAATTGATACGCGTGATGTGAACTTCTGGTATGGGGACTTTCATGCATTGAAGGGCATCAGCATGCAGATTGAGGAAAAATCGGTTGTTGCTTTTATCGGACCGTCCGGTTGCGGTAAGTCTACTTTCCTCCGGCTTTTCAACCGGATGAATGATTTGATTCCTGCTACCCGTCTGGAGGGAGAAATCTGTATCGACGGACATAATATCTATGCGAAAGGCGTGGAAGTGGACGAACTCCGCAAGAATGTGGGAATGGTGTTCCAACGTCCCAATCCTTTCCCGAAAAGCATATTCGAGAATGTGGCTTACGGACTTCGTGTGAACGGAATAAAAGATAATGCTTTCATCCGCCAGCGTGTAGAGGAAACGTTGAAAGGAGCGGCTCTTTGGGAGGAGGTGAAAGATAAGTTGAAGGAATCGGCTTATGCACTGTCCGGCGGACAGCAGCAGCGTCTTTGTATTGCCCGTGCGATGGCTGTCTCTCCTTCGGTATTGCTGATGGATGAACCTGCCTCTGCGCTCGATCCTATTTCTACGGCGAAAGTGGAGGAGTTGATTCATGAACTGAAGAAGGATTATACGATTGTAATCGTTACGCATAATATGCAGCAGGCAGCCCGTGTCAGTGATAAGACGGCGTTTTTCTATATGGGAGAAATGGTGGAATTCGATCAGACGAAAAAGATATTCACCAATCCGGAGAAGGAGGCTACCCAGAATTACATAACGGGACGTTTCGGGTAATGAATTAGGCACGGATTACACGGATTTCACGGTTTTTAGAAATATGCTTGTTTAAAGCAACAGCGTCATCCGTGTAATCCGTGCTTAAAATTTATCTCTGAAATCTAATTAGCAGAATATTAATCATTTATATATAATAGACTATGGTAAAGTTTATAGAATCGGAACTCATCCTATTGAAGAAGGAAATTGATGAAATGTGGACCTTGGTGTACAATCAGCTTGACCGTGCCGGAGAGGCTGTGTTGACCCTTGACAAGGAGTTGGCTCAACAGGTGATGGTTCGCGAACGCAGAGTGAATGCTTTCGAATTGAAGATAGATAGTGATGTGGAAGATATTATCGCATTGTATAATCCGGTGGCGATTGATCTTCGTTTTGTGTTGGCTATGTTGAAAATCAATACGAACTTGGAACGTTTAGGTGACTTTGCGGAAGGGATCGCCCGTTTTGTACTTCGTTGCAAAGAACCGGTATTAGATGCGGAACTGTTGTCTCGTCTTCGCCTGGCAGAAATGCAGGCAGAGGTGTTGTCGATGCTGGAACTGGCGAAACGTGCCTTGAATGAAGAGAGTAATGATTTGGCGGCAGGAGTGTTTGCCAAGGATAATTTGCTGGATGAAATCAATGCGGATGCAACAGGGATTCTTTCAGACTATATTATCGAACATCCGGAAGCTGTACATACTTGCGTAGATTTAGTCAGTGTGTTCCGTAAACTGGAACGCTCGGGAGATCATATTACCAACATTGCCGAGGAGATTGTTTTCTTCATTGATGCCAAAGTGTTAAAACATCGTGGAAAAACGGATGAAAATTACCCGGAAAAGTAATTTTCTGCCGATTTTTAAACAGAAATTAGGGCTCCTTAAAAAATTATCTTATATTTGTCTCCTGTAACGGACAAGTTACAGGAGTTTTTGCTTCAAATGATAATAAATCCAAAGAATTTTCAAAAAGATGTTATATGACATGTTTTATAATTTGGATAGTATCGGTAAAACCGCCTATATTTGCACCGTTATCCTGAAAACAATCTTTTTACCTTAAAAAAAAACTAATACCTATTGAAAACTGAAAAATGGGGCTTTGTGAAAAGCCCTATTTTTTTTGCTCTTATTTTTTAAGCTCCTTTCTAATTCGTATCTTTGACCCTTGCATTAAAAGAGTATTTTCAATCGTAAAATAGTAAATCAAAATAGTAAATAGTAAATCGTAAAATAGTAAATAAAATTATGTTTTCTGGAATCGTAGAAGAATATGCTACTTTGGTAGCACTGGTGAAAGACCAGGAGAATATACACTTTACATTTAAGTGTTCGTTTGTGAATGAGTTGAAAATTGACCAGAGTATTTCTCACAATGGTGTATGCCTGACGGTGGTGACTCTGACGGATGATACGTATACGGTGACTGCCATGAAAGAAACGTTGGAGCGTTCTAACCTCGGTTTGTTGAAAGTGGGGGATAAGGTGAACGTTGAACGTAGCATGATGATGAACGGTCGGCTGGATGGACATATCGTTCAGGGGCATGTGGACCAGACTGCCACTTGTATTGATATTAAGGATGCGGAAGGCAGTTGGTATTTTACATTCCGGTATGCGTTTGACAAGGAGATGGCGAAACGCGGATATATCACTGTGGATAAGGGTTCGGTGACTGTGAACGGCGTTAGCCTGACGGTATGTAATCCGACGGATGATACTTTCCAGGTGGCTATCATTCCTTATACTTACGAGCATACGAACTTCCATACATTTGAGATTGGCAGTGTGGTAAATATCGAATTTGATATTATCGGCAAGTATATCAGCCGGATGATTCAATATAAATAAGGAAATATAAATAAGTGACCGGAGGATTGGAAATGGCATATACTGATTTTCTTCAATTGGTGCAGGCTCGTCAAAGTGACCGTTCGTATGATAAGGAACGTCCGGTGGAGCCGGAAAAGTTGGAACGGGTGCTTGAAGCTGCACGTTTGGCGCCTTCGGCCTGCAACGCACAACCTTGGAGGTTTGTGGTCATCACAGACAAGGAACTGGCTCAAAAAGCCGGGAAAGCTGCTGCTGGCTTGGGAATGAATAAGTTTGCCAAAGATGCTCCCGTGCATATTCTGGTTGTAGAAGAATCTGCTAATATCACTTCCCTGCTTGGTGGAAAGGTTAAAGGCAAGCATTTCCCGTTGATCGACATTGGAATAGCGGCTGCTCATATTTCTCTGGCTGCTGAAGCCGAAGGATTGGGCTCTTGTATTCTGGGTTGGTTCGATGAAAAAGAGATGAAACAACTTGCCGGTATTCCTGCTTCGAAACGTTTATTGCTGGATATTGTCATTGGCTATCCGGCAAAGGAAAAACGTAAGAAGACGAGGAAGCCGAAAGAAAAGGTGATTTCATACAATCGTTATTGATTGAAAAATAATTATATTCTTAGGCTTTTAGGATAAGCATATAACAGAAAGCATCGTTGGTTTAAAAGGAACGTTCCCTTCCTTTAAAACCAACGATGCTTTCCTTTTAAAGGAACGACCTGTTTCTTTAAAACCAATAATGGATTTTCTAAGGTGTTGATAATTAACTTATTATTGATGCCGCTTTTCCGGCGGCATCAATAATGCAGTATTTATTTCTTTTTTGACAAATCTTTTAATAGGTAGTCTACTGCTGCTTTCAGTTGCGCGTCTTCTCCTTTCAGGCTGGCTGTCGGTTCGTTATAGACTAGAATATCAGGTTGCAAGGTCTGATTTTCGAGATAGTTGCCTTGCATATCCATGCAACCTACCTGTGGGATACCGAATACAATAGACGGATCTATCTGGCGCTCCCACCACACGGCTGTCATCGTTCCTGCCACCGGGGCGCCTATCAGTTTACCAATGCCTAGAGTCTTATATACGTAAGGAGTGCCATGTGCATTGCTGTAATTGTCTTCACAAGTTAGCATGCATGAGGCTTTCAGCCATTTGTTGAATGGATCGCTGCCGATATATTGTCCGCGTGGCACGAAACGTTGATATTCCTTTCCGCTAAGTAAGGTGACCACATCATCGTGCAGCCATCCACCACCATTATGGCGGGTATCTACCACTACGGCTTCTTTATTACGATAACGACCGAGCAATTCGGAATAGATCTTGCGGAAGCTGGGGCTGTCCATACCTTTAATATGTACATAAGCAATGCGTCCGCCGGAAAGCTCTTCAACTTTCTTGGCGCAACGCTCTACCCAACGTTTGTAAAGCAGCTCGCTTTGAGTTCCATAGCTGATTGCTTTTACTGTTTCTTCAAAACGTTTTTTAGTGGAAGGATCGTATACGGTAAGTACTACTTTGCGTCCGACTTTGCCTTCAAATAACGGGAAGTAATCAGCACCGGCTTCAATCGTTGTGCCGTCTACTTTTTCAATGATGCAACCTGCCTTCACTTCTGTTTTTTTCTGGGTGAAAGGACTTTGCTTCATGATTTCCTTGATCTTTAAACCGGCACCGTTGTATGACTCATCATAAAAGACTCCCAGAGTAGCGGTAGGCATTGCGCTGCCTCCTGCTGCAAACCGGGCTCCGGTATGGGAGCCGTTCAGTTCGCCGAGCAATTCACTCAACATTTCTGTGAAGTCATAATTGTTACTGATGTGGGGCAAGAAGCGTTCGTATGCTTTTTTATATCCTTTCCAGTCTACTCCATGCAGGTCGGCAATATAGAATTTGTCATTTACTTGCTGGCAAACGTGGTCGAAGATGTATGCACGTTCATCATAAGGGCGGTAATCGAAGAATGCTTCAAATTCTATCGGTGTAATTTTGCTACCGGCAATCTCTATTTTCTTCAATCGGCCGCCTGTGCACATAAAGATATTCTTTCCTTCTTTATCCGGTATGAGTGAGCCGCCGCCAACTCCTTTTAATAATATTTTAGTTGTGTTTTCTTTCAGTTTATGCTCCCAAAGGTCGTAGTCTCCTTCAAAAGCTGCCAGGTAATAAAGAATATCACCCTTCGGACTCATGACAGCGTCACCCAGGCGGGAAGAATTTACAGTTAGACGAACGATACGGTCAAAACGATTTTCCAAATCGAATGTAAGAGGTTTTACCTCTGTACTGTCTTTTTCGCATTCTCATTCTGGGCAGTTTTCTTCTTACTGTCTTTAGTATCTTCTTTCTTCTCTGCCTTTTCTTTCTTGGCTTTTTCTTTTTCTGCTTTCTCTGCCTTTTCCGCTTCTTCAAGTAAGGCTATGTCTTCTTTGCTCATCAGGAAGCGGTTGTAGGCATCGACGTCGAAAAACATAATATAGGTGTCGTCTTCACTTCCCCAGCTACCATGGCTACGGTATCCGGCACGGTCACTGTTCCATATCATCGCTTTTCCACCCAACACCCATTTGGCGTTGCTGTCGCTGTATCCGCTTTCGGTAAGATTGACCATTTCGCCTTTTCCGTCGGCTTTCAGCAAAACGACGTCTTTATTGTTCCAGCCTCCTATGCCGATGAAGTCTGATAGAATCCATTTGCTGTCAGGGCTCCATTGGAACCATTGGTCACCGTCGGCATAAGAATATTGATATTTGGCATCCATCACTGTGCGTACAGCCTTGCTTTTCAGATTGATGACACGGATAGCGGTACGGTTTTCGAGGAAAGCAACCTCTTTACCGTCAGGACTGAATTGTGGTTGGAAAGAAGCCACTTTGGAGTTTGTCAAACGTTCTTCTTTCAATTCTGTGGCATAGGTGAATTGTTTCTCCTCTTTGCGTACGATGGTGGAAGTGTAAAGCTGCCACAATCCATCGCGTTCTGAAGAATAGACGAGTGTGCGTCCGTCGGGTGCGAAACTGATGTTACGTTCCTGATCGGGTGTGTTGGTGATTTGTTTGGTTGTTTTGTAGTCAATGGAGGTTACGTAAACATCACCGCGCATAATGAATGCAACTTCTTTTCCTTTGGGAGACACAGCGATATCGGTAGCTCCGTTGGATTTGATTTGGCGGATAATATCTTTGTCATTCTTGTCTGCCAGAATACTAATGTTCACCTTTTGGGGTTGTTTGCCCGGAACAAGTGTATAAATCTCACCGTCATAACCATAACAAAGCGTGCCTGTAGTTGAAATGCTTAGAAAGCGTACGGGATGTTTGGTATGGAAAGTGATTTGTCGGGAAGTAGTGGCTCCGGGAGTACGTTGGAATATATTGAAGGAACCTTTCTCTTCACTTAGATAATAGAATGATTGACCATCAGGACTCCATACCGGTTCGCGGTCTTCACCTCCGAAAGTTGTTTGTTTTTGATAAATAGGGGCTTTTCCGGGAGTGTATGTCCAGATGTCGCGGGCAATAGGGGATACCTGATGTTTACGCCAATAGTCTTCGTATCCTTTCTTGTCTTGATAGAGCATCACTCCCTCCTTATTGATAGAGATGCATTCCATTGGCATGGATGAGAACATAGTGGGGCGTCCTCCCGTCACGGGCACTTCGTATACTTGCTGGAACTGACCGGAAGGAAATCCGGCATCTTCGGCAGAGGGAGCAATGTTGGCTGTGAATAAAATGTGTTTGCTATCTTTGTAGGCAACGGGTTTCTCACTGCCCGAATGAGTGGTCAGTCGCTGGGGCGTTCCTCCTTCACTGGATACGACGAAAACGTCGAGACTTCCCATTCGGTCCGATGCAAAGGCAATCTGTTTGCTGTCGGGACTCCACACCGGTTCCGTATCAAAAGCCGGATTGGTAGTGATTTGTGTGGCACGTCCGCCGGTTGACGGTACCGTGTAGATGTCTCCTTTGTAGGTGAATGCAATGGTGGTTCCGTCTGGCGAAAGAGCGCAGTGGCGCATCCATAAAGGAGATTCTTGTGCAATGCTTGTCCCTGCTAGACAGATGACAAATGCACTTAGCAGTAGCTTTTTCATTTTTTCTAATCTAATTGTGTTAAGTTTATTTTCGCGATTTAAGGTTTGTCCTTCCTACAAATCCTTCAGTAATACTTTACTTGCTTTTTTATAGTATTCTTCTCTGGATTCGGTCAGCACCTTCCATTCGTCGTTGAATTCTTCGTCTTTGTCAATTTTGAAATTCTCGGAGCCGTATGTGTCCAAACGGTCTAGCAGGACAGCCACATTCAATTGATTGATATCCATTGAAGGCTGGTAACCGATTTCTTCACTTTTTTCGTCGGTAACCACCTCGTGAATCAATTCTATTTCCTGTAACTGATAAAGTACTTGGTTTGTCAGCCGGATAGGAATCTGGTGTTCTTCCGATATTTCTGCAGCCGTATAGGGCGGTTTGTTCTTTTCGAATCGTTTGGCTATGAGTGACATAATCAGGATGGATATAAAATCCCGGTATCGTCTGCTGATGTTACGGGTGTCCTGGTCAAAGCTGAAGCTGCGGATATTTTGTCCGGCATACGTCAGTTCGGCTCCAAACAAACAGATTGTCCAGGATATCTGCAACCAAAGCAGAAATAGGGGGAGTGCGGCAAAACTACCATAAATGGCATTGTACTTTGACACCCACAACTGGCTGTTGATGTACAGAAACTGAAAAGCCTGATAAGCGGACCCTGCCAGAATACCTGCAATGAGTGCATGCTTGAATTTCACTTTCGTATTCGGCATAAAGATATACAGTCCGGTGAACATCAGCCATGTCAGGACGAAAGGAATAAGCCGTATCATGAATTTCATGACAGGAGCGAGCAGAACGAAATCATCCATCTGTTTGAGAATGGTGCTCATAAACAGGGAAAGTCCTCCGGATACCACGATCAGAATCGGCATCAGCAGGAACATGGAGAAATAGTCCGTAATCTTGCGATACATGGATCGTGCTTTTTTCACTTCCCAGATACGGTTGAAGGTGATTTCAATATTACTGACCAGATTGATAACCGTCCATAACAACATCACCAAACCGACTCCAATGAAAATACCTCCTTTAGTCTGTGAAAGATAGGAATTGACAAATGAGAGAATGGCCTCCGTTGTTTCTATATTCCCTCCGAAGCCGTTGCGGAACTGATGTTCCATCAGGTTGTCAAATCCGAAACCGCGTGCTACGGCAAACAGAATGGCAAGTATCGGTACAATGGCAAGCAATGTGCTATATGTCAGTGCAGAAGCCTTATTGGCCATTTGGTCTTTGGTAAACCGGTTGATGCAAAGATAGACGGTCTTTATAATATTGTAGAGTGAGAACTTGGTCCGGGTCACTTCGTCTTCCGTAATGCGCCAGATGTCATACGTAAGAAACTTCCATATATCGGTGATTTTCTTCTTCATGGTTCTTCGCTGATTACTAATTGCAAGCAACTAATTACTGATTACAACAGCCTTGCTCGAACAGTCGATCCTCATCCATTAGTCATTTGTAATTAAATGGATAATTAAAAGAAAAAGCAGTCAGCCTATAAGCCGAGTTCTGTACCCCATATAATTTCCGATTATTAATCTTTAATTATATCAGGTGCCTGTCATTTATCTGAGTGGCGTGTCACCACGACACTTTAGCGGTCTACCCTCCGACATGGAGCGAGCAACTCTCATAACGCCGGTTTACATGACCTTACAACTCCTAAGACGTACAGCCCGCATGTCGCCATGCGACTGGTGGGCTCTTACCCCACCTTCTCACCCTTACCTCTCCCCGAAAGGAGCGGCGGTTATTTTCTTCTACGTTACTCTACCCTCGCGGACAGCTTTCTGTTAGGAAGTAGGATGCTCTATGTTGCCCGGACTTTCCTCCTGCACGAAACATGCACGCGACAGACCGGCCAACTGCTTTAGACTGCAAAAATACGTCATTTATTTTGTTTTAGCCAAAGAAAGTGTCACAAATAGAAATAATTTCTAACTTTGCTATCATTAAAATGGATTTTAATGAAGAAGAATATCCTCCTTTTCCTATTGTTTTCTGGCGATGACGGCAGCTAGCCTGAAAGCACAGGAAATACGCCCCATGCCTGCCGATTCGGCTTATGGGGTAGTACATATTTCAGTTTGCAATTTGCGCGAGGAAGGCAAATTTACTTCCGGTATGAGTACGCAGGCATTGTTGGGAATGCCGGTCAAGGTACTTCAGTATAACGGTTGGTACGAGATACAAACACCGGATGATTATACCGGATGGGTGCACCGGATGGTGATTACCCCCATGTCGAAAGAACGGTATGATGAATGGAACCGGGCGGAAAAGATAGTGGTTACCTCGCACTACGGATTTGCGTATGAAAAGCCGGATGAGAGTTCCCAACCCGTATCCGATGTTGTTGCGGGCAATCGTTTGAAGTGGGAGGGGAACAAAAGACATTTCTATCAAGTATCTTATCCCGACGGTCGGAAAGCATATCTTTCGAAATCCATTTCCCAACCGGAAACAAAATGGCGTGCTTCACTGAAACAAGATGTTGAAAGCATCATTGAAACCGCTTACTCAATGATAGGAATTCCTTATCTTTGGGCAGGAACCTCTTCCAAGGGAGTGGATTGTAGCGGACTGGTACGAACCGTACTTTTTATGCATGACATTATTATCCCTAGAGATGCCTCTCAGCAGGCCTATGTGGGCGAACATATTGATATTGCCCCTGACTTCTCTAATGTCAAACGGGGGGATCTGGTGTTTTTCGGCCGGAAAGCGACTGCGGAACGTAAAGAAAGTATTTCTCACGTCGGCATTTACCTCGGAAACAAGCAGTTTATCCACGCGTTGGGAGATGTGCACGTCAGCAGCATGAATCCTGCGGATCAAAACTATGATGAATTTAACACGAAGCGTTTACTTTTTGCTGTCCGTTTCTTACCTTATATAAATAAGGAGAAAGGAATGAATACCACAAATAAGAACCCCTTTTATAAATAAAAGAATGCAGAACAGGAGAGATTTTTGAAAACGGCAGCTTTGGCTGCTTTTGGTTCGGGGTTAGTAGTCCGTCAGGCATTAGCCGGAGAATCGTCGCTTTCTACCATTCATATAAATAAGCTCGGTTTGGGAGGGAAGATGAAAATGACTTTTTTTCCTTATGAACTGAAGTTGAGGCACGTGTTTACAGTTGCCACTTATTCGCGTACAACAACTCCCGATGTGCAGGTAGAAATAGAATATGAAGGCGTGACGGGGTACGGAGAAGCCTCTATGCCTCCTTATTTGGGAGAAACAGTAGAGTCTGTGATGAATTTCCTGGGGAAAGTGAATCTGGAACAGTTTAGTGATCCTTTTCAGCTGGATGACATTTTGTCATACGTTGACAGCCTCTCACCAAAGGATACGGCAGCGAAAGCTGCGGTAGATATCGCCCTTCATGATCTGGTAGGGAAACTGTTGGGCGCCCCTGGTATAAGATATGGGGATTGAACAAAGAAAAGACACCTTCCACTACCTTTACGATAGGTATCGATACGCCGGATGTGGTACGGGCGAAAACAAAAGAGTGTGCCGATCAGTTTAATATATTAAAGGTGAAACTGGGACGGGATAATGATAAGGAGATGATTGAAACCATTCGTTCGGTAACAGACCTTCCGATAGCAATAGATGCCAATCAAGGATGGACAGACCGCCAATATGCGCTCGATATGATTCATTGGTTGAAAGAAAAAGGCGTTGTGATGATAGAACAGCCCATGCCTAAGGAGAAGCTAGAGGATATTGCCTGGATAACGCAACAGAGCCCGCTACCGATATTTGCGGATGAATCCTTGCAGCGTTTGGGAGATGTAGCCGCTTTGAAAGGTGCTTTCACGGGAATCAATATAAAGCTGATGAAGTGTACCGGTATGCGTGAAGCATGGAAGATGGTGACATTGGCTCATGCACTCGGCATGCGTGTGATGGTGGGCTGTATGACAGAGACTTCCTGTGCTATTTCTGCAGCTTCACAGTTTTCGCCATTAGTTGATTTTGCCGATCTGGATGGCAACCTGCTTATCTCTAATGATCGTTTTAAAGGGGTGGAAGTGGTGAAAGGAAAGATCACCCTGAATGACTTACCCGGAATCGGTGTCATGAAAATCTGACTTTACTGAATGAATGTCAGAGTGTTAAAGCCATCTGACATACAACGAATGTAAATTTGTCAGGTGTTGTCGTTAACCGCTGTTAAGCTCCAAATATTCTCTGTTAAAAGTGGACAAAAAAGAGTGACAAGTAGAATAAGTGAACGATATTTGTTATTATTTTAACGTCGTAAAAGTTAAAACAATGTCGAATATTAACATTTTAAAGAATTATAAATCATGAAACAAACAACAAAGAACATTCTGGGAGTAGGAGCAATCGTTCTTCTTAGCTCAGGAGTTGCAGGATTGACAACTTACAAACTGTTGCAATCTAACGAAGCTGCCAAAGAGACGTCTTTCAATGAGATGTTCAAGCAGAATCCCAATGTAAAATTGGCTGCTTTTGATGCTGTGAACGCCCAACCTGTTGATTTGACCCAGGCTGCTGAGAATTCGCTTCATGCTGTCGTACATATAAGGTCTACTCAAGAAGCTAAAACAAGAACTGTTCAGCAAGCGCCGGACATTTTCGATTTCTTTTTTGGTGATGGACGCGGACAGCAACGTCAGGTACAGTCTCAACCTCGTGTAGGTTTTGGTTCGGGAGTAATCATCTCGAAGGATGGATATATCGTAACGAACAATCACGTGATTGAAGGTGCGGATGAAATCAGTGTGAAACTGAATGATAACCGTGAATTTAAAGGACGCGTGATTGGTACTGACCCTAGTACCGACCTTGCGCTGGTGAAAATTGAGGGTGATGATTTTCCGACTATTCCGGTGGGAGACTCCGAAGCGTTGAAAGTAGGAGAGTGGGTATTGGCAGTAGGTAACCCGTTCAATTTGAACTCTACTGTAACTGCCGGTATCGTAAGTGCAAAAGCCCGTTCTCTGGGAGTATATAATGGTGGTATAGAATCATTCATCCAGACGGATGCTGCCATTAACCAGGGTAACAGTGGTGGTGCACTGGTAAATGCCAAAGGTGAATTGGTTGGTATCAATTCAGTGCTTTCTTCTCCGACAGGTGCTTATGCAGGATACGGTTTTGCTATCCCGACCAGCATTATGACGAAAGTAATTGCCGACCTGAAACAATACGGAACAGTACAACGTGCATTGCTCGGTATTCGTGGTGGCTCTATCGGTAGCAGTTTGATGGACGACCGTCAACCGATTGACAAATCCGGTAAGACACTGGCAGATAAAGCTAAAGAACTGGGTGTTGTAGAAGGAGTCTGGGTGTCTGAAATCGTAGAGAATGGTTCTGCTGCAGGAGCTGATATCAAAGTCGATGACGTAATTATCGGTGTGGATAATAAGAAAGTCTCTAATATGGCTGACTTGCAGGAAGCACTTGCTAAACATCGTCCGGGTGATAAGGTGAAAGTGAAACTGATGCGCGATAAGAAGGAAAAGACCGTTGAAGTAACGTTGAAGAACGAGCAAGGTACTACCAAGATTGTGAAGGATGCAGGTATGGAAATCCTGGGAGCTGCTTTCAAAGAGTTGCCGGATGACTTGAAGAAGCAATTGAATCTGGGCTATGGTCTGCAAGTGACAGGAGTTTCCTCCGGTAAGATGTCGGATGCGGGAGTTCGTAAAGGCTTCATTATCCTGAAAGCTAATGACCAGCCGATGCGCAAAGTCAGCGATCTGGAAGAAGTGATGAAAGCTGCTGTTAAGTCTCCGAACCAGGTATTGTTCCTGACTGGTGTGTTCCCATCTGGTAAACGCGGATATTTCGCTGTCGATCTGACTCAAGAGTAATATATAAAATAAGGTAAGAAGATCACAGGATAAGCTAATGAAATAGAAAAAGGATGCCGCCAATCAACTTGTCGGCATCTCTTTTTGTTTTATTAGATGAAAAATATAGTGTAAAAGTTACTTAATTTTGTATGTTAACAAATTATTTGTCGTAACTTTGCACTCCAAATCTGTTTTTAAAGAATGAGACAACTAAAGATTACCAAAAGTATCACTAACAGAGAGAGCGCTTCTCTTGATAAGTATTTGCAGGAAATCGGCCGTGAAGACCTGATTACTGTCGAGGAAGAAGTGGAACTCGCTCAACGCATTCGTAAGGGTGACCGTGTAGCATTGGAAAAATTGACACGTGCCAATCTTCGTTTCGTCGTATCTGTGGCTAAACAGTACCAAAACCAAGGTTTGAGTTTGCCTGACTTGATTAATGAAGGCAATTTAGGACTGATTAAGGCTGCCGAGAAATTTGATGAAACACGTGGATTTAAGTTCATTAGCTACGCTGTATGGTGGATTCGCCAGTCTATTCTGCAAGCATTGGCAGAGCAGTCGCGTATTGTTCGTCTCCCGTTGAATCAGGTAGGTTCGCTGAATAAGATCAGCAAAGCCTTCTCGAAGTTTGAACAGGAAAACGAGCGGCGCCCGTCTCCCGAGGAGTTGGCAGACGAACTGGAAATTCCGGTTGATAAAATCTCTGATACGCTGAAGGTATCCGGCCGTCATATTTCGGTGGATGCGCCTTTTGTGGAAGGGGAGGACAACAGCCTGTTGGATGTGTTGGTTAACGATGATTCGCCAATGGCGGACCGCTCTCTGGTTAATGAGTCTCTTGCGAGGGAAATTGATAGAGCTCTTTCTACGTTAACCGATAGAGAAAAAGAAATCATTCAGATGTTTTTCGGTATCGGACAGCAAGAAATGACATTGGAAGAAATCGGCGATAAATTTGGCCTCACACGTGAGCGCGTTCGTCAGATTAAAGAAAAAGCAATTAGAAGACTTAGACAAAGTAATCGTAGTAAATTGCTCAAATCTTACTTGGGATAAGTAAGGAATATCAGTTTCTGAAAGAAAAAAGAATTTGAGTCGCATAAGTCGCACTTTTCATATAGAAGAATGTACTTATGCGACTTTTTACATAAGCCCCATTCTATAATTCAATCTTATACTATGCGAGTTTAATGAAAAGGTCAGTTTTAATATCATTGGTTCTTATTGCTTTGGGAGCTGGGATGGTGGCATATGCAAAATGTGCGGCATCCTCTTCTGATTCGGTGCCTGCTAAAGTAGAGCAGCGTTTGCGGGAGAAAGCACAGGCGGGAAAGGCTTATTGTGATAAGAACGGATATAATACGAATTATTGCTTTCTGGTAGATTTCAGTATTCATTCTGGTAAGAGGCGTTTCTTTGTATGGGACTTCAAGGGAGATTCCGTGAAATATGCTAGTCTCTGTGCTCATGGATATGGGAAAAATAGCACTGTGTCCAAGCCTGTATTCAGCAATGTGGAAGGTAGCTATTGCTCTTCGTTGGGGAAATACAAGGTGGGTATCCGGTCGTATAGCAAGTGGGGAATCAATATTCATTATAAATTACATGGATTGGAAGCGACGAATAATAATGCCTTCAAGCGGTATATCGTGTTGCATTCTTATACTCCATTGCCGGAAACAGAGGTATATCCTTTGCATCTTCCGTTAGGAATCAGTCAGGGGTGTCCTGTAATATCTGATGAAGTGATGAGGAAAGTTGACGGGTTGCTCAAAGCGGAAAAGAAACCAGTCCTGTTATGGGTCTATGACTAAGAAATGCTATTTATTTGAGATAAATAGAGGTAATCTCCTCTTTTTTGTTACCTTTGCAAGGTTAAAAATTATATGATATGAAATACGTAAAAATACTATTTGCAATTGCACTTGTGTTTACCATGTGCTCCGCTTTTTCCTTGAAAAAGACCACTCTAAACCAGTTTATGCTTTTGGAATTTCTGCTTCATTTACGGATACAGTAGTCTATTTCACGGACATTCAGATATTAGATAGTGCGAAGGTCAGCAAGGAAGGTTTCTTGTCTCACCGTGAGTTATATAGTTATCAGTTGAAGAATTATCTGGAGGATAATCAGTTGCAGCAGAATAGTACATGTATGATTTACTTCTCGGAAAACAAGAAGAAATTAGAGAAAGAAGCAACGAAGATTCTGAATAAATACAAGAAGAATAATAGAATGACGGTGTCGCGGATTGATTCCGATAAATTCCATTTTACGAAACCGGAAGAGTAATAAGCAATAGTTGAATTGTTAATATAATAAGAGATGCAGTTTTGCATCTCTTATTTTTTTATCTTTGCCTCGTAATAAACTTGAAATCTAATGAAAAAGATAAAAATATTTTCCTTGTTTGTGTGTTTGGCTATGTTGGTAATCGCTTGTCATAATGACGATGATGAAAGAGGAGTCCAGTTGCGTACAGTTCTTGTTTATATAGCAGGTGACAATTCTCTTCGCAGCTTTGCCACAGAGGATTTGGCGGAAATGACAGAGGGGATGCAGTCTGTAGATGATAACTCTTATAACCTACTCGTATACATTGATACCGGATCAAGTCCTAAATTAATTCGATTAAAGAAAGATAAAAAGAAGAATGTCGTACAGGAGGTAATCGCTACGTATGAAGGACGAAACTCTGTAGATGTCTCTAAGATGAAGGAGGTTGTCAACACGGCATTTTCTGAATATCCGGCACAGAGTTATGGGTTGGTTTTGTGGTCTCATGGAGAAGGATGGTTGGCAAAATCGCAAAATAAAACCCGTTGGTGGGGACAGGATGGTGGTTCAAATTACATGGATATTTCCGAGTTAAAAGAGGTGTTGCGTAATGCACCTCATTTGAGTTTTCTTCTTTTCGATGCATGCTTTATGCAATCTGTTGAAGTAGTCTATGAATTGAAGGAACATGCGGATTACATAATAGGCTCTCCGACAGAGATACCCGCACCGGGTGCTCCATATCAGAAAGTAGTTCCGGCTATGTTTGCCAATAACGCATCGGCTACGGACATAGCAAAGGCATATTTTGAATTTTATGCGGATGAAAATCTTTATACCGGCAAATTGCCATATAATTGGGGCTTAGGTGATCCCTGGACGGCAGGAGTCTCTGTTTCTGTTGTGAACACTTCTATGTTGGAACAACTGGCTAAAAGTAGTAGTGAGATTATTCCGAAATATATTAAGGGCGGACAAGCGATAGCCACATCGGACATACTCTGCTATGATTGTAGATCCAGTAAGTATTATTATGATTTTGATGGATTAATGCGTTCTTTAGGTAGTGAGACTAGCGAATATGAGGCTTGGAAATCTGCTTATGAAGCTGCTGTGGTCTATTGGAAGACTACTCCTAATAATTACTCCAGTTATGGCGGTAGTTTCTCGATGAATGGTTATGCAGGACTTTCTACCTATATATTTCGCCAGTCGTATGAAGAGGAGATAAATCCTTTTTATCGTCAGTCGATACAGTGGTACTCCGCTGCCGGATGGGATGAGACAGGCTGGTGATTAAAATAATAAATCAGATACTATGGGCACTAAATTTAACCCCTTTGATACCGCAGAAAGGCAAGCAAGTTCGTGGTTGGCTTTCATTTTTTCTTTTTATATAAATCGAGTGGCAAAGGTACGAAATAAATCCATGATATGAACTGATCCGATTTATCATTTTCTCGAAAAACATAGGTGTGGATAGTTTCCTGTATTTATATCAAAGAGAAATCCAGCCTTCTGCAAGCGTTTTTTCATTTTCATTTCTCATGTTCTCATAGGTGATATGATAACGGCTTGTAAATCAATAATATAATACTATGAGAAATAAAAGATAAAGTGGTATTTCTCATAGTATTTCCCTCATTTCTCCTTAAAAATGATGCATTTCTCATAGGTTTCCAATCATTTCTCCTCTTATTCTCATGCTGCTTTTATCTGTTTAGCTCATTTCTCATGCATGATGGCTGTGGCTTTTTCCGGACTCTCTCCGGATTTATGATTATTCCTTTCCTTATGCCGTTTATTAATCAACTTCCTATTGTTTACTGCTTTTCTGTGTATCATTCACCTTGTATCTTCATGTTTTTCCTTAATCATAACCGTTTCTTCCTGCTGCCATCTGTATCGTTTCACTCCAGTGAACAAATCGTTCCACTCTAGTAGACGGTTCTTTCCACTTTAGTGCACAGACCTGTTCACTGTAGTGCAACGATACAGATGCCGGTAGGAAAATATGCTAATGTCTGCTCTATATACTTTTAATAAGCGCTGATAATATATTGTAAAGCGGTGTGTAGTCTGGTATTCAACTTGGTCTTTAGCCTGGAATCCAGCTTGAGAATTTATAGGATAAATAGTCAAAATACTATGAGAAATGCCTTGATAAGTTATGAGAAACAGGTTGTTTTATGTACAAAATGCGTGTCATACTATGAGAAATGCCGTTTTGTATTTAATTTCTCATAGTATTATCTATTTGATTTACAGTTGATTATTATGTATATTATGAGAACATGAGAACATGAGAAATGAAAAAGAAAAATCCTTTTCAGTAAGATCGAAGATTCTACGCATCATTCTCATACAAGTATCATATTAATGAATCAAACTTAGAAACGGAACTCGCTATAAAACCACTATCTCTTATATCTATCTTTCTTTCCTCTTATATTTATGACCTGATTCTTTAATTGCCCCCTAACGCAAATTGATCCCCGGTGCACTTACGCGCCCGCGTGTGATATGATAATGTGTAGCTCTCTCGTTGTTTCCGTACACACCCCACCCGTACTTAAAAAATATGTTCTACAACATCGTTCTGCTTCAGCACTTTAGCAAATGTATTCAAAAATAATTAGAAAAAATAGTTTGATATATTTGGATTGTATACCAAAAGGGGCTACTTTTGCACCCGCTTTCCAAGAGAAGAAAGCCTTGAAAAATTGACTTAGTGAAAAAGCGGAATCCCCCCTTAAAGAAAAGAACAAAAAACTTCCGAAAAAGTTTGGATTATACTGAATAAAGTTCTTATCTTTGCAGTCCGATTCGCAAAGAAAACCGGCGAGTTCTTCTTTCATACATTCTTTCCCTTTCGCATAGAGAGCCAGAGAAAATAAAGTAAAAAGAAAAACTGAAAAAAACTTCCGAAAAAGTTTGGTAGTTAAAAATAAAGCCCTTACCTTTGCACCCGCTTTTAAAACGAAAGCAACAAGTTCTTTGAAATATTGATAAACAATACAAGTAGTACAAGTAAAAATAGAACCGTCAATACTTGTCTTATGAAGTAGCGATACAATTAAGACTAACAGGTATTTGAATAAGGTCAATAAAATTACGGCGTCCTGAACAGAGCAAAAAAATCATCTTAACTGATGATAAAAATACTTTTACAATGAAGAGTTTGATCCTGGCTCAGGATGAACGCTAGCTACAGGCTTAACACATGCAAGTCGAGGGGCAGCATTTTTCTAGCAATAGAAGAGATGGCGACCGGCGCACGGGTGAGTAACACGTATCCAACCTGCCGATAACTCGGGGATAGCCTTTCGAAAGAAAGATTAATATCCGATAGCATATCAATCCCGCATGAGATTGATATTAAAGAATTTCGGTTATCGATGGGGATGCGTTCCATTAGTTTGTTGGCGGGGTAACGGCCCACCAAGACTACGATGGATAGGGGTTCTGAGAGGAAGGTCCCCCACATTGGAACTGAGACACGGTCCAAACTCCTACGGGAGGCAGCAGTGAGGAATATTGGTCAATGGGCGCGAGCCTGAACCAGCCAAGTAGCGTGAAGGATGAAGGCTCTATGGGTCGTAAACTTCTTTTATATGGGAATAAAGTTTTCCACGTGTGGAATTTTGTATGTACCATATGAATAAGGATCGGCTAACTCCGTGCCAGCAGCCGCGGTAATACGGAGGATCCGAGCGTTATCCGGATTTATTGGGTTTAAAGGGAGCGTAGGTGGATTGTTAAGTCAGTTGTGAAAGTTTGCGGCTCAACCGTAAAATTGCAGTTGAAACTGGCAGTCTTGAGTACAGTAGAGGTGGGCGGAATTCGTGGTGTAGCGGTGAAATGCTTAGATATCACGAAGAACTCCGATTGCGAAGGCAGCTCACTAGACTGTCACTGACACTGATGCTCGAAAGTGTGGGTATCAAACAGGATTAGATACCCTGGTAGTCCACACAGTAAACGATGAATACTCGCTGTTTGCGATATACAGTAAGCGGCCAAGCGAAAGCATTAAGTATTCCACCTGGGGAGTACGCCGGCAACGGTGAAACTCAAAGGAATTGACGGGGGCCCGCACAAGCGGAGGAACATGTGGTTTAATTCGATGATACGCGAGGAACCTTACCCGGGCTTAAATTGCATTTGAATATGTAGGAAACTATATAGCCGCAAGGCAAATGTGAAGGTGCTGCATGGTTGTCGTCAGCTCGTGCCGTGAGGTGTCGGCTTAAGTGCCATAACGAGCGCAACCCTTATCTTCAGTTACTAACAGGTCATGCTGAGGACTCTGGAGAGACTGCCGTCGTAAGATGTGAGGAAGGTGGGGATGACGTCAAATCAGCACGGCCCTTACGTCCGGGGCTACACACGTGTTACAATGGGGGGTACAGAAGGCAGCTACCTGGTGACAGGATGCTAATCCCAAAAACCTCTCTCAGTTCGGATCGAAGTCTGCAACCCGACTTCGTGAAGCTGGATTCGCTAGTAATCGCGCATCAGCCATGGCGCGGTGAATACGTTCCCGGGCCTTGTACACACCGCCCGTCAAGCCATGAAAGCCGGGGGTACCTGAAGTACGTAACCGCAAGGAGCGTCCTAGGGTAAAACTGGTAATTGGGGCTAAGTCGTAACAAGGTAGCCGTACCGGAAGGTGCGGCTGGAACACCTCCTTTCTGGAGTGATGCCGTAAACGATGTAATTCTGCATGAATAATGTAAAATACAACATCGTAAAAAAAAGTGACTTTAAAGGTTCTGTTTTTTGTACTACTGGTACTTGTTTATTTATAATATATAGATCAACCATCTATAGAAGTATAGATAGAGATAAACAAGAGAAAAAAGAAGCCGAGTCTAACATACAGGTAGACAAGGTTGAACTAGTCCTATAGCTCAGTTGGTTAGAGCGCTACACTGATAATGTAGAGGTCGGCAGTTCAACTCTGCCTGGGACTACCAAGCTCAAGAACGAAGGAATGACGCGTCAGCGGAATGCAGCAATTCTTGATAACCTCTTGGGGGATTAGCTCAGCTGGCTAGAGCATCTGCCTTGCACGCAGAGGGTCAACGGTTCGAATCCGTTATTCTCCACGATCTCTGAAAAGAGAAACGATCTTTGACATGATGTACAAAAAGTAAAATTTTAGTAAGAGCTAAAAGTATATATCAAACCGTACGTGTTCGAGTACGCAATATTGATAGAAGGAAGCAATTCCCATACCAATACCAGTACACGAATAAAACGTTTGAAAGAAAGTAAGCAAGGGCGCATGGCGGATGCCTTGGCTCTCGGAGGCGATGAAGGACGTGATAAGCTGCGATAAGCTTCGGGCAGGTGCAAATAACCTTTGATCCGAAGATTTCCGAATGGGACAACCCGGCATTCTGAAGGAATGTCATCCATCCTAGATGGAAGCTAACGCAGGGAACTGAAACATCTTAGTACCTGTAGGAAAAGAAAATAATAATGATTCCCCTAGTAGTGGCGAGCGAACGGGGATTAGCCCAAACCAATGTTGTTACGGCAATATTGGGGTTGTAGGACCACGACATCGCAAGACATTTCATGAGTAGAACCCTTTGGAAAATGGGACCATAGACGGTGATAGTCCGGTATACGAAGTGAAACGAAGCGTAGTGGTATCCTGAGTAGCGCGGGACACGAGAAATCTTGCGTGAATCTGCCGGGACCATCCGGTAAGGCTAAATACTCCCGAGAGACCGATAGCGAACCAGTACTGTGAAGGAAAGGTGAAAAGCACTTCGAATAGAAGAGTGAAATAGTCCCTGAAACCGTGCGCCTACAAGCGGTCGGAGCTGCGTAAGCAGTGACGGCGTGCCTTTTGCATAATGAACCTACGAGTTACTTTTTCCGGCAAGGTTAAGTGTCTCAAGACATGAAGCCGAAGCGAAAGCGAGTCTGAACAGGGCGATTAGTCGGAAGGAGTAGACGCGAAACCAAGTGATCTACCCTTGGTCAGGTTGAAGGTTAGGTAACACTAACTGGAGGACCGAACCGATAAGCGTTGAAAAGCTTCCGGATGAACTGAGGGTGGGGGTGAAAGGCTAATCAAACTTGGAGATAGCTCGTACTCCCCGAAATGCATTTAGGTGCAGCCTTGGGAATTACTACTGTGAGGTAGAGCGACTGATAAGATGCGAGGGCTTCACCGCCTATCAAGTCTTGATAAACTCCGAATGCGCAGTAGTTCGATCCCAGGAGTGAGGGCATGGGTGCTAAGGTCCATGTCCTAAAGGAGAAGAATCCAGACCATCAGCTAAGGTCCCGAAATAATTGCTAAGTTGAACTAACGAAGTCAGATTGCTAAGACAGCTAGGATGTTGGCTTGGAAGCAGCCATTCATTTAAAGAGTGCGTAACAGCTCACTAGTCGAGGAGTTTGGCGTGGATAATAATCGGGCATCAAGCAATTTACCGAAGCTATGGGATCAGTAATGATCGGTAGGGGAGCATTCCACTCAGCGTCGAAGGTGAAGCGTGAGCTTTGCTGGAGCGTGTGGAAAAGCAAATGTAGGTATAAGTAACGATAAAGGGGGTGAGAAACCCCCTCGCCGAAAGACTAAGGTTTCCTGATCAACGCTAATCGGATCAGGGTTAGTCGGGTCCTAAGGCTCAGCCGAACGGTGAGGCCGATGGCAGAACAGGTTAATATTCCTGTACTACCTTAAAGAGTGACGTGGAGACGGAGGAGTGATAGCGTCGCGGACTGACGGAATAGTCCGTTGAAGGGTGTAGATGTTGATTATCCCAGGCAAATCCAGGATAAGAGTCGAACCTGATAGTATACCGCGTTCTTCGGAACAAGGTAATAGTGCGTGTAAACATACTCCCAAGAAAATCCGCTAAACTTAATCTTTAAGGTACCCGTACCGCAAACGGACACACGTAGTCGGGTTGAATATACTAAGGCGCTTGAGTGATTCACGGTTAAGGAACTAGGCAAATTGACCCTGTAACTTCGGGATAAAGGGTCCCAACGAGAGTTGGGCGCAGAGAATAGGTCCAGGCAACTGTTTAACAAAAACACAGGGCTGTGCTAAATTGAAAGATTACGTATACAGCCTGACACCTGCCCGGTGCTGGAAGGTTAAGAGGAGATGTCATCGCAAGAGAAGCATTGAATTGAAGCCCCAGTAAACGGCGGCCGTAACTATAACGGTCCTAAGGTAGCGAAATTCCTTGTCGGGTAAGTTCCGACCTGCACGAATGGTGTAATGATCTGGACACTGTCTCAACCGTGAGCTCAGTGAAATTGTAGTATCGGTGAAGATGCCGATTACCCGCGATGGGACGAAAAGACCCCGTGAACCTTTACTATAGCTTAACATTGAATTTGGGTAATTGATGTGTAGGATAGGCCGGAGACTTTGAAGCAGGTACGCCAGTATTTGTGGAGTCGCTGTTGAAATACGGCCCTTTGATTATTTGAGTTCTAACTCGCTGCTGCGAGGACACTGTTTGGTGGGTAGTTTGACTGGGGTGGTCGCCTCCAAAAAGTGTAACGGAGGCTTCTAAAGGTGCCCTCAGGACGATTGGTAACCGTCCGTAGAGTGTAATGGCATAAGGGCGCTTGACTGGGAGACAGACAAGTCGATCAGGTAGGAAACTAGAGCATAGTGATCCGGTGTTTCCGTATGGAAGGGACATCGCTCAAAGGATAAAAGGTACTCCGGGGATAACAGGCTGATCCCTCCCAAGAGCTCATATCGACGGAGGGGTTTGGCACCTCGATGTCGGCTCGTCACATCCTGGGGCTGGAGAAGGTCCCAAGGGTTGGGCTGTTCGCCCATTAAAGTGGCACGCGAGCTGGGTTCAGAACGTCGTGAGACAGTTCGGTCTCTATCTATCGTGGGCGTATGAAATTTGCGTGGCTCTGACACTAGTACGAGAGGACCGTGTTGGACTGACCGCTGGTTTACCAGTTGTGCCGCCAGGTGCATTGCTGGGTATCTAAGTCGGGATTGGATAAGTGCTGAAAGCATCTAAGTACGAAGCCAGCCACAAGATTAGATTTCTTAGGGTCGTCAAAGACGATGACGTTGATAGGATGCAGGTGTAAAGGTGGTAACATCAAAGCCGAGCATTACTAATTGCCCGTTCACTTTCTTTCGAACATGTACCGGTTGGGTATATACGTTTAGCTTGCTATACACTGAAGTTTTACTTTTCATCATGTCATAACCTTATTCAGGTGGTTATAGCACGAGGGTTCCACCTCTTCCCATTCCGAACAGAGAAGTTAAGCCTCGTCACGCCGATGGTACTGCGTAACAGTGGGAGAGTAGGTAGCCGCCGTTTTTGAAGAAGCCCCTTGATTCATTTTGAGTCAAGGGGCTTTCTGTGTTTTATTACTTCTGTTTTTATCAATATTCAACTTCCGTCAGCTTGGTTTCCTGTTTTTTAAGAATTTGGTGAAATACCGATAGCTTTTGTTATTTAATCTTGTATTAATATCCCATTTGCCGTTTTAAGTATCTACATGTTTCCAAATGTCTTTTGGATTTCTTATATTTGTTTTCCGGCTTGAAAAATCCGGTAAATGTGTCATTTAGTAATAAGAAAAGGGCTAAATCGGAACAAAATAGGTGTAGGACTGTAATTTTTTCGCAAATGGTTCTTTTTCTTTTCTTCTTTCTCTTTTTTATCAAATTGATTTTTGTAAATTTGGCGAGAATCTGATAAAGGACACACAGTTAAGTTAATATAGTAATAATACTAAATTCTCCTGTTAATATGGAAAACAAAATTCAAGAGTTGACCGATAAGATTTATCGTGAAGGCGTGGAAAAAGGAAACGAAGAAGCGCAGAGACTTATCGCGAATGCTCAGGAAGAAGCTAAGAAAATCATTGAGGATGCCCGCAAGGAGGCAGAATCAATTGTAAACTCCTCTCGTAAATCTGCTGATGAGTTAGCAGAGAATACTAAATCAGAGTTAAAACTATTTGCCGGTCAGGCTGTGAATGCACTCAAATCTGAGGTGGCTACAATGGTAACTGACAAGTTGATAACCGCTTCCGTGAAAGATTTCGCCCAGGATAAAGATTATCTGAATGCGTTTATCGTAGCATTGGCATCCAAATGGAGTGTAGACGAACCTATCGTTATCTCAACAGCCGATGCGGAATCACTGAAAAAGTATTTTGCAGCTCATGCAAAAGCCTTATTAGACAAGGGAGTGACTATCCAGCAAGTAAATGGTATCAAAACTCTGTTCACAGTTTCTCCGGCGGACGGTTCGTATAAGGTGAACTTCGGAGAAGAAGAATTCATGAATTACTTCAAAGCGTTCTTGCGTCCTCAATTAGTAGAAATGCTATTTTAAAAGAAGCGACTATGAGTAGTAAGTACTATTACTTGGTAGCAGGTTTGCCGGAACTTTCGCTGGAAGACAGCAAACTGAGCTATACAGTAGCCGATTTTAAAACTGAAATCTACAATGGATTGTCTGTTTCAGACCAGAAGTTGATTGACTTGTTTTATCTGAAGTTTGATAATGCAAATGTGCTGAAACTTCTCAAAGATAAAGAAGCGGAAATCGACAAACGGGGAAACTACTCTGCTGAAGAACTCTCTGAATATATTTCTATTCTGAGAGAAGGCGGAGAAATCAGTCCAAAAGAATTCCCAGTCTATCTATCCACTTTTATAACTGATTATTTGAATACTCCGGCTGAAAGTACGGTTTTGCACGAGGATCATCTGGCTGCTCTATATTATGAGTATGCGATGAACTGTGGGAATAAGTTTGTTGCTGCCTGGTTTGAATTCAACCTGAACATCAATAATATTCTTGTCGCATTTACTAGCCGTAAATTCAAATGGGATATTGCTTCCAACGTTGTGGGAAATACGGAAGTATGCGAAGCTTTGCGTACATCGAGTGCCCGCGATTTCGGACTGTCCGGTGAAGTGGATGTGTTTGAATCGTTAGTGAAAATCAGTGAGATTACAGAATTGGTGGAGCGTGAGAAGAAGTTGGATGCCCTGCGGTGGAATTGGATGGAGGATGCTATTTTCTTCGACTATTTCACTATCGAACGTATTTTCGCTTTCCTGCTGAAGCTGGAAATGATTGAACGGTGGATTTCACTGGATAAGGAAAGAGGTAATCAGTTGTTCAGAAGCATTATCGAATCGCTGAAGAATGAAGTGCAGATTCCTGCAGAATTCAGATAATAAAATAAAAAAATATATGGCAACAAAAGGAACTGTTAGTGGCGTTATTGCCAACATGGTGACCCTCGTCGTTGACGGACCGGTAGCTCAGAATGAGATTTGTTATATCTCGACCGGTGGCGATAAGTTGATGGCGGAGGTGATTAAGGTTGTAGGTTCACACGTATATGTTCAGGTGTTTGAAAGCACACGTGGACTGAAAGTGGGTGCTGAAGCCGAATTTACAGGACACATGCTTGAGGTGACATTAGGCCCGGGTATGTTATCGAAAAACTATGATGGTCTGCAAAATGACCTCGACAAGATGGATGGTGTCTTCCTGAAAAGAGGACAATATACATATCCGTTGGATAAAGAACGTGTATGGCACTTCATACCCTTGGCGAATGTAGGTGACAAAGTGCAGGCTTCTGCATGGTTGGGACAGGTGGATGAAAACTTCCAGCCACTTAAAATTATGGCTCCGTTCACTATGAAAGGAACGGCTACCGTAAAAACAATCATGCCGGAAGGTGATTATAAGATAGAAGATACAATTGCTATCCTGACAGACGAAGAAGGAAATGATATTCCTGTGACTATGATTCAGAGATGGCCTGTGAAACGTGCGATGACGAATTATAAGGAGAAACCGCGTCCTTTCAAATTGTTGGAAACTGGTGTACGTGTGATTGATACGCTGAATCCGATTGTGGAAGGTGGTACGGGATTTATCCCCGGTCCGTTCGGTACTGGTAAAACGGTGCTTCAGCACGCTATCTCTAAACAGGCGGAAGCGGATATCGTTATCATTGCGGCTTGTGGTGAACGTGCCAATGAGGTGGTGGAAATCTTTACCGAGTTCCCCGAACTGGTAGACCCGCATACGGGACGTAAGTTGATGGAACGTACTATCATCATTGCGAATACTTCCAACATGCCGGTAGCTGCCCGTGAAGCATCTGTATATACAGCAATGACACTGGCGGAATATTACCGTTCCATGGGATTAAAAGTCTTGTTGATGGCGGATTCTACTTCCCGTTGGGCACAGGCTTTGCGTGAGATGTCCAACCGTATGGAAGAATTGCCTGGGCCGGATGCTTTCCCGATGGATATTTCGGCTATTATCTCCAACTTTTACGGTCGTGCGGGATATGTAAAACTTAGTAATGACGAAACGGGGTCTATTACGTTTATCGGTACGGTATCCCCTGCGGGTGGTAACTTGAAGGAGCCGGTGACTGAAAATACGAAGAAAGTAGCCCGTTGTTTCTATGCTTTGGAGCAGGATCGTGCCGATAAGAAACGTTATCCGGCAGTGAATCCGATTGATTCTTATTCAAAATATATCGAATACCCGGAATTTGAGGAATATATCAAAAATCATATCAACAGTGAGTGGATTGGAAAGGTAAATGAACTGAAAACCCGTTTGCAGCGCGGTAAGGAAATTGCCGAACAGATCAATATCCTCGGTGATGATGGTGTACCGGTAGAATATCATGTGATCTTCTGGAAATCAGAATTAATTGACTTTGTTATTCTGCAACAGGATGCTTTTGATGAAATTGATGCGGTAACTCCGATGGAACGTCAGGAAGACATTCTGAATATGGTAATCGACATCTGTCATACGGAATTTGATTTTGATAATTTCAACGAAGTAATGGATTACTTCAAGAAGATGATTAATATCTGTAAGCAGATGAACTACTCGAAGTTCAAATCGGAACAGTATGAAGGATTCCAGCAGCAACTGAAGGAATTGATTGAAGAGAGGAAACTTCAATCGTAAATAGTAAATTGTTAAATCGTAAATAAGTAAGATGGCAACAAAAGCTTTTCAAAAGATATATACCAAGATTACTCAGATTACCAAGGCTACTTGTTCGCTGAAAGCGACAGGAGTAGGGTATGACGAGCTTGCCACCGTGGACGGTAAACTGGCACAGGTGGTTAAGATTGCCGGTGACGATGTCACTTTGCAGGTATTTGAAGGTACGGAGGGTATTCCGACTAATGCCGAAGTAGTATTCCTCGGCAAATCGCCTACATTGAAAGTGAGTGAGCAGCTGGCCGGACGTTTCTTCAACGCTTTCGGTGATCCGATTGATGGAGGTCCGGACATTGAAGGACAGGAAGTGGAAATTGGCGGTCCGTCTGTGAACCCGGTTCGACGTAAACAGCCGTCGGAACTGATTGCAACGGGTATTGCCGGTATCGACTTGAACAATACACTGGTATCGGGTCAGAAGATTCCGTTCTTTGCCGACCCCGACCAGCCTTTTAATCAGGTAATGGCAAACGTAGCTTTACGTGCTGAAACGGATAAGATTATCCTCGGAGGTATGGGTATGACGAATGATGACTACCTGTATTTTAAGAATGTGTTCTCTAACGCAGGTGCGCTCGACCGTATCGTGAGTTTCATGAATACAACCGAAAATCCTCCGGTAGAACGTTTGTTGATTCCGGACATGGCATTGACTGCTGCAGAGTATTTTGCAGTAAATAATAATGAGAAAGTGCTGGTACTATTGACGGATATGACGAGCTATGCGGATGCGCTGGCAATCGTATCTAACCGTATGGATCAGATTCCTTCGAAAGACTCTATGCCGGGATCGCTTTATTCGGATTTGGCAAAGATTTACGAAAAGGCGGTGCAGTTCCCTTCCGGCGGTTCAATCACTATTATTGCGGTGACTACTTTGTCTGGTGGAGATATTACGCACGCTGTGCCTGATAATACGGGTTACATCACTGAAGGTCAGTTGTTCCTGCGTCGTGATAGTGATATCGGTAAGGTAATTGTTGACCCGTTCCGTTCATTGTCTCGTTTGAAACAGTTGGTAACCGGTAAGAAGACACGTAAGGACCATCCGCAAGTGATGAATGCCGCTGTACGTCTGTATGCCGATGCCGCTAACGCTAAGACGAAGATGGAAAATGGTTTCGACCTGACCAACTACGACGAACGTACGTTGGCTTTTGCGAAGGACTATTCCAATCAGTTATTGGCTATTGATGTCAATCTTGATACTACTGAAATGCTGGACGTTGCCTGGGGCTTGTTCGGTAAATATTTCCGTCCGGAAGAAGTGAATATCAAGAAAGACTTGGTGGATCAATACTGGCCAAAACAAAATAATTAGACGATTAGACGATTTACCATTTACGATTGAAGTTTGTTAATTGTAAATGGTCATAAAAGTAATTTCAGTCGTAAATCGTAAATAGTTAAATAGTAAATAGAACATCGTGGCTATAAAGTTTCAATATAACAAAACCTCTCTTCAGCAGCTCGAAAAGCAACTGAAAGTGCGGGTGCGTACGCTTCCTATTATTAAGAATAAGGAAAGCGCCCTCCGCATGGAAGTGAAACGCTGTAAAACGGAAGCTGCCGATCTGGAGGATAGGCTCGAACAACAAATTCAAGCCTATGAAGCCATGTTCGCCCTTTGGAATGAGTTTGACGCTTCATTAATAAAGGTGAATGATGTTCATCTTGGCGTGAAAAAGATTGCGGGTGTGCGCGTACCGTTGCTCGAAAATGTGGAATTCGAGATACGTCCGTACAGTATGTTTAATGCTCCCAAGTGGTATGCCGACGGTATCCATCTATTGGAAGAGCTGGCTCATACGGCAATTGAACGTGAATTTATGCTCGCCAAGCTGAACTTGTTAGAACATGCAAGGAAAAAGACCACTCAAAAGGTGAACCTTTTTGAGAAGGTACAGATACCGGGCTATCAGGATGCATTGCGAAAGATCAAACGATTCATGGAAGATGAAGAAAACCTGTCGAAATCTTCGCAAAAGATCATGAAGTCCCATCAAGAAAAAAGGAAGGAGGTAGAGGCATGATTACAAAAATGAAGAAACTCACATTCCTGGTTTATCACAAAGAGTATGAAGAATTCCTGAACAGTCTGCGTGAACTTGGGGTAGTCCATATTGTGGAGAAACAACAGGGGGCTGCTGATAACACGGAGTTGCAGGAGAATATTCGTCTTTCCAATCGCTTGGCGGCTACCTTGAAGTTGCTTCAGAATCAGAAGCATGAAAAGAATGCTGTAATTGCTACGGAAGGTGGAACGGCTGCCCGTGGTATGCAAGTGCTGGACGAAGTGGATGCCCTGCAAACAGAGCATGGAAAGCTGTCGCAGCAATTGCAAAGCTATGCCAAAGAGAAAGAAGCGCTGGAAGCCTGGGGCAACTTTGAACCGGACAATGTTCAGAAGCTGAAAGATGCCGGTTATGTAATCGGTTTTTATAGCTGTTCGGAAGGAAATTACAAGGAAGAGTGGGAAACGGAATACAATGCAATGATTGTGAACCGCATCTCTTCTAAAGTATTCTTCGTGACTCTGACGAAAGGCGGGCAGGAAGTGGATTTGGATGTAGAACAGGCGAAATTACCTGCATACTCTTTGGCACATCTTGAAACGCTTTACAATACGACCGAACAGGCCGTTGAAGAGAATGAAAAGAAGCTGGTTGCACTTTCCGAAACGGAAATTCCTTCCTTGAAGGCTGCCCTGAAAGAGTTGCAAAGTCAGATTGAATTCTCTAAAGTCGTGTTAAGTACCGAGCAGACGGCCGGCGACAAACTGATGTTGATTGAAGGATGGGCACCTGCATTCAGTCAAGTGGAGATAGAGGCTTATCTGAATGACGCACATGTATATTATGAGATTACCGATCCGATGCCGGGTGATAATGTTCCTATTCGATTGAATAATAAGGGATTCTTTGCCTGGTTCGAACCGATCTGTAAGTTGTATATGCTTCCGAAGTATAATGAATTGGACTTGACACCGTTCTTTGCCCCGTTCTTCATGATCTTTTTCGGACTTTGTCTGGGAGATTCCGGATATGGTTTGTTCCTGTTCCTGGGAGCTACTGCCTATCGGTTGATGGCGAAGAAAGTGACCCCGTCGATGAAATCAATCATTTCATTGATACAGGTATTGGCGGTTTCAACATTCTTCTGCGGTTTGCTGACAGGTACGTTCTTCGGAGCGAACATCTACGATTTGAACTGGCCGATTGTTCAACGTCTGAAACATGCTGTCCTGATGGATAACAATGATATGTTCCAATTATCGTTGATATTGGGAGCTATCCAAATTCTATTCGGTATGGTATTGAAGGCGGTGAATCAGACCATTCAGTTTGGTTTCAAATATGCAGTGGCAACGATCGGATGGATCATCCTGCTGGTTTCCATGGCAGTTTCGGCTTTGTTGCCGGAGGTAATGCCGATGGGAAGCACTGTGCATTTGGTTATTCTGGGTGTTTCGGCTGCTATGATTTTCCTTTATAACAGTCCGGGAAAGAATGTTTTCCTGAATATCGGACTGGGATTGTGGGATTCATATAATATGGTTACCGGTTTGCTTGGCGATGTATTGTCTTACGTTCGTCTGTTTGCCCTCGGACTTTCCGGAGGTATTTTGGCAGGAGTATTCAACAGTCTGGCAGTAGGTATGAGTCCGGATAATGTAATAGCAGGTCCGATTGTTATGGTACTGATTTTCGTTATCGGTCATGCCATCAATATCTTTATGAATGTGCTGGGTGCAATGGTTCACCCGATGCGTCTGACGTTCGTTGAGTTCTTCAAGAACTCCGGATACGAAGGAGGCGGTAAAGAGTACAAACCGTTCAGAAATTGAAAATTTGAAGATTAAGAATTAGAAATTGAGAATTAATATTTTAAGAATTAAACAATAAAAAATAGAATAAGATTATGGAAATGAATTTGTTTATCGCCTACATTGGCATCGCGATTATGGTTGGTTTGTCGGGCATTGGTAGTGCTTACGGAGTAACTATTGCAGGTAATGCTGCTATCGGAGCATTGAAGAAGAATGATAGCGCATTCGGTAACTTCCTGGTATTGACAGCTCTTCCGGGTACACAAGGTCTTTATGGTTTTGCCGGTTATTTCATGTTTCAAACGATCTTCGGTATTTTGACTCCTGAAATTACAGCTATCCAAGCATCAGCAGTGCTTGGTGCAGGTATTGCTTTGGGATTGGTTGCTTTATTCTCTGCTATCCGTCAGGGACAAGTTTGTGCAAATGGTATCGCAGCGATCGGACAGGGACACAATGTATTTAGCAATACGTTGATTCTTGCCGTATTCCCTGAACTTTATGCAATCGTTGCTTTGGCTGCAACCTTCTTGATCGGTAGCGCACTCGTTGCATAATTTTTAGCAAGAATATTTCCTATAAAAGACTTTCAATCCCCTTGTACATGCAGCTTCGCATGTGCAAGGGGATATTCTTTTTTCATTGTAAGGCAACGTTTCTTTCTTCTTCTTAACTCATATTTTTTGTATAAAGTATTATTTTTCAAAGAATAATGTGTACTTTTGCACTCGCATACTAAAAAGAGTTTTAATATATTATATGGTAAAAGATTTATTAACCCCCGATTATATCTTCGAGTCCAGCTGGGAAGTATGTAATAAAGTGGGAGGTATATATACCGTCTTGTCGACACGGGCAAATACATTACAGGAAAAATTCCGCGACAGAATTTTTTTCATAGGTCCTGATGTGTGGCAAGGAAAGGAGAACCCTCTATTCATCGAGTCGGATAACCTATGTGCTGCTTGGAAAAAGCATGCGCTTGAGAAAGACGAACTTTGTGTCCGTGTGGGACGATGGAATATCCCCGGTGAACCCATAGTCATTCTTGTTGATTTCCAACCTTTTTTTGAAAAGAGAGACGATATATACACAGAAATGTGGAATCGTTATCAAGTAGATTCGTTGCACGCCTATGGCGATTATGACGAGGCTTCTATGTTTTCCTATGCCGCAGGAAGAGTGGTGGAGAGTTTCTATCGCTACAACCTGACGGAAACGGATAAGGTGGTATATCAGGCACATGAATGGATGACTGGAATGGGAGCACTTTATGTACAGGAAGCTGTGCCGGAGGTTGCTACTATTTTTACGACCCATGCTACTTCTATCGGCCGTTCCATTGCCGGTAATCATAAGCCGTTATATGATTATCTGTTTGCTTACAATGGCGACCAGATGGCGCAGGAACTGAACATGCAATCGAAACACTCGATTGAGAAACAGACTGCACACTATGTAGACTGTTTTACTACGGTGAGTGAAATAACCAATAATGAATGCAAGGAATTACTGGATAAACCGGCAGATGTTATTCTGATGAACGGTTTTGAAGATGATTTTGTGCCGAAAGGAAGCACATTTGCCGGCAAGCGTAAACGTGCACGTGCCTTGATGCTGAATGTAGCCAATAAGTTATTGGGAACAAATCTGGGTGATGATACGTTAATTGTCGGAACCAGTGGACGATACGAGTTCAAGAATAAAGGTATTGATGTTTTTCTGGAATCATTAAACCGTTTGAACAGGGATAAGAATTTGCATAAGAATGTTTTGGCATTCATTAATGTACCCGGTTGGGTGGGAGAGCCTCGCGAGGATTTGCAGGCACGTTTGAAGAGCAAAGAAAAGTTTGATACTCCGCTTGAAGTGCCGTTTATCACCCATTGGCTGCATAATATGACTCATGACCAGGTGCTGGATATGTTGAAATATCTGGGAATGGGCAATCGTCCTGAAGATAAGGTGAAGGTGATTTTTGTTCCTTGTTATCTGGATGGACGTGATGGTATCATGAATAAAGAATATTATGATATATTGCTGGGACAGGATTTGAGTGTCTATGCTTCTTATTATGAACCGTGGGGATATACTCCGCTGGAAAGTGTAGCATTCCATGTGCCGACAATCACTACGGATCTGGCTGGGTTCGGACTTTGGGTAAACAGCCTGAAGAACCAGCATGGCATTAATGATGGAGTGGAAGTGTTGCATCGTTCGGACTATAATGATTCGGAAGTGGCGGATGGTATCAAAGATACGATTACGTTATTTGCGGATAAGACAGAGAAAGAAGTGAAGGAAATCCGTAAGCGTGCTGCTGAAGTTGCAGAGCAGGCTTTATGGAAGCACTTTATACAATATTATTATGGAAGCTTATGATATCGCTTTGCGTAAGGCAAGGATACGTCAGTTGAGTTAAGAAAGAAATTATTTATCAATAAGTAAACGAAAACATTATGAAAATCAAAGTTAGTAATGTGAATACTCCCAACTGGAAAGAGGTTACTGTGAAATCACGTATACCGGAAGAGTTGGAGAAGTTGTCTGAAATCGCACGCAACATTTGGTGGGCATGGAATTTTGAAGCGACTGAACTGTTTAGAGATCTAGATCCGGAACTTTGGAAAGAATGTGGACAGAATCCAGTACTGTTGTTGGAACGTATGAGCTATGAGAAGCTGGAAGCGCTGGCAAAAGACAAGGTGATTCTAAGAAGAATGAATGAAGTTTATACGAAATTCAGAGATTACATGGATGTGAAGCCGGATGAGCAACGCCCATCTATAGCTTATTTCAGCATGGAATATGGCTTGAGTAGCGTCCTGAAAATATATTCCGGTGGTCTGGGCGTATTGGCTGGTGACTATCTGAAAGAGGCTTCCGACAGCAATGTTGATTTGTGTGCGGTAGGTTTCTTGTATCGTTACGGCTACTTTACTCAAACGTTGTCTATGGATGGACAGCAGATTGCCAACTACGAGGCACAAAACTTCGGTCAACTTCCTATTGAACGCGTAATGGATGCCCACGGTCAGCCGTTGGTGGTAGATGTTCCTTATCTTGATTATTATGTTCATGCAAACGTGTGGCGTGTGAATGTTGGACGTATTTCTTTGTATCTGCTTGACACAGACAATGAAATGAACAGCGAATTCGACCGTCCTATCACTCACCAGCTTTATGGTGGCGACTGGGAAAACCGTTTGAAACAGGAAATCTTGTTGGGTATCGGTGGTATCCTGACTCTGAAAGCTCTGGGTATCAAGAAAGATGTTTATCACTGTAATGAAGGACATGCTGCATTGATTAATGTTCAGCGTATCTGCGACTATGTAGCTACTGGATTGACTTTCGATCAGGCTATTGAGTTGGTTCGCGCTTCTTCTCTTTATACTGTTCATACTCCGGTGCCCGCAGGTCACGATTATTTTGACGAAGGTTTGTTTGGCAAATATATGGGTGGTTATCCTTCCAAAATGGGTATCTCATGGGATGACTTGATGGACCTTGGACGTAACAATCCGGGCGACAAGGGCGAACGTTTCTGTATGTCTGTTTTTGCTTGCAACACTTCACAGGAAGTGAACGGTGTAAGCTGGTTGCACGGAAAAGTTTCTCAAGAAATGTTCTCTTCTATCTGGAAAGGTTATTTTCCGGAAGAAAGCCACGTAGGATATGTAACGAATGGTGTTCACTTCCCAACTTGGAGTGCAACAGAATGGAAAGAATTATACTTTAAATATTTCAACGAAAACTTCTGGTTCGATCAGTCTAATCCTAAGATTTGGGAAGCTATCTACAATGTGCCCGATGAAGAGATTTGGAAGACTCGTATGACTATGAAGAATAAGTTGGTTGACTATATCCGTAAGTCATTCCGCGATACATGGTTGAAGAACCAGGGAGATCCTTCTCGTATCGTTTCACTGATGGATAAGATCAATCCGAATGCATTGCTGATTGGTTTCGGTCGTCGTTTTGCTACTTACAAACGTGCACACTTGTTGTTCACCGACTTGGATCGTCTTTCTAAGATCGTGAACAATCCTGATTATCCGGTACAATTCCTGTTTACAGGGAAAGCTCACCCGCACGATGGAGCAGGTCAGGGCTTGATTAAGCGTATCATTGAAATCTCTCGCCGTCCGGAATTTCTGGGTAAGATTATCTTCCTCGAGAATTACGATATGCAACTGGCTCGTCGTCTGGTTTCCGGCGTTGATATCTGGTTGAATACTCCGACTCGTCCGTTGGAAGCATCTGGTACGTCTGGTGAAAAAGCTTTGATGAACGGTGTTGTCAACTTCTCTGTATTAGATGGATGGTGGCTGGAAGGTTATCGTGAAGGTGCAGGTTGGGCGTTGACCGAAAAACGTACTTACCAGAATCAGGAACATCAGGATCAGCTGGATGCTGCTACTATTTACAGTATTCTCGAAACTGAAATCATGCCTTTGTATTATGCACGTAATAAGAAAGGATATTCTGAAGGCTGGATCAAAGTGGTGAAGAATTCTATCGCACAGATTGCTCCTCATTATACCATGAAGCGTCAGCTGGATGATTACTATAGCAAGTTCTATTGCAAACTGGCAAAACGTTTCCAGACTTTGGCTGCTAACGATAATGCGAAAGCAAAAGAAATCGCAGCTTGGAAAGAAGAGGTTGTTGCTAAATGGGATTCTATTGAAATCGTGTCCTGCGATACTGTGGAAGAACTGAAGAATGGTGATATTGAGAGCGGAAAAGAATATACTATTACTTACGTTATCGATGAGAAAGGTTTGAATGATGCAGTGGGTCTTGAATTGGTTACTACCTATACAACGGCAGACGGAAAACAACATGTTTACTCTGTAGAACCGTTCAGTGTAATCAAGAAAGAAGGTGACTTGTATACATTCCAAGTTAAACACAGCTTGTCAAATGCAGGTAGTTTCAAGGTGTCTTACCGTATGTTCCCGAAAAATCCGGAACTTCCACACCGTCAGGACTTCTGCTACGTACGTTGGTTTATCTAATAGCTTAAATGGTGGAGGTAGGGAAGTGCTACTTCCTTACCTCTCTGTAGTATAATAAAGATAGCCCCTGCAATCGATCGAATTGCAGGGGCTATTTCATGATGTGCAGGATAAAATTAAGGAAGTTGTACTAGAAGCAGTTGGACTTATATCACAATCAACTACGTTAGGAAATAGGATACGATTTTAAGAACTGTGCCACCTTATTGTCACAACTATAACTACTCTGTCAAGTGCAGAACCTTCTCTTTAACCTTTGGGGCTTACTTTACAGCTTCTGCAATTTTAGCTTGAAGTTCTTCTCCGTGCAGACCGCGGGCAATAATCTTGCCGCTACCATCGATCAATACAGTGTGAGGAATGCTGTTTACAGCGTAAAGCTGTGCACCTTCACTTTGCCAGAATTTCAGGTCGGACATTTGCGGCCAAGTCATGTCTAGCTTCTTGATTGCTTCTTTCCATGCAGCACCATCCTGATCGAGAGATACACCTACGATTTCGAAGTTTTTGCCTTTGTACTTAGCGTATGTTTCTACCAGGTTAGGCATTTCGCGACGGCAAGGACCGCACCAGCTAGCCCAGAAGTCAACCAATACCACTTTTCCCTTACCTACATAATCAGACAACTTCACAGTCTTTCCTTCCGGAGTCTGCATTTCGAAATCAACAAATTGAGTGCCTACAGCAGTCTTTTTCTGTTTGTCAGTCATCTCTTTGATTCTTACGATTGTTTCGTCATTCTGGAAATTTGCAGGAATTTGTTGCAACAAAGCTTCGTTTTCGTCCGTAGAGTTATTGTAGAAAGTTTGTTTAAACAAGAATACTCCAACCGGGTTGGTGATATTCTTCTGTACGCCTTCTTTGATTGCTTTGTCATATTGTTCTTCCAGCTGGGCACCTTCTTTTTGTTTGGCCTCTTTCTGCTCATCACTTAAAGATGTGTCGCCCATTGCTTCATAAATGGCATTCATTTTTTTGCTGATGTCATTGATTTGAGCTCTGATTTCCTGGTATGCATCGTTGTTGGGAGTACCGGTAACAGCATCATTGTCCTTGGTCAGGGCAACATTGATTTTTCCGTTTTCCAGGAAGAAGTCGATCATCAATGGCTCTCCGTTCACTTCACAAGTGACATAACGGCTAACCACAGAATCTTGTGTGCCTTCAAAGGTAAAAGTGCCTTTGGTGATAACAGCTGTATCTAGTTTGGTCAGATTTCTACCATTGGCTTCTTGAAGATAGACGGTGTCACCATCGCTTGCACCTTCTACTGTGCCTGTGATAGTATATCCGGCTTTGTTTCCGCCAGTACAAGCTATCATGCTTAACGCTGCCGTTGCGATAATTAAATAAGTAAACTTTTTCATGCTTTTGTAAAATTGGTGAATAAATATTTATGCAAAGATAGATTTTTTTTCTGTCGGGCATCGAAAAACACTGTTATATTAGATTAACACGTAGGTAGAAACCGCAGAAATGTGTACCTTTGCAGCCCAAACTTTAGTATGAATATGCAAGAAGATAAATCCATCATTGAGGTGAGCCATGTATCGAAGTACTTTGGCGATAAAACAGCATTGGATGATGTGACTCTGAACGTGAAAAAGGGCGAGTTTGTGACTATACTTGGTCCTTCCGGTTGCGGTAAAACCACGTTGTTGCGTCTCATTGCTGGTTTTCAGACAGCTTCGGAAGGCGAAATCCGAATTTCGGGGATGGAAATAACACAAACCCCTCCCCATAAGCGTCCGGTGAATACGGTATTCCAGAAATATGCCCTATTCCCGCATTTGAATGTGTATGATAACATCGCTTTCGGCCTGAAACTGAAGAAAACACCGAAACAGACCATTGAGAAGAAAGTGAAAGCTGCTTTGAAAATGGTAGGTATGACGGATTATGAATACCGTGATGTGGATTCTCTTTCCGGTGGTCAGCAACAACGTGTAGCCATTGCCCGCGCCATTGTGAATGAGCCGGAAGTATTGCTGTTGGATGAACCGCTGGCAGCACTCGACCTGAAAATGCGTAAGGATATGCAAATGGAGCTCAAAGAAATGCATAAATCTTTGGGAATTACGTTTGTTTATGTCACTCACGACCAGGAAGAGGCACTTACGCTAAGTGATACGATTGTCGTGATGAGTGAGGGAAAAATTCAGCAGATCGGTACGCCGATTGATATTTATAATGAACCTATCAATGCTTTTGTAGCAGACTTTATCGGAGAAAGTAATATCCTCAACGGTACCATGATCCATGATAAACTCGTACGTTTCTGCGGTACGGAGTTTGAATGTGTGGATGAAGGATTTGGCGAGAATGTTCCCGTAGACGTAGTCATCCGTCCGGAGGATCTTTATATTTTCCCTGTTTCGGAAATGGCACAGTTGGTAGGAGTGGTGGAGACTTCTATTTTTAAAGGGGTGCATTATGAAATGACGGTGATGTGCGGTGGATATGAATTTCTGGTGCAGGATTACCACCATTTTGAAGTAGGGGCGGAAGTCGGTCTGTTAGTAAAGCCTTTCGATATCCATATCATGAAGAAAGAGCGTGTTTGCAATACGTTCGAAGGAAAATTGCTGGATGCTACTCATGTGGAATTCCTGGGTTGTAACTTTGAATGTGTTCCGGTGGAAGGAATCGCTTTCGATACGAATGTCAAAGTGGAAGTAGACTTTGAAAAAGTGATTCTTCAGGATAATGAAGAAGACGGAACGCTGACGGGTGAGGTGAAATTCATCCTTTATAAGGGCGACCATTATCATCTGACTGTATTGTCAGACTGGGACGAGAATGTATTTGTAGATACGAACGATGTATGGGATGACGGTGACCGTGTAGGTATTACCATCCCTCCAGATGCTATTCGTATAGTTAAAATAACCGATTAACAGGAAAGGAAGTGAATAAGAGGTTTATAGTCTTTTTGTCATCACGTAAGAGTTGGACTCTCCCTTACATTATTTTTTCGGCGATCTTTGTGATCATACCGTTGTTCTTAATTGTCGTATATGCCTTTACTGATGATAGCGGTCATTTGACACTCGCCAATTTCCAGAAGTTCTTCGAACATCCCGAAGCAATCAATACCTTTGTCTATTCGATTGGTATTGCCATTATTACCACCCTTGTTTGTATTTTGTTGGGTTATCCTGCTGCCTGGATCTTGAGCAACAGCAAGTTGAATCGTTCTAAGACGATGGTTGTACTGTTTATTCTGCCGATGTGGGTGAATATTCTGGTGCGTACCCTTGCCACTGTTGCCTTATTCGACTTTTTCAGTGTGCCGTTGGGCGAGGGAGCCTTGATATTCGGTATGGTGTACAACTTTATTCCCTTTATGATTTATCCTATCTACAACACTTTGCAGAAGATGGATCATAGTTATATCGAGGCTGCGCAAGACTTGGGAGCCAATCCTGTGCAAGTCTTTCTGAAAGCAGTCCTTCCGCTTTCCATGCCGGGGGTGATGAGTGGTATCATGATGGTGTTCATGCCGACCATATCAACATTTGCCATTGCCGAGTTGCTGACGATGAATAACATCAAACTCTTTGGTACGACGATTCAGGAAAATATCAATAACAGTATGTGGAACTATGGAGCGGCACTTTCGCTCATTATGTTGCTATTGATAGCTGCTACTTCCCTGTTCAGCACCGATGATAAGGAAAACTCAAATGAAGGAGGCGGGCTATGGTAAAGAAGATATTTGCACAGACTTATTTGTGGATATTGCTGCTCTTGCTTTATTCTCCGATCGTGATTATTGTGATCTACTCATTTACAGAGGCGAAAGTGTTGGGTAACTGGACGGGATTTTCTACCAAACTTTATTCTTCGTTATTCACTACCGGTGCTCATCATTCTTTGATGAATGCATTGATTAATACAATCACTATCGCTCTATTGGCTGCAACGGCATCTACATTGTTAGGAAGCATCGCTGCTATCGGTATATTCAATCTGAAAGCCCGTTCCCGCAAAGCGGTCGGATTTGTGAATAGTATTCCTATTTTGAATGGTGATATTATCACTGGTATATCACTCTTTCTCTTGTTTGTATCATTGGGAATCACACAAGGCTACACAACCGTAGTGCTTGCTCATATTACTTTTTGTACCCCATACGTTGTTTTGAGTGTGTTGCCTCGTTTGAAGCAGATGAATCCGAATATTTATGGAAGCTGCCCTTGACTTGGGAGCTACTCCTATGCAGGCCTTGTGGAAAGTCATTATTCCGGAGATTCGTCCGGGAATGATTAGCGGTTTTATGCTTGCACTGACACTATCCATTGATGATTTTGCCGTAACTGTCTTTACTATCGGTAATCAAGGTTTGGAAACGCTCTCTACCTATATCTACGCCGATGCCCGCAAGGGAGGTTTGACCCCGGAACTTCGTCCGCTTTCGGCTATCATTTTTGTCGTGGTACTGGCGTTATTGGTTGTAATCAATTACCGGGCAGGAAAAACGAAGAAAAAAGATTAATAGACTATCAAATGTGCTACTACGTAAATAATATGAAAAGAATAATTCCTGCTATCCTGCTCTTATTGGCTTTGACCGGGTGTTATAATTCCGGTGAACCTCGTGAGCGGGTTCTTAAAATCTACAACTGGGCGGATTACATCGGTGAAGGTGTACTCGAGGATTTCCAGGCATATTATAAAGAACAGACCGGTGAGAATATCCGTATCGTTTACCAGACATTCGATATCAACGAAATCATGTTGACGAAGATTGAAAAGGGGCATGAAGATTTTGATGTGGTTTGTCCTTCGGAATACATCATCGAGCGTATGCTGAAGAAGCATTTGTTGCTACCCATCGATACGAATTTTGCCCATTCTCCCAATTACATGAATAATGTGGCTCCATTTATTCGTAAGCAGATTAATAAATTGAGTCAGCCGGGTGAGAAGGCAAGCCGCTATGCTGTATGTTATATGTGGGGAACGGCTGGTATTTTGTATAACCGGGCTTATGTGCCCGATTCGGTAGCTTTATCCTGGGATTGCCTTTGGAATAAAAAGTATGCCGGAAAGATCCTGATGAAGGATAGTTATCGTGATGCTTACGGAACAGCTGTGATCTATGCACATGCAAAGGAACTGAAGGAGGGAACAGTGACAGTGGAAGAGTTGATGAATGACTACTCTCCACGTGCGATGGAGTTGGCTGAAAAATATTTGAAAGCTTTGAAACCGAATATTGCCGGTTGGGAAGCGGATTTCGGCAAGGAGATGATGACGAAAAATAAAGCCTGGCTGAATATGACTTGGAGCGGTGATGCGATTTGGGCGATTGAAGAGGCTGATGCGGTAGGAGTGGATCTGGATTATGAAGTTCCGGAGGAAGGAAGTAATATCTGGTATGACGGTTGGGTGATCCCGAAGTATGCCAAGAATCCGGAAGCAGCCAGTTATTTTATCAACTTTATGTGCCGTTCGGATATTGCCTTGAGGAATATGGATTTTTGCGGATATGTAAGTTCCATAGCCACTCCTGAAATACTGGAAGAAAAGGTAGACACTACGCTTCAATATTATTCCGATTTAAGTTACTTTTTCGGACCGGGTGCAGATAGCATACAAATTGACAAAATACAATATCCGGATCGCAAAGTGGTGGAACGATGTGCCATGATTCGCGATTTTGGCGATAAGACAAAAGAAGTTCTTGATATTTGGTCGCGTATTAAAGGAGATAATTTGGGAGTGGGTATCACTATTCTTATTTTTGTTGTCGTTGCGTTGATGAGTGGTTGGATGATTTATAAAAGATGGCAGCGTTATAGCCGTCAGAAACAACAGAGACGCAGAAGCAGAAGGAAAAAGGTCAGGAGGAATTAGTTTTTCTCCGGATTACAAACATAAATAAATGACGCAAAAATAAAAGCGGTATCTACAGAAAGGAATAAGAAGCACGGTGAACGGAATGCTGATGGCAGGATGTTTACCGTGCTTTGTTTTTATCGTCTTTTCATTTTCCGGAGAATGTCCTTGGTATCCTTATCTACCCGGAATGACTCGATTGTTTTTTGCAGTGCCTTGTTGTAAGTCCAGTTATCCAATGCGCTATGTTTCAGATACTCCATTGTCTTTTGGGAAAATTTGATAAAACACAGTGATATCATCCATGCCATAGCCATGCGTGCATAATAGGCATCGTGATTGAATGAGTCGGCATATTTCAGTAACGAATCAATATGTGCGTCATCTACATAATGGAAAAGCATCACAATTCCGAAACGTATTTCAAATTCTTTAGAGGATTTCAGATAGGGTTGGATAAATTGCCATACGTTTTCTTTTCCTTTTTTCACGGCAGTTTTCAGTTCACTGCAGAATATGTCGCATACAGCCCAATTATCTATGCGGGGAATGAACATCGTTACGTATTTCATTTGTTCTTCAAGTTCCATTTTTGCTAGTCCGATAATCATTCCCTGAAGCATTGTTTCTTCATAATAGTTAGTCTCGGTTGATTCGACAAATGTGCGCCAGTCTTCTTTCTTTCTTTATAATTTCTTTGGCCATTGTTCGCAGTTGGGGGATGCGTACGCCGAGAATGTTGTTAGCTCCCGGGAGGAGGGAAGAGTGAAATTCCTGATATTGGGAATCTACTAACGCCTGTAATTCTTTCCGGATGTTTTCAGTTATAGTCATTTTTCATATCGTTGGTTATTTCACAAAGGTATAAAAAAGAGTATGCGTACTGTGGCAGGCATACTCTTTTTTGAGACAATTCCCATCATAATGAAAATACTTTGGGAAAGCTTGTCCGATCGGTTACTTCTTGACCATGTCGAAACTGAATGTGGTAATCGGGAAGTCTTTCAACGGCACTCCTTCTACTTCCACCTGGGTTGCTTTGATCACAAAGGTAAGTTTTTTATCTTTATATGTATATTGACCCTGTTCTTCTGCTTCTATGGTTACTTTTACAGTAATTTGAGGATCTTCTTCTCCATCCGCTTTTACTTGAGTCGGGGGCGTATATTTTATTTCCAAAGGTTCAGGTTTCAATTGAAGTAGAATGGAGCCTTTGCCATCATCATTAAAGGCGGCAGTATAAGGAATGTTGTAATTGATATCGTCCAGATTCTCAATGATAACTTCGGCAGCTTCTTCACCGACGATACTTCTGATCAAATCGTCAACCGGAAGTTTTTTAATCATAATTTGATTGTCTTTTACTTCAGCGGTAACTGTGGCTCCTTGCGGTTGTTCTTCTTTGGAGGAGTAGTTTTGTGGATTGACGGATGGAGCGGTTTCTGTCAACATCTTACCGGAATAGTTTCCATCCACATCTTTAAGTGAATATACGGGAATATCTGAATCGTCATCATTGCTGCATGCAGTGAAAGTGCTTATCAGGCCTGGCAATACTACAAGGAGAACAAAGCGATTAAAACAACGAGTTTTTTTATATTCAGTTAAAATTTTCATACTGTTTAAAATTAGATTATTAATTTTCAAAATTAAGGTGTACGTACATAGAGTAAATGCCGGTATTTGTGAAATACTGCGTATGGAAATAAAAACAAAATGTTTTTTTGCAGGAATGCTGTTGCAGAGGTCCCGTTCATCAGGACCTTTGCAACAGATAGCAGACTTCGTATACTATTGTTTTTTTATAATAGATTCGCTTGGTGTTATTCCGAAATATTCTTTGTATTTATGTCGGAAGTTTTTTAGATTCTTTAATCCTATCATTTCCGGAACCACATTTACAGAGTATTTTCCGCTTTCTAATAGTTCACGGGCTTTTTCCATTCGAATTCGGAATATAAAAAATTTAGGTGCTTCTCCTGTCAGCGATTTCCATTTATTGAAGAAAGTAGTTCTACTCATATATAGTTCGGACGCGACTTCATCAATAGTCAGGTTTTCCTGATCTATATTTTTTAGAATATAGTCTTTCACACGATCGATGAATACGTAATTATCTTCATTCAGGTTTTCGTTCTCTTTTATCTTTAAGAATTGTTCCCCGAATATTTTTTGTAGGAATGATTTTCTAAGGAAACGACTATTTTTGATTAGAACGTTTATTTCTATTTTTAAATCTTCTACATGAAAAGGAGTATGTAAAAAGACATCGGCCAGCGAGGCCTCTCTGGTGTTTTGTTGTTTGCCGTCCAGATATGAACCGTAAAGGATAATAGGTATAATAGAGGTCTCTCCGGACGTTTTTAGTCTTGAAGAGAGTTCGTTTCCATACATCCCATGCAACATCATGTCACAAATCACGATGTCCGGGTATTCTTCTCTGATGTATTTCAGGGCCTCCAGACCGTTGTCGAAGCTTTTTACAATGAAGTGTTCGGATAAGCGTGTTTCCAGATAAGACCTGAAGTCTGCATTACTGTCAGCAAGGAGTACTGTAGGCTTGGCTGACTTTCTTTTATGAGTCTCTTTACAGAACAGAGAGTCAATCTTTTTTTCTTCCTGATTGACTGTGAACTGTATGGGAGTATATTCGGACATATTTTTATGTGTATATTTTAATGGAAATCTTAGTAAAACACTCTGTTGGGAGTGATTGATGAGAATCTTGCCGTTGCACAGTCTTAACAGTTTCTTATAAAATATACTTTTATCGAAACTATATTCAAGTTCTTCTCCCCGTTTGAGTAATTGAAGCTTTTTGTATGTGTAACATTGGGTCAATCTCCTGCTTTTGTAACCGGTTATTCTAATTTGCCAGTGTTGAGGGTTTATAGAAATAGCCAAGATAATTGTTTGCTTTTGTCCGGCGTGGTCTATGGCGTTTCTTATGAATTTATCAATGATTGGAGATACCTTACTTTGGTCGAACCAAGTACTGGCATACTTGAATTCTGTCTTTATTTCCAGTTTTATTTGATTGTTGATGGCATGTTCTCTTAAAGAGTCGACTTTGTTCCTGATAAACTTTCCGAGTTCATATTCTGCAATATCCACACTTCCGGAATGGGTGAATAACTGTTTCAAATTCATCAGTCCGGTTAAATGTTCGTTGAGACAATCGATCTTTCGGATTGCCAGTAATAACTCCGTTTTGGCATTTTCGGGACAATGATCATTGTATATTGTTTTTAATGGAGTATGAATCGATGTGATCGGGGTACGAATATTCCCGAAGGAGTCCATTAAATATTGAATCCCTTCTTTTAATAAATTCTTTTCTTTTTGTATAAATATGAAAGACCAAATCCAATAAATTGAAATTCCGCCTGCAATAAGCAGTGGGACAAGGTATAATTGATAAATAAGAAGTATAGTTATGACAACGGGAACGAGAGGTGATGTTGTTATTGAGTATTTCATTTTAATTTGTTTTAATGGTGCCACTTAGATGGGATACACCTATTTCCTACGTTTGAGATAAAAGAGTAAATTCACTGTAACTATAATTTCACAGTTATGTATTCATAAACTCAAAATATAAATATTTATGGATTTATATTTTGAGAGGTGATAGTTGAAAGTAAAATTTATATGAGGAGCTTGAATCCTAACAATTTGAATCATTCTTTGAGAAATGGTGGATTTCCTCCTGGCAACAATGATAAATAGATCTATTTTTGTTTATTGAATGTTTTTATTTACCGTGTGGTAATACTGATGAGGGGGGGAACGTATTGCATATTCGGTACTATCGATACATATCCCGATAAGTACCACTTTGGATTTTCTCATATAAAGATAGAAAGGAAGTACGATTTATTCCTGCGAAGTAAAAATAATGATAAGTTGTAACAAGTGGATGATGATATGAATATTGGATGATAGTTTATTGTCGTTTGGTGTGTTTGTTGTGAAAGATGGTGAATTATAATTGTGATTTTTTAACCAACTGTCTGTCGTCGACAGAGTAAGGTTCCGTTTTCGTATTCAACTCATATAAAAAGTTGTATCATTAGATGGGGCAGGACTATAGAAAGGTGCGGCGAAGTTGAGAAAACCATATTTCACTTCTTCGTTGTCGAATCTCAACATATAGGTATGAAAACGTTGGTCGTATGACTTTATCGCTAAGTAGCCGCTTTGATAAATCATCGGAACAGGATTACTGATGTTCGCTCTGTTATCACTCAATGAGGCGGAAGAGACTTCAATGCCATCCAGTTGGCGAAAGTCGAAGTCCTTCTTTTTAAGTATTTCTATCAAGAATGTTGGTGTTCCGCTGGCAAACCAATAATCGCCGAAACGTGACTTGGAAAGGGCACTACATATTCAATATAACAGTACTATATACAAAGGTAACAAACATTTGTATATTACGTAATGAACATTAGTAATAATAAATTCAGGCTTCCTGTTAGCTATTTTATATGGATGTTTTAATCTTGCTGTTGGGTAACTGTAGGGATGCATAACTGAATCAGGCTTATTGCATAAGTCTGTCCATATAAATGCACAAGTGTAATTTCATTGTTGTTTTATTATCTGATAAGTCATGTCGTAAAAAGTGCAGTTCTCTTCTGATAAAATGTGGCAGCATTTAAAGTTTAAGAAATTTCGGTTGCTACTACTCTTATTTTTGCTCGAAACTTTCCCTCCAGTTAATTCTATGAGCATTGGAAGAGTTAGTAGCTTCCGAAGGATAATTGTTTGAATAGGGGAAGACCGGACACTGTTCTGTAATAGAACAGTGTCCGGAATCTTCCTACTTGGTTATTCTTTATTTTTCTGAGTCACCTCGATACCTGCAGGCCACAATACTGCTTTATTATGGGCTTTTGCATCATTCCCGTGGCCGGAGAAATCTTTGGCTATATCGCCTTCGCCTTCGTTGAACTTCCAGTAGGCGCATAGACCCGGGGCATTTTCTGGGTCTTCTATATTATACATGTTTTTGTAGATTTCCTCTTGCGTGCGGGCTGTGTTCCATATGCGTACTTCGCAGATTTCGCCATCAAGTTGTCGACTCATGTCGTCAGGCTCACCATAAGAGTGGCCTATTTTGAACATGAATTGTTTACCACGCTCTTGCATACCGAGGTTGATGGGTAAGCCGTTTCCGTAGTCTTCGGCGCGGCTTTGTTCACGTCCATCAAGGTAGATGGAGGCGGTACGCGCTTCAGTGTCATAAACTACGGCTACGTGGTACCATTCATTGGGAAGTAGTAGTTTACTGTTGTCAGCGTTGGGTATTTTGTTTTCGTTGGCGGCGAATTGTAGTTGTTGTAAGGGGAATCCTGTATCGCCAAGGCGCAACAGACAATATTGCTCAATGCCCATGATGGTACAGATGTTTTTCGTTTTGGCGCCGTATTTGAAGTCATTCACACGAATGATGGCTTCGTAGGTGAGTTGCTTCAGATCGTTGACGATGTCGGCAGTGGGGCTGTTTTTGTCGAAGCCGGGCACTTCGAAGTAATTATCTTTCAAATTGACAGCGGTGGTGATGGCACTGGAACGTCGGATGATATAGCAGATGGTTTTCGAACCGTCGAGAATGCCGATTCCTCCTGTTGCCTGACTGATGGTGACGGGGAGTAGATAGCCGGCGTCGATAGTGAGTTCGGTGAGGGCGTCGAAGTCAATGGTGACAGGCGCTGAGATGGTTTTACCTTGCGGAATAACGGCTTGCTCGGTGGAGAGAGTGTAGTATTTGGGGTCGAGCAGGGTGTAGTCTGTTTCCAGGCGGGCGTTGTAGGTGTTTACCAAGGTAGGATCTACTTTAATGCTGACGTTGACGTCGCTTCCCGTCGGCTGTGAGAGCTGAGCGGCGATTGTTTGTTGACCGGTTTCGATGAGGCGGTTGAAGGTGAAGCTCGTCACGTCCTTCTGTTGGGCGACATCGAGGTAGACTACGCTGTCGAATGGGGAGGCGTTGCTATAGTCCTTGTTGTCGCAGGCGGCTAGTGACAGTAGCATAGCTGCGGTGAGGCTTGAGAGAGAGGCTGTGCATAGGATGCTTCGGAAGATTTTTGTTGTTTTCATGGCATTTGAATTTTTTGTTTCTTTACGGGATTGATAGATATATGTTGTTTCGAATTTCTTCGTTGATATTCTGTTTTTGTTAGCGTCCGTCCGTCGGGTGTTGCCGATGGGGGGGGACGTTGCTGATGCTTCTTTTTACGGGGGAGCATTGTTATAAGGATTAGCGTTGTTCATAGCTGCTGGCTCTGGTTTCGAAATGAGAGAAGCCGGGAGTGCTGCTTGTGGAAGCATAGCTTTCGGAACAGTCTACTTTCGTGCGGACACTCCCGGTCTTTTCTTTTTTTAATTTGCTTTGTTTAGCGCAATGCTTACTTTTCAGCAGCCGTTGCAAAAAATTTAGCTATGAAGGCCATGACCCTACTAGTAGTTTTTAGGATATGAAGTACCGGTATAGCTAACTGTTTTTCCACCCCATACTCGTGAAGCAAAATTGTTCATTGTTCCGGAAGCATCATAATTACGTACATTAAACATCATGATTGCACCATAATCGCCATAGTTTTGCGCAGCACTTTGGATTTGTCTTGCACTAGGATAACCGTCGGTGTATTGTATTGACATACTTGCCCATTTGCTGTTTGAAAATCCGGAAGGAGCACCATATCCGTAACCGAAGTTAGGCCACATATAATTCATAGCGTTCAGAGCATTCTGATTGAAATATTGGGCATAGCCGTAATGGAAAGCAGTAATTAACTTACCAGACATTTTCGGATTCGCGCGTAAGGCTGTAATCAACGAACTGAAGTTAGTACCGCTGGGTGACGGGGTACCTGATATTTTTCCGTATTCAGCATATTCGTCATCAAAGTCTACACCATCAAGTCCATTAACTTCAATACAATCAGCCACTTGGTTAGCGAATGAAGTTATTTGCGCACTGGTTAGATTAGCAAATCCCACACCTGTATGATCACCCAGCAAACCGAGCAATACTTTGATACCCTTGTCCTGCAATGGTTTCACCAATGTATTTCTGTTGTTCAGAATGTAAGTCTGATTCGGGTTGTGATATAACTCTACAGTCGAAACTGTGCCGCGAATGTTCGATGCGAACAATATCACGTGATCCACTACATAGTCTTTGTCCGCTTCTGTACCGGTGAAGTAGTATTCACCCATATTTAACGGATTGATATCGTTTGTCTCGATATACGTTGTCAGTTTCGGTGTTTTAACGGATACACCACGGGTCGCTACCGGCTGGGCATCTTGAGATGCTACTACCAAGTCTTCATTGTTGCTGCAACTTGTAACGAACAATACCATAATTAATGTAACTAGAGTAAAAAATAAATTCTTCATGATTTTTTGATTTAAAAGTTAATAACTAATTGTGAATGGGAATTTTTTCACATATAAACACCTCCTTTTTTCTTTTAATTCTTATTATCTGATTATCATTTTTTATCTTGGTTTCTTTTGGTCAGATTATGATTGATCTTTATTTACCAGTCTTTCCTATAAGGATTGTTTTCAGGACCTCCATTTATCCTATTGTCCAAAGCTTTTCCATCATACAATACATCTCCCCATATTACTTCGTCTCTATTAAAATCCCAACTATCACCGTCATCCATGAATGGAAGAAGGCTATATGTGCCTAACATTATACCAACTGCTGTTTCATAGCCACCATACTCATTACCGATGAGATCATTTCCATAAACTATAATATTGCTTTTTTTATATCCTGCGGATTTCCATTTAGCTATTGTCTCTGCTGCCTGGTCTCTATGTTTTATATCAGTGCTAGAATACAGAGGTACATTTACACTACCGTAACATTTTTCATCCAATCCGGCAATGGGTTTTCGCGTGTATTTACTATAAACCTGTGTACCTTCCGGGTTGGGAGTGATGGCTTGCAAGTCTTCCGTTGGCGAAACGTAGCCGTGCCATGCATAATCAATGTGTTTGCCTACTTCGATGCCTCCACATTTGTTGATGTCGTAGAAATATTCCGTAGCGTCTCCTTTATCTACCAATGTGAGCAATTTGCCGGGTAAGGCTTCACGCAATGTCTTGATCAGCATGGGGTATGAAGTGGTGTTCATTGCCGGTGTTCCTGCTTTGCCGTATTTACTGTCATCATCCAATAGGTTTACGCCATCTAGTTGATAACGATTTACCGTAGCTTTCACTTGACTGACGAAATCGGTTATCTGTGTGTTGGTCATGCTGCAAAAGCCTATTCCTTTGCCACCATTTTCAATACAAATGCATACTTTGTGGTCATACTCCTGGAGATGGCGGATGTATTTATCTCTATGTTCCAATACGTAAGACAGGTCGCTACCCAAGCTGAACAAAGCACGTCCACTGGTAGCGTCATAGTCTATTGTTGCTTTTTTGAGGTTTACAATATTCCCCATGTTATATATTGGTGCAGGCATGGTTGAACCTTCCGCTTTGACACTCCATGCGTTGGCGATCAAAGGCTGATACGTTTCTGTATTTACATAAAATACTGAAGTCAGACCGGGCATCATCGGTGGGATTGGTATTGGTTCGTAGCCAGGTGTGCATGTCGTTATCTTTTCCCGGAAGCTTATTCTGTAATAAATCACTTGTTTGGCAGCTTGCACTTCTATACCTGCAAAGTCCCGTTCGAGCGTAATTGCCAACAGGTAGAGCGTTCCAGCTTCCAGTCCTTCGGGAGAAAGGGTGACACTAATATTTTCGGATACTTTCTTTCCAGTGGGTATGGTGAGTGAACCGCCGTCCTCAAAGGTCACATTGGTGACAGGAAATTCTTTCATTTCGGTGCTGTTGTCACTGTTGTATTTCGCTACGAGTTCCGGTGATGGAACAACTTTTACTGTAACGGTCGTTGTAGCGGGCTTGGTTAGTGCGTAAACTATTTCTTCGGTGGCTGCGCCATCGTCTTCATACATGCCCACGGTAATCATGTGGGAAAGAGTCTTTCCACTGTATAGCTGTCCTCCCATGCTATTCATAGGTGTTTCGTCAGGCAGCACACCTCCGATTTGTGTGATATCTCCTGCGGTGCATCCCGTCAATGCTACCAACAACATGGAAAGGGCGAAGTATTTGAATGAGTTATTCATAAGATTGATTTTATAGTATTTATGCATTGTTTTTTATCATTAGTTTCGGTTTCCTGCAAACTAATATTCCATAATTTCCATCCTCTTACTTTCGTCTACATGGATGGATTCATCGTCTGTATAGCCGTCCGGCAAGTATGGTAATTCTTTTCAGGTTGATAATAATCTTCACCTATGGAGTATATTGCCATTCCTCCCAAAGGACCCAAGCCAACTACACGGTTAGGTATTTCGAGCACGGCGTTATGCCATGTTCCGTTTTCGTCCGCTAACTTGCCGTTCATCTTGGTGGCTAGTATCAGTTGCTTTTTTGATAGCGTTGTATGCGTCTCCAGTGTATTTGCCACAAGCAGTTTCAATGCCACGGCTCTCTCTATGTCGGCGGTGTTGAGCACTACGTAGTTCAGTTTCTCCATGTCGGCAGCGTCTACAAAGGTGGGATCCCCTTCAAAAACGAGTGCTTTTCCTGTGGCGGATAGTTTGGAGACAATTAACCGTGCGGACGCTTTGCGTGCAGCCTGTTCAGTATCCGTACCACCATAAAGTGGTATGCCGCTGAAAGCGAAACCATCCATGTTTAACTCTGCAACAGTGGCTACCGCTTTGTCCAACCATGCGCCCAAAGCGGCGTCATCGGGAAGTTCCGTCATTTTCTTGGCATAATCTACGTGGTAGAGCACGCGGGTACTTTTCTCTTGTAGTCCGGGGATATCCTCACGGTCGGCAGCGGTGATGTTCTCAGAGTTTGCCAACGTAACAAAGTCCAGTGAATCGGGCAGGGAACGGAGATAGTTGCCTTCGTTCTTTGAAGGCTCAACGCCGTTGTTGAAGCTCGCGTATGTGATGTAGTGTTCGCGTTCGAGCTTGTAGATGCGAAGCGATTCCATATAACGTGCCCAGAGTTCGGGATTTTGCTTGTCCGGGCCTTGGATGGTGTAGTCCACCTCTTCCGGATCTGTCCAGTCTTCACAAGACGTAAACAGATATCCTCCGGCTATTGCGATTGTCAGGAGACAAGCCATTAAATTGGATCTCAAATAGCTGTGTTTCATATCTTTTTGTTTTTCAAGGTTTTACTTTTATTAATTATTCGGTTTGCAATCCCACCAGAGGCGAATATTTATTTGGTCTCCTCCCAGCATCTGTGCGGCTTCTTCCACGTGTCCTCCGTTGAGGCTGTATTCACTGGCAGGGTATTGCAGGCGACGTATTCCGATGTTAGTAAGTTCGGAATATGAGCTCTTATTGTCAACGATGGGGAGCATTTTGGGATAACCCGTGCGGCGGCGTTCACTCCATGCTTCGATGCCCAGCGGGTAAATGGCAATCCACTTCTGGGTGATGATGCGTTCGAGGTTTTCTTCAAAATGATCTTCCTTGCTGTCCGTGTTCCACGCGATTTTGATGTTGGATGGGGCACTGGTGTCGTATTTGCCCAGCGGATCGGCATAGGCTGCTGGCATCATGCTGTTGTCGGCAGCGTAAGCTTCGGCTCCCGATGCTCCGTGTTGGGCAAAGGAGAGGGCTATGCCTTGCTCATAGAGGTCTTTGGCCTCTCCACCCATTGCCCATCCCCGCAATGCGCCTTCGGCACGGAGGAATGCCACTTCGGCGGCGGTCATCCAGGTGTAAGGGTCGGTGGCGGTCATGAGGCGGTTGGAGTAGACGCTTTTCAGTTGGTCGTCGGTCACGCCTGTCGGTAGTGTGCCGATGCGGATACCGTAATAGCCTTCTTTACTGCCGGCGGTGCCGTCTGTTTTGCCGTTGCCTTTACCCATGGTGAAGTATTTTTCGCGGCGAGAATCCTGATAACCGTTCATGTAGCATAGAATGTCGGCACCAATCCGATAGTCGTTCCAAGTGTTGAAACAGAGGGCAGAACGGTTTTCGGCTACGTGAAATAGGGCGTTGTCGGCATTGTCAGTAATCACACCCGCCTTCACTGCCGCTTCGGCTATCCGTTGCACTTCTTCTTTCATCTCTGGCACGTAGCAGAGACGCATCGCCATGCGAAGTTGCAGAGAATGGAGGTATTTGCGCCATTGCTCCACGTTTCCGTAATAGACGTCGTCAAGCTTCTTCAGGGCATCGGGGTCGAGTGTGAGGTTGTCCTCAAATGCTTGGTCGGCTTCATCCAGTTCCTTGAACATCTGCTTGTAGATAACATCCTGCGAGTCGTAGGGAGCACTCAATGCAGCGGCTTCTCCTTCCACCACTATCTTGCTGTAGGGGATGGGTCCGAACATGTCGGTAGTGCGTTGCATGATCGCCACTCGCAGCACTTTGGCGATGGCTTGCGGAACGGGCACGTCATTCAGTTTCATCAGATTGCGGTAGTTAGGATAGGTGTTGGTGAAGATGGTGGAAAAGGCTCCTTCCAACCAATCCGACTTGGGATTATATGTTGAAAATTTTTCAATCCATCCGGTGTGCGTGTCACTAAAATATCCACCATAAGCACCACCGCACATGGCTTCCATAAATTGATACAAATGTTCCTGCGTGGGGATCACCTGACCTTCAAGTGTTTTTAATTTGGAACCTACGTTATAGTTGTCTCTCCCCATCTCTTCCTCAGTGGTTTCAAAAAGGGTTTCGATTGATATCATTGTCCATGCAACTACTAAAAATAAGCAGCGTGGCAATTGATATCATTGTCAGATTGAACTGTTTTATGTATTTCATGCTATTCATCGTTTTTAGAAGTTAAGCTTAATGTTGAACCCGATGTTGCGGCTGCTCGGCATCATGAAGTAGTCGATACCCTGGTAGAAGTTGCCGGTAGAGGCTACGCTTTCGGGGTCGAACGGCGCTTTATTGTATATCATCCAAAGATTGCGGCCTACAAGTGATACATTGATGTCGCATACGTTGCCTATCCAGCGGCGGGGGATGGTATAACCGATGCGCGCTTCCTGAAGGCGGACATTCGTTGCGCTGTATGTATAGTACTGTGGCAATCCGCTGGAACCGGCGATGACCTCAAACCACTTTTGTGCGTCTACCATCGTACGGCCGTTGACGAGCACTCCACCGGCATCACGGGCGGCAGCGGTTCTTTCGGAAACTCCGTACTCATCCATAGCGGCCTGTGTAGCTGAATATGCGATACCACCGATGCGGGCGGAAATAAGGAATCCCACGTTAATGCCTTTGTAAGAGAAGGAGTTGTTCCATGCCAGATTAGCTTTCGGGAATACGCTTCCCAGTTTGATGTCGTTCAGGTTACCCACTTTGGAGACGTTGCCGGTGGCGTCTATCTGGACTTTTCCCTTGTCGTCGCGCACCACGTCGGAGCGGGTGTAAAGGTCGCCTAGCGAACCACCTTCTTTCAAGATGAACTCAGCCTGTGCCAATCCGCGTCCGTCAGACGTCTTCAGCGGAAGCCGGTCTTTGTTGATGATTTCTCCGGTTTCGGGATGCACGTAGTTTCTTACCAGTTCGGTCAGCGTGTTCTGGTTGCTGGAAATGGTGAAGCTGGTGTCCCAGTTGAAGCCGCTCCAAGTGTGTGCATAGCCTAACATAGCTTCCACGCCCACATTGCGCACGGAACCGGTCTGCACATACAGCTTGTCGTAACCGGAAGATACCGTAATCTGCGGGTCGAACGTTTGGTTGTGCGTGTTGGCGTAATAGAAGGAAGCGCTTATTTTGAAGTCACGGAACAGCGTTGCGTCCAAGCCTACTTCCCAAGAATTGGTGCGTTCGGGATAAAGTGTGCCGATGGGGTAGATGGATTTCTCTTTCCACTGTTGCAGTGTGGCGTCATACGGAAAAGTCGGTATGGTCAGGTAGCGGGGGTAAGGAGAACCCACAGAACTGTATGAACCGCGCACTTTCAGGTAGCTGACCCATTCGGGCAATTTCACCATTTCGGTGATTACTGCCGACAGACCTACCGATGGATAGAAGAAGGAAGGGTCTGTGGTGCCGTGAATTTGTGAAGCCCAGTCGTTACGTCCTGTCAGGGTGAGGTAGAGCATACTTTTCCAACCTACTTCCACGTTGGCGAAGATGGAATACGTTACGTCTCTCCACGCTTCCTGAACGGCACGTTTTTTCACATTGTCGAGGTCGAACACGTTGAATACGTTCGGGATTCCGTTCTCTTGTATCGGTCCACCGTAACTAAAGGTACTGCTGGCATTGTTGCTCAAACTGGTACCGATGTTGGCTACGAGGGTGAAGTCTTTGATACGTTTGTTGATATTCACCAAAAAGTCGGCGTACGTTTGGCTCGTTTCATTCTTAGCAATTGTATAATGCCCCTGGTTGCCGTCGGTCAGCGTGGCGATGGTTCCGGCATAAAGTTTCTGCTCGTATGTATTATTGGAGTTGTCGATACGGATACGCCCCGACAGGTTCAGCCAATCCAGTACATCGTAAGTCAGTCCGGCGGACATCATATAACGCTTCTTGTTGTTCTCGTGGAGATTGCGGTATGAAATCCAATACGGATTCTGCATACGGAGGTTACCTTCGCCCTGTGGCCAGTAAGGTAAGTTGATCTTGCGCGCGTCGCTCCAGCGTTCAAAAATCTTCACCAATGAGAAGTCATCGCTTCGAGGGAACAGGTAAGTCGATACCAAAGGGTTGGAGTATACACCCTGATTAACCATGTTGCGGTCATTCTGGATGATGTAACTGGCTCCTACATCGAGCTTCATCTTGTCGTTAAGGAAACTGGTCGTGTTGCGGAAAGTAAAATTATATCTGTTATACCTATTGTTGGGAACCATTCCGTCGGAATTAGTCGCTGCTGCGGAGAAGAAGGTCTGGTTCTTTTCCGTTCCGGCAGACAAGTTGACGGAGTTGGAATATACTGCTCCCGTCTCGAAAAAATCAGTGGGTTCGTACCCCATACGGCTCGCTTCGTTCAGCTTCGGTCCCCAACTGAGAGTTGTAGAGCCGTTTGCTTTGCCATAGCTTCCTGTTCCGTAGCGATTCTGGAATTTAGGCATTACGAATGGATTCATCCAGTCGATGCCGGTGGACACGCTTGCCTGTAGCTTTCCTACTTTTCCTTTTTTGGTGGTGACAACAATAGCTCCATTGGCTGCGTTGCTACCGTAGAGGGCTGCCGCTGCCGCACCTGTCAGTACGGAAATGCTTTCGATGTCTTCGGGATTGATGTCGGCGATACCTTCCGTAGCACCTTTTGAATCGAATTCCGTACCGCCACCACCGCCGAAATTAAACATCGGGATACCGTCGATCACATACAGTGCATTGCTGCTCTGCTCAATGGACTTCGTTCCACGCATCACCACTTTACTGGCACCACCCACACCGGATGAACTTGAATTGATTGTGACACCCGCTACTTTACCGTTCAGGCTATTAACGAAGTTCGCGTCTTTGATTTGAGTTAATTCGTCTGATTTTACCTGCTGTACATTATAACTTAATGCCTTCTGTTCGCGCTTGATGCCGAGGGCTGTTACTACTACTTCACTTAATTGCTTGGTGTCGCTCAGTAATTTTACGTCATAGATGTTTCTATCTGTTATTTTCACATTTTGAGATGCATATCCTATATAAGTGAAACTTAATGTACTGCCTGGAGAAGCGGTAATTGTGAAATTACCATCTATATCGGTGATAGCTCCTTCGGAACTTCCTTCCACCTTGATGTTTACTCCGATCAAAGGTTCATTGCTCTCGTCAACGACTTTTCCTGTTACTTTCTTTGCAGGAATTTCTTTAGGCTTGTTGTCCGGAATAATCATAATATATTTCCCCTTGAACAGGTAAGTGAATCCGCTCCCTTTAAGGATTTGTGAAAGGGCGTTCTCTAATGTGACAGCTCTTAGGTTAAGATTTAAGACGGGCTTGTCTTTCAACTGGGAATCATTGTATCCGACAGACAAGTCGGATTGTCTTTCAACTTCTTTAAGTGCCTCAATAATAGATATATTTTTCTTTTGAATGGTAATTTTGGCACTGTTTTGCGCAAAGGAGGGGGTCTGCATCAATAACATGCAGAAAAAAAGAATAAAACTTCTTCCCTTTGCTGTTTGGTTTACTATAAATTCATAAATTTGTAGCATTTTCTTAGTATTAGGTTATTAACTAATTTATTTCACGGTAATTAAGAGTAGAACTCTAATATTGAGAATCTTGATTTCATATCCGGGATAGAGTTCGGGCTCTGTTCCGGATACTTTTTTGCATGTCTGTAAAGGGTTAAAAAGGTTTGTTCTATATTGTATATTTTTACTGTTTGCTGTTTTTTCAGGTCATCTGTTACTTGGGAATCAAATAACAGCGTTTTCCTTTTATTTTATAGTCCATTTGACCGACAACATTTACTATAACGTCCATCACTTCTGATAATGTGGCCTGTTCTTTGAACCGGAAACTATATTTGTCTTCTTTTATATTTTTGAGCTGGTACTCGAATGTGTACGGATATTTGCGTTCGAGTATCGTTATTATGTCTTGGATATTCATTTCTCTGAATACTAGCTCACCACGTTGCCAGGCTGTCACATCCATCATGTCGGGGTTGTTCAGACAATGGAAGCGTGTATGCCTGTTGTACGCCAATTGCTCGTTAGGGCTTAAAATGACTTGTGAGTTCAGATTATTATATTCCACAAGTACGCTTCCCGAAATCAGGGTTGCAGCGGTTATCGCATTTTCCGGATAAGCTGACACATTAAACTCTGTACCTAATGCTGTAACTTGAAAGTCGTTGGATTTGACGATAAACGGGTGTTTTTTGTCAGGCTTGACTTTGAAATTGGCTTCACCAAGAAGAAATACACTACGGTCTTTGCCTGTGAATTCCTGCGGATATAAGAGCGTACTTTGTGAGTTCAGTTGCACTTCGGTTCCATCGGGCAGGATAAGAGTCCGTGTTTCTGCTGTCGGGATGTATTGTTGCAGCAAGTCAGGGGTTGCATCTTTTCCTATTGTAGAGAGATAGATGGAAGAAGCTGCCAAAAGGAAAAAGACGGCGGCGACTGCCTGCCAGATATGAACCGGACGAATCCTGCGTTCTTTCCGTATGGAAGGAATATTCGCATTCTTTCTTAATTGCTCGTATGATTGGTGTGTATTAGATACAATCTTTTGTTGAAGAGCTTCCTGCCAGAGAGTAAGTAATGCATCTTCTTTTTCGGAAGTATGTTCTTTGTCTACCAACCATCTGTAAAATTCTTGTTGAGTAGATTTCGGATATTCGCTTCTAGTGAATAAGGTCAATATTTTCTGGAAATAATTTTTCATTTATGCTATTTATTATTGGTGTTATATAAATAGCACACTTGAAGCGGATGAACTACTTACACGAAATAGAAAAAAAATGCAATAAAAATAATCTTTTTTAATTCCAGCATGGTTCGGTAGATTTGATGTTCTACTGTGCGGACGGAAATATTCAGTTTTTCGGCAATCTCTTGATTGCTCATATTTCTAAGACGGCTTAGTACGAAGATTTCTCTACGACGTTCCGGAAGACGGCTCAGAACCAGACGTACCAATAGCTCTGCTTCTTTATAATAGATAGGTTCGAGTGTGTTATCTGTTTGGAAAAGTTCTTCGATGAGGCTTTTTTCGATCACGCTTTCCTGATATTCTTCTACTATTCTTTTATGTTTGATGAAGTTGATAGTGATGTGTTTGGTCATGGCAAAGATATAATTGGATATCTCTGTGCTATCCCGATCCGACCATATTTGAGGTTGCGTCCATAATTTGGTGAAAACATCTTGGGTGATGTCTTCCGCATCCGCTTCGGATTTTAGTAGCATGAAGGCGAAATATTTCACCGCTGAATAATATCCGGTAAATATCGTCTCAAATTCGTGTGCTAGGAGTATGTCATCTCGGCTTTCGGTCATCGAATTAACAAATTGTTGGAAATTGATTGACAAATTTAAACAAATAAATTAAGATACGAAGAAAAAAAGAATTCTTTATAAAAAAAGAAAATAAAATAGTGACGCTATCCGGGTGGGATGGTGTCACTATAAGTGTTGGATAGTGACGGTATCTTATCGGGATAGCGTCACTATTTTTTAGTCTGTATTTTACCAGTTTCTTTTCACTGTACGGTAGCCATAGCCGATAATTACAAGGAAGCAAATAAACGGAAGAACGAATGAAGCGTTGACAGCGGGCAACCAGCCGACTTCTTTCAGATCAATAATGCTTGCTTGTAGCGGAGGGAGAATGGAACCACCCAGAATAGCCATGATGAGACCGGCGGCTCCGAACTTGGCGTCGTCTCCCATGCCTTTCAGTGCGATGCCATAAATGGTGGGGAACATCAACGACATACATGCTGAAACTGCCACAAGGCAATATAAACCGAGGATATTCTGCAGGAAGATGGTACCTAATGTAAAAATACCTCCGAAGATAGCAAGAATCATCAGTAACTTTCCGGCATTGAGATAGCGCAGGATAAAGGTACAGATAAAGCGGCTGATACAAAAAATAACCATTGCCACGATATTATATTGTTGTGATAACACTTCTGCACTTTTTTCGTCCATGCCTTGTGACATAAACAGTCGTGTTCCATACTGAATGATGAACGTCCAGCACATGATTTGTGCTCCCACATAAAAGAACTGGGCTATCACACCTTCACGATAACGTGTTTCCTTGAAAATGCGTTTGAGTGTAGGGAAGAAGTCTATTTTGTGATTCTGATCTCCGTTTTTAGGCATTTTGACGAATCGTATCAATAGCAGCATCGCTACGATAACCAGTCCGATGATGAGATAAGGAGCGATCAGGACACTAAGGTCACTCTCTTTGATCGCCTGAAATTCGCTGTCGTTAAGCAATGCGCGGTCTTCGGTACACATCGGATGCAATTTCGCTTGAATGAACTGCATGGCTACATACATTCCGAGAAGCGACCCCATCGGGTTGAAAGACTGTGCAAGATTCAAACGCCGGGTAGCCGTTTCTTCCGTTCCCATGGAAAGGATATACGGATTACAGCTTGTTTCGAGGAAAGACAATCCGCAGGTCAGAATGAAATAAGCAATCAGAAACGGATAATACTCACCCGTCATTTTGGCGGGGAAGAATAAGAATGCTCCGAAAGCATACATACCCAGTCCTAACAAAACACCTGCTTTGTAGGAATATTTGCGGATGAAGATGGCAGCCGGAAAAGCCATTGCAAAGTACCCTCCATAGAAGGCAACTTGTACCAATGCTCCATCGGTGGCACTCATCCGGAAGATTTTAGAGAATGCCTTTACCATCGGATTGGTAATGTCATTGGCAAATCCCCATAACGCAAAACAGGAGGTAATGAGAATAAAAGGTATAAGATAACTGATGCCATCTTTCGAAAGGATGGACTGCTTGGTGTGTTTCATGGTTGTTTCTGGTATTTTTTTAAGTATTATACAAATGGAACATTCTTTCCATCGGTTTCCATTTCTCTGCGGAACTCATTCCGGGTGCGGCTTGTTGGAAGATAGCCATATATTCTTCCCACTCCTGTTGGCGGGGAAGGGTGTTCAGGCGTTCCATAGCTGTGTCCCAGTCAAAATCAAGGGGAGTTTCGACAATCATAAACAGTCGTGTTCCCAGAATATAAATTTCCATTTCCAGGATGCCAACTTCCCGGATACCGGCAAGGATTTCCGGCCATGCTTCCGCTTGGCTATGTCTTTTCCGATATTCGGCGATTAGTTCCGGAGAATTGCGTAAATCAAGGGTTTGGCAATATCGTTTGACGGGAACGTCATAAGATTGAACCTGATAACCGGTTTTGGATGTTTCCATATACTTTTATTTTTTAGGGTAATATACTTGTGGTGTAACGCTGCGAGTGACAATTTCTCGCAATTCACGAAGATCGGCAATTTCTCCTTTAGCCATTGCCTGCGTCAGAATGTTTCCCATTGCAGTGGCTTCCACCGGACCTGCATAAACAGGAATGCCGAGTTCGTCAGCTGTCAGTTGGTTGAGTAACTTATTTTGTGACCCTCCGCCGATGATATTTAACTGACGGATCGGAGCGGGGAGACAACGGTTGAGCTGTTCCACAGCCTGACGATATTTGAAAGCTAATGACTGGAGTACACATCGTACAGTCTCTGCTTTGCTTTGGGGAACTTGCAAAGCATGACTCCGGCAATAATGAATAAGCGCGTTTTCCATATTTTCCGGATTCATGAATGTGGCGTCGTCTACAGGGATGATTGTATCAATTTTGGCTTCGGCAGCCTGCGGGATGATTATATTATAATCTTGTTCCTCACCACATACTTTCCACTCATTCATCAAGCGTTGCAGAATCCATAATCCTGTTATATTCTGGAGGAAACGGATCTTGCCGTCAACACCTCCTTCATTGGTGAATTGAGCTTTTCTTGCTTCTTCCGTCAGTATAGGTTCGTCCACTTCAACTCCCAGTAGCGACCAAGTGCCGGAACTAAGGAAAGCGATGGGGCTTTCTGTGGCAGGAACTGCGGCTACGGCACTGGCTGTATCGTGTGAACCTACGGCAATAACGTCTACGGCACCCAGTCCGGTTTCGCGTGCGATATCCTCTTTTAGTGTGCCCCTGATTGTTCCGGGAAGAATAATCTCGCCGAACAGATGTTCGGGAAGACCTAAGGCGTGTATGGTATTGAGTGACCAGTTCCGTGATTTGGCGTCCAGTAATTCGGAGGTGGAAGCGATGCAATATTCATTATTGGCTACTCCTGTCAGGAAGTAACTGAAGAGATCGGGCATGAATAGAAGTTGCCGGGCGACTTCCAACTGTATATCTTGATTCTGTTTCATGCTGTAAAGTTGAAACAGTGTATTGATAGGCATCACCTGGATACCGGTCTCGGCATAATGTCGGTGTTCATCTATAAACTTGAATACTTCTGCCGGCATTCCCTCTGTTCTCGCATCCCGGTAACAGACAGGATTTCCTAACAGGTTTCCATGCTTGTCAATCAGTCCGAAATCCACTCCCCAAGTATCAATACCAATACCTCTTACGGCATATCCTTTTTGTGCAGCCAGTTTTAGTCCGGTTTTCATATCTTCGAATAGAGACGGGAAGTCCCAGTAAACATGATTGCCAAGTTTGACCTGCCGGTTGGAGAAGCGGTATACCTCTTCCAATTCCAACTTACCGTTGAAAAGGAAGCCGGCGATGATCCGTCCGCTGCCGCCTCCGAAGTCTGCTGCTAAATAAGTGTGTTTGATGGTATCTTTCATGGTAATGTGCCCGGATGCTAGTTGCTTTTCTTTCCTAATACGTAAATTTCCAAATCTTCAATTTCTGCCGGTGTGAGCACAGAATAATCACCACCGGATTGGACGATGATGCGGCAAGCCATTTCGAAGAAGGTAGCCCGTTCGTATACTTGATTGAAATCTTTTCCGCATACCACTTGCCCGTGGTTAGTCAGTAAAACCGAGTTATGCTTTTGCATGGCTTCTACTACGGCTTTCGCCAGTTCCGGTGAGCCCGGACGATAATATGGAATCACCGGTATTTCCGAACCTACATGGCAAGGAATTTCTGCTGTTACGTTGAAGTTTGCCGGCTTGTTTTTCATGCAGGAGACAGCAGTGGCATATTCCGATTGGAAATGGAGAACGACATTGACGTCCGGACGTTCGCGGAGAATACCTAAATGGAATGTGCTTTCCATAGAAGGTTTTACGCCATTGGAAGGAGTGCCGCTGGCAATATTGCAGATCGAAACTTTTTCTTTGCCAAGTGTGGGAACCCAAGAACCCGTACCGGAAATCAATGCTTCTTCACCGATTCTCCAAGAAAGGTTACCGCTGCTGCAAAGCATTAATTTTGCATCCCCGTAACGGTGTGCCTGTGCAATGAATTGTTCAATATGTTCGTTAGTAATCATAGTGTTCTTATTTAAGTCGTTGTAGGGGAGAGGCTGTTCCGATATTTATTGGGTATACCAGAAGAAGGTAGCCCGCCCCCTACGAACGGCAAAGTTAAAATATTTATTTATACAGGACGAAAAAAACTTGTTTATTTATAGATCGGGCCGTAAGTTGCACAAGCTCTGTAGTCTGCTCCTTCTTTGTCCATGCCGAAGGCATTCCAAGCGGCCGGGCGGAACATCCGGTCTTCTTCCACATTATGCATACATACCGGGATGCGGAGCATGGAAGCAAGCGTGATTAAATCTTGACCGATATGGCCGTAGCTGATGGCTCCATGATTGGCTCCCCAGTTATTCATAACTGAATATACATCTTTGAAAGCCGGTTTATCGCACAGGCGGGGTACAAACCAAGTGGTAGGCCATGTCGGGTCTGTACGCATATTGAGTTTCTGATGGATTTCCGGATCGATTTCAACTGTCCATCCTTCTGCAATTTGCAGGACAGGGCCTAAGCCTTTAATCAGGTTCAGACGCATCATGGTTACAGGCATTCCACCTTTTGACAGGAAGTTGGACGAGAAACCACCACCACGGAAGTAATCACGGTCTGCCGGATACCAGGTTGTTGCTTTGAGACAGTTCTCTACATCAGCGTCCGTCAGGTTCCAGGGTTCTTTCATAACCGGATTACCTTCTGCGTCTACTGATTGGCCGGAACCGTCGAGAGTTGTTGCACCTGAATTGATAAGATGGATGATACCATTGGCTGCCAGACCACTCAATTCTTTGCCGGTTACACGTTTTACAGCTTCAGGACTCCAGTATGTACGTACGTCGGAGAATATTTGTGCACGGTTGGTCAGCAGATGTCCGAACAGCATGGCTACACCGTTGCAAGCGTCATTTTCGGTAGCTACCACAAATGCTTCACGGATGCCGTTCCAGTCGAAAGAAGTATTGAGTAAAGCTTCCGGATAGTCACCGTTAGGATAAAAGTCTGTCCATTGGCGTTGTCCTTGGAAACCGGCTGCAATGGCATTGTGTCCCAAAGCTTCTTCCTTGAATCCCATTTCTTTCAGTTTGGGATTTCCGGTCATCAGGTCGCGCATGATAATTGTCATTTTTACGATGAACTCCCAGTCTGCATCTTTCTGCTCACGGGTTTTACGCTTTTCAGGACGGTTCTTGAAGTCTTCACCTTCGTTGGTCTTGCAATGTTTTTCAGTCCACTCCATTGCTTTGGCGTATTCTTCGTGGTCATAGATACCTTCATCCATCCGGCGGATGATTTCTGTGAGGTCTATTGATTCATTGCGCATTCCCAGATATTCTTGGAAGAAATCAGGATTAACGATAGAACCGGCGATACCCATGGATACACTACCCATTGACAGGTAAGATTTGCCTCTCATGGTAGCTACTGCCTGTGCAGCGCGTGCAAAACGAAGAATCTTTTCCGATACATCTTCAGGGATTGTATTATCGTCCAGATCCTGAACATCACGTCCGTAGATACCGAATGCAGGAAGTCCTTTTTGTGCATGTCCTGCCAATACCGCTGCCAAATATACAGCTCCCGGACGTTCTGTACCGTTAAATCCCCAAACAGCTTTCGGATAATGAGGATTCATGTCCATTGTTTCCGCACCATAGCACCAGCAGGAAGTGACGGTAATGGTAGAACCTACTCCTTCTCTTTCAAACTTTTCCGCACAGGCGGCACTTTCGGCTACGCGTCCGATAGTGCTATCGGCAATAACACATTCTACCGGGCTGCCGTCGCCGTTTTTCAGATTACTGCTGATTAATTCGGCTACTGCCTTTGCCAGATTCATTGTTTTTTCTTCAAGACTTTCGCGAACGCCACCTTGGCGACCGTCGATTGTGGGACGAATCCCGATTTTCGGATACTTTTTCATGGTTTCTATCTATTAAAGGATTAATTAATATCTGTGCTGAACTGTGCTGATTATATTGCAAAAAAAATTAAAGCGACTTTCGAAGTCTTACTTCTGTCGGCAAGAACTTTTGTACCGTTACATTATTAAGAACGAAATTAGCAGCTTCGTTTCCCATCATTTCCCAGTCAATACTCAATGAGGTTATTCCTTCGTCAATCACTTCGTAAGAAGGAATATCATTGTATGCCAACAAGCCGAAATCTTTTCCGCATTTCAGCCCTTCCAATCTGCCTTGTTTCACTACCTTTACCACATCTTGTTGCTTGATAGCAATGTAGGCAACTCCCTTGCATATTGTCAGATTCTCGATGTCCTCCTGAACCTCACAGAGGAATCCCTGTTCCTGACAGAAACGGGTGAAATATTCCTTGCTGCTTTGAGGGTGCTTCAGGCTTTTCGGAAACAGAAAAACAAGTTGGTGATAGTTTTTCAGCCTTTCCCTGAGCAAATGCAATGCCTGATAGAAAGATTCGTCGAAATCTTGACAGATATATGAATACTTCTCTTTTTCGAACTTGCCGAAATCAAGAAGTAGCAATTTGGTGGGATTAATTTTATTGAGAGCTGTGCTGAATTTCTCGTTATCGAAATTCATCACGATGTATTTGTTGTATTTTCCTATGGATTCCCGGATGATGGTGTTAAATAACCGTTCGTTGTATTGATGAAACAATAAATCTACCTTATAATTAATAGGCAGATGCTTGACGAAACTATTGTATAATGCTTCTTTGAAAGGAGTGTATTGGTCGAGCAGTAATAAAACATTGGTCACCTGGCTCGTCACGTAATATCCTTTTCCGGGAGTGGAGTCGATCAACCCTCGTTCGCGTAAATCAAGGAAAGCTTTGAAAACGGTGTCGCGTGATACTCCGTATTGAGCACTCAACTGATTGATGGAAGGCAAAGAATCTCCTTCAAGAAATTCTTTCCTGGAGATTGCCTGGCTAAGTGCGTCCGCTAGTTGCGTAACCTTGCTCGACTGTTGTCCGAATGTTGCCTTTTTATCAGTTCGTTTCATGCTGTAAAAATAAGTAATACTGTGCTGAACTATGCTGATGCAAAGAAAGACATTTTATTCTGAAAGAGAATAATTATTTGCTATGTTTTATAGCATAAAGTAATAAAAAATCCCCTCCGGCGAACCGGAGAGGATTATAGCTTTTTCCTAATTTCTTATTCGGAATCTGCTGAAATTTATTCAGCAGCAGCTTCTGTTGCAGGAGCTTCTTCAGCCGGAGCTGCAGCTTCTTCTGCAGGTGCTTCAGCAGCAGCCTTTTCAGCAGCTTCAGCAGCTTTCTTTTCAGCGAGTGCTTTTGCTTTCACTTCGTTGATTTTCTTTTCTGCTTCCAGACGTGCTTTCGCTTCCGCTTTCTTAGCCTCGTCCTGTTTAGCTTTCAAAGTAGCCAAACCTGACTGTTTGTTGTTTTTCCAAGCTTCGAATTTAGCTTCAGCTTCTGCTTCTCCGAATGCGCCTTTTGCTACACCGCCCAGAAGATGTTTCTTCATGTAAACTCCTTCACGAGAAAGGATGTTACGTACAGTGTCACTTGGTTGTGCACCTTTCAGTACCCATGCCAATGCAGCGTCGAAATTCAAATCTACTGTAGCAGGATTGGTATTTGGGTTGTAAGTACCAATCTTCTCAATAAATTTACCATCACGTGGTGCTCTGCTGTCTGCAATTACAATTGAATAGAACGCGTAACTTTTACGTCCGTGTCTCTGCAATCTGATTCTAGTTGCCATTTTTAATAATTGTTTTTAATGATTGATTTGAATTATGCTATTATCTCGTAATAGCGGGCACAAAGATACGGCTTTTCTTTTGATTGACAAACATTTCGCCTCTTTTTTACGAATACCGTTTCGGATAGCGGAACAAGATTGCGAGCAGGGCGCATGCTCCCATTGTAAATGGATAATAGAGATTGCCGATGATACTGATAGGGGAGATGCTGGCAAGTCCTGCTGCAATCAGCATCTGTGCTCCATAAGGGATAATTCCTTGTATCAGGCAGGAGAAAGTATCGAGGATACTGGCTGTTTTTCTCCGGTCGAGATGGAATTTTATGGCAATATCTTTGGCAATCGGTCCGGTTGTGATAATGGCAATCGTGTTGTTGGCAGTGCATAAATTGGCAATGCTCACCAGGGCGGCAATGCTTAGTTCGGCACCCCTCTTGCCATTGACATGGCGGGTGAGTTTCCGGATGATGAAATCAATACCACCGTTATAACGGATGGTTTCGAGCATACCTCCGGCCAGCAGAGTGATGATAATCAATTCTCCCATGCCTGTAATTCCTGTCCCCATGGCGCCAAACCAGTCGAATATACCGAAGCTACTGGTAGCGATGCCGATGATACCAGTAGTCAATATACCTATTATAAGTACGACCATTACATTAATTCCGGCAATGGCTGTTCCTAATACTATTATATAAGGTATCACTTTGAGCCATTCAATGGTTTGTGTTTGAGTGGGAGCGGTAATGGACAATCCTTGGAATATATAAATACCCAGCACGATGATGGCTGCCGGCACCACTATCATCGAGTTTACCCGGAATTTGTCGCGCATTACACATTCCTGGGTTTTGGTAGAGGCAATGGTGGTGTCTGAAATAAACGACAGATTATCTCCGAAAAAAGAACCACCGACTACGACAGCCACCATAAAAGGGAGTGCTATCTCCGTCTTTTCTGCCAGTCCTACAGCAACGGGAGTGAGGGCGACAATAGTTCCTACGCTGGTTCCGATGGATAAAGAGATGAAACAGGCAGCAATAAAGATGCCGGCCAGCAGCAGATTATCCGGGAGAATATGTAGTGTCAGATTGACGGTGGCATCGATTGCGCCCATTTGCTTGGCGCTTTGTGCAAAAGCTCCGGCAAGAATGAATATCCATATCATCAGGAGGATGTTCTTATTGGCAGCTCCTACTGAGAATTGGTAGATACGCTGGTCCAGTTTCAAGCCGGGGGTAATGGCGATGGCATAACAAGAAGAGACGAGAAAGGCCACAGTGATAGGCACTTTATAAAAGTCGTTGACGAGGATGGACGTCACCAGATAGAGGCAGAGGAATACGAGTAACGGACTCAAGGCCCACCAGTTTCCGGGACGGTTTTTATGTATTTTTTCTTCAGTCATAAATGGACGTTGTGGTATTTATTTTATTCTAAATATTTGAAATAGCGGTGCAAAAGTAGTGTTTTTCGCAGGAAGTGGCAAAAAAGAATAGCTAAAGTAACATATTTATAACAAGCCCGAATATGTTATTGTTTCTAAAGAGAGTGGCTTGAATATATCATCTCCTATTTCATGGTTTTCACGGTCTTAAATAAAATAGGAGATGATATATTTCTTTTACAGTAAGATGATGCGCTTTTGTACGATGTCTATTAATTGGGCTTTTAACTGTTGTGCATTAATAGGCTTAGGCATATAACCGTCGAACCCACTTTCTATCACCTTCTGCTCATCTGAAGCATAGGCAAAGGCGGTAATGGCAATAATTGGCACTTTAGCCGAGTATTTCCGGATTTCTTTGGTTGCTTCGTAGCCGTCCATAACAGGCATATTGATGTCCATTAGTATGATTTGCGGATTATACTTATTGAACATTTCTACTGCTTCTTGTCCATCCCAAGCATGAATCAATTGATATTCTCCCTTTAATATGGATGCAAATAATTTGTAGTTGCTGTCATTATCTTCTGCAATCAGAATGCTAAGCTTGTTTTTCTCTATGGTTATTGGTTGGAGCTCTGTCTTTGCAGTGTCTTCATCTACAGCCACTGCGGCTTTATATGGTAGTGTAAACCAGAATGTGGAACCTTTTCCTTCTTCCGAATTTACTCCGATAGATCCTCCCATGTGCTCTACTAATGTCTGGCAAATAGAAAGTCCTAACCCTGTACCTTGTTCAAAGCTGTTTAGTTTGACAAAACGTCCGAAAATGCTCTTCTGTTTGTCTTTGGGTATACCGCAACCTGTATCGCTGACATAAAAATAAATTTCTTTGTCGCGAAGTTCATAGCCAAAACGAATATACCCCTCGGTTGTAAATTTGATAGCATTGCTTATCAAATTGATGAGTAACTGCGATAGACGGTTCTTTTCAGTATGGATAAAGCAGGTTTCCATTGTCGGATGACAGCTTAGCTGTACTTTATCCGATTTAATTTTTAGCTGTAATGAGCTTGTTAACTCATTCATCACCTTATTCAAATCAATGTTGGAATACTGAAATTCCAATGTTCCGGCTTCAATCTTTGATAAATCCAGAATATCGCTGATTAATTGTAATAACAGCGTGTTATTATTTTCAATGATGCTCACATACTCCTGCTTTTCTTCTTTTTCGTCTGTTGATGCTAATATACTGGAGAAACCGACAATAGCATTGAGAGGAGTACGGATTTCATGACTCATGTTTGCGAGGAAAGCTGATTTGAGACGATTGGATTCTTCTGCCCGGTCTCTGGCTGTCATCAATTCCATTTCCATCTTTTTTCGTTTGGTGATGATTAAAGAGGAGCCGACCAGAGACAGTGGCTTTCCGTTTTTATCACGAGTCTCTACAGCAGCTTGCGCTTCTACCCATTCTATTCGATGGATGTGATTCTGTATGTTGACTACCCGATATTCTTCCCTAACCTTATCCGAACGTCCTTTTAGCAGATCTTCGTAGGCTTTTTCTACACGTTTGCGGTCTTCTTTGAATATTTTAGAGAAATATTGAGAGTCGGGTACTGCTAATTGTTCTTCACTTATATCTTTTTCATTTGTACTGAGTTCGATGGGTTTGTTGATGTCGCAAAGTATAGTTTTGCTTAATAAATCCCATTTCCAGGGCACAATATTGGCTACGTCCAGTGCCATTGCAAGCTTGTTGTTGGTAGCACTCAATTTTTGTTGGGCTTTGTATAGTTCTGTACTGTCCAGACAGAAAATATCGACAATGTTATTGTGGTGAGTACCTTTCAGGACTATATCATAGAATGCATCTATCTGTTTAAAGTAATATGGGAAAGTGATGGCTTTGTTTTCAGTAAGTGATATTTTGGTGAAATGCAGAAACTCTGGCATGGATTCAGGGAATAACTCACTGGCCTTTTTGCCTATTACGTCTTCTTTGCGGAAGAAGTTTTTTTCAAAGTGAGAGTTTACATTCCGATATATTAATTCTATTGGCGTGCCTTCTTCGTTCATAATTAACTCTTCTTGCATATAAAGTATAGGCATATTGTTAATCAGATTCTTGTAGGAAGTCATCGTGTCAATCTCTTTCTGTTGTAACTTCTTTAATTTATTCAGATGATTGATACGGTATTGAAAGAGTAGAGCAAGCAGTATGAAACAAACGACTGATCCTAAAATGAAATATCCGTATTGTTCCCAAAAAGTAGGTGGCTTGTTAAAGAAAATTGTGTTGGAAGGACATAGATTCGGTGATAATCCTTTACGGAGCAATACACTGTAATTGATTGTAGGGGCGGCATTCGAAGGTTCGTAAAAAGGAATTTCGGCTGCTTGTTTCCCATCTAATATTGCTTGGATTGTTTCTACTATTTTTTTGTTGTATGTATCTTGGTCGTAGACGTATCCTCCTATCGTTCCTCCTGTATTGTCTTTGATTGTCAACATGCCAAGACTGAATAAAGGAGCGGATGTTGTGGGGATTAGCCGGTGAGAATTTATAACCAACGAAGTGTTACCGGCAAATGTGTGTTTGTAGAACCAGGAAGAAAAGAGTATTCCTGTTATTTGGGGGTCAATAGAATAAAGAGTGTCTAACAAATGGTTAATCCGCATCTTTCGAGGAGATATGAATTGATAATTGATATCCGGATGATCCTTTGCTAATTCTTGCTCAATAACTGTGTTGTAAGTCTGGTTGTTTTGCCGTTCATCACCGATAAATATGAAATTCTTTATATGGGGAGTCATTCGGCAAATTAGTTCTATATTCTCTTTAATATAGAAATTAGAATGTAAGAAAGTTAGATTATAAGGTTTGGCTATGTCCGCTATTGGGATTCTTGCAGTTACGTCAATCGGTTTCTTTTGGAGATAAAACTCTTTCGGTCCGATATAATCTTCTTCGGCGCATAGTATAATCGGAACATTCCCCCACATCTTCCTGAAGTCATCCCGTAATATCATACTGGAATTTCCTATCAATATCAGCATTCGTGGAGAATGTTGTCTGTATTTTTCTAGGATCGTTTGTTTGAACTCTTTTAAAGTAGAGTCTGCATCCATCATTAGCATATTCATATGTTCGGTATAGAGTGCTAGTTGAGGAAGAGTTTGAGTGTATTCGGTTATCGCGGAAATCATTCTAAAACTCCAGGGAGCTGCTTCTGTATATGAATTAATAATTAGAAGATAATTGGAAGAGTTTACTGAATCTTTTTGAGCTAGACTCGGAGTGGTGAAAGAAAACAATAAACAGAACGACAAAAAAAGTTTTATAAGATAAGAGGTATTTGCTTTTATTTGATTGTGTGTTGTCATTAAATTTTAATGTTTTTTGATGGTTTATTAAGTTTATGTGATTACAAAGCTATTAATAATAAATGGATTAAACTAAACTTTGGTCATGAAAAGTAAATAAAAGAGAGAAATTTATACGCTTTTTAGACGGGCTTCTTATTTGACTTTATAAGGGTGCGTGAACCAGAAACGGGAACCGGTCCCTAACTTGGATTCAACACCGATAGTCCCCCCGAGGTGCTCGATAATACTTCTGCAAATAGACAGGCCTAACCCTGTGCCTTTTGAAAAAGAATTGAGTTTTACAAAACGTTCGAAGACCCGACTTGCTTTATCCGGAGCAATCCCCATACCCGTATCTGTGACGGAGAACTCTATTTCATCTGTTTCTTTTTTATGATGATATTCAAGGAGAATTTGGCCTTCTTTGGTAAATTTGAGAGCGTTATTTATGAAATTGGTGATTACCTGCATTAAACGCTTTTTATCTGTATAAATATAATATTGAGGTAAGTCCGGAGTCAGCAAAACGGGGACGGGCTTATCTTCTTTTATATCATAATTGCGCATTATATCTTCACAGAAGCTCTTGATGTCCAGATGATCCATGGTGAAGTCGAGTGTTCCGGCCTCTATTTTGGATAAATCGAGAATATCGGATATCAGTTGTAAGAGAAGTTCTGTGTTTTCCTGCATGATATCGACATAATCCTGGCGGTCCTTTTTGTCATCCGATTCGACCAGTAAACTGGCAAAGCCGACAATCGCATTTAACGGAGTGCGGATTTCATGACTCATATTGGCAAGAAAGGCCGATTTTAAACGATCCAGGTTTTCCGCTTTTTCTTTGGCTATTCTTAGTTCTTCCTCTATTGTTTTTTGATGGTTAATATCGACACTGGTGATTACGTGTGCCATCTGTCCGTCTATCCAGTCAAATGCGGCACTGAATACACGAAACCAACATTTGTCAAATGGACGTTGATAATCCCAGGAGTAAACTTTAGTTGGCAACCCGTTTTCATCTATCAAATGTTTCTTCGGGCAAAACTCACATTCTCCGGTTTTATCTTTATATAGAGCCTGCCAGCATTTTTTTCCTTCAAAATGTTCAATTCCTCCGTATGGAGCAGCCATGGATTCATTGGCATATAGCATATCATGAGAGTCGAAAGAGTTTACATAGATGTCAACTCCCATGTTGTTCATGATACTACTTAAAGTCTTGCTTGCCCGTACTTCCCTTTCTTTATATTCACGCACTGCTATTTCCTTGGAGAGTGATCCTAAAATGAGATGAATTATTTGCAGTTCCTCATCGGTGAAAGATATTGCATGCTCCCTGTCTGCAAATCCGATGAATCCGATGATTTTTCCTTCGGAGTCTTGAATTTGCCGGATCAGCAAAGAATTGACTCTATAAAAATCAATGATGTCTACATCATCCCAGGAAGCGTTTTGGGTTCTGCAGGCATAAAAAGGTTTGCTTTTGCCATTTGCGTGGGCAACGTGTTGATTGCTCATTTCACTGATTTCAAAACGCTGGCGCAGGATATTGTCGTTATTTCCAATTGTTTCCTTTAAATAAAAGTAGCGAAATCCGTCCGTTTGATAAATGAATGCTCTTTTAAAACCATAGTATTCGCAAATATCCGTAAGTGATTCTGTGATTTTTTTCTCAATAGAGTCACAGCTATTCAGTCTTTCTAAGAAATGAAGTAAAAATGCATGGTAATTCTCTCTTTCTCTGATCATATTGTTTTAGGCATCTTGTTTGGTTATTTAAACTCGAAAGGAGTATGCTGTTTATCTCTTTCAAATCTTCAAGCTGCTAATATACGGACTTTAAAAAAATGATGAATGCTGTTTCAGATTTTTGTAATGTTCCGTTTTTCTTTTTCTTGGTACGAAAAGAGAATGTAATGAATGATATTTCCCTTGGATTTTAGTTAACTAACAACGATCTTTTAAGAAATAAATAGGTGAACTTGTACGGATTTGTTGAATTAAACGCTGTTGGGGGGAGTTAGTCGGTATTTGAATTTTTCGAATCTGTAAGTGATTGATTATTAATGCGTAATAAATGTGTGTTTCTCGGTGTGCAACGGGTCGTTCCTTTTAAAGGAACGACCCGTTGCACACCGAGAAACACACCATTCCTTTTAAAGGAACGTGCTTTTTCATCTTTAGATGCGTAGATTGATATAATAATGTTTATATTTATTGTTTCATATCTGCGCTGCGAACATTATTTTAGTGCTTCGATTACCTGCGGCATCATTGTCCAAATGGTGTTTTCATCTTGAGCAGTGAAAAAGTTACCATCTATCTCTGATTTCTCATCAGTAGCTGTTCCGTTTTGAATGGCTGGTTTGGCTAATGGGTGAACTGCTAGTTTTTTCCCTTTGGTTATACCTGTAAAGTCAAACATCATTGCACCGGCGCAATGTCCGATCATCATTTTCCCTTTATCTCCGAAAGTTTTAATGACTTGCATCAAATCTACATTATAGGGCTTATCGGCATTCTGCTGAAATACAGGCACTGCGTCGCCACATGAGAAAACGAGTGCATCGAATTCATCTTCGTGTCCTTTCAAATTAGCGATCACGTCATCTACTGTCAGGCTGATTCCCGAATTTGTTTTAATATCCTTCGTATTCGATACGGCAAATACTTTATATGAAATACCATTTTCGAAAAATGCTTCCAAATATTGGAATAGTCCACAACCATTTACCGGATTCACTGCTAAAACTGCAACTTTCTTTGCCATAATCATAATTATTTAAATGAAACAATAGTTATTATTAGTAAGTTTATTACTTTTGTGATGCAAATGTATCTTTCTTGTTTGAAAAATGCAAGAACGTACTTGAAAATAAGGAAGTTACATGAAGGTAACTATTGCTGAATTTCAATAAAATACAAAACGTTAAAGAATGAAAAACTTTCATCCGACAGGAAATTGTCCGGTAAGAGATGTGCTTAGCCGCTTGGGAGACAAGTGGTCGATGCTGGTACTTATTACGTTGAATGCCAATGGCACGATGCGTTTTAGTGATATTCATAAAACGATAGAAGATGTTTCTCAAAGAATGTTGACCGTTACCCTACGTACTTTAGAATCAGACGGATTGGTGGAACGGAAAGTGTACGCCGAAGTGCCTCCCCGTGTGGAGTATTGCCTGACAGATACGGGTGGCACTTTGATCCCTCATATTGAAGGGCTGGTAGGATGGGCCTTGGAGAATATGGATACCATTTTGGATCATAGGCAAATGAATCAGCAGCATTAATAAATGACAATGGTAGAAATGAATAAGGTAGAATTCAATATTTTAAAATATGGAGATAAAGTTAGTAGCTTCGGATAAAAAAGAATTCCTCGATTTATTACTTCTGGCTGATGAACAAGAAAGTATGATTGACCGGTATTTGGAGCGCGGCGATATGTTTGTTCTTTATGATAACGGATTGAAAGCTCTTTGTGTAGTGACTCGTGAAGGGGAAGGTATTTATGAAATCAAGAATATTGCTACCGTTCCTTTCTTTCAACGGCAGGGGTACGGAAAACGTTTAATCGAATTCTTATTTGAATATTATCGGGGAAAGTGTTCTGAAATGTTGGTGGGTACAGGCGATGTGCCTTCTTCCAGATCTTTCTATGAACACTGTGGTTTCACTGTTTCTCACCGGATAAAGAATTTTTTTTACTGACAACTATGACCATCTGATCTATGAGGATGGCGAGCAACTGGTGGATATGATTTATTTGAAGAAAACTTTTTAGCGTGTAGTGATGGAAACTCAATCATTTGGATGAAATAAAGAGTTTTGTTCGTTTATGTTACTGCATGAGCAAACAGGCTATTTATATCCTTTTATTGTATGAAAGTGCATTTCTCTATTTTTACATTTGAAGAAGACATTCTTAATAAACGCGATTTCTGTTTATAATAAACTTTTGGGTAGTTTATTATAAACGGTATCAGAGTTTATTAAAAACTATTTTGGGCGTTTGGGAAGATTATACAAAAAGAAAAGTGTATAAATATAAACAAAATAGGGCAATGATCGTCAAATCATTGCCCTATGATATATCTTTGCTAATCCTAAATTAGATCAGCTTGAAAGCTTGTTATGTATCTATTTTTCTTATTATATTCATGTCGTTTATAGATTTTGTTTTCTCAAAGATACAAAATAAAAAAACGTTTGTCAAGTGTTTCTGAAGAAAAGCCGGTTATTCATTGAACCAGTCTATTTTCTTTGAGAAATACATCACTATTGCCAGTATAATAAACAGTCCTAAGCTGCCTGCCAATAATGCGAAAGTCTCTAGCTGAATAAGAACAAATATATAAATATAGAGTATAGCCAACAATCCGGACATGATTAATGACGGTTTCTTTTTTCTGGTGATTCCGAACATATATCCGCCTACCAGTGTGATGGTCAGTGCAGAAGATAATAAATAGGCAGGGTTGAATCCGATGTGTTCGGAGAAGGAGAGGAGCAAACTGTAAAATAGACAGAGTGCCAGTCCTACCAATAAATACTGCAAGGCATGAATACGGGTCTTATTCATAATTTCGGTGAAGAAAATCACTCCGAAAGTCAGTAAGATAATCAGGATTGCATATTTTGCAGAACGCATGGACTGTTGATACTGTTCCACCGGGATTTTGAAGTTAACACCGAAACTGGAGTTCTCAATGTCCTTGATGTTCGAGTGGTTGTAGTCAACCATCACCTGTGAGTAATTCCGGTTCAAATTTAAAACCTGCCATTGTGCGGAGAATTCTTTCTCCGTAATGTTGCGGTTATTGGGCAGATAGTTACCGGTGAAGCTAGGCGTATTCCAGTTGGCTTTCAGATCTACACGGGTTGTTTTACCCAATGGAATAAAGTTGAGTGACTGCGAACCTTTCAGTTTGATTTTTATTTCATAAGGCAGTTTTTTATTCTGTTTCAACTCCGATAAGTTTGCGATCGCATGAACTCCGGTGTTATCTATTCCTCTGTTGTCCATACCCGGTTCGAATATATAAACAGAATCTCCCAGAGTGATGCTGATTTGTTCGCTGATACCCCGCATATCGGTCAGATTCAGACAAATAGCTGCCCTGTCAAACTGCAACTGTTCCATATCTATTCTGCTCTTCTGCAGTTCTTCCGAACTGAATGAGCCTTTCAGTGTCAGTTCCGATTGATATACATTGACCTCGTAGATACTTCTTTTCAGAATTTCAGTCTTTAGTTGCCCGCTGACCATAAGCTCGTCGGGAAAAAGTATCAGGTCTTTCATAGAAACCTTCTTCTCGTCCTTATTTTCAGTGACGACCGGATACTGGAGATTCAGGTAGGGGCCTGTAATGGTCTGTGCCAGACTCCATTTTTCACTTACCTCGTCGATAGCTTCTTCCTGGGTTCGTCCCCGTTCGGAAATAAGATTTTCAATCATGAACATCGGTATCATCAGGAGAAGAATTAATAATCCGATGATGACAACCTTGATTGTTTTGGAGAAACGGTGGAGACATCCCATAGGTTGCTGCGCCTGTTGCTCATTTGAATTTTCATTGAAACCGTCCATAAGTCAGTAGTGTTTTGATGAATTATTTATTTTGATTTTAGAAATTTCTCTAAGGCTTCAATATGAGATTTGAAAGCTTCTCTGCCTTGCGGGGTTGCTTGAAAAACAGTTCGTGGCTTTCGTCCGACAAAACTTTTGTTGCATATGATATATCCCAGTTCTTCCAGGGCACGGGTGTGGCTGGCAAGATTACCGTCTGTCAGAGAGAGCTGCTCTTTCAGAAAATTGAAGTCAGCTTCCTCATTTACCATCAGAACAGCCATGATACCGAGCCGGACCTTGCTTTCGAATGCTTTATTAATATATTGGAATGCTTCTATCATTTATGATCTCTTTCTTTCGTAGTGTAAATAGAACAATATGCCATAAAGAATATGGAAACCGCCGAAACCGATGGTCCAGAACAGCAGTGAATGACCTTCCCAAAAACAATCTGCGACGCCCAGGCAAATGAAAGCATATCCTAACCATACGATGCTGGAGTAAGTAAACTTGGATACGTTGACCAGTGCCAGTCCGTAAAATAAAAGCATGACGGAGGCCAGGATGTCATAATACTCATGCATTATGATGGAAATACATAAAACACCTCCGGTCAGCATCGGAAGAGAAAAGTTCCACAATGCCCGGTAAGTGAGGCGGCTGAAAAATTTCTGTCCTGTCTTCTTGGATTTATAATAGGACAGGATGCAGGCGGTGACCGCAGCTGCTACCAATACGAGCGAGGCTATGATAGCCATCAGTTCGAGAGCAACAATTAAATGTGTGCCCGGTGTAATAACTTGTGTGGCGATGTATGCGCCAGCTAATGCGTAAATGCCCGCCATGATTGCAGCGAGACCACTGAGAGAGATAAACTTGGAGGACTTTTCCATCAACTCTTTTATCTCATTTACCGATTCTAATGCTTTATCTTTATTCATATAAAAAGTACTTTGTAATGCAAAGTAAGATAAAAGATTTCAGATGAACAAACTTTTTGCCTGAATATTTTGATGATAAAGATTTGAATGGTATGATAAAACGTTAATATATAGTTGTTTAATGGATAAATGAACGGATAATCGGGAATTATATAAAGATAGTTTGAAAATGAAATTAGTCAAACGTTTGACTAATTCAGGGGAAATACCTAACTTTGCCGCCGAAACGAAACAAGTAAAAAGAGTATAGAAAATGAGAGAAGGAGCAGAGTTTAGAGAACTCATGTTGCAGATTGTTCGTACCCGTATGGCTTTCCGCCGGTCTATGCAACGGACATTGAGAAAAAATAATGCGGGTATTACGTTTGAGATGCTTCAGGTATTGAGTAGCTTATGGCATGAGCAGGGAATTAGTCAGCAGATATTGGCGGAACGCATAGCAAAAGATAAGGCATGTCTCACCAATTTGATGAATAATCTGGAAAAGAAAGGGTATGTTTACCGGAGAGAAGATCCTACCGACCGTCGTAATAAACTGGTGTTCCTGACCCCCGAAGGGGAAGAATTTAAAGAACAGATTCGTCCGATTCTCGATCAGGTCTATGTATACGCAGAAAAGATTATTGGTATAGAAAGCATTGAGACTATGTTGTCTGAATTAAAGAGTGTATACGATGTACTTGAAAATGTATAAGAAGTATGGGGCTGTTTTATCTTGCCTGTTTTTGGCTACTCAATCCATAAATGCACAAACAGATTCTTTGTTTCTCACTATCGATCAGCTTTTTGGACGGGGGAGTACGGCATAGTCTGCAACTTCAGGCGGATGTAATGAAAGAATCCATGGCACAGGAGCGGATACGGACCGCACGGTCTGCGCAGTTACCGGAACTGCAGATCGGGCTGAAAGGGGGATTTGTAGGGCAGCCTGTTGTTTGGGAACGGGGATTATCCGATCCTTCATATCCGGAAGCACCGGACTGGTCACAAAATTATGCGATTGATCTGGCACAACCTCTCTATCAGGGTGGTAAAATCCGAAGTGCTATTCATAAGGCGGATATAGAAAAACAAGTTGCCGAACTACAAACGTTAACTGATGAGGCAGAAATAAAGTTACGGTTACTCAATCAGTATATGAACCTGTTTAGTCTATTCAAGCAGCATGAAATATTGATGCGGAATATTGAGGAGTCGGAACTCCGGTTACGCGATATCCGACGGATGAAAAAAGAGGGGCTGATAACCAATAATGATGTATTACGGAGCGAAATGCAGTTGACTAATGACCGCCTGTCTTTGGAGGAAGTGGAAAATAGCATTGCGCTTGTATCACAGCAACTCAATATCTTGTTGGGGCAGGATGAGAACTTGTTATTACAACCGGATACAACCATTCTCTATCAGGCAGTTGCTTTGCAATCCTATGATGACTATATTGTTCAGGCGTATGAGAATGATCCGGCGATGAGGCTGCTTCGCGCACAGACAGAATTGGCAAGGAATGAAATCCGTTCTGCCCAATCCTTTTCTCTTCCCAGTGTGTCACTATATGCATCGAATACATTGGCACGTCCCGTTTCACGTACATTGGCGGATATGTATAACAATAACTGGAATGTGGGCGTATCGGTTTCCTATCCTTTATCTTCACTGTACAAGAACAATCATAAAGTAAAAGAGAGCAAACTGATGGTGTCTTTGCGGAAGAATGAAGAAGAACAGAAAATGCAGGGAATCCGCATGGATGTACGTTCGGCATTTCTACGCCACAGGGAAGCATTGCAGAGGGTAGAGGCTCTAAAACTGTCTGTCCGGCAAGCGGAAGAGAATTACCGTATTATGCAGAATCGTTATTTGAATCAACTGGCTATCCTGACTGATTTGCTTGATGCGAATTCCGTCCGTTTGAATGTGGAATTGCAGCTGGTCACTGCACGCACTCGTGTGATTTATACTTATTATCAACTTCAGAAGGCTAGTGGACGTCTTTAATAAACAGAACAGATATGGCAATTGAATGGAAAGAAAAACAGAGGAAACTGAAAAAAAGTAAGAGTTCGTAATATCGTTTTAAATTTAGTATGTGTCTGTTTGGCTGTCTCCGGACTTTGGTGGACTGCTAATTACTTCTGGCGTTATGTGAATTACGAAGTGACTAATGATGCTTTTGTAGATCAATATGTAGCTCCTTTGAATGTCCGGGCTTCGGGTTATATCAAGGAGGTTCGTTTTAAGGAACATCAATATGTCCATCAGGGAGATACTCTGCTGGTGCTTGACAATCGTGAATATCAGATTAAGGTAAAGGAAGCGGAAGCTGCATTGTTGGATGCACATGGCTCGCAGGATGTACTTCATTCGGGTATTGAAACTTCCCATACGAATATTGCCGTGCAGGATGCCAACATTGCTGAAGCAAAAGCGAAACTCTGGCAATTGGAACAGGATTATCATCGTTTTGGACGTTTGTTGAAAGAAGAATCTGTTCCGGAACAGCAGTATGAGCAAGCGAAAGCTGCTTATGAGGCAGCAAAGGCACGTTATCAGGCATTGGTTGCACAGAGACAGGCGGCATTATCACAATATGCGGAGACAAGTAAGAAAACAACCGGTACAGAGGCTGCCATTTTGCGTAAAGAAGCAGACCTGGATTTGGCTAAGCTGAATCTGTCTTATACGGTTCTCACTGCCCCTTATGATGGATATATGGGCAGGCGTACGCTTGAATCCGGTCAATATGTGCAGACCGGACAGACTATTTCTTATCTGGTGCGCAACAAGGATAAATGGATTACCGCTAATTATAAAGAAACGCAGATTACTAATATTCATATTGGCCAGCAGGTGCGTATTAAAGTAGATGCAGTGCCCGGAAAGATTTTTCACGGGGAAGTCACTGCGATTTCCGAGGCAACCGGGTCTAAATATTCCCTGGTTCCTACAGATAATTCGGCCGGCAATTTTGTAAAGGTGCAGCAGCGAATTCCCGTGCGTATCGACTTGGAAGATGTTTCTCCGGAAGAAATGGCACAGTTGAGAGCCGGGATGATGGTGGAAACAGAAGCTTTACGCAAATGATTACCATGAAGGAATTGGAGGCACCTGTTCGTCAATGGGTGCCCGATTGGCTTGGGCTTATCAGCATTTTCATCGTGATTCTTCCGGTCACTATGCTCAATGGCTCGTATACAGGCAGTATGTTGGAAGTGTCGAACACGCTGGGTACTAATTCGGAAGATATTACGATGGGGTATTACGCTGCTTCGGCGGGTATGGCTATCGCATACCCGATTATTCCTAAGGTGTTGGCAGCCTTTTCCGTGAAATCTCTGTTATTGATTGATTTAGTACTGCAATTCTTCTTGAGTTGGGTTTGTGCACGTACGCAAAACGCGGATATTTTGATTGTCTGTAGTTTTGCTGTCGGTTTCCTGAAAGGGTTTCTCATGTTGTGGTTTATTCGTTATGCCCAGAAGATTTTCAGTCCGAAGAATGTGCGTAGCGAGTTCTATTCTTATTTTTATCCGTTGGTTTACGGTGGGGGACAAGTTTCGATGCTGGTAACGGCTTTACTGGCGTATCATTATAACTGGAAGTATATGTACTACTTTATGATGGTATTGATCTTGATTTCCATTCTGTTTGTTATCATCTGTTTCCGGCACAACCGTCCCAACAAAGTTGTCGCATGGTCTGATCTGCATATCCGTGAGATGTTTGTTATTTCAGCCGGGTTGCTGATGTTGATGTACGTTATCAATTATGGAAAAGTGCTCGATTGGATGGCTTCCGGCAAGATATGTATTTATATTGTAATAGCACCTATGCTGATTGCACTGTTCATCTGGTATCAGAGCCATTCGGAGAATCCTTATGTAAGTCTGGCTCCTTTATTCCAGCCCAAAGCGATTGTGGGTTATTTTTATATGATGCTCGTGATGTTTTTCAGTACATCGACCACTTTGCTGACTAACTATCTAACTGTTATTCTGAAAGTAGATACTACGCATACCTATTCTCTTTATATTTATTTGCTTCCGGGATATGTAGTCGGTGCCTTTATCTGTTTTTGGTGGTTTCGCTGGCAACGGTGGCGTTTTCGTTTTCTGATAGCGGGAGGAATGAGTTGCTTTGTGATTTTCTTTGCCATTTTGTATTTTGGCATTTCTCCGGATAGTACGTATGAGATGCTCTACCTGCCTATCTTCTTTCGCGGTTTGGGTATGTTGACTTTGATTATTGCTTTTGCCCTGTTTGCCGTGGAAGACTTGAATCCGAAATACTTGTTGTCGAATGCTTTCTTCCTGATTATTTTCCGTTCCGTGTTGGCACCTATCATGGCAACTTCTTTTTATAGTAATGTACTGTACCGGCTGCAACAAAAATATATGTATTCGTTGTCGGAGACTATAACCGCTGCTGATCCATTGTCGTCAGCACGCTATAGCCAGTCGCTGAACAGTGCGATGACACAGGGGCATCCGTATGATGAGGCTGCGCAGTTGGCAACCAACTCTTTATATAATACCCTGCAACAACAAAGCCTGTTGCTGGCATTGAAAGAGATTTTGGGTTATCTGTTGGTGATATCTGTTGTCATAGCTGTGATTTCCCGTTTTATTCCTTTCCATAAAACAATCCGCGTTACGTTTAAGAAAACAGGCGATGATATGGTATAACAAAAAAAAGAGTTGCTATCCTTCACTCAATGATAAGTTGAACGGGATAGCAACTCTATTGTTTTAACAATGTATCTTTTATCTTCGATATATTTGTTGTATCAGATAGCGACCTGTTTACAAGGTTACCCCTGTTTTAAAGATAGCAATTTCGCGATAGCCTTTCTTCTCGTTGTTTACGAATTCACCGCTTGCCACTTTGATGATATAGTCAATGAAGCGTTCACAAGTCTTTTCCATCGGTTCGTTTTCTACGATCACACCGGCGTTGAAGTCAATCCATCCCGGTTTGTTTTTAGCCAAGGTTGAATTGGTGGAAATCTTCATGGTCGGAACAAAAGTGCCGAAAGGAGTACCGCGTCCGGTGGTGAAAAGTACCATGTGGCATCCACTTGCTGCAAGAGTAGTGGCTGCAACCAGGTCATTGCCCGGAGCAGAAAGCAGGTTGAGTCCTTTTTTCTGTAAACGTTCGCCGTAAGGCATTACGCCGGATACATAACTCTTTCCACATTTTTGGGTACATCCCAGTGCTTTTTCTTCCAGAGTAGAGATACCACCGGCTTTGTTGCCCGGAGAGGGATTTTCACCTACAGGCTCTCCGTGTGACAGGAAGTATTCTTTGAAGTCATTAATCAGATGGACAGTCTGTTCAAACAGTTCTTCGTTTTTACAACGGTTCATCAGGATCGTTTCTGCGCCGAACATTTCCGGAACTTCAGTCAATACGCTTGTGCCTCCCTGTGCAATCAGGAAATCGGAGAACATACCCAACAATGGGTTTGCCGTAATGCCGGAAAAACCGTCAGAACCACCGCACTTCAATCCCACACGAAGTTCGGACAAAGGCACATCGGTGCGTTCGTCTTTAGAGGCTTTTGCATACAAATCACGCAGGATTTCCATTCCTTCTTCATATTCGTCGCCTACCTTTTGGGTAACCATGAATTTGACGCGGTCTTCATCAAATTCGCCCAGGAATTCACGGAATACATCCGGCTGGTTATTCTCACATCCCAAGCCTACTACCAATACAGCGCCTGCATTGGGATGAAGCACCATGTCACGAAGAATCTTTTTCGTATTCTCATGGTCGTCACCAAGTTGCGAGCAACCGTAGTTGTGTGGGAAAGCGACAATGGCATCCACTCCCTTACCTTCGGTTTCGCGACGCAGTCCCTCGGCCAGTTGTCCGATGATACCGTTTACGCAACCTACAGTCGGGATAATCCATATCTCGTTTCTTACACCTACATCACCGTTTTTGCGACGGTAACCTTTGAAAGTAAGATCTTTATGAGGAATATCCAAAGAAACCTGAATCGGGTTGTACGTGTAGTCCAACAATCCGGCAAGGTTGGTTTTGATGTTCGTTTCGTTCATCCAGTCCCCCTGTTTCTTTGCCATTCGTGCATGTCCGATCGGGTAACCGTACTTGATTACATTTTCACCTTCCGCAAAATTCTTTAGTGCGAATTTATGTCCGGCAGGAATATCCTCGTTCAATGTAATCTCAATGCCATCTATAGAAAGATGCTCTCCTGCCGGGAGGTTAACAATGGCAACGGCAACGTTGTCGGCAGGATTAATTCTTAAATACTTTGTTTCCATGTAATGTACTTGTAAAGTTGTACTTTGTTGTTATTTGCTATGGTAATAGTCTATTGTCTCTACTGTTAACAGATCAATGGGCATATAGTTGATACGAGTCACTTCTTTCTTGAAAATAAGGTGATCGCATAGAGCTTTGATGCCATTGGCTCCTTGCAGTTCCGGCTGCTGGGCGATGAGGAAGGAGATACTTCCTTCTTTCAGGCAGGTGACATTCCGTTCCAGAAGGTCATATCCTATCAGATTGAAGTCTTTCTTTCCACGGCTTTGCAGGTACTCACCAACGATGTAGGCTTTAGAGTTGAAAGTGATTCCATTCTTAACCATCGGATAGGTACGGAAGAATTCGTCCAGCATCTCGTTGTCCTCGTCGTTGCGTTCGGCATGCAAGTCAAGTTCCAGTATAGTACAAGACGGATGATGTTCTTTCATGTACTGCCTAAAACCGATTTCTCTGTTCTCCTGCTGATTGGATCCTACAATTCCTTCATGTATTTTACGGAAAATCACAATTTCCTTTTCCTCCCGTGCCAGTAACATCATCATTCGAGCAGCGAAATATCCGCTTTGACGTGAATTCTGACCAAAGAAGGCGAGGGGAGGAACCTCTTTAATGTTGGAATCTATATATATATAAGGTATATCTAGTGCCTGCAACTGATCGGTGAATCCTTTCGTATATTGCGGAGCGGTAGGAGCTACCATCACTCCGTCCGGCTGCAGGGCCAGGATGGCTTCGCTGGCGTTGACGAATGAATGATAATCGTATGGATCGTAATAGTTGATTTTCACCGAAGTATTGAAATCCGAATAGGTTGCAATCGCTTCGTGAATACCGATTTCTACAGCCGTCCAGTATTCGCCTTCCAGATGTTCCGGCAGAAGGCAGATAAACGTATATTTCTTGTTGGAAGCCAGAGCGCTGGCGTACATATTGGGCTGGTAGTCAAGCTGCTTCAGAATTTCTTCTACGCGTTTTTTACTGGCCTCTGATACTCCACTACGTCCGTGAATAACGCGGTCTACTGTTCCCACTGATACATCTGCTAGACGGGCGATGTCTTTGATTCTGATCCTTTCGGGCAATTTATTCATACGATAACCTTTATTTATATAGGTTTTTGTGCTCGCACACAATAATAATCTTAATATTTTCGATACAAATATATAACAATTTTTGTAATTACGAAAATTGTTGTATCTTTGTGCCCGCACACGAAAGGTATGTGATGTTGGTTGTTTTATAGATTAATGCTCATGTAGTCAGTGTGTTAACCCCTAAAATAGGGCTGAAATGATAAATTGAAAGTTCATAATATTAATAACTTAGAATTTAAAACATAAGATTATGGGAAAGAAAGTCGTTACATTAGGCGAAATCATGCTTAGATTATCAACTCCGGGTAATACTCGTTTTGTTCAATCTGATTCTTTTGATGTAGTATATGGTGGTGGTGAAGCTAACGTTGCAGTAAGCTGTGCCAACTACGGACATGACGCTTATTTCGTAACCAAATTACCGAAACACGAAATCGGACAGTCTGCTGTTAACGCATTGCGTAAATATGGCGTAAAGACAGACTTTATTGCTCGTGGTGGCGACCGTGTAGGTATCTACTACTTGGAAACAGGTGCTTCTATGCGTCCTAGCAAGGTTATTTATGACCGTGCTCACTCTGCTATTGCTGAAGCTGACGCTGCTGATTTCGACTTTGATGCAATCATGGAAGGTGCTGACTGGTTCCACTGGTCTGGTATCACTCCGGCTATTTCTGACAAGGCTGCCGAGTTGACTCGTCTGGCTTGTGAAGCTGCAAAACGTCACGGTGTAACTGTTTCTGTTGACTTGAATTTCCGTAAGAAACTGTGGACTAAAGAAAAAGCACAGTCTATCATGAAACCGTTGATGCAGTTTGTAGACGTATGTATCGGTAACGAAGAAGATGCGGAACTTTGTCTGGGCTTCAAACCGGATGCTGACGTTGAAGCTGGTCACACAGATGCTGAAGGTTACAAAGGTATCTTCCAGCAAATGATGAAAGAATTCGGATTCAAATATGTAGTTTCTACTTTGCGCGAATCTTTCTCTGCTACTCACAACGGCTGGAAAGCTATGATCTACAACGGTGAAGAGTTCTATACTTCAAAACGTTATGATATTGATCCGATCATCGACCGTGTAGGTGGTGGTGACTCTTTCTCCGGTGGTATTATCCATGGTTTGATGACTAAACCTAATCAGGGTGCTGCCCTTGAATTTGCAGTTGCTGCATCTGCTTTGAAACATACTATCAATGGTGACTTCAACCTTGTTTCTATAGAAGAAGTAGAAGCATTGGCTGGTGGTGACGCAAGCGGTCGCGTACAGAGATAAGGATATTTACTATTGGACAATTTACTATTTACTATTTAATACTTTTGCCTGATGACAACGGTTGAACTTAAAAATAGGCTGAAGGTATTAGCAATACGTATTATTAGATTGGTAGATAAATTGCCCAATACTCCTGCCGGTAGAGCTATCGGCAATCAGATTATTCGTTCGGGTACATCTCCTGCTGCAAATTATAGGGCAGCGTGTTTGGGAAAGTCGGATAAGGATTTTCTTAATAAATTGAAGATGGTGGAAGAAGAACTGGATGAGACTTTATATTGGCTGGAATTATTAATGGAAGTTCAATTGGTTAAACCAGAATTGATGGCTGACCTATATAAAGAAAATGAGGAGCTTTTAAAAATAATTGTTAGTTCAATAACTACTATGAAAAGTAGGATAAATGATAAATAGCAAAAGTATCAAATAGTAAATTGTAAATAATAAAATAGTAAATAATAAGATGGCAAAATTCGATAAAATAGCCGTATTAAATAAGATCGGCTCTACAGGAATGGTTCCTGTATTCTATCACAAAGACGCAGAAGTTGCAAAGAAAGTAGTAAAGGCTTGTTATGACGGTGGTGTTCGTGCTTTCGAATTCACAAATCGTGGTGACTTTGCACAGGAAGTATTTGCTGAAATCGTTAAGTTCGCAGCAAAAGAATGTCCTGAAATGGCAATTGGTATCGGTTCTATCGTTGATCCGGCTACTGCTGCTATGTACTTGCAACTGGGCGCTAACTTCGTAGTAGGTCCGTTGTTCAACCCTGAAATAGCTAAGGTATGTAACCGTCGTTCGGTTGCTTACACTCCGGGATGCGGTTCTGTATCGGAAGTTGGTTTTGCACAGGAAGTAGGTTGCGATCTTTGCAAAGTATTCCCGGGTGATGTTTATGGAACTAACTTTGTAAAAGGCTTGATGGCTCCGATGCCATGGTCTAAGCTAATGGTAACAGGTGGAGTAGAACCTACTAAGGAAAACCTGACTGCATGGATCAAAGCCGGTGTATTCTGTGTAGGTATGGGCTCTAAACTGTTCCCGAATGATAAGGTGGCAGCAGAAGACTGGGCTTATGTAACTGCCAAATGTAAAGAAGCTCTCGGTTATATTGCTGAAGCTCGTAAATAAGATTAGAGAGCGAAAGCTTATCTATAATAAAAAGAGGTTGATGCGACAGCCTCTTTTTAAAATATGCCTCGAGGGTTAGTTAGTTTAGTTAGTATATGAGGCATATTTTCATTTTGTTTAAAGGTGTTTAAAGGGGATAGGCCATCGGAATGAGTGACTCATTTCGGTGGCTTGTTTTTTATTTCTTTTTTATATGCTGCCGATGTTCGAATATATAAATGGGCAGGAATATTAATAAGAAGCATAGAACACTGATGAGGAGCAGATAACGGTTGTAGAGATACTCTCCCTCTTGGGGAGGAGCACTTAACAAGCATCTTAAGCAATCGCAGTCCATATTCTGACTGTCGTGCTGGCAAAACAAAAAGCAGAAAGTAAAGAGGACGATGCCTAATAACAGGCAGATGATTAGTAGATTTCTGCGATAATGTGCATGTCTTTTGTCGGGTTTTGATAAAGAAGAAACCATGTTTTGTTCTGATAGTTATCAATGCAAAATGAAAGAAATAAAGGGCAGACAATGCCTGAATAGGATTGTCCTGCCCGATACTATTGATTATTGGTAGGAAATATACTTATTAATGGTTATTCCGGAACATAAATAATCTCACCGTTATCCAGTTCGTAGGCTATCCCCACTTTTCTTCCTCTTTTTCCTGAATCCTCCTCTTTCTGACCGGAAGGCTTGTATGTATTGATTTTCTTTCCTTCCTTGGAGATGATTTCCATATTTTCCTTACCAGGGTTCTTCACGATGGTGAAATCTTCCTGTCCGAAAACTTCCGTCATATTCATGTGCATCACCATTGCTACCATCAATGCCACGGCAAATACCATTGCCACGTCGAACAGGTTTACTACTACACTTAGCGGGTCGGTATCCTCTTCTTTGAGGAATTTGCTGACTCTTCTATTTCTTTTCATTATTGGGTTCTCCGGTTGTTTCGTTTAATACTCTTGATACATAATCGAGGTTGTTGACATCTTTGGCATACCAACGTTGTTTGAACTGCATGGATATCAATCCTACAGCACTAATAACCAGACCCACAACGGTCGTTGCAAATACTACCTGCATATTATATGCCATTCCGGAGATGTCTCCTGTAGAAAGTCCAACAAGTGCCGGACTCATGGAAATCAATGTTCCTATCAATCCGAGAACCGGACCTATCTTAGCCAACATTTTAGAAAGAGACACATCTTTCTCTGCTTCATTCTCGAATTTTGTTATCAGGAAGTCTGAATAATCTGCACTGGCCGGATGGTAGAGCAGATCGCGGAGATAACCCATATATAGTGAATTGTCTTTGTCGGGTAAAGCTGCTTTCAGATCGTCTATCCGTGCATCTTTAATGAGTTGGTCCAGTGCTTTGTCATTTTTACGTTTGGTCATGTACATGTTGTAGGTGCCTCCGATCAAAATAAGTGAGCGAACGAACAGGCACAGCAAAAGAATGATATCGGGTATAAGTAAACTGTTTGCTACCCAGAATAATAATTTAGAAATGAGTTCCATATATATTTTTTATTGATTGATTTTACTTCTTTTTTTTAATTCTCTACGTTGTAATAAAGGCCATTTCAGCTTGTTCCAGGCGAATCCGATAAGAAACAGGACAACGAACAGACCGATGGACAAGATAATAGCTTTCCAGTTGAGCGCCTCTTCGGTGGCAGCATAGGTCGTTTTCCCATTGACAGTGGTCAGTAGTCCGAGGATACAGATGAATAAACTGACAAGGAAATGAACTTCCAACCGGAGATCGTCTTCGGGTACAAGATACTTCATCAGCCGGCTTAATAATGGGATGGCGATAACCACTATCCCTGCAAGTGACCAGGCTGTTACTGAAAAGTCTACGCCAGGTAACCGGAAGATAGCTTCTGTGAGATAGTAGAATAATACGGGGAAGAGCAACAAGCTGGGATACCAGCGAAGTAATTCCGCCCACCATAAATTCTTCTTACCATAAAGTCCGCGCAGGAAAGCCACGCAATAGCCGAAGCAGAGTGCTGACTCAAGCGTTATGATAATAGCCATGTTTTGCAATGCTTCCGTGTTCTGCAGATAATCAGCAATCTGTGTCTTTGACTGGAGAATAGCATACTGCCAGGTGCCGGCCACAAAAAGACCGGCAATCAGGCTGTATATTACGGTTTGCCAAAGTTTCCAGAAACTGAGTTTGAAACTGCAGTTAATCACGATAAACAGCATTAATATGTGAATGATTAACTCCATATTACATTACTTTTTCCGTTTCTTTTTAAGTATTAGCAACATGACAACAAATGCTACCAGAACAATACCTGCGATAAGACCTCCATTCAAAGAGTTTTGCTCTTCCTGTGCCCCTTGTACGGCATCGCTCGATTGCTTCTTCAATACCACGCCCCCTTTGGTTGCTTCTCCGTCCAGGGTGGCTTGTTTCATTTGTTTCAGTTCTTTGTTATAGTTGGCTGCGGTTTGCGCATCTACTTGAGAGGCGATGAACTGCTGTAATTTGGCATTGTCTCCGGTAAATCCGCTGCCCGAAGGACCGAACTGTCTGACAAGGTCTGTATGCAGCTTGGCAATATTGGAGAGTTGTTCCGGAGAAGCTTTCCAATATCCTTTGCGGGCAGTTTCCATCATCACGGCAGTCACTTCCTGTAAAGCTGCGGGATTTTGTTTTTCAAAGAAGTCTTTTACATTCAGTTTGTATTCGTCTTTGACATATACATCATATATGTTATCCCAAAGTTCCTTGTCGATAGCAGTAGGTTTCATCACATTCCAGCCATACGTATTCGTTACAGTCTGGGCAACCTCGCTTGCAGCAGAAGAACCGCCTTTCATTTTCTCTTTGATATAGGTAGGATTCAGAATCGTTGTACGGCTTTCTACACCGACTGCTTCTTTAAGTTCCTGCATTTTCATGTTGTTACGGTTCCGGTAGTCGCTAAGATAAGCGTCCGGGTCTTTACCGGTAACATTGCGTACGGCAAGATTCATACCTCCCATAAATTCATATACGTGGTCGAGGCTCAATGCTCCCCAAGTGTTACTTTGGCGGGGCTGAACGACAACATCAGTACTGTTCAATGCTGCTTCAAAGGCAAATTTCTGAAAGACTTCCCAGTGTTTTTCGTCACCGTAGAAGGCTCCCATATTGTTGAGGTAAGTATCTGCAATTTCCGATTCACTTTCCCAGCGGTCGCCGGATTCCACCATTCCTTGAATTCCTGTACCATACATGCCATTAGCACCTCCGAATACTCGGAAAGAAGCCATTTCGCGGGCATCTTTCGGACTGACACCTTTTTCGGTCAACACTCTTTCAGCCTCTACCACACTGGCGGCTACCTGATTTTCAAACTTGTCGTCTTTCGCTGCCGCAGCCATTTCTACTGCACGGTTAATCAGGAAGAGGCGGGAAGCGGCGATATCACGGAGTTGTCCGGAAGTCTGGACTACTACGTCGATACGTGGACGTCCCAGTTCGGCTGAAGGAATCAGTTTTAGATCACTGACACGACCGAATGCGTCACGAACAGGTTCTACTCCCAGCATATACAGTACTTGAGCAATAGTAGCCCCACCGGTTTCTATAAATTCGGAAGACCAGAGAGTATAACTCACTTTACGTGGGATTGAATCATTGTGACGTTGCTTGTAAGTATCAATCGTTTGTTTGGCTAAAGCGATACCTTTTTCCCAAGCGGATTCTGTAGGAGTTGCTTCAGCATTGATAGCATACATATTACGTCCGGTTGGTAAAGCATTCGGATTAGCAATCGGATCACCTCCGGGAGTAGGAGCGGTGTATCCACCTTTCAATGCATTCATCAGACTGCTTAACTCTTCTTCGGGACTTGTCAGAAGTGCGTTCTTGTAGTTGCCTACATTCTTGATTGTACGCTCTACTTCAGCGATGGCAAGTGCCAGTTCGATTTCTTCTTTACTGTATTCTTTCGGAGCTTTTCCCATAGCGGCCATCATGGCAGCCATACCTTGAGGCTTTTCTTTATTAGCTTTCATTCCGGCTTCCATTTTCTTCAATGCTTCCGGACTTGCTCCCATAGACTTAGCCATTTCCATTACTTTTTCAGGATCCATGTTGGCGCCCATTTTCTTCATGGCCTCTTTCATGCTTTCGGGCATTTGACCATGAGGAGAACCCTCTTTGGAGACAGATGCCGGATGTCCTTTACCTGCTTTCTTTTCGTCGGATTGTTCACTCTTTGCCGATGCAGCCATCATCATTGCCATCATACCTTTCGGAGCATTGCGGTCTGCCTCTATTTGACGAGCCTTGGCTAGTTCCTGAGCGGTGATACCGGCTGTACGACAAATCAGTTCATCTGTGGCCAGTGCAGGATTAGCGAGCAACTTTTCTACCAGATGGCGAGCAGGAGTCAAGTACTGTTGTGTAAAGAGGCTGCGGTGCTTGCTAACGGCATCTGTCGCTTTACCACGTTGCTTGTCAAGAGCCAGCAGACTGTATGCGATAGGTTCTGTAGCCATTGCATAGACGGAAGAAGTGATCCGTTCCGCTTCATAAGGAACTCCCATTGTGTAGAGTTGTCCGGTGATTTTCTCGGTAGCCAGTTCTTCTGCGAAGTTTTCTACACGGGCGATTTCATCTTCCGTATATGGTTTGTTGGCAATGCTGTCCAAACCTAAATCACGGTGAATTCCCATTTTCACAGTCAGCGTTTTGACAGCTAATGATTCCTGATCTTTATTCTCTTTGTGAGAGTTATTGTAAATCTTGATTTTTTCCATTAGCTCCCGATAAATACCACGCACACTGCTTTCAAGGAAAGGAGGAGTGAGGTACGACTGTATGGTGGCATACGAACGGCGTTTAGCCATCATCCCTTCACCAACATTGCCAATGGAGTAGATATAGAAGTGCGGAACTGCTCCAACCAGGCGATCCGGCCAGTCGTTGCTGCATAATGCCACTTGTTTTCTGGGAGTAAATTCAAGACTTCCGTGTGTACCGAAATGGATCAGTGCGTCAGCCTTGAAGCCATGTTGCATCCACAGATAGGAAGCAATATAAGTATGAGGAGGAGCCATATTAGTGCCATGAATCACTTGGAAGGAGTTGTCCCCGCTTCCGGCAGCATTTTGTGGCATTAAGACTACATTCCCGAATTGCAGACGGGCAATACCCAATTTACCGTCGTTAGTCGCCATATAGTTGCCGGGGAATTCGCCGAAAGCATCCACCACTTCCTGATATTTTTCAGGGCGGAGTGACTCTTTCACCCAACTTTCATATTGATCTTTGGTGATAAGTTCGGGATGTCCTTTTTGCATAAAGTCATTAAAGGCTCCCTCTGCGTAAGAGTTGAACACAGCGCCTTGAGCCTGTATCATTTTACCCAGTTCTTCAGCATTTGCAGGCAGACCGGATATGTTGTATCCTTCCTGTTTCATGCGGACCAGAAGATTGTATAGGGAAGGAACCACCTCCATACCGGCAGCGGTCAATGCATTTTGCCCCGGACCTTTATAATAGTAGATAGCTACCTTCTTCTCGCTGTTCGGCTTAGTATTCAGATTCAAATAATTGTTGATTGTGGATACGAAAGTCTTCAAGCGTTCGGGTACTGCATACGAATGGCGCAACCCTTCTTCATCCTCATATTGTGCAAAGAGAGCGAAAGGACGGATGGCACCGTCGATTTCCGGAGTCACGATACTTTGTGACATAAATCCTCCTGCCATTCCCATCGGATCTTTCTCCCATTCGTCTACCAGACTGTTGATGGTGAGCGGAGCAAACAAGAGGATATTCTTAGCTTTCAGATAATCCACCATTTTGTCTCCCATGCGTCCGTGTGCCATGTTGATGATTGCGTCGGGCTGCACTTCGTCAATAAATGACATGAATTTCGTCATTGACTGAACCGGATAAACATTGTAACCTTCTTTTTCAAGAGCCTCAATAAGTCCGGTGGCATCAGCCATTTGTCCGGTTATCATGATTTTATGTGCTCCTTCTTTATAAAGACGGTTGTCCTTCATGAATTTCTCATAATCTGCCACGGTGAGGAACTCCAGTTCATCATCCGGGTTGGTGAGTCCGGCGTGATAGAGCATGTCGCTGGGTCTTTCTGCCGGGTCTTCCACTTCCGGTATGGAAGAGATTTTACCGTCAATAGCTTTACGGATATAATTCAGCATATTCCGGTAGTTGGTTTTTCCTCCGTTGGTCAGATAACCTCGTATCAGATTCTGTTGTACGCTGTCCAGATTACAAATGTTGTTGGCCGGGTTGGTAGCCATGGAAGTATATACAGGAATACCTTTGTCGGCAGCCTGTTGTATCTGTTGACGTTGTTCCTCGACGATACGCAGACCCATTCCGTTGATGAATACCATGTCGTAACCGGTCAGACGGTCGAGGTTGTCGAGCGATACTTCACTGAGTTTGATGGATGAATTGTCGTTGGCTTTCGATATACTTCCCTGCTGTATGGTCTGGAAGTTGATGAAAGCAATCTTTGTAGGACTGAACCAGGTATTCCATACGGACATCCCTATCAGAGCTGCAGCAACGATGCATACACCTAAGATGATTTTACTTTTCTTTTTCATTTCTCTTATTTTTAGCTTTGTATGTAGTTTTATCTTTTCTATTTTCTAAAGAACCTGTCTACGTCTAATGCAAGTCCGATGGAAAAGTTGGTTCCCCGGGTATAAGGAGAGTTTGCGTCATAATAGCTTGGAACATAGTTAAATATGTTGTTGACGGCCATATTCAGGCTGACTCCTTTCCAGATCCCTTGTGTCAACGTCAGGTTCCACATCGTATATCCCGGATAAGTCACTCCGGTAGTCCCTTCATCCGGATTATTGCCCACATATTTATTGGTTTCTACTTTGGATAACGCACGTCCGTTCAGGGAAAGATTGAATTGATAATTATCCCATGATTTGCCGTATTCGATACGTGCGGTCGCTGAATGTGGGCGGGTACTGGAGAATTTCATTTGTCCGTCGCGCATAAACTCGTGGAGGTATCCGTAAGAAACACGTATTCCCAGACCACAAGGATATTTGGCGGAGGCGTTGATATCTACACCGGCGATGTCTACTTTCTCTGTATTGATATATAGCTGTGCCCATCTTCCGTCAGTGTCGCGGAATGAAGTCAGGTCGATCCGGTCATTGACAAGGTTGTAATATCCCGAAACGGTAAAATTGTAACGGTTCTTGGTATATTCCGCCGAGAGCGAGAAGTTATGGCTCGTCTCTGATTTCAGGTCGGGATTACCATAAATCATCATGGCATTTGCCATGTCGAAGTTCATATACATTTCTTTGAGGGTAGGAGAGCGGAATCCCTGTGAGTATGAACCACGGAGGGAGCAGTTGGCTATTTTGTACATCAGTCCGATGTGCGGAGATATATGACGTACGTTAGATTGTGAGAAATAGTCGAAACGTACCCCGCTGATTATGTTGAAATGTTCGGTCGGGTTCCAGTCGAACTGTCCGAATGCATCTGCCGAGTGCATGGTATAACTTCCATTGTTGGTGAATTGATAAGACAATAGATAGTCACGCATATAATCTCCTCCTACGGTCAGAATGTTTTTATCGTTGAAGGTGTAATTGTAGAGTGCGCGTACGCTATGTTGCACATTGCTGTAATCGCGGACATCGTATTTGTATGAGGTCAGATAATCACTTTTATCATATTGGTCGAATGTATAGGCAACTTCCAGATTACTCATGATGTTGAAATCATAGTTGGCTTTCAGACCTCCGCTGAAATCACGATAACGGTCTTTGCTGTCTCCGGTCTTATCCCGTTCGCGGAAATAATAACCTCCGCGTGCAGTCAGTTTCAACTGTTCAATCGGTCTGTAAACAAGACGTTCTTTCACATTCCATGTGCGGTTTCCGAAGATGGTTGTCACATCTCCTTCCGGTACGTCGTAAGAATCGGACATTGTGTGTTGCACATTCGTCTGGCTGTTGAATTTACCGGCTTTGAAACTGAAAGTTCCGCCATATCGTTGGTCGTTATGTTCACCGAAGCGGCTGTTTACATTTAAATTCCATGGGTCCTCGGAATCACGGGTGATGATGTTGATTACGCCACCTACTGCACTGGAACCATAGAGAGTAGAGGCAGCACCTTTTACAATCTCTACCCGTTCCACGTTGTCGAGGTTCAATCGGTTGTAGTCGACGTTGTTTAAAGTTTCCCCTGCCAGACGTTCACCATCTACCAGAAAGAGTACAGAGTTTCCTCCGAATCCCTGCATATTGATTGAAACCTGCTGATCCATTGAATAGGAAAATTCAATGCCCGGCAGTTCTGATTGTAATAATTGGCCTACGTTGGTTGCATCTACCTTCTTAATATCGTCTGCTGTGATTACACGAGTGATGATAGGAGCATCTTTCAGTAATTTGGGAGTACGTGTACCTGTGACAACCACTGTTCCCAGGTCAAACTGATCTTCCGACAAGCGGAAACTTAGTCTTTTCTCTTTCCCTACAGTCAGTCTTTTTTCTTGTGGTTGATAGCCTACATACGAGGCGGTGATGAGGTATGTACCGGTTCCGGGGAGTTGTAATGTATATGTTCCGTCGACGGATGTGACGGTTCCGGTTCCTTTACCTTTGATGGAAATCGTTGCACCGGGGAGAGGTTCCCCTTCTGTATCAGTAACACGTCCGCTGATGTGATAAGTTGAGTGTTGTGCTAATGTGGTGCAAGTTGCTATAAATGAAAAAAGCAATAATGATATTATAAATGTAGGTTTCATTCTTGTTGATTGGTTTCATTGTTGTTGTCCTCGAACTCAAGCGGATACTGGAAATCGAAGTCAATATATCCTTTTATACCTCTGGCATTCATGTAGTTGGTAAAACGGATTGCTGCGTATGTATTGTCTTTCAAACGTATCAAAAAAACTTGGTTTGACATGGTGTATACCGGAGGCATCGTTGCGGTATTAACGTCCAGCCAGCCGGAAAGAACAGCATTACGGTAAGACTCTGTGTAGATAATGTTTCCGTCCATCATGCCCGACATGTCAATGGCTATTTTATCGGTTGTCCATTCATCTTCTATAAAATCTTCCGCTTTAGGCAATTTACCTGTTGCTTTAAACTCGTCGATACTTGTGTAAGTTGTTTTGTAGGCAGCACCCTCGTTGGTTTTTATATCGTAACGATGAATAGCGAAATCCCATTTTTCAGGAATTTGACTCTCATATTCCTCTCCGATTTTAACGGTGCTAACCGTACGTTCCGAAAGGTTAATGTAGGCCCATTCTGTATATTCAACAGTCTTGACTTGTGAAAAGCTATTCTCCTTGATTTCCATCTCCGTTTCGATGGGGGCATCATAAATATTTTCAAATATTCCATTACAAGCAGAGAGCGACATTGCCGCTCCCAGTACTATAGTATATTTGAAAATAGCGTTCCTGCTTCTTTTCATTGCTTATTTAATCGTTTATTGTGCGCTACTTTGAGTATTACTTCCTGTAAATTCTGCTGTAATTGGCATTGGCATGCTTCCCGGTGAGAAAACGATGCTAACAGCGGCTGTTCCGTCTGCATCAATTGTACCGTTCAGACTTGTGCCGTTAATAGCAAGAGCTTCACCTGTAGTTTTTTGGGTATCTGCTTCAAAGGCACCCAGACTGAGCGAGTAACTACCATTGTTTGCTTTAGTAACATTGACTCCGGTAACAGTGAATTTTTCAAAGTTACTCATTGAACCTCCTGCATTATTAAACCCGCTGATTGTAACATTTACAGTACTGCCTGTTGGGTTTTCAATCTTTACTTGGCAATCTGTAGTAGAGCCAACTTCTTCTCCTTGTACTTTAAGGCTCAAATTAGTTTGGTATTTATAAGTATCTTTTATATAATAACCAACAGGAGTTTCTCCTTGTATGAAATCAATCTCCATTTTTCCCATAGGTACAGGAATATCAACATTGGCTTTCAAACTTAACACTTTAGAACCATCTACACTACCTTCTAATGTGTAGTCGTAGCTACCGCCTGTGCTGCCGCCCATAGACATGGCAACTTCACCGGAACCGCTGAAAGATTTATTAGAAGAAAGTTTTAAATTATTCAGAGTGAAATCTCCGGATCCGGATTTATATACCAAATTGATGGTACCATCTTCGTTGGCAGTGATTGTTGCAGTGGATTCATCCCCCAACAAATAATCAGAGAACATATTGCATGCGCCGACTGAATAACCTTTATAAGCTCCTGCTATTTCTTTGGCAAGATTAGATTCATCGTCGTCGTTGTCGCTACAAGAAACGAAAGTAGAAGAAAGAGATAGTGCCATAAGGGCAACCATCCAAAAGTTTAAGATTTTCATACTTAATTTTGATAGATAATGATTAATTAAATTTCCAGCTGCAAAGTTACAGGGATATATATACAGGGGAAATACCTAAAAGAAATGAAAAAATGAAAGGGCTTTAATTATAAGTAGGTATTGGGAGGAGTGGTTTAACTCGTTATTTTTGCAGTCTTTTACTAAATTGATGATTAAAAACTCAAAATAAGAAGAAAATGAAAGGTGGTTACAGTAGAAAAAGTGTATTGACAGGGATTACTTCTTTCCTGATTGTATTGTTTACTATGCCGTTGGGGCATGCATTAATGATTTTTATGGAGCATGTGCTCTCATCCACAGCTCTTCACTATGCGGCTTTCACGATGGGAGCAGCAGGTCTGGTGATGGTGATTATTGGAGTGTTTGCAAAAGGAGATACACGACAGACGTTATGGGGATTATTCGGAGGACTACTCTTCTGGACCGGATGGATAGAGTTTATCTACGTATATTATGCACATCGTTATGAAGTGCAACCATTGCTGAACGCTGCCGGTGAAGTCGTGACAAAACCGGAATATTTAATCATGCCTTCCTCCTTCGGCTTTTGGGTGATGTTTATGCTGATTTACATTTTCAGTATAAAAAGCGGATGCGACTTCTTTACCTATCTTCAAAAAGTCTTTTTCCGTAAGAGTACCACCACGATTGTAGTACGGCCGATGACACGTCATACCTCGATTGTTACTTTTATGGAGTTAAATCTCATCATGTGGACGAGCTATCTCGTGCTACTCTTCTGTTATGATGAGAATTTTGTCGGCGAGCATAGTCCTGTTACTGCTATAGTTGCTTTCGGCTGTCTGGCAGGTTCGTTTTTTATGTTTAAACGCCTGTTGAAAATCACTCAATGGGGATATGCCATGCGCTTTTCTATTGCTACGGTAGTAGTGTTCTGGACTTTTGTAGAAGTATTGGGACGCTGGAATATCTTTCATGAAATATGGGTAGAACCAATGGCATATACGACAGAGATGATTACGATACTTTTGGCTTTCTTTGTTCTGTTGGCATTTCTGTTCTACCAGTCTGCTAAAAAGAAGAATAGTCATAACTAAAATATAGAATCAGAAATTATGTTAGAAAAACGATTGCTCGGAGAAGGAATACATATACGTTATATGGTAGACCGGAACAAATTTCTGGAAAAACTTGCCAGCCGTTAATACTGCCAAAAGCGGAAAGGGATGAACTAATCTCCTGATAAGATGTTTTTTATATAATTAGATATAATAACAATATATATAATGGAACCTCATCATCACGAACATAGTCATCGTTTGACATCGCTCAATAAAGCTTTTATCATAGGTATTGCTCTGAATATTACTTTTGTCATAGTAGAATTCGGAGTAGGATTTTATTATAATTCTTTGGGGTTACTTTCCGATGCCGGGCATAATTTGGGTGATGTAGCCAGTCTGGTGCTTGCCATGTTAGCTTTCCGGTTGGAGAAAGTTCACCCTAATAGTCGTTACACGTATGGATATAAGAAGAGTACGATACTTGTTTCTTTATTAAATGCAGTTATACTGTTGGTTGCTGTCGGCATTATTATTGCCGAGAGCATAGACAAATTATTTCATCCGGTTTCGGTTGATGGTTCCGCTATCGCATGGACAGCTGGGGTGGGAGTGGTCATCAATGCGCTTACTGCATGGCTTTTCATGAAAGATAAAGATAAGGACCTGAATGTGAAAGGAGCCTACTTGCACATGGCAGCAGATACACTGGTATCTGTCGGTGTAGTTGCTTCCGGTATTATTATTACGTATACGGGATGGAGTATCATTGACCCGATTATCGGACTTGGCATTGCTGTTATTATTATTGTCTCTACCTGGGGATTGCTTCACGATAGCCTCCGGTTGTCATTGGATGGAGTGCCGGTGGGGATAGATGCTCAAAAGATACAGCAACTTATCATGGAACAGCCCGGTGTGGAGAATTGCCATCATCTACATATCTGGGCATTGAGCACAACGGAAACTGCCCTGACAGCCCATGTTGTCATTGATGACGTAGAGAGAATGGAAGAGATAAAATGTTCAATTAAAAATAAGTTGGAAGAAGCGGATATTCATCATGTGACACTCGAATTTGAAGATAAAAGTATCTCTTGTGAAACTAAAAATAACTGTTATTAGGTATTACTAAGAAATAATATAGCAATTTGTTGCGATTGTCCGGGCCGCATTAAGTATTTAATTTTGCGGTCCGGATAATTGTTTATAACAAAACGCTAAAATGAGAGCATTTATTATTTCTTTTTTTGTAGTTATTTTCATTTCTGCCATTAGTTTTCAAGCTACCTATGCCCAACAAAAAGACATTGTGCTGACCGGTATGGTCACAGATCATCAGGGAGAACCGCTTCCTGGCGCTACGGTTCGTATTGGAAATACTCAATTTGGTACGGTGACTGATGCTAACGGACGCTATCAGTTGCGTGGAAGATGGAAAAAAGGAGACATGATTATCTTCTCCTTTATCGGAATGAAAGATGTCCGTGAAAAGTATATGGGACAGAATATACAGGATGCAGCTATGCAGCAGGATGCCAAATCATTGGATGAGGTGGTCGTGGTGGCACGGCAGAATATCAATGAGTTGGATATTCGTGCAAAATCCGGTGTAGTGCAGAATGTAGATATGGGACGTCTGAATAGCAAACCTATGATTGATATGTCGTTAGCATTGCAAGGAAGTGTTCCCGGACTGATTGTTACCAATACAGGTGATTTGGGCTCGAAGCCGGAAATTCGTATTCGTGGAAACTCGTCTTTTCGCGAAGGGGATGCTGCGAATGAACCACTATATGTAATGGACGGACAGGTAATCTCATCCGATGCCTTTATGACCCTTAACCCGGCGGACATTAAAGAAATAAAGGTGTTGAAAGATGCTGTGGCATGTGCCTTGTATGGTATCAAAGCCGCCAATGGAGTAATAGAAATCACTTCCTTGCGCGGGAATCCCGATGGACGTACAACTACCAGTTACAGTTTCAATATGGGTATTACTACTCGTGGACGCAGGGGAGTCGAGATGATGGATACGGACGAGAAACTGGAACTGGAGCGCCGATTACAAAATCGTTCTACTCCCGGTTATCGGTACAGTGAGGATTACTACAGGAAGTATTTCGCCAATGATCCGAATTTGAACCAAATGATAGCCGAAGGGCAGGGAATACTCGATTCTTTGCGCACCATTCATACTGACTGGTTCGACGAACTGATTCATTTAAATACCTATCAACGTCATAATCTGAGTGTCAGAGGCGGATCGGAAAAAACGTCTTATTATGTATCCGCCAATTATGCCCAGCAAGGAGGACGTGTGCCGGGGAATGATACACATCGTTTTACTGCCACTATGAGCCTTGACCAGCAACTGGGTAGGGTGGGATATTTGTCATTAAGTGCCAATGCGGGATATTCTGAAACAGATACGCCGAATGGAAGTTCATATTCTCCTACCGATTTGATCTATCAACTCAATCCTTATGAAACAAAGACGGGAAAATTAGTTTCTTTTTCTAATGAAACTTCAGATTACACTTATAATGATTTGTTAAGTCAGTACAACAGTAAATCGACAGACAAACGCGGTGGAGTAAGTGGGAGTTTGAATTTGGAACCTCTGAAAGGATTGAGTATCGATGCTGTAGCAGGTATTGATATGCTTTTGAATGAAGGCATGACGCTGGTGCCTTCTACTTCTATCAGCGAACGAAACAGCGGGGTGGATGAAGCAGAGCGTGGAAAGCTCTCCAAAGAGAAAAACGTGACAACGAATGTTTCATCGAATGTCCGCATCACTTATAACAAGATATTTGCGGAGAAACATGATTTTACTATTGGCGGGAATATGGATTATTATATGACGGATGCGGATAATGTTTCTATTACAGGATATGGAGTGGGTACGCAAATGTCACCATCCGCTATCAACCAGTCTATTTCCGGTAATAGAAAACCTGTGGTCGGTTCTTATAAGGAAAAGACTGCCCAACTGGGAGTGGGGCTGGTGATGGGATATAGTTTTGATAATACTTACGATCTTTTCGCGACCTACAAAGCGGACGCTTCTTCTATCCTTCCTGAATCCAAACGTTGGAATGCCGCATGGGCTATCGGTTTGGGATGGACGATCAGCCAGTATCCTTTTCTGAAAGATAATAATGTAATCTCCCGCTTGAACTTGAAGGCTTCTTACGGGCGAATGGCTAATTTGGCGGGAGTGTCTGCTTCATCAACGATTGGTACTTTTTCTTATTCGACTGATTATTATGGAAATGCACGTCTCCTGCAGTTACTCGCACTTTATAATACCGATCTGAAAGCGGAGCAGACAGCATCTACGGATATTAGTTTGTCGGTTGAACTATTCAAACGTCTGACTTTGGACGCCAACATTTACCGGCGTGAGACAAGCGATGCTTTGCTTGATGTTCCGGTTCCGTTGTCTAATGGATTCAGCACGATGAAACGCAATATTGGCGTGCTGCGCAATGAAGGCTACGAATTGAGCGCTTCCCTGAAAGTACTTGATACTTCTGATTGGCGTCTTTCGCTACGCGGATCACTGGCGTACAATCGTAATAAGGTAGTCGATTTATATTATGCCGATCGCTTATATGCAAGTGAAGAAGCTATTATTCCTGATTATGAGATAGGAAAATCGTATGATATGATTTATGGATTGAAGTCGTTGGGGATTAACCCGATTACAGGCCTTCCCGTATTTCAGGGAGCAGACGGGCGCGAAATACCAGCCACGGAAAATCCGTCGAAAGAGAACATTGTAGCTTTGGGTCATGCGACCCCTCCTTACAGTGGTATATTCAATTTAAGTTTTTCTTATCGTGATTTTGATTTGGATATGGATTTCTATTATGTATTTGGCGGAGTTAAATCTTATAGTTATTCATACGTCCGCTCTTCCGATGACGCTAATAAAAATGCCATAAAAGGGCAATTGCGGAATATGTGGTTTGAGAAAGGAGATGAAGGAAAGACGTACCATTCTCCTTTTTACAGTTCTTCGGCTATCGCCTCACTGGATTATCCGAATACGGAAACTGTTGGAAAGAGTGATTATCTGAAACTGTCAATGGTGTCATTGCGTTATCGTGTTCCGCACACATTTCTGGAGAAGAACTGTAATTTCATTAAATATGCCAACGTTGCTTTCCAGGCATCCAATCTGTTTATGATTACTCCTTATAAGGAATCTGATCCGGAAACAGGTTCGTTGGCGGGTACGATGCAGCCAGTGTTAACCATTAATTTGAGTTTGACTTTCTAAACATGGATGGATATGATGATTGTAAAAATGATAAATAAAAGTCGGATCAAAACTGTGATAGGCAGTCTTTTCCTGACACTTTGTTTCACTGCCTGCTCATTGAATATTCCGTATGAAAATCAGTTTTCGGATCCGGATGCCATAACAACGCCGAATACTGCCCGTGAGTTGTTGGCAACTGCTTACAAGCAGTTGCCAAGTCCGGAATTTGACTTATCGGTATTAGGCGATGATTTTGAAACAACTTCCTGGATTTCCCGGGATGCGAGTTTGAATAATCTTTATAAATGGCAGACGCAACCCATAGAAGATCTCGCCGTTTCCATCTGGTCTGACTATTATGCGGCGGTAGCTATAGCGAATGCAGTGTTGGAACGTGTAGATGGCATATCGGTATCTACAACTGAAGAGACGAAAGAACTGCAAGCAGTGGTGAGCGAAGCGAAATTGTTGAAAGCTTATTGCTACTTCAATCTTCTCCGGCTTTTTGCACCGGATTATGAAGACGGGCCGGAAAAGGATGGAATCATATTGAAGGATCAGCTGGAATTGGAATTTCTGTATCGGTCGAGCATTGAGGAATGTGTGACTGCCATTCGTGAGTTGCTCAAGGAGGCCTTGACGGTGGAGAATAATCCTTCGGATGTTTATTGGTTTTCACAGTATAGCGGTTATTATATGTGGGCGGAATTGGAACTGTATGCTCATAATTATGAGCAGGCGGCAGAGTATGCACAAAAGGTGATCGATGAAAAAGGCGGCTATGATGTGCTTGGTGAAACGGTGTATGCTACATTGTGGAGCAATTCGTCCTGTGCAGAACGGGTGTTTTCTTTGTTTACAAACAGCAGCTATTATACCGGTATAAATTATGATACACATAAAGGGGATTACATGACAGTGAATAGTTCCCTGATAACCTTGTATGCTGATGGAGATATTCGTTCGGGAGCATCTGTATTTACCAAAGAAATGACGGATGATGCATTGGGCAACACGACGATGGAGAATTGTTTGGGTAAATATAATAAAATGAACTGGGAGAAGATAGAGCCGCAATATATCAATAAATATCGTGTGGCTGGTGCCTGTTTTATTCTGGCGGAAGCATACTGTCGTGACGGAAAGGGGCACGATGGACAAGCTGTCGGGGTGATGAACCGGTATTTGGAACAGCGTAATGCCACTTTGCTGGATACGCAGTTGTCCGGCGAGCCTCTTCTAAAGGCTATCTTTCAAGAAAAATGGAAAGAGTTTGTAGGAGAGGGGGAACGCTATTTTGATTTGAAGCGATGTCGTAAGGGAGTACTGTCCGATTGGAATACTTCCGGTACGATGGCAACAGACAAACGTGTTCAGGCGGATGATTACCGTTGGACTTTCCCCATTCCGAGAGGAGAATATCTGTATAATGAGAATGTATCACAGAATGAAGGTTGGACAAAAATAGAGAACTGATAATTTTAATTATAAACGAATCAATAAAATGAAAAAAGAAATGAAGAAACTGTTTGTTTATACAATGGGAATGTTCCTGTTGTCTCTTGTCACATCGTGTGGAGATGATAAAGAAGATACTGGGTATACAGGCGTTAATAAGATTTATTTATCTGCAGAAAATCCGGTGATTGAAGAAGCGGAAGCAACTCCCCTGACGGTAAATGTCGATCTTACTACAGCTTGTGAGCAGGATGTTACACTTAATTTTGAGGTATTGGATGACGAAGCCGGTATTTTAAAACTGGTAAATAATCCGGTGACTATTCAGGCCGGTCAGAAGAAAGCGACTTTTCAAGTTGTATCCAATCAGAAAAATCTGTTGGCTGTAGATACTTATTTTCAGATTGGCATTTCTACTATTCCTGTAGAGAATATGGCTTTGAATGCAGTGTTAAGTGTGCGTGTGAAACCCGATCCGCAAATACCGGAACTTTCCGAGGAACAATTGGCATTGATTGAAGGCTATAAAACTAAATATAACATTGATTTGACAGACTGGCTGGGAATCGTTTCTTGTCACACAGTGGTAAATAGTCCTGCAGATGGATATTTAACTCCTTTTGTTCAAGCGTTCACAAAAGAATACGACGGGAAAACAATTATTACTTTGAGTGAGGAGGCTACGGCTGAAATGCCTGTGTTGAAAATGGTGGACAACCCGATGGGATTAACCGAATATCTATATTGGGTATTTCGTGCCGAAACGGTCGAAGACTCCGAGTATTGGACAGAGTCACCGGCATCACAGACCTTGATGGAACAGATTAATTGGAATAAAAATACCAATGAAAGCTTCTCCGCATCATTGAACGGTATAAAACTTAAAGATATTACTTCTTCTACTGCCACTGTAGACTATATAGGAGAAGGAACAGACTCTTATGGTGATCCGATAAAAGCAGTTCCGTTCTCATATACTTTTAGTGCATGGACCCGGCAACAAGAATTGATGAAAACAGATCCAACTGCTCAAGAAATCTATGAACAGGGGGAAGGGCAGAACCCGATTATTATTTGTGCAATACAGGTATTGACGAAGATGGTTGGGAAGATCCGGAAAATTTTGAAGAGTCTACCGGTAGTATTGATTTTACTGCTAAAAAGATGACCTTTAAATTTTTGATAGACCACATGAATGCCGGTGGATATACCCATGTAACAGTGACCTATGAGAAGAAATAATAAGAACTTGTATAAGTATGTTTCCATAGCAGCTATTTTAATAGCTGCTATGTGTGTGTATATACCTGGGTATGCGCAATCTGCTCCGATTTCTCTTCCAAAAGGAACTGTAGAGGGGTATTTGCCTAACGGACTGCATTATTTAATATTGAAAAACGCTGTTCCTGCTTCAAGGGTAGAGTTCCGTTTGATTATGCGTGTCGGTTCTGTTCAGGAAACGGAGAATCAGAAAGGATGTGCTCATTTCCTCGAACACATGGCATTTGGTGGAACCAGGCATTTTCCCAAACGTTCATTGGTGAGTTATCTGGAATCTAAGGGAGTGAAATACGGAATTGATATCAATGCTTTCACAGGCTACGATCGTACCATTTATATGTTTGCTGTCCCCACAGATCATGGGCAGGAGGCTGTTGTTGACAGTTCGTTGTTGATTATACGTGACTGGCTCGACGGAATATCTTTTCTTCCGGAGAAAGTGGAGAATGAGAAAGGAATCATTCTGGAGGAATTGAGAAGTTATGATCTCAATGATGAATTCTATCAGTTGAAGATTGGACAGGGTGTTTTTGGAAACCATATCCCTTTGGGTACTGCCGATGATATTCGTAAAGTGACCCCTCAAGTACTCAAAGAATATTATAATAAATGGTATACTCCTTCACTGGCTACATTAGTGGTAGTGGGAGATATTTCTCCCAATGAGATAGAGGCTAAGATAAAAGCAGGTTTCTCTTCATTAAAGAAACGTGTGGCTAAAGATTTTCGCATTTATCCGTTGGAGTATGCAAAAGGTATTCAAATATCGGAAGTCAGAGATTCGTTGCGTAACCATACGAAAGTGGAGTTGATGATTCCTCATCCTTGTGTGGTTGAACGCACTATAAACGATGCTGTCAAGAAAGAAACCGGACGTCTACTGCTTCGGGCAATAACACAACGTTTTCGGGGGCGTCACATCAAAGCGGATCTATCTGATTCCTGGTATTTGAGCGATAAGAATCATTTGGTATTGGCAGTAGAGGGAAACGACAGGAGCGAAATACTAAGTACTATAACTACTGCCGTAGCCGAATTAAACTGTTTGATTCGTGAAGGATGGGACAAGGAGGAACTGGCAGATGTCCGTACACAATTCTGCAATCAGCTAGCTGAAGGCAATCCTGACGATGCGCGTTCTTCCTATTTATTTCTGTGATGATTTTACTGATTATGTAATATCAGGTGATCGTTATATGACTGCCCCGGCGGAGCGGAAGCAATTGAAAGAAGCCATGTTGCATGTGCAAAATAACGATTTGCAATTACTGCTAAAAGAATGGCTTACTTATCAGAAACAAGCTATGCTTGTTGCCTGTAATTCTCATCCGGGGTTGGGGATGCCATTGACAAAACAGGAAATAGCTGAAGCGTGGGCAGAAGGTGAACGGGCAGAATGTATACCTTATACTTATGTTCGCCAGGAAGAAAAAGAGGAAGTGCCGGTAGAAACACCCGCTTGTTTGGCTATCCGTCCTCCTTTTGATGCTACGATGATTGCTCATATCAATGTCTATAATGAAATGGGGGTTAGGGAAGTAAAGCTGAAAAATGGTATTCGTTTAATAATGAAGCCCACACAGGATTCTGACAGCACCTTGTATCTGACTTCTTTCGCTCCCCTCGGCACTTCTTCCTTGTCCGACGAAGAATATCCTTTGTTAGAAGGTGTTGGAGGATATATCGATATGGGAGGTCTTGCGAAAGTAGATGGTCAAATTCTTTCAGAATATCTTTTTCAGAAAGAAATGTCAATCACTGTAGCCATGGAAAATCATTGGCATGGTTTTATGGGAATGTCTTCCACTGCTAATGCGCCGGAATTCTTCAACTTGATTTATGAGAAGATTTTTGATCCTGAACTGAAATACGAAGATTTTGAAGAGATACGTCAGGGATTGATGCAGAATGAAGGGAAAGAAACCATGTTGGAGAAAATGCTGAAAAGGGATTCAGGGCGTCAGTTGTCTGCCCGCATCAATGAATTGATGGGGGCATCTATTATGCGTCCATCTATTCGCTCTTTTGCAGAACGGTTGAACCTCGATTCCATAGCCGGATTTTATAAGAAATTGTATACACGTCCCGAAGGAACTACGTATGTTGTATGTGGTAGTTTCAATCCGGATTCGCTCATGCGCCAGTTTGTGTCTGTATTCGGAAGAATTCCGGTTTCAGGAAATACGGTGCAATACTCTTATCCTAGTTTTGAACTACCGGATAAAACCCTTATAGAGGGATTTCCTAATGATAACGAGACACAGACCTTGTTTGATTATTTACTTTACGGTCATTACCAGCCTTGCCAAAAGAACACACTCATGTTGAAATTGATGCGAGATGTAATTCGTAACCGCCTGATTTCAGTCTTGCGTGAGCGGGAGTCATTGGTCTATTCTCCTTATATTTCATTGTTTTATGAGGGAATCCCGTGGGGTACATTCTACTTTGACATAAATGCTTCTGCCGATAACCGGAATATGGGGCAGATAGACCGTTTGTTGAAAGAAATTCTTCAGAGGCTGGAGGAAGAAGAAGTAGATATACAGGAATTACAAACCATCAAGCGCTCTTTCCTCTTGGCAAAACGTGAAGCATTGAATGAAAAATCACCGGCAGCATGGCGTACCACGCTGGTCGGATTACTTAAAAATGGGGAATCATTAGCTGATTTTGAACAATACGAACAATGTCTTGATGAGATAACTCCGGTTGAGTTGCGTAAAGCTTTCAAAGAATGGATTGACTTGGATAATTATGTGCTATTATATTTGAGTAATAATAAATTGAAGAATGAAACAACAAATGATTAAGCGTTTATTAGTTATAATTTGGGGGTGTTTTTGCCTGCAAATGGTTACCTGTGCACAGGTAGGAGTGGACAAGCCTGCCTACGTGTTATATGATAATGCGGGGAAAGCAATTACTTACAGCCAATTGATAAAGCAACTGGAGAAGTATGATGTCGTTTTCTTAGGAGAGATGCATAATTGTCCTATCACTCACTGGCTGGAGTTTGAAATAACCCGTTCCCTTTACCATATTCATAAGGACAAACTGATGTTGGGAGAAGAAATGATGGAGAGCGATAACCAACTGATCCTGAATGAATATTTGCAGCGTAAAATTTCTTACGATCGTTTTGAAGAAGAGGCTCGTTTGTGGCCTAATTATAGTACGGATTATTCTCCGGTAGTCTATTTTGCTAAAGAGAATAAGATTCCGTTTATCGCCACAAATGTACCCCGCCGTTATGCCAATGCAGTGAAAAACGGGGGACTTGAAGTGCTGGATTCACTGTCAGATGAGGCTAAAAGATACATTGCCCCTTTGCCCATTTCTTTCAATTATGATGAAAAGGAGAGTGAGGCAGCTTTTAGCATGATGAATATGATGGGAGGACAAAAATCCGGAGATAATTATAAGTTGGCACAGGCACAGGCTGTAAAGGATGCTACAATGGGGTGGTTTATAGCTCACAATATGAAAGACAAATTTCTGCATATTAATGGAAGCTATCATTCCGACTGGAAAGGTGGGATTATTCCCTATCTGCTTCAATATCGTCCCGGGACAAGCGTTGTGACGGTTACTTCCGTACGTCAGGAAAACACGGATAAACTGGATGAAGAAAATAAAGGTCGTGCGGATTTCTATATCTGTGTCTCGGAAGATATGGTAACCAGTTATTAAGAAAGTAAAAGAATCAGGTTAGTAAAACTCATAAAAGTCTCCATGATGCTGTGCGTCTGGAGACTTTTTTGTACCTTCGCGCCCTTAAACTAACTAACCTTTATTTTTATGTTTACTGACTTATTGCATTCCTCTTATTTTTCCCTTTTCCTGATTGTCGCATTGGGGTTTATGCTGGGAAGAATAAAAATCAGAGGATTATCTCTCGATGTGTCGGCAGTTATTTTCATTGCCCTTCTTTTCGGGCATTTTGGTGTTATCATTCCTAAAGAATTAGGAAACTTCGGTTTGGTGCTCTTCATTTTTACCATCGGTATTCAGGCAGGGCCCGGATTCTTCGATTCTTTCCGCAGTAAAGGAAAGACGCTCATTCTCATTACTATGCTTATTATTTGTTCCGCCTGCCTGACCGCAGTCGGATTGAAGTACGCATTTGATATTGACACACCGAGTATTGTCGGTCTGATTGCCGGTGCGTTGACCAGTACGCCGGGTCTGGCGGTTGCTATCGACAGTACCAATTCTCCTTTGGCATCCATTGCTTACGGTATCGCATATCCGTTTGGAGTGATCGGTGTGATTCTGTTTGTCAAGCTGTTACCTAAAATTATGCGGGTGGATTTAGATAAAGAAGCCCGTCGTTTGGAAATAGAACGTCGCGGACAATTCCCGGAATTGACTACTTGTATTTATCGTGTCACCAATTCGAATGTGTTTGATCGCAGCCTGATGCAAATTAATGCGCGTGGTATGACGGGTGCCGTTATTTCCCGTCTGAAACACAATGATGAGATATCCATTCCTACAGCTCATACAGTGTTGCGTGAAGGAGACTATATACAAGCCGTAGGTAGCGAAGAAGCGCTGGATCAGCTTGCTGTACTGGTAGGTAAGAGAGAAGAAGGTGAACTGCCTTTGGATAAAACGCAGGAAATAGAATCTTTGCTGTTGACCAAAAAGGACATGATAAATAAACAACTGGGGGATTTGAACTTACAGAAGAACTTTGGCTGCACGGTTACCCGCATTCGTCGAAGCGGTATTGATTTGTCTCCGTCTCCCGATCTTGCTTTAAAATTTGGTGATAAGTTGATGGTGGTCGGTGAGAAAGAGGGGATTAGAGGAGTAGCCCGCCTGTTGGGGAACAATGCGAAGAAACTGTCCGATACGGACTTCTTCCCTATTGCGATGGGGATTGTATTGGGAGTGCTGTTCGGCAAAATAAATATATCTTTCTCTGATAGTCTGTCATTCTCTCCGGGATTGACCGGCGGAGTGCTGATGGTAGCTCTTGTGTTAAGTGCGATTGGCAAGACAGGACCTATTATCTGGTCTATGTCCGGACCTGCTAATCAGTTGTTGCGCCAGTTGGGTCTGCTTCTTTTTCTTGCCGAAGTAGGAACTTCTGCCGGTAAGAATCTGGTAGCCACTTTTCAGGAAAGCGGATTGCTGATGTTCGGAGTGGGGGCTGCCATCACATTAGTGCCGATGCTTGTTGCAGCCGTTGTAGGACGTCTGGTATTTAAAATCAGCCTGCTCGATTTGTTGGGGACTATTACGGGCGGTATGACGAGTACTCCGGGACTTGCTGCTGCCGATTCAATGGTAGACAGTAACATACCGAGCGTAGCTTATGCAACAGTTTATCCGATTGCTATGGTATTCCTGATTCTGTTTATTCAAATCATAGCTTCGGCGGTATATTAACAAAATTTTGTATAATCATTGATTGTTAAATAAATAGTTCGTATCTTTGCCGCCTCAAAGAAAAAATGAGGTGAAACGATTGTTATTGAATATTACACGCTACTTCTTACCGATACTGTTTGTGTCGTATCTGGTAAGCTTTACATTCTTTGCCCACGTGCATGTGGTCAATGGCGTGACAATCGTCCATTCACACCCGTTTAAGAAAGGGGCGGCACATAAACACTCTACAGTCGAACTGCTGCAGATTCATTTTCTGTCTCACTTGACGGCAGACGGTGCAGCTATTGTTTTTGCTCTTTCCCTTTTTATTCCTTTCTTATTGTGTTTTCTGCTCGGACGTTCGCAATATGCTCACTATCACTGTCCGTATCATGGGGTAGTGGGACTTAGAGCACCTCCGGTTATTCGTTTCTCCGTTCTTTGAATGATGATACCGTACCTTGCATGAGGTAGGGCATTGTCTGTCTATCCATGTGAATACTTATCGAAAATGAATAACAAACGAAAAATGAAGAAATATATCTTTTCGCTTGTCTGCCTGTGCTGCGCATTGTTGCCTGCCCTTGAAGGACAAGCTCATGAATATCCGGATCATCCCGAATTACGTAAGTCAGATGCCAATATTATTGGCCATATTCTTGATAAAAACACAAAAGAGCACTTGCCCTATATTACAGTCGCCCTGAAAGGTACTACCATCGGAACAGTGACCGATGCTACCGGGCACTATTTCTTGAAAAATCTTCCCGAAGGCAATTTTGTGCTTGAGGTTAGTTCGGTGGGCTATAAAACCGTCAGACGAAATGTGACGCTGAAGAAAGGACGTACATTGGAAGAAGATTTTGAAATAGAAGAAGACGCAGTTGCTTTGGATGGCGTAGTAGTATCTGCCAATCGTAATGAAACCACCCGCCGGCTGGCTCCGACACTGGTGAATGTAGTAGATTTGAAAATTTTTGAGAATACCAACTCTACGACTTTGGCGCAGGGGTTGAGCTTTCAGCCAGGCGTCCGTGTAGAGTCCAATTGTCAGAATTGCGGTTTCCAGCAGGTGCGTATCAATGGACTGGATGGTCCTTATACGCAAATCCTGCTCGATTCCCGTCCCATTTTTAGTGCACTCTCCGGTGTATATGGTATCGAACAGATTCCTGCCAGCATGATAGAACGTGTGGAAGTGATGCGTGGAGGCGGATCGGCCTTATTCGGTTCATCTGCCATTGCCGGTACAATAAATATCATTACTAAAGAGCCGATACGCAACTCCGGTATGTTATCTCATACAATTACGGGAATTGGCGATGGAGACGCTTTTGATAACAGTACGGCATTAAACGCATCTCTTGTGACGGATAATCAACGTGCCGGTTTGTATATCTTCGGTCAGAACCGCCATCGTTCTGCGTATGACTATGATGGAGACGGATATTCCGAGATTCCTAAGTTGCATGGTCAGACAATCGGTTTCCGTTCATTCCTGAAAACAACGACTTATTCGAAACTGACTTTTGAATATCACCATATGGAAGAATTTCGTAGGGGAGGAGACTTGTTGAACCGCCCGCCCCACGAAGCGAATGTGGCGGAGCAGACCGAACACTCGATCAATGGCGGAGGACTGAAGTTTGATTATTTCTCACCTGACGAGAAACATCGTTTCAATGTGTTTGCATCCGCGCAGCATATCAATCGTGACAGCTATTATGGTGGCGGACAAGATCTGAATGCTTACGGAAACACCACCGACCTGAACTGGATGGCAGGATCGCAATATGTTTATAGTTTCGCAAAATGTATCTTCATGCCTTCCGACCTGACTGCCGGAATAGAATTCAATCAGGATAAACTGGAAGATAATATGTGGGGATATAATCGTACGGTAGACCAAAAAGTGAATATCGGTAGTGCCTTTCTTCAGAATGAATGGAAGAATGAGCACTGGGGATTCCTTATTGGCGGTCGTTTGGACAAGCATAATCTGATTGACCATGTGATATTCAGTCCGCGTGCCAATCTGCGTTATAATCCGACAGAGAATATCAATCTTCGTTTCAGTTACTCATCCGGTTTCCGTGCTCCGCAGGCCTTCGACGAAGATTTGCACGTGGAGAATGTAGGCGGTAATGTGGCGATGGTTGAACTGGCGGACAATCTGAAAGAAGAAAGATCACAGAGCTTGAGTGCTTCGGCAGATATTTATCACCGTTTTGGCGCGCTTCAGGTTAACTTTCTGGTAGAAGGATTCTATACAAAGCTGTCAGATGTATTTGCCCTTACCGACGGAGAGACAGTGGACGGAATCCTGACACGTACACGCTACAATGCACCGGGAGCCCGTGTGATGGGATTGACATTAGAAGGAAAGATGGCATATCTGACTAAATTCCAGCTTCAGGCAGGAGTCACTTTGCAGCAGAGCCATTACAGCGAACCGCACGTATGGAACCCAGACGCTCCGGCTGTGAAGAAAATGATGCGTACGCCGAATACTTACGGTTACTTTACAGCAACCTATACCCCGATAAAACCATTATCTATCGCTCTTTCCGGTACATATACCGGTTCGATGCTGGTTCCCCACGAACCTGTGCCGGGATTCCTTGAAAACCCGATAACGGTGAATACCAAAGACTTCTTCGACATCGGTTTGAAGGCTGCCTATGATTTCAAACTTTACAAGTCGATGAACTTGCAGGTGAATGCCGGTATACAGAATATTTTCAATGCTTACCAGAATGACTTCGATAAAGGAGCCGACCGTGACTCCGGTTATATCTATGGTCCGTCGTTGCCGAGAAGTTTCTTTGCAGGGGTGAAGATAAGTTATTAAGATTCGGTTAAGATTTAAAATCGTTATAAATAGGGATTGTTTTGTATAGAGACAATCCCTATCTTTGCAAAAAAACAAACTGAACTCTGACTTTACTGCACGGAATAGATGTGCAAAATTACCGGATGAAACAATTGTACCTACATATAATGAAGTATTTTCTGCCTGTACTGTTTATTTCGTACATGGCAGGAATCACTTTGTTTACTCACTCACATGTGGTAAACGGGGTTACGATTGTCCATTCGCATCCATTCAAGAAAGGGAGTGAGCATAGTCATACGACGGTTGAATTCCAGCTACTTCATTTCCTGAATCACATATTGGTGACAGATAGCGGACTATTACCCGCGTTTATTGTTGCCGTTTTCTCTTTCTTGTGTATTCTGCTTGCCCGTCCGCAAGGTATGCGGTATTGTCGTACTTGTCCGGGCGTAATATCTCTTAGGGCGCCTCCTGTCGCTTAGTCTATACTTTTCGGGAATAGCATTTATTATTAGTTAGGAACAACGATTTATGATTGTTGCTTCCCTTTCCCTCTATTATTTTTTTTGAATTAAAACATTAAAAGACTAACGACAATGAAGAAATATCTTTTAGTCCTGGTCGGCCTGTGTTGTGTCTTGTCATACGCATCGGCTGAACATCCGGACTACCCTGAACTGAAGAAATCCGATGCGAATATAATAGGTCATGTACTGGATAAAAAAACGAAAGAACATCTTCCGTACATCACCATTGCACTGAAAGGAACGACCATAGGAACGGTGACCGATGCTACCGGGCATTATTTTTTGAAGAATTTGCCGGAAGGAAATTTTATACTGGAAGTTAGTTCAGTAGGTTACAAGACAGTGACCCGCAACGTAACTCTGAAAAAAGGAAAGACACTGGAAGAAGATTTTGAAATAGAAGAGGATGCGATTGCTCTCGACGGAGTAGTGGTTTCCGCCAACCGGAGTGAAACGACACGCCGTATGGCTCCTACTTTAGTGAATGTCGTCGACCTGAAACTTTTTGAAACCACTAACTCTTCTACTTTATCACAAGGACTGAATTTCCAGCCCGGAGTGCGTGTGGAGACAAATTGCCAGAATTGTGGTTTCCAGCAAGTCCGCATCAATGGTCTGGACGGACCATATACGCAAATTCTGATCGATTCGCGTCCCGTATTCAGTGCCCTTTCCGGAGTGTATGGGCTGGAACAGATTCCTGCCAGTATGATTGAACGTGTAGAAGTGATGCGTGGGGGAGGCTCCGCCTTGTTCGGTTCTTCGGCTATTGCAGGAACAATTAATATAATCACTAAAGAGCCTTTACGCAATTCCGGTCAGCTATCGCACACCATTACTGCTTTGGGAGGAAGCTCCTCATTCGATAACAACACCTCGCTGAATGCCTCATTGGTGACGGACGATCATCGTGCCGGATTGTATATCTTTGGACAGAACCGCCACCGGTCAGGATATGATTATGACGGAGACGGATTTACCGAACTGCCCAAGTTGAAGAATCAGACAGTGGGTTTCCGCTCTTATCTGAAAACGAGTACTTACTCCAAACTGACCTTTGAATATCACCATATGCAGGAATTTCGTCGTGGAGGGGATATGTTGAACCGTCCTCCTCACGAAGCGCATATTGCAGAGCAGTTGCAACATTCTATTGATGGTGGAAGTTTGAAATTCGATTATTTCTCTCCGGATGAAAAGAACCGTTTAAGTGTCTTTGCATCGGCTGCCAATACAGACCGGGACAGTTATTACGGACCGGGCAACGATCCTCTGAAAGCCTATGGAAAGACGACGGATTTAACCGCTATGGGGGGCGCACAATACGTACATACGTTTGGCAAGTGCCTTTTTATGCCTTCTGATCTCACAGCAGGGCTTGAATATAACCGTGACCGCCTGAAAGATAACATGTGGGGATATGACCGTCACACGGATCAGACGGTGAATATTTACAGTGCTTTTCTGCAGAACGAATGGAAGAACGACCGTTGGGGAATTCTGATTGGCGGTCGTCTGGATAAGCATAATATGGTGGATAATGTGATCTTTAGTCCCCGTGCCAACTTGCGTTTTAATCCTACCCGGAATATTAACCTGCGTTTGAGCTATTCTTCCGGATTTCGTGCTCCGCAGGCTTTTGATGAGGATATGCATATTGAAAATGTGGGCGGAACAGTGGCTATGATCGAGCGTGCAAAGGATTTGAAAGAAGAGAAATCCCAAAGTTTCAGTGCTTCTGCAGATATGTATCATCGTTTCGGAGCATTCCAGACGAACTTGTTGATTGAGGGTTTTTATACAAGACTGACCGATGTTTTTGTATTGGGCGAACCTTACGACCGTGGTGATGGTATATTAGTGAAAACACGTAGCAATGGCCCCGGTGCTAAAGTGATGGGATTGACACTGGAAGGTAAAGTGGCTTATCTGTCTATCCTGCAAATACAAGCGGGATTGACTTTACAGCGTAGCCGATACGATGAACCACATAAGTGGCATGATGATGCACCGGCAGAAAAGAAGATTTTCCGTACTCCCGATACATACGGTTATTTTACTGCCACATATACTCCCGTCAAACCTTTGTCTATCGCCCTGTCAGGAACATATACCGGCAAAATGTTAGTGCAACGTATGGATATCACTGCCGAGAATGCCAAACTGGGTGAAATGCCTGAAAGAAAAGCGGAAGCAATCAGAACACCTCGTTTCTTTGATTTGGGAGTGAAACTGGCTTATGACTTCAAGCTATACAAAACAGTTGATTTGCAATTAAACGGCGGAGTTCAGAATATTTTCGAGTCTTATCAGAAGGACTTTGACAGAGGAGCTAACCGGGATTCCGGTTACATTTACGGTCCTTCTTTGCCGAGAAGTTTCTTTGCCGGGGTGAAGATTAGTTATTAACCGGTCATAAAAATAGTTTCCCGGCACGGTACTTTTAGTTTCATGCGTTGAAACTATTTGTTCCCCTATGGGAAACTGTAGTTTCCCCGTAGAGAAACCATAGTTCCCCCATAGGGGAAACAACAGTTCCCTTGCGGGGAAAACATTGTATTCTTTGGAGAAACTAAAGTTTCAAGCGGCTGAAACCAATGTATCGTATAGAGATTCATTCTTTTTCCTTATTGATCATTGATTGATCAGGCAGGGTGATAGGTGATAGATGTGGTGATAGGTTGCAAACAACCTGTCACCATCCCTGAAAGTACCATGAATAAAGGTTTTTAGAAGTGCTGGTGATAGGTGATAGAGGAAAGTGAAAAAATCTCTGTGTAGAGATGGATTAAACCATATCTTTATCGACCCCGAATTTTTCTCCTGTCTGGCATTTACCGGCGGGTTCCACATGTACCAGAATGTCATATACGTTATCTATCGAATTGATAATGCTTTTCTCCACCGAATCGGCAATCTCATGAGCTTGCGTGATCGTGATTTCCGGATTCACTTCTATATCAAGGGTAATCATATAGAGATTTCCTATCATTCGTGATCTGACGCGATGCGGATTACTGGCACCGGGCACTTTCTCTACAGCCTCGAATATCTTGTTGTATACATTGACATCTTTTACTCCGTCCATCAGTTCCACATTCGAATCAATGAAAATACTGATGGAAGATTTGATGATGAAGAGGCTGATTATCAATCCTGTTATTGAATCGAGTATCGGTAATTTGAAGATGAAAGTAAATATCAATCCTAATAAGACACCTGTTGAGATGACAACATCATTCCGCATATTGATGGCATTTGCAGTCAGCATGGAGCTGTCGATCTTCTTTCCCTGTTTGTACTGGTATGAAGCCAGTAAGAGTTTACCGATAATAGAAAATACAGTGACATAGATGGCGATAGCCGATGGTATTTCTTTCACTTCATCCGAAAAGATACTTTTAGTGGACGATAGCAGCATTTGTGCGCCGGCATAAAATATCACGAGTGATAGAATCTTTGTTGCGATCCCTTCCGCTTTCTCATAGCCGAATACATACTTCTTTGAAGGAGGGCGGTTGATGAGGCGTGCCGTAAAAATCATAACGATAGAGATAACAACATCGGTTGCCGAGTCGATACCGTCGCCGACTACGGCTAAACTACCGGCAAACAAACCGATGATGATTTTGGATGCGGACAGGATTGCATTGCCAATTGTACTGATCCATGAGGTTTTGATTAATATTTGTTCTCTTGACATTGAAGTGATTCTTTAGATTTGTTTGTAATGGGATTGGGCAGCAAAGATAAACATTAATAGGAGTTTGTGACATGAAGTCGCAAAAAAAACTTTTTCCGCCTTTTTAGTACTTTATGCCTTTTAGTTGTATTATATATAGATGGTCAATTAAAAACAGGACAAATCATTTATTAAATAGTTAACCGCATGTTCAAAAAATTAAGTAGTTCTTTACTCATTGTGTCAGTTTGTGTTTTTTCTTCTTGTACGTCTACCGTCAAGCAAGAAATTGCAATCTTGCCTACCCCCGTTAGTCTGACCGAGCAGTCGGGCTCGTTTGTTTTAAAAGATGGCATGAAAATCGGAGTTTCCGATCAGTCGTTGTTTCCCGCTGCCGGATACCTGCAGGAAATTCTTCGGAATGTCATATCGTCTTCTGTTGAAGTCACTACCGATAAGAGTCAGGTAGATATGTATTTTCAGTTGAAAGATACTATTGGAAAGCCCGGTTCTTATAAGCTTGAGTCTGCACCGGAGTATATTCGAGTAGAGGCAACTGACTATTCAGGCATTATTTCTGCTATTACTACTATTCGCCAGTTGCTTCCTGCAACGATAGAAGTGCAGGGAGAGAAACAGAATTATTCTATCCCTGTCGTGCAAATAGAAGATGCGCCACGGTTTGAATGGCGTGGGTTTATGTTGGACGCTTCCCGTCATTTCTGGAATAAGGAAGAAGTGAAGCATGTGTTAGACCTGATGTCTTTGTATAAACTTAATAAGTTCCATTGGCATCTGTCCGACGATCAAGGTTGGCGTATAGAAATCGAGAAATATCCGTTACTTACGGAAAAAGGGGCTTGGCGTAAATTCAATACGCAGGATCGTACCTGTATGGCACGTGCGAAAGAAGAAGATAATGCCGATTTCCTGATTCCGGAAGATAAGATACGTATTGTGGAAGGAGATACACTGTATGGAGGTTATTACACTCACGATGATATAAAAGAAATAGTAGCCTATGCTGCGCAAAGAGGAATTGATGTCATTCCTGAGATTGATATGCCGGGACATTTCTTGGCAGCTATCGGTCAATATCCGGAATTGGCGTGCGACGGATTAATCGGGTGGGGGGAGACATTCTCTTCTCCTATCTGTCCGGGCAAAGACGCAACACTGGAGTTCTGCCGGAATGTGTTCAAAGAAGTTTTTGAACTTTTCCCTTATGAATATGTGCACATGGGTGGTGATGAAGTGGAAAAAGCCAACTGGAAGAAATGTCCTCTTTGTCAGAAACGGATTCGTACGGAGAAACTGGGGTCGGTAGAAGAACTTCAGGCATGGTTTGTACGTGACATGGAGAAATTCTTCCTTGCCAACGGAAAGAAACTCATAGGTTGGGATGAAGTGGTATCCGACGGATTATCTTCCGATGCTGCTATTACCTGGTGGAGAAGTTGGGCGAAAGATGCATTGCCTACGGCAACTGCACAAAAGCAGAAAGTGATTGCTTGTCCGAATGAATATTTCTATTTCGATTATGCGCAGGATCAGAATTCAGTAAAGAAAATACTTGCGTATGATCCGTGTGCAGACGAGCGGTTATCGCCGGAACAGAAGAAATATATCTGGGGGGTGCAGGCGAATCTCTGGGCTGAATGGATTCCGACCATGAAGCGCATTGAATATTTGATTGTTCCCCGTATGATAGCATTGAGTGAGATAGCTTGGGCGGAGCCGGCAGCTAAACCGGGTCTCGAAGAGTTCTATCGTCAGCTTGTTCCGCAATTTAAGCGGATGGATGTGATGAGGGTAAATTATCGGGTGCCTGATTTGCAGGGATTCTATAAAGTGAATGCATTTATTGATGAAACAACTGTGGAATTGACTTGCCCGTTACCCGGTACTGAAATACGTTATACAACAGACGGTAGTATGCCTACCAAAGAATCAGCTCTTTATAACGGTGCTTTGGAAGTTGGGAAGACTACGGATTTCGCTTTCCGCACTTTCCGTCCGGATGGTTCTCCTTCGGATGTGGTGCGTACCAAGTATGTAAAGGCTCCTTATGCGGAGGCGGTGACTGCTCCGGCTGCTTTGCAGCCCGGCTTGAAAGCAGTATGGCACGATTTCCGTGGTAACCTTTGTGCGGATATGGATGCAGCTCCTGTCAAAGGGGAGTATGTGGTGGAATCGGTATCCATTCCCGAAGAGGTGAAAGGAAATATCGGTCTGGTATTGACCGGCTATCTGGAAGTTCCTGCCGATGGTATCTATACATTTGCCCTTCTCTCGGACGACGGTAGCACATTAATGCTTGACGGTGAATTGTTGGGAGATAATGATGGAGCACATTCGCCGGTAGAGATTATTGTGCAGAAGGCTTTGAAAGCCGGGCTTCATCCGATAGAGGTGCGTTACTTCGATTGTAACGGAGGCGTATTGCAGATGGAACTGGTAAATGAAAAAGGTGAAAAAGAAGTATTACCAAGTATGTGGCTGAAACATGAATAACTATTCTGTTGTTTCAATCATTACTTATTCGTTATAGTCTGAATAGTAAATTTCATTATTTTTAGGTATTGTCCGTCTTGCCGGCGAGCCGTACCTTTGCAGAAAATAATTGAAAACTTATGCGAATCAGTGAGAGACGAGTCGAGATTAATCATATATCAAAGGTGCACATGCACCGGATTGAATGGGATGAAGAGAGCTTATAGAAATATAAGCTCTCTTTTTTTTTGAACGATTTCGAATATTGTTCTTTTTTGAAAACAAGCGATAAGTTAAATGATTGTCGAACTTAATATAGATTGAACGTACGTTATGAGTACATTGAAAAAACTTCAGAACTACATGGGTAAACGGAAAGTGCTTTTGCCTGCGGCAATGCTGCTGTCTGCCCTAAGTGCCCTGGCGGGCATGTTGCCTTATATCCTTATTTGGCTGATTGTGAGAGAACTGCTTGAACACGGAGAGATAACCTCTTCCGGTAATGTGGTGACGTATGCCTGGTGGGCGGCAGGCATGGCCGTGGCGAGCATCGTCCTTTATTTTGCCGCATTGATGTCTTCGCATCTTGCAGCTTTTCGGGTTGAATCGAATTTGCGCAAAGAAGCCATGCGCCAGATAGTGCGTATGCCTCTCGGCTTCTTTGACATTAATACGAGCGGACGTATTCGCAAGATTATAGATGACAATGCAGGGGTTACCCATAGTTTTCTGGCACATCAGTTGCCTGATCTTGCGGCTACTTTTCTAGTGCCGTTGGTAGCTGCCATACTGATTTTTGTGTTCGATTGGATACTCGGTCTGGCATGTATCGTCCCTGTAATTATTGCCATGCTGGTTATGGGTTTTATGATGAATGCGGAGGGACGGCAGTTTATGAAAAGCTATATGACTTCTCTGGAGGAAATGAATACCGAAGCTGTAGAGTATGTGAGAGGAATTCCCGTAGTGAAGGTTTTCCAGCAGACCATTTACTCTTTCAAGAACTTTCACCGCTGTATCATGAATTATAATAAAATGGTATTCGGCTATACACGAATGTGGGAGAAGCCGATGTCGCTCTATACCGTAATAATCAATGGTTTTGTGTTTTTCCTTGCTCCGTTGGCTATTTTGCTGATTGGTTATTCAGGTAATTATGCATCGGTATTACTTAATTTCTTCCTGTTTGTTCTCATTACTCCTGTATTCTCCCAAAGTATCATGAAGAGTATGTATCTCAATCAGGCTTTGGGGCAGGCGAGTGAAGCTATCGGACGTCTTGAGAATCTGGTTGCTTATGAGCACCTGACTGTTGTAGAGCATCCACAATCGGTAAAGGAATTCAGTATTCAGTTCGAAAAAGTTTCCTTCAGCTATCCGGGAGCTAATCAAAAGGCGGTGGATGATGTTAGTTTCACTATTCCGCAAGGAAACACAGTAGCTCTTGTCGGAGCTTCGGGCGGAGGGAAAACAACGATTGCCCGTCTAGTTCCCCGTTTCTGGGAGGCAACGGAAGGGAAAGTTTTAATAGGTGGTATCAATGTAAGAGAAATCGCTCCCGAAGAACTGATGAAATATATTTCTTTCGTGTTCCAGAACACAAAGCTGTTCAAGACTTCTCTGCTCGAAAATATCAAATATGGTAATCCCGACGCGACAATGGAGGAAGTGGAACGGGCAGTAGATATGGCACAGTGCCGGGAAATTATCAATAAACTTCCGCTCGGACTGAATACGAAGATTGGTACGGAGGGAACATATCTCTCCGGCGGGGAACAGCAACGGATCGTACTGGCACGTGCAATCCTGAAAAATGCTCCTATCATTGTACTAGATGAGGCGACTGCTTTTGCCGACCCCGAAAATGAGCATCTCATCCAGCAAGCCTTGAAAGAACTGACAAAAGGAAAAACCGTATTGATGATTGCTCATCGTCTTTCAAGCATCACTGATGCCGACAATATCCTCGTCATTGACAAGGGGAAGATTGCGGAACAAGGTACACATGCCAACCTGCTTGGTAAACAAGGCATCTATTATCATATGTGGAATGAATACCAGCAATCCGTTCGCTGGACAATAGGAAAGGAGGTTTCTAATGATTGAAGTAATAAAAAGACGTTTTGCCCTTTCAACTAAAGGAGCGAAAGATTTCTGTAAAGGTGTGTTTTTCACTACACTGCTCGATATTGTATTGATGTTGCCGGCGGTATTTGTTTTTCTCTTTCTTGAGGAATATCTTCGTCCTGTGTTTCAGCCTTCGGCTTCGGTGACGCATGGTATTCTCTATTATAGCATACTCGGTATTGTCTTTATGATAGTCATGTATATATTTGCGGTATTGCAATATCGTAGTACCTATACCACCGTTTATGATGAGAGTGCAAACCGGCGTATCTCATTGGCGGAAAAACTTCGCAAGTTGCCTCTGGCTTTCTTTGGCGAAAAGAATCTTTCCGACCTCACCGCCACGATTATGGATGACTGCACTGATCTCGAGCATACTTTCTCGCATGCAGTTCCCCAGTTGTTTGCTTCCATTATCAGTATTCTGCTTATTACCGTCGGTATGGCATTTTATAACTGGCAGTTGACGATTGCTTTGTTCTGGGTAGTGCCGCTTGCCGCCGCAATCCTTCTTTTCTCGAAGAAGGAAATACAGAAAAGCAATGAAAGTAATTATCTGAACAAGCGGATGGTGACCGAACATATCCAGGAAGGACTCGATACCATTCAGGAGATAAAATCCTACAATCAGGAGAGAGACTATCTGGAAAAACTGGATGCGAGCATTGATACCTATGAAAAGGTATTGACTCGTAATGAACTGGTGCTCGGCATGTTGGTAAACGGTTCCCAAAGTGTATTGAAACTCGGACTGGCAAGCGTTATTATCGTTGGTGCCAATCTCTTGGCTTCGGGTACGGTTGATTTGTTTACCTATCTTATATTTATGGTTATCGGGTCGCGTGTGTATGCTCCGGTCAGTGAGGTGATGAATAATATTGCCGCTTTGTTCTATTTGGATGTGCGTATCAATAGAATGAATGAGATGGAAGCATTGCCGGTACAAAACGGGACTACCGAATTCACTCCTCAAGGTTATGATATCGAATTCAGACAGGTAGACTTTGCTTATGAGCAGGGAAAACAAATTCTGAATAACTTGTCTTTTATTGCCCGACAAGGTGAAAAAACGGCTTTGGTTGGTCCTTCGGGTAGTGGCAAGAGTACGGCGGCCAGGTTGGCGGCACGTTTCTGGGATATCCAGTCGGGAAAGATTACCCTCGGCGGGCAGGATATCAGTCGGATTGATCCTGAAACTTTGTTGAAAAACTATTCCGTTGTCTTTCAGGATGTAGTTCTTTTCAATGCTTCCATTATGGATAATATCCGTATTGGCAAACGGGATGCTACGGATGAGGAAGTCCGGAGAGTTGCCCGCTTGGCACAATGTGATGAGTTTGTCACTAAAATGCCGCAGGGATACCAGACGATTATCGGTGAGAATGGAGAAACATTATCCGGCGGTGAGCGTCAGCGTATTTCCATTGCCCGCGCTTTGTTGAAGGATGCTCCGATCGTTCTGTTGGATGAGGCTACGGCTTCGCTTGATGTTGAGAATGAAACCAAGATACAGGCAGGTATATCTGAATTGGTACGTAACAAAACGGTGCTGATTATTGCGCACCGTATGCGAACCGTTGCCAATGCCGACAAAATTGTAGTATTGGAGAATGGAAGTGTTGCTGAAATGGGAACACCGGAGGAATTGAAAAAGAAAAATGGTATATTTGCCCGGATGGTGAACAGACAGGTTACAAATATGAATTGATAAATAGCAGCGATACTATGCAATTTTTGAAAGGAGATATACAAGAGGGAATCTTGAAGGCAGCCGAAGAAGTGTTTCTGGAAAAGGGATACAAGGATGCCTCTATGCGTGAAATAGCTTCGAGGGCAGGGGTGACGGTGAGTAATATCTATCATTATTTCACCAATAAGGATGAGATATTCCGTACGATTCTGAAACCGGTATTGAATGATCTGTATGCTATGATTTATAATCACGATGCAGATCAGATGACGATAGACGTCTTTATGGATTCGGATTATCAGAAAATGTCTGTACGGGAATATATCAGATTGGTCTCTGAACATCGTGACCGTTTGCGGTTACTGCTTTTTCAGGCACAAGGTTCTGTTTTGGAGAACTTCCGTTCTGAATATACAGATTTGATGACGCGTACGATTTCTGTTTTTTTTCAAGGGATGAAGCAGAAATATCCGCATATCAATATAGCAATAACTAACTTCTTTATTCACCTGAATACGGTATGGTTGTTTGCCCTGCTCGAAGAGCTGGTGTTGCATCCTGTGAAGAAAGAAGAGATGGAGAAGTTTATAGCGGAGTATATCGCTTTTGAAACGGCTGGTTGGAAAGAGCTCATGAATGCATGAGCTCTCTCACTTTATTCTCTTACTGATATAAAAAACGTCCGGCTTTCACAAGCCGGACGTCCTTGCCTCTTTTAGAATATGTCATCTATTCATATTCCAAAATGAATACATTATATGGTTTTTTCAACTTAACAACCAAATAAAAGAAATGCGGGTGAATCACTTCGGCCGATTTCTATGTATTTTTAATGTGGCTACGTAATATAATTATGACTAATTAATTTAATTCTGATACTGCAAAGATAGGGGCTTTCCGCTTTTCCCGCAATCCCCTAAAATGGGTATTCTTCTATCAATTACTAGCTATATATAGTGGTTCAGGCGTTTGCATAACTATGCATCCCTCCAAGAACATAATTCACCCCGAAATAGGTCATTAAGACGGTCAGGAAAGCAAGAATCATATAGATATGGAAGAATAGAGGCTTGTGGAAAATGCGCAGACTTTGTGAATGGAAGGCTACTCCATATACCAGAAAAGTAATCAGTGCCCATACTTCTTTCGGGTCCCACGCCCAGTATCGTCCCCAGGAAACGTTTGCCCAAACTGCTCCCAGAAAGATGCCTGCTCCTAAAAAGAAGGTGGCAGGGTAGAGCAGCAAACGGCTGACTAGCGTCAACTGTTCTATCCGATTGTCTTGTATAGCGTCGTTTCCGGAGACATTGTTTTCCGATTCTTTTTTCGGAGGCATAATGCCAGTATTCCGTTTAGCATGATGAATGCCAATAGGGCATAAGACATCATAATCAATGAAACATGAATACTTAGCCACGGAGAGACGAGCACCGGCATTAATGGGGTTATCTGGGGATTCATTTGTCCCAGATAGGAGACCAACAAAGCAAAGCCGGAGAGGAGGAATCCGAATGGAAGTATAAATGAGAATCTTCGATGGAGCAGACAGGCTATCAAAAGAATACAAAGAGCCATAAACTGCATGGTTTCGTAACCGTTGCTAAGTGGAATACGACCGCCAATGTACCAGCGCAGGCAATATCCTGCTAAATGGAATATGAAAGCAAGATAGAGTGCAACAGAAAAGAAAGTTCCTGCTGTGCGGGAAATCGTTTTGGCTTTGGGCGAGAGGATATTTCTTTGCAGGCTGTTATGAAGTAGAAGCAGGAAAGACAACACTCCCAATGACAGATTTATCATAAAAAGAATCTTGCTGAACGGAATTCGGTTGTAGAGTAATTCTGCTTTCACTTCCAGTTCGGAGAGAGGTTGCACGCTGCCATCAGTGGGTAATGGATGGATGAATGTTCCTTTTTCCAACATCAGGATCAGGCCTACTTTTTCATCTGTTTCCTGGATCGCTTTGGCGAGTTTGCTGTCTTTTCCCTGTTCTTGTTGCCAAGTTTTCTGAAGACGGTAGACCGGACCGTCAAACAAATCGGTCAAGCGTGCATAAGAGGTTTTCAAACCGAGTAAATGGTGTAGTTCGGGACTTTTTATATATATCATTGGTTCATTTTTCCATGATTCCGGGTAAAGAATCCAGCCACTTATTACTTGTTCGGGAGTGAATCCTTTATAGTAGGTTTTTCCTGTCAGTTTCTTGACAAAGTCTCTTGCCAGTGTATTGAACGGCACTACACGGTCATGGTAGATAACCTGTTGTTGTGCCAGACTGTCTGCCTGTATTTTGTTTAATACGCGAAGAGGCGTTTCCTGCGCTTGTGTTGTTCCTGTCAGGTAGAAAAGGAATAGAATGAATAATCCTCCTTTTTTCAATAAGGGATGATTTAATAACTGACGAAACTCCCCCCGGCGATAGAAAAGTAGTAAAATCATGGAGATGCCCAGTAGGATGTATCCGCTATAGGTTACTCTAGTACCCCATGGATCATAGTTTACTGTTAGCCAACTTCCTTCACCATCTTCATCAAATGATGACTGGTAAAAGCGGAATCCTTGCATGGCAAATATACGGTTCATTGAGATGCGTTCGTTATGCAAAGAATCTTTCTGGCCGGGAAGTGAGTAGTTGATATAACTGACGTAATCAGCAGGAGCTTCTGTACCCGAATAATACTCTATCCGGAAACTGTCCAGTTTCATTGTAAATGGCAGGTCTGTCTTTTTGTCGCCTTGTGGTGACTGGAAGCTGCTTTTTACTGTATTCAGACGTAAATGCATATATCCTTGTTCACTATAGATAAACGTAATCATGGCCCCCACCAAGATAACGAGGAGGGAGCCATGAAACAGCAAAACAGGGAGCCGGTGCCATAGGGAACGTCGGATGAGGGTAACAAACCCTATTACGGCAATTACTCCCCACAAACAACAAAACCAGATTGTGTGATATATATTTCTTTCTACAAACTCTGTCCCGTATGCTTGCTCTATGAAAGTGGTTGCAGCAAGTAATCCTATCAGACAGATATATAAAATGATAAGTAATCTTTTCAACGGTATATCTTTTAAATGATATTAATAGGGAGCATATTCCTTATTCTCACAGGTTTTTACTCCCATACATTCCATCTCGATCAACCATCCCGGTCGGCATACCGGTGCATGTACAAATACTTTGGGTGTACAAGGAAAACGTTTGTCGTACATTTCTTTGACGATGGTATAATCTGCAATGTCACGCAGATAAACAATCATTTGCCCCATATCGTCAAATGTACATTCTGCTTCTTTTAGTAGGGCTTCCACATTCTCCCACATCCGTTCTGTTTGTTTACGGATATCTCCCGGACATACCACCTCGCCTTTATTATTAATACTTGCTGTGCCCGAGATGAATACTTGGCGACGATCTCCATAATCTACATACGTTCCACGTTCGAAACTGACGCCGTATTCATAAGTGGGATTCAGGTGTGTCGGCGCATAAAGGAAATGAATCTGTTCGGGTTTGATTCCGTCTACGGCATACGTGTCCATTTGTACAAGAACTTTGGGGTCAGCATGACGTCCGCCGATACCTGTACTGGAAATGTAGTGTGTCTTTTCCGTCAGGTTTTGAGTAACGAATACTTCGTTACGTGCCTTTACTACTCCGGGATAATTCACATCCACATTCTGTACGAAAAACCAGGTACGGATACAGTTGGCGGCTAGTTTGCAACCTTGTTCAATAAGCTGCATGACATAGTCATTTAATAGTAGCCGGGTCTGGTATTCCGAGTTGGCAGCCCGATTGAAAGAGCAACCACCCCAAAGATGTCGGTAGGGGCCATGTTTAACCTCAAAGAGACCATTATGCAGCATTTGTGTTTGCACCTTCGTTTGGAGGTAAATCCATACTGCTACTTTGGTTCCGTTCAACGGTGGCTGTTCGACGATAGAAAGTGCGCAATCCGAACTTTCAGTTGTAAGTGCCAATAAGGTGTCTGCCTGATTGGAAGCGTCGCTCAAGAAATATCGTTTAAAAATGGCGACGGTACCTTGCAACTCTTTTTCCCGTAATTGGTAATATGTATCTATAATGGCGTTTAATTGTTCCTCGTAAGCATCTTTCGGCTGGGTTGCGTGAATCATTAAATGATATTCGGAAACGCCGTCTGCTACTTCGTATTTAAATATTTCAGTTAAAGTTTTTTCTGATCTTAAGGGTGGTTGTTTTCTGCTGTTCATATCAAAGTTTCTGTTACAAGTTAATTGTTTTCGGCTCCTGCTTTTATCCAAGTACGGATTAGAGCACGGACTTCACGTTGTTCAGATCCATTGAATATATCAATATGATTATCGTGCTCTAATACATCTAATAGATAGCTGTTGTTTAAATCTCCGGGAGTTACATAATTCTTTCCCTCGTCGGAATGGGGAGCTTTTACATTAATCAGTGAATTGTATGCTTTGGCTGCTGTCAGATCCAAGTCTCCGGCCGTTGTTGTACTTCCTCCATGACACATCACACATTTTGCATTGAAAACTTGTGTCTGGATGCGGCTGAACGAGGCCACTTCGATTGTTGTCTCCGGTAAAGTCAACGATTCTTCCGATGCATTAACGGGGAATGACTGATAGGCATGTACCAAAGACATACCGGACGTAACAACTGCTACGGCAATACTATGCGTGTTTTCGGTTAAGTTGTTTAATGTCACAGTCACGGCTTCCGCTTCGCTGGATGGTTCCAGAATACGCTTTACCAATATGGGAGTAACTCCGTCCTCACCTAAGGAGATTAATGACATACTATTTTTTTGCGGCCAGGCATCCAGATGGGTGAAATGAAGGGTAACAGTAGCCGTACGTCCACTGTCAATCGTGTCGTCCGGATATATTTTACCTTCATCACAAGCTGAACACAAGCTTAGGCAGGTACAGGTTATAAATAAATATTTTAGTCTTTTATTCATAGACAGATTCCTCCTTCTGTACTTTAGAAAGTGAATTGTAACATGGCGGTAACGCTATGGCGTGATAGTCCTATTCCATCGTTGTCACGGTCAGTCTGTGTATCATGTCCGGTTCTGCCCAGATATTGGTACATCATTTGAAGTTTTAGATTAGAACCGACAAAGTAGTAATTAGCTCCAATGGCGGGCATATTCAACAAACCGCCTTCGTCTGTTCCGTTGCGATCAAATAGATCATAACGGAGAGCTGCTTGTAACTTAGGAGTTACAAAATAACCGGCTTGTGCGTAAGCTCCCCAATAATTCTGATCTTTGTCTTTATGCATGATTTCTGTAAAATGCATATTCATGAAATAACCTTCGGCTGCAAAATAGAAGCGGTTCTTTACCATCGCAAACTCTGCACCTATGCGCCAATCGCTACTACTGTGATCTTCTGCTTCGGCATTATAAGAGGTAGAAACACCGAATTGCATTTTATCTTCTTTCAGATTGTTCGGATTACCTTGTGTGGACGGCATTTCTCCTTTGGGCATATATACCAGACGACCGGAGTAAAGCAGTTGAGGCAACCATTTATGATCATCGCACATTCCTTTAGTTGCCGAATTGACATCAATTCCTGTACCATTGAAAATCCCTAACTGATAATTCCATTTTCCATTAATCAGACCATGTATCTGTACTCCTAAATCGAATCCGGTAGCCATGCTTGGTTTTACAGCGTTGATATCGTAGGGCATCAATATACCGCCTGCCACAGAGGTGGGTAATACAGGAAATAATGTTTCGCCCAGTGTGGTCAGGTAAGCATGCATGAACGGGGTTTTAAACTTTCCGACACGAATACGGAATGATTCTTTGAGGGCTACATCAAACCAGGCTTGTTGCAGTAGGGCAGCACCACTTTTTGCCGCATTTAGTGATAAGTTGAATGTGACTTTTCCAAATGCTTTGCCTGTAAATCCAAGGATGGCATTAGGAATAGCAAAACCACTGTTTGCCCAGTTGCGTGCATAGAGGCTTTCCAAACCTTGATCGTCGTATCGGTTGAAAGACAGGCTGGTTTGAACTAATGCATAGGGTTTGAATAGAAAATCACCGGCTTTGGTAGAAAAAGAAAAACCTTTCTTTCCCGCCAGTGAAACAACGTCATTCTCTACATATTTATCATCGATTTCTTTTGTATTTGAATCTTGAGCATAAGAGTGGCTGCACATAAATGCAGTGAGCGCAAGTACTAGAAATTTTTTTTTCATTGTTGTTGCTGATTATATTATAAACTGTTCAAAAATGTAAGTAAGGCTGCGCGATCTTCTTTCGACATGTGAGAGAAAATAGAACGTGAAGCGGCTCCTTCACCGTCATGCCACATGATCGCTTCTGTCAGGTTACGTGCCCGTCCGTCATGTAGGAAATAGGTATGTCCGTTGACAATTTCCTGAAGGCCGATTCCCCACAATGGAGTAGTACGCCATTCACAACCGCGTGCCAGACCACTCGGATAATCATCTGCCAATCCTTGCCCCATGTCATGTAATAAGAAGTCGGAATAGGGGTGAATGATCTGATTACCCAGCCAGGGCAGTTGAGTTCCATTCAGTAATATGCTGCCTCGTGGACGGGTATGTAAAGTAACGGTATGGCATAAATGGCATTTTGCCTGATAGAACATTTGCTCGCCATGTTTGATGGTTTCATCATCCACATTGCGGCGTGCAGGAACTCCCAATGTCTGCATGTATAAATCGACATCTTCCATGTCACGGGTAGAAATCTCTACACCTTGGTTGGCAAATCCCATCATTTGTGATTGTCCTTCACCAACTTCATGTGGAAAACGGTCGTTGGTTACTCCCAAGTCCGAAGAGAATCCTAGTTCTACAGTTAAATCCTGATGGTTGGCTTTGTTGCCGGATATTCCAATGTCATATTTGCCTTTTTCCGTCACATAATTTAGGCGTCCGCTAATGCCATATTCGGGATAGTTGCTTTGAGCTGCCAACTGTTTCAGTTCATCATGGTTAAGTGCCATCATCTGCCCCATGCCGACATGTCGTAAAGGGGCACGTACCGAAATAATCAGATCTTCGGGCTTTATTTCATAATCATACCAATCTGTTATTTCATAATGAGGAGTTATCAATTCATATTCTTCTCCATCGGGAAATTTGAACTTTTCGGTAGTAGTGGTTATCTTTATTTTACCTTCGGCTTTTACACCATAAATGGACTGATCATGTAATACACGGCCATATTCGGGGAAGTATCCTCCGGTTTTGCGTGTAATATAAACCAGCATAGATGAAAAGCCTGCACCGGAACCACCCGTCACCCATGCAGGAGTCGTACGTCCTGTGTTTCTATGGCAAGCTCCGCAGGAATAACCTCCAAAAATGGGACCTAATCCATTACCACTGCCTGTACCTACTCCACGAGAATTATCATACAAACCATCGCCACGATTGAAGCGTGTTAATAATTCACCGGTGACCCAATCTGCATTGGTGTCGTAAGCGCCACTTACGGTAGAAAAGATAGTGGAAATGCCGGCTGATAATTCCTCCGGTTTCGCTATTTCTCCGTTTGGCTTATAAATAATGCCGTCAAAAGCATCATGATCACAACTTTGTAGGAAGCCTATATTTATCGCAACAAAGAGGATTCTTCCCAATCGCCTTGGGAATCCTCCTCGTAATGCTTTGATAACCGGCTTTCCTAAAAGAAAGAGCTTAGTCATCATAATTAGTATTGTTTATTCTCCTGCTAATTTTGCGCGGACTAAAGCCAGACCGCTACATAAAAAGACGCATTGGTTTTGAGCATTCTTAACTTCAGTAGTAGCACCTAAATTGTTACGGAATGGGTGAGGTATATCATTGATTGCTGTGATTGTTTCCTGAATCTGCTTAACAACCATGTCATTCAATGTCGGATTCACTTTTTTCATGATAGAGCACAGACTTGCACTGGCAACAGTTCCGTCTAAACTACCATAGTAAGCATTACGGATGCTGTAAATGTTATCTGTATAATCATCTAAAGAGTTCCAGCTATACCAGGATTCTACGGCTAATACACCACCTTCTTTATCTCCGCTGTTCCACTTATCTACCGGATCTCCGATTTTCGTTGCACCTACTTCATTGGCAATTCCTTCTGCACCATTGTCAGAGTTTAGTATCATTGCAACAGATTGTTTGATATTGCTTATAGAGTAAGTTCCGTTAGGTGCTTTCATTGCATCTTTATAGGCACCGTTCTCCAGATTTTTACCTTCTGTCCAACCTTTTAACAAAAGCTCTGTGTCTTTTGACATACGTCCGACAACAGCCTTGAGGTATCCTATTTTATTAGCATCCAGGTCTGTGATTTTTTTTGCTTCACCGTCTTCAAACAATAAATATTCGGCTGTATGGAAACCACGCAAGTTCTGTGGTGCATCAGCTGGTGCGTCATCATCATCGTTTACATCGCCTCCAACAGCATCTTCCCAATTCCCAGACTGTAGAATTGCATCAATACCTCCTTTATCTAAAGGCCAGCTATCCAGACTAGGATCGAGCTTATTCAAATCTGCAGGACCATATAAAAAGGCCTCACTTTTTTCCCAAGGTTTACGTGCTGCAACCCAGGCGTCTGCTGCATTGGCTACATCATTATCACTGGAGGACGTTGATAACTTTTGTACTGCCGTGTTTAATGCGGTTACTTTATTGTACATATCTTCATAAGTAGGAATCACTACATCATCTACATACGTTGCAACCGCAGCTTTTAATTCATCATCTGTTGCAGTGCCACTGTCCGGGGTATTAAAACCCGCAAATGGATTTGGTGAAACATCTTCTTTTTTAGAATCTTCACTACAAGAGGTCATTGCCATACATACCCCTATTGCCATTATAGGCAAAAATTTCCATGTTTTCATTTTTGTTGTTATTAAAAAGTTATATTTATTTCTTGATAAACCAACCAATATAGGCTATGCCTACAGAGACTAAGTTTTCGTCGTTATATTTTCCACCTCCTATGGAGCGGTGAGTGTAGTCTGCTTTAATCACTAGATTGGGTAGAGCGTAGTAATTCAATCCTGCTGTTACGGCTGATACCTGAAAACGTTTGTCGGCCAACAAACCTGTGTTAGCTTCTGTCTTTTCCATCGGATTGTAATATTCATAACGAATAAAAGGATAGATACGGGGAGCTTTTGAGTTAAAGAAAGAACTTATATTATATCCTGCTTCGCCTCCATAACTGACTGCATTCTGTGCTACTGTTGTATTAGGGTAACCGGAAGCAGCTGAAGAACTGTTATTGATTGTAGTTAAGGCTCCGCTTGCCCCTAAATTTCCATAAACGGCATTTCCGCGTACAATCAGATTGTTATTAAAGCCTTTGTATTGTAAATCACCGGTTACAATAGTTACCGGGAATTTATAACCTGTATTTCTCCAAGGTTTAGTTCCATTCTTTGCAGTCTGGTTGTAATAGAAAGAAGCACCTACTCTTAATCCTTTCACTCCATGGTAGTTAACACGGGCTACAAAAGCCGGGCTGGTAAAATTGTTTACTTCGAAGGCTCCTTGTCTACCGTTTTTTATCCAGTCTTCACTGCGAAAGCCTTGTGGATCAAGACCATTGACTAATTGAAGTTCGTAATCAAATCGTCCTATCTCGCCAAATACGGCAATACCTGTTTCATGCCATGTTGAAGGTAATATGGTTGTTTCACCTTCCGGACGGTAGACTCCAAAGAAATTGATTGGCTCATGGTGGTTATTTGTCAATCCTACCGGTACAATCATATGTCCGAAACGCAGATTGATGTGTTTATTAATGAGGCGGGTGATATGAAATTGTTCCAAAGCTACTTCACCACCTTTTTCAATCTCTGTTTCATACTCGCCATTCTCTTCAAACCATTCTATTTCACGAGCTACTCCCGTGCCTCCATATTCAAATTCGATTTCGGTGCTCAACACCCATTTGGAAGAGAATTTATAATCGAAGGCTAATACAAAACGTGGAATGGAAATCTCTCCACGATTTAGTTTACCGGAACCATTTGGAGTGAAACGATTAAAATTATAATCTTTATAGCTTGCTGCCATTTCTCCATATCCTCCGAAACGAAATTTAGTATATTCTTCTGTGGAAGAAGTTTTACTGTCTTTAGACTTCTCTTCTGTTTCCTGTGCTGAAAGTGTACGGTAAGATGACAGGAAACAAAGAATAATGATTGCAGTTAATTTTCTCATCTTTTTTATAATTTTTTCGACTGCAAAGTTATGTGAGGTTAAAAATAACCGCAATACCCAATAGTAGGCATAGTTATTTCTTAAATTCAGTATATGTAGGTAATTTAAAACTAATGAGTGAATATAAGGATATATGTAACGAAATAAAACAAATAAAGGTGTATTACAGTATGATGAAATTTACTGAAATACACCTTTGTTTGTTCTAACATGTGAGATTAGTCGGATTAGTATCTGTCGGCTGTCATGGACAAATAGAAAATGCTGCCAATGTATGGGCAGTGTGGTGTGGCTTTTGTTTGTAATTGAGCGAATCGTTTCTTTTACAGCCAGTTCCCTTGAGTATCTCTACCATCAAGAAACAGCCTTTTCAGAAACGATTCAACTCAGATAAACTACATACAAACAAAGCTAAACTTATGCTAAGGTTATCGCTTAAACTGCTATCTTTATACCTTCTTTTTTACTGCAATATCGTTTGCATTGCTGGCAAAGGTCATATCCCAGCATGGCTCCTAAAATAAAATCTTCTTCGGCAGTCAGTTGGTTTAAAGGACGGATGATGATGTGCCGCATGGCTTCCATACATTCTGCCTTTCCAAAAAACAGGTTGATTTTATTGGTTCCTACTTCCTGTATCATATAACTGATCTTTTGATTTTTCAATCGGCGGATGGCAAACTCTTCGTGCTCTTTACTCATTGTGTAAAGTACCATGTTGCGTACGCCTTTCTTAAACTCATAAATATGATTAAGAAAAATCCGGATTTCGCCGGGGATGATTCTTTCAGTTGCCATGATGCAAAGTATTCTTTTTATGGTAAGGTAAAATTAGCTAATTTCTTGTTTCACTTGTTCAGCCCATGCGCTGATACGTTCGTCTGTTTTGCTATCTTCGTTGACTTCGTCAAGTGGAAGACCTACAAACTTACCGTCTACGACGGCAATGGAAGAATCGAAGGTATAGCCTGCAGTATCTGTTGCTCCACAGAATTTACAGTGGGTATCTTTTAGGTCTTCATAAAGAATACCTATTGCGTCACAGAATGTGTCGCTATATGAGTCAGAGTCGCCGCAACCGAATAGGGCTACAGATTTGTGGGATAAATCACACTTCTTTAAAACTTTTACTCCATCGTACCAGTCGTCTTGAAGTTCGCCTGCTCCCCATGTGGAAGAGCCGAGCACCAATACGTCATATTCATTGACTAATGCCTCTGTTAGCTTGGATACATCAAATACATCTGCCGATGGTACATCTAATTTCTCTGCAATTCGACGGGCAAGGTCTTCTGTTGTTCCGGTTGTGGAACCATAAAATACACCAATTTTATTCATCTTTGATTCGTTTTTAAATGTAACGCTGCAAAGATAGAGGGTCTTAAAGAAATAGGAAATCCCCATTTATAATGGAAGATTTGTCTCCTTCTCATTATAAATGGGGATATATGGAATAAAAAATGGTCGATCTTTTTAATGGTGGAACAAGCGGATGCCTGTAAATGCCATTGCCATATTGTATTTGTCGCAAGTTCCAATCACATGATCGTCACGTACTGATCCGCCCGGTTGTGCAATATAGCTGACGCCACTCTTGTGTGCGCGTTCTATATTATCTCCGAATGGGAAGAATGCATCCGATCCTAAAGCTACGCCTGTCATCGTATCCAACCATGCCCGTTTTTCTTCGCGTGTCAGTATTTCCGGCTTTTCGGTGAAGAACTGTTGCCAGATGCCGTCTGCCAGTACGTCGTCATAATCTTCCGAGATGTAAACGTCAATTGTATTGTCACGGTCTGCACGACGGATTTTCTCAATCCATGGCAAGTTCATCACTTTCGGGTGTTGGCGTAAATACCAGATATCTGCTTTATTTCCTGCCAAGCGCGTACAGTGGATACGTGACTGTTGGCCTGCGCCAATACCGATTGCCTGTCCGTCTTTGGCATAACATACAGAATTGGATTGTGTATATTTTAAAGTGATTAAGGCAATGATTAAGTCGCGTTTTGCATCAGCCGGGATTTTCTTGTTCTGCGTAGGCATCTCTTTCAAAAGACTTTCATCGATCTTCAATTCGTTTCTTCCTTGTTCGAAAGTTACTCCGAATACATCTTTATGTTCGATAGGAGCCGGGCGGTATGCAGGATTTATCTTTATTACATTATAGGTTCCTTTTCTTTTATTCTTTAGAATCTCCAGTGCTTCGGGAGTATAGTCAGGAGCAATGACGCCGTCGGATACTTCACGGTTGATGATGCGTGCTGTTTCTTCGTCGCAAGTGTCGGACAATGCGATAAAGTCTCCGTAAGACGACATACGGTCTGCTCCACGTGCACGGGCGTATGCTGTAGCCAATGGAGATAGTTTCATGTCATCGACAAAATAAATCTTCTTCAGCGTGTCACTCATTTCTACCGCAACAGCAGCACCTGCAGGGCTGACATGTTTAAAAGAAGCGGCGGCCGGCAGTCCGGTAGCTTCTTTCAGTTCTTTCACTAGTTGCCAACTGTTGAATGCATCCAATAGATTGATATAACCGGGACGTCCATTCAATACTTCGATGGGGAGTTCGCCTTCTTTCATGAAGATACGGGCAGGCTTTTGATTAGGGTTGCAGCCGTATTTCAGTTCGAGTTCGTTTGCCATTTTATTAATTACAAATTACGAGTTACTAATTACAAATTGATAGCGACAAAATTACTAAAAAAAGACTAGCTTGCCTAAAGTTGCGCCACAAAATAGTAGCATATAATTAGTATTTGGCTATTTCCGGCGAATTAAAATACCTATAAATGATGATTGCATTTCAGCAAAATATTCCGTTCCTTTGCAGTCTCTAATATAAATAGGTATGATGGATAATTTACAAAAATATAAGTCAACTGATAAGATGATCGATCTCATCAGCGATAATTATTCTTTGTTGCAAGTGATGAGTCGTTTTGGGCTTTCGTTGGGGTTCGGTGACAAGACAGTCAAGGAGGTTTGTGAACTGAATGGAGTAGACTGCCGGACCTTTCTGATTGTAGTCAACTTTATGGCTGAAGGCTTTTCCCGGCTCGATGGAGATAAAGATGATATTTCCATACCTGCATTGATTGATTATCTGCGGCAGGCACATATTTATTTTCTGGATTTTTCTCTTCCTGCTATTCGTCGTAAACTGATCGAGGCAATCGACTGTTCGCAAGACGATGTTGCTTTTCTCATCCTTAAGTTTTTCGATGAATATACACGAGAGGTGCGTAAACACATGGATTATGAAGAGAAAACCGTATTTAAGTATGTCGATTCATTGATTAAAGGAGTTGCTCCCAAAAACTATCAGATCAGTACGTTTTCCAAGCATCACGATCAGGTAGGGGAGAAATTGACAGAACTGAAAAATATCATTATTAAATATTGCCCTGCCAAAGCAAATGAGAATCTTCTGAACGCGGCTCTTTTCGACATATATGCTTGCGAAGCCGGACTGGAATCTCATTGCAAGGTTGAGGACTATATTTTTGTTCCTGCTATTCTGAATTTGGAAAGGAGGATTAGGGAAAATGAAAAATAACGAAGTCGTTCGAATAGCTATTGCAGAGACTTCTGTAATTATTCGTGGTGGATTGACTGCTGCATTGAAGCGTCTTTCTAACGTAAAAGTGCAACCAATAGAATTGTTGTCTGTTGAAGCTTTGCACGATTGCGTCCGGACGCAATGTCCGGAGATGTTGATTGTCAATCCTACTTTTGGTGATTACTTTGATGTAGCTAAGTTTCGAGATGAAATATCCGGTAAAAGAATACGTTTAATAGCTTTGGTTACTTCTTTTGTAGATGCTTCATTATTGGGTAAGTATGATGAGTCTATTTCAATATTCGATGATTTGGAAACTCTTTCTAAGAAAATTGCAGGTTTACTGAATGTGGTTTCCGAGGAAGAAGAGATGGATAATCAGGACACGCTTAGCCAGCGGGAAAAGGAGATCGTCATCTGTGTGGTGAAGGGAATGACAAATAAGGAAATAGCGGAAAAGCTATTTTTGTCGATTCATACGGTGATTACACATCGGAGAAATATTAGCAAAAAATTGCAAATACATAGTGCTGCCGGTTTGACTATCTATGCTATTGTAAATAAGTTGGTTGCGTTGAGCGATGTGAAAGATTTATAGCCTGCGGAAGTGTTATAAAATATAAAACCGTTTGCGCACACGAAAAATATTCGTACCTTTGCAAAGCAGTTGAGAAATTGCTGTTAGTTTATAAGGTAAAAGAAAATATTAAATAAGGTATTAGATTAGATAGTTTTAAGGTATAAAAGTTTTTTAGTTTAGTTCAATAGGATAAGTTTTTAATAGAAGGTAAAAGGATAACAATAGGTAAGACGTTTTTAGGTAAAAAGAAAATTGGTTTTCAGGAAATTTGAGGTACTATAGAAAAGCCTTTAGGCTTTTCTGATGCAGTGGCGAGTGGTTCTATAAAAAGAATTAGCTCGTTTTTTTATTATATGGGATTTAAGTCGGTCGTATTGTTATGGGTTAAACAGAGAGCATTATTATTAGTCTAGATTATATAGTGGGTTTAAGAATCCCTGTGAGCGTAAAAAAATAGTGACGGTATATGACAATGATACCGTTACTATCCCATACATATCCCGTCACTATCCTTGCCGGATAGCGTCACTATTTTGTGGACGAAAACTTATCGATGAATATGGTTGCTTGATCTTGCAGGTTAGGAGGGTAATAAAAAACAAAATCCCGACGAAATCGCTTCGGCGGGACTCTATTTCATTTTTTACTTAAATGTGGCTACGTAATAAAATTATGACTAATTAATTCAATTCTGATACTGCAAAGATAATGCGTTTCAGAATGTGTCACAATCACCTTTATGAGGTATATTCTGTAGCTATTCTCACTATTTATGGTTAGTAGCAGGTGTTTTCTCTACTTTTTTCCACTCTTTAGTCTCGAAATCGTATGTTTTTATGATTCTTGCAGGGCATCCGGCACATATTGAATAGGGTGGGACGGAATGGCTGACTACACTTCCGGCAGCCACTACACAATGTTTCCCTAAAGTTACTCCCGGTAGAATGACTGAATTGGCGCCTACCCATACATCATCTTCGATGACAACGGGCAGTGTGCTGACGCCTTGTTCGTCAATCATCTTTTCTGCATCCTGATAATTATGGTTGAGCCCTGTGACCGTTACATTCTGTGCCAGGTTGACATGATCGCCAATATTAACCGGACCTATGATTGTGTTTCTCAATCCGATGCGTGTGTAATCTCCTATTGTTAAGTTGCCAACTGCATTATTCAGACAGGAGAAGTCTTCGACAACAGAATATCTACCCAAAGAGAACCGGTTGAAAGGAGGGAGGTCTTTGCGTACACTCCGATAGATGACAGAGCCCTTTCCGCGTTTCAGGTATATGAAATCGAAGAGCCGTATCCACCAATTAGGGCGAGTTTTAACGGGATGCATGATAAAACGATGTGCAGCTTGTTTTAAGCCGGGGTTTTCTTTAATTCGCTGTTTAAGTGTTTTCTTCTCCATATTGAATGTTTTTTCTTCTTTTTGTCCTCTACCAGATAATCAGGAATTGCCAGGCTATAAGTGATTAATAGACCGAAAAGTGCAATCCACCATCCGAATGATAAGGTCCAATTATATACGGTAATCAACGAAGCCCAGATACTTACGAAGATACATAATGTAAGCGGAGAAGGCGTTAATTGTTGTACGATCCGGTTGCAGAAACTCCAGTTTCCTTCAAATATGGAAGGGAGTAAGTAGGAAGTTGTTTTTCGAATACGTTTCCGGTAAGGACAGACGGGCGCAGACTGGCAATAAACGATCACATCCGGCAAGTAGTCAATGTATATATTCTGTCGGAATAATTTTCGTTCAATATTAGTCTTAGAACTTTTCATGTTCTTTTGCAGCCATTTTAGGTCGATTGCCATATTAGTCCCCAATAAATTGGATGACAGTCCGAATTGTGTATTGCCGGCTCTGCAGAGGCTGTTTTTTATTTCCTCACGTATGGCTCGGAAGCGATTACGGATGCCTTTGCGGTTTTCTACTACCGTATGTAGTTGGATGGCTTGTACACCGGCATCATAGGCATTATATATCTTATTCAGGAATTGCGGAGATAAAGCGCATGCTGTATTGGACAGGAAGAGAACCAGGGCGTATCGTTCCTGATCTAAACTGTTGATTGTCTGATGCAGATTGCTGTATGTGATAAACTCGTACGCCTCTTCTTTATACATGTCCGGAAGAATACTTCCCTCCGGAACGAGAATGGCGCAACCATATTCTTTTTGAGCTTTCGGGTAGATGATATGTTTGCAATGTGAGGCTATGGCCATCACAAAGAGGTATAGGAGCAAAAGTCCTGTACAGAAGAATACCAGATCATCTATTATGTAGATATAAGAGTCTATCATCTGGAAGGAGATTATACATTCTCTTTTTGAATGAATGCAGTAACTGTTTTCAGAATAATCTTTATATCCAACCAGAAAGAGAATGTCTTTGCATAGGTGATATCCAATTGCTTGCGTTCTTCAGCAGAAAGTTTACCGGCTTCGCCTCTTTTCTCTACCTGCCATAAACCGGTCAATCCGGCCGGACCCATAAAACGGTCGATGTGTTCATCGCTTGTCAGTAACTCGGCTTCATAGAGTGGGAGAGGGCGGTTGCCTACTATTGACATATCCCCTTTTAAGATATTAATAAGCTGGGGTAATTCGTCAATACTATATTTACGTATAATACGTCCAATCTTAGTTATTCGAGGGTCATTTTCCAGTTTGACGAAAGCATTGCTTTTTTCCTTGGACTTCTTATTAATGTAGTCTTCTTCGGAGATTACGAAATCGTCGGATATCAAGAGGATTTCTTCTTCATTGATTTCTTCATTCACTTCCGCTTCCGGTTCTTCTCCCCAAATATCCTCATCTTCCTGCTGGTATTGGTTAAGGGCATTGAAATCTTTTAAATGCTTGTCGGCATCGGTATACATCGAACGGAATTTAAGGAAGTCGAATATCTGATAATTGCTCCCTACTCGTTTGGATTTGTAGATAATGGGACCCTTGCTTTCTACCCGGATAGCTAGTGCAGTAAAGATTAAGAGAGGAGAAAGACATAATATCGCCATTCCTGAAAAGAATATATCAAAAGTTCTTTTCCATAAAGGCAGTCGGAAAGCATTTATATTTTGTGCTTTCAGTTGGAGTGCCTTTATTTTCTGATCTTTTCTTCGTTTAAGGAAAGTTGATAAATTTTTTACAGCCTCCTGGCTTGTTTCATATTTTATCGTATTGTTGATACCGGCTTTAAGGTATTCAGATGCTTCTTCCTTAGATAAGGAGTCGATAACGAGTACCATATAAAGCCCCGGATACTTTTTACGCATGTATTGGATATCTGCAATATCTTTGGATATGTTCACTTGCTCGAAAAATAGAGCGGCGTCGTATTTTTCGCGTATTTTCTCCAATACTTTGACAGCTTTGCTACAGTTGGGCGCAGCATAGAATACCCCAATACTTAGTCGGGAGAGTAGTTCTATTGTTTTGCTATCTCTGCCTATATAAACAAAATATTGCATGTGTAGAAGACCCGGTATTAGTCAATAATCTTTTTGATTCGGATTTTGAGTTCCAAAGGGTTGAATGGTTTCAGGATATAGTCTTCTGCTCCCTCTTCCAATAGTCTGATTCTTTCCGTTGTACTTTCCTCACTGGATAACATAACGATAGGAATTGACTTGAATAATTCATTGTTCTTCATGTATCTTAAGAATTCATCCCCCATCATGAGAGGCATACGAATGTCTGAAATAATGAGGTCAGGTACATTGCCTTCATTAAGCCATTCTATTGCTTTGATGGGATCTTCCAAATAGGTAAAATCATACTCTTTTCCTAGATACACACCGGCCACTTTTCCGATTGTCGATTTATCATCGACTAGTAATATTTTTTTCTTCATACGAATAGACCTTTCTATCGCTTGCTTTGTTATTTGATTTGTAGATTAAGATTGTTGTCACATAATATTTGTGATACACTGCAAATATAGATATTATTTTAGAATAATCCCCAATCTGGAGAGTAAAATTCGTGATATATCTTTTTTTTCTATTAATTGCAACTTACAGCATCTTAATGAAAAAACACGGATTCCTGTTTTATGAAATCCGTGTTAAAGATTAATTGTTAGGCTTTATTTATATACTCTTGATGAATCAAAAGTTTTCCACCATTCTTCATTCTTAGTACCGCCACTGGTTACCCAACTTTCGAATAATGAGTAAGCAGATTTGATATTCACATATTCCAACGGCCATTTGAAGTCTGTCGGAACCATGATTCCCCATGCCAGGTTATCTTTGCTGATATAATATCTCTTGCGGGAAGTAGAGCTATCGTCGTTGTTTCCTCCGAACAAATCGGTATTTGCCAACTTAGTTGGCTGATAGCCGACAATATGAATCTCCTTACGCTGGTTCCTGTTTCCTTCTACGAAGATGAAAACATTCAGTTTGTTGATATTAAGTTCATCCACAGAGATAGGATTGTTGAACTTTATAGTGAAGCTGATATTTTTAGGACTCGTATTAGCAGAGTGGCCTGCAATCGTGTTAATCTGTTCGTAACGGTCTCTTCCCAAAGCTTTGTGAGCATCGTCAAATAATGGAATAACCGCATAGTCCTGTCCATTCTCAATCAGATTACTATTCACATTGAAACCTTTAAAAAGAGAGTTATCACTGAATTCCACCGGCTGCGTAATGGTGCTGGCAGGAACACCGTCCAGCATGATAGCAGCTCCAATACTCTTGGTAGCTCCGGTAGCCGATAAATCAAGACTTAACGTGAACTCTTCTGCTTTATTGCTCTTGTTGATAGAGATCTTTCTTTCCTTGACAATCAGAACAAGGTCGTTCATATCGTAATCCCCATATAAAGGCCATTGGTCTTCAAACAGATAAGCATAATTACGATTATCATCCATGATGATCGGGAACTTAGGATCTTCAGGATCTCCTCCTTCATTACCATTATTCTTGGTACCTGTACAGACTTCTATCGCAACTTTGGATTCTCCCATTTTGGTAAAGTATGCGCCATTCAATACATGGAAGTTCTCCCACCATTGTTCCTTTTTAACGTGGTTATCACATTCAATAACCAAATTTCCATCATACGTGAAACCTTGTCCGGTGATAACCGGTGATTTGATCATAGAAGTATTTTCGCCTTTTCCATAAAACTTGGCATAACCGGGAGGTATGCTGATACTTGTCGTAGCATCCAGCATAGAACCATCACTTAAATTTACTGTTCCATTAACAAACTCCATTTTAGGAGCTTTCAAATATCCTTGAGTAAAGTTAAACGTCGCTCCGTTGGCATAGAAAGAGTGTAGTTGCTTCCATGCTACAAGCGTTATTGACAGTCGTATTGGTAAGACTGATGGTTGTAAACTTCATGATGTTGTTGTTAGTAGCAACAGCGTCGGAATTTGCAATTAATTTCTCTCCATAAATCTCTCCGTTATTTTCCAATGAGAAATTAGACGGCAGATTTAATTCTCCTTCCAAACTGATTTTATTGTCATTCACAATTTTCGTATTGGAATTGATTGAGATATTCTTGCTGGCTATGGTTCCTTTGTTGTAGAGTGTTGCACCGGAATGTAGCGTCATTGTGTTTACTACAGTCAGTGTGCCCCAGTTTCTTAATGCGGCAGGCGCTCCATTAGTGAATGATATATCCTCTGCATTTACTTCTCCCTTTTCCATAATGGTCAACATGGAGTTTCTAATGAACGTCATGGTTCCTGATGCTTCAATTTTAGCATTATTCATCACAATGATTTCAATTCCGTTTTGGAATTGGAATGTTGCGGGAATCGTCCATTTGGCATCTACATAAACTTTGGTTGCAATCTCACCATCATAACCGTCAAACTTGAATGTGCCGGTATAGTCAGAGGTGATTTTGTAAGAAGCATCACGCTGCAAAGTGGTTCCTGACATTTCAGTCACTTCTTTTGCATTAGCAGGTATGGAATAGTAATCAGGCTTTTCAAATGAAAAGCCTCTTGTAGCAGCGGCACGACTCATCAACGCCCTATTTTGTGCAGTGGATCCTGCATAATAGAGTTTACAGATCATGTTATCGCTGTTTTCCGGCACATCGAACTGATATACCTGTTCACGTCCTCTAGGGTCGGTTTGCTTCACATAAATACCCTTTTGAGTTGGCAGCAGACTGATAGCGGCTGTAACTTTAAAGTTGTTTTCTTTATTAGCTGTTCTTGTAGCTAGTACGGAGGCATTTTCGTTAGTTAAGGGATCATCTGCATATATTTCAACTAAATAAGCAAATAACCCTCCTTCTTCATCTTTCACTTCGACCGAGACATTTTTAGTGGTTATCATGCTCCAATCGATATCATCGGGAGCAGCAAAGCCATCTCCCATCGGGTTAGGTGTTTCGTAAGACGGATCATAGAGATCCTTTCCAGAGTCAACACAACTAGACATAGTACCTGCCATTGCTATTGCAATGATAGGTACAAATTGAATTGTTTTCTTCATCATAATGTATTATTGCTTGATTGTTTGTAACCAAATCCATTACAAAAATAACTGCATATCTTTTATTGGAAATGTTTTTTCTGTTATTTTATAGAGTGAAAACAACTATATTTCCGTTTTGGTTCTTCTTTGGCTCTTTTAGGTTTGATTCGGCCTTGATGATGATGAAAAGAATGCCCTTGATTTTCACTTTTATACAACTGTTTAAAATGAAAATCAAGGGGTTATAATAGATGGATTTAACTTAAGACTTGGTGATCTCTCCTATTAAGCAGGAGTTCATTTTATATCGGATATCCTTGTTGGGTAATCCATGTCCCAATAAAAACATGAGCTTTGTTATGGCACATTCGGGAGTACTGTCATATCCACTGATTACACCTGCTTCCAGAAGATGCATTCCTGTTTCGTAACGTCCCATTTCTACTGCTCCGGAGGCACATTGTGTAATGTTGACAATGATAATTCCACGATCGGTAGCTTCCTTTAGTTGGCGGATGAACCATTCTTTTTGCGGAGCATTTCCCGAACCGAAGGTTTTCATGACAACCGCTTTCAATCCCGGAACATGAAGCAGAGAAGTCACGATACTCTCTTGAATGCCCGGAAAAAGCGTTAGAATAACCACATTGGTGTCGAACAGATAATGTGGTTTTAACGGTTTTGTCGGGTCTGGTTTCCGAATGAGATTAGGTTCATATTTAATGTGGATACCTACCCGTGCCAATGGCGGATAATTGAAAGATCGGAAAGCGTTGAAATTCTCCGCATTGATTTTGGTGGTACGGTTACCGCGCATTAAATGATTCTCAAAGAAAATACAAACTTCAGGAACGATGGCTGTACCATCCGGGTTTTTAGCTGCAGCAATTTCGATGGCTGTGATGAGGTTTTCCTTTCCGTCTGTGCGCAAAGTCCCGATCGGGAGCTGGGAACCTGTGAGGATGACAGGTTTACTTAGATTTTCGAGCATGAAACTTAGTGCAGAGGCAGTGTAAGCCATTGTGTCTGTTCCATGAAGGATGACGAAACCATCGAAATAATCATAATTGTAATTGATGATCTTTACCAGTTTTGCCCAGTAAGCAGGTTCCATGTCCGAAGAGTCGAGAGGGGGATCGAACTGGTAGGAAGAGATGCGATAGTTGAATCTTTTTAGCTCGGGCACATGTTTAAGCAAATGATCGAAGTTGAAGTTTTCTAAAGCGCCTGTTTCCGGATTCTCTATCATTCCGATAGTTCCACCCGTGTAAATTAACAAAACGGAAGGGGTTTCTGCTCTCATAATTGTTGAATTACTGTTAAAACACTGACAAAGATATAGATTAATTACGAATTATGAGCAGTAAATGATGAATTTGTATGTAGTTTGTGATGAAATGTTATAAATCTGAATAATTATGCGGAATAATCAGATGAATTATAAGAAAATGGCTTCTATATCGTTATAAGTAAATAATCAAAGTAATTAAGCAGAATAACCGTACCAAATCATTCTACTTAATTACTGATTGCCGGATTGCTGTCTGTTGTACTTACTTCAATGCTTCTTTTAATTTCAGAATAGCTTTTTCCGGGTCTTTTTCTTCTTCAAGCAGAGTGACGAACTTGCTTCCGATGATAGCTCCGGAAGCGTGTTCACAAGCTGCTTGGAAAGTCGCTTTATTGGAGATGCCAAACCCTACCATCAACGGATTGTTCAGGTGCATATCTTCTATCTTTTTGAAGTAAGCCCGTTTTTGTTCGTTGAAATCCTGTTGCGCTCCGGTGGTTGCAGCTGATGAAACCATATAAATAAATCCGCCGGTATGTGTATCTATCTCGCGTACCCGTTCTTCGCTGGTTTCCGGTGTGATGAGCATAATCACTCTGATGTTATAGCGTTCGGCAATGATACGATAATGTTCTTGATAATCACGGAAAGGGAGGTCAGGGATAATGACGCCGTCGATACCACATTCCACACATTTACGGCAGAAATTCTCAAATCCGAATTGCATGATTGGGTTTAGATATCCCATGAGTACAAGTGGGATTTTTACGTCTTTGCGAATATCCCGTAATTGTTCAAAAAGAAGTTTTAGAGACATACCGTTGCGCAATGCCTGAGTAGCGGCATTCTGAATAACAATGCCATCTGCCATCGGGTCACTGAAAGGAATGCCGACTTCAATCATGCTCACTCCGTGCTTTTCGAGCGTGCGGATTACATCGGCAGTACCATCTAAAGTAGGAGTACCGGCACAAAAATAAATAGAAAGTATGTCTTTCTTGTTGCTATTGAAAAGTTGATTAATTCTATTCATGACGTTGAAATTTTTAGATTATGATTTTAATTCATTTAAAAATGTCCGGATACGCTCCGGATCCTTTTCTCCCGGTTTCAATTCAAAACGGCTGTTGAGATCGTATCCGGCAAGCCGGGGATGCTTGAACTCTTTCAGGGCATTGGCACTGTACGAGTTAATACCTCCACTCAATAGAAAGGGTACATGTCCATTGTACATATCCAGAATGCTCCAGTCGAATTGATTTCCCGAACCACCATACTGTTCGCATTTGGTATCGAACAGAAAAAGATCACAGACTTTTTCATAGTCATATACCTTTCTCAAATCTTTGGGACGGTCTACTGAAAAGGTCTTGATGATTTTCAATCCAGTGGAATGTAAGGACCGGCAGTATTCCGGCGATTCATTTCCGTGGAGCTGCACATAATTCAGTCCGAAACGATCAGCATACATGCTGATTGTCTGCTTGTCTTCGTTGACGAAAACTCCGACACGCTGAGCGTGAATGGGCAAGTAAGCCGGAAGCTCGTAGACATATCGGGGAGATTTAGGATAGAAGATGAATCCCAGCATATCTATGCCTTCGATAGACTCTACGTCCTGTATGTTTTCAGCTTCACGCATACCGCATACTTTGATAATTTTTCCGTTAATCATAGGGCTGTCCGTTTTGAATAATTAGTTTATTGGATTGCTTGCAGGAAATTCTGTAAAGTTTCTCCCGGTTGCTGTGTTTTCATAAATGTTTCACCGATCAGGAATCCCCGGAATCCGGCTGCCCGAAGTCGTTTTACTATTTCCGGGTCGGAGATGCCGCTCTCGGATACCAATACAGCATCTTGGGGGAGTTGTCCGGCCAAGCGGAAAGAGTTTTCTACATCAGTGAAGAAAGTACCTAGATTACGGTTGTTGATTCCTACCATATCTATTTTCTTGTTGATGTATATTAATTCCTCGGAGCTGTGAATCTCCAGGAGAACTTCCAGACCTAGTTCATGAGCTTTTTCTGCAAGTTCATTACATTTCTCCGGTTCTAATGCGGCTGCGATAAGAAGTACGGCATCGGCACCGACAATTTTGGCTTGATAAAGCTGGTATTCGTCAATGATGAAGTCCTTCCTAAGAATGGGGATCTCTACCAAAGGGCGTGCAGTGCGGATATCCTTCAGGCTTCCTCCGAAAAACTTCTCGTCGGTAAGGATGGAAAGGGCGGAGGCTCCTGCTGCTGCATAGGAGGGGACAATCTCTTCCGGGCATGCTTCTTTCTTTATCCATCCTTTGGACGGAGACCGGCGCTTGAATTCAGCGATAATACCCGATGCAGAAGAGGATAATGCCTGCTTCATAGAACGAGAGGTCGGAGCTTCGCTGATACCTTCCTGTAATTGCTCGATGGAGATAGCCTGCTTTTGCAGGTCAACTTCAAATCGTTTGTTTGCTATAATCTCTGATAATATATCTTTCATCAGTTCGTAGGTTTTTATATTTATGATGATTTAGGCACGGGGTACACGGATTTTACGGCTTCGGATTAACAAGAACTGTGTAATCCGCGTAATCCGTGCCTAATTTTACATTTAACTATTTAACTCAATGAATTTCTTCAAAGTTGCTAATGCGCGTCCACTTTCCAATGACTCTTTGGCGAGAGCAATACATTCTTCAATAGTCTTCTCCGGACAAATCACATGGATGGCGAAAGCTGAATTGACTACCACTACATTCTTTTGAGCTTCCGTAGCTTTGTTATTCAGGATCTGGTCGAAAATCTTAGCTGCATCTTCCGGTGTTTGTCCACCATCCAGGTCAGTTTCCTTATAGCGGGAGAATCCGAGACTCTCGGGAGCGTAAATCTTTTCATGATCGCTGGTCGCCACTTTAAACTCATTTGTCAGAGAGATTTCGTCATATCCGTCGAGACTATGAACAACGGCAAATTTCGTCTTGCTTTCCTGATAAGTATAGGTATAGAGGCGAAGTAACGGGAGGTTGTAAACTCCTAAAAGTTGATAGGCCGGTAATACCGGATTAACCAACGGACCGAGCATATTAAAGAAAGTGCGTACTGCCAATCCTTTACGAACCGGAGCTACAGCCTTTAATGCCGGATTGAATAAAGGAGCATGCAGATAGGCAAGATTACATTTTTCCATGCTACGACGCAGTTGATCGATATCACTGGTGAACTTTACACCGTGTTGCTCCATCACATTACTGGCACCGCTGACTGATGTTGCTCCGTAATTACCATGTTTCACAACCGGGAAACCGGCTCCGGCAACAGTGAAACAAGAAGCTGTGGAAATATTAAATGTATTTTTTCCATCACCTCCGGTTCCTACGATATCTATCGGAGCAAATTCACTTAAATCAACCGGAATACGCATTTCAAGCAATGCATCGCGGAAACCGCATAATTCTTCCACAGAGATATTACGCATCAGAAAGACGGTAATTAAAGAGGCTACCTGTACATCATTATATTTTCCTTGTGCGATGTTCTGTAAAATGGTGCGAGCCTCATCGCGTCCTAGATATTGATGTTCGAAAAGTTTGTATAGAATCTGTTTCATAAGTTTAATCGTTTAAGAAGTTTTTAATAATTTCTTTTCCTTGCGGAGTTAATACTGATTCGGGATGGAACTGAATACCATGTACATGGTAGGTCTTATGGCGGATTGCCATGATTTGTCCTTCCTGACTTTCTGCCGTTATTTCCAGGCAATCGGGAAAACCTTCCCGGCTGACTACCCAGGAATGGTATCTTCCGACAGGGATTTCTTTTCCCAACCCTTCAAAAAGCAAATCCTGGTGAAGGATGGTAATCGGAGTCTGTACTCCATGATATACTTCTTTGAGATTTTCCAGACGTGCTCCGAAAGCTTCGCCGATGGCTTGATGACCGAGGCAGACACCCAGAATACTTTTGGTCGGAGCATATCTTTTAATAATAGGTAATAGCAGTCCGGCTTCTTCGGGTATGCCCGGTCCGGGAGACAGGATGATTTTATCAAATCGGTCTACTTCATCAAGCTCTATCTGGTCGTTGCGGACTACTTCTACATCTGTAGCCCCTAATTCTTTCACTGCGTGCAGTAGGTTATAAGTGAAAGAGTCGTAGTTATCTAAAAGTAATATTTTCATTTTTATTGTCATTGTAAAATGGTTGTTCAAATACTATCTCTGCTTTCAATTTTTTAGTTTGACAGCTAAATCAATCGCCTTTTTCAGTGCTCCCAGTTTGTTGTTCACCTCTTGCAGTTCGTATTCATCCTGACTGCGGGCTACAATACCTCCTCCGGCTTGGAACCAGAGTTCATTGTTGCGGCTTACAAAAGTACGGATGGTGATAGCCTGGTTTAATTCGCCGTTCAATCCGATAAAACCGATACAGCCACCATAGGCTCCACGATTATGTGGTTCGATTTCGCTGATTAACTGCATAGCGCGTACTTTGGGAGCACCGCTTAATGTGCCGGCAGGAAACGTGTCAATAAACGTTTTTATTTTATCTGCGCCCTCATTCAACATACCGCTGACGCGGCTTACCAAGTGAATGACATGGCTATAATATTGTGGTTCCTTATAGAATAGAACGCGTACATCATGACAATTACGGGAAAGGTCGTTTCTGGCAAGATCAACCAGCATGACATGCTCTGCATTTTCTTTAGGATCGGCTAGTAAAGCTTCTGTCAGTTCCCGGTCTTTTACTATATCTCCGGTACGGCGGGTAGTTCCGGCAATCGGATCGATGTAAGCACGACCATCTTCGATTTTGCAATGTGTTTCCGGTGAAGAACCGAAGATGCGGTATCCTCCGAAATCGAAGTAGAAAAGATAAGGAGAAGGATTGATGCTGCGGAGTGCGCGGTAAACTTTGAAATCATCTCCGGCATAAGGTTGGATAAATCTTCTGGAAAGTACGATTTGGAAAACATCTCCACGCATACAGTGTGCGATTCCTTTGCGGACATTGGCTTTATGTTCTTCGTCGGTGATAGGGCTGGTAACGGGACCTGTTACAGAGAAGTTGTAAGAAGCATAATTCCGGTTTTCGATGGCTGCTTCCAGTTCCGGCAAGCCGCTTTCTTCTCCTTCGGACAACATTTCAACGAGTGTCAATTCATTTTTGAAATGATTGAAAACAATGACATACTTATATAATATGTATAGCAAATCCGGAGCATCATTTTGCTCATCGTGACTTTCTTTCACCGAGATGTGCTCGAAGTATTTCACAGCGTTAAACGTCGTGTATCCGTAAAGTCCACATACATTCTTATTATCTCCGGTCACTTGGAATTGATTGATAAACCGGTTCATGGCCTTTTCTACATGGAAGGTTTTTGTCAAGGGTTCTTCCGTGCGGCTGTTATCGGGATATTTGGCAGTGACAATTCCACTGTTTATACCGATGCTTGCCAGGGGACAGAGGGCTATAAATGACAAGGAATTTTCTCCGGCATGATAATCGGAACTTTCCATTAATGCAGATTGCGGATACATGTCGCGGACTTTCAGGTAAATGCTGACGGGAGTATGCATATCTCCGAGCACTTGTTTGCTATGAGTTGTATAATTAAATGTTTTCATTTCTATAATTGCTTGATTATTGATTACGAATAATGGTTTACTAATTACTTATTGCTGTTCATTAAACGATAAATAGGTTTCAATATCTTTGTCTCCTCGTCCTGAAACAGTCAATACAACGATATCTTCCGGTTTGAACTTCAATTTTTTCAAAGCTCCTAATGCATGGGCAGATTCCAGTGCAGGGATAATACCTTCGAGTTTAGTTAGTTCGTAAGCGGCTTCTATTGCTTCGTCGTCATTGATTGCCAAAACGTTGGCACGTCTTTGTGCGGCAAGATTGGCGTGTATCGGGCCAATGCCCGGATAATCCAGTCCGGCGGAAATCGAGTAAGGCTCTTCAATCTGTCCGTCTTCGTTTTGGATGACGTAAGTACGCGCTCCGTGGATAATTCCCATTTTACCGAGTTGGATGGTAGCGGCGGTCATTCCGGTTTCTATTCCTTTGCCTCCGGCTTCTGCCAGAATGATGCCTACCCGTTCATCATTGATATAATGATAAATCGTTCCGGCAGCATTACTTCCTCCTCCGACGCAGGCTATCAGATAATCCGGATAGTCACGTCCTTCTTTTTCTTGCAGTTGTTTTTTTATTTCTTCGCTGATAACAGATTGCAGGCGTGCCACCATATCAGGATAAGGATGAGGGCCTACGGTAGAGCCGATGATATAATAAGTGTCGGCAGGATGACAGCACCAGTCGCGGATCGCTTCGTTGGTGGCGTCTTTCAAGGTCATATTTCCGGAAGTAACGGGAATAACGGTAGCTCCCAGCATTTTCATTTTCTCCACATTGATGTGCTGGCGTTCTACATCCGTCTTTCCCATATAAACGATACATTCCATATCCATCAATGCACACACGGTAGCTGTTGCTACTCCATGTTGTCCGGCTCCGGTTTCGGCGATGATGCGCTTCTTTCCCATGCGGCGTGCCAGCAAGATTTGTCCGATGGTGTTGTTGATTTTGTGTGCACCGGTATGATTCAGGTCTTCCCGTTTCAGATACAACTTGCAACCATACTTTTCGGAAAGGCGTTTTGCCAGATAGAGTGGGGAAGGGCGTCCTACGTAGTCGCGTAATAATTGCTCAAATTCCTTTTTAAATTCTTCGCTTTCAATCACTTCGAGGTACTTGTTTGTCAGTTCCTCAACACATTTGTGGAGGATTTCCGGTACGTAAGCACCACCGAATTCTCCGTAATAGCCATCCTGGTCAACTAAAAAACTTTTCATAATCCTATCTATTTTTTTATGTTATTATCTAAATCTGTTCGAAAATGGGCAAATAAAAAGAGCCCTGCCGCAAGTTGCGACAGGGCTCTTTCAAATCTGTTATATCTTTAATGAGGTATATACATACGAGCACTGCTCCCTTACGACTGTCGGAGTTGTAACGGGTGCCACCACCAATATGTATTTACTAACATTGTTCTCATTGTCTTTTGTAATTTTATGGGGGCAAATATAGACACTTTGTTTGAAACAGCAAACAAAAAATGACTTTTTTCTCTTTTACCTTCATTTTTCTGATATAGAACAATTTTCAACCTGAACTGTTCTTATAAATATTGAATATTTAAACAAAAACAATTATGAAACAGAGAAAAGTTTTAGTAGGTATTGCTATTGCCATTTTCATTATATTATTATTGTATTGGTTATTGGTAGCAGAAGATATGAAACCTTGGTTGTCGGCTATGGTTCCCTCCGTGGCACAACAATTCTTCGCTTGATTCTGACAGGGTTCGGATAAATCATGTATCTTTGCAAGGAGAGTGGCTGATAACCAAAATAATAACAATAGACTAACGATATGGAAAATTTTATTTTTCAAAATCCCGTGAAACTGATAATGGGAAAAGGGATGATTGCCCGGCTGGCTAAAGAAATACCATCCGACAAGCGTATTATGATTACTTTTGGCGGCGGAAGCGTGAAGAAAAACGGAGTGTACGATCAGGTAAAAGAAGCATTGAAGAATCATTTTACAGTAGAATTCTGGGGAATCGAACCCAATCCTGCCATTGAAACTCTTCGTAAAGCTATTGCTTTGGGAAAAGAAGAGAAAGTAGATTATCTGCTGGCTGTTGGTGGTGGTTCCGTTATTGACGGTACGAAATTGATTTCCGCAGGAATTCTGTATGATGGTGATGCCTGGGATTTAGTACTTGCCGGACGTCCAGTCACTCATACTGTACCTCTTGCCACTGTATTGACTTTGCCCGCTACCGGTTCGGAGATGAATAACGGGGCAGTTATTTCCCGTCGTGAAACAAAAGAGAAATATCCTTTTTATGCCAACTATCCAATCTTCTCTATTCTTGACCCGGAAGTAACCTTTACCTTGCCTCCTCATCAGGTGGCCTGTGGTTTGGCTGATACCTTTGTTCATGTGATGGAGCAATATATGACTACTCCCGGGCAGAGCCGCATTATGGACCGTTGGGCGGAAGGCATTTTACAAACTTTGGTGGAAATAGCTCCGAAAATTCATGAAAACCAGCATGATTATCAACTGATGGCTGATTTTATGCTTTCGGCTACAATGGCATTGAATGGATTTATTGCTATGGGAGTGTCGCAAGACTGGGCAACTCACATGATTGGCCATGAAATTACTGCTTTGCACGGATTGACACATGGTCATACGTTAGCCATTGTTCTTCCTGCCACTTTACAGGTGCTTCATGAAGAAAAAGGAGACAAGCTTTTGCAGTATGGTGAAAGAGTCTGGGGAATTACTTCCGGTACGCGAGAAGAACGGATTGATGAAGCGATTTGTCATACCGAAGAGTTCTTCCGTTCACTTGGGCTGACTACACGTTTGCATGAAGAGAACATCGGACAGGATACTATCTTGGAAGTCGAACGTCGATTCAATGAACGTGGTGCTAAATATGGAGAGAATGGAAATGTAACGGGTGCTGTTGCCCGCAGGATATTAGAGACTGCACTTTAAGCATACTCTTACATTAAGAATATAGGATAAAGAGGATATTGGAACATACTTTTCACAATATCCTCTTTTCTTTTATTATTTCTCAATTTTCTCTGACCTTGGAATTCTGAACCAGAAGCGAGAGCCTTCTCCTTCTTTAGATTCCACTCCGATAACCCCGCCCAGTCTTTCTACTATGACACGGCAGATGGCTAGTCCGAGTCCTGTTCCTTTAATAAAGGAGTTCAGTTTGACGAAGCGTTCAAACACTTTATCTATCTTGTCAGCAGGAATTCCGATACCTGTATCTTTTACATAAAAGTATATTTCATCTTTGGCTTCTTCAATCCGGTATCCCATTTCGATAGAACCTTTAGGGGTGAATTTCAAAGCATTATTTGTAAAGTTGATGATAACCTGTGATAGACGTATGCGGTCGGTATACATCACGCATTGATCTGCTTTTTCTGTGAATAAGATTTGAACGTCCGGGGAAGAATTCTTTTCTTGCATTTGCCTGCAAATACCTTCCATCAATTCATTGATATCAGTCTGTGCAAATGTGAAATCCATAGTGCCGGCTTCAATTTTAGAAAGATCGAGGATGTCGTCTATCAGTTGCAATAATAAGATATTATTGCTGGAGATGATTTTTACAAATTCTTTTCTCTCTTCCTCCTCCTCCGTCTGGCAAACCATTTCGGAGAATCCTACAATCGCATTTAGCGGGGTTCGTATTTCATGGCTCATATTAGCGAGAAAGGCAGATTTGAGCCGGTTGGATTCTTCGGCTTTTTCTTTTGCTTCCTGCAGCATTTTGTCCATCTTTAGTTTTTCAGTGATGTTTTCAAAACGAAGTAATCCTCCAATAATTTCAGTTTCCTTTTCGTCGCCGAATACAGGAGTTGCGGTCACTTCAAAATCTACATCGTCTACTCTGATGGTATGCCGGATAATTTTGCCCTGTTCGATAGCTTTCTTGAAAGCACATTGTCCACACGGTTCATTACGAAGTGCACTGGTCTGATAGCAAATTTTTCCCGGTATGTATCGTCTGCCTTTTACCAGGCTGGCTATTTGTCTTGTTTCCTCCCATTGTACGCGGTAATTTTTATCAATATAGATAAGGCCGAAATCGATACTTTTTAGAGCTAGTTTTTGCTTCTTCAATGCTTTTTCCAGTTCTTCCTTGGCGGCAACTAATTCTCTTTCATAATTCTTGAGTTGTGTGATATCCCACCGGGTTGCCAACAGCCATTTCTTTTCTCCTTCCCATGAAATAATAGATTTAACGGCAATAGTATCATGGGTGATTCCATCGGGAGTGGTGTATTTCTCTTCTTTGCGATATACTTTGCCTGCTTGTATGAGTTCTTTGTCGATATGCCGGTATTTTTCACCTCTTTCTTCTCCGTAAATTTCATAATCAGTATGTCCGATGGCTTCTTCACTGCTAATGCCGGATTGAGCGGCTGATTCTTTATTCCAGTAATAGTATCGGAAATCGTTTGTAATATCTTTTACAAAGATAGGAAAAGGAAGGTTATCGAGAATATCAAAGGAGAAACGGTAGGAATGATTGGTCTTTTTAATCGTTTTTTGTAATTTACGGATTCTATATAGTAAGATGCTGATGACAAGGAGCAAAATAATTACCAGTAAATAATTATAACCCCAATGAGCTTCGTTGATCCAATAATTTAACAAAATATTGTTTGCCATAAAATGTTTGATATAAATGAGGTGTAAAGATATGAATTGTTCTTTAATTTTCAAAAAAATAATACATAAATATATTGTCTTTCAACATTATATTGTGAGGCTGTAATTATATGTGATGAAGAGATAGTAGAAGTGTGGTATTTTATAGTTCTTGTATAGTATCATATTTAGTTTGATTTAGAATCTTTTTTCGGAGAGAAAATGTATTAAAATATTAAATGATGTCTCATGAACTAAAATCATTTCTAATTTGTTTTAATAACGCTGGAGTATTTTCTATTTTTGTTCACCTGAATTAGTTTTGATAGAGTCAAAATAAAACAATCATTAAATTACGTATGCTAATAACCATTATCATTCTCGTTCTTTCGGCTGTCTTTTTTGTGAACGGCAAGGTTCGTTCGGATATTGTGGCACTATGTGCGCTGATAGCTTTACTTATTTTTCAGATATTAACTCCTGACGAAGCACTCTCCGGTTTCTCCAATTCGGTAGTCATTATGATGATCGGATTGTTTGTAGTGGGAGGGGCTATTTTTCAGACTGGGTTGGCAAAAATGATAAGTTCCCGTATTCTTAAACTTGCAGGAACTAGTGAGATTCGATTATTTCTGTTAGTGATGTTAGTGACTTCGGTCATTGGTGCGTTTGTCAGTAATACAGGTACGGTGGCGCTGATGCTTCCTATTGTTGTCAGTCTGGCGATGAGTGCCGGTATGAATCCGAGCAGGCTATTGATGCCATTGGCTTTTGCGAGTAGTATGGGAGGTATGATGACTTTAATCGGTACTCCGCCGAACCTTGTGATACAGAATACGTTGACTTCCGCCGGACTTGAACCGCTTTCCTTCTTCTCTTTCCTGCCTGTCGGTGTTGTCTGTGTAATTGTCGGTACACTTGTATTAATGCCACTTAGTAAATGGTTTCTTTCTAAAAAGGGTCAGAAAGATGATAATAAACGTTCGGGTAAGTCATTGAAGCAGTTGGTGAATGAATATGGACTTTCCAGCAATCTGTTCCGTTTGCAGGTAATAAAAGATTCCCGGCTTTTAGGTAAAACAATTATTGACTTGGATATTCGTCATAAATATGGTTTGAATATCATGGAAGTTCGTCGTGGTGATGCATCGCAACATCGTTTTTTGAAAACGATTACACAGAAGTTTGCCACACCGGACACAATGTTGCAAGCCGAGGATATTTTGTATGTGACGGGAGAATTTGATAAGGTACAACTCTTTGCGGAAGATTATCTGTTAGAGATTTTAGACGACCATGCAACAGAAGAAACAAAAAGTACAGTTAATTCGCTGGATTTTTATGACATCGGTATTGCTGAAATAGTGTTGATGCCAGCTTCTAATTTGATAAACCAAACTATTAAAGAGGCCGGTTTTCGTGATAAGTTTAATGTGAACGTATTAGGAATCCGTCGTAAAAAGGAATACCTATTGCAAGAATTGGGAAATGAGCGCATTCACAGTGGTGATGTACTTCTGGTGCAGGGAACATGGAATAATATAGCCCGTCTTAGTAAGGAAGAGGCTGATTGGGTTGTCTTGGGACAGCCTTTGGCGGAAGCGGCTAAAGTAACGTTAGACTATAAAGCTCCCGTGGCGGCTGCTATTATGTTATTAATGGTGGCAATGATGGTTTTCGACTTCATTCCGATAGCTCCGGTTACAGCTGTTATGATAGCAGGTATATTGATGGTATTGACCGGATGTTACCGTAATGTAGAAGCGGCTTATAAAACGATAAACTGGGAGAGTATTGTATTGATTGCAGCTATGCTTCCTATGTCCTTGGCATTGGAGAAAACAGGAGCTTCGGAATATATTTCCAATACGTTGGTTAGCGGCTTGGGATCATACGGACCTGTTGCATTGATGGCAGGTATTTACTTTACGACTTCGCTGATGACGATGTTTATTAGCAATACTGCTACTGCTGTCTTACTTGCGCCGATTGCTTTGCAAAGTGCCATACAGATTGGGGTGAGTCCGGTTCCCTTCTTGTTTGCTGTGACGGTAGGTGCAAGTATGTGTTTTGCTTCTCCATTCTCTACACCGCCTAACGCCCTGGTGATGCCTGCCGGTCAATATACTTTTATGGATTATGTAAAAGTAGGATTGCCATTGCAGATTATTATGGGGATTGTGATGATTTTTGTTTTACCTTTGATTTTCCCCTTCTAATTATTAACTTTTATTCTTTCGATAGGGAAATGAAGGAACTCGGGATTTTGTAGTGCTCTGTAGTACTGAATCTTTGTCGTTTAATTGAGAGTTGCATAGAATATGCAACTCTTTGTTTTTTGCTTCATACTACAAAGCTCATACTTATAAGTTTTTTATTTTCAATGATGTAGCCGGCTATCTTTTAATGAGAATAATTAAAATTATATTACTAAAAGATGTTAACTATGAGCTGAAAATACAACTTTAGCTGTCTTTTATCTATAAATACAATTATCTTTGTGTGTTCATTACTGATTGTTGATTAGTGGTGATTTGTATTTTGTGCAAATAAAGCAAACTTAAGCATTCAAAGATTATGAAACAGAACATTGCAAACGTCTTCACTTTTTCGTTGTTGGCGTCCTCCATCAGTTTTACTAGTTGTGTTGATAATGAGAAAACTCTGTTCGATGCAGATCAACTGAGACAAACTTACGAAGAAACCTTTCCTGTAAAGAACATCGATCCTAATGGGGATTGGACCATGTCGCATAAAGTGACGGCACATGTGTCGGTTAATGGAGATTTGGGCACAGATTATAAGATACAGATATTCGATGCTGACCCATTAAGCTCGGAAAGTACAGCAAAAATCTTAGCGGAAGGAACTGCCAATCAAAGTACAACTTTGAATGTAGTGATGGACTGTGCAACAGCTCTCAATAAAGTGTTTGTTGCACGTATAGACAATCACGGACATTATATGGTGCAGCCCGTGGCGATTGAAAATGGAGAAGTAACTGCACAACTTGGACATGAAAAGGATGTGCCTACACGCTCTATGTCACGAACTGTGCCGAAAACAGGTATACCGGCTATGGGAGCGCCTTATACAGCTGATGATATTAGTAGTAAAAAAGCGATAGCTACTGATGTTCAAGCTGGTTGGGATTTGGGTGCAGGTTCCGGGTGGTTTGAATATGCTAAATTACCTGTATTCAAAGAAAAAGAACGTTGGTTTAAAATTCAGAGTGGTACTTTTAATAAAGGATTTACTACTACTGGAACCAGTGGTGGAGCCCAGGCAGTGAAAGTAATCGTTCCTCAAGGAAGTACATGGATTATTGAAAGTAGTTATCAATTTAGCGATATTACAGAAATTGTAGTTGAAAATGGTGGGAAAGTAGAGATAGCTAAAAATGCGAGCTTGGTGTTGACAAATAAGTCTTATTTAACAGTAATGCCGGGTGGAAGTATTATAGGTGAGGGAACTATTCAAATTACAAATGGTTCTAGTGGATTAAGAAACTATAATGCAGGCACTATTAATTGCTCTGTATTAGATTTCAACGGTGGTGTAGGAGTCTTTTATAATTATGGATTACTTCAGTTGGAACGCTATGAAGCTTCAACAAATGGAATGGAACTGGTGAATCATGGTACTATGGAGGCTGAAAGTATTAATGGTAACAATAATACCAATATTAAAAATGGTTGTTATTTGAAAACCGGTAAATTCCAATTTGGCACACTTGTTATGGGGAATACTTCCGAAGCCATTTGCGAGGAGCTTGGTTATAATGGTAATGACAATGACATTGTAATGGAAGCTCAATCCATGTTGACTTGTACAGGTAAGGCCAGCTTATATAGAACTGTTACTGGTCCAACTGTGGGTACTGCTTTATTGAGAATTAATGAGATTGCTAATCTTAGTGGTTTGGCCCAATCTAATTCTAAAGTAACAAATAATATCATTTGTGAAATAACAGATCAGACATATAAAGGTGAAGCGCACTATGACTGGTCTCCTTTTGCATGGCTAGTAAATAAAGGATTGCAGCAAGGCGCTACCTATTGCAATCCGGGTAAGGCTGATTTTATACTTCCTGCTGACGGTGAATGTATCAAAGAAGGATACAATTCTGATGAAAATCCGGATGATGTAGAGATTCGAAATGCAGTTTATTCTTATGCCTTTGAAGACAATTATCCGCAAGCGGGAGACTATGATTTCAATGATATTGTGTTGAATGTCAATTTGCCTGCTGCTGGTAATGATGTGAAAGAATTGAAATATATAGTCGACCTGCGTGCGGTTGGTGCCGTGAAGCAATTAGGTGCTGGTTTAAGAATACGAGAATTCGATAAAAGTAATGTGGAAGAGGTCAGTTTTGGTGCAGGTGCTACCCAACGTACCAACTCATTAAATTCTGGAATATTTGAAAATGCATCTTATGAAACGAACGGTAATGAACTTGTGATTCCTTTATTTGGCGATGCACATTATGTGTATGGATATACTGGATCACAACGTCCTATGTTGAATACGGGGAATGCTAGTACTCCTCTTACAAACATATATACTCTTGAAGTGAACATAAAACTCAAGAATGCAATATCCATCCCTAGTGTGACAGACGGCTTAGATTTCTTTATTGCATATCAGGGGGGAGCTCAGAAGAGAACGGAAATTCATCTGAATCAATTTAATTCGCCTACAGCGAACGGCCAATTGGCTGATAAGGAAGTGCTGGATGTAATCAAGGCGGTTAATAATACATGGGCTCTTTGCGTTCCTGAAAAATTTGCTTATCCTACAGAGACAACAGTGATAACGGATGCATATGCTAAGTTCGCCGACTGGGCGCATGATCAGGCCATGAATACTGACTGGTATAATACTGTAAGCAGTAATAAGGTAATGAAGTATTAAGCTATTGATTTTATAAAAAACAAGGTATCATAATATTATATTTACTAAAATATAAAAAGGTGATTAATACGAGGACTTTTCCAAATATTGATCACCTTTTTTTCATATCGTAACATATTACGAACTTATTACAATGTTTATTTGTTATTTTTATATGTCAGTAGAAACACTTATATTCGCAAAAGTATTGGAACAGACTCGGTTAAAAAAATAGAATTTATGAAAACAATGAATTATTCCCTTATTCGTATTCTCTTCGCACTTGTGATTGGATTGGTACTCGTGATTTGGCCTAATGCGGCTGCCAGCTATATTGTCATTACGGTAGGTGTTGCCTTCTTGATTCCCGGTGTTATCAGCCTTTTTGGCTATTTCGGCCGGAAAAGACCGGAAGGTGAAGCTGCTCCCCGTTTTCCGATAGAAGGAATCGGTAGCTTATTATTCGGACTTTGGTTGATTGTGATGCCTGAATTCTTTGCAGACGTCCTGATGTTTTTATTGGGATTTATCCTGATTATGGGAGGAGTGCAACAGATTGCTTCTTTGTCGATGGCTCGTCGGTGGATGCCCGTTTCGGGAGCTTTTTATCTGATTCCTTCGCTGATTCTTATTGCGGGTATCATCGCTTTGTTCAATCCGACAGGAGCGCGTAATACTGCATTTATAATTATTGGTATCAGCAGTTTGGTTTATTCTCTTTCCGAATTGATAAACTGGTTCAAGTTTGCCCGTCGCCGCCCGAAGGCTCCGGTTATGCATGACGATGATGATATTGAAGACGCAAAGATTATCGAATAAAAAAAAGAAGAGGACTGCTTCACAGCACCCCTCCCCGCAAACTTAAAACAACCAACAAAAGAAATAGATAATTTCAATAACAGTGAACGGCTAACGGTGAATATTCTGCAATGATAATGCAGTTTGTTCACCGTTTACAGTTTATCGTTCACCGTATTTTTTTCTATCTCACAAATAACAGTTCCCTGTATTTTGGAAGCGTCCACATCTGATTGTCGACAATCAGTTCCAACTTGTCGATGTGATAACGGATTTCTTCCAGTGCCGGGACGATTGTGTCGTGGTAGGCAATGGCTTTTTCCCGTTCGCTTTCTATCTTGTTTGCAACCTTACGAGCCTCAATCATTGCATCTACATGCTCCTTGATGAAAGCTGTGCGGTCGGCAATCTCTTCAATAAGTTCCAGGTTTTTAGCAGACAATTTCGCTGCCTTTTCTGCCGGGAAAAGAGATTGCATCTTATAGACATTATTAATTAAGTCCGTCTGGTATTGAGTGGCAACCGGAATGATATGATTCATTGCCAAGTCACCCAATACACGTGCCTCAATCTGAATCTTCTTCGTATAAGTTTCCCATTTCACCTCGTTACGGGCTTCCAGTTCTTTCTTTGTCATTACACCGGTAGCTTCGAACATGGCAATTGTTTCCGGTTTCAGGTAATTGTCGAAGATAACAGGAACACTGGTTTCGCAATCCAGTCCACGACGGGCAGCTTCTTTTTCCATTCGTCGCTGTAACCGTTACCGTCGAAATGAATGGCTTTACATTCTTTGATATATCCGCGAATGATTTCAAGAATGGCGGAAATTTTGGGTTCTCCCTTTTCAATCAACGCATCCACGTCCTTCTTAAACTTCACCAATTGATTTGCTACGGCCGAGTTCAATGCAATCATGGCAGAAGCACAGTTTGCTTCGGAACCTACAGCACGGAACTCAAAGCGGTTGCCTGTGAAAGCAAATGGAGAAGTACGGTTACGGTCTGTATTATCGATCAGCAATTCGGGAATCTGCGGAATATCCAACTTCATTCCCTGTTTACCGCTAAGGCTGATCAAATCATCTTTCGTACTGTTCTCGATATGATCCAATACCTGCGACAACTGTTTTCCGAGGAAAGAGGAGATAATTGCAGGAGGCGCTTCATTCGCTCCCAGACGGTGGGCGTTGGTAGCACTGGAGATAGAAGCTTTCAGCAATCCGTTATGATGGTAAACAGCCATCAATGTATTGACAACAAATGTAACAAAACGCAGATTGTCTTCCGGAGTCTTACCTGGTCCCATCAATAAGATACCTGTATCAGTACCCAAAGACCAGTTGTTGTGTTTACCCGAACCATTGACACCTTTGAAGGGCTTTTCATGAAGCAGTACGCGGAAACCGTGGCGACGGCTCACCTTACGCATTAGTGACATAATCAGCAAGTTATGGTCGTTGGCCAAGTTACATTCTTCAAAGATAGGAGCCAGCTCAAACTGGTTTGGAGCAACCTCATTGTGACGAGTCTTGACAGGAATACCCAGTTTCAGAGCTTCAATTTCAAGGTCTTTCATGAAGGCAGCCACACGGGTGGGAATAGCACCGAAGTAGTGGTCTTCCAACTGTTGGTTCTTGGCACTGTCATGTCCCATCAAAGTACGTCCGGTCAGCAATAAATCCGGACGTGCGGCATATAAACCTTCGTCCACCAGAAAATATTCCTGTTCCCAGCCTAGATAAGCAACCACTTTCTTAACTTCCGGATTGAAGTAATGGCATACGTCTACGGCAGCTTTATCTACGGCACGCAGTGCTTTCAATAAGGGAGCTTTATAGTCGAGAGCCTCACCGGTATATGCGATAAAGACAGTCGGGATGCAAAGCGTATCATCTACAATAAAAGCAGGTGATGAAGGATCCCAGGCACTGTAACCACGCGCTTCGAATGTATTGCGGATTCCGCCATTCGGGAAAGAAGAAGCATCCGGTTCTTGCTGCACAAGCAGTTTGCCTGTAAATTCTTCCATCATGCCACCTTTGCCGTCATGTTCGACGAAAGCATCGTGCTTTTCTGCCGTACCTTCGGTGAGCGGTGCAAACCAGTGTGTGTAGTGAGTGGCCCCCATTTCGATGGCCCATTTCTTCATGCCGGCAGCTACTTCGTCAGCAATACTGCGATCTAGCGGAGCACCATTATCAATTGCGTCAATCAGCGCATTGTATACCTTGCTGGGAAGATATTTGAACATCTTTTCCTTGTTGAACACATATTTGCCGAAGTATTCCGAAGGACGTTCAGCAGGTGTTGCTACCTCAACCGCTTTCTTCTTGAAAGCTGTCTCTACTACTCTGAATCTAAGTTTTGACATAATACCTGATTTGATTTGTTGTTAAATATGTTAGAGTTGATAATCTGTTTCATTTAGTTGTAAGCGGACTCTCCGTGTTCGTAGATATCAAGACCTTCTTCTTCGATACGTGCCGGAACACGAAGTCCGTGAATCTTGTCAAGTGCTTTAAAGATTATGAATCCCATACCTGCTGCCCAGACACCGACAACCAGTGCTCCGAATAGTTGTGCACAGAGGAATCCGAAACCGTGTCCGTAGAATAAACCTTCGCTGGTAGAGAACAAACCCGTGAGAACTGTTCCGAGAAATCCGCAAACACCATGTACGGAAGATGCGCCCACCGGATCGTCTATCTTTAAAATCTTGTCTATAAAGTCGACAGAGAAAATCATTACAACACCACAGATTGCGCCGATTAGAGCGGCTCCTGCGGGAGATACTGCGTCACATCCGGCTGTAATACCGACCAAACCTGCCAGAATACCATTCAATGTCAGTGACAAAGAAGGCTTTCCGTATTTCATCCAGCTGATCGCCAATGCGAAGAAACCACCGGCACAGGCCGCAAGATTTGTAGTCAGGAATACGTGGGAGATTGCATTTGCATCAGTTTCGGTACTTGCTGCCAATTGAGAACCGGGGTTGAACCCAAACCATCCGAACCAGAGAATAAATACACCTAGTGCGGCAATTGTCAGGTTATGTCCCGGAATAGCTCTTGATTTGCCGTCTTTTCCATATTTACCGATACGCGGGCCAAGAATGGCAGCACCTACCAGAGCAATCCATCCACCTACAGAGTGAACAACGGTAGAACCGGCGAAGTCATGGAAGGTTGTTCCAAAAAGATTCATCATGAAAGACCCCTCTTCACCGTTCATCAGCCAACCGCCACCCCAAGTCCAGTGGCCGGATATCGGATATATCAGTACACTGATGAAAATCGTGTAAACCAAATACATGGAGAATTTGGTACGTTCTGCCATTGCTCCTGATACGATTGTGGCTGCCGTTGCACAGAATACGGTCTGGAAAACCAGAAAACCTTCTCTGGGAAGACCGTTGTCCATGAAAGAAAGGTCGAAGAAGTGGGGCATTCCGATGAATTCTCCTGCGCCAAACATAAGCCCGAAACCGATGAACCAATATAATAAAGAACCGAACATGAAATCAACAAAGTTCTTCATCAGAATATTGGCGGTATTCTTTACTCTTGTGAACCCAGCTTCAACAAGTGCAAATCCCGGTTGCATAAAAAATACCAGCATTGCTGCAAGCAACATCCAGACTGTATTCAGTCCTAAGGCCAGTTCACCAATTGTATCAGGGGTTTCTGCGTCAGTCTCGGCAGGAGCTGCTGTAATTTCAGTTGTCGTCTCTACCACCGTCGTAACAGTATCTGCAGCAACTGCGTCTTGTGCTAGCGTGCCGGTGGCAAAACAGCATAACATAAACATGGTAGTGGCTATCCACAGCTTTACGAAGCTATGGCTTTTATATTTTGTATCCATAATGAATTATCTTATTAAATGCCTGTTATTAGTAATATTATAATTTCTTTTTCATATATGCCATCAACGTTTAATCCGCATGGGAATCTGGCCCCGGCATATTGCTGGTTGCCGGATTAGCGTTCTTGTTCAGCATTGTATAGGGCTATATCGCCACGTTCGGCGGTACGGATGCGGATAGCGTCTTCAATAGGGATGACGAAAATACGTCCGTCTCCGATTTCTCCGGTTTGTGCCGCTTTAATAATGGCTTGTACAGTTTTCTCGGCATTCTTGTCGCGCACGACAATAGAGATTAAGATTCTTTCGATAGTGCTGGTGTCATATACTACACCGCGGTAGATACGTCCTTGCCGTGCTTTCCCAATACCTCTTACGTCATAGTAAGAAAACCATTCGATGTCCGCTTCGAGAAGAGCTTCTTTCACGTCCTCGAATTTGGTTTTACGGATAATAGCTTCAATCTTTTTCATATACCTTAAATATTAGTGTTGACCTGTAAAAGAAAGAGGTACAGGGGGCAGCCATAGCAGGTTACCATACAACAAACCGATAAAATCTAAACTCTAACTACCTGATCCCTATACGCTCTTTGATATTCTAAATTCTCTCTCCTAAAAATTTAATCCGAATGTGAAGTAAGCTCCTTCTGTTCGTGGATTTGCTGTAACTTTCGCAAATGCCGGGAGTGAGAAAGAATCTGTTATTTTGATTTCTTTGGAAGCTCCGATACTTACGTCTGATACGCAGAATCCACTTGTATAGTCATTGTAGAAAGTTGTTTCCCAAGGAACCATCCCTAAATCTACTGTCCAGTCGAGACCTCCCAATTTGAATGGTGCGCTAAGTGCGAGGTAAGAAGAATAAGCTCTTTTGCCATTTTCTTTCACACCGTCGGCACCAGCAAAGTTTGTATACCAGTTGACTGTCAGTGGTCCGAAGTCATATCCGACTTGTGCTTCAAATACATGAGCTGTTGAATGAGCTCCGTATTGAAAATACTTGTTAGTTGCTGTTTGGGTATTAAACCAATAATCCGTCACTGAAACGCTAAAACCACCCGTCGAATAACCGAGAGTTAAATCGAACTCTTTCGTATCTGTCGATTCGAACCCTACCGATCCCCATGCTCCGAGTGAGAAGCCCTTGTAAGTGATTCCCAATGAAGGCTGAATACTAACTCCGCCTAAATCCTGGCCACGCCAGATGTAACCACTTACCAGATCGGCTCCAACGGAAGCTTCCACTTTATCTTGCGCCAACATTGCGGATGGAGCAAACCCTGTCAGTAATAATGCTACTATTATTACTCCCCATTTTTTGTTAATCGTCGTTTTCATCGTCTTTTTACCTTTAAGTTAGAAAAATGTGGATGTACGGTCCATGTATATAGTAGCGCGCGAAATACTATCTTATAGCCAGTTTTTTATTCTTCTCATTGCTTCGATACAATCGTTACGTTCGCCAAAGGCAGTCAGGCGGATATATCCTTCACCGCTTGGTCCGAAGCCTACACCGGGAGTACCGACCACATTGGCTTCATACAACATCTGTTCGAAGAATCGCCATGATGAAAGCCCGTTCGGAGTTTTCACCCATAAGTAGGGAGCGTTGACTCCTCCATACACTTTCAGTCCTGTGGCTTCCAATCCCTCTTTCATAATTTGGGCGTTGGTCATATAATAGCCGATTGTTTCTTTAATCTGTGCTTTGCCTTCTGCACTGTAAACGGCTTCTGCTGCCCGTTGGGTAATGTAAGAAGTACCGTTGAACTTGGTGCACTGGCGGCGGTTCCACAATCTGTTGAGTGGGATGCGGTCTCCTTCCAATGTGGCGGCAGTAAGTTCTTTCGGAACTACGGTATATCCGCAGCGTACTCCGGTAAATCCTGCCGTTTTTGAGAAACTACGGAATTCGATCGCACACTTTTTAGCTCCCTTAATCTCATAGATAGAGTGGGGGACATTCTCATCCTGGATATATGCTTCATAGGCGGCATCGAACAGAATCAATGTATCGTTTGCCAATGCATAGTCCACCCATTTCTTCAGTTCCGGTTTGGTTAAGGTCGTTCCTGTCGGGTTGTTCGGATAGCAGAGATAAACAATGTCTATCCGTTTGTCCGGAATTTTCGGAATAAAGTTGTTCTCACTTGTGCAAGGCATATAAGTAACATTACTCCATTTGCCCGTCTCTTCTTCCAGCACTCCGGCACGTCCGCACATGACATTGCTGTCTATATATACCGGATAGATGGGGTCTGTAACACCTACGCTATTGTCATGGCGAAGAATATCTCCTATATTTCCGGTATCGCTTTTGGCACCGTCACTGACAAATATCTCGGATGCCGAGAAGTGAATCCCACGTGGAATAAAGTCATTTTTTATAATTGCTTCAATCAGAAAATCATATCCCTGTTCAGGACCATATCCGCGGAATGTATCTTTGCTGGCCAGCTCTTCTACCGCTTTGTGCATGGCTTCGATACACGCTTTCGGAAGCGGTTGGGTGACATCACCGATACCCAACCGGATAATATCCTGTTTAGGATGTGTTATCTTGAAGGTATTTACCTTTTTCGCTATGTCCGAGAATAAATAGCTTCCCGGTAACTTCAAAAAATGTTCGTTTACTAATGCCATCTTGTTATTGTTTTAAGTTCTGCAAAATCTAATACCTGATACCTAATACTTAATACTTAATATCTGATACTTACTAATACTTATTTATTACTTATCCTCAATCTCCCCATCGAAAACTTTGGTTGCCGGTCCGGTCATTAATATATGCCCGGAGATTTCATCCCATTCAATGGTAACTGTCCCTCCATCCATGATTACATCGCTTTTTCTTCCTGTAAGTCCGTTGATGAAGGCGGCTACTGCTGTGGCACAAGCACCTGTCCCGCAAGCTTGAGTGATTCCCGATCCTCTTTCCCATACCCTCATCCGTATGGTGTCTTTGCCGACAATCTGTGCAAACTCCACATTAGTTCTATCGGGAAAAAGAGGATGATTCTCCAGTTCAGGACCGATTTCCGGTAAATCAATCCGGGTGATGTCCTCAACAAATGTGACGAGATGCGGATTACCCATTGATACTTTGGTTGACCGGAAAGGATACTTCCCTTCCCACTGAATCCCGTCTGTTTCCAACGGACTACCCATATCTACGGTGACTGTACTGACTGTTTTTTCCTCTATATGCAGTTTCAGAATTTTTATTCCAGATCGTGTATCCAGCGTAATTTCTGTTTTGTCAGTCAAGCCGTATTCATATACATATTTGCCTACACAACGGCTTCCGTTGCCACACATCATAGCTTCCGAACCGTCCGCATTGAAAATACGCATGCTGAAATCCGCTTTATCAGAGATGCCAATCAATATAAGTCCATCACTTCCGATTCCTGTATGAAACTTGCTCCATTCGATTGCCTTCTTTGCAGGGTCGGTTATCGGATATTGGGTTGTGTCTACATATATGTAGTCATTTCCCGCTCCATGCATTTTTGTGAACTTAATTTTTGATATCATTTTGATTGTTATTTATTGGTTGTTGTATCCTTTTGTTTTATTACGATGCAAAGGTATGACTTTTTGCTTTATATTTTACTAAAAAGTATATCTAATATCTATTTATTTTCCTCAAACTTATAATCGCTTTATATACGGCTGTGTTTAGTTATAATTTGAAATTATACCTATTTATATATTAATAAACTGTTATTTGGGTGAATTGTTTTGCATATTCTTCCATAATATATGAAGAATATTTAGCCTTGATAATCGGTGAAATCCGCTATAAAAACAAGAAATATATCCTTTTCCTTTTGACGATATGAAAGTGAAAACCCCTATTTATCTATCATATTGCTCGCCGGATATGCTGAAGAACCTTTTCCTGTATTCATTGTTTTAGCACTATCATTAATATAAAAACGTAGAGATATGAATATAGAGAAACAATTAGAAACAGCAGCTAAGACCAACCATTTGGTGTTGGTAGTATTTTATGCCGACTGGTCACCTCATTATGAGTGGATAGGTCCTGTGCTTCGGACTTACGAAAAGAGAACTGTAGAATTGATAAGAGTGAATGCTGAAGAAAATAGGAACAATAGCCGATGCGCATAATGTAGAAACAGTGCCCGCCTTTCTTTTATTGCATAAGGGACATGAATTATGGAGACAGGTAGGAGAGCTTACGGTAGGAGAGTTGAAAGAGGTATTAGATGATTTCCAGTAAATCGTTTGTAATCTTTTATTGGCATATATGAAAATGACCTTTTTCTTTTTCAAATGAAAAAAAGAGTGTTCTTAATATGCTGGTATTTAGTTTGTTATGAAAGCTCATTTTTCCTTTAAAAGAAACGGGTGGTTCCTTTAAAAGGAACCACCCGTTCGACACCGAGAAACATCCTGTTTCTTTTAAAGGAACGAGCTGTTTCTTTAAAGACGGATATTAAATAGTTTACTTTGTAATGATTTTATCTTATTGATGTTTTTTCAGTTCTTCTTGTAAGATGACTGGTTCGTTGGTGGTAATGAAATCTACTTTCTGTTCGATCAGCGATTTCATATCTTCCACTTCGTCCACAGTCCACACATTTACTTTCAAGCCGAGCTCATGAGCTTCTTTGATCCATTCGGGGTGTTTCTTAATCACTCCCATGTGATAATCAAGACCGGCAGCACCAAGTTCCTTTAATTCTTTGGGAGACAGTTCCCCGTTAAGGTAAAATACCGGAGTACCGGCAGGAGCCAGGCGGATAAACTCTTTCATGGCATGTAGGGAGAACGTGATATATTCCATGCGGTTTTCCAGTCCCATTTTCTTCACCATGGCAAGGATTCCCTGTACGGCTTTGGTTTCACGTTTCTTATTGCTATGTGCTTTCAGTTCGAGAATCAGTCGGGTATTACAGTTTTTCCCGGCTTCCAGATATTGTTCCAGGCTGGGCAAGTTTTCTCCGTTGGATAATTTAAGTCCGGTCAGTGCGTCACCTTTGGAATACTCCATCGGTCTCATCTTGTATACAGGATCATGGTTGACCACCAACTTGTTATCCTTAGCGATCCATACGTCAAATTCTGAACCGTAACAACTGATGGAGTCTGCTTTTAGAAGTGATGAAATACTGTTTTGTGATGATCCCGGAGTTTTCCAGAATCCGCGGTGGGCTATCACTTTTGTCTGTGCCTGCATACAGCAAGCAGCCATTAGAAGGGCAGAAGCCATCATCATTTTTTTTAAATTCATTTGTTTGGTCTTTTAAAAGTTTGATAGATTTAATTGGGTTTGGCCTCAAAATTATAAAAAAGAAAACGCAAATCAGACAATAATATGCTAATCTGCGTTAATCCTTGGGATTTTAAAATAGAAATGCTACAAAAGAATAACAGAATCTGCTCTTTCCGTTATTTTTATCAGTTAAGTATAGGCCTCTTCGTGTATTCCTCTCACCGCACGTCCGCTAGGCTCATTCAGGTTCCTGAAAGCAATATCCCACGCCAGCGCTTCTGCTGTGGAACAGGCCACACTGGGAACACTCGGTACGCTGCGTGCTGCACTTTCACTGGGGAAATGCTCTTCAAAGATACTACGATAATAGTATTCTTCCTTGTTTTGCGGAGTATGGATGGGGAAGCGTTCGGCAGCATGTTCCATTTGCTCATCGCTAACGGCAGCCGCTGTGATTTCTCTCAAAGTATCGATCCATGAATATCCCACACCGTCACTGAATTGTTCTTTTTGTCTCCACGCCACACTTTCCGGTAACATATCGGCAAAGGCTTCGCGAACAATCCGTTTCTCAATATCCTTTCCGGGGCACATTTTAGCTTTCGGATTCAGGTTCATGGCTACGTCGAGAAATTCTTTGTCAAGGAAAGGGACGCGTCCTTCTACGCCCCATGCTGACAGACTTTTGTTGGCACGGAGACAATCGTACATGTGTAACTTTGAAAGTTTACGTACCGTTTCTTCGTGGAATGCCTGTGGAGTGGGGGCCTTGTGGAAGTATAGATACCCTCCGAAAACTTCATCGGCACCTTCACCGCTCAACACCATTTTAATCCCCATCGATTTGATGACACGTGCCAGTAGGTACATGGGAGTGGAAGCGCGTACCGTGGTTACATCGTATGTCTCGATGAAATAAATGACATCACGCAGGGCATCCAGACCTTCCTGAATAGTATAGTTTATTTCATGGTGTACAGTACCGATATATTCAGCCACTTCACGTGCTTTAATCAAATCGGGAGCACCTTTGAGTCCGATGGCGAAGGAGTGGAGTTGAGGCCACCACGCATCACTCGCTCCGTCTGTCTCTATACGCTTTGCCGCATATTTTTTGGCAATAGCGGAGATGACGGAACTGTCCAGCCCACCCGAAAGAAGCACTCCATAAGGTACGTCACTCATTAACTGGCGATGTACGGCATCTTCTAATGCTGTTTTCACATCACCGGTTTGTGCGTCATTGTCTTTGACGGCTTCATAAGCTGTCCAGTCGCGTGAATACCAACGTTTCATTTTTCCTTCTTTGCTATGGAAATAATGTCCGGGAAGGAATACCTCATATTCGTCGCAAAATCCTTCAAGTGCTTTCAGTTCGCTGCCGAAGTAGATTCTTCCTTCTTTATCTTTTCCTATATATAAAGGAATAACCCCTATCGGATCACGGGCAATCAGAAATTCATCCTTTTCTTCATCATAAAGAACAAAAGCAAAGATACCGCTAATATTTTCCAGGAAGTGGATGCCTTTCTCTTTGTAAAGAGCAAGAATGACCTCACAGTCACTTCCTGTCTGAAAGTTATATTTTCCGGCGTATTGAGCACGAATGTCCCGGTGGTTGTATATCTCACCGTTTACGGCGAGCACCTGTTTACGATCAGGAGAGTATAACGGTTGTCCGCCGCTCTGCGGGTCGACGATTGACAGGCGTTCGTGTGCCAGGATGGCACTTCCACCTACATAGATTCCACTCCAGTCCGGTCCGCGATGACGGATTTTCTGGGCCATCTTCAGTGCTTTATCTCTTAGTTCTTTCGTTTGAACCTTTATGTTGAGTATACCTGCTATTCCACACATAACTTTAAGTTTTTGGGGGTGATTGAATATGTTGATTGTTTATTCGCAGTTTCTAAGAAGCCCGATTGCTATTATTTATTCGTTCTACCTAGGTTGACTTTTCGTTCCACCATGGTTGTCTTTAAATTCTACCTAGGTTATCCTTAAGTTCCACCTAGGTGGAACGAACCGATAATAGCAGTCAGACTTCTTAGTATTCCTTACTTCGGAGATTATTTCGTCAAATAAGTGTCTATTTCTGCAGCCGCTTTTCTTCCTCCTGCCATGGCACGTACGACGAGGCTGGCTCCTGTATCCGCATCTCCGGCAAGGAATACATTTTCGGCAAACTTCGGCTGTTCCGGTTTCAGGAATCCCATCGCCAGCAATACCATGTCCGCTTCGATGACTTCCTTTTTTCCTGTCGGTTTCATCGTGGGACGTCCGCCATCTGTTGCCGGAATCCATTCCACTTCTTCCACTTCTACGCCTGTCACTTTTCCATTCTTTCCGAGAAACTGATTGGAGGCCAGACACCAACGGCGTGTACAACCTTCTTCATGGCTGGAAGTCGTCTTGAAGACTACCGGCCATTGAGGCCATGGAGTAGCCGGATTGTATCCGACAGGAGGTTTCGGCATGATCTCTATTTGGGTGACACTGACGGCTCCTTGTCGCACGCTGGTTCCGATACAGTCGGAACCTGTATCACCGCCACCTATCACGAGAACCTTTTTGCCTTTGGCATTTACCAACTTGTCTTTCGGGAAAGTCTGTCCTGCCAAAATCCTGTTCTGCTGTGCCAGCATTTCGAGTGCGAAATGAATCCCTTTCAGTTCACGTCCCGGAATACTCAAGTCACGTGCTGCCGGTGTTCCGGTACAGATGCAGTAGGCATCGAATCCTTCCGGTAAATGATTGACATCTATTTCCACTCCCATCTCAAACCGGATTCCTTCTGCGGCCAATATCTTCATCCGCCGGTCGATTACATTCTTGTCCAGTTTGAAATTAGGAATACCAAATCGTAGTAATCCTCCGGGAGCTTCATCCTTATCGAATAGAGTAACGCTATATCCTTTTAGATTTAACTGATTGGCGACTACCAGTCCGGCAGGACCTGCACCAATCACCGCTACTTTCTTTCCGTTTCTTTCCGGAGTCTTTACCTGTATATATCCTTCACGAAAAGCCGCTTCCACGATTGCCGCCTCATTCTCACGAATGGTTACCGGCTGATCGCACGAAAGTTTCAACACGCATGATTTCTCGCAAAGGGCAGGACAGATACGTCCTGTAAATTCCGGAAAATCGCAAGTAGATGACAATACTTCGTAAGCCTCCTTCCATTTTCCTTTGTATAATGCATCCTGCCATTCCGGTTGTTTATTTCCTATCGGGCATGCCCAATGACAGAAAGGTACACCGCAATCCATACAGCGTGACGCCTGCAATTTACGGCTGTTTGTATTCAATGTCTGTTCCACCTGACTATAGTCAGTGATTCGCTCGCTCACAGGGCGATATCCCGCCTCCTGCCGAGCTATATTTAAAAATGCTCTAGGATCCCCCATCTTGTTATTTACTATTTGACGATTTACGATTTACTATTTCTAGACTATCTTGTCATTTGCTATTTGACTATTTACAGACTATACATTCAAATAGTAAATTGTAAATAGTCAAATTGTAAATCTAATAGTCTCTTTGCATATCTGCAATTTTTTGTTGTAACTTTCTCATTTGTTCTTCCTGCAGTACTTTTTTGTATTCGATGGGCACTACTTGGATGAATTGGTCTACGTAATGATTCCAGTTGTCGAGTAGGATGCGTGCCAGTTTCGAGCCTGTGTAGAGGTAATGCTGGCGGATTAGTTCGTGCAACTCTTTCCGGTAGCTGGCTTCTTCGATGAGTGACAGTTCCACCATTTCCATGTTGCAGAAATAATCGAAGTTACCGTCCTTGTTCCATACATAAGCCACACCGCCACTCATACCGGCTGCAAAGTTACGTCCGGTTTGTCCGAGGACTACCACACGACCTCCGGTCATGTATTCGCAACAGTGGTCACCCACGCCTTCCACTACGGCGACTGCGCCGGAGTTACGAACAGCAAAACGTTCTCCTACACGGCCGTTGATATATACTTCACCGCTTGTTGCGCCATAAAGCAAGGTATTACCGGCGATTGTATTTTTTTCGGCTTCGAAGTTGCTGCGGATAGGAGGCAATACGGAGATACGTCCGCCACTCAATCCTTTGCCCAGGTAATCATTCGCTTCACCTTCCAGTTTAAAGTTAACTCCCGGTACGAGAAAAGCTCCGAAAGACTGACCTGCCGAACCTTTGAATTTTACATTCAGCGTATGTTCCGGCAATCCTTTGGCACCGTATTTCTTGGCGATCACTCCGGAAAGCATAGCACCTATTGCACGGTCTGTATTGGCAATCGTATATTCTAAAGAAATCTCTTTCTCATGTTCGATAGCTTCCTGTGCGGCATCGATGATGGTTACATCCTTTACAGTAGAAATTCCATGATCCTGGTCGATGACATGACGGATAGCCGCACTGTTGTCAACACGTGCCAACAATTTGCTGAAGTCGATTAAAGTATGCTTCGGATTCGGGTCATTGGCATCGGACTTGCGTTCGATTAAGTCTGTACGTCCGATGATGTCATCCATCCGGGTGAATCCCATTTCAGCCAAATGCTCACGGACTTCCTGTGCCAGGAATGTGAAAAAGTTTACTAAATATTCACTGCGTCCATGAAAGCGTTTACGTAACTCTTCATTCTGCGTGGCAACTCCTACCGGACAAGTGTTCTGATGACATTTACGCATCATTACACAACCCAATACGATTAATGCGGAGGTGGCGAAACCATATTCTTCGGCACCCATTAATGCCATTAAGATGATATCCCGTCCGGTTTTCAGCTGTCCGTCGGCTTGCAGAACTACTTGGCCACGAAGTCCGTTCAGAACCAGTGTTTGCTGTGTTTCGCTCAATCCTAATTCCGGTGAGATACCCGCATAGCGGATAGAAGAAGCGGGAGAAGCACCCGTACCCCCTTCAGCGCCGGAGATGACAATCAAATCCGCCTTTGCTTTTGCCACACCGGCGGCAATTGTACCGACACCGCTTTCTGCTACCAGTTTCACGCTGATTTTGGCCTGTGGATTTACATTTTTCAAATCGAAGATCAGTTGAGCCAAATCCTCAATCGAATAAATATCATGATGGGGCGGGGGAGAAATTAGCGAAATTCCCGGAATGGAATGACGTGTTTTCGCAATCACATCATTTACTTTAAATCCCGGAAGTTGTCCCCCTTCACCCGGTTTGGCTCCCTGTGCTATCTTAATTTGAATTTCGTCCGCATTCACCAGATACTCTGCCGTTACACCGAAACGACCGGAAGCTACCTGTTTGATCGCACTTCGTAAAGAACTGCCATCCGGCAACGGTTGGAAACGCGCGGCATCTTCACCACCTTCACCAGTATTGCTGCGTCCATGGATTTTATTCATGGCAACAGCCATTGCCTCGTGGGCTTCCTTGCTGATGGAACCAAAAGACATAGCTCCTGTGACGAAACGATGCAGAATATTTTCCACCGGTTCCACCTGATCGATAGAAATAGGATTACGACGGAATCCCAGGAAGTCACGAAGGAAAATAGGCTTCTCTTTTTCGTCTACCAGATGGGTGTACTCTTTAAATTTCTTATAACTCCCCAGTCGTGTAGCCAATTGCAGCGTGCTGATTGTTTCCGGATTCCATGCGTGCTTTTCTCCATCTTTACGGAAAGCATACAAACCGTTGTTTTTTAATAACTCTTCATTTTTAATACCTTCAAATCCATCTTTATGGAAAGCAATGGCATCTCTGGCTATTTCTTCCAGACGGATACCTCCGATCGGTGAACCGAGTCCTCCGAAATAAGCCTTGCTCAACTCTTCACTCAAACCGACAGCTTCGAAAATCTTAGCGCCACGATAGGAGCGGATCGTAGAGATACCCATCTTACTCATGATTTTAAACAAGCCTTTACAGATGGATTTGATATAGTTCTTTTCGGCAGTGGTATAATCCAACTGAATATCCTTGTCTTTTACCAGTCGGTCGAGGACGGCAAATGCCATGTAAGGATTCAGGGCACTTGCTCCGAAACCCAACAATAACGCGGCGTGCATCACTTCACGTATTTCACCGCTTTCTACAATCAATGCCGTTTGTACCCGTTTACCAACTGAAATCAGGTGGTGATGAACAGCGCTTACTGCCAGCAATGATGGAATGGCAGCATGGGTAATATCCACCTCACGGTCGGTCAGTACAATGTAGTTTACACCTTCCGTCACGGATTCTTCCGCCATTTTACAAAGATGGGCCAGTGCTTCCTGCAATCCGGCTTTCCCTTTTGCAACCTCAAACAACATAGGGAGTTTGACCGTTTTGAAGCCTTTGTACCGGATATTACAAAGAATATCCAGTTGTGTATTGCTCAAAATCGGGTGGTTCAGGCGTACCATTTTACAATGACTTTCACTGGGTGTCAGAATATTCATGCCGACTGCTCCGATATATTCCGTCAATGACATCACCAGTTCTTCGCGAAGCGGGTCAATAGGCGGATTGGTTACCTGTGCAAATTGCTGACGGAAATAGTTGTAAAGCAACTGCGGCTTATCTGAAAGTACGGCTAGCGGAGTGTCATTGCCCATTGAGTTGATCGGTTCTGCTCCGGTACTTGCCATCGGCATAATCAGTTTTTCGATGTCCTCCTTGGAGTAGCCGAAAGTACGAAGCATACGGTTGTAGTTTTCCACCTGATGGGGAACTTTGCGTCCGCTTTTCAGTTCGTCTAGTTCGATCCGGTTGGTAGATAGCCAGCTGCGGTAAGGTTTGGCTTCAGCCAGCTGCTTTTTCAGTTCACCGTCATAGTAAATTTCACCTTTCTCCGTATCCACCAGCAGAATTTTGCCGGGCTGTAAGCGACCTTTTTCTTTAATGTCTCCCGGTTCGAAATCCATAACACCGACTTCCGAAGCTACCACCATCATATCGTTTTTAGTAATCAGATAACGGGCAGGGCGCAGGCCATTGCGGTCGAGCATACCTCCGGCAAATCGTCCGTCGCTGAAAAGTAGTGCGGCCGGTCCGTCCCATGGTTCCATCAGGATGGAGTGGTATTCGTAGAATGCTTTCAGATCTTCACTGATCGGATTCTTTTCGTTGAAAGATTCTGGTACGAGCATAGCCATGGCATGTGGCAGGCTCAATCCTGACATCACCAGGAACTCCAGCACATTATCCAGAGAAGCACTGTCGCTCATGCCCGGTTGTATAATCGGGCGGATTTCTTTTATATCGCCTAAAGTGGGAGTGGAGAGTACACTTTCACGGGCTTCCATCCATCCTCGGTTGCCACGGATAGTATTGATTTCACCGTTGTGTGCCAGCAGACGGAACGGCTGTGCCAATCCCCATGTGGGGAATGTATTGGTACTGAAACGAGAGTGCACCAATGCCAGTCCGCTGGTAAAATAGCTATTTGTCAGGTCCGGATAGTAGTTGCGCAGTTGTAATGATGAAAGCATACCTTTATATATAATGCTTTTGGTAGAGAGCGACACAACATAAAAATCGTCTTTTGCCGGAATAGATGACAATCTGACTTTATTTTCGATTCTTTTCCGGATCAGGTATAACTTCCGGTCGGCAGTTTCCGTTTCCGTAAATCCGGTGATGAATATTTGTTTGATATCCGGTTCGTTTGCCAGAGCTGATTCTCCCAGGATTTCGGGGCAGGTGGGCACATTGCGCAGATGCATCAATGTGAGTCCTTCTTTTTCAATTTCTTCAATAATAATACTTAGAATAGCTGCCTGGTCTTTTTCGTTTTTCGGCAAAAATAACAATCCTGTGCCGTACCGTCCTTTTTCGGGGACAGGAATACCTTGTAATAAAATAAATTCATGCGGAATTTGAAGCATGATACCTGCCCCGTCACCGGTCTTGTTATCCGCACCCTCGGCACCGCGATGACGCATGTTCTCTAATACCTTTAAAGCCGACTCAACAATGTCGTGTGACTTTTCTCCATGAATGTTAACCAGCATACCAACACCGCAGGCATCGTGTTCGTATGCCGCATCGTACAAGCCCATCTGTTTGGGCTGTCGTTGGTAAGGGAATCCTTCTGTTACGTTGTTAAAAAGTTCTTGTTTCTTCATTCTTAATAGCTTTATTGTATGATAATACCTGTTTGATGTATCAAATTGTTTGGCAAAGTTAGTGTTTTAATTCCAAAATGATAGTAAAATTTGGCTTTTGTGTGACGCGAAATAAGAATAGGAATCTTTATTCTTTTAAATTGTTATTAAAAACAGGAAATTTACTTTTAATTTGTTAGCTTATTTATCCTTATTTGAAGCTGATTGTAATTTGTTTCTTTTTGAGCTAAAAATAATATATTATTTAACTTTTTGATGTGTTTGAAACTTTTTTATGCGTTTCTGTCAAATAAATCTGTTTTTTGTTGTCTTTATGTTATTTGTAATGTGTATATTTGCAGGCGAAATAAAAATATCATAATATGTGTGGAATAGTAGGCTATATTGGTAAACGAAAAGCCTACCCTATCCTTATCAAAGGGTTGAAGCGACTGGAGTATCGTGGATATGACAGTGCGGGGGTAGCAATCATTAGTGATGACCAACAGTTAAATGTGTATAAGACGAAAGGGAAAGTCTCCGATCTTGAAAATTTCGTCACACAGAAAGATATTTCCGGTACAATCGGAATTGCCCATACCCGTTGGGCTACTCACGGGGAACCTTGTTCCGCTAACGCCCACCCTCATTACTCTTCTTCCGAAAAGCTCGCTCTCATTCATAACGGTATTATTGAAAACTACGCCGTTCTTAAAGAAAAACTTCAAGCCAAAGGCTATCTTTTTAAAAGTAGTACAGATACCGAAGTCCTCGTTCAATTAATAGAATACATGAAAGTCACTCATCAGGTCAGTCTGTTGACGGCTGTTCAGTTGGCGTTAGGGGAGGTGATTGGTGCTTATGCGATTGCGATTCTTGATAAAGAGCATCCTGATGAGATTATTGCTGCCCGTAAGAGTAGTCCGTTGGTAGTGGGGATTGGAGAGAATGAGTTCTTTCTTGCTTCGGATGCTACTCCGATTGTAGAATATACCGACAAGGTGGTTTATCTGGAAGACGGGGAAATCGCTGTCTTGAATCTGGGGAAGGAGTTGAAGGTGGTCAACTTGAGCAATGTTGAAATGATACCTGAAATAAAGAAGGTGGAACTCAATCTCGGTCAGTTGGAAAAAGGGGGATATCCGCACTTTATGTTGAAAGAGATTTTCGAACAGCCCGATTGTATTCATGATTGTATGCGCGGACGTATCAATGTGGAAGCTGATAATGTGGTACTTTCTGCTGTGATAGATCATCGGGAAAAGCTGCTGAATGCCAAACGGTTTATTATTGTTGCTTGCGGAACTTCCTGGCATGCCGGACTGATCGGTAAGCATCTGATTGAGAGTTTCTGCCGCATACCGGTAGAAGTGGAGTATGCTTCCGAATTCCGCTACCGTGATCCGGTGATTGACGGGCAGGATGTGGTGATGGCAATCTCCCAGAGTGGTGAGACGGCAGATACATTGGCTGCTGTGGAATTGGCGAAAAGCCGCGGGGCATTTATATATGGTATTTGCAATGCGATCGGATCCTCTATTCCCCGTGCCACTCATACCGGTTCGTATATTCATGTGGGTCCGGAAATCGGGGTGGCTTCTACCAAAGCATTTACCGGACAGGTCACTGTATTGGCGATGCTGGCATTGACACTTGCCAAAACGAAAGGAACCATTGACGAACAGCATTATCTTTCAATCGTACAGGAGTTAAATCATATTCCGGAAAAGATGAAAGAGGTGTTGGAGTTGAATGATACTTTGGCGGAGTTATCGAAAACTTTCACTTATGCGCATAATTTTATTTACCTGGGACGCGGATATAGTTATCCCGTTGCTCTGGAAGGTGCATTGAAATTGAAAGAAATATCGTATATTCACGCCGAAGGTTATCCGGCTGCGGAGATGAAGCACGGACCGATTGCCTTGATCGATGCGGAAATGCCGGTAGTGGTGATTGCTACGCAGAATGGATTGTATGAGAAAGTAGTAAGTAATATTCAGGAGATCAAGGCACGGAAAGGAAAAGTGATTGCGTTCGTGACGAAAGGAGATACCGTTATCAGCAAAATCGCTGATTGTAGTATCGAACTTCCTGAAACAATCGAATGTCTCGATCCGTTAATAACTACGGTACCTCTCCAACTTCTTGCTTACCACATTGCGGTATGCAAAGGGATGGATGTGGATCAGCCGAGAAATCTGGCGAAGTCGGTAACAGTAGAGTGATGTGATTTACAATTAGACAATTTACGATTTACGATTGAAGAATCAATGATAGATAGTAAATTGTTTGATTGGCAGGTGGTAATTTAAATCGTAAATAGTAAATCGTCAAATTGTAAATAGTATAGATGGAACAATTGAAACATGAATGTGGCGTTGCCATGATACGCTTGCTCAAACCGTTGGAGTATTACGAGAAAAAGTACGGGACATGGATGTACGGTCTTAATAAACTCTACCTGTTGATGGAGAAGCAACATAATCGTGGACAGGAAGGTGCGGGACTGGCATGTGTGAAACTGGAAGCAAATCCGGGCGAAGAATATATGTTTCGTGAACGCGCTTTAGGTTCCGGAGCCATTACGGAAATCTTTGAAAACGTTCAAAACAATTTTAAGGATCTCACTCCCGAACAGTTGCACGATGCAGCGTATGCCAAACGAACTTTGCCTTTTGCCGGTGAAGTATATATGGGACATCTTCGTTATTCCACGACGGGAAAATCCGGAATCTCTTATGTGCATCCATTTTTAAGAAGAAATAACTGGCGCGCCAAGAATCTGGCTCTCTGCGGAAATTTCAATATGACGAATGTAGACGAGATATTTGCCCGTATCACTGCCATCGGTCAGCATCCGCGTAAATATGCCGATACATATATTATGTTGGAGCAGGTGGGACACCGTCTTGACCGTGAAGTGGAGCGTGTATTCAATCTTGCTGAAGCCGAGGGGCTTACGGGCATGGGAATCACTCATTATATAGAAGAATATATTGATTTGGCAAACGTGTTGCGTACTTCCAGCCGCGAATGGGATGGGGGATACGTGATCTGCGGATTGACCGGAAGCGGTGAGTCTTTCGCCATCCGCGACCCGTGGGGAATCCGGCCTGCATTCTGGTATCGGGATGATGAGATAGCTGTTCTTGCTTCCGAACGTCCGGTGATCCAGACTGCTTTGAATGTTCCGTTTGAGGAAATCAAAGAATTGCAACCGGGGCAAGCATTGTTAATCAGCAAAGAAGGTAAAATCCGTACTTCGCAAATTAACAAGCCGCGCGAGAATCATGCTTGTTCTTTCGAACGTATCTATTTCTCCCGTGGCAGTGATGTCGATATTTATAAGGAAAGGAAACGGTTGGGTGAAAAGTTGGTTCCGAGAATTTTGAAAGCGATCAATAACGACATCGATCATACGGTTTTCTCTTTTATTCCCAACACTGCGGAGGTTGCTTTCTACGGAATGTTGCAGGGACTGGACGATTACTTGAATGAGGAGAAAGTGCAGCAAATTGCCGCATTGGGGCATCATCCGAATATGGATGAACTGGAAATTATTCTTTCCCGTCGTATTCGTAGCGAAAAGGTGGCAATCAAGGACATCAAACTCCGTACGTTCATTGCCGAAGGAAACAGTCGTAATGATTTGGCTGCCCATGTGTATGATATCACATACGGAAGTCTGGTACCCGGTGTCGATAATCTGGTGATTATTGACGACAGCATTGTGCGTGGTACTACGCTGAAGCAAAGTATCATCGGTATTCTCGATCGTTTGGGTCCGAAGAAGATTGTGATAGTATCTTCTTCTCCACAAGTGCGTTACCCTGATTATTACGGTATTGATATGGCAAAGATGAGCGAGTTTATCGCTTTCAGGGCTGCTGTCGAACTGTTAAAGGAGCGGGATATGAAAGATGTGATTGCGGCTGCCTACCGTAAATCGAAAGATCAGGTGGGACTGCCGAAAGAGCAGATGGTAAACTATGTGAAGGATATCTATGCTCCGTTCACCGATGAGGAAATCTCTGCCAAGATGGTGGAACTGCTGACGCCCAAGGGGACAAAAGCGAAAGTGGAAATCGTCTATCAACCGCTGGAAGGACTGCACGAGGCTTGTCCGCATCATAAGGGCGACTGGTATTTTAGCGGCAATTACCCTACCCCGGGAGGGGTAAAAATGGTGAACCGGGCATTCATCGACTACATAGAACAAATGTATCAATTCTAACAACCATACAACGATTCAATAATAAGAATGAGAAATGTGACATTAATCCTTGACGACGGGAGCCGGTTTTCCGGTAAGTCGTTTGGCTACGAGAAGCCGGTGGCAGGCGAAGTAGTTTTTAATACTGCCATGACCGGATATCCGGAGAGCCTTACTGATCCTTCCTATGCCGGACAGTTGATGACGCTTACCTATCCTCTGGTAGGCAATTACGGTGTTCCTCCTTTTACCATCGAACCGAATGGACTTGCCACTTTCATGGAAAGTGAGAAAATCCATGCGGAAGCGATTATCGTAAGTGACTATTCTTATGAATACAGCCATTGGAACGCAGTGGAAAGTCTCGGCGACTGGCTGAAACGCGAGCAAATTCCCGGCATCACAGGCATCGATACGCGCGAGCTGACTAAGGTTCTTCGTGAACATGGAGTAATGATGGGGAAAATCGTTTTCGATGATGAGCCGGATAATGTGCCTGAAGCAGCATACGCAGGCGTCAATTATGTAGATCGTGTATCTTGCAAAGAGATTATTTGCTATCTTCCTGCCGGAACTTCACAAACTTTCTCCATAAATAGCTCCTATGCGCAGCTTAATTCTCAATTCTCAACTTTCAATTCTCAATTTAAGAAGGTTATTCTGGTAGATTGCGGTGTAAAGACAAATATTATTCGTTGTCTGCTGAAACGTGGTGTGGAAGTAATCCGTGTGCCTTGGGATTATGATTACAACGGACTCGAATTTGACGGGTTATTTATCTCCAACGGACCGGGCGACCCGGATACTTGTGATGCTGCGGTGCAGAATATTCGCAAGGCGATGGCAAACGAGAAATTGCCTATTTTCGGTATCTGTATGGGAAACCAGTTGCTTTCAAAAGCAGGCGGAGCCAAAATTTATAAATTGAAATACGGACATCGTAGCCATAACCAGCCGGTGCGTATGGTAGGTACGGAGCGTTGTTTTATTACTTCACAAAACCACGGTTATGCTGTAGATAATAATACGTTGAGTGCAGACTGGGAGCCGTTGTTCATCAATATGAACGATGGATCCAATGAGGGAATCAAACATAAAAAGAATCCTTGGTTTTCTGCACAATTCCATCCGGAAGCGGCGAGCGGACCTACAGATACGGAATTCCTGTTCGATGAATTTGTAAACCTGCTAAAATAACCGACAATCATGAAAGAAAATATAAAGAAAGTATTGCTGTTGGGTTCCGGTGCCCTGAAAATCGGTGAGGCCGGTGAGTTCGACTATTCCGGTTCGCAGGCACTCAAAGCCTTGAAAGAAGAAGGTATTGAAACCATTCTTATTAATCCCAATATTGCTACGGTACAGACATCTGAAGGAGTGGCGGATCAGATTTACTTCCTTCCGGTGACTCCATATTTCGTAGAGAAAGTGATTCAAAAAGAAAAGCCGGAAGGTATCATGCTGGCATTCGGTGGACAGACGGCTTTAAATTGTGGAGTGGCTTTATATAAGGAAGGCATCCTTGAAAAATATAATGTAAAGGTGCTCGGCACTCCGGTACAAGCTATTATGGATACCGAAGATCGTGAACTTTTCGTTCAGAAATTAAATGAAATCAATGTAAAGACCATTAAGAGTGAGGCCGTAGAAAATGCGGAAGATGCTCGTCGTGCAGCGAAAGAGCTGGGTTATCCGGTAATTGTTCGTGCGGCTTATGCATTGGGTGGCTTGGGTTCCGGTTTTTGTGATAATGAAGAACAACTGGATCTTCTTGTAGAAAAAGCATTCTCTTTCTCTCCGCAGGTATTGGTGGAAAAATCACTGCGTGGTTGGAAAGAAGTGGAATATGAAGTGGTGCGTGACCGCTTTGACAACTGTATCACCGTTTGTAATATGGAGAACTTCGATCCGCTGGGTATTCATACCGGTGAATCTATTGTTATTGCTCCGTCTCAAACGCTTACGAATAAAGAATACCATAAACTTCGCGAGTTGGCCATACGTATCATCCGCCATGTTGGTATTGTGGGTGAATGTAATGTACAATATGCCTTCGATCCCGAATCCGAAGATTATCGGGTTATTGAAGTGAACGCCCGTCTTTCCCGTTCTTCCGCTTTGGCATCCAAAGCAACCGGTTATCCGCTGGCTTTCGTTGCTGCCAAATTGGGATTGGGTTATGGACTATTCGATCTGAAGAACTCTGTAACCAAGACTACTTCTGCTTTCTTCGAACCGGCATTGGATTATGTCGTATGTAAGATTCCTCGTTGGGATTTGGGTAAATTCCATGGGGTTGATAAAGAACTGGGTTCTTCCATGAAATCTGTTGGTGAAGTAATGGCTATCGGACGCACTTTTGAAGAAGCGATTCAGAAAGGGCTTCGTATGATCGGACAGGGAATGCATGGTTTTGTGGAGAACAAAGAATTGGTTATCTCCGACATTGACAAAGCCTTGCGTGAACCGACCGATAAACGTATTTTCGTGATCTCGAAAGCGTTTCGTGCCGGCTACACCATCGATCAGGTGCACGAATTGACTAAGATTGATAAATGGTTCTTGCAGAAGTTGATGAATATCATGAACACTTCCGAAGAGTTGCATAGTTGGGGAAATAACCACAAACAGATTGCCGATTTGCCGGACGAATTGCTTCGTAAAGCTAAAGTTCAGGGTTTTTCTGATTTCCAGATTGCCCGTGCTGTCGGCTACGAGGGAGACATGGAAGACGGAATTCTTTATATTCGCAATTATCGTAAGAGTGTGGGGATCCTTCCGGTAGTGAAACAGATCGATACGTTGGCAGCCGAATATCCGGCACAAACCAATTATCTGTATCTTACTTATAGCGGTGTAGCAAATGATGTGCATTATTTGGGAGATCATAAGTCTATTGTCGTACTGGGTTCCGGTGCTTACCGTATCGGGTCTTCGGTAGAATTTGACTGGTGTGGCGTACAGGCTTTGAATACCATTCGCAAAGAGGGATGGCGCAGTGTCATGATTAACTATAATCCTGAAACCGTATCTACGGACTACGATATGTGCGATCGTTTGTACTTCGACGAATTGACCTTCGAGCGTGTGATGGATATTCTGGAACTGGAGAATCCGCATGGCGTGATTGTATCTACCGGTGGTCAGATTCCGAACAACCTTGCTTTACGTCTGGATGCACAGAATATCCATATTCTTGGTACAAGTGCCAAGAGTATTGACAATGCCGAGGACCGTGAGAAGTTCTCTGCCATGCTCGACCGTATCGGTGTGGATCAGCCTCGTTGGCGTGAGTTGACTTCTATGGATGACATTCAGGAGTTTGTTGAAGAAGTCGGTTTTCCCGTACTTGTTCGTCCGTCTTACGTGCTTTCGGGTGCTGCAATGAATGTTTGTTCTAATCAGGAAGAATTGGAACGTTTCTTGAAACTGGCAGCCAATGTATCGAAGAAGCATCCGGTGGTAGTAAGCCAGTTTATCGAACACGCCAAGGAAGTGGAAATGGATGCGGTGGCGCAGAATGGAGAAATCGTGGCATACGCTATTAGTGAACATATCGAATTTGCGGGAGTACACTCCGGTGACGCAACGATTCAGTTTCCGCCACAGAAGTTATATGTAGAAACTGTTCGCCGTATTAAGCGTATCAGTCGTGAGATTGCCAAGGCTTTGAATATCTCCGGTCCGTTTAATATTCAATATCTGGCGAAAGACAATGATATCAAGGTGATTGAATGTAATCTGCGTGCCAGCCGTTCTTTCCCGTTTGTCAGCAAGGTGTTGAAGATCAACTTTATCGAACTGGCAACGAAAGTAATGCTCGGTCTGCCTGTGGAGAAACCGGAAAAGAATCTCTTCGAACTGGATTATGTAGGAATCAAGGCTTCCCAGTTCTCCTTTAACCGCTTGCAGAAAGCCGATCCGGTATTGGGGGTAGATATGGCTTCTACCGGTGAAGTGGGCTGTATCGGTATGGATACTTCCTGTGCCGTACTCAAAGCAATGCTTTCTGTGGGCTATCGTATTCCGAAGAAGAATATCCTGCTGTCTACGGGAACAATGAAACAGAAAGCTGATATGATGGATGCGGCCCGTATGTTGGTGAATAAGGGATACAAACTCTTTGCAACGGGTGGTACACACAAAACGCTTGCAGAGAATGGAATCGAGAGTACTCATGTCTATTGGCCGAGTGAGGAGGGGCATCCGCAGGCATTGGAAATGCTTCATCGCAAGGAAATCGATATGGTAGTCAATATCCCGAAGAATCTGACAGCTGGAGAATTAAGTAATGGGTATAAAATCCGTCGTGCTGCCATTGACTTGAATATACCGTTGATTACAAATGCCCGTTTGGCTAGTGCATTTATCAATGCCTTCTGTACGATGAGTGTGGATGATATAGCTATCAAGAGCTGGGCAGAGTATAAATAAGCAGAATGTCATCTTTTTGAAAAGAGGCTGACATCACATTGAAATGAAAATGTTAAGGCCGTTCCTGATATTCGGGAGCGGCCTTTGTTGTAGAAATGTAATTTCTCCGTCATTCCTTTTCTACTATAATTTTCCGGCGAGGAATAGCTAAATTTAGTATTAAATCGTATAGGTTACTAAAAACTTTATAAGAAAACGACCGTAAATCACCTTCTTTGTTGTAAATTCGTTCTATTTCTCGTAATATCAAACTTATTTTAATCAATTAATATAGAAAGTAAATTATGAGAAAAGACGGATTTACCGTATGTGCAAATAATTATATAAATTGTTTGCGTCAGGAAGGGCGTTATGCCACAGCGCATGTTTATGAGAATGCACTTCGCTCTTTCACCATATTTTGTGGAACAGAATGTGTGTCATTCAGTTTGATTACTCGTGAGAATTTGAAGCGGTATAGCAGTTATCTGATGTCCTGCCGCTTGAAGTTGAACACGATTTCCACTTATATGCGAATGTTACGTTGCATATACAATAAGGGAGTAGATACTCATCAGGCTCCTTATATTCATCGCTTGTTTCGTGATGTCTTTACCGGAGTAGATACTCGTCAGAAAAAAGCAATTCCTATAAATGAATTACACACGCTGCTTTATAAAGATCCGCAGTCCGAAAAACTTCGCCGGACGCAAGCCATCGCTAATTTGTTATTTTTATTCTGCGGAATGCCTTTCGCCGATCTTGCTCATTTGGAAAAGTCGAATTTGGAGGGGAATATATTGAAGTACAACCGTGTCAAGACGGGAACTCCAATGAGTATAGAAATCTTAGAATCGGCTTCATGTATTGTTTCCCGGCTTCGTAATACGCATTCTGTTGTTCTTCCCGAGCATCCGGATTATCTTTTTTATATATTAAGTGGAAAGAATAAACGGGATGGAGAAGCGGCATATATAGAATATCAATCCACACTGCGTCGTTTTAATAATGATTTGAAGAGTTTAGCCAAGAAACTGCGTATTCATTCATCCGTAACTTCTTATACATTTCGCCATTCCTGGGCAACTACCGCTAAATACAGGGGAGTACCTATCGAAATGATTAGCGAGTCATTGGGGCATAAATCTATTAAGACAACACAAATTTACTTGAAAGGCTTTGATTTGAATGAGCGTACCAAAGTAAATCGACTGAATTATTCTTACGTCAGGAATTATAGGGGAATTCTTTGAAAAGGATATTAAGTCTTTGATAACCAGTCTAAATACGCAGCTGTTACTTCTTAGGTAACGGAAATTATTCGGTGCAAATATAGACAAAATTGTTAATAACATACAAGCAAAATTCCTTTTTTTTCTCTTTTTATTTAAATATACAGTAAAAATGTATCGGGACATGAAACATTCCTATTTCATGTTCTATGAATTCGACTGCCTTTACTTTTCAAATATCTCTGTATATCAGGCAAAATGTATCTAAACTCCCTTGTTCGTACGTATTTCTTCTTCTTTTTGTGGTAGGTGTCCAGTACTCTATAATTTCCGTTACCTAAGAAGTAACGGAAACTTAAGGGGTAAAAAGTATGATTCTAACGAAAGAAACTTTAAGTGCTGGGCCTAAAATTGGGACAGGGGAAGGCGTAGCACACTCTAAACGCTGGTATGTCGCTCTGGTTCGTATGCATCATGAGAAGAAGGTAGCCGAACGTTTAGACAAAATGGGGATTGAAAATTTTGTACCGGTTCAGCAAGAAGTACATCAATGGAGCGACCGCCGTAAAGTGGTTGAATCCGTGCTGCTTCCGATGATGGTTTTTGTACATGCTGATCCTAAAGAACGTAAAGAGGTTCTTTCCTTTTCTACAGTTAGTCGTTATATGGTAATGCGCGGTGAGAGCAGTCCGACTATCATTCCTGATGAACAAATGGCCCGTTTCCGTTTTATGCTCGACTATTCCGAAAAGGCAATCTGTATGAATAGTGCTCCTTTGGCACGTGGTGAAAAAGTACGTGTTGTCAAAGGTCCTTTGACTGGTCTTGTAGGAGAGCTTGTCACGGTGGATGGCAGGAGTAAGATTGCTGTCCGGTTGAATATGCTGGGGTGTGCTTGTGCGGATATGCCGGTTGGGTATGTGGAACCGTTTAAATAAACACAGAATAAAAGCTGCTTTGTGTCCATCTCAAAACAGCTTACTTATTTTCTAAAATTGAAATAAACTTTTATGAAAGGAATAGTTTTAGCTGGTGGTTCAGGCACTCGTCTGTACCCTATCACCAAAGGAGTGAGCAAGCAGTTGCTTCCTGTCTTTGACAAGCCCATGATTTATTATCCGATTTCAGTCCTTATGTTGGCTGGAATCCGTGAGATCCTGATCATTTCCACTCCTTATGATCTTCCGGGCTTCAAGCGTCTCTTGGGTGATGGCTCCGACTATGGAGTACGGTTTGAATATGCCGAACAACCCTCTCCGGACGGTCTGGCACAAGCCTTTATTATCGGTGAAGACTTCATCGGCAATGATTCCGTCTGTCTGGTATTAGGTGATAATATCTTCTATGGTCAAAGCTTTACCCGCATGTTGCAGGAGGCTGTCCGTACAGTCGAGGAAGAGCAGAAAGCAACCGTATTCGGTTATTGGGTTGCCGATCCCGAACGTTATGGAGTTGCTGACTTTGACAAGGATGGAAATGTTTTGAGTATCGAAGAGAAACCAGAAAACCCAAAATCTAACTACGCTGTAGTGGGACTCTATTTCTACCCCAATAAAGTGGTGGATGTAGCCAAACATATACAACCTTCTCCCCGTGGAGAGTTAGAAATCACTACCGTTAATCAGGAATTTCTCAATGACCACCAATTAAAGGTCCAACTATTAGGCCGTGGTTTTGCCTGGCTTGATACCGGCACGCACGATTCTCTTTCCGAAGCCAGCACTTTTATTGAAGTGATTGAAAAACGTCAGGGATTGAAAGTCGCGTGTCTTGAAGGTATTGCCCTGCGTCATGGCTGGATAACAGCGGATAAAATGCGTGAACTGGCCAAGCCCATGCTAAAGAACCAATATGGCCAGTACCTTTTAAAAGTAAACACCCGTATTTGCAACCGATTATTACTCAATATTTTGCAAGTAATAAGTCAGAAATATGGCCTTAATCTTTAATGGTACATTCTAAAGGACGAAGATTTAACGCTTTTATTGATTCTTAACTCATTAAAGTGTCAATACTGACACCTTCTCCTTCTCTCGATGCAGCTTGTTCCAAAATTCCACTTCTTTTTTCATTCATTTAAACCATCACAAATGGTACTATATTTCTTTAAAAGTTGTGATGTTGTTTCGGAGGACATAATGATGAACTACATCCACCATTATGTCAAATAAGAAAATGTGCCAAGCACTGACTTTTTGTCAGTTTTTGATTGTAGAAAGACATTCGGCATATAGTTTGCCATTTTAAGTATAAACATTTTAAATTAAATTAGCATGTCCATAGTAAAGTCTTATTCATTCCCAGAGGGAGATATTCGAGGGGATATGTTCTATATCAAACATGGTTCCCGAAATTTTACTGTTATTGATTGCTATCTAAAAGATGGTGATGGGAATAATGCCCGCAAAGATGAAATTATAAAAGAGATCAAAAATGAGTCTGCTGGCAGAGTTTGTCGTTTTATATCAACACATCCGGACAACGATCATATAGCAGGCATAGAATATTTGGATGATAGTTGGGAAATTACAAATTTTTACGCGGTAGATAATAATCGTCCGACAGATGATAACGATGATAGTTTAACTCGCTACCATTGGCTACTTGCTAATAAAAATTTTGCCATAAAGCGTGGCATTAGACGTGCTTGGCTCAATGAAACAAATGACGAGAATGGGTGTTCTGGAATAAATTTCATGTGGCCCGATTTAGAAAACGAAAAATTTAAGCAGGCACTTAAACTTGTTTCCGAAGGCAAAGAGGTAAATAATATTTGCCCAATTTTCACATATAGCATAGAAAATGGTGCTACTTATATGTGGATGAGGGATTTGGAAACAGAAATGCAACAAGCATACTACGATGAATACAAAAATAATATTCCACAAGTTGACATATTGTTTCAGCCACATCATGGTCGCAAATCAGGAGCTGTTCCTAATGATTTGTTAGAGGCATTAAACCCTAAATTAATCATCATAGGTAATGCGCCATCCGAGCATATTGACTACGGTGATTCAAGGCAGACTATTACTCAAAATGCAGCTGGAGATATACGTTTTGAAAATAATGGCAAAGAAGTGCATATTTACACTAAAAATAAAATTAATAATAAGCCCACATGCCTAAAAGCTAAACAAGGAAAAGGAAATATTACGCGAACCGTTTATGGATTTTCTATTGTAGATTGGTATTATGCGGGAACGTTAGTAGTTTAAAGATGAAATACTTATGGATATAAAATACTACGATTTATTATCAAATACCATAATAGGTGTAACTATTGTGGCCACCATTAATTATCTTTTTATCGGAAATATAGAAATAGATGGTGTTGTATATCTGGCATTAGGATATTTAGCTGGATATTTTATTAATGCTATCGGAAGCCTGCTTGAAGGCTTTTATTACAAAACAATAAATGGTATGCCATCAGATAAACTGCTTACATTAGTGAATGGACAAAATTGGACAGGATGTAAGCGTATTAAATTCTATGAAGCCGAAAAAGCAATAGCAACGTTGAAAAAAGAATTGAATGACCAACATGCCTCTGAACGGAAAATGTTCGGATGTGCCATGAGAAAAGTCAATGGATGTGAGGATTGTAGAGTTCCAGCTTTTAATGCCCAATATGCTTGGGCACGAACAATGCTTACAACAATATTGATTGCAGACACTCTGTGTGCTTTTCGTTTTTATAACGAATGGCAGTTTTGGCCGATTGCAATGATACTGTTGATTATATCATGGAATAGATTCAAAGAAAGAGGCTATTATTATGCAAGAGAAGTTCTTAATGAATATTTGAAGCGAACTGACAAAAAAGAATGATTTTCACACATAGGGCTAAGGCTGATTTCTGTTATTTCACTGCAATGTATGGCAATGTTTGGTAATCTTATTATGATAATATTAGTCGGTAATTTGTCTCTGTTGTCGAATACATCATTGATGTTAAGTTAATGAAACGTGAGGTTCAAATAATAGTTATTTCTGGATTATGCAAGAAAATCCACGAAAAGGCATTACCTTTGTGACTGAAAAAGCAACTGCGCTAATGACCTGAAGAATAAGAATAAATAACATACGAAACTCCTTCGCTGTCTTATAGGCTTTGGTCTGCCTCGCAGGGATAGTGATGGAGTTTTGCTTTTATATACGACCATGGCAAAAAAAGCAAAAACAAAAGATGTAGCAAAGAAAACCATCGAGCAGACGTTATGGGATTCCGCAAACGAATTGCGTGGCAACCTTGATGCTGCCGAGTATAAAAGTGTTGTACTCGGACTTGTTTTTCTAAAATATATCAACGACTGCTTCAAAGTCAAACACGATGAACTGATTGCAGAGGGTGCTGGCTTTGAGGAAGACCCGGATGAATATATTGGCGATAACATATTTTTTGTTCCTGTTGATGCCCGTTGGGACAAAATTGTTAAAGCCTCACTTACTGCTGAAATTGGAGTTGTTGTGGATGCGGCAATGGAAGCATTGGAGAAAGAGAATAAGCAACTTAAAGGTATTCTTCCCAAAAACTATGCCCGACCGGAGCTTGATAAACGCCGCTTGGGTAATGTAATTGATATATTTGAAAACAACCTGCATTTTACCGGTTCTGAAGCTCGCGATGTACTTGGGCGTGTATATGAGTATTTCCTTGGAGAATTTGCCCGCGAAGAAGGTAAGAAAGGCGGTGAGTTCTATACGCCTTCCTGTGTTGTCCGTACCATAGTTGAAGTTATCCAACCTTACAAGGGTAAAATTTTTGACCCTGCCTGTGGTTCGGGAGGTATGTTTGTGCAGAGTAGTAAGTTTATCGAACGACATCGGGGTAATATCAATCAAATATCTGTTTATGGGCAGGAACTCAACAGCAACACGTGGAGGTTGGCACAAATGAACCTTGCCATTTGTGGTATTGAAGCCAACTTTGGTGATAGTTCCGGTGATTCTTTCCACGATGACAGGCACCCGTTTCTCAAAGCGGACTTCGTAATGGCTAATCCACCGTTCAATATTTCTAAATGGGGTGGCGACCAATTACGAGATGACCCACGCTGGCAATATGGAATACCACCGGAGGGTAATGCCAACTTTGCATGGATGCAGCATATGCTATACCACTTGGCAGACAATGGACGTATCGGTCTGGTTCTTGCTAACGGTTCGTTATCATCACAGCAAGGCACAGAGGGAGAAATCCGTAAAAATATTGTCAAAGCCGATTTAGTGGAAAGCATTATTGCCATGCCATCGCAATTATTTTACAATGTGCAGATACCTTGTTGTCTGTGGTTCTTGACAAAGAAGAAGGCACAACCGGGCAAAACGCTTTTTATAGATGCCCGTAACATGGGTTATATGAAAGACCGTACGCACCGTGAACTTTCTTGTGGAGAAGAAACAGAAGACCATGGCAATGATATTGCACGCATAGCAGATACCTTTGAACAGTTTCGTGCCGGGACGCTTGAAACTGAAAAAGGTTTTTCTGCTATTGCCACTATTCAAGATATAGAAAAGCAAGACTTTATTCTTACTCCCGGACGTTATGTCGGTATTGCTGAAGTGGAGGAAGACGGAGAACCTTTCCAAGAAAAGATGGAACGCCTTACTTCCGAACTTTCGGATTTGTTTGCCCAATCACATACGCTTGAAGATGAAATTCGTAAACGGTTGGCAAGTATCGGTTTTACCGTCAAATGAAACGACTTCTACTCTTCGTTAGATTCACATTAATAACGAGGATATGAAAGAAAAATTAATTCAGGAAATCAGCACCGCAATGGCAGAAGTATTAAGTTTTGAACAAGTAGCTCACCTTAATAGTGTGTTGCTTCAAGTTGTAAGCAAATACACTATTACAGAGGATGGCGAGACCCTGCACGAAAATGCAGCGTCTAACGACCGTTTGCTTGATATATTTCTGTCGGCAAAACAAGTGGAGGGTTGCACTACTCCGACAATCAAATACTACGGTTCTACCATTCGGCAACTATTCAAAAAGATGCCTAAGAAGATAACCGACTACACGACAGAAGACATCAGAGCCTACCTCGCTGTATTCCAAAGAAAGAACAAATCAAGCAAAGTGACCATTGATAATATCCGTCGGATATTTTCGTCATTCTTCGCTTGGCTTGAAGAAGAAGACTATATTGTCAAAAGTCCTGTCCGCAGGATACACAAGGTAAAAACTGGGACACAGGTGAAAGAGGTGTTGAGTGATGAGAATATCGAACAGCTACGGGATAGTTGTACCAAAATTCGCGACCTTGCCATTATTGATTTGTTGGCTTCTACGGGTATGCGTGTGGGTGAACTGGTGAAGCTCAATCGTGAAGACATCAATTTTTCCGAGCGCGAATGTATTGTTTTCGGCAAAGGCAACAAGGAACGTATTGTTTACTTCAACGCCCGTGCAAAAATTCATTTGCAACAATATTTGACTTCTCGTAAAGACCGGAACAAAGCACTTTTTGTTTCGTTGGCAAAACCGCATAAACGGCTTGAGATTTCGGGCGTGGAAACCCGTTTGCGCAAAATCGGTCGTTTGGCAAAAATCGTACGTGTTCACCCTCATAAGTTCCGCCGTACCTTGGCTACTATGGCTATAGACAAAGGTATGCCTGTGGAGCAAGTGCAACGCTTGCTTGGTCATGTCAAGATTGACACCACCATGCACTATGCGATGGTTAATCAAAATAATGTCAAACTCTCTCACCGTAAATTTATAAATTAGCATGTGGTATTGTTCGACATATGGTAGAAGCACATCTTTTTTCCAAAATAGACACGGAAATGATAATTTAGAGCAGCAGGCACAGGCGTTGTTCAAGGCTTGGTTTGTGGATTTCGAGCCGTTCAGGGACGGTGAATTTGTCAATTCTGTATTGGGGAGTACTCCTAAAGAGCTACCAATAACATATATTGAAAATATACCTCATAATATAGAAAGCGGGAAAAGACCGAAAGGTGGAGCTACATTGATAGGCGTTCCGAGCATTGGAGCAGAAAACATTAAGGGGCTGGGATATTATGATTACTCTAAGACAAAATATATCCCCGAAGAATATGCTCAAACGATAAAAAAAGGAAAAATTAATGGATATGAACTATTGATTTACAAAGACGGGGGCAAGCCGGGGTATTTTATTCCAAATTTCACTATTTTTGGAGAAGGATTCCCTTTCAATGAAATGTATATCAATGAACACGTTTTTCTTTTGGACTTAATGGACTGTGGCTATAATGTGTTTGCTTATTTTTATATGCAAACACCATACATTATGAACCAATTAAATTCAATTGGAGGTAAGGCTGCGATTCCCGGAATTAATACTAAAGATGTTGAATGTTTGCCCATATACTCAAATGAAAGCCCTTATGTGAAAAAGTTTGGCGAAATAGTTCTACCTTTCATCAAAACGATACTTTCTAACAGCCTTGAAAATGCAAAACAGGCAAAAGTGCGTGACACACTTTTACCAAAGCTAATGTCAGGTGAGTTGAAAATTAATGAAATAGAAACCGAAAAATAATTATGGATAAATCAATCGGCATATTAGATAAGGATTACTCTTTATGGGTTGATGAGCTTGTAAAGCGTTATCGTGGTAGCCAAATCAAGGCAGCAATAAAGGTGAATAAAGAACTGCTGCGCTATTATTGGGAGCTTGGTAAAGATATTGAGGAGAAACAAGCAGATAACAAGTATGGCAGTAAGTTTTACGCTACATTAAGCCGTGACTTGCGTCATGAAATGCCTGATGTTGAAGGACTGTCCGAAACTTCAATTCGATACGCAAAGCGATTTTATACCCTTTATAACCAACAGGTTGCAATTCTTCCACAAGTTGTGGAAGAATCTGAAAAGGAAAATCTTCCACAACTTGTGGAAAGATTATACTCCGATTTGTTTTCAATACCTTGGGGGCATCACCGCTATATCATAGACAAATGTTCCAATGATTCAAGTAAGGCTTTGTTCTATGTACGCCAAACATTGGAAAATGGTTGGAGTAGAGATATATTGCTGAATATGTTGGGTACAAATCTGTATGAGCGAAGTGGTAAGGCTCTGACAAATTTTAAGAATACACTTCCAGATGTGGATAGCGATTTGGCACAGGAATTAACACGCGACCCCTACGATTTCTCTTTCACTGGTTTGCGTGGGAAATACAATGAACGCAAACTGAAAGATACACTGCTGACCAATATCACTAATTTTTTGTTGGAACTTGGTACCGGATTCGCCTATGTAGGCAAAGAGTATCGCTTGCAAATAGCTGAGAAGGAAAAATTTATAGACCTGCTTTTCTATAATCTCAGATTATCTTGCTATGTCGTAGTTGAAGTAAAAATCGGAGAATTCGATTTTGCTGACGCAGGTCAGTTGGGTGGTTACGTTGTCGCTTGTAATCATCTACTTCGCAAAGAGGGACGAGACAATCCCACAATCGGATTGCTTATTTGTAAGCAGAAGAACAACACATTGGCTCAATATGCGCTGGAATCAAGCAGCCAGCCTCTCGGAATATCCGAATATGAGCTTGAAAAGCTCTATCCTGAAAAGGTTGAAGGTACAATGCCATCAATCAAAGAGATAGAAGATAAATTGGATGGTCAAACTAACTGCTAAATTCTCATTTATGGAGCTAAAGAAAATACACATATCAGATATTGGCAAAGTTGTTACTGGGAAAACTCCCAGAACATCTATTGTTGAAAACTATGGCGGTGATATTCCTTTTCTTACCCCATCAGATGACTTATCTTATAAGTCCGTTCCTAAAACAGGTAAGACCCTTACAGAACAAGGATTGAACGAAGTGAAAAATTGTTTGCTCCCTCCGCACTCTGTGTGCGTAAGTTGTATTGGTACTGATTTGGGTAAGGTCGTAATGACATCAGAACCAACTATAACCAACCAACAGTTTAATTCTATTATCCCCAATCGGCGGTTTGATGCTGATTTTGTGTATTATCTCATGACATTGGTCGGTAAGGAATTGAATTATCTTAGTAAAACTTCCACTGCCGTACCTATTATAAATAAAAGTTCATTCTCCAACTATGAGGTTGAAGTACCAGATTTGGAAACGCAAGAAAAGATAGCTTCAATTCTTTCTTCACTTGATAGCAAAATCGAGTTGAACCGCCGTATAAATGATAATTTAGAGCAGCAGGCACAAGCGTTGTTCAAGTCGTGGTTCGTGGATAATTCCAATCCTAATTGGGAAGAAACGTCATTGTCGGAAGTGGCTTCTTTCGTTGGTGGATATTCATATACAGGCGAAGAATTGACCGATTGCTCAAATATAGCCATGGCAACCATAAAAAACTTTGGGCGAAATGGAGGCTTTAAAGCTGATGGTTTTAAGGAAATTAATCCTTCTGCGAAACTTAAAGAATGCCATTATGCTAATTTATTCGATATTTTAGTTGCGCATACCGACCTTACCCAAAATGCAGATGTGATCGGTAATGCTGAATTATTGCTTACTTACGGTAAATATAATAGCATTATTTTCTCAATGGACTTGGTAAAAGTCCTACCCAAAGAAACATTCCCGTATAGGTTTTTACTTGCAGCAATGCTTAAAAACAAGCTATTTAAGGGGCATAGCCTTGGGTATGTAAACGGAACGACTGTACTTCATCTTAGCAAGAAAGCATTACCTGATTTTGAGATAAGAAAACCATCCGATAGTGAATCCAAAATGATGGATGAGGTACTTGCCTCTTATTATAAACGGATGGCAGAGTTACTACAAGAAAATGACAGGCTTATTAGCCTTCGCGATACACTTATCCCGAAATTAATGTCGGGGAAACTGAAAATTAATGATTTAAACTGCTAAATTCTCATTTATGGAAGAATATAAATTATCAGATATTGCAGAGGTACAGACTGGTCCTTTTGGCAGTCAATTACATAATGAAGACTATGTTTCGACTGGAACTCCTATAGTAACAGTTGAGCACTTAGGGAATAGGCGATTTTCAAAACAAAATCTGCCATTGGTCTCTGATGATGATAAAAAGAGGCTTTCTAAATATTTGCTACAAGAGGGGGATATAGTATTTAGTCGCGTTGGCTCTGTAGATAGATGCTCATATGTAACTTCGGCTGAAAATGATTGGCTTTTTTCTGGTAGATGCTTGCGCGTTAGATGTGGCAATAATTGCCATCCATTATTTTTATATTACTATTTCTGCAAAGAGTCTGTTAAGCAATATATTAAGAGTATAGCAGTTGGTGCAACAATGCCTTCTATTAACACAAAGCTAATGGCTGAAATACCTATTTTATTGCCAAAACTTGAAGAGCAGAGATGTATTGCTGATATTCTTTCCTCCTTCGATGATAAAATTGAACTGAACCGCCGTATAAATGATAATTTAATTCCAATCTATTATGCCTAATACGTTCCATTTTACAGAAGATTCATATGAGCAATCAATAATCTCATTGTTCAAGGGAATGGGCTATGAATATCATTATGGTCCGGAACTTGAAGCCGAAACAGGTCGGGAACTTACTGATGCAACCATACCGGGAGTATTGCGTAAGGCAATGTTGGTCATCAATGGAACAGACAAAGCCGCAGCCGTAGATGAAGCCATCCGTCAAATACGCGAACAATTCAGTTTACCTTTGGTTGGTGCGAATATTACTCTTACCGATTGGATACAAAACGGTTTGGATGTGACTTTTAAGACTGCTCAAGGCACATTACGCAGCGACCATATCAAGATAATCGAAACGAACCCTGACCATATAGACAATAACTCTTTTGTTGTAGCTAATCAATGGACTGTAGTAAATGGCAAATCTACCAAACGTGCTGACATCGTGGTATTCATCAACGGTTTGCCTATCTCCGTCTTTGAATTGAAGTCTCCTTCTCGTGAAGTTACTAATTCGGAGGAAGCCCACCAACAGTTGCAAAACTATATGCGTATTGTTCCACAGCTCTTTACTGTTTGTCAAATGCTCGTAATAAGTGATATGGCAGACACTCGGGTGGGTACGATTACTGCACCACTCGACCGATATATGGAGTGGAAAACCACAGACGGAAGTTATGAAAGCACGGCATTTGCCGATTTTGAAACTTTCTTCAATGGTATCTTTGTCAAACATCGTTTCATTGATATTATTGCTGATTTTACTCTCACGATGGGAGTGGATAAAAAAGCCCGTATTCTTGCAGGCTATCATCAATATTTTGCTGTAAAGAAAGCTCTCGAATGTACCAAGCAAGCCCTGCAACGTAAAGACGGAAAAATCGGTGTATTTTGGCATACACAGGGCTCAGGTAAAAGTCTTTCGATGGTGTTCTATGCCCACCAGCTTTTAAAGAATCTGTTGAGTGCAACCCTGCTTGTACTAACTGACCGTCTTGACTTGAATGATCAACTGCACAGTACCTTTGCAGCTTGCAGCGATTATTTACGTCAAAAGCCTGTCAAGGCTACCGATGGAGAACATTTATATGAATTGCTTGAAAAGCGTAAAAGTCACGGTATTATCTTTGCCAATATCCAGAAATTCAAAGACCGTGAAAAATTAATCACCAACCGTTCTGATGTGATTGTGATTAGTGATGAAGCCCACCGTACACAATCAAACACCAAAACAAAAATAGATACTGAAACAGGAGAGTTGAAACTCGGTTTTGCAGCTATTGTGCGTAAACTTTTGCCTCATGCCGCATTTATCGGCTTTACGGGTACTCCCATCGAACAAGACGATAACGATACAAGGGAGGTTTTCGGCAACTATATCGACATTTACGATATGACCCAAGCTGTGGAAGATGGGGCAACTGTTCCTGTCTATTATGAAAGCCGCCTGCTGAAATTGGATTTGGATGATGACACACTCAGATTGCTTGACAGCGAGTATGACAAACTTGCTGAAGAGGGGGCGGAGGAGCAGGACATTAAACGCTCCAAGGATGAAAATGCACGGCTTCATGCCCTGCTTTCAGCCCCGCAGACTATTGACACATTATGCAAGGACATCATAGACCATTACGAGAATAACCGTGCCGACCTGCTTACAGGAAAAGCCATGATTGTAGCGATTGACCGAGCCACCGGGATAGACATCTATAAAAAACTGATAGAACTTCGTCCACAGTGGAAAGAGATTATCGCTGTGGTTATGACGCAAGGAAACCAAGACCCCGTAGAATGGAACGATATTATCGGCTCGGGCGCAAGGAAGGAGGAGCTGGCTCGCCAGTTTAAGGATAACAACTCATCCCTGAAAATCGCTATTGTCGTGGATATGTGGCTCACGGGATTTGATGTGCCCTCGCTTGCAACAATGTATGTTTACAAGCCGATGAAAGGACATAATCTGATGCAGGCTATCGCTCGGGTAAACCGTGTATTTCCTGAAAAAAGCGGCGGTTTGGTGGTGGATTATATCGGTATTGCCAAAGCTCTGAAAAAAGCCATGCACGATTATACAGGACGCGACAAAAAACGCTTCGGAGACCCAAATATCAAGACAACCGCTTATCAGCAGTTTGTTTCAGCTTTAAAGCGATGTCGGGAATGTCTGAACGGCTATGATTATTCTGCTTTTTCTGATTGTTCAAATCTGCAACGAGCCAACCTCATTAGAGGTGGTGTAAATGTGTTACTTGATAAGAATAATCTTGTCCCATCAGAACCTGCTGCTCAAGATAAAGTTTCTTCTGAAGCTCAAAAAGTCTTTATGGAAGAAAGCAAGCGTTTGTCGCAAGCGGCTTCACTTTGTCGCAGTTTGCTGACTCCTGCTGAGCGTTTTGAAGAGGCATATTTTGAAGCTGTAAGGACATTACTGTCACGTCTTTCCGGGAATAAGCAGATTACTCGAAAAATCATAGATGAGCGTATTACGCAGTTGCTCAAAGTCGCAATCAAAGCAGATGGCGTGGTGGAAATACTCAATACCAAAGGCTCTGAATTTTCTCTTTTTGATGAGAATTTCCTGAAAGAAATTGCCGAGATGAAAGAGAAAAACTTTGCACTCGAACTGCTCAAACGCTTGCTTGAAGAGCATATAAAAAAGCACGCTAAAAAGAGAATGGTTGAAGCCGAGAAATTCAGCGAAATGCTCGATGCCCGTCTTGCCGAATATTTGCGTGGATTGATTTCCAACGAGGAAGTTATCAAGGAACTGCTTAAAATGGCACAAGAGTTGAAAGCTAATGCAGAACAAGCGTCTGAATTGGGGCTGACCGAAGAAGAACAAGCTTTTTATGATGCCTTGACAAAACCGCAAGCTGTACGGGATTTCTATGAAAACGACCAACTTGTTGCTATGGCAAAGGAATTGACTGAAGCCTTACGCAGTAGTAAAACCATTGATTGGCGACAGAAAGAATCAGCTCGTGCCAAGATGCGCTCTCTGGTAAAACGATTGCTCAAAAAGTACAAGTACCCGCCTGAAGAACAAGAAGCAGCCCTCGAAACCGTTATCCGTCAATGCGAACTTTATGCGGATTCAGATGACGAAAGTTAGCGTAAAATAGAACAAGATAGCCTAATGGAATCCTAAAACTCTATTAGGCTATTCTTATTGCAAAAAGTTATTATACAAATTAAGAGAATTATCTTCTCATAGAAAAACCTCTTTTCTGCTGTTGGTCATAATGTCCCTCTACCACATTATCTACTTCCCGTCTGGCTTTGATTTGCTCCCGATTGTCAAACCCGCCCTTTTGCTTGGCTGTGAAATACAGGAAATCACCTGCCGCCCGATGTGATTGCCTGTCCTCCCCAAACAGGTTAAGGGCACTTTTGATGTCCGACACCTGTTCCGTATCAAAACGGGGCTTGTAATAATCACGGGCAAAATGAACAATACAGTGAACAGCCTTGCGGAAGATGTCGTTTGTTTTTAGCAGCAGGAAACTGAGGCAGCCGATGATATGGCTTTGCCATGCAATCCGGTTTTTAAGCCTTGTGGTTTCCTGTGCATGTTCTGCTTCCTTGCGGCTCAACTCTGATTGATGCCTACTTTCCAGTTTCATCAGTTCCCGGTGGTGGTCACTCTGTATGGTCTGGATTTTATCCTGTAACCGCTCAATGGTTTCCTCGTGCGTGGAAATTTCGCTGCGCAAATCCTCTATTTCATTTTTCAGGGCTTTCGATTTCCCGGTAGCCCAGCCGACAGCGGCATTCAGAAGTTCGCTCCCTTTTTCCCTGTTCAGCTTGGAGCGTTTCTCGCTGATAGCCCTGTCAAGGTATTCACTCTGCCGTTCCTTTTCATTTGCCTTTTCGATAAGGGCGTTGGTTATGGTTTCCGTTTCCTGCATTTTCTTATTCGCTATTTCCAACTGATGCTCCCTGTACTGCCTTGTAGCGTCAAGACGCTTCATTTCCTCTTTCTGCTTCTCAATGATGAAATCGTTTCGCTCTAAATGTATCTTGCCTGTAACAGCCTTTGACTGCCCACGCTCCATCAGGAGAATGTCGGATGCCAGACTTTGCATTTCGGTCATATCCTCGTCATTGAGCTTGCGGCTCTTGCCTGTGTCATGGTTCATCCAGTCGAACACGATATGCGCATGGTAATTTGGCTTGAACCATTTTTCGCCCACCTTGAAACTTTCTTTGTCTTCTTGGGTGGGTTGTCCGCCCAGCCAATGCCCCTCGTCTTTGTGCAGGAAGATTTGGAGCGGTGTGATGCCCCAACGTCTTTGGCATTCCTCGCCAAACTTGTGCACGTCTGCCAGTGTCGTGTCCGGTCGGATGAGCAACACGCCCTCACGGATTGGCGAGCATCCCGCCACCTTGATTATCTTTCCGTTCTTTCTCTTGCGTTCACGCTCCTTTTCCTGCATGGCACGACCTGTCTTTTCCTTGACCATCTGCTTGATGTAGTCATAGTGCGCCTGCAGGTCGGGATTGCCGAAGCCGGGATTTATCCACTGCTCATTATTGGCAGTGAGTTCGGGCACGATGTAGATTTTGGACTTGCCGATATTGCGCATATACTCGGCAGTCCTTCGGTTATGAGCCTCGCTTGACGAGGTCTTGCAAGGCTTGATGTGTATGCTGCTTTTTGTAGCCATATTCTCAAAATTTGATTTGGGTTGTTGATTAAACTTATTGCTGTCCGCTCATAACCGCACGGGGTTCTTAGGGGTGCAACCCATAAGCGAAGATTGCAAAGAGAGGGTCACTCTTTGCTCTGGGTTCTCAGGGGTGAAACGCCCTGAGTGGGTTATTAGGGCAAAGCCTTAATCCCCTCGGGAGAGCCCACAACTACGAAAGCGGAGCGTGTAGTTATAGTGGGCTATATCAATGGCAAGCCATTGTCTTTTACCCACAGCCTACGGCTTCCATTCTTCTCCGTTATGGAGGGTTTTCGCCGCTGCTGCCGATTGGGGATGCACCGACCAGTACGAGGTCAAAATCATCTATCAGCTTTTGCAGGACGGGATTCTTTTCTATCATCCGGCAGAGGATTCTTTCCGCCTCCACCAAGTGGTCGGCTGTACAATTTATTTTGCTTTCCCGTATCTGGAAGACAATCCAGTCGGCTATGTCTATGTGTGCCGCTTTCTGTTCCGGGGTGGCATTCTTCTCAATGATGTCGGACACGACCGTCTTGCAAAAAGTCATGTTTTCGGCACGCTGTTTCCATTCCTCATATCCGTCCGCATCGGGAAAGAAGAGCACGGTGCGCCCGGTCAGCACACGGAGCTTTTCCTCTCCCAACTGGCTCTTGCCGCCTGTCGCCAGCCATACATAGCCGGGGAAGATGGCAGAGCCGATAACGGCACTCTTTTCAGATTCCACCAAGACCACGACCTTGTCAGGATAAGTGCCCAGCAGGTGTTCACCGAACAAGCATTGGGACAGTTGCCATTCCTCTGCCAGCTCATGCCGCCTTTTAAGCAGGCTGTGTATCCAGTCCACTGCCGATGCCTGTCCGTCCTTGACACGGTGTCCGTCATTGGGATTGTACTGCATCACCTTGCCCGTGCGTACCCTGCCTGTGCGGTCTATCTGCCAGAAGATGACAGCCCCGTCACGGGTAGCTCCCAAACGGTACTCTTCCAGCAACCTCTTCAACACTTCCTTTGCCTTGCTGCCGTAATAGGAACCAAGGAGCGATGAAATGAAGCGGAAAAAATTGCTATGCACGCTTTGCGACCTCTCCACATACTTTGGCGGTATGCAGCCTATGGTTGCTTGTGGTGGTATCTGCACAGACTTCCGTTCTGACCTCTGCCTGCCAAAAGATAAACCGTTGGCAGTACGGCATTCGGGGTGGTCATGGAAATACTCCTTTGGAGTGTAATGATACCCGCAGCTACTTTCATGGTTGCACCTGCCGACAGACGGGTGCAGGGGCGTACCGCTTTCATCCACATAGTATGTGAAAGAACGCTTGTCCCCGCAGCTGGGGCAGGTATGCCGTGTTGCCGTTCCTTTATATTTCTGTAATGTATAATTACCCATTGCTTGCCTCCTCTATTTTTCAATGAAATTATTACCGTCCTGTCCCATTGTCCCACGTCCTGTGGGTCGGGACAGTGGGACACCTTGGGACACTTTGGGAAATCAGATTCCCGCTTGTACTATTACCGTTCTGATAAACAAGGCGGTTATCCTTCATACAGATATGTACAGGTTGTTTCATGGCTTGTCCTCCTCTCTTTCCTGACCGATAAACAACTCCGTCTGCCTTGTTTCCTCCGTTGTCCCACCTGTCCCATATTGTCCCACCGTCCCGTTTCCTCCGGGTTGGGACAGCGGGACACTTGGAACAGTAGATTCCTCCACTTTCCTGTTGCGCTGGATTATCCGGCTGACAGTGGATTTTCCGCAATTTACCTGTGAGGCTATTTCCCTGACGGACTTTCCCGACCGGGACAATTGTAATATTTGGCAGTCCCTCTGGCTGGATTCATTGTCGCCAAGTTTTTTCAGGTGTTCTTTTTCCGTTGAATAGCCCCTGAACACAAATTGCAGGAAAGCGTCCACCTTCTCAATCTCATAGATGATTACATTGTCCGCATCGTGGGAGAATGTCCCATATCGGACTTTGAGCTGTTTTACATAGCGAAGCTCTCCATCCTGCGCACTCTTCCCGATGGCGAACACGCTGTCAAAGAAATTGTAGAGCCGTTTGCTGCCGGCAAGGTCGTTGGACGTGATGGGGCAGTCCAAAGAGCGTTTTGGCGTATGCGCCAGCACAAGGACGGACAACCCGTATTTCTTTTTGAGGTTGTTGAGCTGTATCATCAGCCGTCCTGCCGCATCGCCCTTCTCCATAGCGCAGCACAGATAGGTAAGATTGTCAACGATGAAAATCTTGCACCCGGTTTGCAGAGCCATCTGTTCGATACCTCCCATGATGGCTTCCTCGAAATCGGCTTCCAGCAACGAATTGCAGTCAAGCGAAACCCGGTACAGCCTTTCGGGAAAGGTGTAGGGCTTCCCATGCTCGTTGGTATAGCGGAGCTGGAACTGCTTTTCGGACAGTTCAAAATCCAGATACAGCACATTGTCCGTCCGGGCGATACGGTCGGCTATCTGCACAGCAAGGATGGACTTGCCCACATTGGAATCCGCAAAGAGGCAGGACAGTTCCCCCTCATACCAGAAACTGTCCCACAGCGCACGGGGCGTGGGCAACAGCGATGCTTCAAGTATCGTCCGGTTGGCGGTCTTGATACTCATTACACCGATGCTGTCCGGCATTCCGTGCTGCACTTGGGTCGCCCTCGTCAGGTCGCCATGTATCAGACTGATATAATTCTTGTCCTCTTCCATGACGTTTACCAATTACGTGGAGCGGGTTTGCGGCGGTGGGAGGAAGATAAGGATTCGCTCAGTTCCTCATCGGACAGGGGTACGGGATTCTTACGGGAGGATTCCAGCCATTTGTCCAGTTCGTCCCTGTAAAGGCAATATCGTTTGCCGGGTTTGGTGGCGGGAATGCTTCCCTCTGACAGCTTCATGTAGAGCGTGCCTTTGGGAATGCCCAGATATTCCGCCGCCTCTTCCACTGACATGGGGACATGGGTGTCCACCGCCTTTGCATTGTTCACACTGCGCTGCTCGGTAAGCAGGTTTCTCAGGCTCATCACCTCGTCCCGAAGCTGAGCCACGACCTCCGGGAGGTCGTTGAATGTAATCACTGTTTTTTCCATTTGCGTAGTCGCCTCTTTTGTAAGGCTTGGCGCAAAGGACTGGAATGATACAGCTGTGAATACTTCCACGAATGGTCATTGCAAAATAATTCCCGAATAATGATGCCCAACCGTGAATGACGGGCAAAATTATTCGGGAAGCGGTGTAGAACAGATAGTTATCTGTTGTTGAATACTTACGATTATTGGTTATGGAAAGGCTGGTTATACTATTTCCGTACATAATCTGCCGGATAATGGAAATCCAGTCTGCCGTTTTCCGGCTCGTCAATGGGAATCAGTGTCTTTAACGGCTCTACCTTGAAGTTCTTGATGGTCGCTATGTCCGTATCGGCAAACTCCCGTGGAAAAAGGGTGCTGATGAAGCGGGCACGGTTGTCCCCCGTGTAGTATTTCTTGTACATGAAACGCTCGGAGATATTCCACACGAAATGCCGGAGCGGAATGTTTGAAATGTCTTTGGTCAGCCGTCCTTTTATTGGCTTGGGCTTGTAACTGTGAAGCCGCATCCAGTTGTTGACCTCACCACAGATGTGGTTCACGGTCTCCTTGTCGGCAATTCGGGGCATAATGAAATGGATGTATTCCATGACCATAGCGATGCGCTCTTCATTTTCCCGCTGCTCCCTGTCCTCGTAGTCGGCACGGTTTTTCTCGTGAAGTTCCGGGGATATGGCAATCTCTGTCGGTCTTATATCCGGGGCTGCTTCCCCTCCTGTCGGCATTGATGCCGGGGGTACAGGCTTGTGTGCATCTTGGGGCTGGTCTTCCCGAACTTCTGCAATTTCGACAGGTGTCTTTTTCTTGCCGAACTTGATTCGGTAGATTTCGTATGTGTCGAAAATGACTGTCTGGAAAGAGAAATAGAGCAGCCAGCCAAGGAGGTTGCTGCATACAAAGACTATCAGACGCACAAAGTTGTCCTGATTGAATTTATCTGCGACAACCAGTGTCGCTATGGAAGATATTAGGAGGATGGCAAAGCCGACAAATCCCCAAATGATATGTTTGTCTTTTACGGACGGTTCCATGTTTCTTGTCTTATTCGGTTGTTACTTGTTGCTGTTTTCGCAAATTTAATAGTCTTCTTCCAATTATTGCTCATTATCCTTGGTTAGTGGTTTCTTTTTCAATGTTTTTCACCAAATGTCCGAAATCGTACCCGATTATCGTACTTTAAGGACTTTTTAAGGAATGGTGGGTAAAAAACATAGGGAGCGGTTAAAGCTCCACGCAATAACCGCTCCCTATGAATATCCCGGACTTTGAGGATGCCTTATGTCTCCTTGCGTTTCAGGGTTATCTTGTCCACGACCTCGCACATCTGCTGTGCCGCCATCTTGGAATAAATCTGTGTGGTGGTAATGTTCTTGTGTCCCATATAGGCTTGTATGACAGCCATGTCCGTACCCATTTCCACGTGCAGGCTTCCGAATGAATGCCGGGTGCAGTGAAAGGTTATCTTCTTGGTAATGCCTGCCGCCAAGAGCCAGCGTTTGAGCGGTCCTTGAAGCATCTTGTCCTTGAATCCGTCAAAGATAAGCCCCTCGCACCGTTCTCCGAGCAGCCCGTAGGCTTCATCACTGATGGGGTTGTGTACAATCTGCTTCGTCTTCTGCATACGGGTGGTCACAAACATCTTACCGTTGGTGTACGGCTGTATCTGCTGCCAAGTGAGCTGCCTGATGTCGCTCTTCCGCAGTCCGGTCAGGCAGGCGAAAAGAAAAGCCCTTTTCAAGACATCTTCCTCGCAAGGGGTTTCGGCAAGCCATATCAGTTCCTCTTGGCTCAGATGTTCCCTCATGGTGGGAATACACTCGATGCGGTCTAAGAATCCGTTTGGGTTCTCCTTTATCTTCCTGTCCCGGTAGGCGGTGTGAAGTACCGCACGGAAAGCCGACCAGTAGCCTGCCGCAGAATTGACATGCAGTTTTTGGTTGGTGTGTATGGATTGGGGTGCGTTAAGCAGGTATTCCATGAACTTGCGGCACAAGTCCACGTCCACCTCCTCAAAGGTACATTTGCCGTTCACGAACCGCTCGAAGTGCTTGTAAACGTGCTGCCACTTGATATTCTTCCTCTCTGCCAGCTCCTTGAAGTAGGCGAGGAAATCCCCTTTCATCCTGGCTTTGTCAAAGAAGCCGTTATTTTCGTTGAAGATGGCTTCGTAACGCCTGTTGCGAAGTATCTCCGCCTTTTTCATCATGCGTGCGTTGAAGTCACGCTCCTGCTGATTGGCGGGTTTGGCGAAAATGTAAATTCCCAGAGCTTCACGTGTAATCACTTTCATGGTGGTGTTGTCACGATAGCCGGGATAATAGTCCAGACACAGCGAATACTGTGTACCGTTCTTAATCTTGCGCTTGCGCAAGGTAACTGTCTTGCATTTGCTCATAATGATGTTGTTTTAACTGGTTGTACATTTTCGGAGGTGTCCCCGTGTTTACGGTGACAAAGGAACAACGTGAAACAACCGTGAATACCTCCACGGCAATCATTTTGAAATAATTTTCCGGAAATGTCGGTTGCTCACGGTTGTTTCTCCCTTTCAGCCATGACACGCTCCACATCGGAGCGCAAAAGCAGGTTTTTCACTCCGACCTTTATCTTTTCGATGCGCTTCACCTTGACGATATGGCTGATGTTGGCTGAGGAAAGCCCGTAAATCTGCCGGACTTGTTCCACGGTGTAGTAGCGTTCATCGTTTATGAGGTCTGTCCTGCGGAGTTCATCCAAATGGGATTTGGAGTAGTAGGTGCGCCCGTATTCTCTTTTGGTCGGTATCTTGTGGCGGTGGGCGTATGCCCGGAGTGCGGTCGGCTTCATGCCGAACAGTTCTTCCGCTTCTTCAATCAGGAGCCAGTCAGTGATATTGCTTGTATCTACAGCCACACCGAAAAACTCGTCAACATGCTTCTTGCTGTAATAGTTCTTCCCAGCGATGCGGCAGATGGGGATGCGGTTACGCTTGGCGGTGGTATAGAGCCACGACTGCTTGACCTTGAAGAGCGACATCACATTCTCACCTGAATAGAAGTCCATTACTTCATCTATATCCTTTTCCCTCTTTTCTCTTTTGGCAGGCAAAGAAGATGGAAGCGGCTTTTTCGGTGTGGAAGTGCAGCCGGGCAGGACACGATGGTAAGGGTTGCCCTCCAGCATCCGCTCGATGTCTGCCTTGCGGATGAATGCCATGCGGTTGCTGATGCGTGAGGCTTTCAGCTTGCCGAGGGCTACAAGTTTGTAAACATACTGCCGGGAACAGCCCATGAGCGTGGCTGCTTTGGAAAAGGTGAGATACTCCTGATGCTGTATCTCCATCAAGGGTTGGGCGACTTTGAAAAGATTGTTTTTCTGTTCCGTTCTGGCTCGTTTGGCTTCCGCCTGACAAGCCTCGCTGCAATATTTCTGTACCCCGCTCCGGGTTACAAATGACTTGCCGCAAAAACTGCATTTTCTGGTTGTTTTCATGCTGCTTTATCGTTTACTGGTTCATTCCTTTAATCGTGTATCCCTGAAATGGTGAATGGAAGTAAACGGAAGTCAACCGTTGTCGCCTTTCTGCACGATGTTACCATCGCTGCAAGAAGGAACGGTTGCTGTCGCTTGTCGTAAACGGTTGTAAACCCTTGTGAACTGTCTGCATGATGTGACAAAAAACAAGCTCCACAAATTCTCCACGTCAGAAATACGTCTCAAAAATATGTGGAAATTTGGGAAGCATCAAAAAGCAGCCGAAAAGTGTTAATTTTTAGAATATGCTGATAGATAAAGATTTACGCTTGAGTATTTCTGGTTGTTTTTGGTTGTTCTACGCTTCTAAATACATAAATGAACTGGGACTGGAATAATGCCATCTTCCTTTCCGGTAATCTAAATAATTAATAAACACTAATCACAGTGGAAATAATCAAAACTGCTATTGAGGGCGTTGTTATCATTGAACCCCGCCTTTTTAAAGATGACCGTGGTTACTTTTTCGAATCTTTCTCTCAACGTGAATTTACAGAAAAGGTTCGTAAGGTAGATTTTGTCCAGGATAATGAAAGTAAATCCAGCTATGGTGTTTTACGTGGTCTTCATTTTCAGAAGCCACCTTATGCCCAGAGTAAACTGGTACGTGTCATTAAAGGCTCTGTCCTTGATGTGGCTGTCGATATCCGTAAAGGCTCACCAACATTTGGAGAGCATGTATCGGTGGAATTGACTGAAGAAAACCACCGTCAGTTCTTTATTCCGCGTGGATTCGCCCATGGCTTTGTTGTCCTGACGGAAGAGGTTATCTTTCAATATAAATGTGACAACTTTTATGCTCCCCAATGTGAAGGTGCCCTGGCTTGGGATGATCCCGCGTTGAAAATTGACTGGAGGGTTCCTGCTGATAAAATAATCCTTTCCGGGAAAGACCAACATCACGAACGTCTGGAAGAAGCCGGCTGGTTATTTGATTATAACGAAAATCTGTATTAAGCTCAATGAATATTCTAGTGACAGGAGCTAACGGTCAGCTTGGCAATGAGATGCGCCGTGTGTCGTCAACCAGCTCCAACCAATATATTTTTACCGATGTGGCAGAGTTGGATATAACCAGTCGTGATTCTATCCGTAAAATGGTCAATGACAACCAAATTCATGTCATCGTTAATTGTGCTGCCTATACCAATGTAGACAAGGCGGAAGACGATTTTGCGACTGCTGATTTATTGAATAATAAGGCAGTGGAGAATCTGGCTGTTGTAGCAAAAGAAACTGATGCTACCTTAATACATGTCTCTACTGATTATGTTTTTCAGGGAGACAGAAATGTCCCTTGTCGGGAAGATTGGGAAACTAATCCTTTGGGTGTGTATGGTAAAACAAAGCTGGCCGGTGAGCATAGCATACAGGAAACCGGCTGTCATTATCTTATCTTTCGTACCGCCTGGCTTTATTCCCCTTATGGGAAGAATTTCGTAAAAACGATGCGACAACTCACATCTGATAAAGATACCCTGAAAGTGGTCTTTGATCAGGTTGGTACTCCCACTTATGCCGGAGACTTGGCCTCTGTTATCTATCAAGTGATTGAGGAGAATCAACTTTATAAAGAAGGTATCTACCATTTCAGTAATGAAGGCGTGTGTTCATGGTATGACTTTGCGAAGGAAATCTGTGACTTGAGTGGCAATGTGTGTGATATTCAACCTTGTCACAGCGATGAATTCCCCAGTAAGGTAAAGCGTCCTCATTTCTCTGTACTGGATAAAACAAAGGTGAAATCTACTTTTGGAATCACAGTTCCTTATTGGAAAGACTCTCTGCAGAAATGTATAAATGAATTGAAACAACAATCTGATTATTAGAATGAATATGAATATTACACGAAATATACTGATCACAGGTGGAGCAGGCTTCATCGGATCGCATGTAGTGCGTTTGTTTGTTAACGCATATCCTGAATATCACATTATTAACTTGGATAAACTGACTTATGCCGGTAATCTGGTTAACCTGAAAGATGTTGAGAATCAACCTAACTATACCTTTGTAAAGGCTGATATCTGTGACTTTGATAAAATGCTAGAAATCTTCAAGCAGTATCACATTGATGGAGTTATTCACCTGGCTGCTGAAAGTCATGTAGACCGTAGTATAAAAGATCCGTTTACATTTGCCCATACGAATGTAATGGGTACTCTCTCTTTACTTCAAGCTGCAAAGTTGACTTGGGAGGCACTTCCTGAATGTTATGAAGGTAAGCGTTTTTATCATATTTCTACAGATGAGGTTTATGGCGCTTTGGAATTCGATGGTACATTCTTTACGGAAGAAACTAAATACCAGCCCCATAGTCCTTATTCAGCGAGCAAGGCAGGTAGCGATCATTTTGTGAGGGCTTTCCATGATACTTATGGTATGCCTACCATTGTGACTAACTGTTCCAATAATTATGGTCCTTATCAATTTCCGGAGAAACTGATTCCATTGTTTATAAATAATATCCGTCAGGGCAAACCCTTGCCAGTGTATGGTAAGGGAGAAAATGTAAGAGATTGGTTATATGTTGTGGACCATGCTAGGGCGATAGATTTGATTTTCCATAACGGAAAAACAGCTGATACTTATAATATTGGTGGTTTTAATGAATGGACGAATATTGATCTGATAAAAGTTATTATAAAGACAGTTGATCGTTTGTTAGGTAATCCGGAGGGTACTTCAGATCATTTGATTACTTATGTAACAGACCGTAAAGGACATGATTTGCGTTATGCAATTGATTCAAATAAATTAAAAAATGAATTAGGTTGGGAACCAAGTTTACAGTTTGAGGAAGGTATAGAGAAAACTGTTAGATGGTATTTGGATAATCAAGAGTGGATGGATAATGTGACAAGTGGGGCATATCAAAAGTATTATGAAAGTATGTATAAGAATAGATAAGTACATTTAAATATTTTAGTATAAGAAATGCGGTTATAAAAAATGCATTTCTTATCATTTTTTGCGTATGATCAATAACCCCTTTTCTTGATGGGAACTTTACAGAAAAACTTTTTTATGCTTTTGGCGCACAAGGTTTGCATTTTGTGCAGAGCGTTTTGTGGTCAATGCTTATACCTAAGCTCCTAGGGGTAGAGGAATTTGGTTATTGGCAATTATTTATCTTTTATACACAATATGGCGGATTTCTTCATTTTGGATTAATCGATGGTATATATTTACGTGAAGGAGGAAAGGAATATCGTCAACTTGATTATTCCTCTTTAGGCTATCAACTACGAATGTTTTCTATTTGGCAGATTTTGATATTACTTGTTTTTGTTTATATTGGATTGATAAATGTAACTCCTGCTCGTACTTATACAATACTTGCTAGTTGTCTTTTTATATTTTTGAGTAATATCATGAGTTTTTTGATGTATGTATTGCAAGCAGTTAATGATATAAAATCTGTCGCATTAGGGAAGATTCTGATGACATTGTTTTTTGTTGCTTTTACTGTCTTTTTATTAGGATTTAGAATTACTCATTTTGAACCATATATAATTTGTTATATCATAAGTAACATTGCTTGCGAAATCTACTATATAGCGAAATCAAAAGAGATTGTCAAAGCTGTATTTGTATCATCGAAAGCATCCTATCGTGTTGAAATGATGCAGAATGTGAAAATGGGGATAGTGCTTTTATTAGCTAATATCTGTGGGATGTTAATATTGGGTTATGGCAGATTTCTGGTTGATCAAACATGGGGGATAAAATCTTTTGCTGTGGTTTCTTTTGCTTTTATGTTTGTAAACTTCTTTATGACTTTTTGTAATGCAGGCCAGTCTTGTGTTATTTCCGGAATTGAAACGCTGGGATGTGACAAAGGTGAATGCTTTTTATATTAAGATGCGAGGAGTGCTAGCATTATATCTTCCGATGGTTTTATTGTTATATATGCCTATTTACTATTTTGTGCAATTTTGGTTACCACAGTATTTAGAATCGGTCAAATATCTTTTGTATTTAATGCCACTTTGTATTTTTGATACCAAAATGAACCTTCTTTGTAATACGCTTTTCAAGGTTTTTAATCAAGTGCGTCAGTTGCTGTTGTGTAACCTTATTGCTCTCTTTTGTAGTGTATGTGCCATATCAATTTCTATATTTTATTTTAATAGTTTAAAGGCAGTCATTATATCTATGTTGTTGTCTATAGCTGTGCGGAGTGTAGTAGCAGAAGTTCTTCTTGCAAAATCAGTGGGTGTTAAGAACATAGGAAAAAATATAATTGGGGAATTAATATTAATATTCTTTTTTGTCATAATGAATAGTTATATGAATGTTATCACCTCCTTTGCTGTCTATCTTATAGTAATGATGTTCTATTTTATATATGAACATCGTATGCGACTAATGAAGAGTATAATAAAGGGGACTAGGTTATGAATATATATTTAGTTGTGAATTTCGTTTTATATCTAGGGCTTTTTATATATAATTGGTATAGTAAAGATTCTGGCAAATATTATGCTTTATTAGTATTAGGCATATTCTTGGTCTCTTCTTTTTGCAGTCTGTTTTATTATGATTCTATTCTTTACAAATCACTTACTGAATCTAATGGAAAGAGTGTTTCATTAATAGCATTATTGTATTTATTCTTTGGCTTTTTGATTCTGATATATCCATTACGGAAATATGGAAGCTATTAGGTATGTTAGAATTCCTCGGCTAGGTGGGCATGACTTGGTTTTCGTAAGCTTTGTCATATTGGGTATAATTTCAATTATTCCATTTTTTGAAAATTTAATGCAAGTCCTGAAATTATCAGGCCGTAGTATGGCGGAAATCTATTTTGATAGACAGGGAACAGTAATAGATACTCGCGCTCATATGTCTTCATTGGGGAAATTTCTTAATGGTATAACAACATGGTTTCAATATATATTACCGATAGGCGTATTTTATTTGATTCAGCAGAAAAAACGTTGGTATTGGGTTGTGCTAGCTGCTTTTGGCGCAGTTAATCCTGTATTACTTGATATGTTGTTTGGTGGACGTGGTGCTTTGTTTCAGTCATTTTGTGTGTTTTTTTTAATTATATGATTTTCTACAGAAGTTTTTCTAGGAAAGTAAAGCGAATAATATCTGTAATCGGCATTATAGTTTTGGGTATTTTTGCTTTAGTTCTTGTCGTTATGACTATAGCGCGGGCTGAAGGGGGAATGAAGTAGTCCTATCTGGTATTTATAGGTATTTAGGTGAGGGGGTTTGTGAACTTCTCAGAAGCAGGATGGTATGTGCGTAATCATAGTGACGGCTATAGTATATTTAATGGGACAAGGATATACTTTTGGAAAGATTTATCGCCATATTTTGATTCGCGTGATTATGTTTCACTTAGTAATATTATGCATATTCGGATGTACGTATATTATACTGTAATGGGGGACGCATTTCTCGATTTTGATATTCTAGGCGGATTATTCTTCTTATTTGTATTGGCTTTTTCTTTGTTTTCTTTACTAAAAAACAAGCGAATAGTTTTTCTTCTTTGATCTTGTTGAATTTATATGCAAAAATAGGATTTAATGGCATTTATTGTTGGAGTTATATGTATTGCTTAGATTTCCTAGTATTTACTATAATATTGGTCGCCTTAATACGTGTTTTTTGAAAAAAGAAAAATAGTATTTAGTATAGATATGTGATTAGTGTATAAATGGTCTGTAAATATTGTATGGAAATATGAAAATAATTGCGTCGATAGTGCTATATAATCCTGATATTGAGCGGCTATCTCTAAATATTAAGGCTATATTACCACAGGTTAGCGAGTTGATAATTGTAAATAATGGATCAAAGAATTTCGGAGAAGTGATAGATATGACGAAGGAGTATACAGGATATTTCTTTCATTGACAATGAAGAAAATTTGGGTATTGCGACGGCTTTGAATCAAGCTGCAGTATTTGCTCAAAAGAATGATTATAACTGGATTATTACGTTAGATCAAGATTCTGTGGCTCCTGAAAATTTAGTGTCCGTATATTCTTCGTTTGTTAATGAAAAAAAAATAGGTATCGTTTGTTGTAAAATTATAGACCGTAATTTTGGTGAGCGGCAAATGCAAAAATGAAACACGAGGTAGAGGAAGTTCCAATGTGTATAACTTCTGCTTCAATGATGAATCTTGAGGCATGGAAATCGATAGGTGGATTTCCTGATGACTTTTTTATTGATTCAGTAGATTTTGATATATGCCTTTCTATGCGAGAATGTGGTTATAAAATTATTCGTACCAATGATACAGCCTTGTTACATGAAGTGGGGCATAGCGAACTACGATATTTGTTTGGTAAAGAATACCAGATTTATCATCATTCACCGTTGCGTTATTATTATATGATTCGCAATGGAATATATTTAGGAAAGCGTCATCATTTTGTTATGAGAGCTGTTTATCGCTCTTTACGGTTATTTATGCTAGTTATGCTATTTGAAAATAATAAAATAACAAAAGCTAAGATGATCGGTTTAGGATATTGGCATACATTAATTGGGAGATATGGAAAATTATAGCGTTAAAATTTCTGTTATAATGCCAGTTTATAATTCTGGTGAGTATTTGAAGACTGCAGTTGAAAGTATTCTTTCACAAAGTTTACGAGAAATCGAATTGATTCTTGTGGATGATGGATCTACAGATGGAAGTTCTGAACGTTGTGATGAGTTTGCTACAAGTGATGAAAGAGTGAAAGTTATTCATCAAAAGAATGCTGGAATTTGTGCTGCCCGTAATGTCGCTTTACGGATTGCTAAAGGAGAATATCTAGCCTTTTCTGATCATGATGATGAATATTTGCCTGGATTATTAGAAGATAGTTTGAATTTTGCTTTAGAAAATCATTTAGATATTGTGAAATATGGACATAATGTGGTTAAAATAAGAGGAAGAAAGCTAATTGAATCACGTGCTGTTCATTTTGAAACGAAAGAATATTATAAAGAATGCGTGGGTGATAATTACATAAAATTGTTTTTGCAAGGAGCTCTGACTTGTGTTTGGGATGGTATATATAGAAGACATTTTATTATAAGTAAAAATATTCAATTTGATACATTTTTTACATCAGGTGGTGAAGATGTTGACTTTATGGGAAAAATAATATCTTGTCAACCTAATTTAGGCACTTTATCTAAGGTTTTTTATAATCATTATATAAGGTTAGGTTTTTTCTACATCGACAAAGTTTAATGAAAACAAAATATTATCTTCCCTATCTTTCCCCCGTAGATTTTTTCAATATCTGACACCGTATGATTTTCGAAAAATAGTTGATGACAATTCTCTTTTATATGTAAAATTGTTAATGTATGAGACAGTGGGAAATGCAATTAATATACTGAATAGTTCTCAATGTCCTTATAATTTTAAAAAGAAGAGAGAACTTCTGGATTTGATTTATGTTGACAAATATATAGATCATTCTTTTTTAAATGTTCAAACTATGATTTGTTAAAAAATAGTTTTAGTTATGGCATACTGTATTTCTTGTTCAAACGCAGAATGTATCATTTCTGTTTTGCTTTATATACAATAAGAAGCATATCTGGAAAATTCTAAATTATTTAATTCTGCATGAAAACTAAAAGAATAACGATAATTACGCTTCAAAATGTACGTAACTATGGTTCTGTACTTCAGGCTATAGCTACGCAACATATTTTTGAAGAAATGGGATGTGAGGTAGATTTTATAAATTATGTTCGTAGAGATTTTTCTTCGACAAAAGAAAGAATAAGGACCTGGTGTAGAGATATGGGAGGGGTAAAGAGATTTGTTATAGGATTCTTACTTTTCCCAACATTTGAAAGACAAAATAAGTTGTTTTCTAAGTTTTTGAAGCGAAACTTAAATGTACAAGATAAAATATATTGCACTGAAGAGGATTTTAAATCATTTCCAATAAAATCAGATATTTATTGTACAGGCAGTGATCAGACATGGAACTCTAATTGGAATCATGGTGTCTTATCCCCTTTATTTCTTAGTTTTGTGCCTGATCATGTGAGAAAAAATATCATATGCTGCAAGTATTGGAAAAACGAAACTGGATGAAGATGAGTTAGAGGCTACTCGTGATTTTTTAAGACGATACAGTGCCATTTCTGTGCGAGAGGAAAGTGCTAAAGAAATAATAGAAAATCAGTTAGGGTTATCATCTGTAACTCATGTTTTAGATCCAACACTTCAGGTAAATAGAGAATTTTGGATGAAATTTGTAGGGGGTGTCCAAATATAAAGAACCTTATGTTTTAATATATCAGTTGAATTCGAATTCTCAGTTTGACATTTATGCCAAAGAGTATGCTAAACGTAAAGGGTGTAAGTTAGTCCGTTTCTGTACTCGCTATGATCAGATCTTTAAATGTGGTCATGCAGAGTTAGTGCCAAAAATTACAGATTTTGTTCGATTAATAGCATATGCAGATACAGTCATTACAGATTCATTTCATGCTACAGCGTTTAGTATTAATATGAATACAAATTTTATTTCTATATATCCATCTGAATTTGAAGGGCGTTTAGCTAGTATTTTAAAGCTGGTAGGTTTAGAAAGTAGACATTTGATCGACTATAGTGATTTCTCTTTTGTAAATCAAACTCTAAAAGATTTTACTCATGCTAATTCTATTCTTGATGTGGAGCGTGAAAATGGGTATAATTTTTTGAGAAAAGCAATAGGATAAAGAATGATTATTACTGATTTTTGTACAGGATGCAGGGCCTGTGAACAACTTTGCCCTACACATTGTATTTATGTAGAGCCAGATGAAGAAGGCTTTATTGTTGCTAAAATAGATGAAAATGCTTGTGTGGAATGTGGTGTGTGTGTGAAAAGATGTCCTCAAAACAACCCTCCTGAAAAAAATGTTCCAATTCGCGTCGTTGGTATTAGATATAAGGATAATGATGTGTTAAAAGAAAGTGCATCGGGTGGGGTATTTATAGCGTTGGCAAGTAGAGTGTTAGATGAAGGGGGAATTGCAGTAGGGGCTGCTTATTTAGACGATTGGAAAGTAGGACATATAATAGTGAATGATAAAGCATTTTTATATAAACTACAAAGCTCAAAGTATGTTCAAAGTGATACTTTTCGTACTTTTTCCGAAGTTAAGGAATATCTAGTTAAAGGGAGGAAAGTGTTATATAGTGGAACTCCTTGTCAAATAGAGGGACTGTATTCATATTTGAGAAAGGATTATGATAATTTGTTTACAATAGATTTGATTTGTCATGGCGTGCCCAGCCCTAAACTATTTCAGAAATATATTAAATGGTTGGAAACGAAGAACCGTGGAGTTATTTTGTATTATAATTTTCGAGATAAGAGTTCGGGATGGGGATTAGGATATAAAACAAAGACTAAAACGAAAATTATAACTAAATCTGCAGCTCTTGATCCTTATTATTATCATTTTTTGAAAGGTGATATTTATCGTGAATGTTGTTATCGCTGCAATTATTGTACTCGTGATCGAGTGGGAGATATTACGATAGGAGATTATTGGGGAATTGAGAAAGAACATCCAGAATTTTACTCTACTAAAGGAGTTTCATTGGCATTAATAAATACTCCAAAAGGTATGAATGCTCTAAGTGATGCAGAGGAATTGTTTTATATACAGGAAAGCACCTTCGAAAGAGCGGTAAAGGCGAATCATAATCTTTCACGTCCAACAGAACGAAGTAGTATGAGAGATACTATTTATTTGCGTATGAATGAGTTGACTGTAGAAGAGCTTTTGAGAAAGAACTTAAATATCCGTTTAATCTGATGACTGCCTTAAAAGGTATATTCCCTGTATGGTTGAAATTACTTTTAAAGAAAATGAAATAAGAATGAAGAATGAGAATCCTTTAATTTCGGTTATAATACCTTGTTATAGGGTTGAAGAATATCTTCCCAAATGCATAAATAGTATTATAAAGCAAACCTATGGAAATCTTGAAATATTTTTGGTAGATGATGGAAGTCCTGATAATTGTGGGTTAATTTGTGATGAATATGCAAAAAAAGATGCACGTATTAAAGTCATTCACAAAAAAAATGGTGGTTTAAGTGATGCTCGAAATGTTGCAATAGATATTGCAAAGGGGGAATATATAACGTTTGTTGATAGTGATGATTATGTTACTGATGATTATGTGGAATCTCTTTATAAATTGCTGGTAGAGAATAATGCTCAAATGTCCATTACTCGGTGCATTCCATTTTTAGAAGGGACATTCCCTGTAAATACGAAACAAACTAGAATAACCAAAGTTTTTAATACCAATGATGCTCTCATCTGCTTATTTTATCAAAAGTATTTTGATAATGCTGCATGGGCGAAGATGTATCACTGTTCTCTTTTTAGAAGTGGCATTCGTTATCCTAAAGGATGGCTTTATGAAGATCTGCCTACTACTTACAAATTGGTGATGTTATCTAATAAGATTGCATTCAGTAATTATGAAAATTACTATTATTTATTGAGAAGAGATAGCATTGAGGGAGCGCCTTTTAAACCACAGAAATATGAATTTTGTGTAAGAATAATTCGTCAACTGGAAGAGCATAAGAAGCAAATGCTGCCTGATATACAAAAAAGTGTGGATTGCAGAATTGTAAGTTTTGCATTTCATATCTTAATGGAAGTGCCAAAGGAACAAATAGAAATGCGTAAGAGTCTTTTTCGTATAGTAAAGGAATACAGAACTAGGGTATTATTTGATGGTTGTGCTAGGAAAAAAACTAGGATAGCCTGCTTATTATCATTTGGAGGTGTCTTTTGGGTGAGATTAATAGCAAATTATGGCAAATCAAGGAAGTAAGATGTCTTAACTTTTGTGTAAGGTTATTTGGGAGAATGAACGGGCGTATTAATATTTTATTTATCAATAGCTATTCTTGTTTGATAATGTTCAATGTCGCTATTTTGAAGAGGAATGGTTGGTTTATTTGAACGAATATTCTAATCTAAAAACTTAATAAAATAAAGTTTTATGAATATATTATTTATAGGTGGGGCCGGTTTTATTGGTTCTAGCTTGGTGAAGCGTTTTGTTTCTGATAAAAAACATCAGGTTTTTTATTCTAGAACCAGAATCTGCCAATATATCAAGACTGGGTAGTTATGATTTAACAGTTTTCAGAAATTCGTTGAGTAATATCAATGGAGTGAAAAATATTCTATTAGCCAATAAAATAGAAGTTGTAGTGCATTTAGTATCAACATTGATTCCTGGAAGTACCTATAGTGATTATATTAATGAATTTAAGAATGTAATATTTCCTTCGATTGAATTGATGGAGTTTTGTGCTAATGAAAATATAAAGTTTGTCTATTTTTCTTCGGGAGGGACAATCTATGGTAACAGAACAACTCTCCAGCCTTTTGTAGAAACTGATAGTATGGAACCTATATCCTATTATGGGTGGTCTAAACAAATGATGGAAAATAGTATTTTGTTTAAAAATAGAACGCAAGGACTAAAATATCTCATTATTAGACCCTCTAATCCTTATGGGCATGGACAAAATTTACATGGAAAACAAGGATTGGTGGCAGTGGCGATTGGTAAGATTATAGAGAATAAATCGGTGGAAGTATGGGGAGATGGTTCTGCTATTCGTGACTACATTTATATAGAAGATCTTGCTAATGCTTTTTATCAACTGATAAGTAAAGATGTTTGTAATGAGACAATCAATTTGGGAAGTGGTAGAGGGTATTCTGTGAATGATGTACTTGCTTTTTAAAAATTATTTCAAAAGTGGACTTTAAAATTGAATATAAAAACGCACGTCCTGTAGATGTCTCCAATATGGTTCTGGATATAAAGAAAATGACACAGTTTACAGATGTTATTTTAACGCCAATGTTGGATGGTATCTCTTCATTTTATCATGAATCGATAAAGAAATAATAATATGCAAAGAATAGCTATAATAGCCGGCGTATTGCACTCTGGTGGTAAACGTAATCTGATAATGGAGTACTATCGTCATATTGATCGTACAAAAGTGCAATTTGACTTTATCTGTGACTCGGATTCGAATGGAATCCCTGAAGAGGAAATTAGAGCATTGGGAGGAAGGGTTTATAAAGTGGCGCCTTACAAGAATATTGTTCCTCATTTAAAAGAAACATACAAGATTCTTAAAAAGAATCGGTATGAAGTGATGCATGCTTTTGATAATACACTCAATATATTTCCAATGTTTTTAGGTTGGATCGCTGGAGTTAAAGTGAGAATATCAGAGAGCATATCAAAAGGTGATAAAAATGAAAAAAAACACTTATAAAATATGCCTTGCGGCCTTTCTCTCATTGGTTTACAAATTGCTATATGGCTAACTCTATTGATTGTGGAATTTGGCAGTTTGGTAAAAAGACTTACGATAAGGGGGAGGGTAAGTATCTTTAAAACTGTAATTGATGCGGATGCCAATGCTTTTAATGCCAAGCTTAGAGAAAATACTCGAAAGAAGTTTGGATGGGAGAATAAAGTGGTATATGGTTTTATTGGTAGATATGTTCCGCAGAAGAATCCACTTTTCTTAATTGACATCTTCAATGAGATTGCAAAAAAACAAGAAAACGCAATCTTGGTTATGATTGGATTTGGAGAATTGGAAAATGAGATGCATGATAAAATTCAGAATTATGGAATAATTAACAGGGTTATAGATTTAGGACGCAGAGACGATATAAAACAGTTTTATAATGCTTTTGATGCTTTTCTGTTACCTAGTTTGTATGAGGGAATGCCTGTTGTTGGGATAGAGGCACAATGTGCAGGTCTTCCTATCTTTTTTTCTAAAAATATCACTGAAGAAACAACGGCATCGGAACTTGCGCATTACATCGGATTAGAAGAATCTTCCGATATATGGGCTGATAAAATAGTTGAAGTAATTAACGACTATATGCCTAAGCGTAGAAGTTATGTGGTAGAAGTGAAAAAAAACGGATTTGATTCTTCAAATGAAGCATTAAGGATGCAGGACTTTTATTTTGCAAAAATAAATCGAGTGAACAGGTATGGTGGAAAAAGATGAACGGATGTGAATATTTAGACGCTAACTTTATTAATAGATAGAATTTTGAGTAAAAATTTAAAATATTATTAGTCAATATATAAATGAATAATTTATGCAGGAAGTTCAACGTTTTAACAAAGTCCTAAAATCAAGTGTATTACTGGGTGATCTAATCTTGCTGAATCTACTATTATGGGGGTTAGAAATGGTATTGGGTGACCGTTTCTGGTGTAGAGAATGTGGTTCTGTCTTTCAAGGAATGGCATTGCTATCTTTGTGTTATTTGCTTTGTAATATGCACTCTGGAGTCATCCTTCATCGTCCTGTGGTGCGTACTGAACAAATAATGTTTCGTGTGTTGCGTAACATGGTTCCTTTTGTCTTGCTTTCAATTTGTGTCTTAACTCTTTTTCATTTTCATTTTTCATATTCTCGCTTTTTTGGGTTATTCTATATTATTCTTATCATAGTAATTATCAGTTATCGTCTTATTTTTCGGCATGCTTTGGAACTTTATCGGAGAAAAGGTAATAATGTTCGTAAGGTTATACTAGTGGGAAGTCATGATAATATGCAGGAACTTTATCATGCAATGACAGATGATCCGACTTCTGGTTATCGTGTATTAGGGTATTTTGAGGATTTCCCCTCTGACCGTTATCCAATAGGAGTACCTTATTTAGGGCAGCCTAAAGAGGTGAGTGTTTATTTAGAAAAATATACAGGTGAAGTGGACCAGCTTTATTGTAGTCTTCCTTCTGCGCGAAGTGCCGAAATACTCCCTGTCATAAACTATTGTGAGAATCATTTAGTACGTTTTTTTAGTGTCCCGAATGTTCGTAATTATCTGAAACGTAGGATGTATTTTGAACTGTTGGGGAATGTCCCGGTATTATCTATTCGGCGTGAACCGCTTGAACTGCTTGAGAATCGAATAGTGAAACGTGTTTTTGATATAGTATGTTCAGGGTTATTTCTTTGTACTGCTTTTCCTTTTATTTATATAATTGTCGGAATAGCTATAAAAATGAGTTCTCCAGGACCGATATTTTTTAAGCAGAAGCGTAGCGGTGAAGACGGTAGAGAATTCTGGTGTTATAAATTCCGGTCTATGAAAGTGAATGCCTTATGTGATACGTTACAGGCTACAGAACATGATCCACGTAAAACGAAGATAGGTGAGATTTTAAGAAAAACGAGTATTGATGAACTACCCCAATTTATAAATGTGTTGAAAGGAGATATGTCTATTGTTGGTCCACGTCCACATATGTTGAAACATACGGTGGAGTATTCTCAATTAATAAACAAGTTTATGGTTCGTCATTTTGTTAAACCGGGTATTACGGGCTGGGCGCAGGTAACGGGCTATCGTGGTGAGACAAAAGAACTTTGGCAGATGGAAGGTCGTGTAATGCGTGATATTTGGTATATTGAGCATTGGACATTCTTATTGGATTTATATATTATGTATAAGACAGTATATAATGCAATCCATGGAGAAAAGACGGCATATTAATATTGAATTTTAGAATTGAGTCGAAATAAGAAAACAAATGAAATGAATTATGAGAATGCTTAACAAAAAAATGTGTTGGATATTATTGCTATTTTTAGTAGCATCATGCCAGTCTTACAAGAAAGTGCCATATATGCAAGATGCGAATGTAGTTAATGAGGTTACACAGCATGAGGGTTTATATGATGCTAAGATTATGCCTAAAGATCTATTAACTATAGTGGTATCTTGTACAAGCCCAGAGTTGGCTGCACCTTTTAACCTGACTGTTGCCAGTCCTTCAAATTTGTCAACTTCTACTACGTTAACTACTACTCAGCCTGTATTACAACCTTATTTAGTAGATAATGAAGGCATGATTTCTTTTCCAGTATTAGGGGAATTGAAATTTGGGGGGCTGACTAAAAAAGAAGCAGAACGAATGATTGTTGACAAATTGAAGCCATATATTACAGAAACTCCAATCGTTACAGTGCGTATGGTAAATTATAAAATATCAGTGATTGGAGAAGTTACTCGTCCAGGTACATTCACTATTTCTAATGAAAAGGTTAATTTATTAGAAGCTCTTGCAATGGCAGGTGATATGACTGTTTATGGACTTCGTGACAATGTAAGACTCATTCGTGAAGATTCGAATGGGAAACAACAAATAATCACTTTAGATTTAAACAAAGCCGAGACGATTCTTTCTCCTTATTATTGGTTACAGCAGAATGATATTATTTATGTGACTCCGAATAAAGCCAAAGCTCGTAACTCTGATATTGGTAATAGTACTAGTTTATGGTTTTCTGCGACTTCAATTTTGGTATCACTTGCCAGTTTATTGTTTAATATCTTAAAGTAATATCTTGAGAGATGAAAGAAGAAAAAATATATAGTGTGGAACAGGAAGCAAATGAAAACAAAATAGATTTTCGGGAAATTCTGTTTAAATATTTGATTCATTGGCCTTGGCTTGTAGGTACAGTTGTTGTCTTTTTGCTAGGAGCATGGCTATATTTACGTATGGCTACTCCGGTATATAATATATCTGCTACAGTTTTGATAAAAGATGATAAGAAAGGAGGAGGAGTGGGTATGGCATCAGAATTGGAAAATTTAGGTTTAGATGGTCTTGTTACTTCTTCTCAAAATATCGATAATGAGATAGAAGTGCTTCGATCTAAAACTATTGCTAAAGAAGTAGTTGTAGATTTAAATCTATATGTATCTTATACAGATGAAGATGAATTTCCCGCAAAGGACATGTATAAGACATCTCCAATACAAGTTAGTCTGATTCCTCAAGAAGCGGAATTATTAGATAAAACAATGATTGTAGAGATGGCTTTACAACCGCAGGGAAGTCTGGATATAAATGTAAAGGTAGGAGATGATAAATATCAGAAGCATTTTGATAAGTTGCCAGCTGTTTTCCCTACTGAAAGAGGAACATTAGCTTTTTTCATGAGTCCCGATTCTTTGATTTCTAAGGGAACTGAAGATGTTGATTCGGAGAAAAAAGTTCGTAATATAACAGCGACTATAAATAATCCCTTGCATGTAGCAAGATGGTATTGTAAAAACATGACTATTGAGCCTACTTCCAAAACAACTTCTGTTGCAGTAATATCATTGAAGAATTCCAGTCTGCGGCGTGGGCAAGATTTTATCAATAAACTTTTGGAAATGTATAATATCAATACGAATAATGATAAGAATGAAAAAGCACAAAAGACTGCAGAGTTTATTGATGAACGTATTGGTATTATATCAAAAGAGTTAGGAAGTACTGAAGAAAGTTTGGAGACTTTTAAACGAAATGCTGGTATTACGGATTTGACGAGTGAAGCTCAAATAGCTTTGACAGGAAATGCGGAGTATGAAAAGAAACGTGTAGAGAACCAAACGCAAATCAATTTGGTAGAGGATTTGCGTAGATATATGAGAGGAAATGAATATGAGGTACTTCCTGGTAATATTGGTCTGCAGGATGCCGGACTCGTAGCTCAAATTGATCGTTATAACGAAATGCTGGTAGAACGTAAACGTTTGTTGCGCACTTCTACAGAAAACAATCCTACAATTATAAATCTGGATACAAGTATTCGTGCGATGAAGATGAATGTGGATGTTACTCTTGACCGTACTTTACAGGGACTACTGATAACAAAAACAGATTTGGATCGTGAAGCTAGTCGTTTTTCTCGCCGTATCAATGAGGCTCCGGGACAGGAGCGTCAGTTTGTGAGTATTGCTCGTCAGCAAGAGATCAAGTCTGGATTGTATCTGTTGCTTTTACAGAAACGTGAAGAGAATGCTATTACTTTAGCTGCTACAGCTAACAATGCTAAAATAATTGATGATGCTATTGCTGATGAAATTCCTGTATCACCTAAAGGTAAGATGATTTATTTGATTGCTTTAGTTTTAGGTGTCGGAATTCCTGTAGGTGTCATCTATTTAATCAATTTGACTAAGTTCAAGATTGAAGGTCGTTCTGATGTAGAAAAACTCACAAGTTTACCTATTGTTGGTGATATCCCATTAACCGATGAAAAGCAGGGAGCTATTGCTGTATTTGAGAATCAAAATAACTTGATGAGTGAAACCTTCCGGAATATCCGAACGAATCTTCAGTTTATGCTTGAAAATGATAAGAAGGTGATTTTGGTTACTTCTACAGTCAGCGGTGAGGGTAAATCTTTTATCTCTGCTAACCTTGCTATTAGTCTTTCTTTATTAGGGAAGAAAGTGGTAATTGTAGGTCTTGATATTCGTAAACCGGGTTTGAATAAGGTATTTAATATTCCGAGAAAAGAAGTTGGTATAACTCAATATTTGGCCAATCCGGAAAAGAATTTGATGGATTTGGTACAGCTTTCCGATGTCAGTAAGAATCTCTATATTCTTCCTGGTGGAACAGTTCCTCCTAATCCGACCGAATTGTTGGCCCGTGATGGATTGAATAAAGCGATTGAAACGCTCAAGAAGAATTTTGATTATGTGATTTTGGATACCGCTCCTGTTGGTATGGTAACTGATACTTTGTTGATTGGACGTGTGGCTGATCTATCAGTTTATGTCTGTCGTGCAGACTATACTCACAAGAATGAATATACTTTGATTAACGAACTTGCTGAAAAAGATAAATTACCTAACCTATGTACTGTGATCAATGGTCTGGATTTAAAGAGAAGAAAGTACGGTTATTATTATGGTTATGGTAAATATGGTAAGTACTATGGTTATGGTAAGCGATATGGCTACGGTTATGGATATGGAGAACAATCTCATACCAAGGAAGAGTAAATTCAATATAGCGGTCAATGGGTTTCGATGCAGAATGCATAGGTAAGATTTATTGGTGACCAAGATTTTTTTAAGTTAATAATGTCATAGAGTACTTTTAATACTTTACACAAAAGTGAGATGAAATATGTAGGTCCCTAACTTCATGCTACACACATGAAGTCCCTACATTTTGTGGTCAGGAAATATACGGCGGTGTATTCCTGATCAACGCCCTCATGTCGGTGTAAATCCGATGTGATTTCTATTATATCAACTGTCTGTGAAGATCGTTGATATTTGAAATGATATTATCACTAGATAATATACAACTCAAAACGGGAGATAGCACTTTTGTTGTCTTCCGTTTTTATATTGAATACTTCTTCATAATAAATATTGGTACTTTATTGGGAGCTTACAAATACTCTTATCTTTATTTGCTGTTTTGGACATTTTAGCGTACCTTGCACACCTATTTTAAAGAATATTTTTTAACAGGAGAATAACAGGTATGGATAATCATGTTGTAATAATGGCTGGTGGCATAGGGAGCCGCTTCTGGCCGATGAGCACTCCGGAATGTCCTAAACAATTTATTGATGTAATGGGATGTGGCCGGTCGCTGATTCAGTTGACGGCAGATCGTTTCGACGGTGTTTGCCCTAAAGAAAATATGTGGGTCGTAACTTCTGAAAAATACATTGATATTGTTCGGGAGCAGTTGCCGGAAATTCCGGAAAGTAATATTTTGGCGGAGCCTTGTGCGCGCAATACTGCACCCTGCATTGCTTTTGCTTGCTGGAAGATCAAGAAAAAACATCCGAATGCTAACATTGTAGTAACTCCTTCGGATGCATTAGTCATTGATACGGGAGAATTCCGTAGAGTGATGGAGAAAGCCCTTCGTTTCACAGATGATGGCAGCGCCATTGTAACGATAGGTATCCGGCCAACTCGTCCGGAAACCGGATACGGATATATTGCTGCTGCTGATCAGCTCCAGACAGATAAAGAGATTTACACTGTAGATGCATTTAAGGAAAAACCGGATAAAGAGACTGCCGAAAAGTATCTGGCAGAAGGCAATTTCTTCTGGAATGCGGGAATCTTTGTGTGGAACGTGCGTACTATTACTTCCGTGCTGCGTGTATATGCTCCGGGCATCGCACAAATTTTCGATCGCATTTTCCCCGATTTCTATACAGAGAAAGAAAATGAAACGATCAAGAAGTTATTCCCTACTTGCGAAAGCATTTCTATCGACTATGCAGTGATGGAGAAAGCACAGGAGATTTATGTACTTCCCGCTTCTTTTGGCTGGTCAGATCTGGGTACATGGGGAGCACTTCGCGGTTTGCTTCCACAGGATAAGTCTGGAAATGCAACCGTAGGAACCAATATCCGTTTGTATGAAAGTAAAAATTGTATTGTGCATGCCAGCGAAGAAAAACGAGTACTCATTCAAGGCTTGGATGGATATATCATTGCAGAGAAAGATAACACATTATTGATCTGCAAGCTGGAAGAAGAGCAAAGAATTAAGGAATTCTCGAAATAAAATTTATTTCGAGAATTGATATTCATGTGGTGTCATTCCTGTCATTCGCTTAAAGAACTTCGAGAAAAAAGAAGGATTAGGGAAGTTCAATTCATCAGAAATTTGATAAACAAGCAGATTGCTATGTTTTAGCAATACTTTAGCTTCTAATATAATGGACTGGTTTATCCAGTCCATTACTGTTTGTTGACTGGTTTGGCGGATGATAGTGTTAAGATAGCGGGGAGTGAGACATAGCTTATCCGCATAAAAACTAACATTACGTTCTCTCTTGCTATAAGCATTGACTAAAGAAATGAAACGCTGGAAAATCTCTTCCTGATGTGTCTGGCAGCTCTGTTCTTTTTGATTGCTGTTTTTGACAAGATATTCTATATTGCACAGAATACTGATCAGTAGATATTGAATAGCTTCCCGTCGGAATGTCGGTTCTTGTAATATATTCCATATTAAAGCAAAGTAACTCTTAAACAAGTCGTACTCATGTGAGGTCAGAGATAATATGAGGTTTTTCTGTAACTGTGAAAGATGAGTGAAGAAATTGTCTTTTCCGGCTATAGAAAGAAATTCTGCGTCCATGGCTACCATCTGCATATCAAAATCCGGAGAGACTTCTATAATCTGAAGAATGGAATTCGGAACAATTAATAGTAGCTTGTCCCGCTGAAAGGTTTCTTCTATCAGGTTGATTAATACGCGTGCATATCCCTGTTTGATGACTGCGATGCGTCCTTCTTTGATACGATAAGGCTGGCCCAGTATGATAAGATTGGATTCTAATTGGGCGAAGCTATTTACGAATCCAAAATGCGGAGATATGTAACGGAATTCGTTATGTCGGACGACATCCGGATTTTCTAAGATTTCGAGACCTATATTCAATGGTATTTTCTTTTCCATCTCTATCTGTTTTTTCCGTCAAAGATAATAAAAATCAGCAAATAGCCTTTTATTCTTTCTCTTTATCGAACTATTGGGATATTTTTACTAACTATCGGAATGTGAATGTATCTTTGAAATCTCTATCTTTGTCTTTTGAAGAAATTAAAGAAATGATGTGTATGAAAAGAATGTTTTTCAGTTTCTCCTTTTTATTGTTTGTATCGGGAATAAATGCGCAGATAACGTTGGAAGAATGCCAACGGAAGACGCAGGAAAATTATCCGTTGGTACATCAGTATGGTCTGGTGGAGAAAACAAAGGAATATAATCTTGAGAATGCGGCAAAAGGATATTTGCCACAGCTTGCCCTTTCGGCTAAAGCTTCTTATCAGAGTGAGGTAACAGAAATTCCGGTGAAGCTCCCCGGAGTGGATTTGAAAGGACTGCCAAAAGATCAGTATCAGGTGATGTTGGAGTTACAACAGAAAATCTGGGATGGCGGAGGAATCCGGATGCAGAAGAAACAAACGACTGCGGAAGCGGAGATAGAGAAAGAAAAGCTGAATGTGGATATGTATGCGCTGAATAGTCGTGTAAATGACCTTTATTTTGGAATTCTTTTGTTGGATGAGCAGTTGAAACAGAATGCATTGTTGCAAGATGAACTGGAGAGAAATTATCGCCAGATTGCTGCCTACGTAGAAAATGGCATTGCCAATCAGGCCGATTTGGATGCTGTGAAAGTGGAACAGCTGAACACAAAGCAGAAAAGAGTAGAACTGGTTTCATCGCGTATGGCATATTTGAAGATGCTTTCACTTCTGGTAGGAGAGAAGTTGCCACAGGAAACGGTTTTGGAGAAACCTGTTCCTCAAGATGAGGTTTCGGCTGTCAGTGAGATTCGTCGCCCGGAATTGTCTTTGTTTAATGCGCAAGGAGTCGGATTACAAGTACAGGAGAAAGCTTTGAATGTGCGTCATCTTCCACAGTTCGGATTGTTTGTGCAGGGAGCCTATGGAAACCCCGGACTGAATATGCTGAAAAATGAATTTTCTCCTTACTATATTGCGGGTGTTCGCCTTTCATGGAATTTCGGTAGTTTATACACCTTGAAGAATGACCGGAAGGTAATTGAAAATAAACGCCGGCAATTGGATAATAACCGGGATGTATTTCTTTTTAATACAAGATTGGAGATGACACAACAGGATCAGGCTATCCAATCATTGGAAAAGCAAATGCAGGATGATGATGAGATTATCCGTTTGCGTACCAATATTCGTAAATCGGCAGAAGCCAAAGTGGCGAATGGAACATTGACGGTGACCGAGATGCTTCGGGAATTGACCAATGAGAGTTTGGCACGTCAGTCGAAAGCGTTGCATGAAATTCAACGGTTAATGGGAATTTATCAATTGAAATATACTACGAATGATTAATATAACTTCTTTAGATATGGAACGAATGACAAAAATAGGAATGTATGGAGTGGCATTGATAATGTTGGCTGCTTGTGGTAAGGGAATACCCAGCTATGATGCAACCGGTACGTTTGAAGCCACGGAAGTGATAGTCTCTGCCGAAGCTGCCGGAAAGTTGTTGCGACTGGAGGTAGAAGAGGGGACAAGGCTGAAAGCAGGTGAGGAGATTGGACTGGTGGATACGGTGCAATTGTATTTGAAGAAATTACAACTGGAGGCCAGTATGAAATCTGTGGAAAGCCAACGTCCGGATCTTGCTAAACAGATAGCTGCTACCAAACAGCAAATAGCAACGGCTGAACGTGAAAAGAAACGCGTGGAAAACCTGCTTGCTGCTGGAGCGGCGAATCAGAAACAGTTGGACGACTGGGATGCACAAGTCAAATTGCTTGAAAGGCAGCTTGTCGCACAGGAATCATCATTGCAGAATAGTACAAATAGCCTGATAGAACAAGGAAATTCGGTTGCCATACAGGTTGCACAGATGGAGGATCAGTTAGCTAAATGTCATGTCCAGTCGCCTATCGAAGGTACAGTATTGGCAAAATATGCAGAAGCCGGTGAATTGGCGGCGATAGGCAAACCTTTGTTTAAAGTGGCTGAAGTGGATCGCATGTATTTGAGGGCTTACATTACCTCCGAACAGTTGTCGCAAGTGAAATTGGGAGATAAGGTAACTGTGTATGCTGATTATGGAAACTCGGAGCAGAAAGCTTATCCGGGGGTAGTGACATGGATTTCCGACCGTTCAGAGTTCACTCCCAAAACGATTTTGACGAAAAACGAACGTGCTAATCTGGTATATGCAGTGAAAATTGCCGTGAAGAATGACGGAGCATTGAAGATTGGTATGTACGGAGGAGTGACATTGAAAAATTAATGATTAAAAATTAAACGCAAGGGAATGGCAAAGGGAGAACCCATAGTGGTTGTGAAAGAAGTCGGCAAGAACTATGGAAAGGTGGAAGCGCTGAAAGAAGTTTCTTTCGTTGTGGAACGGGGAGAAATCTTTGGCCTGATAGGGCCTGACGGTGCCGGTAAGAGTACCTTATTCCGTATTCTGACTACTTTGTTGCTGGCGGATAAAGGAACGGCCATGGTTACCGGACTGGATGTGGTAGCGGATTATAAACAGATTCGTACGAAAGTGGGATATATGCCCGGTCGTTTTTCACTTTACCAGGATCTTTCGGTAGAAGAGAATCTGGAGTTTTTTGCTACCGTGTTCCATACGACAGTTCAAGAGAATTATGATTTAATTAAAGATATCTATCAACAGATAGAACCGTTCAGGAAAAGAAGGGCAGGAGCTTTGTCGGGTGGTATGGAAGCAGAAACTGGCATTGAGCTGCGCTTTGATTCATAAACCGGATATTTTATTTCTGGATGAACCCACTACCGGAGTGGATCCTGTGTCACGTAAGGAATTCTGGCAAATGCTCCGAAATTTACGTGAACAGGGTATTACCATTGTCGTTTCTACTCCCATTATGGATGAGGCTCGGCAATGTGACCGGATTGCTTTCATCAATCATGGACAGATTCATGGCATTGATACTCCCGAACGTATTCTTCATCAATTTGCGTCTATCCTTTGCCCTCCTTCCTTGGAGCGGGAGGAAGTGAAGCATGAAGTAGCTCCGGTCATTGAAGTGAAGCAGTTGACAAAGTGTTTTGGAGATTTTACCGCAGTAGATCATATCTCCTTTCAGGTGAACCGGGGCGAGATATTTGGCTTTCTGGGTGCTAATGGAGCAGGAAAGACGACAGCTATGCGTATGCTTTGCGGATTAAGTAAACCGACATCAGGCATCGGAAAGGTGGCAGGATATGACATTTACCGGGAGGCCGAACAAGTAAAGAAAAATATCGGCTATATGAGCCAAAAGTTTTCGCTATATGAAGATCTGAAAGTGTGGGAGAATATCCGTCTGTTTGCCGGAATTTATGGCATGAAGGAACAGGAGATAGAACGGAAGACAGAAGAATTGTTGGATCGTTTGGAGCTTACAGCCGAACGGGATACTCTGGTGAAGAGCCTTCCGGTGGGATGGAAACAGAAATTGGCTTTTTCAGTATCAATATTCCATGAACCGAGAATCGTTTTTCTGGATGAGCCGACCGGCGGAGTAGACCCTGCTACGAGAAGGCAGTTCTGGGAATTGATCTATCAGGCAGCCGATCAGGGTATTACCGTATTTGTCACTACCCATTATATGGATGAAGCGGAATATTGCAACCGGATATCTATCATGGTAGACGGTCAGATAAAAGCACTTGATACACCTGCCCGTCTGAAACAACAATTCGGTGCGGAAACGATGGATGACGTTTTTCAGAAATTAGCCCGCGGTGCGGTGCGCAAAGCAGATTGATTATGAGACAGTTTATAGCTTTTATAAAGAAAGAGTTTTATCATATTTTCCGTGACCGGCGAACGATGCTGATTTTGTTGGGGATGCCGGTCGTGCAAATTATTTTATTCGGTTTTGCTATCACTACGGAAGTGAAAAATGTTCGGTTGGCGGTACTCGATCCTTCGAATGATGTGGCAACACGAAAAATAATTGATCGTTTGGATGCCAGTGAATACTTCACCGTTACTGCACGTTTTCATTCGCCCCAGGAAATGGAAGCTGCTTTCTTAAAGAATGAAATTGATATGGCGATTGTCTTTAGCGAACGGTTTGCGGATGATCTCTATACGGGTGATGCTCGTGTACAGCTGATAGTAGATGCAACAGATCCCAATATGTCGACTTCGCAAGTTAATTATGCGACAGGAATCGTTTCTATGGTAGGCCAGGAGATGATTCCTCCGAATATGTCGGCTGCCCGCCTGACTCCTGATATCAAATTGCTCTACAACCCGCAGATGAAGAGTGCTTATAACTTTGTTCCGGGAGTGATGGGCTTGATTCTGATGCTGATTTGCGCCATGATGACCTCGATTTCCATTGTTCGTGAGAAAGAAACAGGCACGATGGAAGTATTATTAGTTTCACCTGTGAAGCCGCTATTTATTATTTTGGCAAAGGCTGTACCTTATTTTGTGCTGTCGTTCGTCAATCTGATAACGATCCTTTTGCTTTCGGTCTTTGTATTGGATGTTCCGGTGGTAGGAAGTTTGTTCTGGTTAATCACGGTATCTTTGCTGTTTATCTTCGTATCCTTGGCATTGGGCTTATTGATTTCATCAGTCACACGTACACAGGTTGCCGCCATGCTGGTTTCCGGATTGATGCTGATGATGCCCACGATGCTTCTATCGGGTATGATTTTCCCTATAGAGAGTATGCCGGTGATACTTCAATGGATTTCGGATATACTTCCAGCACGTTGGTATATACAGGCTGTGCGTAAACTGATGATTGAAGGAGTACCAGTTGCATTGGTGTATAAAGAGATTGGTATCTTGTTATTGATGGCGGCGGTACTTATTACGATCAGTATCAAGAAATTTAAGTATAGATTGGAATAATATGTCGATATGCCAATTGATTGTATGAATATTATACAAGTGTGCTAATGGGCAGATTGATAAATGGAAGAATTATTTATGATAAAGTTCCTGATAGAAAAAGAGTTTAAACAATTGCTTCGCAATTCGTTTCTTCCGAAATTGATTCTTGTATTTCCATGCATGATTATGCTGCTGATGCCTTGGGCGGTAAATCTGGAAATCAAGAATATACAGCTGAATATTGTGGATAATGACCATTCGGCTGTTTCACAACGTTTAGTCAATAAGATTGCCGCCTCTACCTATTTCCGTCTGGTGGAAGTGCCGGCTTCGTATGAAGAAGGCCTACGGAATATTGAAATTGGAACGGCGGATATTGTGATGGAAATTCCGAGGCGTCTGGAACGGGATTGGATGAATGGAGAAGATGCCCACATACTGATAGCAGCCAATGCCGTGAATGGAACAAAAGGAGGGCTGGGGAGTTCGTATCTATCTTCTATTGTTAATGATTATGCAGCCGAACTGCGTTCTGAATATCCTGCAACTGCTACAGTCTCCGGTGCTTTCCCTTCGATAGGCATTGATACGCAAGGGGTGTTTAATCCGAATCTGAATTATAAACTCTATATGATTCCGGCATTGATGGTCATGTTATTGACTTTGATTTGTGGCTTCTTGCCTGCATTGAATATAGTTAGTGAGAAGGAAGTAGGAACAATCGAGCAGATTAATGTGACTCCGGTTTCGAAATTTGTCTTTATTTTGGCAAAGCTCTTGCCTTACTGGTTGATTGGTTTTGTCGTGCTGACTGTATGTTTCATATTAGCTTGGTTAATTTATGGCATAGTGCCAGTCGGTCATTTTCTATTGATTTACTTTTTCGCAGTTCTTTTCGTTTTGGTAATGTCCGGTTTCGGACTTGTTATTTCCAACTACTCGGCAACGATGCAACAATCTATGTTTGTTATGTGGTTCTGTTTGTTGGTTGTAATTTTGATGAGTGGTTTGTTTACTCCTATTAGCAGTATGCCGGAATGGGCTCAAATAATTACCAGGCTCAATCCTTTGAGGTATTTTATGGAAGTGATGCGAATGGTGTATTTGAAGGGGAGTGGTTTCTTTGATTTACTGCCGCAGTTTGGAGTATTGTTGTTTTTTGCAGTAGTGTTTAATAGTTGGGCAGTGATTAGTTATCGGAAGAATAACTAAGGGCGATAAGGAGGCGTTGTCTGCAATAATAATATAAAAACAGCTCGTTTCCCTTTCAGGGAAAGAGCTGTTTTATTACTTCTCATCACCGTTTCCGGTGAACAGCAAGTGGTTACCGTATTACTTTATTTCGATTTGCCGATTTGGCTTCTTCACTTCTTCTTCAGAGAGTTTAGGAAGTTCGATGTTTAAAACGCCATGTTCTACGGATGCAGCAATTTTTTCTTTGTCCACATTGTCCGGTAGAATCATTGTTTGCTGGAACTTAGAGTATGAGAATTCGCGACGCAGATAGCGACCGTCTTTCTTTTCCTCCTTGTTTTCAGTCTTCTTCTCCATGCTGATAACGAGGTTGTTGTCTTCATCAATGCGAACATTGAAATCATCCTTCGTCATACCAGGAGCAGCCAATTCCACTTTGTATTCTTTTTCTGTTTCCAAAACATTAATTGCAGGTGCAGTAGCATTTGCTTTTACCATCCAATCGTTATCAAAGAAATCATTAAAGATACTTGGTAACCAACCTTGAGTTCTTCTAACAGGCATCATAATTTTAGTCTCCTATCTTTAAGTTAAACATTCAATTAATAAATCTTGAACTTCGGCGTTTTCACTTCCGATGGTATCGGTTATCCCGCCTTCCATCGTCCGCTCTCGAACCGTTGTTCGCTTCTATAAATGCAAACCTTATGCCAAGAGATTTTGGAGACTAAAATTGTCTATTTGTCATTGTAATAGTGCCAAATTTGCAATACAGGTGACAAAATGTATTCTGTTTTTATTTATTTTATATAAGATAGATATTAATTTGATAACCTGTTTACTTCTTCTCGATCAGTTTGAATCTTATTCTTAGTGTTTGCCTTTCTTCGTCATAATCATGACTAATGATTTTGAAGGTACCCACTTCAGAAGTATTGGATACATGCAATCCGATGCAGGCGCAGGTATCATAATCTCCAATGCGGACAATGCGAAGAGTTTCGCTTGCATCGGCAGGTAGTTTACTTAAATCTACGATGTCTTTGGCCTGTTCATGAGTCATAAACTCAACAGTCACAGGTAGGTTCTGACTGATTACCTCGTTCACTTTATCTTCAATAGACTGGATTTGTTCCGCTGTCGGACATGACGAAAGTATATAGTCACATTTGCTCTTTTTCCTTTCGATGTGTGCATTGCGAGAACGTGGGCAGCCAAAGGTTTTCACCATGGTTGCATTGAGTAAATGCTCTGCTGTATGCATAGGAGGGTATTCCTGCTTGTTGTGATCGTTGAGCTGAATTTGCTGTTGCATAATTTAATAAGTTATTTCAAGTTTATTATTCAAAGCATAATTATCTGCACTATTTTCTGATTTGTAGTTTACTGTTTTATTATAAACTGACCATGTATTGACACAATGTCCGATTTCATGCATTAATAAACGTTCAAGATAATATCTTCTTGCACTTTCTTCTGTGAATTCAATATACCAGTTACCTCGTTCTTTTACAGGTTCAGACGCATAGCCTTTATACCATGTCAGTAGTTTGTGACTGGGTTTGCTTTTTCCTATGGAGATTTTGTTGTTTTTAGGAAATGGATATAATATAATGGCATATACTCCACTACCCGTAGTAAAATAACCTTGGCAATTTACTTTAGAATTAGGTTTGCGTAGCCATATGTGTGTTATACATGATACATCTTTTTCGGGTAATTGATTCAATACACTTTCAATATGGTCTATTGTTATTGGAAAATAGAAATCTCTGGACGGATTTTCCATTATATAAATGGGGCATTTATCAAATTCTGTTGGTTTTAATAAAGAGTGTTCTCTTTTCACTATATTGTCCTTTAATTTGATTCGCATTCTTCCTCCTTTAATGTCACCAAAGGTGCGACTTTTCTTCCAGGCTGTTTTTTTCTTATTTTGTTGATGTCTCATAGGTTTTATCTTTTGTGTTTATTCATGGCATTTTATATTTAGTCATTTATTGTTTTCAATAATGATTTTCTCTCCCAAGAAATGAGGTTGTTTATCTGTTCCTAAATCTATGAACATTTTGACTCTTGCGAGTAATTCCCGGATGTTAGTTTTCAGTCCGGCATAAGCATTTACATTTTGGGCGTTGTACCCGATGGCGTCTATTCCATTTTTCTCTGCAAGATAGATTGCTCGTTCGTTATGGAAGCGTTGGGAGATGATGGTCAGACGATTTTGTCCAAACACTTCTTTGGCACGTACAACAGAGTCGAGAGTCCGGAATCCGGCATAATCTAAATAAATGGATTTTTCAGGAATACCTTTTTGCATGAGTGCTTTCTTCATTTCTTCCGGTTCATTGTAATCCTCTTTACGGTTATCGCCGCTGATGAGGATATATTTAATTTTCCCGGCTTTATATAACTCTACTGTTGCAAGAATCCGATAATCGAAATATAAATTGTTATTTCCATTTTTCAACTTGGGAGAAGTTCCGAGAAGTAATCCTACATTGTTGGAGGGGATAGTATTTACTTCCGTATATAGTTTGGAGACTGTGTGTTTCTTGATTGTCCTGTTACATACAATTATGCTGATTACACACAGGATAGCTATTATTAGAGTGGTATAAAGTAGTTTGCGTTTCATGTTTCGGATAATAATTGTGACTTTACAAAAATACCATTCTTTTTTAGGAAATCAAGCATATAGACATAAAAAAAGGAGCAACGCCTTGCTCCAACCTTTGTTAACCTTAAATCTAATACTATGAAAAACACAGTGCAAAGATACGGACTGCTATGGAATTAGCAAATAATCCAAGAAAAAACGCATGTTATATAACATAGATTAAGAAAAAACTCCTTCGACTTAACGGTTATTTGTTGTTTTGGATGCCTATATATGGAGTTTTTTTTATCTTTGCATAAAATATTATATTACTAATACTTAATATAAACATGGATAAAAGAAGATGGGGCCAATGGATATTATTGGCTGTTGTTTGCTTGAGTTTCTCGATAGGAGAAAGCTATGCACAGAAAAATGATTTTGCTAATCTACGTCGTTATTCAAAAGAAAATGCTGCACTTCCACAAGCGACCAAGAAAGACAAACGGGTTATTTTCATGGGAAATTCCATTACGGAAGGATGGGTAAGGACTCATCCGGATTTTTTCAAATCAAATGGTTACATTGGCCGTGGAATCAGTGGGCAGACTTCCTATCAATTCTTGTTACGTTTTCGGGAAGATGTGATTAATCTTTCTCCTGCTTTAGTGGTGATTAATGCCGGAACAAATGATGTCGCTGAAAATACACAAGCTTATAATGAAGATTATACATTCGGAAACATCGTTTCTATGGCGGAACTGGCGAAAGCAAATAAAATAAAAGTAATTTTGACTTCCGTATTGCCTGCTGCCGCGTTTAAGTGGAGAATGGAAATAAAAGATGCTCCGCAGAAAATTAAATCTTTAAATGACCGGATAGAGGCTTATGCAAAAGCAAATAAAATTCCGTTTGTTAATTATTACAAAGCAATGGTGGTTGACGAAAACCAGGCCTTGAATCCTCAATATACTAAAGATGGAGTTCATCCGACGAGCGAGGGATATGATATTATGGAACCGTTGATTAAAAATGCCATAGAGAAGGCGCTTTGATTTATCATCACTTGAAGTAGGAGTAATCCAACTATAAAAAATGGGGAGGATTGCAGGAATAGATTCAGTCGTAATGAACGATCAGTCTATATCTGCAATCCTCCTTATTTATTCTTTAGAGAGTTTCCGTTATATCTTTCCAGCTGAGGCGTATAGACATAAAAAAAGGGAGCAACGCCTTGCTCCAACCTTTGTTAACCTTAAATCTAATACTATGAAAAACACAGTGCAAAGATACGGGATTCCGGTAACTTTGCAAATTATCAGCCCTTAACAGGTGTTTTTATAACACTAATTAATAGACTAAATACGAAGTTACAGGTTTGTTAAGAGTTTCAACCCTTAACAATCAGGCTATGATAGGTGAACAATGGGGAAATTTTATCCCCATTTCTCTTTCATCAAGTCCTCCAGTTTCAATAATTCGTCACGATATTGTGCGGCTTCGATAAATTCGAGTTTCTTGGCTGCTTCCTGCATCAGTTTGCGGGTACGCTCGATACTCTTTTCCATTTGCGCTTTACTCATATACTGCACTACCGGATCTGCGGCGATATTCGGAGTAGAAGGTTCTATATAAGCATGTCTTTCTTTTAACAGTTCATCTGCCTCTTTTGCATTGCCGAATACAGACAAGTTTCTGGCCTTTTTAATCTGTTGCGGGGTAATTCCGTTTGCCTCATTATATGCCAACTGCTTTTCGCGGCGACGGTTCGTTTCATCAATCGTCAGTTTCATGCTATCCGTCATCTTATCAGCATACATGATTACCTTACCGTTCACATTACGCGCGGCACGTCCCGCAGTTTGTGTCAACGAACGGTGGGAGCGGAGGAATCCTTCTTTGTCTGCATCGAGGATAGCGACGAGAGACACTTCCGGAAGGTCGAGACCCTCACGAAGCAGGTTCACCCCGATAAGTACGTCATAAACTCCTTGCCGGAGATCATCCATAATCTTCACACGTTCCAGTGTGTCGACATCACTATGGATATAGGTACATCTCACATTATTATTGAGAAGATATTCTGCCAGTTCTTCTGCCATTCGTTTGGTTAGTGTAGTGACGAGTACGCGTTCTTCCTTTTCAATACGGAGCTGGATTTCTTCCATTAAATCGTCAATCTGATTGAGACTCGGACGCACTTCGATGACAGGATCAAGCAGACCGGTAGGACGAATCACCTGTTCCACGACGATACCTTCCGACTGAATCAATTCATAATCCGCCGGTGTAGCACTGACGTAGATTACTTGTTTTGCCATCTCCTGAAACTCTTCAAATTTCAACGGGCGGTTGTCCATAGCGGCAGGCAATCGGAAACCATATTCCACAAGATTGATTTTTCGCGCACGGTCTCCTCCATACATTGCACGGATTTGGGGTACGCTTACGTGGCTTTCGTCGATAACGATCAGGAAATCATCCGGAAAGAAATCGAGCAAACAATAGGGGCGGGTACCGGCAGCACGGCCGTCGAAATAACGGGAGTAATTCTCAATTCCGGAACAATGTCCCAATTCCCGGATCATCTCCATATCGTAAGTTACTCGCTCATACAATCGCTTGGCCTCGTATTCTTTGCCGATAGATTCGAAGAAAGCTACTTGCTTGGTCAAATCATCCTCTATTTCATGAATAGCGCGGAGAGTAGCCTCTTTGGTAGTCATGAACAGGTTGGCCGGATAAATCTTATAGGCGTCAAATGGCGCGATAGTGACTCCTGTGATGGGGTCTACCTCTTCGATACCGTCAATCTCATCTCCCCAGAAGGTGATACGGAGCAGGTTGTCGGTATAAGCCAGATAAATATCCACCGTGTCGCCCTTGACCCGGAAATTTCCACGGTTCAAGTCAATATCATTGCGGACATACAAGCTGTCTACCAAACGACGTAGAAACACATTGCGGTCCATCATCCGTCCCCGTTCTATTTCGATGACATTTTTGTAGAAGTCCGAAGGATTTCCCATACCGTAGATACAAGATACCGAAGAAACCACTACCACGTCTTTTCGCCCGGAGAGCAGGGCGGAAGTGGTAGCGAGTCGGAGCTTGTCGATTTCGTCATTGATGGCGAGGTCCTTCTCTATATATGTATCACTGCTCGGCAGATAAGCTTCCGGCTGGTAATAATCATAGTAAGAAACGTAATATTCTACCGCATTATTGGGGAAAAATCCTTTAAACTCACTATATAGCTGGGCAGCCAGTGTTTTGTTATGGCTCAAAATCAAGGTGGGTTTATTGATATTGGCGATCACATTGGCAATGGTAAATGTTTTTCCTGACCCGGTCACTCCCAATAAAGTCTGTGCGGGAACTCCCTGAAGTACCCCTTCAGTAAGTTGTGCTATAGCTTCCGGCTGATCTCCGGTAGGTTTGTAAGCTGATGTTAGTTCATAATTCATAGTTAAATCCTAAAAAGTGGAGCAATATTCGGTAAAATAATCGAGATAACAAATCATTTTTCCAAATAAATCCTTTACTTTGCAACATATTAATATCAAAAAACAGATTCATACAACTAGTAATACCGGAAACACATGATTTGGAATGAGAGCATTGAGTGTATGGACCGCGAAAGTCTTCGCAAAATTCAAAGCATACGACTCAAGAAAATTGTAGATTACGTCTATCACAATACACCTTTCTATCGAAAGAAGATGCAGGAAATGGGGATTACTCCCGATGACATCAATACGATTGATGATATTGTAAAACTGCCGTTTACCACGAAACATGATTTAAGAGATAATTATCCGTTCGGACTTTGTGCCGTGCCGATGAGCCAGATTGTACGTATTCATGCTTCTTCCGGAACAACTGGAAAACCCACGGTTGTCGGATATACCCGTAAGGACTTGGCTTCATGGGCGGAATGTATATCGCGTGCTTTTACCGCTTATGGAGCGGGACGTTCTGATATTTTTCAGGTATCTTATGGATACGGACTGTTTACGGGAGGATTGGGAGCACATGCAGGAGCCGAAAATATCGGTGCTTCTGTTATTCCGATGTCCAGTGGCAACACGGAAAAACAGATAACCTTGATGCACGATTTCGGATCGACAGTGCTTTGTTGTACTCCTTCCTATGCGCTTTATCTGGCAGATGCTATCAAAGATTCCGGTTTACCACGTGAAGAATTCAAACTGAAAGTCGGTGCTTTCGGTGCAGAACCCTGGACGGAAAATATGCGTCATGAGATAGAAGAAAAGTTGGGAATCAAAGCATACGATATTTATGGATTGAGTGAGATTGCCGGACCGGGTGTCGGGTACGAGTGCGAATGTCAGCACGGGACTCACTTGAATGAAGACCATTACTTCCCGGAAATCATCGACCCGAATACATTGCAACCGGTGGAATCCGGTCAAACGGGCGAACTGGTATTCACTCATTTAACCAAAGAGGGTATGCCGTTGCTTCGTTACCGTACGCGTGATTTGACGGCTTTGCATCATGATAAATGCTCCTGTGGCCGTACATTGGTACGTATGGATCGTATTTTGGGACGTAGTGATGATATGTTGATTATCCGCGGTGTGAATGTATTCCCGACGCAGATTGAATCAGTCATTCTTGAAATGGAAGAGTTTGAACCGCATTATTTGTTGATAGTGGGTCGTGAAAACAATACCGATACAATGGAACTCCAGGTTGAAGTACGTCCGGAATTCTATTCGGATGAGATCAACAAAATGCTGGCTTTGAAGAAGAAACTGGGAGGACGTTTGCAAAGCGTACTCGGACTGGGAGTCAACGTGAAACTGGTAGAGCCTCGCAGCATTGAACGCAGCGTAGGTAAAGCGAAACGTGTAATTGATAACAGAAAAATGTAAATAAGTATTGGGAAACAAGTATTAAGTATCAAGTATTATCGCAGCCATTGGCATATGTCTGCATAGCTAATACTTAAAACTTAAAACTTGATGCCAATACTTAAAACTTAATACTTAATACTTAACAATGATGGTAGCAAAACAACTTTCTATTTTTTTGGAAAATAAGTCAGGCCGTTTGACGGAAGTGACTGAAGTGCTGGCGAAAGAAAATATCAATCTTTCTGCCTTGTGCATTGCCGAAAATGCTGATTTTGGTATTTTGCGTGGAATTGTATCCGATCCGGATAGAGCATACAAAGCTTTAAAAGATAATCATTTTGCAGTGAATGTGACTGATGTAGTAGGTATAAGCTGTCCCAATGTGCCGGGTGCTTTGGCAAAAGTGCTGGGATATTTATCAGAAGAGGGCGTATTTATTGAATATATGTATTCGTTTGCCAATAACCATATTGCAAATGTAGTGATCCGCCCCAGCAACCTTGATAAATGTATCGAGGTACTGAAAGATAAGAAAGTCGATCTATTGGCTGCAAGTGACTTGTATAAACTGTAAATATAACAGTGAGCAATAAATAATGAACGGTAAACAGTTGTGTTATCCAACTCAAGGACAACGCAACTGCTTACCGTTTTTACTATAAATATAGTGACGCTATCCAGTGAAGATAGCGACGGTATATGCTAACGATACCGTCACTATCCCGAACACATACCGTCACTATTGCGAGTCGTTTATAATCTGCTGTTTATAGTTTGTCGTTTGCAATTCGACGTCATTTTCTCTCCTTTTGTCGATGTTTAACGCCTTTTATGTATTAAAAAACACAGATTAATTGCTAAATTCCCAGCGAATAAGTAACTTTGCGCATTATTTTAAAATAGGATGAAGAAAAATATCATTATAACTTTGCTTGCGGCGGCTACTCTTACATCATGTGGAGAGTATAATAAATTGCTGAAAAGCACCGATTACGAATACAAGTACGAAGCCGCCAAAAACTATTTTGCGAAGGGACAGTATAATCGTTCAGCCACGTTGTTGAATGAGTTGATAACCATTCTGAAAGGAACTGATAAAGCGGAAGAATCTTTGTATATGTTGGGAATGAGCTACTATAATCAGAAAGATTATCAGACAGCTGCCCAGACATTTATCACCTATTTCAATACATATCCTCGTGGTACTTTTACCGAACTGGCACGTTTCCATGCAGGTAAGGCTTTATTCCTGGATACTCCGGAACCACGTTTGGATCAGTCAAGCACTTATCAGGCTATCCAGCAGCTGCAGATGTTCATGGAGTATTTCCCGAACAGCACAAAGAAGCAGGAAGCACAGGATATGATTTTTGCTTTACAGGATAAACTGGTTTTGAAAGAGCTTTATTCAGCAAGGCTATATTATAATCTGGGTAATTATTTGGGCAATAACTATGAGTCTTGTGTAATCACAGCTCAAAATGCATTGAAGGATTATCCTTATACTGATTATCGTGAAGAACTTTCCATTTTGGTTCTGCGTGCAAGACACGAAATGGCTATCTATAGCGTTGAGGACAAGAAGATGGATCGTTACCGCGAAACGATTGATGAATATTACGCTTTTAAGAATGAATTTCCTGAAAGTAAATATTTGAAAGAAGCCGAGAAGATATTCAATGAATCACAAAAAGTAATTAAAGACTAAATTTAAATAGATTTATGGACTACAAAAAAACGAATGCTCCTGCTACAACAGTAACCCGTGACATGATGGAACTCTGTGCTGATACAGGTAATGTTTATGAAACAGTTGCCATTATTGGTAAGCGTGCTAATCAGATCAGTGTAGAAATCAAAAACGATCTTTCTAAGAAACTGGCAGAGTTTGCTTCTTACAATGACAATTTGGAAGAAGTGTTTGAAAATAGAGAGCAAATCGAAATTTCTCGTTATTATGAGAAATTGCCGAAACCGGACTTGATTGCTACGCAAGAATACATCGAAGGGAAAATATATTATAGAAATCCGGCTAAGGAGAAAGAAAAACTTCAGTAATTTATTTTCTGACGAAGAATTTGATAGTCAAGTAGTAAGTGGGATGATGATCCCTACTCCTTATTGCTTGGCTATTATTGTTTAACTCAACTACTATTTAGAATACTTATGATTCAACGAATTCAAACTGTTTATTTATTGATTGTTGCAGGATTGCTGATTACAGCCATGTGTTTGCCGATGGGCTACTTCATTGATGCAATGGGAGAACATCCTTTTAAGGCATTAGGATTGGAAGTAAACGGTGCTATTCAGTCTACATGGGGCTTATTCGGAATTCTGATGGTTAGCACCATCGTAGCTGTGGCTACTATCTTTTTGTACAAGAACCGTATGTTGCAGATTCGCATGACAATTTTCAATAGCTTATTATTGGTAGGTTATTACATTGCTGCCCTTGCTTTTTATTTTGCATTGAAGAATGATGAAAATATGTTCCGTATAGGCTGGGCATTGTGTTTGCCGCTTGTTTCTATCATCCTGAATATACTGGCTATCCGTGCTATCGGACGGGATGAGGTGATGGTAAAGGCTGCGGATAGGTTGAGATGACATTTCTCCCTTTCGGACAATTCGTTATAAGATAAATGAAAAGCATCGCTTTACAAGGGTTAAAGCGATGCTTTTTGCTCTGTAAAGCGATGCTTTAGTAGCTATAAAACGATGCTTTGTAGATGTTCCCCCAGAAGGGGAAGAGGGGGAGGATTTTATTTCTTCAAGTCAAATAAGTATGTGAGCTTTATGGTAATTGTACCATGTGCTGCACGGGCGAAATAATCTTTCTTAGTAGTGCTGTAAAAATCAGACAGGGCAAAGTAATAGCGGCCTTCAACGATGAAGCTACCGGCTTTCTTTGTTCTCAGTTCTACACCACCGCCACCGGCAATACCATAGTCAAATTTATTTTGAATCTTAACTCCGTATAGGGCTTTCTGTGTATCAGATAAGCTATTCATGTCAATACCTTTTATTGTTTCCGATTCACTGATTAGAAAGCTGATTTGAGGACCTGCATGGACAAAGAATTGCAATCCTCTGTCTCGTCCGAAAGCGAGGTGAGCGAGGAAAGGAATATCTATATAAGTCATTTTGCGGGTGTAAGTTTTAGTAGGGTCCTTCGAAGTGACTTCATATCCGTTGGCGTCCAGTGATATTGTTTCAAATAATTGGTCCCAACCTCGTTGCGAAACATTCAACTCGACTTGTGCACCACAAATCATGGCAAAATACTTCTCGGATATATAACGTGCTGTCAAACCTCCGGTAATTCCCATCAAGCTATTTTGTTTGATGGTGGGGGTAAAAGAAACACTGTTTAAATTGACACCTCCATTGATACCTACCGATAAATTGCTTCGTGCTTCCCCGATTTGGGCAGCGGCAGGAAGGGTAAATCCTGTAAGTAGGAGTGTTGCGATCAAAAATGGTTTTATCTTTATCATTTTCGTATTATTCGAAGTCAAGTTTTACTAATTCAAAATTCTTAGTGAAACGTATGAAGAACACCTTTTTATTAATAAATCCTCCCCAGTTATTCACACGTTGGAATTTGAATCCCGTCTGGATAGGAGTCAGGTTCATTTTAGGCAGATTGTTTTCCAGTTCCGAGCCGTAAAGTGATAATCCTTTCAGAAAGAAGAAACCGGTGTCAAAACCCAGCATTGCGTAATTAGGGTATTTGCTTGCCAAGTCTTTGCTATACCATTTATGGTAAGCGTTGGTAAACTGCACAGCTGCTGGGAACAACGTATTTGTATAGAATGAAGAATAGAAATATACATCCAACTCAAAGAAATTTTCCAGATGATCTCTGGTATAGGTCTGCCATTCCGGATAGCCAAACAGATGAATATTCTCTGCAGGATTCTCTCTGACTAACAGCGTCAGTTGAGGAAGTATCTTAATCAGTAAGACGTTGTTGCCTGATGTCGGAATAAAGATGTTTTCTTTATCACTGCGGAGCGCTGCTTTCAGCGTTTCTTTCGTTGCGCTTTCGCTGACAGTTTTCATAGAGATGCCTTTGCTTTTCAACTCTTGTTTCAAGCCGCTGATAAATTCCGCTTTCTCCTTGTCAACGCTCACCGGTTCTATGAAGATAACGTTTGCATTGGGGAATTGACGGGTGAAGTGTTCATAAACCTCTGAATATAAGTAAGATTGAGGTGTGTTGATCTGATAAACTGCCGGATTGTTGAATACCTCTTCTCCTTTTTGAGAGAAAGGAATCACCAGGCGTATGTCGTTCTTCTCTGCGAAGTCGGACAATGGCTTTATTTGATTCTGATGCATCGGACCGAAGATGATATTCATACTTTTCATCTCGTTCTTGGCAAGAATCGTATTTAATGTAGAAAGGTCTTTTCCGCAATCATATACATATAGATCAAGAGAAATACCTGTACGCTTCAGACTGTCTACTGCCATCAGGAAACCTTCGTAATATTCCACCATGCGTCTGTCTTCCTGGAAAGGCAACAATAAAGCGGCCTTAATGGTAGACAGCTTTTGGGGAGTCTCTTTACTTTTGCGGAAAAGCTCGCTATTGCTGGGAGGAATAGCGTAAGGATCTTCCTTCTGTGTAGGTTGCACGGTCGTTGCTGCCGGGTAAGGGATGCAAAGGAATTGTCCCTTTTTCATGCCTTTTTTCAGTTCCGGGTTAGCCGCAATTAACTCCTGTTCGCTGATTCCATATTCACGGCTCACGCTAAAAATAGTCTCTTTGCGCTTTACCTTATGCATATCCTTGCATCTCGGAACAACAGGGCCTTGAATGGTGGTCTGTTCAGTAGGCGTTGGAGTGGCAGTTTGCTCTTCTTTTTTCTGCGGAATCAGGATAACCTGTCCGATGCGGAAATTTTCGGCACTCAAACCGGGGTTTGCTTCACAAATATCTTTGGCGGATACATTATACATGGTTGTCAGTTTGTATAGTGTTTCTCCGGCTTGAATCGTATGGAATGTTTCTCCCTTCTGACTCTCTTTCCCCGTAGGAATTTTGATTGTCTGTCCGGCATAGATCTTTTCGTCACAGCCCGGATTCAGACGTATGATGTCTGATGTAGTGACATTATACATCTTGGAGATGGAGTATAAACTTTGTCCTTTTTCGATGGTATGCAAGAAATAGGATTGGTTTTCTTGTGCATAACTGATAGCATATGAAACGCTTATAAAAAGCAAAAATAAGAATATACGGTTTATCGGTTTCATCAAATTATAACTATTGGTTCTTGAAATCAAGGAACAAAGGTACAAATAATGCCCTATATCTTCATAAGATTTGAGTTAAGAAAATAATATTGTGCTTTTTTAGGAGCATATTTCGGGCGGAAACATTAATTTTGCAACATTTATGGAAGGATATGAATATGCAGGAAACAGAATATATTAATGTGTACGGTGCGCGCGTGCACAATTTAAAGGATATTGATGCCGAAATTCCCCGTAACAGTTTGACTGTTATCACCGGATTGAGCGGTAGTGGAAAATCTTCTTTAGCCTTCGATACGATTTTTGCCGAAGGACAGCGTCGCTATATCGAAACTTTTTCAGCGTATGCCCGTAACTTCTTGGGCAATCTGGAGCGTCCGGATGTCGATAAGATAACTGGTTTGAGTCCGGTTATCTCCATTGAGCAGAAAACAACGAATAAAAATCCCCGTTCTACTGTAGGAACGACTACGGAGATATATGATTATCTCCGTTTGCTGTATGCCCGTGCGGGAGTGGCTTATTCGTATCTGTCGGGTGAGGAGATGGTGAAATATACCGAAGAGCAGATTCTGGACTTGATTCTGAAAGATTATAAAGGAAAGAAAATATATCTGCTGGCTCCGCTAGTTCGTTCACGTAAGGGACATTACAGGGAACTTTTCGAACAAATACGTAAAAAAGGATACCTGTATGTACGGGTGGATGGTGAAGTGCGTGAAATAACGCATGGCATGAAACTCGACCGTTATAAGAATCACGATGTAGAAGTGGTTATTGATAAATTAGTGGTAGCGGAGAAAGATGACCGGCGCTTGAAACAGAGTGTGGCAACCGCTATGCGTCAGGGAGACGGGTTGATGATGATTCTGGATGCCCAGTCTGAAAGCATCCGTCATTATAGTAAACGGCTCATGTGTCCCGTCACCGGATTGTCTTATCGTGAACCGGCTCCGCATAACTTCTCATTCAATTCACCGCAAGGAGCATGTCCGAAGTGTAAGGGATTGGGAGTAGTCAATCAGATTGATGTGGACAAAGTGATTCCCGATCGTGAACTTTCCATTTATGAAGGAGCGATAGCACCTTTGGGAAAATATAAGAATGCGATGATTTTCTGGCAAATCGGTGCTTTGCTCGAAAAGTACGACGCAACACTGAAAACTCCGATAAAGGAGTTGCCGGACGATGCGATTGATGAAGTCTTGTACGGTTCTGATGAACGGATTAAAATCAAGAGTTCGTTGATCGGTACTTCCTCCGATTACTTTGTTACTTACGAAGGAGTGGTGAAGTATATTCAGATGTTACAGGAAAAGGATGCTTCTGCAACAGCACAGAAATGGGCGGAACAATTTGCCAAAACAACGGTTTGTCCCGAATGTAAAGGGGCTCGTTTGAATAAGGAAGCTTTGCATTTCCGTATCCATGATAAGAATATCAATGAGTTGGCGAATATGGACATCAACGAGTTGTACGACTGGTTGATGAAGGTGGATGAGTTCCTTTCCGATAAGCAGAAGAAAATATCGGTGGAGATTCTGAAAGAGATTCGCACCCGTTTGAAGTTCTTGCTGGACGTGGGGTTAGATTATCTGGCATTGAATCGTAGCTCTGTTAGTCTTTCCGGTGGTGAGAGTCAGCGTATCCGTTTGGCTACACAGATTGGTTCGCAATTAGTGAATGTACTTTATATTCTCGACGAGCCGAGTATCGGTCTGCATCAGCGTGATAATCTGCGTCTTATCAACTCATTGAAAGAACTCCGCGACATGGGGAACTCCGTGATTGTAGTGGAACATGATAAGGATATGATGCTGGCTGCCGATTATGTCATCGATATGGGTCCGAAAGCCGGACGTCTCGGAGGCGAAGTCGTTTTCGCCGGAACCCCGCAGGAAATGCTGAATACAGATACGATGACTTCGCAATATCTGAATGGGAAGATGAAGATAGAAATCCCTGCCAAGCGTAGAAAAGGAAACGGGAAATCTATCTGGCTGAAAGGAGCGAAGGGGAATAACCTGAAGAATGTAGATGTTGAATTTCCGTTAGGTAAACTGATTTGCGTAACTGGTGTATCAGGAAGTGGAAAATCCACCTTGATTAATGAAACTTTGCAGCCGATTCTTTCACAGAAGTTCTATCGTTCCTTACAAGATCCTTTGGAATACGATTCGATTGAAGGGCTGGAAAATATAGATAAGGTAGTAGATGTGGATCAATCACCTTTGGGACGTACGCCACGCTCCAATCCTGCGACTTATACCGGTGTGTTTTCTGATATCCGTAACCTGTTTGTAGGTCTGCCGGAAGCTAAAATTCGCGGTTATAAACCGGGACGTTTCTCCTTTAATGTTGCAGGTGGGCGTTGTGAAGCATGTACGGGAAATGGTTATAAGACGATTGAAATGAATTTCCTTCCTGATGTATATGTGCCTTGTGAGGTTTGTCACGGTAAACGTTATAACCGGGAAACACTGGAAGTACGTTTCAAGGGAAAATCAATTGCCGATGTACTTGACATGACGATCAACCGTGCTGTGGAATTCTTTGAAAATGTGCCGCAAATCTTGAATAAGATTAAAGTCTTGCAGGATGTCGGACTCGGATATATAAAACTGGGACAATCTTCTACCACTCTTTCCGGTGGAGAAAGCCAGCGTGTGAAACTGGCAACGGAGCTATCGAAAAGAGATACGGGCAAAACTCTTTATATCCTTGACGAACCGACTACCGGACTTCATTTTGAAGATATCCGTGTATTGATGGGAGTATTGAATAAGCTTGTAGATAAAGGTAATACTGTTATCGTCATCGAGCACAATCTGGATGTGATTAAAATGGCGGATTATATTATCGATATGGGCCCTGAAGGTGGTAAGGGCGGGGGAGAACTCCTTAGTCACGGAACACCGGAAGAAGTTGCGAAGAGCTCTAAAGGATATACACCTAAGTTTCTTCGCGAAGAGCTGGGGCTCTAATTTAAATCATAGAGTGCCAACTTATCGGACAATCTTCGATGAGTTGGCACTTATCATATCATATTCTTTATTTATCAGATACAGAACTTATAAATACAACGAAAATGAAAATCAATAAAACAAATGCCGCACGGCTGTTAGATAAGGCTAAGATAGCCTATGAGTTAATTCCCTACGAAGTAGATGAAAACGACTTGAGTGCTGTTCATGTGGCAGCAAGTTTAGGAGAGAACATCGAGCAGGTTTTTAAAACGCTTGTTCTGCACGGCGATAAAAGCGGATATTTTGTCTGTGTCATTCCGGGGGAACATGAAGTTGATTTGAAACTGGCGGCTAAAGCTTCGGGTAACAAGAAGTGCGAGTTGATTCCCGTAAAAGAACTTCTGCCACTTACCGGATATATCCGCGGAGGTTGTTCGCCGATTGGTATGAAAAAGCATTTTCCGACTTATATTCATGAAACCAGTCAACAATTTCCGTATATTTATGTAAGTGCCGGTGTACGGGGACTTCAGATAAAAATAGCACCGGAAGATTTGATTCGTGAATCCAGAGCGGAAATTTGTCGTTTATTTGAGGAGTAAGTCTTATTATTTGTAGAGTAAATATGACTACATATTCTTTGAATGAATTAAAAAAGTATATATTTGCAGAAAATATCAATTTTATTAATCTAATATTCTTGTTTATATGTTTGAAGGACAACCGAAAGGGCTATACGCTTTAGCCTTGGCTAACACGGGCGAGCGTTTTGGCTACTACACGATGCTTGCTATTTTTACACTTTTCTTACAAGCGAAGTTTGGTTACACGGCAGCAGAAACTTCTACTATTTTTGGCTCATTTCTGGCAGCAGTTTATTTTATGCCTCTTATAGGTGGTATTTTGGCTGATAAATGTGGTTATGGTAAGATGGTAACAACGGGTATCGTTGTTATGTTTATTGGTTATTTGCTTTTGGCTATTCCTACAGCAGCGAATCTTACAGGCAAGATGATGATGTTTGGTTCACTGTTTCTGATCGCTTGCGGGACCGGCTTATTTAAAGGAAACCTGCAAGTTATGGTAGGTAATCTTTATGATTCTCCGGAATATAGCTCAAAGCGTGATACTGCTTTCAGTTTGTTTTATATGGCAATCAATGTGGGTGCTTTATTTGCTCCGACAGCTGCTACCAAAGTGACTAATTATATCTTAAGTGGCGCAGGATTTACCTATAATGCTCAAATACCTTCATTGGCCCATCAATTTCTTGGTGGGACTATTACTCCGGAAGGTAATGTTACCCTTAGTGGATTACAGGCGGCACAAGGCTTTGCCGGTGATACAGCTGCATTCTGTAGTACTTATATCGAGAAACTGTCAGAGGCATATAACTATGGCTTTGCCGTAGCTTGTATTTCTTTGATTATTTCAATGGCAATTTATATTTGTTGCCGTTCCATGTTTAAGCATGCAGACTATAACTCAAAACAAGCTAAGGCTGTAAATAACTATAATGAGCCGGAATTGACTCCGGCACAAACAAAAGAACGTATTGTTGCTTTGTTGCTTGTGTTTGCTGTGGTTATCTTTTTCTGGATGGCGTTCCACCAGAACGGTTTGACTATGACATTCTTTGCACGTGACTACACTACTCAATCTGTGACAGGAATTGATCGTATTGGATTCGATGTTTGGAATCTGGTTCTTGTTATCATTGCTGTTTATGGCGCATTCTCTCTATTCCAGTCAAAAACTGGTCGTGGAAAAGCCATTGCCGGTGTTGTCGTATTGGCTTCTCTTGCTATATTAGTGTGGAGCTATTGCTCTATGGATTCAACCGTAGAAATTCTTCCTCAAATATTCCAGCAGTTTAATCCATTTTTTGTAGTGGCTCTGACTCCGGTGTCTTTGGCTGTCTTTGGTTATTTGGCTAAAAAGAAAAAAGAACCTTCCGCACCGCGCAAAATCGGTATTGGTATGGTGATTGCAGCGTGTGGCTTCTTGATTTTAGCCATTGGTTCCATGGGCCTTCCTACTCCGAAAGCAGTAGGAAACGGCTGGTATTAATCCGGATGTTCTTGTTTCTCCCAACTGGTTGATTTCTACTTATCTGGTATTGACTTTTGCAGAGTTGTTGCTTTCACCAATGGGTATTTCTTTTGTATCAAAAGTAGCACCACCCAAGTATAAAGGTATGATGATGGGAGGCTGGTTTGTAGCTACAGCTATTGGAAATTACCTGGTTGCTATTATTGGTTATTTGTGGGGTGATATGCAACTGTGGATGGTATGGAGCGTATTGATTGCTTGTTGTCTGTTATCAGCTCTATTCATATTCTCTATCATGAAGAAGCTTGAAAAAGTTGCTTAAAATAAGGCAGGTATTTGCCTGAGATCTAATAATAAATTAGGGTAATAAACGGTTTGTATAAAAACCGTTTATTACCCTAATTTTTAAATATCCAATCCCATAATATAATCATTCATGTAATATCCGTTACCAATCGGGAAATCACCCTCCCGTAACTTTCTCATTCCCATGTGTTCGTAAAACTGCAAAGCCTTATTATTACGATTTACGTTGAGCTCCATCAAACAAGGTTCCGGGTGTATCTCTTTGATACACTTGATGGCTTCCCTAAATAAAAAACTGCCGCAATGCGTGCCTTGAAAACGGGGGAGAACATATATCTTCTGAAGATGGAATACATCTTTTTCCTGTGGTTGAATGGAAACATATCCGCATGGTTCATTCTCCTTATAAGCAATGGAGTACACATGTCCCTCTTCCTCCATTTGTTTGCGCACATTGGAAGGAGCATACATCCAGTCCATCATATAATCCAGTTGTTCGGGAGATAAAATTTCCTTGTAGGTGGCGGGGAATACCTCCTTTGCCATCTTATGAATAAGCTCGCAATCGGCTACTGTTGCTTTTCGAATTGTAAACATATCTATTATCTATTCTTGGTTTAATAGGCACAAATATAGCCATTATTTCTTTTCATAATAAGGAGTACACTCTCTAATGTTTTAATTATTATTAATTTATAGTACTTTGCAATGCAAGGTACTAAAGTAATGCATATATTTGTGCCATCTAAAAGAAGTGAATAATGAAAGTAGACAATGTAAAATCACAGATGAGGAAAGGCATGCTTGAATATTGCATCATGCTTTTGCTACACAAGGAACCCTCTTATGCTTCTGATATCATTCAAAAGTTGAAAGAAGCCCAACTGATTGTAGTGGAAGGCACCTTGTATCCATTGCTTACCCGTCTGAAAAATGACGATTTGTTAAGTTATGAATGGGTAGAATCTACCCAAGGACCTCCCCGCAAATACTATAAATTGACCGAACAGGGAGAAGTCTTTTTGGGAGAACTTGAAATTTCCTGGAAGGAACTTAATGAAACAGTGAATCATATTGCCAATAGATAATCCGAAAAAGAAGAAATAAAAATGAAAAAGACATTGACCATAAATTTAGGAGGAATTGTCTATCATATAGATGATGACGCCTACCGATTGTTAGACAATTATCTGTCTAACCTCAAACATTACTTTCGTAAACAGGAGGGTGCGGAAGAAATCGTAAACGATATTGAAATGCGTATTGCCGAACTGTTTGCCGAAAAAGTAAATGAAGGGAAACAGGTCATCACAGTTTCGGATGTGGAAGAAATCATCGCCCGCGTCGGCAAACCGGAAGACTTTGGAATTGCTGATGAGGATATGGACTCACAGAAAAGAACGGAACAAACATCGTCTGCTAATCAAGGCGGTACACAAACCTCTGCTCAACGCCGTTGGTTCCGTGATCCGGATAATAAATTGTTGGGAGGTGTAGCGGCAGGATTGGCAGCTTACTTCGGTTGGGACATTACATTGGTACGTATACTGATGATTATCCTGGTGTTTGTACCTTATTGCCCGATGATTATACTTTATATTATCGGATGGCTTGTTATTCCGGAAGCCCGTACTGCTGCAGAAAAATTGAGTATGCGTGGAGAAGCGGTGACCATTGAGAATATTGGCAAAACAGTGACAGACGGTTTCGAACGCGTAGCGGACGGAGTCAATAACTATATGAATTCCGGCAAACCTCGTACCTTTCTTCAAAAGATAGGTGATGTATTTGTTTCCATTGCTGCCGTTCTCTTTAAAATATTTCTGGTAGCTCTTGTCATTCTCTGCTGTCCTGTCTTGTTTGTATTGGCCGTTGTACTGGTAGCGCTGGTGTTTGCAGCAATTGCCGTGGCAGTTAGCGGAGGAGCATTACTTTACCAGATGCTGCCTGCCATTGACTGGATGCCGGTTACTTCTTTATCGCCAATGATGACACTACTGGGTACGATTGCCGGAGTTGCCCTCATCGGTATTCCATTAGGAGCTTTCTTGTATACTATCTTGCGGCAGTTATTCCATTGGTCGCCGATGGGAGCAGGTTTGAAATGGTCGCTATTGATTCTATGGATATTGGGTGCAGTCATAATGATTATTAATCTTTCAGCTCTTGGCTGGCAACTGCCTTTGTATGGCTTGCACTGCTCTTAACGAAGTCTCATTCTATATAAAAAAGGATAATATTTATTCTTTTATAAGTAAATGTACCCCGATAGTGTGTCCGGGGTACATTTTTTGTTTACTCTAATTCATCGTAAATCGAGAAATTATTAGTAAGTTTGTAAATACGTATTCAGGAAATAAAAATGGGTGAACATATATGTTTTAGGAGAAACGAACGTTTAGCGACAGTCAACCCTTATTGGAGAGGAAATCCGATGGTGCGCGGGCGTTTTTTTAATCGGCAGCATCGCTTCCGTCCGGGGATGGGGAGTGTACTGAAATGGCGTCTTTCGCCCAACCCCCAACGCAAGGAGAAGAAAACGGTGAAATGGGATCCGAAAGTTTGTTATCTCCGTTCATTGGATGCGGTGGTAGGAGATTCCCTGATATGGCTCGGACATAATTCTTTCTTTCTGCAATTAGCAGGTAAACGAATCATGTTCGATCCTGTGTTCGGAAGTATTCCTTTTGTGAAGAGGCAGAGCGAGTTTCCCGCTAATCCTGACATATTTACAGGGATTGATTATCTACTTGTCAGCCATGACCATTTCGATCATCTGGACAAGCAGAGTATAGCCCGCCTATTGAGGAATAACCCGCAAATGAAACTCTTTTGTGGATTGGGAACCGGTGAACTGATTCAGGGATGGTTTCCTGAAATGAAGGTGATTGAAGCCGGGTGGTATCAACAAATGGAAGATGAGGGATTGAAGATTACTTTTCTACCGGCACAACACTGGAGCAAACGTTCCGTACGCGATGGCGGCCAGCGACTGTGGGGAGCCTTCATGCTGCAAGGAGATGGAATCTCCCTTTATTATAGTGGTGACACTGGTTATTCCAGCCACTTTCGTGAGATTCCCGATCTGTTCGGAGCACCGGATTACGCTTTGTTGGGTATCGGGGCATATAAACCTCGCTGGTTTATGCGTCCCAATCATATATCGCCTCACGAGTCTTTGACTGCTGCCGAAGAAATGCATGCAGGACTTACTATCCCCATGCATTATGGCACATTCGATTTGTCTGACGAGCCTTTGCATGATCCCCCGAAAGTCTTTGCAACAGAAGCAAAGAAACGGAAGATCTCTGTGGAAATTCCTTATTTGGGAGAGATCGTGAAATTGAGGAAACAGAAATAAGAATATTTAGATACGAATAAAGAGATGAAGAAATTAGAAGTAAAAGATCTGAAAGAAAACTTTTTCGAAGCAATCGGAAAAGAGTGGATGCTCGTAACGGCGGGAACAAAAGAGAAGTTTAACACCATGACAGCAAGTTGGGGTGGCATCGGCTGGTTGTGGAATAAACCGGTTGCTTTCGTTTTTATCCGTCCTGAACGGTATACATACGAGTTTGTAGAGGAGAACGATCACCTGACACTTTCTTTCTTAGGAGAAGAAAATAAGAAGATTCATGCGGTTTGTGGTTCCAAGTCGGGACGTAATATAGATAAAGTAAAAGAAACCGGATTGAAACCTGTATTTACAGAAAAAGGTAATGTCCTGTTCGAACAGGCACGTTTGAGCCTGGAATGTAAGAAACTTTATGCTGACGCTATCAAACCGGAATGTTTTCTGGATAAAGAATCAATAGAAAAGTGGTATGGTGGTGCTCATGGAGGTTTCCATAAGATGTATATTGTAGAAATTGAAAATATTTACTCAAGGTAAAATTTAGCGGATTTTGGTTGAATGTAATGGAGAAGGCTCTGAACTCAAGTAGATTGAGAACAGAGCCTTCTTTTTACTTTATAGGAATATGTACCGTTTTTATTTGGACGGCGCTTTCTTTACCCATTTATCCAACCACTCAAAGAATGTGCGTTGCCATAAAACTCCATTCTGTGGCTTCAATACCCAGTGGTTTTCATCCGGATAAATCAGCAACTCTGCGGGAACACCACGCATCACGGCAGCATCAAAAGCAGCCATTGCCTGATTAGCCAGAATACGGTAGTCTTTTTCTCCATGAATACAGAGAATAGGAGTATCCCATTTCTCTACGAATAGGTGAGGAGAGTTGGCGAATGTACGCTGTGCCACCGGATTCTGTTTTTCCCAGTATGCGCCTCCCATATCCCAGTTGGCGAACCATTTTTCTTCAGTTTCCAGATACTGCATTTCCATGTTGAAGATACCATCATGAGCAATGAACGCTTTGAACCGTTTGTCGTGATGTCCGGCCAACCAATATACGGAGAATCCTCCGAAACTGGCACCTACGCATCCCAGACGATCTTTGTCCACATACGGCTCTTTTGCCATTTCATCAATAGCAGTGAAGTAATCCTTCATACACTGGCCACCGTAATCGCCGCTGATCTGTTCGTTCCATTCCACACCGAATCCCGGCAAACCGCGACGGTTCGGAGCGACGATGATATAATCATTAGCTGCCATAATCTGGAAGTTCCAGCGATAAGACCAGAACTGGCTTACCGGACTCTGCGGACCTCCTTCACAGAACAGCAAAGTCGGATATTTCTTGTTCGGATCAAACTGTGGAGGATAAATCACCCATGTCAACATCTGTTTGCCATCTGTTGTTTTCATCCAGCGACTTTCCACTTTACCCATTTCCAGCTGGTCATAGATTTGTTTATTCTCCTGTGTCAGTTGAGTGGTAGAACCATCCAGTGCCACAGAGTAAATCTCATCACCCATACTCATTGAATGACGTTTCGCAATCAGCTTATCTCCGAAAAGAGCTACCCCTTCGTAATCGTACATTCCTGAAGTAATAGCCTTTACCGAATCATTTGTCAGGTCAAGCGCATAAATCTGTGACTCTCCATGCCATACACCTGTGAAATAGATCACTTTTGCATCTGCTCCCCAGACAAAAGCATCTACATTCGATTCGAATGCCTTGCTCACAAAACGCTTCTCGCCGGTTTCCAGGTTCATGATGAACAGACGGTTCAGATCCGCTTCGTATCCATCCCGTTCCATGCTTTGCCAGGCAATATACTTGCCGTCCGGTGAGTATTGCGGATTGGTATCATATCCTTTGTTCTCTTCAGTAATGTTTTCCGTTTTCTTGGTGTTCAGGTCATATATATAAATATCCGAGTTGGTAGAAATCGCATATTCCAGGCCCGTCTTTTTGCGGCAAGTATAAGCCACTTTGTCCGAGGTTGTATTCCAGGCAAGTTGTTCGATGCCACCCCAAGGCTTCATCGGACTTTCATACGGTTCGTCGTTCAGGATATCCACGATATTGGAAATACCGTTACCATCAAAGTCGGCAATGAAAGGATGCGGAGCGGTCGTCACCCATTCATCCCAATGCTTGTACATCAGGTCGGTAACGATGATACCGGTGGCTTTCGGCAGGTCCGGATACTTATCAGCGGTGCTTTCTTTCGTCTTTACTTGTGAAATAAATAGCAGTTTTTTGCCATCCGGTGAGATGGAATATCCTTCGATATCTCCGTCGTAGCTGGTCAGCTGCTTGCGTCCGCTACCATCCGGATTCATTTCATAAAGCTGGCTGCTTCCGTTGTCATTGCTTAAGAATGCAAGTTTGGTGCCTCCCTTAATCCAAGTCACCTCATTTTCCTGATACGGGGTACGAGTGATTTGCTGGTTTTCGCTTCCGTCTGCGTTCATCACGAAAACTTCGCGGTTACTCTTGTTTTCCGGTACGCTGTAATACGCTACCGTATACGCAATTTTCTTTCCGTCGGGCGATACGGCGAATCCGCCGATACGTCCCATATCCCAAAGTGCTTCGGGAGTCATGCGCTTCCCTTCGATCTTTATGTCCGATTTCTCGATAAGCACCTGATCTGTCTTGCCTGCGTCTTTGGTTCCTCCGCAGGCAGCTAATAACATTGCTGCCGACATCATAAATAAATTAGCTTGTCTCATATATTTTATAAAATGTTTATTTTCTTGCGAAGATAGTGAAAAAAGGATTTAAATCTTCTTTTTCTGCCAGTTTCCTTTCTTCATGTACCAGTAGCAGAATATCAGTATAAAAGTACCGTACACACATTCCGTCGTCCAGGCAAATGCGATATCCATTCGTAGGTGCAGGATAAAATATGCAGAATATGCCACATAAATAACCAATACACAAAGTTCCATAGCCAGTGCTGTTCGAGTATTTCCCGTACCTGATACCGACTGGAAATAAACATTGGCAGGCACCAACACCAGGTAAGCGGAACACAATACCCATAGTGAAGATACGGATGCAGCCCTTAAATCCGGCATATCCGTATAGATACGCAGAATCAGATCCGGAAACAGGCAGAAGAATACCAGAATCGGCAATACAAATAGATATCCGATCCGAATGTGCTGCCTGATAGTTCCCCGTACACAATCCTGTTCGCCTGCACCGATCAGGTTACTTACCAGTGAGCCACAAGTAGCTGCAAATGCCATCGCAATCATGAACGGGATACCCGACACGTTACGGATAATGTTGGCGATTGCCAGAGAACGTTCTCCCAAATGTTCCACGAACAGAAAGAACATAAACCAGGTAGATAAGGAAACAAAGTTCTGAATCATGGTCCATACGGAGACGTTCAGTATTCGTTTCAATGTTTTCCCTTGGAATTTGGGCAGTATATTCAATGCATACTTCTTGCAGTCAATCCGTTTCCACGTATAGATAATGAAGAAAATCACCGATACCATTTCGGCCAGTGAAGAACCGATGGCAGCACCGGCAATACCCAGTTGCGGGAAACCGAATTTACCGAAGATCAGGATATAGTTGAACACCACATTCGAAAGTACCATCACAATCGAGTTCAACGTCAATGTTTTGGTTTGTGTCGTGCCTACAAAGAAAGCGCGGAACATCACCATGACAAAGGAGAAGAAGAACCCATACACACGCCACTGAATATAACTTTCGGCTGCATCATAAATATGAGGAGACGAAATTATATTTTTGAGGATATGGGGTGAGAATACAATGGAGAGCGTAAATAAGATCACAGCCATTACAAGCAGGAAATAAACGCCCTGATAGAAAATCGGGCCGATTTCCTTGTAGTTTCCTTCTCCGTTGCGACGGGCTATTAATATCTGTGCACCGATGCTGAAACCGAATGCCATCATAAAGATGGCAAGATAATATACACCTGCAATAGCAGAAGCACCCAGCTCGATTTCACCTACACGTCCCAGAAAGGCTGTGTCCGTCATACCGATCATCTGCTCCATAATCAGGCTGATTAGGATAGGGTAGGCAATCATCCAGATTTGTTTATACGAATATTTAGTTTTCATCCTATTTTATTTTTTAGAGAAAGAAAGCCGGGCAACCAAAATAGGGTGTCCGGCTTTCTTAGAATAGATTTCGGGAATTACTCCTTATTTTTTATTCTGTCTTTGCTGCTGCAATAGCTCTTGTTGCTTTTGCATCGCCTCCAGGCGAGCAGCAAATCCGGTCTTTTTCATTTGTTTCGGGTCTTTCTTTTTCGCTTCAAGAATAGACAATAATTTGACCTCGTCAGTCGTTCTACGAAGCAGAATCATAGTCCCCACACTAATCAGCGTTGACACGAAGTAGTAATAGTTCAAACCTGACGGATAGTCGTTCAAGACGAACAAGAACATAATCGGCATCAGATACATCATCCATTTCATGGCTGCCATTTGTGGCTGCGCTCCGGTATCCTGCATAGACATTGTGTACTTTGTGTTCAGGATATTGGTCACCGTCATCAGCAAGCAGAACAAGCTAAGATGGTTACCCAGGAACGGAATATGGAACGGGAACGTGATGAACGCATCATAAGTAGAAAGGTCGTCCGCCCACAAGAAGCTCTGTTGACGCAGCTCGATAGCACTCGGCACGAACATAAACAAAGCCATCAGGATAGGGAACTGCAATAACATCGGCAGACAGCCGCCCATCGGGCTTACCCCGTACTGGCTGTAAAGGCCCATCACCTCCTGCTGTTTCTTCATTGCATCTTCCTGCTTCGGGTATTTCTTGTTGATTTCGTCAATTTTCGGTTTCAATACACGCATCTTGGCAGAAGACATATATGTTTTCCAGGTAGCCGGATAAACCAGCACTTTTACCATAATAGTCAGAATCAACAGAACGATACCCATGCTCAATCCCCAACCGGACAACCAGTCGAATACGTTGATCGTGATAAACTGGTTAATCCAGCGAATCAACGGCCAACCCAAGTAAACGAGTCGGTGAAGCTCCCATTTCTCGTCACGGCCTTTATCCAACGCTTTCAACGTCTTGAAGTGGTTCGGACCGAAGTAGAAATACATCTCTGTCGGTTCCTTACCTGACGGATCAAAGAAAGTATTCATTTCAGCAGAATAATCTTTGATATATCCGCTTCCCTGTTGTTCCATTTTTGACTTAACGGAAACCTTGTCGAAATCCTGTTCAGCGATAAATACAGACGAGAAGAACTGATTCTTGAAAGCTACCCAATCAATGCGTCCCGGCAAATCCTGACTGTCATCTTTGGCAGCAGACAAGTTGTCTACATTGTCACCTGTTACTTTATAAGTCAGTTCCGACAGACGATTCTCATAAGTGAATCCTTTTTCCAGTTGGCGGGCACGTTGTGACCAGTCGATGTCCACATACTTAGTGCTTGCCAACTTGTCTTCCATGCCTGTCGCTTTGATTTCAAAGTTCATCAGGTAGCTATCCGGTTTCAGTGTATAGATGAAATCGATATAGCTTGCGCTATCCGCAGCCAGACGCATTGTAACACTACTGTCCGTCTTGTTCACCGCTTCAAAGAAATAATCTTTGGTCTGGATGGCTCCTGCTTTGTTGTAGAAGTTGAAGTTCATCGAAGCATCGTCACCGTCGAACAACATGACCGGCGTCTTTTTGTCCTGTGCCATATAATCTTTCAGCATGGCTGAATAGACACGTCCGCCTTTGGTTGTGAAAGTGATTTCCGCTACATTATTCCGGATGCTGATTTTAGAGTCGGTTCCATGCAAGGCATTGAAAAACAAAGCAGAAGAATCGGCAGCCGTTGCCACCTCTTTTTGGCTGTTAGCCAGTGCAGCTTCCGTTTTAGCCTTCAACGCTTCCTCCTGCTGCTGTACCACGGCAATAGAATCGTAGTATTTCTTTTGTGCAGCTATCTGTTCCTCGCTTGGACGGCTCAAAAAACTGAATCCTACCAATAATATACCTATCAGAACGAGACCTGTGATGGTGTTTTTATCCATTCTTATTTTAATTACAAATTATATAAATTACAAACTACCGGTTGTTTACCACGTATCGTTAGCCGTTCACCGTTGCTTTTTCGTTTTCGATGGCAGCTTTCACAAAGGCGACGAACAACGGATGAGGGTTCAGTACCGTACTACCATATTCCGGATGGAACTGTGTGCCGACAAACCATTTCAAAGCCGGGATTTCAACAATTTCTACCAGATCCGATTCCGGGTTGATACCTACACATTTCATGCCGGCAGCTTCCATATCGGTCTTTATAATCATTGTTGAACTCATAGCGATGACGGTGACGTTCTTGAATATGTTCCTGTCCGTAAGCCTGATATGCTTTAGAACCTTTCTGCAAAACACATTCGTAAGCACCCAGACGCATGGTACCACCCATGTTGGTGATTGCCTTCTGTTCTTCCATGATATCAATCACGTTATGCGGAGTTTTTTCATCCATTTCACGTGAGTTGGCATCAGCGTATCCCAGTACGTTGCGGGCAAACTCGATAGCAATACATTGCATACCCAGACAAATACCGAAAGTCGGGATGTCATGTGTACGTGTATATTTGATAGCGACAAACTTGCCGTCGATACCCCGTTGACCGAATCCCGGACCAATCATTACACCCGCCATACCTTTCAGAGCTTCACATACATTTTCGTCTGTCAACTTCTCGCTGTTTACGAAATGAACTTCCACTTTGCGGTCATTGTACGTTCCTGCCTGTGATAAAGCCTCACGGATAGACTTATAAGCATCCTGCAAGTCATATTTTCCAACCAGTGCAATATTGATCGGATCTTTTGTCTCTGCGGCGTGACGGCGTTCCAGGAACTTACGCCATGGGCCGAGTCCCGGAGTTTCTCCTACCGGCAGTCCCATCTTTTCGAGGATAGTGCTGTCCAGTCCTTGTGCCTGCATCAGGATAGGTACTTCGTAGATTGTTTCCGCGTCGATAGACTGCACAACAGCCTTATCGTCTACATTACAGAATTGTGCCACTTTCTTACGCAATCCGTCACTTAGCGGATGCTCGGCACGCAGAACCAGTACATCCGGCTGAATACCCACACTTTGGAGTTCCTTTACAGAATGTTGCGTCGGTTTTGTTTTCAATTCTCCGGCAGCAGCAAGATAAGGAACATAAGTCAAGTGTACGCAAAGAGCGTTCTTACCGAGTTCCCATTTCAACTGACGGATACTTTCGAGGTAGGGGAGTGATTCGATGTCACCTACCGTACCACCGATTTCAGTAATCACAAAATCAAACTTGTATTTATTACCAAGCAGTTTAACATTCCGTTTGATCTCGTCTGTGATGTGAGGAATCACTTGGATGGTTTTACCCAGATAGTCTCCACGGCGTTCCTTGTCAATGACGCTCTTGTAGATACGTCCCGTAGTAATGTTGTTCGCCTTTGTCGTTTGTATTCCCAGGAATCTCTCATAGTGTCCCAGGTCGAGGTCGGCTTCGTGTCCGTCTACGGTTACATAGCACTCCCCGTGCTCATAAGGATTTAATGTTCCCGGGTCGATGTTAATATACGGGTCAAACTTCTGGATGGTTACATTATAACCTCTTGCTTGCAGCAACTTACCGATGGATGATGAGATGATCCCTTTTCCTAAAGAAGAGGCAACACCACCGGTGACGAAAATATACTTTGTTTCTCCCACAGCTATAACTGTTTTAATAATTGTTACTTAGTAGTATTCTTACGAACTTAAAAAGCGCAAAATTATAAAAAAAAGGGGAAGATTGCAGACTTTCGTCTCTACAATTTTATTAAAAAATGCAATTTTGAAAGAATCCTATGATTTCTAAACAAAATAATGTAGCTTTGCAGCCTAAACCATAGACAAATATGATGAGAATTACTACTTTATGTTCAGCGTTTATCCTGTCAATCTTATCGTTATCGCTTTTTGCACAGGAGCCTGTCGAATCCGCTTCACTTCCGACTGACTCTCTGCAGCCTGCTCCTGCAGCGATCAAACCTGCCAAAACGGTTAAATCTTCAACAGTGGTGGCAAAAGCCAGAGTCGTGAGGGCAGATACCCTTTCTGCAGAACTTCAGAAATATTTGATGCTAAAACTTAATCTGTCTGGTCCGACTCCGAAACTGGATACCGTTTCTTATTTATATAATAAGTATGTTGCACAATTAGATTATTTGAACGACTTGTCCGTTCCGCCACGTTATATTCCGTCTGATCCCGATTATTTCCGCTTATTTACACCTGTGGCGTATTATTATGCCCCGATGGCGCAATATTCGAAATTGGAATGGAAACCCATACAATTGGATGCTACTCCTCAACTGACAACAGAACTTCTGCCATACGATACCTTGGCATTTACCAAAACCCAGCGTGCCGGTAAAATAGTGAACAGTGCGTTGATGGATCTGTATCTGGCACATCCGGATTTGGTTGTAACTACAGAAGATCGCATCATGAGCCGTGATGTGTTCCGTCACGATGTGAAGCCGAAAATATCTCCGAAAGCAACTGTTGTTCATCTGTTTCAACCGGAAAATATGGATGATAATGTAGGAAAGGCCAATATGAAGATTAGTCGACCTAACTGGTGGGTTACGGGAGGTAACGGGTCGTTGCAGATCAGTCAGAACCACCTGTCGGACAACTGGTATAAGGGAGGGGAAAGCAACTTTTCCGGATTAGCGACTTTTCAGGTTTTTGCCAACTATAATGACAATGAAAAAGTACTGTTTGAAAACCAGTTGGAAGCTAAAGTCGGTATGACTTCCACTCCGTCAGATGAATACCATAAATATCTTTTTAATACCGACCAATTTCGCTTGTATAATAAATTAGGTCTGAGAGCTTTCAAGAACTGGTATTATACCATTTCTTCCGAGTTCAAGACGCAGTTCTTTAATGGTTATAAAGCTAATAGTGAAGAATTGGTTTCGGCTTTCATGTCTCCGGCAGATTTGGCGGTCAGTGTCGGTATGGACTACAAACTGACTAAGAAGAAATTTAATCTTTCCGTGTTTATGGCACCGTTAACTTATAATTTACGTTATATTGGTAGCTCGGAAGTGGATGAAACAAAATTCGGTTTGGACAAAGGCAAATGTTCTAAAAATGACTTCGGTTCCCAGCTGCAATCGACATTCAACTGGACCATCATCTCTGCAGTGACTTTAGAATCCCGTCTCAATTGTCTGACCAACTACCATTGGGCACGTATAGAGTGGGAGAATACATTCAATTTTGTGTTGAACCGTTATCTTTCTACTAAGCTCTATATACATACCCGTTTTGACGACAGTTCGAAACCGACTGAAGGAGACAGCTTCTTCCAGTTGAAAGAATTGCTTAGTTTCGGTATTAATTATAAGTGGTAAGAAATTTAAAGTTTCCCCAAAGAAATAAAAGAGGCTGTTTAACAATAAAATGTTATTCAGTCTCTTTTTTTGATCCATATATTTGTTATATCACTAATTTATAATTCAAAATATAACTTATATGGCAACAGTAAAAGTGAAATTTCGTCCTTCTTCAGTTTGTAAAAAAGAGGGGACTTTATTTTATCAAGTGACTCATAATAGAGTCGTGAAGCGGATAAGCACGTGTTACAAGATTTTCCCGTCGGAATGGGATAACCGGTTTTCTTCGGTTATTACCTTCACTGATAACGAAGTTCGTGCACGTCATCTTGTTACATTAAGAAAATGCATTTTAGAAGATCAATCCCGGCTTAAAGAAATTATTCGACGGTTTGAGCGGTCGGCGGATACTTTTACGTCAGACGATGTAGTGAAAGCCTATAAAGTACCTCTTGTTGACGGTTTCCTGTCATTTGGGCGGAATCTTATTGTGCAGTTGGAGCAAATAGGTAAAGAACGTACCGCTGAAACCTATAGGGCAACCTTAAATAGTTTCGAACGTTTCATGGGAAGCCGTGGTGATATTCTTATTGAAGGAGTGGATTCTGCTTTTATGGTTGAGTATGAAACATTTTTAAAATCAACTGGAGTATGCCCCAACAGTTCTTCGTATTATATGAGAAATTTGCGTGCGATATATAACCGTGCTGTTGACAAGGGGTTGACGGTACAGCGTAGTCCGTTCAAACATGTGTATACTGGGATTGACAAGACAATGAAGCGTGCTGTGTCAATGACAGTTATTCGCCAGATAAGAGATCTGGAACTGGGTTTTTCATCTTCAATGGAGTATGCTCGGGATATCTTTATGTTTTCGTTTTATACTCGTGGAATGTCGTTTATAGATATAGCATTCCTTAAAAAGAAAGATATTCAGAATGGCATCTTGTCATATCGGCGTCACAAGACGAATCAGCAGCTTTTTATCAAATGGGAAAAGCCTATGCAAGAAATCGTTAACAAGTATAATACGGTAGATACGCCTTATCTGTTACCGATAATAAAAGATATAGGTAAAAATGAAAGGCGGCAATATATAAATGCGGCACATTTGATAAACAGGAAATTAAAAATGATTGGAGAACTGTTGAATTTGAATGTGACACTGACAACATACGTTGCCCGCCATGCTTGGGCCAGTATAGCCCGAAGCAAAAATATTTCTATTTCTGTTATTAGCGAGGCTATGGGACACGACTCGGAGAATACTACAAAAATTTATCTTGCATCATTGGATACTTCAGCTGTGGATAATGCTAATAATCTTATTATCAATTCCTTATAATGATAAAAAAGAAATGAGCGTATATTATTGAGCCGGTACTTTTCTTATCAAGAAAAGTATTAATTTGATGCAAAATTATAAAAAAACGGCCATACAGCATTATATCCAACAACTTTTTTTATTCTGTAACAAAAAATATTAGCATTTTTTGTAAAATGTTAATTGAAACAGCACTTTAATATAATCCAAAAGTATCAGTATCAGATAGTATTGTTGTCGGTACTTTTCTTGATAAGAGAAGTATTGGATTAAGCCATAAAGCAAATAGAATTGGGGTATAAACATATTTGCAGGGGAAATAAAGATCAAGATATATTTTTAGAATATCAGTAAATGCTAATTTGTTTATTGCTGTTTGTTTGGGGTAATGCTTAAAGAGAAATAGTAACAATTATTTGGCATAGGAACACACATAAATGATGAAACTAAGGATTCTTTTTCTGATAGTAGCCATGAATGGCGTGGCTTATACAATTAATGCGCAGAAAGTGGCGCTAAAGACCAATATCCTGTCCGATGTTTTCATGAATGTAAATACCGGTTTCGAGGTAGGACTTGCACCTCGGTGGACATTGGATATTTCCGGAGATTTCAACGCATGGACCTTATCGCATAATCGCCGGTGGAAACACTGGGCGGTACAACCTGAAGCACGCTATTGGTTTTGCGATCGCTTTGCAGGTCATTTTGTCGGAGCTCATCTCCACGGTGGACAATATAATATAGGTGGTATTGACACTGATTTCAAATTACTGGGCACAGATTTTTCAACTCTTAAGGACACCCGCTATCAAGGATGGTTTGTTGGCGGCGGTGTTGCTTATGGTTATGCTTGGATCTTGGGGCGTCATTGGAATATCGAGGCTGAAATAGGTGTCGGTTATTCCTATACCCGATATGACCGTTTCAGGTGCGCCGGGTGTGGAAAGAAAGTGGAGGAGAGCAAGCCGCATAACTATTTTGGTCTCACTAAAGCGGCAGTGAATTTAGTTTATTTATTCTAAAAGCGTTTAGTTATGAAACGAACTATTTTTATTATAACAGCATTGCTGGGAGCTGGCTGTATGCTGAATGCCCAGCAAACAATTGGAGTGACAACAGATAACCTTAAAATTGAACGGAACGGTGAATATATAGTAGTCGATATGAATATGGGGCTGTCTCCTCTTGATGTGGAGAGCAATAGAGCAGTGCTGCTCACTCCTCGCTTTGTGTGCGCTACGGACACGTTGGAGCTTCCTTCGGTAGGAGTTTATGGGCGTCGTCGTTATTATTATTATGTGCGTAATGGTGAAAGTATGCTCTCCGGCAAAAAAGAGATGACATTCAAAGCACATTCCAGACCAGAAGATGTGGCGTATCATGCTATTATTCCTTATTATAAATGGATGAACGGTTCTGCACTGGAACTGTATCGTAGTGATTACGGATGTTGTAGTACACTATTAGCGGAATGTATCGAGCCGTTGGGCGGATATGCCGAAATAGAACCGCTTTCTCCACAGTTGCTCTATGTATACCCACAGGCAGAAACAGTCAAAAGTCGTTCGCTTTCCGGTTCGGCTTTTATCGATTTCCCGGTCGACAAGACGGTTATATATCCCGAATATCGTCGGAATACTTCCGAGTTGGGTAAAATTCAGGCTTCTATTGACTCTGTCCGTAATGATAAAGATATAACCATCACTTCGGTATGGCTTAAAGGTTACGCTTCACCTGAAAGTCCATACTCCCATAACCGTGATTTGGCGATAGGTCGTACAGCGGCATTGAAAAGTTATATCAATCAACTGTACCATTTCAGGGATAGTGTAATAACTACCGCCTATGAACCGGAAGATTGGGGAGGATTGCGCCGGTATGTTGAGAAAACGAACCTTGCACATCGTACGGAAATATTGGCAATGATTGACAGTGACATGGAACCGGATGCTAAGGAAGCAAAAATCAAGCGGACTTATCCGGAAGAATACCGTTTCTTGTTACAAAACTGTTATCCGGCTTTACGCCACACTGACTATCGCATAGATTACATTATCCGCAGCTTCAGTGATGTAGAAGAAATCAAACGTATTATGCGGACACAACCGCAAAAACTTAGTCTTAATGAGTTCTATCTCGTGGCGCGGACATACGAACCGGGAAGCGCAGAGTTTAATGAGGTGTTTGAAACGGCCGTGAGAATGTATCCCGATGATGAGATTGCCAATTTGAATGCTGCAAACTCTGCTATGCAGCGTAAGGATTTTGAAAGCGCAGAGCGTTATCTTTCCAAAGCGGGAGATTCGTCACAGGCGGTATACGCTCGTGGGGTATATGCCTTTGGAGTAGGGAAGTATGATGATGCTCGAAGGTTCCTGAATGATGCGAAGGCGATGGGAGTAGAGGAAGCGGAGATAATTCTTATTGAGATAAATAAAATAGAGAAAGCAAAAAAAATAAATTATTAATCCATTAACATTAAATTTTATGAAGTTATCAAATTTATTTTGGGGCTTGCTTGGAGTAATGGCATTTAGTGCTTGTTCCAGCGATGAAATTGTGCCCGAAAACGGCGGTCAGGCATTTGATGGTCAAAGTCGTTTCTTGTCTGTTCAAATTGCAAATCCGGCTGCTATCAGAACACGTGCTACAGTGAATCCCGGTCAACAAGATCCGACTGGTGAGTTTGAAGAAGGATTGGCAAATGAAAATGCTGTGAAATCAATACGATTTTATTTCTTTAAAGCTGATGGCTCTGCTTGTCCGGTAAGACGCGACGGAAAGAGTTATTACGATTATTCCCTTGATGGTAGTGACGATCTGGGGAGTAGTGAAGGCAATATGTCTAATATTGAAGAAACGGTGAAAGCTGTACTTGTTATTGAAACAGATCAGGATGATAATGTAGATGGGCTTAAGTCTATGGTTGCCGTACTTAATGGTGGAGTAGGTGACGAATTTATCTGGGGCGATGATAACAAAACGTTGACTGCACTTCGTGCTACCATTGCAGAGTCAGGTTCCACAAGTTATACAACTTCTACAGATTCTAAAGACAATTTTTTCCTGATGACAAGTTCCGTATTTGGTTCCAAAGAGTTCTGTTGTGAAGTTGCGGTTTCAGCAGACAAGTTGAAAACTGCCCCGGATCTTGCCACTGCCGATCCGGTAGAGATCTATGTAGAACGTGTTTATGCGAAAGCAAGATTGTACACGGAATGGAGTGACGGTATCTCCCCCAAAACTGTAACATATAACAATAAAACTTGTACGGCTGTTCCATTGAAAAAGGCAAAAGACAGTGGAGAGTATTTGACTACTGGAGATAACGACGATGTTGTATATGCCATTTTTAATGGATGGGATGTGACGGGTACCATTGACCAAACATATCTCTTCAAAAAAGTTGATTCTAACTGGGAATTGGGTTGGACATGGAACAGACCGTCTCTTTACCGTTCTTATTGGGCACAGAATTCGGCAAATACTAAACTTAGTTACTTGTCTTATAATAAAATATCTAAAAAAATTGGTACCCAGGGAGTTGTAAATAATAACTCTACTTCATATGATGGGGAAAATGTATACTGTCTTGAAAATGCTGCTAATCAAAATGATGGTACGAGAGCATCTTATGATCCGGCTGATCCGGAAAATGGTCTAAGCAATCGTACCCAAGCAATTGTTGCAGCAGTATTGGTGACGATAGATGGTGACAATATTGCTACTCCTCTTAGTTTGGCAGAATTTGGTGGAACTCAATATACAGAAAAAAATGCGTTGAAAGCAATGCTGGGTTTTGTAAATCATGAAATTTATACAAAAGAAGGGGAAGGAGAAGAAGCGAAATTGGTATCGATTAAAGAGGATATGGTTAAATTTGTTTCCGGAGTAGAGGCAGGTGTAGCTGATATGACCTTTGAAGATAGCAAAAGATATTTGAGCTATTTGCAACTGAATGAAGAGAAGGCGAAAGATGTAACATTCTATAAGGCAGATGGAAGTGCGTATGCAGATCATACTGAAGTAAACAAGATGCTTGCCAATGACAAATCGGTAGGTGCAAGAGTGTGGTCATCCGGTCAAACATATTACTATACCGATATTAAGCACGAAGAAAATGCAGATGAGACAAAAGGTAAGTTTGGTGTAGTACGTAATCACATTTATGATATTGCTATTAACTCTGTCGCTGGTCTTGGAACTCCAGTTTTGAATCCTAATGAAGAAATCATTCCGCAGAAGCCGAAAGACGATGAAACTTATCTTGCCGCACAAATCAATATCCTTTCATGGAGAGTTGTGAAACAGAATATTGATTTGGGTTGGTGATTTTCATACTAAATAAAAATATAAAAACAATTATTAAGTAATCCTGATGGCGGGACATTTCCCGTCGGGAAGCGTCCCGCCATCTTTTTCAGTATAAAGAATGCGTTCCGGCATCGGCGCAAAGAGAGATGCCGCTTTGAAACCTGGCAGAAGATTTCGGGTTTCCACTTAATCAGAAATTTCTACTGTGGTTTTGCCACAGACTATATATATGATCATTAATAAGAAATGATAAATAATGAACACACTGTCTTATATCAAACATTTGAGAATAACAGTATTGGCAGTCGTTGCGAGTACCTTTTTGTTCATGTCGTGTGACGGTATGATATATAATGATGAGGGTGACTGCTCCGTACGTTACCGTCTGAAATTTCGTTATGACATGAATCTGAAGTTTGCCGACGCTTTTGCTCATGAAGTGAAATCCGTCAGACTTTACGCATTCAATTCCGATGGAGAGCTGGTATGGCAGTCCGCCGAACAGGGTAGTGTCCTTGCATCAGGAGACTATGTCATGCCTCTCGACCTTGCTCCCGGTGATTATCACCTTGTGGCATGGTGCGGACTTGACAATGAAGAATCCTTCGCTTTGCCTGACGCATCGTATGGATGCCATTTGGAAGATTTGCACTGTAAGTTGAAACGTCAATATGATGTGGCGACGGATGCGGTGACAGGTACGCAAAAAACTATTGCTTGTTCGAAAAAAGATTTACACCCCTTATTCCATGGTGTTCTTGATGTCAGTCTGCCTGTGAATGATGACGGGGGCGAATATACTTATGTCATGTCATTGACGAAAGATACAAATGTATTCCGTGTGGTGCTTCAGCATCTTTCCGGAGAAGATATAAACGCTGATGACTTTGTGTTCAGCATTGAAGATTGTAATGGTTGGGTGTCGCATAAAAACTCATTGATTGATGATGAACCGATTACATACTGTGCCTGGGCTACTTATTCGGCTGATGCAGGTGTAGATGTGCTTACCAAAGCAGGTGTAGACGTAATGCCCGAAGTTGGAAATCGTGCCATATCAACAGTTAAAGCTGCCGTAGCGGAACTTACAGTAAGTAGACTGGTAGCAAGAGACTGGAGTCTGTATACACGCCCCATGTTGATTATCCGCACTATCGAAGGAAAACTCATCGTTTCTATTCCGGTGATTGACTATGCCTTGATGGTGAAAGGTGAATGTAACAAGAAGATGTCCGATCAGGAGTATCTTGATCGAGCGGATGAATACAACATGACATTCTTCCTTAATGAAAACAACAAGTGGGTGAGTACGATGATACAAGTCCTTTCATGGAAAGTCGTACGTTCTAATGTAGATCTAGACTGAACAATATCAGAAAGAAAAATAAAAGAAAAAAAGTATGGAAAAAATATTGCGACATATAGCATGGATGACAGCCTTTGTCAGTTGGGCTTTATTGTCGGCAGCGTGTGGCAAAGGGGAGGGTTGTATGGATGAAATACAATCAGACAACCGCACCGCTACACTCTTTTGCGTACTGCCCTTTTAGACAAAAAACGTGCATTTGATGTCGATAAAGCAGATAGTTTTGTCGAATATATGTACACGTTGCGTATTGTTGTTCTCCATGCGGATGGCAGTGTGGAACACAATGTCTATGTTGATTTCGCCAACAATCCTCAATCCGAATATTTCAGAGTATTAGAGGTGTTGCGGAATGAAACCAAGAAAATATATCTGATAGCGAATGAAGAGAGTATATCTTCCGAACTTCACGGAAAATTGGAAACATTAGCAGCAGGTGATAATACTTTCTGTGGCATTGTTGACGAATGCTCTTTTACTCCTGATTATAAGAAACCCATTCCCATGAGTTCGGTGTATGAGGTTCAATTCAAAGAAGAGAGACTGGTAGAATGCCAGTTCTACTTAGTCCGTGCTGCTACCAAGTTCACTTTCCGCTTTACGAACGAACGTGAGAATGACATTAGTGTGGATGCAATTGCAATTTCCGGAATAGTTAGGAGCACCTATCTGATGCCTCATAAAAAGAATAAAGAGATGCTCTTTGAGGACGAGCCGCTTTTTTGGATCGACTGGTTGAAGAAAGTGGCGGATGAGTCGCAAGAACATCCGGATGATGTGACTTTGGCAGACAGGAGAGGATGGATACAAGATTATGATATTCCTTCCGGACAAACTCACGAGGAAGTCATTGTTCGTTTTCCGACACTTGTTTCCGGACTCACATATCATGTGAATGAAGCACCTACTCCCGGTAAGGAGATTTTCCCCGTGTTTTATTTGCCGGAAAGCAAAAAATTAAAAGAAGAAACACAAGATTATGGAGAGCAAGCCTATAAAATGACCCTTCACTTGACAGAGAAGAACCCGGAAAAGGAAGCCGGAGTTTCGGAAGAGAATGAAGTCTTGTTTACCGAGTCTTTTCCAAACCTGAAAGCCCTTTTCCGCAACACTCATGTACTGGTTGACGTCACTTTTCGGGAGAAAGGTATCAAAGTGGATGTAATGCCCTATAGTGAGGTTCTTCTTAATCCGGATTTTGGATTATAAATGCAGTGAAAATAACAAATAAGAAAGAATGATAATATAGTAAGATGATGAGACGCGATATATTATATATATTTTTGTGCATACTTATTTTCAGTATTACAAGCTGTGTAGATGATTGGTTTGAAAGGCCGGAACCTATCGGGGAAGGCAAGAGTACGGTGTCCGCCACTGTGGATTTCCGTCCTATGGCTTCCGGACTAACACAGGGTACAAGGGCGGCGGGAGATGCGATAAAGGCAATAGAGACGCTTTATGTCTTGCTATATGATGAAAACGGCAACCTTGCAGAGGGTCGCCAGATTCTTGATTTCGAAATCACAAATGAGCAACGTGTGAATGCGGACGCAGACAATAACGCATCAGCAGAGACGCAGACTCCGCGTGCCACTTTTAAGTTGAGAGAAATACCTTATGGCAGATACTATATCTATGCCGTTGCTAATATTCCCGATCTTCTTACCGAATATTCTGATTATATCAAGACCAAAGATGGGCTTAAGCGTATACCGCTTGCTTGGAATAATCATCCCGCTGAAGTCGGTAAGAACAGTCAGATGCTTGGATATTTCACATCGACCAAGAAAAACCAGTCGGAAAATGAATTTATCACCATCAACAAGCCTAATATATATCTGCACTCATGGTTGCGTCGGGCTGCATCGAAGCTCACAATCACTTATGATGGCAGTAAACTGAAAGAAGGTGTCTTTGTGTATCTTAAGTCGGTGCAGATAAAGGACATTCCGTCACATTGCTATTTGGGGAAGGAGAATAATGTAGGTGCTGAAGGATACGAACTAGGCGATGAGCTGCTAGATGGTGAAGAATTAAAATACTATAAAGGTAACCCACCGACAGATTTCGACCATGAATATGATGGCCCGCGCATAACAAGCGGAAAACCGTATTATGGCTCGCATCACGAAGACTCCGTTGCCGTTTACTTTTATGAGAACTTGCAGGGAGAAGGCAAAGATAAGCGGCAGGATGCTGATGGAAATCATGAGCTTGACGCTCCGGGATTACCGAAAGATCCCGGCTATATACATAAAGACAACAAACCATATGGTACATATATAGAGGTAGATGCCTATTATATATCCATCAATTCCGAAAAGATTGGCAACGGTTCTATAAAATATCGTTTTATGCTTGGACAGGATATTTACAAAGATTACAACGCCAAGCGTAACTGTCATTACAAACTAACGTTGCAATTTAAAAATTTCGCCAATGACGTAGACTGGCATATCGAGTATGAAGAGCCGGAACCGGGTGTAGTAACTCCGGAGCCATATTATATTTCATATTTGTATAATCACTCTATGATGTATCCTATCAAGGTGAATACCGGCGGACGTGAAATTGAATACATAAAGGCGGAAATTGTGGATAACCGTTGGGCTCCGTACAATGCAGACAAATCGGTATATTACCATCAAATGGACATAGCAAATAGTAATCAATGGAATGGCTTTCTGTCATTGCATATGACAAGAGACCTGTATATTTCCAAAACGACAAGTTCGGTAGATGTAGAATCAAATAAAGCATATTATGAGCAAGCACCTAAAAGAGGTGAGCGTACATACACAGACATGAGTATAGGGGTACACACTACAGCAGGATCCGATTCGAAAGATACCTACCGTGTGGAAAAACATTCTACGGAAGCGAATACATACAATATCTTTATTCCTATGTATACACGCGCCAAACAGTTGATAAAAGAAACAGCTTATACTGGTAATAATCCTTATGTCGCATATCTTCGGAACGCAGAAGTTAAGATTACGACTAAGCTTAAAGGGATAGAAAAAACGTTTGAAAATATGGTGGCCATTTATCAAGTACGTCGTATCGTAAATCCCAAGGGTATCTATCGCAGTAGCGAAAAAAGTGATCCCTTTCATGTGGTACTGAAACGCTTGCCTAAGGAAAACGCAACCAAATTTGAAACGTTTGCATCAGAAGGTCCTTGGAAGGCATATATTGTAAGGGCATGTAACAGTGATGGAAGTGCAGAGCGGGTTATTAGCCTTGATAAAGGAGGAGAGATGTCAGAATGTATAAAAGACACCATATATGGGAAGACAGGTTCCGAGATTGATTTTAATGTCAATTTCAATGGAACATGTGATGCTAATACTTCCCGTTATGCTATTATAAGGGTTGAATATCACAACTATACCTGCTATCATTTGATCTTTGTACGGCAAGGTGATAGTCCGGATGATTTGATAGCTGGTGGAACGAAATGGCATGCCAAGAATATGAGGACAAAAACGGACGAAGCAGAGTCTCCGTTAGACGAAGGCTCTCTGTTTGGGCGTGGTAATTGGGATTACCCTATTGATGCATTGGACAATAAGAATCCAAAAGAATATTGGATTAATGTCAAACCGGAAGATTTCAATCAATCCTATCCTGCAGATGGTCTTTTTACCATAGCCGGAAGTGGTGAAAAGAAGAAATGGAGTGATATAACAGGGACTGCCAATTTCACAGAACCCAAAACTGGTTGGAAAGTTGCCGGTGCTGCAGACTATCAGGCGCTGTTTGATAGCGATAATATTAAACAGGGATATGGAGTATTATATGGAGATGGGGCAGAAGAGGCGGCCGATGATCTTAATGATGCGTATGGCTATGATTACACAACTTCAAAAATACGTGGGATGAGAGGATGCTTTGTTTATAACGAACAAACAGGGAAAAATCTTTTCTTTCCGATAGGTGCTTCCGGTTATGGTCATAGAAAAGACTCCCGGGGTGAATCAACTGAAAATCAATACAAGGGAATCTTGAGATACGCTGCCAGCAGAAATACATATTTCCCGACAGATAGTACAGCGCTTTATCATCATGGCGTTCAAGACTGTCCGTTGTTTTATGACATCTATATGCGTCCCGGTGCAATATACTGGTATGATAAGATCGGAAAGAATAAAATAAATAACGTAGAGGAAGATAATGTTGCATGGGATTTCAATTATTTTACATTTGATTTTTATCCTATAGGTAGTTGGGGGACAAGTGGTGGTAAAGATGCCTGTTTTGTTCGTTGTGTGGAAAAATAAAGCATTTTTCTTGTTTATTATTTATAATTTTATCTATCTTTGTCACCGAATTCAATCCGTTACCAAAGAAGTAACGGAAAAATGAGGGGTAAAAATACATGATCATTAAGAAAAATGACGATCAGAGAACTCTGCCAACAGATGTGATTGGCAGCAGCGTAGCGCGCTCAAAACGTTGGTTAGTGGCCATTGTGCGCATCTGTCACGAGAAAAAAACGAGTGAGCGGCTTACGAAAATGGGGATCGAAAATTTCCTTCCAATTCAACAAGAAGTCCATCAATGGAGCGACCGTCGTAAAGTTGTCGACCGGGTACTACTTCCGATGATGATTTTTGTTCACGTTGATCTGCAAGAACAAAAAGAAGTCCTGACTTTATCTTCTATCAGCCGTTATATGGTATTACGTGGGGAGAGTACTCCGGCTGTTATTCCTGACCAACAAATGTTGCGATTTAAGTTTATGCTCGACTACTCGGATGAGACGATTAGCATGAGTACATCGCCATTGGCTCCGGGAGAGAAAATACGGGTAATCAAGGGACCATTGGCAGGATTGGAAGGGGAATTAGTACATGTGAATGGGAAATCGAAAGTTGCTGTTCGATTGACAATGTTAGGGTGTGCATGTGTAGATATACCGGCTGGGTGTGTAGAGCCGGTATCTGAAAATGGGGATTTACGTGATTGAGTAATCAATCTATTTTATAGGGGTATGGGGATTTTACTGCAAAAATGTAATGAAAGTCTGTAAAATAGCAGGCAGTCTATCTGACATCGGTAACCAAACAGTGGATATATTTATCGATGACCTCTCTCAAAAATAAAAATCCATAAAGTATTATGAATTATATCTTTACAAAAGATATAGTGTAGAAATGTATGTCCGTATCGAAAGATGAAGGGATTCTCTGTTGGGCTACACCAACATGGAAATCGTAGTCATAGTCCTTGTACTGATCGTAATCAATTAGATAAATCAAATTTCGAAATATTATTTTATTCATTTATACTATAATGGAAAAGACATTGAAGGGCATAGTGCAATATGCCCGCAAAAATTATTTCAGTTATTGGGTTATTTTAGGTATTGACACGGCAATTTCTGTGTTATGTTCGTTGGTCGCTTATGCGGTAATTCATTATATGGCGCATGTTCCAATGACCGACTGGATGCTTTGTAAGTTTGCTTGCATCTCTTTGTTAGCAAGTGTTGCGGGCTCTTTATTATTCCATACTTATCGTAATACAATTCGTTTTTCACAGGCGCGTGAACTTTGGCGTATCATGTGTGCCGTTTTATTTAAAATTACCTGTTTGGCCATTATTTCTTTTGGGCTTATATATGAGACCCAATTGCCATATAACTATAAAATATCCTATCTTCTATTTGATGGCTTATTGACTTTAGTGATCTTGACAACTTTCCGTGTATCATTGATAATCGTCTATGATTTTTTATTGGATTGGGTGAATAAAAAGAACACACGTATTCTTATTTATGGTACTAATGAAGAGAGTGTAGCCTTGAAGTTACGTCTTAGGGATAGTGCACATTATAAGGTAGCCGGTTTTTATGTATATGGTAAAAATAACAGCCGACGCCGATTGGCAGATCTTCCCGTTTATTACTTTGAAAATGAATCGGATGTTGATTATATCATGCGGAAGCGCGGAATTAAGGGGATTCTGTTTGCCCGTTATGAAGATACCCGTCTGGAAGAAAAACGACTTCTGGAATATTGTAAAAACAATGAACTTAAAACATTGATAGCTCCTACTATCAGTGAAGCGGATTCTGATGGAAACTTTCATCAGTGGGTACGTCCTATTAAGATTGAGGATTTGTTGGGCCGTGCCGAAATTAATATCAACCTTCGTCAGGTTGCAGAAGAATTCAGGGGAAAAGTGGTGTTGGTGACTGGTGCGGCTGGCAGTATTGGCAGTGAACTTTGCCGTCAATTGGTGCAGATGGGAATTCAGAAACTTATCATGTTCGACTCTGCAGAAACACCTTTGCATAATGTCCGTCTTGAGTTTGAGAAAAAATATCCAAATATAGATTTTGTTCCTGTGATCGGTGACGTGCGTGTGAAAGAGCGAGTACGTATGGTGTTTGATCTTTATCATCCTCAAATCGTCTTTCATGCCGCCGCTTATAAACATGTACCATTGATGGAAGAAAATCCTTGTGAGGCTGTACTTGTCAATGTGACCGGTTCTCGTCAGGTGGCTGACATGGCTGTGGAATATGGTGCTGAAAAAATGATTATGGTGTCTACGGATAAAGCTGTAAATCCTACTAATGTAATGGGTTGTTCCAAACGTTTGGCAGAAATCTATGTTCAAAGTCTGGGATGTGCTATCCGTGAAGGAAAAGTGGAAGGGCACACGAAATTCATCACTACTCGTTTTGGTAATGTGTTGGGTAGTAACGGTTCTGTTATTCCCCGTTTTAGAGAGCAGATAGAAAATGGTGGTCCTGTCACTGTTACTCATCCCGATATAATTCGTTTCTTCATGACCATTCCCGAAGCTTGTCGTCTGGTAATGGAGGCCGCCACAATGGGTGAGGGCAATGAAATTTTTGTCTTTGAGATGGGAAAAGCTGTGAAGATTGTTGATTTGGCGACTCGTATGATCGAATTGGCGGGGTATCGTCCGGATGAAGACATAAAAATAGAATTCACAGGATTACGTCCGGGTGAGAAGCTTTATGAAGAGGTATTGAGCGATAAAGAAAATACGATTCCGACAGAGAATAAGAAAATCATGATAGCCAAAGTTCGTCGGTATGAATATGCTGATATTCTTGATACTTATGCAGAATTTGAAAAGTTGTCGCGTGCGGTAAAGATTATGGATACCGTGCGGTTAATGAAGAAAATAGTTCCGGAGTTCAAATCAAAAAATTCTCCGCGGTTTGAAGTGTTGGATAAAGAATAATAAACTAGAAAATTTTATGAATAAACCATTTTACATGTATATGAGTGTACAAGGCATGGGACGCAATGTACTTGTTTGCTTGATTACAATACTTCTATTTGTTTCTTGTCAGTCATACAAAAAGGTGCCTTACTTGCAGGATGCGGAAATTGTACAACAGACCGTTCAACATGAAAACTTGTATGATGCCAAGATAATGCCTAAAGACCTGCTTACTATTGTGGTATCATGTACCAGTCCCGAGTTGGCTGTTCCATTCAATTTGACTGTAGCGAGTCCTGGCAGTGTGGCTATCGGGAATACACAGTTGACAACTCAACCTGTCCTACAGCCCTATTTGGTGGATAATGAAGGAAAGATCAATTTTCCGGTATTAGGCGAATTAAAAGTGGGCGGTTTGACAAAGAAAGAGGCGGAACAATTAATTATAGAAAAGTTGAAACCTTATATCAAGGAGGCTCCGATAGTAACCGTCCGTATGGTTAATTACAAAATCTCCGTATTGGGTGAGGTTGCACGTCCTGGTACCTTTACCATCAATAATGAGAAGGTGAATCTGTTGGAAGCCTTGGCCATGGCGGGTGATATGACTGTCTGGGGGCTTCGTGACAATGTAAAACTGATTCGTGAAGGTGCTGACGGCAAACAGCAGATTATAACATTGGATCTTAACAGTGCGGAAACCATTCTTTCCCCTTATTATTGGTTGCAGCAGAATGATATTGTTTATGTGACTCCAAACAAGGCGAAAGCTCGTAACTCTGATATCGGTAACAGTACAAGCCTTTGGTTCTCAGCCACCTCTATCTTGGTGTCATTGGCAAGTTTATTAGTAACAATCTTCAAATAGTATTACTGTATGGTTGAGGAAAAGAAGGAAAAGAGTATGGAACAGCCTGAAGAACAGTTTAATATTCAGGAAATCCTTTTCCGTTGTCTGGTTCACTGGCCTTGGTTCGTGTTTTCAGTAATTGTATGTATTGCCTGTGCGTGGGGCTACCTGAGACTGACGACACCCGTTTATAATATTTCCGCCACAGTCTTGATTAAGGATGATAAGAAAGGTGGTGGTACAAGTGTGTCTTCCGAACTGGAAAGGATGGGTTTGGACGGTTTTGTCTCTTCATCCGGTAATGTTGATAATGAAATCGAAGTGCTCCGCTCGAAGTCTTTGTCAGGAGAGGTGGTAAACAATTTAGGACTGTTTGTTACCTATATAGATGAAGACGAGTTCCCGAAAAAGGAACTTTTATCAGACCTCTCCCGTATTAGTGAGTCTTACTCCGCAGGAGGCAGACAAGCTTCCGGGCAGGATGGAAGTCGCCATGACTCTTCAACCGACAGGGGTGATGGATGTACAAATGAGAGTGGGTGATAAAGAATACCGGAGACAGTTTGAAAAATTACCTGCCGTATTCCCGACCGATGAGGGTACAGTCGCATTTTTTGCAAATAATGATACCTTGTCTGCTGTTCGTCCGGAAAGCGTGACGAAAGAACGTCATATTACGGCTTTCATTAACCGGCCTTTCTCTGTAGCAAAAGGATATGCCAATTCCTTGTCGATAGCCCCCACTTCGAAAACGACTTCTGTTGTTGTCATTTCATTGAAGAATACCAATCCCCGTCGTGGCAGGGATTTTATCAATAAGCTACTTGAGATGTACAACATCAATGCGAATAACGATAAGAATGAAGTGGCCCAGAAAACGGCAGAGTTTATAGATGAACGTATCGGTATTATTTCCAAGGAGTTGGGTAGTACTGAGCAAGATCTGGAAAATTTTAAACGTACAGCCGGTATTACGGATTTGAGCAGTGAGGCTCAGATCGCCTTGACTGGTAATGCGGAATATGAGAAGAAACGTGTGGAGAATCAGACCCAGATCAACCTTATTGTTGATTTGCAGAAATACCTTCAGGGTAATGAATATGAAGTGTTGCCTGCCAATGTGGGCTTGCAGGATGGTGGCTTGGTTGGAGCAATCTCGCGTTATAATGAGATGCTGATTGAACGTAACCGTCTGTTGCGTACTTCAACGGAAAGTAACCCGGCGATTGTCAACCTTAATACCAGTATCCGTGCCATGCGTAGCAATGTGCAGGCCACTTTGGATGCTACCTTGAAAGGATTACAGATTACGAAAGCCGATCTGGACCGTGAGGCGAGCCGTTATTCCCGCCGTATCAGTGACGCCCCGACCCAGGAGCGCCAGTTTGTAAGTATTGCCCGCCAGCAGGAAATCAAATCAGGACTGTATCTAATGCTGCTTCAGAAACGTGAGGAGAATGCTATTACTTTGGCAGCTACGGCAAATAATGCCCAGATAATTGATGCAGCGATTGCTGATGATAATCCCGTTTCCCCTAAAAGGATGATGGTCTATCTGGTTGCTTTGTTTTTTGGGAATGGGAATCCCGGTAGGTATCATCTATCTGATAGGCTTGACCAAATTCAAGATTGAAGGACGTGCCGATATAGAAAAATTGACTTCACTTCCGGTTGTCGGTGATATTCCATTGGCGGATGAGAAATCCGGTTCAATTGCGGTCTTTGAGAATCAGAACAACCTGATGAGCGAGACTTTCCGTAATGTTCGTACCAATCTTCAGTTTATGCTTGAAAGAGATAAGAACGTAATTTTAGTAACTTCTACTATCAGTGGTGAAGGTAAGTCTTTTATTTCCGCCAATTTAGCAGTTAGCCTTTCTTTGTTAGGTAAGAAAGTCGTAATCGTTGGCCTTGACATTCGCAAGCCCGGTCTGAACAAAGTGTTCAATATCCCAAAGAAAGAGCATGGTATTACTCAGTTCCTGACTAACCCGAGTATGAACTTGATGGATTTGGTTCAACCTTCGGATATCAACAGGAATCTTTTTATTCTTCCGGGTGGAGCAGTTCCTCCCAATCCAACGGAATTATTGGCCCGTGACGGATTGGAGAAGGCTATTGAAACATTGAAGACTAACTTTGATTATGTGATTCTGGATACCGCCCCTGTGGGTATGGTAACCGATACTTTGCTGATAGGTCGTATTGCTGATTTATCAGTCTATGTATGCCGTGCTGATTATACCCGTAAGGCAGAGTTTATTTTGGTTAATGAGCTTTCTGAAAACAATAAGTTACCTAATCTCTGTATCGTTATTAACGGTTTGGATTTTCAGAAAAAGAAGTACGGCTATTACCATGGTTATGGTAAATACGGCAAGTATTATGGCTATGGCAAGCGTTACGGTTATGGCTATGGATACGGTAAAGAAAAATAGGATATGATTTCAACTAATTATCGATATAACAAATAAAAAGTAGAGTATTATGAGCATTTAGAATTTAGATGAACTTGGCAGAGTACCTTGAAAAGGGTCCTGTTAAGTAATGTTCAATCATTCAGAATCGAATACAATAACAATATAGATAAAATCAAATAGATATGATCAACGTTGGAATTATCGGATGTGGCTTCGTAGGGGGGCCCTGAAGGATTGGTTGGAGCACAACAATCCAGAGTGTAAACTGTTCATCAGTGACCCTGCCAAAGGTTACAATGATGACCTTAGTAATATCGAAATTGCGTTCCTACAGATCCACGTGCGCACTGAAGACGATGGCACACAGGACCTCACACTCATGAAGGAACTCATTAGTAATCTCCCAGATGTTCCCGTCTTCGTACGTACCACTATTCTTCCTGGCACAAGCGAGCTGCTCACCAAAGAGACCGGCCATCGCGTACACTACATGCCAGAGTTCCTCACAGAGCGTACTCACATCGAGGACTTCAAGAAGCAGACCATGGTCTTTACAGGAGCCCTCGAACTCCTCACTAAGATCTTTGTCAGCAAGAAGTTCACCGTCATGACCCCACTTGAGGCTGAGCTTACCAAGTATATGCACAACGTGTTTGGAGCCTATAAGGTGACCTATTTTAATGCTTGCCGTGAGTATTGCGAGAAGATGGGAGCTGACTGGCGCACAGTTCACACGGGTTGCCTTCTCTCTGGTTACATCAATGACACCCACACCTACGTCCCAGGACCTGATGGAAAGTTTGGTTACGGCGGTAAGTGCTTCCCTAAGGATGTTAACGCCTTCACTAAGATGACCCAGGGCACCCCCCTCGGCATCCTCCTTGCCCCTCTCCACGAGCTTAACGTACACTTCCGTGGCGAAGAGGAGATTATCTAAACATCCCCATAAGCAGGCAAACGGCGTGATGCTGCGGATCGAATCCGTTGTCTGCTTCAATCTCATGTGAGTAGTTAACAAGTTATAATCAGTATAAATCAACTAAATAATAATATGAAATTATTACGTAAGATTAGCAACTGGTACTTCTCTCGAGGAGCACTCCCTTATTGGTACATCCTTTCCATAGACTGTATAGCAGTCTATGGAAAGGACTCTTCGTTTATTACCTTTAACACGGAGGTATAGAATTAGAACAATACTTTTGGCAAGTAACATTTGGTTTTGGAGTCTGTCTTGTTGTTTACATTATTACGTTCTTCGCCTTCCACACTTACCATGGCGTGATGTGCTACTCCAGTTTTGTCGATTTTCGTCGCGTAGCCTACAGAACAGCCACCGTAGGCATTGGTATCTGCCTTCTCCATCAGGTATAGGTCTATGTCAATCTCTCACCATACATGCTCATCCCTCGTTTCAGCCATTATGCTCTTCATCGTAGCTACGATAATTCCTATTCCGGTTTGCTTTACCCGGATTGGTACGGATTACTATCGAACCGAGGTCCAAGTGGTAGAACTTGTTCTTGTGCGCCTCAAGACTGAGCATAAAGGCACGCATACTGTCTCGGGCAGTCAGTTGCTCAAAGATTATGCATAACATTTGATTCCAACAAGTGAATGTTTTGATTTTCTTATTCCCTGAGTACTTCTCTACCAATCGGTCAAAGACACGTCGGGGAAGAAAATCTGTAAGTTGAGCGAAGATATATTTTTGCCTTGTTTCATTGTTTTTAGCTTTTGGGCAAGCTAAAACAACTTTTCAATTCAAATCGTTACGCTCGAAAAAGATATATAACTATTTGATTGTCAAAGATTTCAAAGAACGATGTTTAATTTAAAGTGCCCAAATGAGATAATTTATAAGATACAGTAAAAAACAACCTATTATATTGGTGGTTAAAATTTGAGTTAGTATGAAAGTATTGCAATTATTTAATAAAATGAGACATCGATTTGAAACATATAAGGCTTTTAGGTCGCCAAGTAATTTTGAAAAATATCTGCGTAAAAAAGGTTGTGTAATAGGTAAAGATATTTTTTGGTGTAATATAAAATCTTTAGATATTGATTTAACAAGACCTCAACTGATTCAGATCGGTGATAAGTGTAAAATAAACAATGATGTAACTTTGATGACTCATGATGGGGCATCTAATGTGTTTAGACATTTATATCATGACTTCTTGCCAAGTAGCGGTCCAATAATTATTGGTGAGAATGTGTATATCGGAAGAAAAACCACGATTCTCAAGAATGTTACTATTGGAGACAATGTTATCATTGGATATGGCTCTTTGGTTACAAAAGACATTCCTTCAAATTGCGTGGCTGCTGGAGTGCCTGCTAAAGTTATTTGTAGTATTGATGAGTATTATAAAAGACGGAAAGTAGCGTCAAGGCAAGAAGCGCTTGTGTATGCTAAGCGTTTTCAATTAGTTACGGGAAGAAAACCAACAGTTTTTGATATGTATGAGGAATTTCCTTTTATTTAGATGGAAATGCGGAAGACCCTGGTTTTAAGCTGCCAATAGTATATCAAACTAGAGGATTTTATGAAGAGTGGAAAAATAATCATAGAGCGCCATATCATAGCTTTGATGAATTTCTCAAAGATGCAGGTGTGGAATAATTATTAGTAAGGTAATATGAAATCAATATTGATTATAGCAAATTTTGCAAGCATTCACATTTATAATTATATAAAGAATACCATAGATTTTAAATCTTGCAAAGTTTCTGGTTTGACAATGTCTCCAATAATTTCTATACCTTCCGAATATAATGCTTATTATCAGGAAAATGGTATAATGATAACGGAAGAAAATACTCAACCGAATGATACAAATAGGATTAAGATAAAAAAATATATAAGCAACTTAAAACATTAGGTACATTTGATGTTTTACATATTCATTATGTCAAACATCTCTATGCTCCTGGTATATATTTGTTGAGGAATAATTATAAAAAGATAATTTTAACTTTTTGGGGATCGGATTTATATAGATCAACAATCATATCTAGAGTCTGCATATTACCAATTCTTGGGATAGCCGATAAGATAACATTTATTACGGCAACAATGAAAAATGATTTTTTCAAGAAATCATTTTTTCATCGAGGCTTAAGAAATAGAATATGTGTGATGGACTATGGTAATATGCTTTTTCCATACATCGATTCTGCTGAGAAAAAAATAAAAGAAGACACATTGAGTTCTTATTCTACATTTAACCTTTCAAAAGAAAGACTCACTATTACAATAGGCTATGTTGGAAGACCTCAAATGCAGCAGAAAGAAGCAATTGAATCTATTCTCAAGAATATTAGTAGTACTATCATTGACGGAGTTCAAATAGTGATTCCTGCATACGGAATGAAAGAAGGTAGACTTCAGTACTTAAGGCATATACTTGATGAAAAATCAGTTCAGTATAGCATTATTCCTGATTTTTTAGGACCAGAAAAAGTTGCACTTCTACGTTCTTTGACAGATATCTTTGTACATCCACAAACGACTGATGCATTCTCATCTTCTATGCAAGAGTGTTTTTACGCCAATGCAGTAATTATTAATGGTTCTTGGCTGCATTATAAAGATATTGAAAATGCAGGAGCATATTTTTTAAGTTTCAATAGTTTTGACCATCTACCAGATTTATTATTGAATGTAATAGGAAAGTATTGACCTTCACAAGCAAATGTCTGCGATTAACAAACAGGTCATGTTGGAAATGTGTTCATGGGATAGATGGCGTCAAGATTGGCGAAGCTTATATAATTAAGCAATTATAAAAATAATTATGAATATAGGTTTTTTAGATTTCATGTTCATCACAAATAATCCTAATGTTGCGAAAGCAGCAGAGGAGTGTGGTGTAAGGCGAGTGTGGGTCGATCTTGAAATGATTGGTAAAGAAGCACGTCAGCTAGGCATGAATACAGTCAAGAGTGGACATACTCTTCAGGATATTTCTGTAGTAAAGGAAATTCTTACGACCTCTGAACTTTTGGTCCGTGTCAATCCAATATACAAAGGTTCGGAAGCAGAAATCAACGAGGTGATTGAAAGAGGAGCAGATATAATAATGTTACCTTTTTTTCACACTCTTGAGGAAGTTGATACATTTCTTCGTATCGTGAATGGCAGATGCAAGACAACTCTGCTTTTCGAGTCGAAGGGGTCTATCGAACACCTTGATGAGATTATTGCTCTTGGTGGATTTGACGAAGCGCATATTGGTTTGAATGATCTCCACCTTTCGTACGGAATGACATTTATGTTTGAACCTCTTTCAAATGGAATGGTAGAGCAGATTTGCGCCAAGTTCAAGGAGGCAGGCATTCCTTATGGTTTCGGAGGTGTTGCAAAGATTGGCGAAGGTCTTCTGCCTGCCGAATGTGTGATAGCAGAACACTATCGTCTTGGCTCTACTCGTGCCATTCTTTCTCGTAGTTTTTGCGATAATCAGTATGTGGATTACAATAAATGGAGGTACGAGTTCCAGTTGGGTATCAATCAGATTAGATTATATGAAAGTCTCCTCCCAATGTTACCAGAAACATATTTTGTTGAAAATATTAAAAAGGTAAAAGAGGGTGTAAACAAAGTTATAAAAATTATCAATGCAAAGAGAAATGCAAATAAATAAAACAAAGATAGCAGAGCTCCGAAAGGAATATGGTGATGCTTTCTATCTGTTGGATAGTGGGCAGTTTAGGAACAACTTCATAGAGTTGAAAGATACTTTCCGCAAAATATATCCCAACTTCAATATTGCATATTCATACAAGACCAACTATACGCCAAAGTTCTGCAAGATTGTGAACGAGTTGGGTGGTTATGCTGAGGTGGTATCAGAGATGGAGCTTGAGATTGCACTCCGAGTGGGCGTGGAGTCTAAGCGCATCATTTGGAATGGTCCGATTAAGAATGCAAAGAAGCTGGAGGAGTTTCTGGTGGCTGGCGGTACCGACAATATCGACTCTGTGGAGGAGCTGGCGGTAGTGAAGGCGATTGCAGAGCGTCATCCGGACAAGGTGCTGAACCTTGGTATCCGTTGTAATTATGATGTACAGGATGGTGTGGTGAGCCGTTTCGGACTTGATGTGGATAGCGAGGACTTCCAGCAGGTATTGGAGTTCGTGATCACTACGAAGAATGTTCACTTCATCAACTTCCAGTGTCACTTTGCAAAGCGCCAGATAGAATACTGGTCTGCTCGTGCAAAGGGTATGGTAGAGCTGATTGACCGCATTGGAATTATCCCTGAGCGTCTCGACGTCGGAGGCGGCTTGTTCGGCAAGATGGCTGACTCGCTGAAGGCTCAGTTTAAGAATGACATTCCTGACTATCAAGCTTATGCAGAGGCTACTGCTACGATATTTGCAGATTATTTTGCTGACAAAAATGTGAAGCCGGAGCTTCTAATTGAACCGGGAAGTGCTGTAGTAGGCGACTGCATGAAGTTTGTTGGAACCGTTAAGACCATCAAGTGCGTTCGCGGAAAGTGGATGGCTACCGTATTGGGAAGCCAAAAGAACATCAGTATGAGTGGCATTAATCCGCCTATGGAGGTGATTACCATGGGAGGCGAGCAGAAGGAGTACAAAGATTTGGATTTTGTAGGTTTTACCTGCATTGAGGGCGATGTGCTCTATAACAACTACAACGGAAAACTGGCACATGAGGATGCTATCGTGATCAGCAACTGTGGTAGTTACTCATTAGTGATGAAACCGCCATTCATTTTGCCTAACTTCCCTGTGCTGGACATTTGCGGAGAGAAGACCGAGGTAATCAAGCGAGGAGAAGTGTTCGACGATTTGTTCCACACTTTTAATTTTGACTAATAATTCAGACAATATACGATTATGAAATACGATGTAGTTAATAGAAGAATCTGGTTTAAAGGAGAGATTCTGAATGTAAATGATGCAAAGGTCAATGTGCTGGCACCTACTTCACAGTTCGGACTAAACGTGTTTGAGGGCATTCCTTGTTATTGGAATGACGACGAGAAGCAGTTGTATGCTTTCCGTTTGGACGAGCACTATGAGCGACTGATTCGTTCGGCTAAACTGATTCAGTTTGACTTGAAATATACCAAGGAGGACTTTAAGAAGGCACTCATTGATGTAGTGAAGGCCAATGAGTATGATGAGAACCTGAGCGTGCGTCAGACCTTGTTTGTAGATGGCTTTGGCAGCTGGGGCTCTGAGGGTCCTGTGGAGATGTTTGTGGCACCTATTCCGCGTGGTCGCACCAGTGCTGAGTACAACAAGAAGGGACTGAACTGCTGTATCACCAGTTGGCGCAGAATCTCGGACGAGAACCTGAGCCCTCGCATCAAGTGTGGTGCTAACTATATCAACAGTCGTGTGGGGCAGCGTGAAGCTTTGCGTAATGGTTATGATACTTGTATCTTCTTGAATGAAGTGGGCAAGGTAGCAGAAGGACCTGGCAGTTGCTTCTTCATGGTGAAGGGAAACACCGTGATTACCCCTCGTCTGACCGATAGTGTACTGGAGTCTATCACTCGCGACACCATCATTAAACTTGCTACAGAAGAACTGAGACTGAAGTTCGAGGAGCGCACTATCGACCGCACAGAGGTGTATATGGCTGATGAGGCATTTCTTTGCGGTAGCGCTATGGAGGTAACACCTATCTTTACCGTGGATCGTTACCAGATTGGTACCGGCGAACAGGGTGAGGTGACCAAAAAGATTCATATGAAATATCTGGAGTGTGTACAGGGAAGACTGGAGAGTAGAAAGAATTGGATAACACCTGTATATTAACGAAATGAGTAAAAGCGCAGTCATATCAGGAGCGAAATGGATGACAATTTCCACAATAGTATCTTCTATTGTGGGAATTTTGCGCCTATCAATCCTTGCACGCTTCTTAGACAAGTCCGATTTTGGTATAGTTGCAGTTTTAACCCTAATTCTGGGTCTTACTTCAATGTTTTCAGATATGGGTTTTGCAACTGTAATAATGCACAAGCAAAATTTAGATCGGCGTCAGTTTTCCAGTCTATTTTGGATTCAAATGGCCGTCTATTTTATTTTGTATATTATAATTATTTGCTTTACACACCCCATATCATTATTCTATAAAGAGCCTATTCTGCATTATTTAATTCCACTATCTTTGTTGGATTTGCTGTTCATAGGTATTGGGAAACTATATGAAACTGTACTACAAAAGAATTTTCAGTTCAAAATTTTGGCTATAAGAAATATCATTTCATGCATATTGTCATTAGTGTTAGCTGTGATAATGGCAATAATGGGGTGTGGTGTTTATACTTTGGTATTATCAACTTTATTTGCAACAGCCTTTTTGAGTGTGTGGAATTTTGTTTTGGGACAAAAGCATATCCGGCTTCAATTCTACTGTTCAGTAAAAGAAATTTTGCCATTGATAAAAATTGGATTGTATCAAACTGGCACACAGATTGTTGATTATTTATGTACAAAGCTAGATGTACTTATTATTGGAAAACTATTAGGAATGGAAGTCTTGGGCTTATATAATTTGTCCAAGGAATTCGTCTTTAGACTGATACAAATAATTAATACAATTGTAAATAGGGTGCTGACACCTGCATTTGCAAAAATCCAACATGAAAAAGCACGTATGAGTAAAACTTATTGCTATGTTTTGCAAAGCTTAACAAGTCTTACTTTCCCAATATTAACAATTATTTCCATATTAAGCGTTCAAATAATTGAGGTTCTTTATGGAAGTAACTATAAGGAAGCGGGGCTGCTAACTGCTGTTTTGTCTCTTGCTGCTGTTGGAACTGCTGTTGGTAATCCAGTGAGAAATATTATTGTTGCCACAGGAAGAACAGATTTGACTTTCAAATACGTTTGGGTTCGGTCGATATTTACCATACCTTGTGTATATGTTTGTTCTTTGTATTCTATTGAAATGGTAGCATGGGGACAGGTTTTGTTGTCAATAATTGATTATTATTTGCAGTGGAAAATGGAGATAAAGCCCTCAATAGGGTTATCATTTCTTGATCTTACAAAGTCCTTCTTAAAACAAGGGTGTATATCACTTTTGTTGGGATTTGTAGGTTTTATAATATTTTCGACAAACCCATTGTTGTTTGATACTGTAATTATTCAAGCTGTTGTCTACGGTGTAATAGCCTGTTTTGTTTATTTCGCATCCATATATATATTCATGAACAGTGAATTAATTAATTTCTTGGGATTAATAAAAAGAATTATACGTAATTGAAAACATATTATGAAGAGAATTTGGCTGAAGATATATTTATAGTATAGTGATAAAACTGCCTATAAATCATTCAAGATTAGGGAAATTAATCCATTCTCAATCCATTAGATATATTGTGTGTAGAAAGATTTTTAAATCAATTGGAAGGGGAGTTAATATAGAAAAAGGAGCAAGATTTGGAAATGGTTTTGATGTTGTGATTGGCGATAATAGCGGAATTGGAGTAGATTGTGTTGTTCCGCATAATATAATAATTGGTGAAAATGTAATGATGGGGCCAGGCTGTCATATTTTATTGCGTAATCATGACTTTTCAAGAACTGATATTCCTATGATTTCCCAAGGATATTCTGAACCAAAGCAAACAATAATTGAGGATGATGTATGGATTGGAAGAAATGTAACGTTTACACCTGGACGTCATGTTGCAAAAGGGAGTATAGTTGCAGCGTGTACCGTATTGTGCAAAGATTTTCCTGCGTATTCCATTATAGGTGGTAATCCATCAAAACTGATTAAAAACCGAAAGGATTAAAACATGTGGTACCAACTTCTTTTGTGCCTTTTCATCATTGGGATGTTGTGGTATGTTAAAGATGATGGCAAAAAAACAAAATTCGTGTTGCCATTCAGCTTCATACTTATAACTTTGTTTTTTGCATTAAGATATGAGTATGGTAATGATTATTGGCATTACTACCTTAGATGGGATTCTGGCCGCCTTGTAGAGGGTGATAATCGTGGTACTGGTGAAACTCTATTTTATGGTTTCATGCAGTTGTTCGATAAATACTATAAGTTTGTTATTGTACATACTTTGCTGTTTTGTTCCGTACTATATTATCTGGTCAAACGGCATGTTGCTCCACAATATTATGCGCTGTTCTTTTTTATGTTTATGTCAATGGCTACAATGTCATATAACATGATGTCGGCTATGCGAAGTACAATGGCAGCTTGCGTTTTATGGTTAAATATTGATCTGTTTTATATAAGAAAGAGGATGTGGCTTCCATATTCTTTATTGGTGATTATATCTGGATTTTTCCATACGTCTGCATTAGTGTTCATCATACTTCCTTTCGTTGATAGGGGACTTAGTATAATTAAGCCTAAACCCTTATTTGCATTACTTGTTATCGGAATGATCGTGAATGTTTTTTATGCTAGACAAGTATATGCTATTGTGCTGAATTTTTCTGATACAATGATGGAAACGTATGGTGGATATTTGGATATTGATAAAACTGGAGGCGCTACATTTTTCGGTATGTTGAATCGTTCTTTTATGCTTTTCCCTTACTATTATATATGTATGAATAAAGAAATATTTAAGCAAGAGAACAAAAAGAAATATGGATATTGGCTATGTTTATTATTACAATAATATGTTTTGGCCTTGATCTTGACGGACGATTCTCAATCGTTCTCTATTTATTTGTCATAATTGCTTTAGGTGACACAATTCCAACCCTTAATTCTAATCAGAAAATTTATTGTCTAGCACCTCTATTCGTTTATATTGTGTATAATCACATTTATCTATTCTATAAGATGCAATTACTCTACAATTATACTGATTTAAATAATTTTGATGGTTGTTTCTTGTTTTACAAGACTATTTTTGACGCTCAATATTTACCGTAACAAAAGTATACAATATGAAATTGATTTCAATCATTATCCCTACATATAATTGTGGAGAGTATCTTCCTGAGACTATAAAGAGTTTGCAAAAACAAACGTATGCAAACTGGGAAGCAATCTGTGTGGACGATGGTTCTACAGATAATACACTACAAGTTATAAAAAGTCTTCAATTAGAAGATTCTCGACTAAGTGTTTATACGCGTACTGTCTTGCCTAAAGGGGGGTCTCATTGTCGAAATATTGGTCTGCAACACGCAAAGGGAGATTATGTGATTTTCCTTGATGGCGATGATCTTCTTACTCCTACTTGCCTTGAAGAGCGTTTACAGAAAATCGATAATACAGGATTTGATTTTGCCGTATTCTCGATGGAAACCATTCGCAAAGGAGTAGTTGGGAAAGTGATAACAGATTCAAAAATCAAGGACCATTTGTCAGCTTTCGCAAGTAATCATGCAGTCTGGCAAGTTACTTCTCCTATTTATAAAAGATCATTTTTACAGGAAATAGGAGGGTTTGATATCAGTTTTCAAAGAATGCAGGATTTGGAGCTGGGAGTGCGTGCCATTGCCAAGTCTAACAATAATTACTTGTCTTGTATAGACGATACTCATCCGGACTGTTACTACCGATTAAGTGATAGTGTAGTTACGGCTAAGAAATATATTCTCGGTCTTCAGCAGTTTGATAAATTTATTTGCCTACTTCATAGATTAGAAGATGACGGTGTTTTTCCAGATAAGAAGAAATTGTCTCATATTTATTTATGTTTGTTGTTGAGTTCTTATATAGTTTACTTGCGCAAAGGTGTATATGAGAATATATCAATGAAGGAGGTGTATAAAACATACACAATAACTGAAAAAATGCAATTGTTGGACAGATGTCTTTATTATTCAATAAATCTTTTTTCTTTTTGCAAAAGCATCCAATTCAAATATGTCCGTGCTTTAAGAAGATTTCTGATGACAATATATTTTAATTAATTATGACTATTGCAATCCTATACATCTGTACAGGTTGTTACAATCAGTTCTTTAAGGGCTTTTACGAGTCTTGCGAGAAGAACTTCCTGATTCAAACAGATAAGACATATTTCGTATGGACTGATGATGACCATTTGGCTGATGGACGTTCAAATGTGAGAATCTATCATAAGGAATGTGCAGGATTTCCTGCTGATTCTCTATTTCGATTCGAGATGTTCTTACAGGCTGAGCAGGAGATAATGAAGTATGATTATGTTTACTTCTTTAATGCAAACGCAATGTGTATTGAGCCTATAGGAAACGAAATTCTTCCTGATGAATCGGGACTTTCCATGGGAATCTGGGGTGGAAAACGACTGCATCAACATCCAATGTTCTATCCATACGAACGCAATAGAAAGTCTTGGGCATATGTTGCTCCTTATGGCAAAGACTATACGTATTTTATGGGTGGACTTAATGGTGGTCGCCCTAAAGAATATCTTGAAATGGTACGTACGCTGAGTGTAAATATTCGTGATGATTACGATAGAGGTATCATTGCATTGGTTCATGATGAATCACATATAAACGCCTATATGAGGTCGCATCCTTGTAAGATACTCCCCGTAGAATTGAATCGTCCTGAAGAATGGGCTGATGAGCATACTAAGCTTATATTCCGAGAAAAAACACACATTGACCCGTATTTCAATAAAGGGCGAAAGACTTCTCTTTGTGCAAGATTTAAGAAAGGTACTACAATTCTTTTTAATGCAATCAGATGGTATGTTAAACTGTAAAAAATATTTAAGATGCAGTATCTCTATGACCTTTTCAAAATTCCGGATTGGCGATATTAGCCTCAAGCGTGTGCCTGGAGATGAAGTGAACGATAGGGTGAGAAAGGCTACAAATAGCGAGTATTCCCATGCTATACTGTATTGGGTGCTCATCATACACAGATGTCGGTAAGTGGGTTGGAGCTCGTAATATTGTGCGCTATATCTTTAATGAACCAAATGATATTTGTGTCCTAGGAGTGAAGCCGGAATACTTGATGCCTATTATCAATGATGGAAACTAATAACAAAGGAAATATTTCTATGAACAGGAATATAGCAATCTACTAGTCAAGGCTTTAATGCAGACAAAGACTTTCTATGGATTTGTTATCAGACTTGTATATGAGAATAATTGATCAGTATAAGAGGTGTATTTCTATACTTGACAAGTGCTAAGCTCCAACGGTCAGAGATGATGAATTTTCGATTTGAAACATCAAAAGTTGTGAATATATGGTAGCGATAATGCAGGTATCGTCAATATAGACGATGGCGTTGCCAACGCACAGAACTCAACTAATGTTGTAGATGGACGAAGTATCAGCAGATATCAAGAACGAGTTAGCGTAGACGGAACTTTCAAAGAACTATCTGAAAAGGTGTTTTCAATTGGTGTTAGGATTCTTGGTGAATTTAAGTACAGGCGTGCTTGCCAACGAAATAACTCCATTGGAAGAAGATGTATTAATTTTATTTAGTGTAGAAACTTATGTACAAAACGGTTTATAATTTAGCAGGAGGTTGTTTCTCTCCTACAGATATTGAGCAAATATTGGATTTTGCGATTAATTTTCAAAAGGGAGTTCCAAGCATTTCGGATATCAACCTTTACGTTCCAACACAAGGTTGTATTGGCAGCATACTGGCAGGTGTCAATTGTCTGAAATATGGTATCCATTCATTTTCATACAAAGGTGTTTCGGGTAACATTTATACTCCTCGATCCTACGAAAGCGGTGGTGTGAGTCAGTCTGAGATTCTGATAGCATTGTGTGTAGACAATAATATACTGAGAAAAGTGGAAAGTAGTCCCAGCATTGCTATAATGCTTGTTGTGCCGGAGATGATGAGTGCCTGTGAATATTGGCTGCAAGTGCATTCAGCTACCAACCTTGTCACTGGGAAGGAAATACCAAATAATCTGTCTGTTTCACCTTTAGCCAACAGAGTCATTGGATGGCTGAAAGACCAGAGCGTGATGGAGGCTCCACTTTCGCATATCACAATGAGACCGTATATCAAGGATGGATTTAATGTCTTGTATAAGAATGGTGTGAAGGTTTCTTACGACTCTATATTGAAGCAATGTCTTTTGAGAGGGCTGTCTCATAGCGACTCTGATGCTGTTGCTAAGTTTATGAACGCAACAGCACCATACAGGCCAGTGGGAAAGCCTGACTATGACTATATGCTGAAGTGGATTGACGATGCCAAATGGGATAGTAATTAAAATTATATAGACTGTGAAAATAGTAAATATATTAGGAGGTCTGGGCAACCAGATGTTTGTGTATGCTATGTACCTTGCTCTGAAGGAGGCACATCCTGAGGAGGAGATTCTTCTTTGTAGGAGGAGCTACAAAGGATACCCTCTTCACAACGGCTATGAGTTGGAGCGAATTTTTGGAGTAGAAGCCCCAGAAGCAGCCCTTTCTCAACTTGCCAGAGTTGCTTATCCTTTCTTTAACTACAAGAGCTGGCAGTTGATGCGTCACTTTCTTCCTTTGCGAAAGAGTATGGCCTCTGGCACAACACAGATACCTTTTGACTATAGTGAGGTGACCCGAAATGACAATGTCTATTATGATGGGTATTGGCAGAATGAAAAGAACTTTCTGTCAATTCGAGACAAGGTTATAAAAGCATTTACTTTCCCTGAGTTTCGTGATGAGAAAAACAAAGCATTGTCAGATAAACTAAAATCTGTCAAGACTGCATCATGCCATATAAGAAGAGGTGACTATCTGAAAGATCCTATTTATGGAGTATGTAATAGCGATTACTACACAAGAGCCATTACAGAATTGAATCAATCTGTCAATCCTGATATGTATTGCATATTCAGTGATGATATTGGATGGTGTAAGGAAAACTTTAAATTTTTGATTGGAGACAAAGAAGTTGTCTTTGTAGATTGGAACAAGGGGCAAGAAAGCTTTCACGATATGCAATTAATGTCTCTTTGCCATTACAATATTATAGCCAATAGTAGCTTCTCATGGTGGGGGGCGTGGCTTAACAACAATGACGATAAGGTTGTGGTTGCCCCTGAAAGATGGATGAACAAGACACTGGAGAACGACCCAATCTGTGACAATTGGAAACGAATAAAAGTAGAATAAATGAAATACGGAATAATCACACACTATGATGTGCACAATCATGGAGCTTTGCTTCAGTTGAATGGTTTGAAACAGGTGCTGAAATCGCTTGGAATTGAGGCAAGCGCACTCCAGTTCGACAAAAACTATGATTTCATGGGTAGAGCCATGAAGGCAAAGTACGAAATCTCGTTCAAATCAGTTGGGATTTACATGAAGTTCATTGCTGAGAGAGGTCTCAAAAGCACATTCTTCAACTACAAGAAGAGTAAGTTGCTTAATGGCTTCCGCAAGGAAATGCAGCTCGTTGGGCATTATTATACAGAGTGTGGTGAACTGAATGGTGTGGTGGTAGGTAGCGATGAGGTATTTGCTCTCCATACCGGTCCTACTCCAGCTTTTTTGGACACGCTTTGCCTTCCAAGAAAGTCTTTGCATACGGTGGCTGTTTTGGTCCTACTACTATTGAGGAAGTCGACAAATGGCATTGCAGAGCCTTTGTTGCAAGCGGTCTTGGTAGTATGTGCGGTCTTGGTATGCGCGACCAGAACTCTATCTGTATTGCCAACGAACTGACTGGTAAACAGGCTGAATTGGTTTGTGATCCTGTTATCCTCTATGGTTACAAGAAAGAAGAGAGGGTAAAAAGAGGCCTATGCGAGAGCCTTATTTGGTAGTTTATGCCTATGATAATAAGTTTGACGATCAATCAGAGGTCATCAAGGACTATGCTCACAGAAACGGACTTAAGATAGTTTCTCCAGGATTTATCCAAAAATGGGTTGATGTGAACGCCAATGTAGATCCTGTTGATTTGCTAAACTGGTTTCAGCACGCAGAGTGTGTAGTTACTAACACCTTCCATGGTTGTGTGATGAGTATCATTACAGGCAGGGAGATGGCTGTAAAGATGAGAGGTAATGCTAACAAACTTTTCAACCTGATGCGGGAGTATAAGATAGAAGAAAGAGTTTTTGGAGAAGAGAAGAGCCTTGATGATGTATTTGCTCAGAAGGTAGATTGGAGTGTTGTGGATGAGCAGATAAAGGAGAGACGGGCTGCATCTATGGATTACTTGAAACGGATGATTGAAAAATGAATATAACTGACGTATCAGCAAAAAGGAATTGCACTAGTTGCCAAATGTGTGCTGCAATCTGCCCAAAGAATGCAATCAGTATAGCTTTGGATCTAAATGGTTTTTACCGCCCTCGTGTAGATGATAGTCTATGTGTAGATTGTGGTATCTGCATGAAAGTATGCTATAGGTTTGAACAGCAAATAGAACAATTTGGTAAAGATAGACTTTCGAACACTATTCTCTATGGTGCATCTGCTAAAGATGCTGATGTGGTAAAGAACACTACATCTGGCGGAATTGCAGATCTGTTGGCTCACCAGCTTATACAAGAGGGGTACAAGTGTGTGGGTGTCGTGTATGACCCAGAGCGAGATGCTGCAGTAGATAGAGTTGCTACTACAGAAGACGAACTTGTAGGATTCAGAGGTTCAAAGTACATTCAGTCTTACGCGTTAGATGCCTTTAAAGAAGTGGTTGAAAACTGCAGGACAGAAAAATATGCAGTCTTTGGCACCCCTTGTCATATTTATGCTCTTGACAAGTATTTTCGCCAGCGTAAGGTGAGAGATCAACACATGCTGATAGACCTCTATTGTCATGGCTGTCCTTCGATGAATATTTGGAAGAAATATGTTAAGGACGTTAAAGTAAAGATCTCACAGGAGAAGATTGATAACGCAAACTTCAGAAGTAAGGTTAAGGGTTGGGGAAACTTCTATATAGTAGTAGATGGAAAAACTATCTATTACAGCAACAATCGACATAATGAATTCTTCGATTTGTTTTTCTCTGATCAGGTGTTGAATGAAGCTTGCAACGATTGTGCACTCAGAGGTACTCTGGCTTATACCGACATCCGATTGGGGGATTTTTGGGGTAAGCAATATGTGATGAATAACAAAGGTGTATCTGCGGTAAGCCTTGTGACAAATAATGCAAAAACCTTGTTCGGAAGGATTGCGGACAAGGTGAACTATAAGGAAGAACGATATGAGGACTTCTTACCATGGCAGAGTTGGGGTAAGGCTCATCATCCAAAATCAGAACTCAGAGAAAAACTGCTTATGCAATTGCGGGATGAGAATGTGACACTCAGGGAGAGCATTGACGCAATACATCACCAACAAAGCCTGAAACGTAAGTTGTCGCGTTACGGTAAGAATTTTGTTCATGCTTTACCGATACAAGTAGAGAAGTGTATTCGATGGCTATTTTATAAACTATAAGGGAGGATAGACTTTTGAAAAATCTATTTTCGTTAGTTCGTTTTGTTCTGAGGGATTAAGACCATATTGAAGGCAAAGTTGTTTCTAATGTTTGGAATCTAGTGAGACTTCAATCAGAAAACTATTCTATTTCTGGCATTATCTTCTCTGCCATCGAGCGAATGCCGAAAGAACAAGCTTCAGCACTAGCTCTGTTTTTTGATTGGTATGGTCAGACGGAATGTATCAAGGTCTGCAATAGTGAGGTAAACAATCAATGGTTGAACTTCAGAAACGATGGGCGAAGGCGGGGGATTCCTACATTCTGAAAGGATAGGAAGTTCGCTCTCTATAACCTTGTCGTTATTCAGGAAGAAGTGCAGAACTGCAAGGATTTCAGTTTGTAATGTTCCTCTCGCTCTGTGATGTGGGTATTGCAGGAGGTGTTCGGATTGGATGATAGGAGGGCTGACGGAATTTGACGAGAAGGGCGGACGTGAGCTGTTCGCGGAAATCATGGAGGGTGTCAACTTCGGCCATGCTTCGGCAGAAAACTCTGTCAGGGGGAGAATCGGCTTTACATCATTGGCTTCGTCTGGAAAGAGGGAGTAGCGACTGGTGAAATACAACCTCATAAGGGCGTTGTGCAATCCTATCTACAAGGAGTGTATGCTATTATGGAAACGTAAAGTTTTCAAAATGTATAATCTGTAAAAACAAGAGATACTATGGAGAAATTCTCGGTATTGATGTCGGTTTACTGCAAAGAGAAACCGGAATACTTTGATCTTTCGCTGGGGAGTAATTTGATAAAACAGACATTGCGGCCAAACGAGTTTGTGCTGGTGTGCGATGGCGAGCTGACTCCAGAATTGGAGGCAGTAATTGATAAATATCAGAAGCTATGCTTGGATGTGCTGAAGGTATATCGCAAAGAGAATGGCGGTTTGGGTAGGGCGTTGAACTTTGGTCTGCCTAAGTGTAGTTATTCGCTTGTGGCCCGTGCTGATAGCGATGACATCTGTGCCCCCGACCGTTTTGAAAAGCAGGTGCGTTACTTTGAGGAGCATCCTGAAGTGGGTATCATCAGCTCATATATTGATGAGTTCAATGAGGATTGGAAAAAGCCTACGCATTTGAAGACTTTGCCATTGACCCACGATGAACTCTATGAGATGGCTAAGTTCCGCAATCCGCTCAATCACATGTCGATCATGATGCGCAAGGATGACGTGTTGCGTATCGGTTCGTACCGTCATATCCCTTATATAGAAGATTATGAACTTTGGGTACGTGCTATGATCAATGGTATCAGGATTGGTAATATCGGTGAGGTGCTTGTTCATGCACGCATCGGTAATGGTATGGTACAGAGACGAGGTACGAAGAAGTACATTAAGAGTTGGCATTTGATGAACAAGGATATGATCAAGGCTGGTATGATTGGATATGCTACCTACGCGCGCAACATGATTTCCATTATTGCTTTCGTCTTCATGCCTGTAAGATTGAAGGGGTTCTTGTATAAGAAAGTGCTGAGGAAGGGGTGATGACAATGAAAAAGAAACGTATTGTTTGGGCAGACTCATTGAAGGGCTTACTGATGGTGTTGGTAATACTCGGACATGCCATTCAGACGGTACTGGCTGAGGGGTGTTTTAACGACCATGTGTTTAACCTGATTTATTCTTTCCACATGCCTGCCTTTATGGCTGTAAGCGGATATTTTGCTTACAAGGCAAATAATTTTTTGGGGAATGCTTGTAAAAGAAGAAGCAAGCAGTTATTAACTTACTATGGTCGCTTATTTCCTGTTTGATAGGTTGGAATCTCTCATGGGATAAGATTGCAAATTTGCTTCTCTACCCTGACCGTTCATTCTGGTTTCTATGGATATTGTTCTTGATTTCTGTTATCTTTGTGGGATGCCAGTGGGTAGCTGATAAGTTGAAGATAGACGAACTGTTGTCAATTGGATTGTCTGCCATTGCCCTCTTTGGATTGATGGTGGTGTTTGAGATCCGTCTGTTTGGATTTCAATTCCTTTCATACTACTTTCTGTTCTATACCTTAGGGTACTGCATTCATCGTTTCTCTTGGTTGCAGATTAAGAACAACGTGTTGGTACTTGGTCTTTTCATCCTTTGGTCTTTCATGGCTTGGTTTTGGAATATGCACGAGTTGCCATTGTGGATGCCAGCAATTCCGTACGTGCCAACCTCGTTACTACAGTATGCTTACAGAGGTTTGACTGCTGTGGTGGCGCTATTGGTTATCTTCGGAGTTTCTCCTAAGTGGTTGAATGGTGAGAGTAATGTGAATGGGTGTTTCAAAGAGTTAGGATCGATATCTTTGGGCTTGTATGTGGTGCATTTGCTGCTGTTAGGCTATGTTAGAGAAACTGTTGTGTCAGTCATGCCAAATAACCCTATATGGTTGCAGATGGGCACAATCTTCATCATTCTCCTTGTGCTGTCGGTAGGGATTGTGGAGATGCTAAAACGGAACAAGTGGACAGCAAAGCTGCTACTAGGGAAGGTATAGGGTTAATGCAAGATACTTTATCCTTTTGCCATTAGCCTTTAGAGTTAAAATTATACTATAAATATGAATACGTACTTAATCTACGGAATCATTTTTGTGATTCTATTGACTTTGGAGTGGGCTTACTTCAAGGTTGCTGACAGATTTAATATCATTGACAAGCCGAATGAGAGGTCATCGCATAGCACGATTGTGCTCCGTGGTGGTGGCGTGATATTTGCACTTTCGGTGCTGCTGTGGACAGGCGCGCAAATGGTTGAGGGTTTAGGGTTGAGAGTTGAAGGACAGAAGGTCGCTCAGTATCTGCCTTTCATAATTGGTCTGCTGTTAGTGGCGGGCGTTAGTTTTGTGGATGACATCCACTCGTTGCCGGACTCGGTGCGACTAGTGGCGCAGTTTGCATCGTATGGTTTGATGTTCTGGAGTCTGGGTGTGTTCGGTCTCTTTGGAGAATACGGCTGGCTCGTTGGTCTTAGTGTGATGCTAATTGCTCTTATTGTGGTGGTTGGCGCGACAAACGTGATTAACTTTATGGATGGTGTGAACGGCATCACGGGGGCGTATGCGATGGCGGTGTTCGTGCCACTAGCGCTGATTAATGGAGGGTTCCCTTCGACAGACTCAGGGCAGGCATTGGTTTCAGAAGGTTCCATAGCTTCAGGTGGCTTTGTGGATCAGAGCTTGATTTATGTAGTGATGCTGGCCGATGTGGTGTTCTGCCTGTTCAATTTCTGTCCGAAGGGTAAGGCGAAGTGCTTTGCGGGTGATGTGGGCTCGATCGGGGTGGCGTACATTTTGTTGTTTATGATCGGCTCGTTGGTACTGGCTACTCAGGATGTGACATGGCTCATCCTCCTGCTCGTCTATGGCGTGGACGGTGTGATGACTATCTGCCACCGCATCCTGCTTCACGAAAATTTGGGTAAGGCACATCGCAAGCACGTATACCAGCTGATGGCGAACGAGCTCAAGATAGGTCACGTTAAGGTGGCATCGTTCTACGCCCTTTTACAGCTGGCGATCTCTCTTGGCTTTATCTCCCTCTGCCCGAGCACTGTGGTGGCCCACTGGATTTACCTCGTGTGCTCCATTGTGGTGCTCGCCGTGGCGTATGTGCTCTTTAAGAGAAAGTATTATCATTTACATGAAGAATATCTTGCTTCATTAGCGAAATAGCATTATGATTGAAATTAACAAGAAATTAATATCAGAACTCTTTGATAAGGCTTTGACAAATCCTCGACTTCGTCAGAATTACGACCTAAGAACTAGTCCTGACGATGGCGGTCAGCGTATGCTGAATGCTCTTATGCCAGGAACGCAGGTTCCTATCCATCGTCACCCAAACAGCAATGAAAATGTTCTGCTTATTTGTGGAAAGCTCATTGAGATTGTCTATGACAACGATAGCAACGAGGTGGAGCGTATTCACCTCGATCCATCTGTTGGCAATTTCGGATGTGTTGTACCAGCTGGTGCTTGGCACATTGTAGAGGTCTTGGAACCGTCTATCATTTATGAAGTAAAGGATGGTAAGTATGGCGAGGATGGTACTGAAACATTTGACGAGTACAGAGCAAAGAGGGATTCTGTCTCAACCGAAGAATCTTTCACCAACTCCCTCGGTGACCTGAAGAAGAACATTGAGTATATCATTGGAATGGAACGCCAGTCAGGTTCTATGGATGTAATCTCTCCTTTATACGTCTCTCGAATGCTAAATATTCCTTTGGAAGATGTCGAGAAGGCAATGAAGGAACTGTAAGAAACTAACAATCGAATTTATAATCCTTTATCAAATATTAATTATGATCACAGAAGAATTGAAAAAGCGTGTAGCTGATTTCATGGAAAAGGAGCAGCGTTCAGGATCAATGTAGCTTATGACAGCTGAGTACGTCGCTCGTTGCATACAGATTGCAAAGGTAGATTGAGCAATCGGTAAACTCCGTTTTTTTACTCCATACCAACAGTCTATATTTGCATACAAAAAAACACATTATGGTATATTAAACAATTGAATATTTTAAAGTGCTATATAAGCAATTTCAGGTTTCGGGCCAAATAGTCCGTGACTTCTGCAAGGAACAAGGAATCCGCGAGGCTCGCTTTTACTTTTGGGTCAGAAAGTTTAAAGAAAGCGTTGTCTCGACATTGGAACAGTCCGACAACTTCATTCTTATAAGTCAATCCACTGTGGATTTTCACGTTATGTTAAAATTGAACATTTACAATAAGATGGAAAAAATGTAGGGATTCATGTGACAAACATGAATCCCTACATTTAGTAGATTAGGAGCAATATAGTGATATTGTCCTAATCTCGCTCTTCATATTAGTGTTAGCACTAATATGATTTCCAAAAATACCAACTGTCTGTGAAGATCGTTGATATTTTTATACAATAAGCTAGTGGTGGAAACCTAAAAGGATGTTATTTCTGCATACTCTTTCACCGCATCAAAACACGGACATCCTTTCATCGGATTTAAGTCCCGGTGTCCCACGACCAGTGCTTTCGGAAACTGCCTTTTCAACTCCCTCAACAAAGCAAGCAAAGCTCCTTTTTGTTCCAGTGTACGCGTATCTTTCGGTTTTCCGTTCGCATCCAGTCCTCCCTCATAACAAACACCAACCGAATGGGCATTATGATTACGGCAGTGTGCCCCGATCTTTTCTAACGCACGTCCCCGGTGAATCTCCCCATCACGAGTGATGTAAAAATGATAGCCAATATCACGGAAACCACGGTGCAAGATATGATCCTGTCGGCAAGCCTCCGCCGAAAGGGACTTTCCTTCCGGCGTGGCACTGCAATGAATGATAATTAATGTAATAGTCCGCATGGGGTTACATGCAACTTTGTATTCCGAACACACCTCCGATGGCGGTGGCTACAGTGATAACGATTTTGAGGACTAAGCTCCATACAGAGCGGGAAGATGATGATTTACTCATACAATAACAGGTTTTAAATAAATGTAAGCATCCGATAAAGTACACTATAAAAAATGGCTGTATCTCCTTTCCTGGTAAGCAGCCATCTATCGTTGTATCTCCATCATTCTTTATTCTTTTCCTTCCATTTGTGTGGCGTAAGCATCGTAAGCATCCGATAAAGTGTAAGCATCCGATAAAGTACACTATAAAAAATGGCTGTATCTCCTTTCCTGGTAAGCAGCCATCTATCGTTGTATCTCCATCATTCTTTATTCTTTTCCTTCCATTTGTGTGGCGTAAGCATCCGATAAAGTACACTATAAAAAATGGCTGTATCTCCTTTCCTGGTAAGCAGCCATCTATCGTTGTATCTCCATCATTCTTTATTCTTTTCCTTCCATTTGTGTGGCAACATTTGTAGCAGTTCCTCATAATTTGCCTTCTGCATATATGGCATTCTTGCTATAACGTCATTCAGATAAGTGCGCGGATTTACTTTATGCGCTTTGCACGTAGCCAGTAACGAACAGACGACACTCATGCTGACGGCCGCCTGATGGTCTCCACAGAACAAGTAGTTCTTTCTACCCAATGTGATTGGTCGGATGGCATTTTCCGCCAGATTGTTATCAATATGGATACGTCCATCCTGCAGATACCTCATCATATTCTCCCAGCGGGTATAGGCATAGGTTATCGCCTTTCCGGTCAGGCTGTTTGGGCTGTATTTTATCCCTTCTGTTTCCATCCATAGCTTCAAGGCATCCATAATAGGTCCGGCAAGTTCCTGACGTTTTCCCATTCGTTCATTTTCTGTAAGCTGCTTCTGGTCACAGTCATGTTCTATGCGATATAGAAGCTGTATTTCTTTTAAGGCATGTTCCGCCATCTGCCTGTTTTCAGCAAGTGCCTGCTCAAAATACCTGCGTATATGAGCCATGCAGTTAACAAGGCGCACATTCGGGTTGACCTTGAAAGCCGATTCGTAACCCTCAAAGCCGTCACATTGGAAATAACCCTTGAAGTCTTTAGCCAGTTGCCCTATCACCGTACCTGACCGTGATCCTTTGTCATAATGGAAAAGCACCAGTCGTTCGACTACCGCCCTGACCATCCACAAGTATTCCTTGTTGGTCTGATGTCCTGCCTTGTCCAGTACAGGTACGGTCGTTTCATCCCCCTGTATGTAGTCGGATTTCATGATTTCCTGCCTGAGTACCTCGTAAAGTGGCTTGAGAAGTTCAACCGCAGGCTTGAACCATCCGTCTATGGTACTTTCACTAGCTTTGAAGCCCAGGTGATGCAACTGTTTCACCTGGCGGTAGAAGGGAAGATGATACTCATATTTCTGCAGGAGTATCTCCGCCAAAAGTGTAGGTCCCGCTATTCCTTTGTATATAGGCAACAGCGGCATGGCGGCTATCTCCACTCCTTTTCTGCCGACCGGTGGAAGTGAAGTGTTGTCTTTAAGGGCATATTTGGGCCGTACAATCTCCTTTATATAAAGTTGTCCGGGCTTATGTTCCACCACACGGGTCACTTCCTCACCAATCTTCCTGTACAGTTCCAGGTCAATGTCTTCCGGCTCGATGATTACCCTTTCAAGTACGGGAAGACCTTCCATTATCCTGCGGTTATTCCGTTCCCGTTTCTTGCTCTCCACCGTTTCTTTTGTGATTGTCTGCACCGCTACTTCACGCGCTTTTTCCAGTTCAGCCGCGTTATCAGGAAGAAAGTCACCGAACAGGTCAGGCTGGTTGGAATCAAGAGACGGGAGTTTCTCTGACTTGTGACCGAAAAGCTGGCGGTTCAGCCATGCGACTTGAGCCGTCAGCTCATTGAGACGGTTCTGTAAGGATTCATTCTGCCGGGTAAGCCTGATAATGGTCTCAGCCTGGGATGCGTTCACCTGCTGCAGGGACTGCAGCATTGAGTTCATCTGTGAAAGCATCTCTTCCTGAGTCATAATCCGTTTCTTTTAATTACACTATAAATGTACAAAATATATCCCGGACAGACAAGGAATACGACATCTATTTTTATACAGTATATACATTTCGTTCCGCCCTCAGACGTCTCAAACGCTGCCCGGGAGATTCACGGATTCCTTCCACCATAATGACAAGATCGCGCCATTCCATCGGATAGCTGCGCGATTTCTCGTCATATTCGGGAATCTTGAAATGACCGGCTTCAAGGCGCTTGACATACATCACCAGACCGCCATCCTCGGCATGGAGAAGCTTCATCAATTTACGGCTGCTGCCAATGAAGATGAATACATCACCGTTCCTGACACTGCAGCCCATACGCTCGTGTACCACACCGCAGAGAGAACTGATACCCTTGCGCATATCAGTCCTGCCGGGGCAGAGAAAATACCGCATCGTATCATTCAGGCAGAACATGGCAACAGGCGTATTGGTTAATCAAACGGGAAGCGGCCTCTTCCATACCGGCACCCAAATGGGCACGGACGCCATTAGGAAACAACAGGGTCATTCCGGAAACAGAAGAGGAGGAAGCAATACAGGGGGACGTCAGGCTGATGGGGGCTAAGACTGATTGGGGAGCAGATGTCTCGTGATCGGGAACACTGGAAGATTTACGTTTCCAATAATTGTACGTGGAGTAACTGACATGTTCACGTTGCAGAAATTTCAGAAGACTCAGACCGCTTAAACGATGCAGTTCCTGTAAAGAGGTAAATTGTTCTTTTGTCATAATGAAAATATGTTAGAAGTTCATGCAATATTGCACAGGCAAAGGTGCTATGAAAATATGACAGAGAAAACGGGTACTTTATCGGATGCTTACAAATAAATTAATAATAGTTTTCTTTTACCACAGATTTACTGTAGGTTTGCCATAGGTTTACCACAGATCTACACAGACTCACACAGATAAATAATCGACTACTTTAGCAACTACCAATTCAATATAATCTGTGGAAATCTGTGTAGTCTGTGGTGAATCTTTTAGGCAGCCGGGTCAGGCGCTTCGCCACCTCCATCCGGTTTCGGATCAGGGTTGTCACCCGAATCAGAACCTCCTCCGGCAGTTGTCGGTTTCTGATATTCCGCCTGCTGCTTCAACTGGCTGTCGAGTTTCAGATTATTGGTCGACAGATTACCGGTGGCACGGGCTTTCAGACGCATGCCGCTAATATTCTTCTCCAACGAGAACTCTTCCAGCGTATCGGCTGCCTTACTGCGAATACCCACACCAAAAATGGCAAGATCATCAATTTTCACACACTTGCCGTCTAGCAACAATTCCTTGATGCAATCTACCATATCCGAAAGCACACCTTTGATGACACCACCGGAATACGGTGAATTGTGCTTCGACATATGTTCGGCAAGCTTTGCCAAATCAAACGTCTCGTCGCTTACTGCACGGGCGAACCACTTACCCGCATTCAAGCCTTTCTTCTGCTGGTTCTGATAAATTTTGTAACGAATCATAAAACAATAAATTAAAGGGTTAAACATATTGTCCGGGGCTTCTTTTCCCTTTCGACGATACAAAAATACTACTCCGGATCTCCCGGAAATCAGCTGTGCACGGTTGTGTCTGGTAGCGGTCGGTTATTTGTCATTATAGTCGGTTATTCAATGGAAAAACGTTGGTTATATAGTCGTTTTTTGTTATTTTTGTAACAGTAAATCAGAAATATATCCATCATGAGTGAATTTAAAATACGTGCTTACGGGCGCATGGAACTGGCGCAACTCTATTCTCCACAACTAACTGACATCGCTGCCTATCGAAAGATGAAGAAATGGATCTCTTTGTGTCCCGGACTTCTGCAACGCCTGTACGACTTAGGCTACGAATCAAAGCGACGCTCATTCACACCGTTGGAGGTGAGAGTCATTGTGGATGCTTTAGGAGAGCCTTAAATAAAGCGTCGCTTTATGGTGTATAAAGCACCGCTTTACGATGTCTAAAGCTTAGCTTTACACCTCCTAAAGCGATGCTTTATGCAGGACAAACGATTGTTTCAGTCAAAACGGATGTGGTAATTGAAATGACTACTGCATCCGTAAGTAAAACGGGTACAGTAGGTACACTTTTTCCGGTTCACTCATACACACACGCACGCGCATACAACCCTTTACCGTCCATACTGATTAATTTTCCGTGTTTGGTGAGACGCTTCAGCCAAGTGAGGGCTGTGTTTTCTTTAATTCCCATGGCAACTGCTTCTTCCAGTAACTGGGTACGAGTAAATTCATCACCCAGTTTCTGGAAAAGATAATCACGATCGGCATTAGGACGATGGCTGACTTCTGTACTGGGGAGGAACGATAGAATATGCGTGGCATGACAGTAGAGAGGCTCCGCAAGGCTAAGCACAGCATGAAAGTCTTCCTGTGAAATGGATACATCCCAACGAGTGATGATGTCATCTTTGCGGTTGTCCGCAGGAATCTCCTTGTCCGGTGTGAAAGGAGAGGTGGGAGAGGTCTTGAAGTCGTAGGGCTGCGGGCTTTCGAGGGCACGCAATACGGCTACTTCCGACATGATTCTGCATAGATTGACGGCCAGACGTGCCACAAAACTATACATTTCCCTTCCATTAGCTACACTGGAGCGTTCAAACAAGTCGGAAAAGACGGTGTCGATTTCTTCTTTTTGTTCATCCGTAAGTTGCAGGGTATGAATGCCGTGTGTTTTTATCACGCTCAACTTTTCTTTCCATTCCAGTCCCATAGCGGTGAATATCTCCTCCCAATCTATCTCGTTGTCCATAAATTGGCTGATCCATTTACTGATTCCGCACATGTAATAATATAATTGGCGGGAGTATGATCCGTCTTCTGCTGTCGGAATGAAAGTTTGCACCTGCGACGGCGTACCCGAAATCAGGACGGAAAGATAGCTTTTCTTCACTTCCCGGTATTCCTGGTCGGTGCGGCGGTTGTAGGACAAGCGGTCGTGGTCGAACGCTTTGCGCAGGGTATCGCTCCAATGACCGTGGTCCGATCCGATGGCGGTGGAAAGGGTGTCCGCTTCCGCTTCGCAGATAAGTCCGGTTCCGTCGGAGTCCATGATGTTTTGTAGGATACCCGTACCGGTGTTGTTGCCCGAAATGAGGAACATCCTGTTAGGGGGCATTTGTGGAGCCTCCTTTTTGGTTCGTTCTTTTCCCATTGTATCGTACTCGGCTTTCTCTTTTTTGTATGCTTTCATCTGTATGGTCACTTCTTTGCGGATCTCGTCGTGGATAGGTTCCACGAGTAAGCGGATGTAGGAAAGGATACCTTTGCCGGAAGCCGAAGGAGCCACTACGAAACATTGGAGGCTGGGGTGATGGTATTTGCCGCCATATAGGCATCGCACGTGGCGCGACATACAGGCACCCAGGGCAGTGAGCGCTCCCAATAACATGATGTCGTGTTGTATTGGGCTGCTCCCGGCTTTTATGATACGTTGCAAGAATTCCGGCCAGTTGTTTTTCGGAAAAGTGGGCAATTGATGTTGCGGTTCACTGCCCGGCAATAGTTCTTCTTCCCCTTCTCTTTCTTCGGAGATATTGCCATTCCCTACCTTATTATACGCGCCCGTGTGTGGGGGAAATTTGCGTGCTGTACCTGCTGTACCTTTTGTACCTGTGGGATGTTTGGGCATTTCTTCTATGCAGATGCTTACTCCCGTCGCTTCGGCCAGGTGGAAAGCGGTGCCCAAGTGCACTTCTCCACGTTGGGTGTGGAGTGCGTTGGAGAATACCCGTTCGGCATGTTCGCGCTGATACTTGGGAGACACCCGGCACAGGCGATGGAAAAAGTCACGTCCTGCTTCACCGCAATCCGTTGCGATGGCGAATGACAATTGTACGTATTCAAGATAGGTGGGAGCAATGTCCGCTCCTGCCGCTTCGACTGCTTCGGTGAGACGGCATAAAGATTCAATATCGGTCATGTTTTGATTTTTATAAAATAATGTTTAATTATTCTCGTTTACTTGGTTCTGAACAATGCTTCCGGGTCATAACTAAGGAAACAGGATCTCACGAGGTCTTTGCCGGAGAAGTCTACTTTGGGTTTCGTTTCGGAAGAAACCGCTGTTACCGTATTGTATGCCGTCTCTACGTACCGCATCGCCCAACTCATGTTGTCTGTGATATTTTTGGCATCATCTGTCGTGGAGGAATAATGGCAAGGAACAAATGCCTTTACACCCAGTCCGCTGGGGCTGATAAAGGTGAGTACAGGTTGCAGGAGAGGATCGTCATAGAGCATACGGCGCATTTCCACTGCTTCCTGATAGGAGCAGAGACCGTCCACATCTACTATCACCAGGTGGGACGGGGAGACGAAATCCTTACTGCTGCGGCGGGTGAATGTGCCGCAGGGAGTCACATACGGTAGTAATGACGCTTTGGCTGCTCGTATATCCGCGGCATTCCGTACTTGTTCGGTCAGGGTTTTGAGATTCTCGTTGCAGGTAATCATTTGGAAAACTTGTTCGAGGGAGACTTCGCAGAAAGGGATAAGTGTGGGAGGAGTCATCAGTCGGCCTTGTTTGTCTTTGATAGGAGCGATCGGTGGCATGAAATAGGACATTCTGTAGTTGTTTGATATCATTTTCTTTTTGTTATAAGTTAAAATGTTTATTTTTGCAAAAAAAATGAGTGTGTGCCAAAACACGGCATGAAAGTAGTAATAACAAAATAGACTCTACCCTGATATGTGAGGATAAAAGTTAAAATAATTAATTATTGAAGTGTGTATTTAACAACAAAAAACAAAGATGAAAAAGAAAACGGTTTGTTGCAGTGATTTGGGAGCTTATATTAATGAGTTGCTTAAACGTGCGAAATTGAGAAATGAGTATGTCTGCGAGACCCTAGGTATGGGACATGATGTTTTGAATGGCATAAAAAAGGGCTAAATCTCCCATTGAACGATTATATAAAAGTAATGAATCTCTGTTTGAATGCCTACAACGAAGAGGAGATTGAACAGATTTTGAATACGTTGGTGAGAATGTATCTGCGCTACTACAAGAAGAGGATAGTGGAGTAATCCGTGAAATAATTGATAGAAAATCCCGGCTGAATAAATAAAACGGCCGGGATTTTTTTGTTTAAGATGTCTATTTGTCATTTTTAAAATCTATCAAATAGTAGCCATACCTTTTTCGTGTGCGATAACGAAAACGCAAAAAATAACATTTTATTATGTAGAAAAAGTTTGAGGAATGCTTCGTAGTTCACAAATAATGATTAAATTTGCCGCGATTTGTAATGTGGAGTTTGCAGAATGACGAATAATACTATAAAGCATCTAGGTATTGTGGAAAACATACAGGGTTCTCATCTGTCGGTGAGGATTGTCCAGACATCGGCTTGTGCGGCTTGTGGCGCAAAGGGACATTGTTCTTCGGCGGATAGTAAGGACAAAATCATAGATATCATAGATACGGCGGCTTCTTCCTATCAGGTGGGAGAGAAAGTAATGGTGGTCGGCGAAACGTCGATGGGCATGATGGCGGTATTGTTGGCGTTTGTACTTCCTTTCGTACTTCTTATATTCTCATTGTTTCTTTTGATGGCTTTGATGGGGAATGAACTGTATGCGGCTCTTCTTTCTCTGGCTGTCCTTATACCTTATTATTTCGTTTTATGGCTCAACAAAACGCGACTCAAACAACAATTTTCATTTACTATAAAACCAATAAATAACTAAAAACATTATGAATTTGATTCTGATTGCAGTGATTTCATTGGGAGCTATAGCGCTCGTGCTAGCCGCTATTCTTTATGTGGCTTCCAAGAAATTTGCCGTGTATGAAGATCCGCGGATTGCCCAGGTGGGAGAAGTGCTTCCCCAGGCTAATTGCGGTGGATGTGGCTACCCCGGTTGTAGCGGATTTGCCGACGCTTGCGTCAAAGCCGGTTCGCTGGATGGCAAGTTCTGCCCCGTAGGCGGACAGCCCGTCATGGCACAGATTGCTGATATCCTTGGGCTTGCAGCCGGAGAAGCTGAACCGATGGTAGCAGTGGTGAGATGTAACGGAACGTGTGCGAATCGTCCGCGTATTAACCAATACGACGGTGCGAGGAGTTGTGCTATCGCTGCTTCGCTGTATGGCGGGGAAACGGGTTGCAGCTACGGCTGTCTGGGATGCGGCGACTGTGTGGCTGCCTGTCAGTTCGATGCCATCCACATGAATCCTGAAACAGGACTTCCGGAAGTGGATGAAGCGAAATGTACCGCTTGTGGTGCCTGTGTAAAGGCTTGTCCGAAGGCGATTATTGAAATCCGTCCGCAAGGAAAGAAATCGCGCCGTGTGTATATCTCTTGTGTGAATAAAGACAAGGGAGCTGTGACACGCAAGGCTTGTGCGGTGGGCTGTATCGGCTGCGGCAAGTGTGTGAAGACTTGTCCGTTCGAAGCTATCACGCTGGAAAACAACTTGGCTTACATTGATCCGAACAAGTGCAAATCTTGCCGGAAATGTGTGGAAGTTTGTCCGCAGAATACCATTATCGAATTGAATTTCCCTCCGCGGAAACCGAAAGAAGAGGCTCCGGCTACTCCGAAACCTGCTGCTGCAAAGACAACAGAAGCTCCAAAAGTAACAGAATAATAACAGAATAAAATACAGAATTGTATGTTAAAGACATTTTCAATTGGTGGAGTTCATCCACACGAAAATAAATTGTCGGCACATCAACCCATTATCACAGCGGAAGTTCCTGCAAAGGCTGTTATTTTGCTGGGGCAGCACATCGGTGCACCTGCAAAACCGATCGTTGCGAAAGGGGATGTGGTAAAGGTGGGCACACGGATTGCCGAACCTGCCGGCTTTGTTTCGGCAGCAATTCACTCTTCAGTCAGCGGTAAAGTGGCGAAGATTGATACCATAGTCGATGCCAGCGGTTATGCGAAACCTGCTATCTTCATTGACGTGGAAGGCGACGAATGGGAAGAAACAATCGACCGTAGCACCACACTGGTGAAAGAGTGTGAACTTTCCGCAGAAGAGATCGTGAAGAAGATTGCCGATGCCGGAATCGTAGGGCTGGGCGGTGCTTGTTTCCCTACTCAAGTGAAACTTTGTCCTCCTCCTTCTTTCAAGGCGGAATGTGTGATAATCAATGCCGTAGAGTGTGAACCTTACCTGACTGCCGACCATCAGCTGATGCTGGAACACGCGGAAGAAATCATGGTAGGTGTTTCTATCCTGATGAAAGCGGTGAAAGTGAACAAGGCATTTATCGGAATCGAAAATAATAAGCCGGATGCTATCGAACTGATGACGAAAGTGGCTTCCAGCTACGCAGGCATCGAGGTCGTGCCCTTGAAGGTGAAATATCCGCAAGGAGGTGAAAAGCAGCTGATCGATGCGATCACCAAACGTCAGGTGGCCAGCGGCGCGTTGCCTATCTCTACGGGAGCGGTCGTGCAGAACGTGGGAACAGCATTTGCCGTTTATGAAGCGGTACAGAAGAATAAGCCGTTGTTCGAACGGGTGATTACCGTGACAGGAAAGTCGGTTGCCAAACCGTCCAACTTCCTGGCTCGTATCGGTACGCCGATGAAGCAGTTGATCGACGCTTGCGGCGGTTTGCCCGAAGATACGGGTAAGGTGATCGGCGGCGGCCCGATGATGGGTAAGGCGTTGGTAAACATCGAGGTTCCTACTGCGAAGGGCAGTTCCGGTATCCTGATTATGAACCAAAAGGAAGCCAAACGTGGGGAGGCGCAGACCTGTATCCGTTGCGCGAAGTGTGTGAGTGCCTGTCCGATGGGACTGGAGCCGTACTTGCTCGGAGCTTTGTCCGAAAACGGAGATTTTGAAACAATGGAAAAAGAAAGAATCATGGATTGTATCGAGTGCGGCTCTTGCCAGTTCACTTGTCCCGCCAACCGTCCGCTGCTCGACTATTGTCGTCTGGGTAAAGGCAAAGTGGGAGCTATGATTCGTGCACGTCAAGCTAAAAAATAACGAATATGGAAAATAAATTAATCGTATCACTATCGCCCCACGTCCATGGCGGAGACAGCGTACAGAAAAATATGTATGGCGTGCTGATCGCACTGATTCCGGCTTTTCTGGTGTCTCTCTATTTCTTCGGACTGGGGGCTCTGATTGTCACGGCTACTTCCGTTGCGGCTTGTTTGTTCTTCGAATGGGCCATCGGAAAATATTTAATGAAGAAACCGACCACCACCATCTGCGACGGCTCTGCCATCATCACAGGTGTGTTGCTGGCATTTAACTTACCGTCTAACCTGCCTATCTGGATTATCATCCTGGGCGCACTGTTTGCTATCGGTGTAGGCAAGATGTCTTTCGGCGGACTGGGTTGCAATCCTTTTAACCCTGCATTGGCAGGCCGCGTGTTCCTGTTGCTTTCTTTCCCGGTGCAGATGACCAGCTGGCCGGTAGTCGGACAGTTGACGGCATATACGGACGCTACCACCGGTGCTACTCCGCTGGCATTGATGAAACAGGCGATTCATGCTGCAGATAAGAGCGCGGCTATGGATGCTTTAAACCAGATTCCGGACGCATTGAGCTTGCTGATCGGACAGAACGGCGGATGCTTGGGTGAAGTGAGTGCACTGGCTCTGCTGATCGGGCTGGTTTATATGCTTTGGAAGAAGATTATCACCTGGCATATTCCTGTGTCTATCCTGGCTACCGTGTTTATCTTTGCCGGTATCATGCACCTTGCAGATCCGGAAAAATATGTATCTCCGGTATTGCAGTTGCTTTCCGGTGGTCTGATGCTGGGTGCCGTCTTTATGGCAACCGACTATGTGACTTCTCCGATGAGCAAGAAAGGGATGCTGATTTATGGTGTATGTATCGGTCTGCTGACAGTGGTTATCCGCTTGTTCGGTGCCTATCCCGAAGGTATGTCGTTCGCCATCCTGATTATGAATGCGTTCACTCCGCTGATTAACACCTATTGTAAACCTAAACGCTTTGGGGAGGTAGCGAAGAAGAAATGAAAAAGTTAGAATCATCTTTAAAGAATATGTTGCTGGTGCTTACGGGAGTGACTGCTATTTCCGTTGCGTTGCTGGCTTATGTAAATGAACTGACGAAAGGCCCTATCGCCGAAGCGAATGCAAAGACGCTGAACGAGGCCTTGAAAAAGGTTCTTCCTGAATTTACCAACAATCCGGTAGCGGAAAGTGATACGATCTTCAGCGAGAAAGACGGAAAGAAGATCGTTGACTTTATCGTTTATCCGGCCAAGAACGGGGAAGAACTGGTGGGCACGGCCGTTGAAGCTAAATCAATGGGATTTGGCGGTGAACTGAAAGTGCTGGTAGGTTTTAATGCCGAAGGAAAAATCTATAACTACTCCCTGTTGGCACATGCGGAAACTCCGGGATTGGGCTCTAAGGCCGACAAATGGTTCGGGGCTTATGATCCTGCAAAGGGAGAACAAGCGGTATCTCACGAAGAGAGTAAAAAATCTATTCTGGGTATGAATCCGGGTGAAGCTCCGTTGACTGTCAGCAAAGATGGGGGAGCGGTGGATGCCATCACAGCTTCTACCATTACTTCACGTGCTTTCCTCAATGCAGTGAATGCCGCTTATCAAGCCTATAAGGCCGAAGGCGGGGAAGTGAACGGTGTAACCGGTGCCTCTCAAAAAGCGAAAGGCGCGGACGCAGATGCTGCTGACGCTGCTACGGGAGCTACGATTAAAGTTGAACTAACTGATTCGGTCAGTGCTAAATAAGAAAGGAGACAGATAATGAATAACTTTAAAGTAATGATGAACGGGATTATTAAAGAGAATCCTACGTTTGTACTCCTGCTCGGTATGTGCCCTACATTGGGTACCACGTCATCGGCTATCAATGGTATGGGTATGGGACTGGCTACCATGTTCGTATTGATCTGCTCGAATGTGGTGATCTCTTTAATAAAGAACCTGATTCCGGACATGGTGCGTATCCCATCGTTTATTGTGGTGATCGCATCCTTCGTGACCTTGCTTCAAATGGTGATGCAGGCTTACGTGCCGGGACTGTATGCTACACTCGGTCTTTTCATTCCGTTGATTGTAGTGAACTGTATTGTGCTGGGACGTGCCGAAGCCTTTGCTGCCAAGAATAACGCAGTTGCTTCCATGTTCGACGGTATCGGTATGGGACTTGGTTTCACCATCGCCCTGACTTTGCTGGGTGCTGTCCGCGAGTTTCTGGGGACCGGTAAAATCTTCGATCTGACCATCATGCCGGAAGAATATGGAATGTTGGTATTCGTATTGGCTCCGGGTGCTTTCATCGCTTTGGGATACCTCATTGCAATAATTAATAAATTGAGAACTGAAAATTGAGAATTGAGAAATAATAGATATGAACCATATTCTTAATTTCATTTTCACATTCTCTGATTTTTTAATTCTCAATTTTCAATTTTCAATTTAACAACTATGGAATATATATTGATATTTATTTCGGCAATCTTTGTAAACAACATCGTGTTGTCGCAGTTCTTGGGTATCTGTCCGTTCCTGGGCGTATCCAAGAAGGTGGAAACTGCGATGGGTATGAGCGCTGCGGTTGCTTTCGTGTTGACCATCGCTACCATCGTCACCTTCCTGATTCAGAAGTTTGTACTGGATGTTTTCGGACTGGGATATTTGCAGACGATTACGTTCATCCTGGTGATTGCCGGACTGGTGCAGATGGTGGAAATCATCCTGAAAAAGGTGTCTCCGGCTCTGTATCAGGCTTTGGGTGTATTCTTGCCGCTGATTACAACGAACTGTTGTATTCTGGGGGTCGCTATCCTGGTGATTCAGAAAGACTATGACCTGCTGACGGGTGTTGTATACGCATTCTCTACGGCTATCGGCTTCGGTCTGGCACTGGTGCTTTTTGCCGGATTGCGCGAACAGATGAGCCTTGTGAAAATTCCGAAAGGAATGCAAGGAACTCCGATTGCTTTGATTACCGCCGGTTTGCTTGCTATGGCATTCATGGGATTCTCCGGCGTGGTGTAAGGTAAGGATTTACAGTTGATAATTAAATAGGGGATTGGAAGCTCTGCTGTGTGGCGACATACAGATTAGAGTTTCCAATTCTTTTTTATACCTAAATGCTACCAAATCGTACCTTAATTACTTTTTAGCAAATAAATTCGTGGCAAATTATTGCTATTCCATTTTATTTCCATACATTTGTAACTCAAACAATAATAAGCCGAGAAACTAACCATTTTATAAAGTATATGAAAGAAAGAATTTTAGTAACAGGCGGGACAGGATACATTGGGTCTCATACTGTTGTAGAACTACAAAACAGCGGATATGAAGTAATCATCATCGATAATTTATCAAATTCAAGTGCTGACGTTGTTGACAATATAGAGAAAGTTTCCGGTATTCGTCCAGTTTTTGAAAAGCTGGATTGCCTGGACTTTGCCGGTCTGGATGCAGTATTTACAAAATATAAAGGAATTAAGGCTATCATTCACTTTGCAGCTAGCAAAGCAGTAGGAGAATCGGTACAGAAACCGTTGCTTTACTACCGTAATAACCTGGTTTCTTTGATTAACCTTCTCGAACTGATGCCAAAGCATGGAGTAGAAGGTATTGTGTTCTCTTCTTCTTGTACAGTATACGGTCAGCCGGACGAGTTGCCGGTAACGGAAAAGGCTCCGATCAAGAAAGCGGAATCACCTTATGGAAATACCAAACAGATCAATGAAGAGATTATTCGTGACACGGTAGCTTCAGGTGCTCCGATCAATGCGATCATGTTGCGCTATTTCAACCCGATTGGTGCGCATCCTACTGCATTGCTGGGTGAACTGCCTAACGGGGTTCCTCAAAACCTGATTCCATATCTGACCCAGACAGCCATCGGTATCCGTGAGAAACTTAGCGTGTTTGGTGACGATTATGATACACCGGACGGTTCTTGTATCCGTGACTTTATCAATGTCGTTGACTTGGCTAAAGCACACGTGATTGCTATCCGTCGTATCTTGGAAAAGACACAAAAAGAAAAAGTAGAAGTATTCAATATTGGTACAGGACGTGGTGTTTCTGTATTGGAATTAATAAATGGCTTTGAAAAAGCCACGGGCGTAAAATTGAATTATCAGATTGTCGGACGTCGTGCAGGCGACATTGAAAAAGTTTGGGCTAACCCGGATTTTGCTAATAAAGAGCTGGGCTGGAAAGCCGTAGAAACTTTAGAAGATACTTTACGCTCTGCATGGAACTGGCAGCTGAAACTCCGTGAAAGAGGGATTCAATAAAAGGGAAACTTGTTTTAAATAACATAAAAGTTTAAACAAATCGTGCATGCGATTTGTTTAATTGATGCTAATCGACCTGAAGCTGTTTATGAGTATGCGAATATACGTAAATAGTACTTATGCCTCCCCGGCATAGACAGGAAAGATTGCATAGTAGTTTTGTCGTGTTTTATTTTGTGTTTGTGTTGTGACGGTACTACGACGTGAGTCGTGGTACCGTTTTTTTGTGTTTGCCCGGAACGGGCGAACGATTATATGGCTCTTTACTTTATAGCTTTCCTTTGAAGCAGAATACGTCAGTTCCCCAATTAATTTCCGGTAAGACGAATCCGGGAGCAAACAATCCGAATACCGAAGATCCGGAGCCGCTCATGGATGCGTAGATTGCTCCTTGATGATAGAGTTCTTCTTTGATTTCTCCAATGACGGGATGTTGCGGGAATACACTTGCTTCGAAATCATTGATTAACGTATCCTTCCATTCTTGTACAGGACGCTGGATTGCCTCCATAACCGGATATTTCGGACGATGGGGATGAATGTTTGAAAAGGCTTCCCGGGTGGAAACAAAAACATTCGGTTTTATAATCATGATTTGGTAGCCGTTTAATGAAAGTTCGACCGGGGAGAAGATGTTTCCAATTCCTTCGGCAAATATCGGTCTGTTTTTGATAAAGAAAGCGCAGTCTGCTCCCAAAGTGGCAGCGTATACTTCCAATTGTTCTTCGGATACTCCCAGCTGATAATGATCGTTGAGCAACTTCAGCATGAAAGCGGCATCCGATGATCCTCCTCCCAGTCCGGCTCCTGAAGGGATGTGCTTGTATAAGTGGATTTCGACAGGAGGGAGATGAAATTCCTTATCCATCAACAAATAGGCTTTTACTACCAGATTGTCTTCCGGGTTACCGGCTATTTCCATTCCGTGTTGGTGGAGAGTGAATTTTCGGTCAGCGTTAGGGGAGGTACGGATTTCCAGTGCGTCTTCCAGAGCTACCGGATAGAAAACGGTTTCCAGATTGTGATATCCGTCCGGGCGTTTTTCCGTGATGGAAAGTCCCAGGTTTATTTTGATATTAGGAAAAGCGAGCATAAGGTTATTTACTATTTTACTATTTACTATTTACTATTTGCAGTGCTGCATATTACAATTAAGCATGTGTTGAATGTAATTCGGGAGCAAAGTTAGTAAAATCTTCATTTTTCCTTATCCATTCTTCATGATTATATTCTATCTTTGTCGTCCCGACTGGAAGAATTCCGTGATAAATGTGATAATAGAGTCTGTCCAGTCGTAAAATAGTAAATAGTAAATTGTAAAATAGTAAATACCTCGATGGCCGAACAGAAAAGAAATACCCGCAATTCAAAGTCTACTAAAATACAACCGGTAAATGATTATGGTCGTATTCAGCCGCAGGCGCCTGAACTGGAAGAAGCAGTTTTGGGGGCTTTGATGATTGAAAAGGATGCTTACTCGTTGGTGAGTGAGATTCTTCGTCCTGAATCTTTTTACGAACGCCGGCATCAGTTGATTTATTCTGCTATCACCGATCTTGCGGTGAATCAGAAGCCGGTGGATATTCTGACTGTAAAGGAACAACTTAGCAAACGCGGAGAATTGGAAGAGGTGGGAGGCCCGTTCTATATTACTCAATTGAGTAGTAAGGTGGCTTCATCAGCACATATTGAATACCATGCCCGTATTATTGCACAGAAATCTCTGGCGCGTGAGCTGATTACGTTTACAAGCAATATCCAGAGTAAGGCGTTTGATGAAACGCTGGATGTGGACGACTTGATGCAGGAAGCGGAAGGTAAACTTTTTGAGATCTCACAGCAGAATATGAAAAAAGATTATACGCAGATCAATCCGGTGATTGACGAAGCCTATAAACTGATTCAGAAAGCTGCGGCTCGAACCGATGGTTTGAGTGGTCTGGAGAGTGGTTTCACGAAACTTGATAAGATGACTTCGGGTTGGCAGAATTCCGACCTTATTATTATAGCTGCCCGTCCTGCTATGGGTAAGACTGCTTTCGTCCTTTCAATGGCTAAGAATATTGCGGTGGATTACCGGAACCCGGTGGCATTGTTCTCTCTTGAAATGAGTAACGTTCAGCTGGTGAATCGTTTGATTGCCAATGTCTGCGAAATTGAAAGTGGAAAGATCAAGAGCGGACAGCTGGCGGGTTATGAGTGGCAACAGTTGGACTATAAACTGAAGAATCTGATGGATGCACCGCTTTACGTGGATGATACGCCGTCTCTGTCTGTGTTTGAACTTCGAACGAAAGCACGCCGTCTGGTACGCGAACATGGGGTGCGAATCATCATCATTGACTACCTTCAGTTGATGAATGCGAGTGGTATGGCGTTTGGTAGCCGTCAGGAAGAGGTTAGTACCATTTCCCGTTCGTTGAAAGGATTGGCAAAAGAGTTGAGTATTCCGATCATCGCACTGTCACAGTTGAATCGTGGTGTGGAAAGCCGTGAAGGTATTGACGGTAAACGACCGCAGTTGAGTGACCTTCGTGAATCGGGAGCCATCGAGCAGGATGCCGATATGGTGTGCTTTATCCACCGTCCGGAATACTATAAGATTTATCAGGATGACCGTGGTAATGACCTGCGTGGTATGGCGGAGATTGTCATCGCCAAGCATCGTAATGGTGCGGTAGGCGAGGTGTTGCTCCGGTTTAAGGGAGAATTTACCCGTTTCTCCAATCCGGAGGACGATATGGTGATCCCGATGCCGGGCGAACCTGCAGGAGCGATGCTGGGATCGAAAATGAATGCGGGCAATGCGGGGTCTGTACCTCCGCCGCCGGCTCCTGATTTTTCGCCACAGACAGTGAATCCGTTCGGGGCGCCGGGGGATGGACCGTTACCGTTCTAGTTGTGCATTGTTTCACCACAGAGGACACAGAGGACGCAGAGAATACAGAGTTCTTTCTTTTTATTAAGTACTCATGTTGAATTTGTTGGTAAATGAATTATATACATTTGCTTATTACGGATTTACACTTATTTTTCATTTTTCCGGTATCCTCTGCGTCCTCTGTGTCCTCTGTGGTGAAATAACGCGCAATTTTTTATCAAACCTTCTCGGTCAACCGAAAAATCTTATTAACTTTGCAAATCTTTTTGAGAAACAATAAAAAATTAATCATATGAATATCTCTTATAACTGGCTGAAAGAGTATGTCAACTTCGATCTGACGCCCGATGAAACGGCGGCTGCGTTGACTTCTATCGGCTTGGAAACAGGTGGTGTAGAAGAAGTGCAAACCATTAAAGGTGGTTTGGAAGGACTTGTGATTGGTGAAGTGCTGACCTGCACGGAACATCCTAATTCTGACCATTTGCATATTACTACTGTTAATCTGGGAGACGGTGAACCGGTACAGATTGTTTGTGGTGCTCCGAATGTGGCTGCCGGACAGAAAGTGGTGGTGGCTACTTTAGGTACAAAACTTTATGACGGTGACGAATGTTTTACCATCAAGAAATCAAAAATCCGTGGGGTGGAATCTATCGGTATGATTTGTGCTGAAGACGAAATAGGGATCGGTACGGATCATGCAGGTATTATCGTATTGCCGGAAAATGCTGTTCCGGGTACGCTTGCCAAGGATTATTATAATATCAAGAGCGACTATGTGCTTGAAGTGGATATCACGCCTAACCGTGCGGATGCCTGCTCTCACTATGGGGTGGCTCGTGACTTGTACGCTTATCTGATTCAGAACGGCAAACAGGCTACTTTGCAACGTCCGTCGGTGGACGGCTTTAAAGTGGAAAACCATGACTTGAATATTGAAGTGAAGGTGGAAAACAGCGAAGCTTGTCCGCATTATGCCGGTGTTACGGTGAAAGGTGTCACTGTGAAGGAAAGTCCGGAATGGCTGCAAAACAAATTGCGTCTGATCGGGGTGCGTCCTATTAATAATGTAGTGGATATTACCAATTATATCGTTCATGCTTTCGGTCAGCCGTTGCACTGCTTCGATGCCGGAAAGATCAAAGGCAATGAAGTAATTGTCAAGACAATGCCGGAAGGAACTCCGTTCGTTACGCTGGATGAAGTGGAGCGTAAATTGAGCGAACGCGACCTGATGATTTGTAACAAGGAAGAGGCCATGTGTATTGCCGGTGTATTCGGCGGACTGGACTCCGGTTCCACGGAAGCTACGACAGATGTATTCATCGAAAGTGCTTATTTCCATCCTACATGGGTGCGTAAGACAGCCCGCCGTCATGGCTTGAATACGGATGCTTCTTTCCGTTTCGAACGCGGTATTGATCCGAACGGGGTTATTTATTGCCTGAAGCTGGCTGCTTTGATGGTCAAAGAACTGGCGGGCGGTACGATTTCTTCTGAAATAAAAGACGTGTTCACTACTCCTGCCTCCGATTTTATAGTCGATCTGGCTTATGAGAAAGTACATTCTTTGGTAGGAAAAGTAATCCCGGTAGAGACAATCAAGAGCATTGTGACCAGCCTGGAAATGAAGATCACTAATGAAACGGCAGAAGGGCTGACATTAGCTGTTCCTCCTTATCGTGTAGACGTGCAGCGTGATTGTGACGTGATTGAAGATATTCTTCGTATCTACGGATATAACAATGTTGAAATCCCGACTACGCTGAACTCCAGCCTGACTACCAAAGGTGAACATGATAAATCGAATAAATTGCAGAACCTGATTGCAGAGCAATTGGTGGGTTGCGGATTTAATGAGATCCTGAACAACTCATTGACGCGTGCTGCTTACTATGATGGTATGGAGACTTATCCGTCCAACCACCTGGTGATGTTGCTGAATCCGTTGAGTGCGGATTTGAACGCTATGCGCCAGACTTTGCTGTTCGGTGGACTGGAAAGTATTGCTCATAATGCAAATCGTAAGAATGCTGATTTGAAGTTCTTCGAATTCGGTAATTGCTATCATTTCGATGGTGACAAGAAGAACGAAGAGAAGGTATTGGCTCCTTACTCGGAAGATTATCACTTGGGTTTGTGGGTAACCGGTAAGAAGGTTTCCAATTCATGGGCACATGCGGATGAGAACAGTTCGGTATATGAGTTGAAGGCTTATGTAGAAAATATATTGAAGCGTCTGGGACTGGATTTGCACAATCTGGTTGTCGGTAATCTGACGGACGATATTTTTGCTGCCGCACTCTCTGTCAATACGAAGGGTGGTAAGCGTCTTGCTTCCTTCGGTATCGTGACTAAAAAACTGTTGAAAGCATTTGATATCGACAATGAAGTGTATTTTGCCGACTTGAACTGGAAGGAACTGATGAAGGCTATCCGTTCTGTGAAGATCAGCTACAAGGAAATCTCCAAGTTCCCTGCTGTGAAACGTGACCTGGCATTGTTGCTTGACAAGAATGTGCAGTTTGCCGAAATCGAAAAGATTGCTTACGAAACAGAGAAGAAGCTGCTGAAAGAAGTGGAACTTTTCGATGTGTACGAAGGTAAGAATCTGGAAGCAGGCAAGAAGTCGTATGCGGTGAGCTTCCTGCTTCAGGATGAGAGCCAGACTTTGAATGATAAGATGATTGATAAGATCATGTCCAAACTGGTGAAGAACTTGGAAGATAAGCTGGGTGCCAAACTTAGATAAACTTAAAATTTCAATCTAAAAATATAAACCAATGGGAAGAGCATTTGAATATAGAAAGGCCGCTAAACTGAAAAGATGGGGCCACATGGCTAAAACATTTACAAGACTGGGCAAACAAATCGCTATAGCTGTAAAGGCTGGCGGTCCGGAACCTGAAAACAACCCGACTTTGCGTTCGGTAATCGCTACTTGTAAGCGTGAGAATATGCCGAAGGATAATATTGAACGTGCTATCAAAAACGCAATGGGTAAAGACCAGAGTGACTACAAGAGCATGACTTACGAAGGGTACGGCCCTCACGGTATTGCTGTATTTGTAGATACCCTGACAGACAACACAACCCGTACAGTGGCTGACGTCCGTTCGGTATTTAATAAGTTTGGCGGTAATCTCGGCACAATGGGATCTCTCGCGTTCCTGTTCGACCACAAATGTGTATTTACTTTCAAGAAGAAAGACGGATTGGATATGGAAGAACTGATTCTGGATCTGATCGATTATGATGTGGAAGATGAATATGAAGAAGATGACGAAGAGGGAACAATCACTATCTATGGTAATCCCAAGAGCTATGCCGCTATTCAGAAACACTTGGAGGAGTGTGGTTTTGAAGATGTCGGTGGAGACTTCACTTATATCCCGAACGACATGAAAGAGGTGACTCCGGAACAACGCGAGACATTGGATAAGATGATCGAACGTCTGGAAGAATTTGATGACGTGCAGACTGTTTATACCAATATGCAGCCGGAAGGGGAAGAAGAGTAAGGCTGGTTATGGAATATGTGTATAAAACCCGGGGAACTTGCAGCACTAACATCGAGCTGAACGTGGAAGATGGAGTGGTGAAAGAGGTTGTTTTCTGGGGAGGATGCAATGGTAACCTTCAAGGTATTTCCCGTCTTGTGAGAGGAATGAAGGTAGCGGATGTTATCGCAAAACTTGAAGGAGTGCGGTGTGGTGGCAGGCCGACTTCCATGTCCTGACCAGTTGTGTCGTGCATTGCACGAGATGGGATATTAATCGACGACATTTATTCGGGCACGGATTACACGGATTTCACGGTTTCAATAAAATAAGGACCGTGAAATCCGCGTAATCCGTGCCTAATTTTTGTATACTTACTTGTCGGTATTTTGAACTAAAATTGACCTTCACTCGTTATTTATAAGTATATTTGTAAGGTTAAAACTATTATGCAAAAATGAAGAATATTTTTCAAGACTTAAAACGCAAAGATCATAAACGCTATCTGGGTGGACTGGATGTTTTTAAGTATATTGGTCCGGGGCTTCTGGTTACTGTAGGATTTATTGATCCGGGAAACTGGGCTTCTAACTTCGCCGCCGGTTCCGAATTCGGCTATTCCTTACTGTGGGTGGTTACATTGTCTACTATTATGCTGATCGTTCTTCAGCACAACGTTGCCCACCTGGGGATTGTTACCGGACTTTGCCTTTCGGAGGCGGCCACTAAGTACACTCCCAAATGGGTGTCGCGACCTATTCTTGGTACGGCGGTACTGGCGTCGATATCTACTTCTTTAGCGGAAATTCTGGGAGGTGCCATTGCCTTGGAAATGCTCTTTGATATTCCTATTATATGGGGGGCTATATTGACTACGCTTTTTGTTTCTATCATGCTTTTCACTAATTCGTATAAGAAGATAGAGCGTTCCATCATTGCATTTGTCTCTGTTATCGGACTTTCGTTTATCTACGAATTGTTTCTGGTGGAAATAGACTGGCCGGCTGCGACAGCAGGGTGGGTGACTCCTTCTTTTCCGAAAGGAAGTATGCTGATTATCATGAGTGTGTTGGGAGCGGTAGTGATGCCTCATAATCTGTTCCTTCATTCGGAGGTGATACAGAGTCACGAATATAATAAGAAAGATGATGCTTCTATTAAGAAGGTCTTGAAATACGAGTTGTTTGATACTCTTTTTTCCATGATTGTCGGCTGGGCGATTAACAGTGCCATGATTCTGCTGGCTGCCGCTACTTTCTTTAAAAGCGGTATTCAGGTAGAGGAACTGCAACAGGCCAAGTCATTGCTCGAACCTTTGTTGGGAAGTAATGCTGCCATCGTATTTGCACTGGCATTGCTGATGGCGGGTATTTCATCCACCATTACGAGCGGAATGGCGGCGGGTTCTATCTTTGCAGGTATTTTCGGCGAATCGTATCATATCAAAGACAGCCACTCGCAGGTGGGAGTCCTTTTGTCTCTGGGAATTGCCTTATTGCTGATTTTCTTTATTGGAGATCCTTTCAAAGGACTGATTATTTCGCAGATGATACTTAGTATTCAATTACCTTTCACAGTGTTTCTGCAGGTGGGGCTGACGTCTTCCCGCAAGGTGATGGGAGATTATGTCAATAGTCGTTGGAGCACGTTTGTGTTGTATTCGATTGCTATTATTGTTTCGGCACTGAACATCATGCTTTTGTTTTCATAAAATCAATATAAATCAATAAATATAGATCGATGAAGATTATTACTTATAATGTGAACGGACTGCGTGCTGCCGTATCTAAAGGCTTGCCGGAGTGGTTGGCGCAGGAGAATCCTGATATTCTTTGTCTGCAAGAGACGAAACTGCAACCGGACCAATATCCGGGAGAGGTGTTTGAAGCGTTGGGTTACAAGTCTTATTTGTATTCGGCACAGAAGAAAGGATACAGTGGAGTGGCCATACTTACCAAGCAGGAACCGGACCATGTGGAATATGGGATGGGAATGGAGGCTTATGATAATGAAGGACGTTTTATACGGGCGGACTTTGGAGATTTATCGGTAGTCAGTGTTTACCACCCTTCGGGAACGAGCGGGGACGAACGTCAGGCTTTCAAAATGGTGTGGCTGGAAGATTTTCAGAAGTATGTGACGGAGTTGCAGAAGTCCCGTCCCAATTTGATTCTTTGTGGTGATTATAATATTTGCCACGAACCGATTGATATTCATGATCCTGTCCGGAATGCGACAAACAGTGGCTTCCTTCCTGAAGAACGGGAGTGGATGACACGTTTCCTGTCTGCAGGGTATGTGGATTCTTTCCGTACGCTTTGTCCCGAAAAACAGGAATATACTTGGTGGAGCTATCGTTTTAATTCGCGTGCCAAGAATAAAGGTTGGAGAATTGACTATTGTATGGTCAGTGAGCCGGTACGCCCGCTGTTGAAACGGGCGTATATCCTGAATGAGGCCGTACATTCCGACCATTGTCCGATGGCATTGGAAATATTATAGGATAGTAATACTCAATTTACGGGTGTCTTATATTTTTGTGCGAAATAAAAATGCAAAATAGTTTATGGAAGATAGAATACAGAAAGCAGTGGAGCTTTTTAAGAGCGGATATAACTGTTCGCAGTCGGTGGTAGCGGCCTTTGCAGATATGTATGGATTTACACAGGAACAGGCGTTACGTATGGGTGCTTCCTTTGGCGGGGGAATAGGACGAATGCGCGAAACGTGTGGAGCTGCCTGCGGCATGTTTTTGGTGGCGGGCTTGGAAACCGGCGCTACGGAAGCGACAGACCGGGAAGGAAAAGCTGCCAATTATGCGGTAGTGCAAGAACTGGCGGCTGAATTTAAGAAGCGTAACGGTTCGCTGATTTGTGGCGAATTGTTGGGATTAAAGAAAAAAGATCCCGTTTCAACCATTCCGGAAGAGCGTACTGCTCAATATTATAGCAAGCGTCCCTGTGCTAAAATGGTGGAAGAAGCGGCAAGAATTTGGTCGGAATATCTCGAAAAGCATCCTAAATGAGGTTCTAAAATGCTTTTTTATTACAAAAACGGTAAAAAAGTGCTCAATAAAGTGTTATATAACATAAAAATAACTATCTTTGCCTCCGAAATAAAATCTGAAAGTCTTTTGGACCGGATGATTTTAAGCATGTCTAACTAAAATTGCAAAGCAAATGTTGAAAGAAAAAGCTGGTGTAATTGCAGGTACTATCTGGAATGCACTGAACGAAACAGAAGGAATGACTGCCAAGCAGCTTAAAAAAGCAACTAAATTGGTTGACAAAGATCTGTTCCTCGGCCTTGGCTGGTTATTGAGAGAAGACAAAGTCTCTGTGGAAGAAGTTGAAGGTGAACTCTTCATCAAATTGATCTAAGCGAGTAACTCACTTAAGCAATAAAAAAAATGCGTTGGTACATGGTCATAATGTTATCAACGCATTTTTTTTTATTCCGCCATTTACGTATCTTTGCACACCAAAAAGCTAAAAATAATAAGAATTCAGAATGAAGAATATACGCAACTTTTGCATTATTGCTCATATTGACCACGGGAAATCGACTTTGGCCGACCGTTTGTTGGAGTTTACACACACTATTCAGGTGACTTCGGGGCAGATGCTTGATAATATGGATCTGGAGAAAGAAAGGGGGATCACTATCAAGAGCCATGCAATCCAGATGGAATATACTTATCAGGGGGAGAAGTATATCCTTAACCTGATTGACACTCCGGGACATGTGGACTTTTCGTATGAGGTGTCGCGCTCTATTGCTGCGTGTGAAGGTGCGTTGCTGATTGTCGATGCTTCGCAGGGAGTGCAGGCACAGACTATCTCGAATCTGTACATGGCAATTGAGCACGACCTTGAGATTATTCCGGTGATTAATAAATGCGATATGGCGAGTGCCAATCCCGAAGAAGTGGAGGACGAGATCATTGAATTGCTGGGCTGCAAGCGGGAGGAAGTGATCCGTGCATCCGGCAAAACGGGTATGGGAGTGGAAGAAATACTGGCGGCCGTGATCGAGCGTATTCCTCATCCGGAAGGAGATGAAGAGGCTCCGTTGCAAGCTTTGATTTTCGACTCTGTATTCAACTCTTTCCGTGGAATTATTGCTTATTTCAAGATTGAAAACGGTATGATTCGCAAGGGGGATAAGGTGAAATTCTTCAATACGGGAAAAGAGTATGATGCCGATGAAGTGGGAGTGCTGAAAATGGATATGGTACCTCGCAACGAACTTCGTACGGGGGATGTGGGATATATTATTTCCGGTATCAAGACTTCTAAAGAGGTGAAGGTGGGAGATACCATTACGCATATTGCCCGTCCGTGTGACAAGGCTATTGCCGGTTTTGAGGAAGTGAAGCCGATGGTGTTTGCCGGGGTTTATCCGATTGAGGCGGAGGATTTCGAAGATCTTCGCGCGTCTTTGGAAAAGTTGCAGCTGAATGATGCGTCGTTGACTTTCCAGCCGGAGTCTTCGCTGGCTTTGGGTTTTGGTTTCCGTTGCGGTTTCCTCGGATTGCTCCATATGGAGATTGTGCAGGAGCGTCTGGATCGTGAGTTTGACATGAATGTGATTACTACGGTGCCGAACGTGTCCTACCATATCTATGACAAGCAAGGTAATATGAAGGAGGTGCACAACCCCGGTGGTATGCCCGACCCGACGATGATTGACCATATCGAGGAACCGTATATCAAAGCATCTATTATTACAACCACCGATTATATCGGTCCTATTATGACGCTTTGCCTGGGTAAACGTGGTGAATTGATTAAACAGGAATATATCTCCGGTAATCGTGTGGAAATCTATTACAATATGCCTTTGGGAGAGATTGTGATCGATTTCTACGATAAGTTGAAGAGTATTTCCAAAGGGTATGCGTCGTTTGATTATCATCCGAATGGTTTCCGTACTTCCAAACTGGTGAAGCTGGATATCTTGCTGAACGGTGAGCCTGTGGATGCACTTTCTACTTTGACACATATTGACAATGCTTACGATATGGGACGACGGATGTGTGAGAAGCTGAAAGAGCTCATTCCGCGCCAGCAGTTTGATATTGCCATTCAGGCGGCTATCGGAGCGAAGATTATTTCGCGTGAAACCATTAAGGCGGTCCGTAAGGATGTGACAGCGAAGTGTTACGGGGGTGACGTGAGCCGTAAACGTAAACTGCTTGAGAAGCAGAAAAAAGGTAAGAAACGAATGAAACAAATCGGTAACGTGGAGGTGCCGCAAAAAGCCTTCCTCGCCGTACTGAAACTAGATTAAAATACTGCCGCAAGCAATTTTTCAGAGATATGTTCTGAACAAATTGACTTGCGGTTAGTTTTTAATACACAAACAACTATAAATATGAGAAAAGTTCTGTCTTTTTCGGGCTTCCTGATGTTGGGGCTCATCGTTTCGCAATTCCTGCCGTTGATGGCAGGGGATGGGTATGGAGCTGTTAAATCCATATCGAATGTACTGCTCTATGTATGCCTTAGTTTTATAATGATTAATGTAGGCCGTGAGTTTGTCCTTGATAAAACGAGGTGGAAAAGTTACGCTCAAGATTATTTTATTGCAATGGCGACAGCTGCTTTACCGTGGTTTATGATTGCTATTTATTATGTGTTTATTTTGCTTCCGCCTGATTTCTGGAATAGTTGGGAAGCATGGAAGGAGAATTTGCTGCTAAGCCGTTTTGCCGCACCTACATCGGCCGGTATTCTGTTTACAATGTTGGCGGCTATCGGACTGAAGTCCAGTTGGATTTATAAGAAAATACAGGTATTGGCAATTTTCGATGATTTGGATACGATTCTTTTGATGATTCCTCTTCAGATTATGATGATCGGACTGCGCTGGCAGTTGATTATTGTGGTGGTGATTGTATTCTTGTTATTGTCGATCGGCTGGCAAAGATTGAATAAGTATGATTGGCGTCAGGACTGGAAGGCTATCCTCTTTTATTCAGTGATTATATTTCTGGCTACTCAAATACTATATCTGGGGAGTAAAGAATTGTATGGGGACGAGGGAAGTATTCATATTGAAGTACTGTTGCCGGCATTTGTTTTGGGTATGATCATGAAACATAAGGAACATGATACACCGGTGGAACGAAAGGTGTCTACCGGAATTTCATTTTCTTCATGTTTCTGGTGGGAATGAGCATGCCGCATTTTATTGGAGTGAACTTTGCGGAGACTCATGCAGGTTCTTATTCCGTAACCGGTTCGCAGGAGATGATGTCGTGGGGAATGATTCTGTTTCATGTGGTGATTGTCTCTTTATTGTCGAATATAGGAAAGCTTTGTCCGATGTTCTTCTATCGTGACCGGAAATTAAGTGAGCGGCTGGCTCTTTCCATCGGTATGTTTACCCGTGGCGAGGTAGGGGCCGGAATCATTTTCATTGCATTGGGATATAACTTGGGTGGCCCTGCATTGGTTATTTCAGTGCTTACTCTGGTATTGAATCTGATTCTGACGGGTATCTTCGTTCTTTGGGTGAAGAATCTGGCTTTGCGGAGTTATGCGGATTGACGTGATATGGAAATGTTGTGGAGTATTTTTTTAGGCACGGATTACACGGATTTCACGGTTTTTAGAAATACGATTGCATAAAGAAACAGCGTAATCCGTGTAATCTGTGCCTGAATAATATCAGTTAGTAATCTGTCGAATCGTCCTCTACGTCAATGGGGAGAATCTTTTGGCTTTCTTCATGCGGCAACTGTTCCACTTGCCGCAGTTTGCGTTCGATGGCACGTGTTCGTTTTCCCATGACTTCTTCGAGTTGGTCACCGGCGCTTTGCAGGTTCTTTTGTACTTTTTCAAGCAACCCTCCGAATTTACTGAATTCTGTTTTGACAGCTCCCAATACGGTCCAGACTTCTCCGGTACGTTTTTGGATAGCAAGCGTGCGGAATCCCATCTGAAGACTGTTGAGAATGGCGCCTAATGTTGTCGGTCCCGTAACTACAATCTTATACTCCTTTTGGAGTGTTTCGATGAGACTGGTACGACGGATTACTTCGGCATATATGCTTTCAAACGGCAGGAACATAATGGCAAAGTCTGTGGTAAACGGCGGGTCTACATATTTATCATGGATGTCTTTTGCCATCTTTTTGATTGTATTTTCCAATTGCTTGCCGCACGATTCCATCAATGCTGTGTCTCCCGCTTCGAATGCGTCGTAGTATTGTTCGTATACATCTTTGGGGAATTTGGCGTCGATGGGGAGGTAGACGGTGCTGTTGGCGTCATCTTTTCCCGGAAGTTTGATGGCAAACTCCACAAATTCGGTTCCGCTCTTTTTCGTTTTGACATTGGCGTCGTACTGTTCGGGGCTCATCATTTGTTCTAAGAGTGCACCCAGTTGGACTTCGCCGAACGTGCCTCTCATCTTTACGTTGCTCAATACCTTTTTCAGCCCACCGACATCTTGGGCGAGAGATTTCATTTCTCCCAGTCCTTTTTGTACGTTTTCAAGTTGCGAACGGACGATTTCGAATGATTGACCGATACGTTCGTTAAGTGTTTTTTGTAACTTTTCCTCTACCATCAAACGCATATCGTCGAGACGTTTTTCGGTGGATTTCAGCAATGCTTCCTGCTGGCGGGCCATCATGTCGAATTTCTGTCGTTGCAGTTCTCCGGTAGTCATCATATTCTTGTGCAGAACATCTTGGAGCTGTTGCATATTCTGGTTCAGCGTTTGCGTCATTTCCATGCGAAGTTCCCGGATGCTGCGGTTCAGTTCTTCCCGGTTTTCCTGCATTTGCTGGCGCAAGGCTATTTGTAATTGTTCTGCTTGAGTTTGATTGTTGCCTTTGGTTAGTGATAATACAAGTAGGACTATCACTAACACGGCAATAACAATAAGTAGAATCAGTTCCATCAATATGTCAGAATTTCGTTTCCGGTTTCCGTTATCAGAATCATATTTTCCCATTGGGCGGAAGGCAGTCCGTCGTCGGTGCAGACAGTCCATCCGTCGGCTTCGTCTATGAATACTTCATAGGTTCCCATATTAATCATAGGTTCGATGGTGAAGGTCATGCCCGGCACAATCATCATGCCCGTACCCCGGCGTCCGAAATGTTCTACGTCCGGTTCTTCGTGGAATTGCATTCCTACGCCATGTCCGCAGAGATCACGGACTACGCTGAATCCGTTCTTTTCGGCATGTTCCTGAATGGCAGCGCCTACATCACCCAGCTGTTTCCAAGGTTGGGCGGCGGCAATGCCTATTTCCATACATTCTTTGGTTACCTGTACCAACTTTTGCATTTCAGGGCTGACGTCACCGATCATAAACATACGGGATGCATCGGAGAAATACCCTTTGTAAATGGTGGAAACATCCACATTGATAATATCTCCGCTTTTCAGAATCTCATTTTTATTGGGTATTCCGTGGCACACTACATCGTTGATGCTGGTGCAGACGCTTTTGGGAAATCCTTCGTAGTTGAGTGGGGCAGGGATAGCACCATGACTGGTAGTAAAATCATATACGAGCACATCAATTTCTTCGGTGGACATGCCTTCCCGGATATTTTCCGAAATATAGTCCAGCAGTGCAGTATTGATTTTGGCACTTTCCCGGATGCCTTCCAGTTGTTCGGGAGTACGGAGTACTTTGCGCGGTGGGAGTTTGTAACCTTGCTTTCTGTATTTCTGTATTTTTGCTTCTACTTCAGCCGGATAATTAGAGGGAGTAAACCGGAATCCCTTGATAAAGTTCTTCATTATGATAGCATATTTAATCGTATGACAAATTTAGATAAAATCTCTGATTTTTAGGCCAGTTGTGATAAAAAGTCAAGCCCTTCGGCACAATTCCCCGTCTAATATTCGCGCTCTAAGCACACTGATTCGTATATTGAGGTTGTAACTTAAAACTCTTCATTATGAATAGACCAGACAGAACTGCGGGGATTAACGTTCACAAAGATAGTGTATTTATTTGTGTCATCGATCATTTACACCGGTCAAAAGTACAAATCTATATTCTTAATTAAAAGTCCGACAATCGATTGTCCCTTAGATAATCTTAATTAGAATTAGCCTCTAACCACTTCTTTATAGTCTTCTTCGTAGTTTGTTGTAACCCTTCAAATTGATGAGGATCCTCATTCGCATATCGTATTTTCTGATTCTGGTCATCTTGAAGATCTTCATACAATCTTATCGCAAAAAAGTTATCTTCTTCTGTCGCCATCTTCTCGATCAATAATGGTATAATTTCCCTTCCCATAGCCTTTAATTCTGCATATTGGGGCAATTGTCTTGTAGTAGCTGTATTACTACTAAAAGACCATGTCCATGCTTCTTTCCATTCATTAAACAAAGATTCAAACATTGACCTCTTACTAATTGCACGTGCCTTTTGGGAGATTATGGCCAGTTCACTCCGTGAAATAGTTATATTTTCTTGAGTAGCCTCATGCATTTTCCTGATTTCTTCAGCGTTAATATCTCCCTGACTACTATGCCATAACAGCCACGTTTGCCCCATCTTAGAGCGCTGGGAGTTACTATGTTTAAAATCACATAAACTTGCATGTAAAGGAGTGGGCCCCTGACTCCAAATTACCGGATATTTTTTTTCTGTTCCAAAGTCACTATCGCTATAATCATAATAAGGATGATACTTTGCTCTCGCATTGCCATATCCGAGATATAAATCGTCCCAGTTATAGAACTCTATCCACGAATAAATCCCCATCGAATATGCATAACAATTGTACAGTCCAGACCAGTTGTTCCAAACAACCGTATTAGTATAATCAACACAAGTAAATGCTTTTTGTAACTGAACTTTTTCTTGGGTAAAAAGTGGACGCGGCAAGCTGTTTCTAATAAGCTCTATCTGCTCTTCTGTTAGTTGATAGTCCCATCCATCTTTTAAAAGATATCCTGTTACATGATCTCTAGTCTTTGGAAAAGAACTAATAATGCTATCAATATATTCCATAATTTCAAGGCTATCAAGTAAATTAACAGTTTGTGCAGTCAATTCATTAGCCGGCTTTGCAGATTCCTCAACGGTACTTACAATGTCTTCACTGCTACAAGCGAAAAGACACAACAGAAAACACATAAAGGTTAAATGTTTCATATCATAAGTGTTTATGTGAATACTATACGAATTTATATATATTTTTCGACATATCCCAATACCTTTCAACTTTTTTTATCACAATCTATGATATTTCATTTTTCCGATTTTGAGCAACATATTTAAAGGGTTCAAAACAACACTAAAGTTGCAGAATATGCGCTATTAGCATCAATCAACGTACTTTAAATGTACGCAACTGGTCAATAGTAGAATAGAAAGTGGGATTCTCCCAGTTACGGGAAATCGTGGATATCATAGGTTTTTACCATTCGTATGAAACGCTAACTTGAGGTATCCATTCCCATCTTTTTCGTATAGCATTATATTGGTATTGCATCCCTGTTTTGATTTTCCAGTTTTTATTTATTTTGAAAATGACATTACTTCCAAATTTGGTTGGTTCCACTTCGGAGGGGAGCCCGCGATATCTTCGGGTATCGAGGTTTTGTGAACCATATATGTCGAGAGACCATTTGGAGGACAATTTATATTCCATTTGGCTTTGGATATGAAAATGATTGGGATTTTCCGCAAAGTCGCTTTTACTATGCAGAATAAGATTCTTGTTTATTCTTAGCCAGGAATAAGTGGGTAAAAAGGTGGAACCTGGCTTTCGGAACATCTTGTATGTGTGAATAGAAGGTTTCGAAAAGATTGTGGAAGATTTTAAAGTGGGTAGTGTGGGATCAAAATCTACAAATGGTTTTCGAGAGTACATGTTTTGCTCTACTTTTTCGATGAACTTTCTATTTATGTTGATCTCCTGATCGGATTCCAGCATTTGCTGAAGTTTCAATGAATCTTGTTGGTTCCATTCTTGTCCTGCTGCGGATAAGGGGAACAATAATAAACAAAGAATATTCAATTGATATTTTCGAATGTCCATACTGTGTTGTGCTAGTAGAGTTTATTGTATGGACGATGGAAAACAGGAAATGCTGCTCTAAACGATCAATGAATAGTAATTATTTCACATAATATGGGAATACTTCTCTTTTATTTATGATAGTTTTTTAGCTTTGAAAACCGGTTGTATCTTCTGAATCTCCGATTCAAAACCAAACCAGTAACCATGTCCTTCTTCATCGGTGGGAAGGAAACATAATCGTAGATTCTCGCGATATGCTCCATATTCTATTTCCCAGCTTTCAGGTGGTAGCTGTCTTTTGGTCCTTACTTTTTCTGCCGGAGCCTTTTTTAATGACATACCCGCTTCTATCCATGCCATGCTGACTTGTGCCAGGTAGTCGGGATAATGATTCTTGCAGAAATCATAGAGGATTAATCCTCTTTTTTCCAGACTAAGAGGGGTGTCAATGACATCAGTTTGAACTAAATGGTCGAGTAACTCATGTATAAAATGAGGGTTTTCCAGAATGAGTATCCGTGTGATGCTTCGCCAAGTGGGAGTATTATAGAAACCGTCTAACAGGCGGGACAGATAATGTGCTGTCTGTAGTTCATCTACGGTGATTTCACGAGTTTGAAGAACTTCGTATGGAGGGAGTGGGGAGTACTGTATGCCTAACTCGTCCGCTCTTCTTTTCATTTCGGTGCCCGGAAGTAATTTGAGGGATTCCAGTTGAATTTCTCCTGCGCCATACTCTGCTAAAGTACGGACATCATCGAAAATCTCTGATAGATGGTAGAGTGGGAGTCCTGCTATCAAGTCGGCATGAGTTTCCATGTTTTTAAGTGAACATAGATATTTAAGTCCGGCCAGAGCGTCGGAAAGTTTTCCTATTCTCCGGCTTTGTTCAAGCACGTTTTCCCGTAGGCTTTGGATTCCGGCTTCCAGATGCAGCAGTCCTTTAGGGAGGGTGGCTAATTCCTGTTTGAGTTCATCGGAAAGGAGTGCGGGATGAATTTCCAGATGGAAACAGATATCCGGGTATTCGCGGAATAGATTTAGTAATTCTTTTGCCCGTTTGTTGTTGTAATTGAACGTGCGGTCCAGTACCCTCACGTTCTTGATTCCGTGTTGGTGTATTACGTCGAGACGTTTCCGGGTTGCTTCAAGAGATAGGGTGCGAACTGGCTTTTCACCTCCACTGACACAAAAGGCACAGGTGTTAAAACATCCGCGGGTGGTTTCTAACTGTACAAAAGGTTTGCTCCAGTTGAAGAAACGGCTCTTTTCGGGGGGAACCAATTCGGAAAACTTCATAACGCGGGCGAGTCCGTTGTCATGATATCCTCCCGATTCGTCCAGATAACAGAGTCCTGTGATTGATTTCCATTCTTTTCTTGGCTGATTCCACACTTTTAACCATAAAGGAAATACTTCTTCGCCTTCTCCGCGAAACACTCCGCTTACAAATTTGTTCTTATATAAGAAAGCTTCATTATCTCCTAAAAATTCGGGGCCTCCGAGTATGACACAACAGTGGGGTAGTAATGCTTTTGCGCGTGAAACGATGTGTAGGAGTTGCTCGTGATTAAATAGCCAGTTGGTAGCTGCGATGATGTCCGGTTGATGACGGTAGATTTGATTGACGACACTGCCCGTATTTTCATTGATAGTGGCGGAGACTACGCACCATTCAATAGTGGTATCGTCTGCTATTTGAGCATGGAGTGCAGGGAGTGCCAATGAGGAGTGTGCGTACGAACTATTTAAATCAAGCCAAAGAAGTTTCATGTGGAAAATTTAATATTATCTTTGCAAAGGTACAAAAAACTTGTGGCTTGTGATGTATAGTAAATATAAAATGCTAATTTTGTATTAATAAACGCAATAAACTAGAGAATTATGAAAATGATAAAAAGATATGCAGGTATCTTGATGATGCTGACTTTATTGGTTGGCTTTACTTCGTGTGAAGACGATGAAGATATTTATGACGATTTGATGGGACGCACCTGGGTGGGTGATTTGTGGTTCGGTTCTGATTATAATCCGATAGAAAGTGGTATTCGCTTGGATAATAATGGGCTGGGAATAGACTATCAGGTTTATGATTATAATGGTAAATCTGCAGGTGATTTGCCTTTCCGGTGGTGGGTTGATTATGGCACATTGTACCTTGATTATGGACGTGATTTTGCTTTACGTGAGATAAGGGGCGTTCGTGTCAGAGGGCGTTATTTGCAAGGTGACCTGTATCTTGATGGAGGATATATTGATTATATTGAGTTGCAAATGCAATAGAATAAGATCTGATTTTAATAGAAAAAGGAGTTAAATCAAAATTAATTGATCTAACTCCTTTTCTTTTTTTTGAGTGTAGTTTTATTTTTTCAAAAATAGCTTCTTGAACTCTGCCGGATAAGGCGTCTCGAACTCCATCAAATCTCCCGTTACCGGATGATAGAAACAAAGTTTGAAAGCATGGAGTGCCAGACGTCCGATAGGATTGGGGGAATCTTCTCTTCCATATCTTCCGTCACCGATAATGGGATGACCTAAATCCTGCATATGCACACGAATCTGGTTCTTCCGGCCGGTTTCCAGATCGAGCTCCAACAGGGAATATCCGTTGGCACGTTTGATTGTCCTGTAGTGGGTTATAGATTTTGAGCCGCCGTCATCATACTCGCTGGAACTTACATAAAGCGTTTTATCAGTCAGCCAGGAAACGACTGTATCATAATCTTTCTCCATATTACCTTCCACTACAGCTACATATCGGCGGTCGGTCACTATATCATGCCAGTTGTCGCGCAGGGTCCGCTGTGTTTTTTCGTCTTTGGCAAACATCATCAGACCGGAAGTGTCCCTGTCCAGGCGATGAACGATAAACACACGGAATTGACGTCCGGAGCGTTGCACATATTCATTGAGTATCGTGTAGGCCGTGCGCTCTTTCTGGCGTTCCGTATTGACTGATAAAAGTCCCTGCATCTTTTCGACAACAATGATATAGGCATCTTCATACACGATTTTCAGCAGTCTGTTATTAAATTCCTTCTTTCCTTTCTCTTTGCTGATTTGTACCTTCATGCCCGGTTCCAACGGGAAGTTGAATTGCGTGGTTATCACATTATCAACAAACACCACCCGCTTGCTTAGCAACGATTTCAATTTGGTGCGACTTGCGTCCGGCATCTTGGCAGCGAGGAACTCCATTAGTTCCATAGGTTCTTTCACTGCATAATTTGTATATTGAGCGCGTGCTTTTTCAGCAGGAGTTCTTCTGGGTCTTTTTTTCATTTCTTTTTCTTCTTTTGAGATTTTATTTTTCACCACAGATTACACACATTATAATAATCAATAATAAAAATCTGTGTTAACCTGGGTAATCTGCGGTGAACTTTTTATCGAAGTTCCAGTAACACAACATTTTCTACATGGTGAGTGTGAGGGAACATATCTACCGGTTGGACGGCTTTCACTTTATACTTCTCATCAAGCAACTGCAGATCCCGTGCTTGAGTGGCAGGGTTGCAGCTTACATAAACAATCCGTTTCGGTTCAGCAAACAAAATGACGTCAACCACATCCTGATGCATACCGGCACGGGGAGGGTCTGTGATAATTACATCCGGACGTCCATGCTGATTGATGAAATCCTGTGTCAGCATATCTTTCATGTCGCCGGCATAAAACAGTGCATTCTTGATATCATTGATTTCTGCATTTACCTTTGCGTCTTCAATAGCTTCCGGCACGTATTCGATACCGATCACCTGACGGGCTTGGCGTGAGACGAAGTTGGCGATTGTTCCTGTTCCTGTATAGAGGTCGTATACCAATTCGTTTCCTGTTAGTCCGGCAAAGTCACGGGCTACTTTATATAAATTATAAGCCTGTTCCGAGTTGGTCTGATAGAATGATTTCGGACCGACCTTGAAACGCAGTCCTTCCATCTCTTCAAAGATATGATCTTTCCCTTTAAATACGTGCACATCCAAATCATTGATGGTGTCGTTGCACTTATTATTAATAATGTATAGAAGGGACGTGATTTCAGGGAAAGAGTCCGCTACGAATTGGAGTAACTGCTTGAACAGTTCCATTTCGTGCTCTTCCGTAATCTTACAAATAACGATCACCATCAGTTCCCCGGTTGAGGATGTGCGTACGATCATATTCCGCAGCATACCTTCCTGTGTGCGCAGATTGATGAAAGAGTAATCATGCCCGTAAGCATAGTCACGTATTGCATTCCGGATGCGGTTGGATATATCATCCTGCAACCAGCATTTCTCGATGGCCAGCACTTTGTCGAAGGCTCCCGGAATGTGGAAACCCACCGCATTCATCTGGTCATATTTCACATCCTGACGGACTTCCTCATTAGTCAGCCAGCGTTTGTTTGAAAAGGTGAACTCCAGTTTGTTTCTGTAGAATTCCGTTTTGGCAGAACCGAGAATCGGGGAAATTTCGGGAAGTTCGATCTTTCCGATACGTCTCAAATTATCTTCCACTTGCTTTTGCTTATACCTGATTTGCTCCGAATAGGGGAGCACTTGCCACTTGCAGCCACCGCATACGCCATAGTGTTGGCAGAAAGGAACAGCGCGATTGGGTGACAGCTCGTGAAACTTCACCGCTTCAGCTTCGGCATATTTATTCTTTTTACGCTTGATTTGCAGGTCTACCACATCACCCGGCACTACATAGGGAACAAAAATCACCAGGTCGTTTACTTTTGCGATGGCTTTTCCTTCGGCAGCCACATCCATGATTGTTACCTTCTCCAATAAGGGAAGCTCTTTTTTCTTTCTTGCCACTTTTACACCAGTCTAATAATTACTTTGCAAAAGTAGGTATTTTTTTGGAAAAAATTCGGGTATATAGAAATATTCCGGATTGTAATGTCGAAATTGCATTTTGATAGAAAGTTTTTTCGCAAAAAGTTTTCAAGTTTGCGAAATATCCTTAGATTTGCGAAAAGATAATAGTCATAATGTAACTTTAAACACAATATTATGGATAAAAAAAGAGTTTATACCTTTGGTAATGGTCAGGCAGAAGGAAAAGCTGACATGAAGAATTTGCTCGGTGGTAAGGGAGCCAACCTTGCTGAAATGAATTTAATCGGAATTCCTGTCCCTCCCGGATTCACAATAACTACAGATGTTTGTACGGAATATAATACGCTAGGGCGTGATAAAGTGGTTGAGCTGCTGAAAGATGAAGTAGTAAAAGCGATCGCCCATGTGGAAGCGTTGATGAAATCTAAATTCGGTGACATTGAAAATCCTTTGTTGGTGTCTGTACGTTCCGGTGCACGCGCATCTATGCCGGGTATGATGGATACGATTTTGAATTTGGGATTGAATGATGAAGTGGTAGAAGGAATTATCCGTAAGACTGGTAATGCACGCTTTGCATGGGACTCTTATCGTCGTTTTGTACAGATGTACGGTGATGTGGTTCTGGGCATGGAAGCCTACCAATAAAGATGATATCGACCCGTTTGAAGCCATCATCGAAGAGGTGAAGAAAGCGAAAGGGGTGGAACTGGATAACGAGCTGAAAGTGGAAGACTTGCAGGAACTCGTAAAGAAATTTAAAGCTGCCGTGAAGGAACAGACGGGAAAAGATTTCCCGACTTGTGCATACGAACAACTGTGGGGAGCTATCTGTGCCGTATTTGATTCATGGATGAATGAACGCGCTATTCTTTACCGTAAGATGGAAAGTATACCTGATGAATGGGGGACGGCTGTCAATGTACAGGCTATGGTATTCGGTAATATGGGTGATACTTCGGCTACAGGTGTGTGTTTCTCGCGTGATGCCGGTACAGGTGAAGACCTTTTCAACGGTGAATACCTGATCAACGCGCAAGGTGAAGACGTTGTGGCCGGTATTCGTACTCCGCAACAGATCACCAAAATCGGTTCTCAACGTTGGGCTGTGTTGGCTGGCGTTACTGAAGATGTTCGCGCGGCGAAGTTCCCTTCCATGGAAGAGGCAATGCCGGAAATTTATAAAGAACTGGATGCTCTTCAGACCAAACTGGAAAATCACTATAAAGATATGCAGGACATGGAGTTCACCGTACAGGAAGGTAAACTTTGGTTCCTTCAGACGCGTAACGGTAAACGTACGGGTGCTGCCATGGTGAAGATTGCTATGGATTTGCTCCGTCAGGGCATGATTGACGAAAAAACTGCTTTGATGCGTGTGGAGCCGAATAAACTGGACGAACTGCTTCATCCTGTATTTGATAAAGATGCTTTGAAGAAAGCCAAAGTGCTGACTCGTGGTCTTCCGGCTTCTCCGGGTGCCGCAACCGGCCAGATTGTATTCTTCGCCGATGACGCTGCTGAATGGCATGCTGCCGGTAAACGCGTGGTGATGGTTCGCATCGAGACTTCTCCGGAAGACTTGGCGGGTATGGCAGTTGCCGAAGGTATTCTGACGGCTCGTGGCGGTATGACTTCTCATGCTGCTGTGGTGGCTCGTGGCATGGGTAAGTGCTGTGTATCGGGTGCGGGTGCATTGAATATTGATTATAAGAACCGTACTGTAGAAATCGACGGCGTTGTTTTGAAAGAAGGAGATTATATTTCTTTGAACGGAAGTACAGGTGTGGTATATAATGGCAAGGTGGAAACGAAAGCTGCAGAACTTTCCGGTGACTTTGCAGAATTGATGACATTGGCTGATAAATATACCCGTTTGCAGGTACGTACGAATGCGGATACTCCTCATGATGCGGAAGTCGCCCGTAACTTCGGTGCGGTAGGTATCGGTCTTTGCCGTACGGAGCATATGTTCTTCGAGGGTGAAAAGATCAAGGCAATGCGTGAAATGATTCTGGCAGAAAATGCGGAAGGACGTCGGAAAGCATTGGCTAAGATTCTTCCATACCAACAGGAAGATTTTAAGGGTATCTTTAAAGCAATGGCAGGTTGTCCGGTAACTGTCCGTTTGCTCGATCCTCCTTTGCACGAGTTCGTTCCTCACGATTTGAAAGGACAGCAGGAAATGGCAGATACTATGGGGGTGAGTTTGCAATATATCCAGCAGCGTGTAGAATCACTGTGTGAGCATAACCCGATGTTGGGTCACCGTGGTTGCCGTCTGGGAAATACTTATCCTGAAATTACACAGATGCAGACACGTGCCATCTTAGGTGCTGCATTGGAACTGAAGAAAGAAGGAGTGGAAACTCATCCGGAAATCATGGTTCCGTTGACTGGTATCCTGTATGAATTCAAGGAGCAGGAAAATGTAATCCGCTCGGAAGCAAAGAAGTTGTTTGAGGAAGTGGGAGATAGTATCGACTTCAAAGTTGGTACAATGATCGAAATCCCGCGTGCAGCTTTGACTGCCGACCGTATCGCTTCTTCTGCCGAGTTCTTCTCATTCGGTACAAATGACTTGACGCAGATGACTTTCGGTTATTCTCGTGATGATATAGCTTCTTTCCTTCCTGTTTATCTGGAAAAGAAGATTTTAAAAGTGGATCCGTTCCAGGTTCTCGACCAGAATGGTGTGGGACAATTGGTACGTATGGCTACAGAAAAGGGCCGTGCTATCCGTCCGGATCTGAAATGTGGTATTTGTGGTGAACATGGTGGTGAGCCTTCTTCTGTGAAGTTCTGCCACCGGGTAGGTTTGAACTACGTTAGTTGTTCTCCGTTCAGAGTGCCGATTGCCAGACTGGCGGCGGCGCAGGCTGCAATAGAAGGATAGTCAAATACGCTGGTTAGGTACTTAACTATCTGATAAATAGACTGTAAATACTTGTGAAAGTATTTGCAGTCTATTTTTTATTGTCCGCTTTGTCTTGGGCATTCGTTCTCTTGGTTAAATAAATATTTGGTATTTATTATAAAAAACTAACCAAATGTTTGTTTAATCGTAAAAACAGCTTTACATTTGCACCCCAGAAATCGACCGAATTGGGGTCTAACGTTTAATTTAAAAAAACAAAGAAGATGAAAAAGGGTTTATTATTGGTAGTTGTAATGTTGGCAACTATCGCTGTAAAAGCACAAGACATTTACGTAGGCGGATCTTTGAATCTGTGGCGTAACAGTACAGGCAACACTACCTCTTTTAAAATTGCTCCGGAAATCGGATACAACTTTAATGAGACATGGGCATTGGGTGCTGAATTGGACTATTCACACAATTATGTTACAGGACAAACTGCAAACTCTGTATTTGTAGCTCCGTACATTCGTTGGTCTTATTGTGAAACCGGTGCTGTCCGTCTGTTTCTGGACGGAACTGCTGCTATCGGCTTCGTGAAAATTAAAGATGGAGACACTACCAAGGCTGGACAAGTGGGACTTAGACCGGGTATTGCCGTTAAATTGAACGATCACTTTTCTTTTATTGCCAAGTATGGTTTCTTGGGATATCGTAGAAATGTAAATACGCTTGGAGATTCTTTTGGTCTTGAACTTACCAGTGAAGATCTTTCAATTGGTTTCCATTACGCTTTCTGATAAGAGGAAAACAGTTTAATCAAATAGGAAAGGGAGTTCTCAAAAATAGGGAATTCCCTTTTTCTATGTATAAACTCTATAAATTACGCACTTGTTAACGAAAAAGTTGTTTAATACGAATTACAATTATACATTTGTATTGTTAAATAGGGAGGGGTAATAAAATCCCTTAGTATTAATTTAAAACTTTAAAATTATGAAGAAGAGTGTTTTGTTTGTTTTATTTGCACTGATTTCAGTGGCAGGTTTCTCTCAAATTACAGGTTGGAATGCCAAAGTAGGTATGAACTTTAGTAATTACACCGGTGATCTTGACCTGAATGCAAAGGTTGGATTCAAACTTGGTGGAGGTTTTGAATATGCTTTTGATGATACATGGTCACTGCAACCTTCATTATTCCTGACTAGCAAGGGGGCAAAGAAAGACGGAAGTAGCATTAATGCAATGTATTTGGAATTGCCGGTAATGGCTGCTGCGCGTTTCAATGTAGCAGATAATACTAATCTGGTGGTTAATGCAGGTCCTTATTTTGCTTGTGGTATTGCCGGTAAGACAAAGTTTGACTTAGGAAATAATACGGAACATAAAGAGAATACTTTCGGTGATGATGGTTTGAAACGTTTTGATGCTGGTCTTGGTGTGGGAGTCGCATTGGAGTTTGGTAAGATCATTGCAGGTTTGGATGGTCAATTCGGTTTAGTTGACGTACAAAAAGTTGGCAATCCTAAAAATATGAACTTCTCTATTATCGTGGGATATAAGTTCTGATAAGAAAACACTGAAAATACAGAAAGCCGTTGCAGAAGACAATTTGCAGCGGCTTTTTTAGTTCATGATTGAGAAAGTCATTTCTTTTATTGTGGGTATAATGGGAATGCACAGTCAGTTTACCATCGGCTTTTCATTAATCTGATAACTTCTTCAACTTTTTAAAGTGCTCGATTACGGCTAAATAGTTCTGATCCTGACAGGCATCGAATTTGTTCCAAAGATCTCCTAATACGACAGCCCCTCCAAAACCGAAATCTTTAATCTCCAGTAAATTATCTTCATTGATGCCTCCCAATGCCATTACTTTAGAGTCGATGATTTTCGCTCTTTGTGCTTCGCGCAATTCTTCGGCAGTATAGGTTGAATAGTAATTCACTTTAGAGATACTGTCATAGATAGGACTCATAAAAACATAATCATAAAAATGCTTTCTGTTTTTCACCTCTTCCACTGAATGGCACGAACAACTGATATGGCCATAATAGTCATGCGGCTCTTTGGGATTACGGGCATTCAGGTGGATTCCCATCAGATTGAATTCCTCTTTTAGATAAAAATGCTCATGCGTGACAATGCGGCGGTGATATTTCTCCGGAATAAGAGTCAGCAGCCGTTCTGAATACATAGCCGGAGTCTCCGGTTTCCTAAGATGTAGGACATCCAGCCCCTCTTCGAAAAGAGCGGTAATTATCTTATCTTCTTCGACAAAGAAGGTAGGGGTGGTAACTACAATTAGTTTCATTTCTTTCGTTAAAATTGGATTGTCTAGCAAAGTTACTAATTAACTATGTCAGAAACCAACCTTTATAGTGAAAATTTGTTAGATTGCAATGTCCGCAGGTCGATTGTCCATAGTTTACCGGCTAAAACATCACCAAAATCACAGATAATTTTCAACACTTCCGTAGCTTCCACACTCCCGACAATAGCAGGAGTAACTCCCATTACACCTTTAGGCGGAGGAGGCATCCGCTGCATTTCTTCTTCGTCAGGATAAAGATCCCGGTAGTTTTTCTTCTGATTTCCGTAATTGAACACAGAAACCTGTCCTTCAAAACCACAGATGGCTCCATATACGTAGGGTTTTTCCTGTTTAATGCAGATGTCGTTAATCAGGTAGCGGGTGGCAAAATTGTCGCAGCCGTCGACCACTATGTCGTATTTCTGAATAATATCATATGCATTATCTTTCGTCAGCCGGGTAGAGTAGGGATAGATCCTGATCCCACTGTTGAGAGCGGAGAGTCGTCCGGCTGCACACAAGGCTTTCGGTTTACCCAATTCCTTTTCGGAATAGAGAACTTGCCGTTGCAGGTTAGTGATGCTTACCAGATCATCATCTACCAGTCCGAGACAGCCCACACCCGCACCTGTCAGGTAAAGGGCGATGGGAGAGCCTAACCCTCCCACGCCTACAATAAGCACTTTGGCTTCCTGCAGTTTCTTCTGACCTTCTTCTCCGATTTCGGGAAGTATGATTTGTCTGTCGTACCGCATCTGCTTATCTTTTAAAGTCAAAAGACTGGTCCCAATCCTTCCAGACCGGTTCACGGCCTAATCTCTTTAAATCACGTTCCACTTCAACCGCTTTCCGTTCGTCACTTACATGAAATTGTTCCAGCGTTTGAGGATAACTGTAATATCCTCCCGGTTCTGTTTTACTCTCTGCACTCATGGTTGTGACGCCGAGTGTTGCCATGTGATTTCGAATTTCTGCACTCTCACGGGTGGAATAGGAGATATCTACGTCATGGTCGAAGATTCGCATAGCGAATGTAAGTTGAGCCAGTTCCCGGTCGTTCATGACTACATTCGGCTGGAATCCGCCATTTTCAGACGGGCGCATACGCGGGAAATTTACGCTGTACTTTGTTTTCCAGTAATGCTTCTGCAGATAACGCAGATGATAAGCCATCATCGTAACGTCTGTCCGCCATTCTTCCAGACCGATCAGGACACCCATGCCAATTTTGTGTACACCTGCCTGTCCCATACGGTCGAAGCCGTTTACACGCCATTCGAATTTGGATTTCATGCCTCTCGGATGGTACGTTTTGTAATTTGCTCTGTTGTAAGTCTCTTGAAAACAGATCACTCCGTTCAGGCCATGATTTGTCAGTTCCTTGTATTCCTCCGCTTTAAGAGGCATTACTTCAATTTGCAGATTGCTGAAGTAAGGCTTCGCTAAATCCAGTGCCTTGGCAATGTACGGAACGCCTGCTGCGGCAGGATTCTCACCAGTTACAAGCAGCAGGTTTTCAAAGGGAGCCAACCGTTTGATGGCTTTGTATTCGTTGACAATCTCTTCCTCTGTCAGTATTGTTCTCTTCATCGGATTGCTGATGTGGAAACCGCAATAGACACAGGAGTTGGTACATGAATTAGTCAGGTAGAGCGGTACGAACATGGAGATAGTCTTACCGAACCGTTCCATCGTATATTTCTGACTAAGGCGTGCCATCACTTCCAGATAAGGAGTGGCGGCAGGTGAAATCAGCGCCATAAAGTCGTTGACATCCAGATGCTCTTTTTTACCCAATGCACGGCGTACATCGGCATCTGTTTTGGAATAGATGGCTTTTGTCGTCTCTTCCCAGGATATTTTTTCTAATTCGTCGGAGAACATTCTTATTAAATTGAGAATTGAAAATTAAAAATTAAAATGAGGGGAGGGCAGGTTCGGTCAGTGGGCTGACTTTTTGTTTCTCCCCACTCATTATTTGTTGGTTTTAGCGCTTTTCTTTAAATCGCGTGACAGTCTCATTGCACAGAAGTTCGGTCCGCACATCGTACAATATTCTCCGTCGATATGATGTCCTGCACGGAAATAGGTCTGTGCCCGTTCCGGGTCGAGAGACAGGTCGAACTGATCTTTCCAGCGGAACTCATAACGGGCTTTACTCAATGCGTTGTCCCGTACCTGTGCACCCGGATGACCTTTTGCCAGGTCAGCGGCATGAGCGGCTATCTTGTAGGTAATGACTCCTACACGTACGTCCTCCTTGTCGGGTAAGGCAAGGTGTTCTTTCGGAGTGACATAACAAAGCATGGCCGTACCCAGCCATCCGATTTGTGCGGCACCGATAGCAGAAGTGATATGGTCGTATCCGGGAGCAATGTCCGTCACCAACGGGCCGAGCGTATAGAATGGGGCGTCATGGCATTTCTCAATCTGACGTTCCATGTTCTCTTTAATTTTATGCATCGGAACATGGCCGGGTCCCTCGATAAATGCCTGAACATTCTTGTTCCAGGCACGAAGCACTAATTCTCCCATGGTATCCAGTTCGGCAAACTGCGCTTCGTCGTTCGCATCATAGATGGAGCCCGGGCGAAGTCCGTCTCCTAAGGAAACGGCTACGTCATATTGTGCCAGAATATCACAAATATCATCAAAGTGATCGTATAAGAAGCTTTCCTGATCGTGTACGAGACACCATTTGCTCATAATACTTCCTCCACGGCTGACGATACCGCACAACCGCTTGTCGGCAAGATGAACATTATGGCGGCGGATACCTGCATGGATGGTGAAGTAATCTACGCCTTGTTCACATTGTTCGATCAATGTATCCCGGTAGATTTCCCAGGTGAGGTCTTCTACTATGCCGTTCACTTTTTCAAGTGCCTGATAGATGGGAACAGTACCGACCGGTACGGGACAATTGCGGATGATCCATTCACGTGTTTCATGAATATTTTCTCCGGTGGAAAGATCCATCAAAGTATCTCCCCCCCATTTACAGCTCCACAATGCTTTCTCCACTTCTTCATCTATGCTTGAAGTAGTAGCTGAATTTCCGATATTTGTATTGATTTTCACAAGGAAGTTGCGTCCGATAATCATCGGTTCGGCCTCCGGGTGGTTGATATTGGCTGGTAATACGGCACGTCCCTCTGCAATCTCCTGACGGACAAATTCAGGAGTAATATGAGTGTTAATTCCCAGTTCCTCGCAATTCATGTTTTCGCGGATCGCTACATATTCCATTTCAGGAGTGATCATCCCTCTTTTGGCATATGCCATTTGAGTGATTGCCTCTCCTTTTTTAGCGCGATAGGGCAGGGCGATGTGCTCGAAGCGTAAGTGATCGAGACTTTTATCATCCCTTCTCATACGTCCGTATTCCGAAGTGATTTCAGGGAGTTGTTCCACATCGCCACGACTCACAATCCATTCTTCGCGCATACGGGGCAGCCCTTTTTTAAGATCGATGCTCATATTTGCATCGCTGAACGGTCCGCTAGTATCATATACATATATCTCCGGATTGGGTGTTGCTATCTTTTCTTCGCCTTCAAAGCTGACACTGGGCACTTGTTCCACTTTCCGCATGGCTACACGGATATTCGGATAAAGTTTACCGGGTAAATAGACTTTCTGTGAGCGGGGAAATTTTATTTTTTGTTCCATAGTTTATTCGTTTTTAATCAAGAAAAGCCGTTAGAGGTGAACTTGCTTCTGCCACGAAGTCTACGGCTTGTAATCCTAATCCTGCTTCGTAAGCCTGTCTTCCGGCTTCTGTAGCCGCTTTGAATGCTTTTGCCATTTCTACCGGATTTCCGGCAACGGCTATTGCAGTATTTACTAATACAGCGGAAGCTCCCAGTTCCATTGCTTCGGCAGCATGACTGGGTGCACCGATACCCGCATCTACGACCACCGGGATACCTGCCTGTTCGATTATGATTTGCAGGAATTCTTTGGTCTGCAATCCTTTATTAGTACCGATTGGTGCACCGAGTGGCATAACGGTAGCTGCGCCCGCCTCTTCCAGACGTTTGCAGAGTACGGGGTCAGCCTGACAATAAGGCAACACGATAAAACCTAGTTTTACCAGTTCTTCCGTAGCTTTCAGTGTCTCGATAGAGTCAGGGAGCAGATAACGCGGGTCCGGGTGAATTTCCAGTTTCAACCAGTTTGTTCCAAAGGCTTCGCGAGCCAACTGTGCGGCAAAAACAGCCTCTTCTGCATTACGTACACCGGAAGTATTGGGCAATAGCTGAATATTCGGATGGATAATATGTTTCAGCATGTCATCCTCTTTGTTGTCCATGTCGATTCGTTTCATGGCAACAGTAACCATTTCCGTGCCTGAAGCCAGAATAGCTTGTTCCATTACTTCATTGGAATTGAATTTTCCTGTTCCCAGGAAAAGACGGGAGTTAAATTCGCGTCCCGCAATTACTAACTTTTCCATTTTATGTATTTTAGTTGATTATTTAAATGCTAATTTATGAGTTCACCACAGAGGACGCAGAGGACACGGAGGTCTGATGATTTCTTATTCATTATGGAGTTACACAGAGTATATGTGTTTATCATTCTGTTTTAGGAAAGAACGAAAAACTCTGTGTACTCTGTGGTGAATCAATGATTCTACGTGTCTCTTCTACCGGATTGTCCGCTCCGAGAATGGTTCCCGACAGGGCTATCCCGTTGACTCCTGTATGAAGTATGGCAGGGATATCCTCATAAGTGATTCCTCCAATCGCTACTACGGGGATTTCGATATTCGCCTTTTTCATCTGTGAAAGGATGGAGGAATAACCTTCCAATCCCAGTACAGGGCTTAAATTCTTTTTAGTGGTGGTAAACCGGAAAGGACCGATGCCGAGATAATCGGCTCCGGCACGGTAGTGCTGTACGACATCTTCGAATGTATTTGCGGTGCCGCCGATAATGAAGGCTTCTCCAAGTATCTGGCGAGCTTGGTCGATAGGCATATCTTTTTTACCCAGATGCACACCGTCCACTTCCAGCTTTTGCGCCAGTTCGACGTGGTCGTCCAGAATCAAGATCGCTTCGTGTTCTTTGCAGAGCGGTTTCAGTTGCAAGGCTACTGCCTCCACTTCTTCGGGAGAAGCGTCTTTCATGCGTAGCTGGATCCATTTGCACCCTCCTTCGAGTGCCATACGTGCCGATTCGAGGTACGAATACCGTTCGGTCTGATGCGTGATAAATTGTAGACTGACCATTCCCTTATCCTCCGCAAGCAGCTTTGATAATCACCAGGTTGTCGTTCTCATGCAATATGAAACCTTCCCATTCGGTACGGGGAATCATTTTGTTGTTTACGGCGATAGCAATGCCTTGAACAGGAAGTTCGAGCTGTGCTGTCAGTTGTGTAAGGGTAGAATCAGGAATAATTTCCACCTCTTTGTTGTTCACTTGTACTTTCATTGTCCTATCAGAATAAATAAATTGAAAGTAAATACAAAGAGCGTGCTTGAATGGAAAGGCGATAACGAAGAAACACAATCCCTACGTCAGTACTAACTGCATCAGGTTCCTAGGGTATAATCTCAGCCCCTCGAGGGGCACCCCTTTGTCTTTACAGGGGCAAAGTAAGCGAAAAAGAAACAGAAAAACACTAAATCATCCGATTTTTTTTCATTTTTCTGTTGATTTTTGTTTTTTGATGGGATGGGAAAAGATAAACCGGGCACCATTCTTATAGCTTTTGTCAATCCAGATATCACCTCCCATATATTGGATGGTCAGTTTGCAGATGGCCAGTCCCAATCCCGTACCCTGCATGAATTCATTCAGCTTTTCGAAACGTTGGAATACGAGTTCCTGCTTGTCTTCGGGGATTCCTGTGCCGGTATCAGTCACGGAGAACAGCATACATTGCTTTTCCTCATCCACTTTATAATCCAGCGTGATACTTCCTCCGGCGGGAGTGAATTTCAGAGCATTATTCAGTAGATTGATAATAATCTGTTGCAGGCGTAACGGGTCTGTGTAGAGCTTATAGGGTTCTTTAGGCATTTGAAGTTTGATGTCTACATCCATTGTCTTGTTCCGGTTGGTCAGGGTAATCATATTCTGGCAATGGTTCACCAGCTCACACCATTCATAATTGAATTGCAGTTTCCCTGATTCCAGACGTGATATATCCAGTACGTCACTAATCAATTGTAGCAGTAAATTAGAATTGGTCTGGACAATATCTGCGTATTCTTTCAGTTCCTTATTTTGCTCAACAGAGCCGATAATCAGGCTGGAGAAACCGACAATGGCATTTAAAGGTGTCCGTATCTCGTGGCTCATATTCGAAACAAAGGCACTTTTCAACTGATTGGCTTCTTCGGCACGTTCCTTGGCGTCACGTAATTCAACTTCAGACTCTTCCAGCTTCTTTTTATCTTCCCGTAATTGTTTCGTCGTTTTTTCAAGGTGGTTCTTCAGGATTCTAGTCCGGTAATAGTAATACAAGGAAATCATCAGGCTTCCTACTAATACGAGAAATATGATCAGGATGAACTGCACTTCTGTCTTGTAAGCTACAAAGAACGGGATGGGCTGATTGATGACCATTGAGTTGACAGGTAACTTCTTGTCTTCAAATCCCCATTCTTTTAGTTTCTTCGCATCAAATTTATATCTGTTGGGCAAGATATTGATACTGCTGATATCAGTTTCCTTCTGGTCTAAAAAACGGTAAGCATATTCTCCCATGCTTTTTCCCACTCCTTCATATTGCGGGACATATCCTCCGATAGCCCAGTAACCAATGGCAGTGGAAGTCATACTGAACACAGGCAGGAGAGGATTGGCTTTGGAGAAAGCATAAACAGAGTTGCTCATGTAGGTGATACCCCGGCTGTCGATTCTCCAGATGCCAAGTAACATTGCCGTGTTTCTGGGAAGATTGCGCAATTGATTGACAGCCATATCAAGTGTATGGATGCGACCGTCGATGTAAGTGATAGATAACTGCGGGAAATGCTGCAGGTTTTTCTTGAACCATGCCAGTTCGGCAAGTCCGTTGTATGTATTATCCGATACAAATACCAGATGCTCGGTATCCGGATAGAAATCCTGTATCATTTCTATGTCTTTGCTGATATTGTATTCGTATGAATTACAGTATTTTACATTATATTCTTTCATTCGTTCCGTTAAGTCGATACTTACTGGATTATAGTCTCGGATATCGATCGAATCCTCCGGAATACGGATTCCGTTGCGTGATGCCATTGCGCAAAAAACAGGAAGCTGCTTGTATTTTTCATCTTCAAGATGGAGGAAACTGCTCCATGCTTCCCCACCCAGAAGAATCACTAATTTAGCTTTCGGATGCTTATCCAGAATATCGGTTAATGTTTTTTTCCATTGGTGTGCCTGCGTTAAGTCTGTTGCATTCATGTTTTCTACGATGGTCGAGTATTTTCCTCCCAATCGGGTGTAAGTTTCTATAAATGTACTGATGTTGTCGTAGGTATATTTAGTATCCGAATTATAAGAGGTGATGAACAGAATTTCTCCCGCAGATTCTTCTGTGGTGGAAGCATTGCAAAAAAGGGGGAAGAAAAGGATTGCAATGGAGACGATAAATCGTATTTTTTTTCTTTTATATAGTATCATAATTGTTTGTTATGTTGGATTATTAGTTGCAAAAATACAACTAATGCGTCTGATATACAATAAAAGTCAGTTTTTTTAATCTGTAAAAAGGTCGCTGTGAAATACACAACGACCTTTTCATAAGTATAGTTTAGTCTATGAAATCCGATTACATTCTTTTTTCAACCACATCCCAGTCGATGATATCCCACAGGGCGTTAACATGGTCGGCACGGCGGTTTTGGTAATCCAGATAATAAGAGTGTTCCCAAACGTCAAATCCGAGAAGCGGTTTCAAACCGGCGCGTACTGGGTTGCTTCCGTTCACTTCTTTAGTGATTTTCAGTTTACCGTCTTTATCTACGGATAGCCAGGCCCATCCTGAACCGAACAATCCGACTGCTGCTGCATTGAATTCTTTCTTGAAGTTTTCAAAGCTGCCGAAGTCACGTTTGATGGCTTCTCCCAGTTTGCCGGTTGGCTCCTTTTTCGAAGGTTTCGGGGCAAATTGCAGGAAGTACAGATTGTGATTCAATACTTGTCCGGCGTTATTGAAAATAGCTCCATCCGGTGCGGCTGCAACGATTTCTTCTACCGTTTTACCTTCATATTCTGTACCGGGCACGAGGCTATTCAGATTATTTACATACGTTTGTAGATGTTTTCCGTAATGGAAATCTATTGTTTGCTGACTGATTACAGGTTCCAATGCATTGTTTGCATAAGGAAGTTTAGGCATTTCGTAAGTCATGGTCATCATAATTAAAGACATTAATATAGTATTCATAATGTTACAAGTTTTAATCGGCTTGTTATACTATAATAACAGAAGCCCTCTGCAAAATGTTCACACTATCTTGCTTTATTTATAAATGTACTGTATACGTTCCACATCTTTCGGATGATCACGGTTGGTACGGCAGGTCCATTGGCCCGTATTGTCATATTCATAATAAGAATTACTATCGATCCGGTTTCCGTATTTATCGTACAGGCAGATCAGGCATCCGGATGTTTTCTGGTTATTGCCCAAAATCCGTTGGTAGACGATCTGTGTCAGATAGCCGTATTTATCGTATTCATAAGCATCTTTTTGTGATATAATCTGATCCGGAGAGTTGGCGAAAAGCAAATTTTGATGTTGCGATGAAATCAATCTGCCCTTATCATCATATTTGTTTGCGGTGTACGCCTGAAGTTCTCCATTCTTATTATACTCTTTGGTTTCGGTCAATAACCCCTGTTTATCATAGGAACTTATGATAACTCTTCCGTCTGTATACTTGAGTGAATCACTCTCGATACTTCCATCCGTACCGATACGGCGTGTCCGCCGGTAGAGGTCCGTTTTGGTTTTCGGATTCGTTTGCACTTCAAAGATGCAGTGGCCTTGCGGATCGTATAATCTGTTCGTTTGTATTTCATTGCTTGGCTGACCGTTTTTTATGGTAAGCGACAGGGTGGAAATGAGCTGTCCCTTATCGTCATACGAATAAGTGGTCGATATATTTCCTGTACTGTCATTTTCCGCAGACTTTATCAATCGTCCTCCATTATAGTATTTCACAGAGGTAGGGGTGGATACGATTGTTTGTAGGATAAACGGTGTCCGTAGTGCATTGGCCTGGTCACGAAATTCCTTGTACCTGTGTGTGCAAAGAAAATCCTGCAGCATGCTCAATGATTCGGAACTGACAATGGCAGCTTTTAAAAGCTCGAAATCAGCCTTTTCACTAAGATATTCAAGATCATCCAGATGAGTACGCGCAGTGGAAGTCAGGTAAGGTGATTGCTTATACTCGTCAATGATCTGCCGGATGGCTGTCGCATTTCCTTTTTCCCGGAGGCTGTCGATCCCTTGAAACAGAAAATCGTCGTATAGCGTGCGAACTTCCGGAAGGAATGGACGCGTATCTTTATCAGTGAAAAATTTCTGCATATCAGCGTTATCAAAGAATGCCTTGAAATTCTCCGATGTCGGATTACTCTTTACGATCCGGTAAAGCCGTTTGTTTTCCGCAGCGTTGATTTGAGAGATAAATTTGCCGTTCGGATATTCCGTGATGTACGTTTGATAAATATTCTGCGTGGGTGTTTTCAGCATACCTTCCAGTAAGGCCATTTCACGGATGTCCCGTACCTTTTGTAAAATGGCGGAGTCTGCCGGATAACCGCTTGACTGGATGCTGTCCATCAATGTCTTGCTAAAAGGAATCTGGTCTTTCGAAGCCTCCAGAACAGAGATGACAGCTTGTTCCGCTTTGTCTTGCACGTTGGAAAGTTGTATCTTCTCTTCTTCGCAGATATTCGGGAAATAGGCTTTCGCAGCCTTTTCATAGCATCCGAAATAATTGGCGGCGGCTTGTTCGCTTTGCTCGTTCCATAATTCGTTGAGCACATCCAATAATGCCAGTTCTTCGGCGTAATAGCTTTGAGTCTCGGTGTCTATCTTATCACGGTTCTTCTGCCATTTGTCGGCGTCATTATCGTTCAGATACCTTAGCAGCTTTTCCAGGCGGCTCTGCTTTTGTGCCATTGCCTGTGGGATGCAGGCAACCAGAAACAAACTCAAAATAATCGATAAAAATATACTTCTTTTCATTGCTTTTTGGTGTTAGGTTAAAATAGTTAGTGATGAAAATTCATAAAAATACCTTCATTCTCGAATGAATATTATACTTTTGTATTGAGAACAAATTTGAGTGCCAAGGGTTTGTTAAAAATCCACATAGTTTTTATAATGCTGTTATGAATACCAATTATATAGAGGAATTAAACGAGAGTCAGTGTGCAGCAGTGACTTATAATGACGGTCCTTCACTGGTGATAGCCGGTGCCGGTTCGGGAAAAACGCGTGTATTGACTTATAAAATCGCTTACTTGCTGGAGCAGGAGAACGGGTATAATCCATGGAATATCCTTGCATTAACCTTTACCAATAAGGCTGCACGTGAGATGAAAGAGCGTATTGCCCGTCAGGTCGGTATGGAACGGGCACGTTATTTGTGGATGGGAACTTTCCATTCCATCTTCTCACGGATTCTTCGTGCCGAAGCACAATATATCGGTTTTACTTCCCAGTTCACCATCTATGATACGGCTGATAGTAAGAGTCTGCTTCGCTCCATCATCAAGGAGATGGGATTGGACGAGAAAACGTATAAGCCGGGAGTAGTGCAAGCACGCATCTCCAATGCCAAGAACCATCTGGTTACTCCCACGGGGTATGCTGCCAATAAAGAGGCCTACGAAGGAGATATGGCCGCCAAGATGCCTGCTATCCGTGATATCTATACCCGTTATTGGGACAGATGTCGTCAGGCAGGTGCAATGGATTTCGATGATTTACTGGTGTACACCTATATTTTATTCCGTGACTTTCCGGAAGTGTTGGCACGCTACCGGGATCAGTTCCGTTATGTGCTGGTAGATGAGTATCAGGATACGAATTATGCGCAGCATAGCATTGTCCTGCAACTGACTAAAGAAAATCAACGGGTCTGTGTAGTGGGAGACGATGCGCAAAGTATCTATTCTTTCCGTGGGGCGGATATTGACAATATTCTCTATTTTACAAAAATCTACCCCAATACGAAAGTCTTTAAACTGGAGCAGAATTACCGTTCCACGCAAACCATTGTTTGTGCTGCCAACAGCCTGATTGAGAAGAATGAACGTCAGATACGGAAAGCCGTGTTTTCAGAGAAAGAAAAGGGGGAACCTATCGGTGTGTTTCAGGCATATAGCGATGTGGAAGAGGGTGATATTGTAGCTAATAAGATTGCAGAACTGCGTCGGGAGTATCGCTACGGATATGCTGATTTTGCTATCCTGTATCGTACGAATGCACAAAGCCGTATTTTTGAAGAGGCTCTTCGGAAACGAAGTATACCTTATAAGATTTACGGAGGACTTTCGTTCTACCAGCGAAAAGAGATAAAAGATGTGATTGCTTATTTCCGTTTGGTAGTGAATCCGAATGATGAAGAAGCATTCAAGCGAATCATTAATTATCCGGCGCGTGGCATTGGAGATACGACGGTCGGGAAGATTATATCGGCGGCTACCGATCATGGTGTAAGTCTTTGGGCGGCACTCTGCGAGCCATTAACTTATGGGTTGGATATAAATAAAGGAACGCATGCGAAACTGCAAGGCTTTCGTGAATTGATAGAAAGTTTCATTGTCGATCAGGCGGATAAGAACGCTTATGAAATGGGAACGAATATCATCCGTCAGTCCGGCATTATCAATGATGTCTGTCAGGACACATCCCCCGAGAATCTAAGCCGTAAGGAAAATATAGAAGAGTTGGTGAATGGTATCAACGACTTCTGCGCTTTGCGGCAGGAGGAGGGTAACCCGAATGTGTCTCTTACCGATTTCCTTTCGGAGATTGCATTGCTTACCGATCAGGATTCCGATAAGGCGGATGATGGAGAAAAGATAACGTTGATGACAGTCCATTCGGCTAAAGGATTGGAGTTTAAGAATGTATTTGTGGTCGGTCTGGAAGAAAACCTGTTTCCCAGTGGGATGGTAGGAGATTCTCCCCGGGCACTGGAAGAAGAACGTCGTTTGTTCTATGTAGCAATTACTCGTGCGGAGGAACATTGTTATCTGTCTTTTGCCAAAACCCGTTTCCGTTATGGAAAGATGGAATTTGGAAGCCCCAGTCGTTTCTTGCGTGATATCGATGTTCATTACTTGCAACTGCCGCATGAGGCAGGAGTGAGCCGTGCTGTCGATGAAGGTGCGGGACGTTTCCGCGCTTCCTTACAGCAACGTCCGAAAGCACAGATCATTGCTCCCAGCGTACCGAGGAATTTGAAGAAAGTTAGTACTGTTAGCCCAAGTAACGGTGCACAGGCAACCTCTTCCACTTCGGCATCGGTAGCAGGAGTACAGGCCGGACAGATGATAGAGCACGAACGTTTCGGATTGGGTGAAGTGATTAAAGTAGAAGGAACGGGAGACAATGCGAAAGCAACTATTCATTTTAAAAATGCGGGAGACAAACAACTATTATTACGTTTCGCTCGTTTTAAAGTGGTAGAATAAATAATAACACTAAATAGAGAGACTCATGAAGAAACAACTAACAGTAATTTTGCTTTCCGCTTTGATTTTGAGTGGATGTGCGTCGGGGCGTATGGGAAATCCGGGAGCTATCATGGCAGGTGCTTCTATCGGAGGTAGTCTGGGAGGTTCGATAGGTGGACTTATCGGAGATAATAATCGTGGTTGGAGAGGCGGTTACCGTGGTTCTGCTATTGGGAATATTGTGGGAACCATTGCCGGTGCGGCTATTGGAAACGCGTTGACGGCGCCAAGACAAGAGCAAATAGAGGAAGATGCGTATATTCCTGAAGTGAGGGAAGTCCGTGTGCAAAAATATAAGAAGCAGCCACAGGTGCAACAGCCTATTTCTCAACTGAAGTTGCGCAAGATCCGTTTTATAGATGATAATCGCAGTCATGTGATTGATGCGGGAGAAAATAGCAAGATAATCTTTGAGATTATGAATGAAGGGAGAAATCCAGTTTATAATGTAGTTCCTGTGGTAGAAACGGTGGGGAAGGTGAAGCATCTCGGCATTTCTCCTTCCGTGATGGTGGAGGAAATTCTTCCGGGTGAAGGCATCCGTTATACCGCTTCCATTCATGCAGGTGAAAAATTGAAAGACGGTGAAGTGACATTCCGTGTCGCAGTGGCGGACGAGAATGGAGTGATTTGTGATTCGCAAGAATTTACTCTGCCTACACAGCGCGGAAACTAGAAATAACAGCCCGGAATATCCGGTTCAAACATAGTGACGGTATATGCCTGGAATAGTGACGCTATCCTAAGCATATACCGTCACTATGTTGGTGGGATAGCGTCACTATTTTAATAGCCATCTCCATATAGGAATTATATGTATTGTTTTGTTGCCGATAGTTATTTCCTCGGTTTCGTCATCAGTCAAAATTATTCCTTCGGTGAGATTATAGGTATTGAGTGCGGAAATTAATCCATTTATTTTACGCTGCCTTGTTTTTTCATCTTTCATCGAACGGGTGACTTGGCAGGCAGATACAATATGTCCGTTTTCACGCATAATGAAGTCGCACTCTATTCCGTCATTATGATAATAGATATCTTTTCCCTGGCGCTTTATTTCTATAAATACCAAATTCTCAAGTAATTGCCCGATGTTGTCGGTCGCATTGAATCCCACTTTGCCAATAATGGCATTATCTATGAAATACACTTTCTTTTGGTTGTTCATCTGTTTTTTTACAGACCAGTCGAACTTCATTACCTGAAATAGCAGATAAGTATTTTCAAGATATTCCAGATAGTTTTTGACTGTTTCCGTATGTTTGATACCTATCGTTTTTGCTAACGAACTGTACGAGAAACGTTTCGTAGCATTGCTGGCTAAGTAATAAACCATTTCCAGCAATTCTCTTTCACCATTTAGTTTGTTTCGAGTGACAATGTCTTTATAAATAATATTCTCATAAAGAGTGGATAGGTAATTGTTGTTCCGGTCTTTTATATAACGGGGAAAACCGCCAGTTTTCAAGTATTCGTCGAAGTGTTTTTTTAGCATACTTTTTCCGGTAGTAGTATAAAAGTCCTTTTGTTGCGGATATGCTTCCTTCATTTTTAGAAATTCGGGAAATGAGAAAGGGTATAGTTCAATTTGGCAATAACGTCCGGTGAGGTGTGTGCCTAATTCTCTACTTAGCATATTGGCATTAGAGCCTGTAACAAATACCTTACATCCACTGTCATGCAACCTTCTTACAAATCTTTCCCAACCGGGAATATTCTGTATTTCATCAAAATAAAATGTTTTTTGTTCTCCAAACAATTCGATGAAAGCTTCATATAAGGTTTGAAAATCATCGACTTTGAAGTTGATAAGCCGCTCATCATCAAAATTCATGTAAAAGTCTTGTTCTGACTGTTGCGAACGTATTTGCTGTAAAAGAACAGATTTTCCGCATCTTCTTATACCAGATATGACTAGCACTTCGGGATTGTTTACACAACTCATGTCAATATCCCTTTCTATCATTTGGGATATGTCTTTTTCACGCTGGTCGAATATGATATGCTTTAATAATTCTTTCATGATAACTGGGCTTTTGATTGCAAAGATATAAAACTTCTCATTATAAACGAATATAAAATGCTAAAATTGCTCATTGTGAATGAGTGAAAAGTGATAATACTTCTCGTTGATAATGAATGATAGATAGCAACTTTCATTTTCAATACAACAATGATACGGTTAGAAATAACAAATTCAGTCTCTATCTGTGTAAGATACGCGTAAAAACATTATCTTTGTTCATGTTTCAACTAATGCATTAGGTTTATATGAAAGAGATATTCAGAAGATATCCTATCGGGATACAGAATTTTGAGCAGTTACGTAATATGAATTGTGTATATATTGATAAAACCGCATTGGTTTATCAATTAGTCCATACTGATACTGTGTATTTTCTTAGCCGTCCCCGCCGCTTTGGAAAAAGTCTTCTAGTCTCTACTCTAGAAGCTTATTTCTCCGGAAAAAAGATTTATTTAAAGGACTGGCAATAGAACAGTTGGAACAGGAATGGACTGTCTATCCTGTGTTGCATATTGATTTCAGCAGAACAAAATATACCACTATCGAAGATTTGCAAGAGCAATTGAATCTTTATCTAAGCGAATGGGAGAGGACTTATGGGAAAAATGAAGAAGAAACGAGCTATGCAGCCCGTTTAACCGGTTTGCTTCAACGAATTTATCAACAGACAGGAAAGCAGGTTGTCGTATTGATTGACGAATATGATGCACCTTTATTGGATAGTAATAGTGACTCTGCTTTACAAGGACAATTGCGAACTGAAATGCGGAAGTTCTTCAGTCCTCTTAAAGCACAAGGGCAATATCTTCGTTTCTTGTTTTTGACAGGAATCAGCAAGTTCAGTCAGATGAGTATATTTAGTGAGCTGAATAACTTGCAGAATATCAGCATGAGCGATGATTATAGTGCTATTTGTGGTATTACAGAGCAAGAGTTGCTAAGTCAGATGCAACCGGATATTGAGAGGATAGCTCAAGCGAATAATGAAACCTATGAAGAAGCTTGTCGGCATTTGAAACGGCAGTATGACGGTTATCATTTCAGCAAGAATTGTGAAGATATTTACAATCCGTTCAGCCTTTTCAATGCATTTTCGCAAAAAGATTATAAGAGCTTTTGGTTCTCTACCGGCACGCCTACTTTCTTGATTGAAATGTTACAGCGAATGGACTTCAGTCTTAATCTATTGGAAAAGATGGAAGTGAAAGACGAAGATTTTGATAAAGCGACAGAGGTTATTACCGATCCGATTCCTGTGCTTTATCAGAGTGGCTATTTGACTATTAAAGGATATGAACCTCTCTTTCGTACATATACATTAGGTTATCCCAACGAAGAAGTTAAAATAGGCTTTATTGAGACGTTGATCCCTTTCTATCTCAATCAACCGACACGAGAAAGTAACTTTTATGTAGTCTCTTTTGTAAGAGACCTGATGAAAGGTGATATTGAGCAGTGTCTTCTTCGTACTCGTTCTTTCTTTTCATCTATACCTTATGATTTGGAGAACAATCAGGAGAAACATTATCAGACTATTTTCTATTTATTATTCCGTTTAATGGGTCAATATGTAGATGTAGAAGTAAAGAATGCCATTGGCAGGGCTGACGTGGTAATAAAGATGTCCGATGCAATTTATGTATTTGAATTTAAGGTAGATGGAACTCCCGAAGAAGCATTGGCTCAAATTAATAGTAAGCAATATGCTATTCCTTACGAGATAGATCATCACAAGGTTGTCAAGGTCGGAGTGAATTTTGATAGTACAACACGGACTTTGGGAAAGTGGGTGATAGAGCATGAAATAAGGTAACAAGAAAGGAGACGAACCTATGCCGAGTAATTATATTCGTTTCGATTGGGCTATGGAAGCGTTTATTACGCAATAAAGCCTATTTTGTAGTTCTTGAAGGCTTTCGTGGTATTTGTAAGTTACTGTTTTGTCCATAGAGGAAATAAAGAGGCTGCAATCAATTGCTTCTATCATATAATTGTTAATATCCTATATCATGTCTAAGATGTGATATAGGATTTTTTATATACGGAAATATTAGAATAAGAACATTCATAAAAATGGGATACTTTATGCGTTTCTTCTGTTTGAATTTGGAGCCAAGATATGATGTGCAAGTAAATATGCGAATGATGAAGGATTACAAAGATTCATAATGCTTCTGTTTGTATGTTGTCATGGTAACCATTGTTTGAAATAAATGACTAATCGTGGATATTTGTTTGTAAATTCGTCTTTTTATGGTATTTTGCTATATATGTTTTTGATAAAATAAAGTTTGAAATAGCAAGAAATATGTCAGTTATATTGAGTCATCCCGATGAACATCTCATTGGTCGGTGAGAAAAGAGTCGTTCCTCACCGATCAACGATACGTTCCTTTTAAAGGATTAGAGCTCGTTTAGTGGAGAATAGTTCGTTTTTTATCCCTTAATTATGCATTTATTAGTATGCAATTGTATATTCTTGCATTAATTTATACATTTATTTCTCTTTTTTACTTCAGTTTTTGATTTGAAATAAAAGTGGAGAATCTTAAAAATAGAACAGATTTCTCACGATGACTAATAAAGTTCATATTTCATTCTCTAGTGAAAAATTGCAAGAGTCTTGTTTATTCATTGTATGGATATTACTTGTCTTGTTTAAATAATGTTATCTTTGTGCTTGAAAAGGATATAAAATGAAATACGATGAGAACTAAAAATATTATTCTGTTAGCTATTATTGCTTGTATTGGTGGAGTTGCATTTTTTTTTGCTTGCAAGTACATTTATGAATCTAAGTTATCCACCCTTAAAGAGGAGGCGAAAGAAGCTTTTATTAAGGCATTTAATCAGGAACTGAAAAGTCGGAATGTGGAAAGGGAAGGTCCTTTGATGCTTACTCTTCCGGATGTATCAAATGTGGGATTTACAGAATTACCGGATTCGGTAATCTATGCAGATTCTACAGGTGTATATAAGTTAAAGTTAGATAAGGCAAAACATTACAATAATATAGCGACAGATACTAGTGTTCGTTTGCTGCATAGCATTGCTTTTAAAGAACATCCCATTCAGCCGGATTCATTAAATCTTATTTGGAAGAAGTATTTAAACGAATCGGGTATCTTAATGGAAGCAGCATTATGTGTTTCCGTTGTAGATAGGTTTGGTGATGTGACATCGGTATCTACCTCTTATAGTGAATGGCGTAAGTTCTCAAATTTAGTGTTTATTGTTTCTATAGGCTATGCTTGTGAAATAGAGGTAATGGCTTATCTTCATTATTCCGTATGGAATATAATATACATGGAAATTATTTGGGGTTTATTGATATACATTGTTTGTATATATATGATTTATAAATTTATTTTATTTGTTCAAAATAAAATATTTTCTATGAGAAAGAAAGAAGTTATAGAAAAGCCTATTATAAAAATAGTGAAAGAAATGAATGATAGTTCTTCTATACGTTCTTATAAATTACATGAAGGTTTTATATTTCATGCAGATCAAAAAGTAATAGAGTTTAATGGGCGACAAAAGTATTTGCAGCCACAGCCTAGTAAGCTATTGGAGCTTTTTCTTAGAATGGAAGAAACAGGATATGTTTTAAAAAATAGTGATATTAGTGAGAATCTGTGGTCTGATGGAAGTGCTACAAATGATCGAATTCATAAAGCGGTAGCACGTTTGCGTTCTAACATAAAAGAGTTAGATTCTTCTATTGATATAGAAAAATGTGTAGATGGGTATCAATTGGTTCTATAATCTAAAATTCTTTTAATAGCTATAAACCTCGATGAAATGGCAATTTTTAGATAATTGTAATGTCCCTTTAGATTATAATTTATAGTAGGTCAGAAATGGTCAGCCACATTTTATAGCTTCTTTTTGTCAGTTTACTACCTTTGTTCACATATTAATCTTATTACAAAAAACAATATGAGAAAACTGGTATTATTCTTATTTTTATGTATAATGGTGTATTTAACAGTAAAACGTCCAGTTAATCACCACGTTTCATTCAATACATTACTCAATTATAATATAGAGGCTTTAGCTGCGGGTGAAGGTACAAATATGTATAAATGTTTGGGATCAGGATCTGTAGATTGTCCGATAGCTCATGCTAAGGTTAAATATGTTTTTGGAGGATATAGCCTTGAAGAGTGATATTAAGTATCTGTTTTTTTTTTTTTTTTTTCTGATTTCTTGTAGTAAGAAACATAAAGAATATGCGGACAATGTATTTGCTTATTCTGAATTTCCACAAGAAAAAGAGCTAAAAGGAGAAGTAATAGAGCTTGATACAGCCTTGTTTCGTTATCCTTTTCGGATACGGATAGAAGGGGATAAAGCCATTGTGATGGATTTACATGGTCTTGATCATTATGGACACTTATTTCAATATCCTGGTTTTCAGTATTTATCTTCTTTTGGAAAGCGTGGTGATTCACCAACAGAAATGTTATCAATGGAAAACTTTCGTTTACAAAATTATGGAGTTTGGACATTGGATGCCAATAAAAGTGAATTAACTAGGTTAGACTTTTCTTCATCCGGTGATTCACTGCTTCGTGACGAAGCGGTAACATTGGATGAAGATATACTTCGGCCACTTGATTTTGCTATATATAATGATACAACATTTATTATTCCTGACTATTCCGGTGAAAATCGTTTATGTCGAGTTAACTGTAATGGGAAGCTTATAGATAAGATGGGGATTATTCCGACTATTGATGAAAAAGCATTGAAAAATGCTCGTCCAGCGTTAGCCCAAGCATGGAGGAGTTTCCTTGACTACAATCCTAATAACGGAATATTGGCGACAGTCACTCAATTGGGAGAGGTTGTTGAGGTCTATAATTTGAAAGATAATATCCATGTTATTCGTATAGGTGAGCATGGTGAACCTGAATTTAAAATATCAGATGGATATGGTATACCAACGGGTATTATGGGATTTAGTGATGTACAAGTAACAGATAGTGCCATTTATGCAGTATTTCATGGAACGTCTTTTAAGGAAATAGCAAGACAAAGCGGAAGGCTTTCTGATGGAGGAAAATATATTTATGTATTTAGTTTGAAAGGAGAACCGTTATGTAAATATGTACTTGACCATTATATATATGGTATTTGGGTGGACGAAGCTACTAAAACGATAATGGCGACAGATGTAAATAGTGATCAGCCAATACTAAAGTTTGCTTTGGTTGAATGAGAGAATTAACATGATTAAAGGAGCAGAATGATGAGTTTGTCCATCTTGCCGGATTTGCTTACATATCATCTGCTCCTAAACCTTTAAAAAAGATTCCGATGCAAACATAAGAATAAAAAGTTAATGTAGCAAACTATTGCTGTTCTGTTGAAATGATAGATACAGAAGAAAAACGAAAAGTACAAATTAAAAAACTACAAAATGAAAAAGAAAATAATGGGGCTTATAGCTGTTGTTGCTATTGCCGCTATTGCGGGATACAATATGCTTACTTCACCAAATGATGTGAAGCTGTCTGGTTTAGCTATGGTAAATATGGAGGCGTTAGCTCAAGGCGAATCTTCAGGAGGAAATTGTGAACCTTCATCTAGTAGAGAATGCTGTGTATGTAATGGTATTCACTATACTTATCAGGCATCTGTTAATAGAAGTTGTGATACAAAAAGTGGCTGTAGTCACTGGTAATAATTGAGTTGAATTAAGCTACCTTAAAAGAAAATCATCAGTATTTATCTAGTAAGGTAGCTTTTATAATTAATACTATGTGTAAAAATATAATTATAATAGCTAGTATTGCGGTCTTTATATTTAGTTCTTGTTCTTCTAATAGAACAGATGTGCAAAGACTATCTTTGAAATCGCAAGTCTTAAATGATGAAATATTTACCATGATGCCGGGCGATTTACTTTTGGCTGATGACTATTTAGTTTGGTCCGATCCATTTGCTCGAGACTGTTTTTTGCATGTGCATAGTGCATTAACTGGTGAAGAATTAGGAGTAATGGGAAAAGTAGGAGAAGGTCCTAAAGAATTTATTACGCCTATGACTAATAGATATTGTGTAGATAATAAACTTTTTGCTATAGATGCAAATGGGAAGACAGTTGGTTATTTATCTATTGATAGTCTGATAAATGGACAGGAACCATTTTGCGAATTGTCGGATAAAGAGAAAGAAATGAAGATGGAAAAAAGTAGATAAGGACCTATATATAAAATATACAGAAAATGGTTCGGAAAATTATTTTCGAACAATAATAAATGGGCAAGAATCATCGTGGGGTGTTTATCCTATCCCTGAAATTAAGGAACATATTGGTATTTATGAATCTTATGATCCAATTGAAGGATTGTTTCTGATTTCGTCTTTCAAGTTTCCATATTTGGCTTTGTATAAAAAAAAATTCTACTTTTGTTTTACAATGGGAACGGAAAGTTAATAAAGAAAAAGAATTATACTATTGCAGATGATAGAGTTATATTTGATAGAAAAATAGTTGGAGCGTATGATGTATGTATGAGTAAGGATTATATAATTACTTTAGAACGGGATCGTGAGAAAGAGCCCGTAGACGAATCTACGGTTGGTCGCAATATAAGTAAGTGTCCTCATACACTGTTTTTGTATGATTACAATGGTAACTTGTTGAAAATAGTGGATATAGGAATGCCTGCAATTAGAATAGTAGCTAATAGAAAAAGTAATACTTTATATGCAATAGGAGTTGATCCTGATTATGTGTTGGCTAAATATGAATTATGAGAATTAGATTGTTGACCATAGTGATTTGGGGAGGGATTTGTTTGGTGGGCTGTATTCCATCTTCATCTACAGTGCCACTTGTATACAATAACATCTTTTCCAAAGATACTATTGTTACTTTAGAAAAACTACCGATGTATCCTGCTCAATTTAATCCTCGGTGTATCTTGTTTAATAATGAGAGAATTTTAGTACGTACTTCAACTTTGGATAATGCTGTCTATTCTGTATTTTCTTATCCCAAAATGAAACATCTGTCATATTTTGGTGAACAATCTGAGTTTATTGTCCCTTTGGAGCAGTTTAATGATGAATTTTATTTAGTTCATAATGATTCATTATATTTTTATAAATGGGTTGAAGGTGATTCATTGAAGTTGTTTTCAACTTCTTTCTTTAATAATATAATGGGACAACAAATGTTAGGAGTTGCTAAGCTAAATGATAATTTGTATGCTTATTCTGACAATTGTTTTGATAAAGGAATGAACGAATTTTTTATGATAAATTTATCTCGAAAACAAAAAGAACCTAAAGGCATATATCCAGATACACATGTAAATTTTAGTTCTATCAGTGATTTTAAATCAGCTTATGCTCATGAAATTATAGCAAAGCCTGATGGGAGTCGTTTATTGGTGTTTTATTATAGGACACGGCGTTGTCGTATTTATAACCAAAACGGTGTGTTATTTCGTGACATTTTGTTGAATTACGAACCTTGTCAGACTATTATTGATACTGACATAAAGAGACGATTCTTGCATATAAGAGATGCATATGTTACTAATAATATGATTTATTTGTTGTGTCCGGATACAAAGGAAGTAAACTCACCTTCCAGTTTACTAGTCGCAAATTGGGATGGAGAATTTAAAGCTATATATCATTTAGGGCAAACTATATCTTATTTTTTTATAGATGAGTTATTGAATTGCTTTTATGGTGTAGACTCTAATGATCCCTATCATTTTTATAAGTTAAAATTAAGTAAGAATTGATTATGAAATATTTTGTGTATATAATTTTTTCTTTCCATTTGTATGTTCTCTTGTCAAGATGAAAAGAGTATACATGCTGAAAAAATATTAAAGAAATGGATAGATAAAGAGATTATTTTTCCTGAAAATCTTAATTTTAGTATTCAAGGAAGTGAAAGGGCTTCGAATTTTACTATACGTGATAGTGAATTTAAGATAATAGCATATGTAGACTCTATGGGATGTACCAGTTGTAAGTTACATTTATCTGAATGGAACAATTATATTAATAATATTGATTCTATTTATCCTAATAAAGTTCAGTTTTTATTTTTCTTTTTTCCAAAAAATGGACGTGATATATATCTTACCTTAAGAGTGGAAAGATTCGTATATCCAATTTGTATTGATACATTAGATGTCTTAAATAAAATAAACCACTTTCCTTCTGATATGCAATACCAAACTTTTTTATTAGATAAAAATAATAAAGTTATGGCAATTGGTAATCCGATGCAGAATCCGCGTATTAAAGAACTTTATTGGAATATAATCTCAGGTAGACAAGACTCATCTATGTTGGATAATCAACCGCTAACTACAGTTTCACTTTCTTCGTCTCAAATAGAAATGGGTAATTTTTCTTGGGAGCAGAAGCAAGAAGTAGAATTCGAAATCTGCAATACTGGAAAAATCCCATTAGTAATTAATGATGTGATTACATCTTGTGGTTGTATTACTGCAAAATACGTTAAGAAACCACTTAACCCTCATGAAACATCAAAGGTGAAAATAATTTATAAATCAGAGTGCCCGGAACGTTTTGATAAGACTATTACAGTTTATTGTAATGCATCTAATGCACCATTACGAGTGAAAGTTACTGGAAATGCTCATTAAAAATGTATGAACAGGAATTTTAAATATACTTTAGTTATTGTACTTGTTATCATGTTAATTGGAAAAGTAATAATAAACTCTCTTAGAAAAGAGTATGTTACTTCTTTGGAAACAGTATTACAAGTGGCTGGTGAAAATAGAAAAGAATTAGAAAAGGTGCTTCATTATTATCGAATAAATTTGGCAGACAGCCTAAAATATAAAGCAGCTTGTTTCCTTATAGAAAATATTCCTTTTTATACTTATTCCGATAGTGAACAATTTGAAAATTATAAATCTTACTATACATGGCTGAAGAAAAGTAAAGGAAAAACTCCGCAACAAGTAGCTGATTCTATTAAGAAGATATATGGTCCTATGAAGGAGCCCAGCAAGAAACGAGATATTATGGAAATAGATTCTGCCTACCTATGCCATAATATTGACTGGGCATTTAAGGTTTGGCAGGAACAACCTTGGGGAAAGAATATCTCATTTGAAATGTTTTGTGAGTACTTATTGCCTTACCGAATAGGTGATGAACCATTAACTTATTGGCGTGAAATGTATTATGACAAATATAATTCGTTACTGGATTCATTACGTATGTCTGATTCATTGGATATTGAAGACCCGGTGGTTGCCGCTAATTATCTAATAAGTAAATTGCCTGATAAGAGCTATTATTATACTTCTGTAACGCCCTATCCATTTGGACATATAGGGCCGGAATATGTACAATACTTATCCGGTACATGTAGGGAAGTGACCGATTTTGCTGTGTATCTATTCCGTGCTTTGGGCATTCCTTGTGCCATAGATTTTGTTCCTGTACGAAGTTACATAAATGCCGGGCATTTTTGGTTGACAACATGGAATAAGGATGGAGAGGAATATATGACTGATTTCCCGCAAAAATTGCGACCTGTACGGAAGAACTGGTGGTATCGGTGGGATGACAGTTCCAAAGTGTATAGATATACTTTTAGTGTGAATAGAGACCTGTATGAGCAAATGGCAAAGTATGGTGAAGAAGTATATCCTTTTTGGCGTTTGCCGAAATTTACAGACGTAACTTATGGATATGGCTATAATTTTAAGAAAGAATTGGTTATCCCTTTAGAAAAACAGTATAAAACGAAACGGAGCGGGAAAATGGCTTATCTATGTGTCAGTGACAGGGATCGTTGGACTCCTGTTGACTGGACTGCATATGATGCGGGGCATTTGGCATTTCAGTATGTACGGAATGGTTCGTTTATGAGAGTGGCTACTTATGAGGATGGAACATTATGCTTTCTGACCGATCCTTTTTATGTTGATAAACAGAGTAATGAGAACTGTTATTATCCTGCAGGAAAGGGGAAGGAAGATGTAGTATTATATGCCAAGTGTGATATTGGGAGAGAAAATATGTTCAGAGACCGGATGATAGGCGGTGTTTTTGAAGGGAGCAACCATCCTGATTTTTTTGAAAAAGACACTTTGTTCATAATACAGGGCAGACCTAATCGTTTGAATACAACTGTAAAGAGTTGGTCTGATAAAAAATATCGTTATCTAAGATATTTTGGTCCACCCAGAAGCGCATGTAATATTTCAGAAGTCGCTTTTTATGAGAAGAATGATACTGTTGCTCTGTCAGGGAAAGTGATAGGGACTCCCGGATGCTATCAACATGACGGAACGCATGAATATACCAATGTGTTTGACGGGAAAACATGGACTTCTTTCGACTATTTTAAGCCTACCGGAGGATGGGCAGGACTTGATTTAGGCAGAAAAGTCTGCGTAGACCGTATTGTCTATACTCCGCGCAATAGGGATAATTATGTTCGTCCTGATGATGTATATGAGTTATTTTATTGTGACCGGGATTGGAAGTCTGCCGGAAAAATAAAAGCAACTGCCGATTCACTGGTATTTCGGGATATTCCCGTAAATACACTGTTACTTCTGAGAAATCATACGCGCGGACTGGACGAGAGAATCTTTATTTATGAAAACGGAACTCAGCTATGGAAATAAGAACTCATATCAGGCTTGTCGTGGCATGGAGAATAATTATAATCTCGGGTATTATTTCTCTAATATATGCTTGTTCTTATTCGGATAAGAAGATTTCGCATCTTTCCGGTATTGCTCCTTCTGAACATACATTATTGGCGATTACTCCCGATGTTAGTATCAAAGTAATAGGTGATTCGCTAAATAAAAGTTATCCGCAGTTGAGAACCGGGAAAGTATTCCCGATAACAGGTCTTTTGCGTGTAGACGGTAAAGCTTATCGTTTCATGGGAGACGATTCTTTGCGTATATCTCCTTTAGCTCCTCTTTCAGAGGATACTATCGGATGGATGGGGAAATATTCTTTTTTGTATCCGGGAAAAGGATGGGAATTGAGAGAATATGATGATTCTTTGTGGAATGAAGGTAACGGAGCTTTTGGTCCGACAAAGGGATATTATTATCCGGCTCATACTCTGTGGGGAGCGGAAAATTTTTATGTTCGCAGGCATATCAAGGTGGACAATAAAGATGTTTTGAAGAATCATAAGGTGTATGCCCGTTATGTATGTGACGATCAAATAAAGCTTTTTTGTAATGGGGGATTTCTGTTAGAGAATGGATTTACGCATCGAACGAAATGTCAACGCTTGACTGATGAAGCTGTTAGTCAAATAGTTGATGGAGATAATGTTCTGGCTGCATACTGTCGTAATACGGGTGGTGCCGGCTTGTTGGATTTTGGCTTGTATATAGAAAATAAAACATATGCTGATGCAGAACCGGCAACTTTGAAAGAAATGGAAGTGCAAGCTACGCAGACTCAATTTATTTTCCAATGTGGAGATGTGGAACTTCAGATTGACTTTGTTTCCCCTTCCTTATCGGAAAAGTGGAATATGACAGGATGGCCTGTCGGTTTTCTGACCTATCAGGTTCGTACGAAAAGCGAAAAGGAACATACGGTGGAAGTTTTGTTCGACGTGGACACTGAATGGATGTTTGGCAAAAGGAAAATTGATAGTTGGGTCGATAAGGATTGGTGTTTTGTGAAGTCCGACAGTTTGTATTTGGCTATGGCAGCAGATGAAACAACCTTTTCGTGTGAAGATAATCATATCATTCTATCTCAAAAATTGTGTGCGGGAAATGAAAATAGGGGGTATTGCTTCTCGGATATGAAGAAGGGAAAACTTTCCAGTATAGTGGTGAGAGTTTACGCCCACTTTGGAATAAGGATGGAACAAGAGAAATAAAAGAATTGATGATGTCTGTAGGAAACAGGTATCAGGAGTTGAAAGCAGAATGTAATAAATTGGATTATCGGTGGAATATCAAGGCGTTTCAAGCAGGGAATAAAGCTTTTGCCGAACAAATGCTTCCTGCTTATCGTAATTTTATATCCTCTCATAGGTTTGTGTTATCCTCGGATAATAAGCTTTTTTGTTTTGGTGATACTTTGAGTAATGTCAGAGAAGCTTATGAAAATTTTCCAACGTTGTTGTTTTTTAACTGTACTGACTGGATGAAAGGCTTGTTGAATCCAATATTTGCATATTGTGAAGATATTTATTGGGTGAAGAAGTATCCACCTTACGATATAGGTTTGTATCCTATTGCTAGTAAACAAGTAAAATTGGAAGACTGTGCTGTAGAAGCGGCGTCTAATATGTTGATGATGACAACTGCTATTGTAGAAGCGGAACAGGATTTCGGTTACGCTGATATGCATTGGAAACAGTTGTGCTTGTGGGCGGATTATTTGCAGGAAAGAATGAAGAAAATGACTTTTCCATCTGTTGGATTATTGGATAATGATGACGAACGTGTGAAATGTGTGTTAGGACTGATGGCTTATCACAAATTGGTTCAATTAAAGGGAAACTTATGAGTAAAGTAAAGAGAATTTGGGCGATACTGGAGAATTTAGCATTCTTCATATTCTGTATGGTAGTAGTTCTATTCTTGATGCAACTGTTCTGCTTTACTTCATTCAGGATACCTTCGGATTCTATGGAACCGGCGTTGAAGGATGGCGACCGGATATTAGTTAATAAGATGATAAAGGGGGCTCGTTTGTTCGATGTGTTTGCAGCTTTGAATAATGAGGATGTTGTTATTCACCGAACGCCCGGATTTGGGAATTTCAAGAGAAATGATATACTGGTTTTTAATTTCCCATATCAAATGAATCGTTGGGATAGTGTACGGATGGATGTAATGCAATATTATGTAAAGCGTTGTATTGCTTTGCCGGGAGATACATTAGAGATTCGGGGAGGATTTTATAAAATACGTGGTTGTGATGAACAGTTGGGAAACTATAAGGCTCAACAATATCTCGCTGGATTACAGTATCCGAAACAGCATGGCATTGTAGTAGGTACATTTCCGTATGACAAACAAATTGGATGGACTATTTGTGAGTTCGGACCTTTGCCGATTCCCAAGAAAGGTCAGATAGTAATGATGAACCGTACGAATTGCCTTTTGTACAGGCAGTTGATAGGTTGGGAACAGAAGAAGAAACTACGTATAAAAGACGGACAGATAGTATTGGGGGACAGCGTGATTATCCAGTATCGCTTTAAAAAGAACTATTATTTTGTTTCCGGTGATAATATGGCAAATTCACAAGATTCAAGATACTGGGGGATGTTGCCTGAAGAATATATTGTAGGTAAGGCTACCCGTATTTGGTATTCGGAAGATAAATTTACGGAGAAACCCCGTTGGGACAGAATTATGAAGAAAATCAAATAAAGAACGAAAATAAAGTTGGAATTGATGCGGATGACACAGAAGAATATGGCGGATGTAATAACTCTTACAGGAGTTGCGGCAATCTTGAGCGTAGTAGTTTTTGCTACTTCGAATGATATTCCTGTCGGTGAAATGGCATATCAAATACTATGGTTGGGACGCATGACTTTTGTTTTTGTCGTTTGCTGTCTATTATCCTTTTGTCTGAATAGAAAAAACTATTTGTCTTTTCCAACCATCGTGACATGGGTATTGATTATATTGGGAGGAATGGAAGCTATCTGGGGATTGAGGCAGATATATGGCTTGGCTGTTTCCAATCACTCTTTATATGCACTTACGGGCTCTTTCTATAATCCGGGACCTTATTCGGGATATTTGGCGATGATATTCCCGCTTTGCCTGTATGAATGGCTAAATTTGAAAGAAAAAACAGAACGTACATGGGGAGAACAGGGGGAATATTATATGGCATTGGGAGTGATGCTGTTGATTCTTTGTGTACTACCTGCCGGAATGAGCCGTTCGGCTTGGATTGCTGCCATTATATCGGGTGTATGGGTATATGGGATGCACGCTTCATGGGGAAGCAAATTAAAGGAGATTAGAGAGAGAGATAAAAGAAAGGTAGGACTGGTTTGTATCGCAGGCGGTGTTATAATCATAATGATTGGTTACGCACTTTTCCAACTGAAAGCCACTTCCGCCAACGGACGCTTGTTCATGTGGAAAGTCAGCACTCTTACTATTGCCGAAAGTCCCGTTATCGGACATGGAACTGGGAATTTTGTTTCGGCCTATGGCAGAGCGCAGGAAGATTATTTCGCCAACGGAGAATATTCGGAAACGGAAGAATTGGTGGCAGGAAGTCCGGAATATGCTTTTAATGAATATCTGCAAGTAGCAGTGGAATATGGGATTCCTTTCTTATTAGTTGTCTCTTTAGTTATTGGATTTTGTCTTTGGAAGGGGAGCAGTGAAGGAAGAATAGGTCTTTGTGGGAGTGTAATTTCTGTTATGGTATTTGCCTTTTCCTCTTATCCGATACAGATTCCTGGATTTGCAGTGACATTTTATTTTTTATTGGCGGCTTGTGTTATCGGGCGTTCAAAGATAATACTATTATTTTTTGTTTCGCTGATGGTCCTATTGGGAGCGTATTATTGGAAAAACAACCAATATGATGCGTGTAAGGACTGGCATCGTGGTAAGATGCTCTATAATATAGGGGCTTACCAGTCAGCTAAAGAAGACTACGAGAAGTTATATCCCGAATTAGCAAATCGTGGAGCATTTCTTTTTGAATACGGATATTCTCTGCATAAATTGAAAGAATATGATAACTCGACAAGGATATTGGAGGAAGCGATGACACACAGTAATGATCCCATGATTCTGAATATTATCGGCAAGAATTATCAGGCATCAGGAGATTATGAGCAAGCGGAAGAATACCTGATTCGGTCTACGCACCGGCTTCCGGGGCGGATTTATCCCTATTATCTGTTGGCGAAACTTTATGCGGAGCCAAAATATCGGCAACCTGAAAAATTAAAATATGTTGCTGAAATAGTGTTGACGAAAGAACCGAAAGTGCAGTCTACGGCAGTCAGAGAAATGAGAGAAGAAGTAAAGAAATTATTGAAATAAAAGAACCAATAAATATGAAGAAACACGATTGTATATGGTTACTGTTATGTTTGGCATTAGGAGCAAACACCTCTTGCTCTGGTAAGAAAAATAGTGCTGATGAACAGGAGAAAGGAGTGACTACCGTTCTTCCTGACACAAAGAATGAAGTTACTACCCAAATTCTGAAGAAGCGGAATTTTGACCATGAACTGGTAAGCAACGGAAAGGTGAATGCCCGCAGTAAAGCCGATTTGCGCTTTGAAACGGGCGAAGTCATTGCCCGTATTTATGTGAAGAATGGCGACCGTGTACATAAAGGGCAGAAACTGGCGGAATTGGACAGATTTCGTCTGGAGCAGAAACTGTCCCAGGCGGAAGACGCTCTGTTGAAAGCTGAGCTAGAATTGAAAGATGTACTCATCGGGCAGGGATATACGCCGGATGATTTCAGCAAGGTTCCTGTGGAGACAATGAAGATTGCGAAAGTGAAGAGCGGTTACGAGCAGTCGAAATCCCAGTACGAACTGGCAAAAAGGGAGACGGAGCATGCGACGCTTGCCGCGCCTTTTGACGGGGTGGTGGCTAATCTTTTTTCAAAGCCTTATAATCCGGCCAATACCTCGGAAGTATTCTGTACTATTCTTGATACCAAAGGAATGGAAGCTGAATTTACCGTATTGGAGAATGAACTTGCCTTTATTAAAAAAGGTGATAAGGTGACGGTCATTCCTTATGCCGGGGGAAGCTCGTCTGAGGGTAGGGTATCTGAAGTCAATCCGTTGGTGGATACCAATGGAATGGTGAAGGTGAAGGCTGACGTAAACGGTGAAGGCAGGCTGTTCAGCGGTATGAATGTGAGGGTCAGTGTCAGGCGGAATCTGGGTGAACAGTTGGTGATTCCCAAGACGGCTGTGGTACTGCGCTCCGGCAAGCAGGTGGTGTTCACATTGAAAGAAGGCAAGGCTATGTGGAACTATGTGCATACGGGACTGGAGAACGCAACGGAATACATCGTTTCTGATAAATCCCGGAAAGGTGTTGAAGACGGTTTATTGGAAGGAGACACGGTTATTGTGACCGGAAACCTGAATCTGGCGCATGAAGCGGAAGTAAATGTAAGATAATCAAAAAGGCACGGATTACACGGATTTCACGGTTTTAGAATTGTGATAGCATAAAGCAACAGCGTAATCCGTGTAATCCGTGACTAAAACTAAAGTAAGCATGATAAAATTTTTAATCCGGCGTCCTATCGCCGTATTGATGGCGTTCACCGCCTGTTTTATAATCGGTCTGGTGACTTATTCCACACTGTCGGTATCGCTGCTTCCGAATATCGCCATTCCGGAGATTACCGTACAAGTGTCTGCCGCGAATACATCCGCCCGCGAACTGGAAAACACGATTGTGAAACCTTTGCGCAGCCAACTGATTCAAGTTTCCACTTTGAAAGACATTCATAGCGAATCAAGGGACGGGGCGGGCATCATCCGCCTGTCTTTTGAGTTCGGCACTAATACGGACCTTGCTTTTATCGAGGTCAATGAGAAGATAGACGCTGCGATGAACTATCTCCCCAAGGAAACGGAACGTCCGAAAGTAATCAAGGCGAGCGCAACGGATATTCCCGTGTTCTACCTGAATCTGACTTTGAAGAATGACAGTGCTTATAGTACTGCTACCACGGGACAGCAATCCTTTCTTGACTTGTGTGAATTTGCCGAATCGGTTATCAAGCGCCGGATAGAGCAGCTTGAAGAAGTGGCTATGGTGGACGTGACCGGACTGGTGGAACGTCAGGTACAGATTGTGCCCGATGAGGACAAGCTTGCCATGATGGGACTTGCCATCGAGGATATTGAGTCCGCCCTGTCGTCCAACAATGTAGAACCGGGCAGTATGACGGTACGTGACGGGTACTATGAATATAATATCAAATTCTCGACATTACTGCGTACGGCGGAAGATGTGGAAAATATCTATCTGCGTAAGGGCGACCGCATTGTGCAGTTAAAGGATTTCTGCAAGGTCAATATCGTGCCTGTGAAAGAGAAGGGCGTGTCCTTATCGAACGGAAAGCGTGCGGTGACACTGGCTGTCATCAAGCAGGCGGATGAGAATATGGACAAGATGAAGAACTCCTTGGTAGGGACGATGGAGCATTTTAGGCGGTTATATCCTGATATTGACTTCAATATCAGTCGCAACCAGACGGAGCTACTGGACTACACCATCTCAAATCTGCAACAGAATCTTACTTTAGGTTTTTTCTTTATCTGTCTGGTAGCTGTCCTGTTTTTGGGAGATGTGAAATCTCCGTTGGTGATCGGACTTAGTATGGTGGTTTCTATCGTGATTAGTTTTGTTTTCTTCTATCTGTGCAATATGTCCCTGAATATCATCTCGCTTGCCGGATTAATTCTGGCATTGGGTATGATGATTGACAGTTCGATCATTGTGACCGAAAATATTTCACAATACCGGGAACGGGGATATTCATTGCGCCGCGCCTGTATAACAGGGACAAGTGAAGTGGTGACACCCATGTTGAGTTCTTCCCTGACTACCATTTCTGTATTTGCTCCCTTGATTTTTATGAGTGGTATTGCCGGAGCTATTTTCTATGATCAGGCCTTTTCGGTTACAGTGGGACTGATGGTTTCGTATTTTACCGGTATTATGCTTCTTCCGGTGCTTTATCTGCTGGTTTATCGGACAGGTATTCATACCCGGAAATGGAAATGGCTTTCTTTTAAATTTAATAATCCGATAAAGGATCATACATTGGATCGATTCTATGATGCCGGTGTGGATTGGGTGTTCTGTCACAAAACATTTAGTGTATTGTTTTGTATTATCTCTATTCCGCTTTGTGTATTCTTCTTTTTCTTTATAGACAAGCAGCGGATGCCTGATATAGAAGAGAATGAATTGATCGCCCGAATCGAGTGGAATGAAAATATTCATGTGGATGAAAACAGGCGGCGTGTGGATGAGCTTTTTAAGGATTTAAAAGAACAGGTATTGGAGCACACGGCATCGGTTGGCAGACAGGATTTTCTTCTGAATCGTGAAAGGGAACTTTCTTCTTCCGAAGCAGAACTCTATTTCCGAACGGAGACATCAGAAACAATCAATCCTTTGCAGCAGGAAATATATCATAAACTGAAAGAAGATTATCCGCTTTCCGTTATTTCTTTCTCTCCACCGGAGACGGTATTTGAGAAGCTTTTTGTAACGGGAGAACCGGATATCATAGCCGAATTTTACACCCGTAATAAGGCAAAAGCACCGGAAGCGGGAGATATCCGGATGCTGGAACAGGAGTTATTCCGAAGAACGGGAATCGCTCCTACAGGTATTGCTTTTGAAAATCAGTTGAACCTAAGTATCAATAAGGAAAAGCTACTGCTTTACCGTGTTGCTTACAATGAACTTTATCGAGTCTTGAAAACTGCTTTCCGGGAAAATAGTGTGACTATGCTGCATTCCTACCAGCAATATCTTCCGATTAACGTTGCGGGCAGTGAGAAGACTGTGAATGAAATATTACAGGAAACATTGATACAGACTGAACCGGACAATAAAGGCAACAGAGAGTATATTCCACTCCGGGAGCTGGTGACGGTCACTCCTGCCGAAGACTTGAAGAGTATTGCTGCCGGACGTAACGGGGAATATATCCCTTTTGATTTTTACGGTGTATCGGACGGGAACAAACTCATAAGAGAGGTGAAACAAACAGCGGAAGAAATGAAGGATTGGGATACCGGTTTTTCCGGCAGTTTCTTTTCCAATAGCGAGATGCTGGATGAATTGGTGGTAATCTTATTTATTTCGTTGTTGCTGATGTATTTTATTCTTGCCGCACAGTTTGAAAGTTTTTTGCAGCCTTTGCTTGTTCTGGCGGAGATACCGATTGACCTTGCATTTGCCTTGCTTTTGCTTTGGATTTGTGGACATACGCTGAATTTAATGTCTGCTATCGGACTTATTGTTACCTGTGGTATCGTAATCAATGACTCTATTCTGAAACTGGATGCTATTAATGAATTACGTAAGGAAGGTGTCCCGCTATTAGAAGCTATACATGAAGCTGGCCGAAGACGTTTACGACCGATCATCATGACTTCATTGACTACAATATTCGCAATGGTACCGCTGCTTTTTTCTTCGGATATGGGTTCGGAATTGCAAAAACCTCTGTCTATTGCTATGATAGGAACGATGTCGATTGGTACGGCGGTGAGTCTGTTTATCATACCGTTGCTTTACTGGTTTATTTACCGGAACAAGAAAATAAATATTAGGTATTAAGTATTAGTCCAAAAATGAGAGTTATGAATAGATTAAAGAAAAGAATTCCCGTTTTCCTCTGTGCCCTCTGTGTCCTCTGTGGTGAATCCCAGCTTCGAGCACAGAAACACCTGGTATTGGATTTGAACCGGACTATTTCTCTTGCCAACGACAGTTCGTTGGAGTCCTTCCGTACGCAGAATATGTATTTATCCGGTTATTGGGAATACAGGACTTACCGGGCAAATCGTTTGCCTAGTCTGACACTGGATGTTACTCCGGCACAATATAACCGGGATATAACGAAACGATACGATTCGGGACAGGATTTGGATGTATATCGTACGCAACAGTCTTACTATGCTTATGGAGGGTTGAGTGTGAAACAGAACTTTGATTTGACTGGAGGTACATTCTATCTGGAATCGAATCTTGCCTATATGCGTAATTTCGGAGGGAACAGTGCGACACAGTTTACGAGCGTCCCTATACGAATTGGATATTCACAAAGTTTAGTGGGATATAATTCCTTTAAATGGGAACGGAAGATAGAGCCGTTAAAATACGAACGTGTAAAAAAGGAATTTCTCTATAATGTGGAAAAAGTGTCGGAAACTGCTACTAATTATTTTTTCTCTCTGGCTATGGCACAGGCGGAATATAATCTAGCCAAAGAAAATCTGGCTTCTACGGATACGTTGTATCGCATTGGGCAACAGCGTCATCGAATTGCGGCTATTTCGCAGGCTGATTTGTTGACGTTGAAGCTGGATCGTGTGAATGCGCAGAATACATTACAGAATAAAGCGAGTGACCTGAAACGGGCTATGTTCTCACTGGCATCTTTCCTCAATCTGGATAAGAATACGCAAATTGAATTAAAACTTCCTTCCCGTCCGGAAAGGATGGAAATTCCGATAGATGAGGCTTTGAAGTGGGGTAGGAATAATAACCCGCAATTGTTGGGCCTGAAACAGAATGTACTTGAAGCGGAACGAAGTGTGGATAAGACAAAAAAGGAATCTCGCTTTAATGCAAGTGTGAATGCAAGTATTGGCTTCAACCAGGTGGCGGATAACTTCGGGGATGTGTATCATAAGCCGATGCAGCAGGATTTGGTGGCAGTCAGTGTTTCTATTCCGCTACTGGACTGGGGTGTTCGCAAGGGAAAGTATAATATGGCGAGGAATAATCTGAATGTAGTGAAGATATCGGCACGTCAGGATGAGATAAGCATCGAGGAGGAAGTAATCATGACGGTAAGCGATTTTAATATCCAGCAGCAGTTGATAGCCAGTGCGGAAGAAGCGTTGGATCTGTCCATACTTGCTTACAATGAAACAAAACAGCGTTTTATTATCGGTAAAGCAGATATTAATAGTCTGACTCTTTCTCTCAACAGACAGCAACAGGCACAACGCAATTTTATCTCTGCCTTACAGAACTATTGGCTGAATTATTATAAGATACGAAGGCTCACTCTATTTGATTTTGCTTCGAAACTTTCGCTTTCGGACAGGTTTGATTTTGACGGAGGGAAGTTGATCAAATGATAATTTTAATTTAGGCACGGATTACACGGATTTCACGGTTTTCTGATATATGATTGTACAAAGCAACAGCGTAATCCGTGTAATCCGTGCCTAAAAATTCCCATTCATATAAATAATAATGCAAAATATAGATTCTGAAATAAAAAAGTCTTCAAAAGCCTCCGCTTTCACACTGATTGTGGCTTTTGTCTGTGTGGCATTGGTTGGGGTGGCGATTATTCCGTTGCTGCCTGTCAAACTGAATCCGTCACGCACATTACCCGGTTTCACGGTACGTTTCAGTATGCCGGGCACTTCGGCACGTGTGGTGGAAATGACGGCTACCAGTAAATTGGAGGCAATGCTCGCCCGTGTGAAAGGGATTCGGGGAATTTCTTCTACGTCAGGAAATGGATGGGGAAGCGTCAGTGTGAATCTGGATAAACATGTGGATGCGGCGGTTGCCCGTTTTGAGGCTTCTACTATTATTCGCCAGACATGGCCGGAACTGCCGGACGCGGTGAGCTATCCGTATATTCAGATGCATAGTCCGGGGCAGAGTAGTCAGGGACCTTTTATGGCATTTACGATCAATGCGCCCGCTACTCCTATCTTAATTCAGCAATATGCGGAGGAACATATAAAAACACGTCTTGCACAGATTCAGGGAATTTATAGGATTAATCTAAGTGGAGCTACTCCGATGGAGTGGAGATTGGAGTATGATTCAGAACAATTGCGTATACTTGGGGTAAGTACGGATGATATTCGTCAGGCCGTCCGGTTGCATTATCAGAAAGAATTTCTGGGTACTTATGATATGGAACAGGGAACTGCGGGCAGACAATGGATACGTCTGGCATTGGTTCCCGAGAATGAGATTCGGGAGTTTGATGCGGAGCAGATAAAGGTGAGAATGAAGGATGGTAAGATCATAGGTCTGAATGAGTTGGTAAAGGTTTCCCGCATGGAGGAACAACCTCAGAGCTATTACCGGATTAATGGGCTGAATTCGATCTATCTGTCGATTGTTGCAGAGGAAACGGCAAATCAACTGGCATTGAGTGAAAAGGTGAAGGCATCTATGGACGATATCCGGTTGTTACTTCCGGCAGGATATGAAATTCATGCCAGTTATGATGCAACGGAATTTATTCAGGAAGAACTGGGCAAAATCTATTTGCGTACAGGAATGACTGTAGCCATTTTGCTTCTGTTTGTATTGTTGATAACCTTCAGTCCTAAATATCTTTTTTTGATTGTGATTAGCTTGATTGTCAATATGACGATAGCTGTAATCCTTTATTATATATTCGGATTGGAAATGCAACTGTATTCGTTAGCTGGTATTACGGTCTCATTAAACCTGGTGATAGATAATACAATTGTAATGAGTGATCATTATCTGCGACGCAGAGACCGGAAGGCATTTATGTCTATTCTTGCAGCTACGTTGACAACAATGGGAGCCTTGGTTATCATTTTCTTTTTGGATGAGAAGATACGGCTTAATTTACAGGATTTTGCAGCAGTAGTCATTATAAATCTGGGGGTATCACTGCTGGTTGCCTTATTCTTTGTTCCTTCTCTGATTGATAAAATAGGATTGAAACGAAGAAAGAAGTCTTCTTTTTCAATAGTTAGATGGAGGATTGGGAATGTACATTTCTTTGTGTGGATGCGTTCAAGAATACGCCGGATTCCGGTTTATTTTAGCCGTTTTTACAGGTGGTTGATACAAGTTCTTTGCCGTTGGAGGGTGGCAGTGTGTATTTTGTTATTATTGGCATTCGGATTACCGGTATTTCTATTACCGGAAAAGATGAAAGGTGATGATAAATGGGCGACAGCTTATAATAAGACATTGGGTACTTCCACTTATAAGGAAAAGGTGAAACCAATAGTGGATAAGGCATTGGGCGGCACTTTGAGGTTATTTGTGCAAAAGGTGTATGAAGGAAGTTACTTTTCAAATAATGAAGAGGTAGTGCTTCACGCTAATGCCAATTTGCCGAATGGAAGTACACTTGAGCAGATGAATACACTGATTAAACGAATGGAGACTTATTTGAGTGAATTTAAAGAGATCAAGCAGTTCCAGACATCTGTGGAAAGTGCCTGCAGGGCATCTATTCATATCTATTTTACGAAAGAACACCAGAAAAGCGGTTTTCCTTATACATTGAAAGCTAATATGATTAGTAAAGCTCTTCAACTGGGAGGTGGAAATTGGAGCATATATGGCTTGCAGGACCAGGGATTCAGTAATGATGTACGTGAGAATGCGGGGTCTTTCCGGGTGAAGATGTATGGATATAATTATGATGAACTGTATGGTTGGGCTGAAGAGTTAAAAGCAAAGTTGTTGTCTCACCGTCGGATTAGAGAAGTGACAATCGGTTCTGATTTCTCTTGGTGGAAAGATGATTATATGGAATTCTATTTTAATCTGGATAAACAGCGAATGGCAGAGGAGGAGATTGGAGCCGGAAAGTTGTTTGCCGCTATCCATCCGATATATGGACGGAATATGGAAATTGGTTCAGTGATGGCGGAAGAGGGTACTGAAAAGATAAAGCTTTCTTCGCGTCAGTCGGTGGATAGGGATGTGTGGGCGATGCAGTTTTATCCTTTTCAAATAGGAGGGAGAGAATATAAGTTGTCGGAATTGGCAACTGTGGAAAAAGGGCAGATGCCGCAGGAAGTGGCCAAGGAGAATCAGCAGTATCGGTTATGCCTGCAATATGAGTATATCGGCTCTTCGGAACAGGGAAATAAACTACTGAAAAAGGATTTGGAAGAGTTTAATGAGATCCTTCCGATGGGATATACTGCTAAATCGGAAGATAATAACTGGTCATGGGGCGGAAAGGATAATAAACAATATCGCCTGCTTTTGATTGTGATTGCTATTATTTTCTTTATTACGAGTATTTTGTTCAATTCATTGAAACAGCCATTGGCAATAATCTTTGTGATTCCTGTATCTTATATCGGCGTGTTTCTGACATTCTATTGGTTCAAATTGAATTTCGATCAGGGAGGATTTGCTTCCTTTGTTTTGCTTTGTGGAATTACGGTAAATGCGAGCATTTATATCTTGAATGAATATAATTCCGTTCGTAAACGTTTTCCGCGTCTTTCACCGCTTCGGGCTTACGTGAAAGCCTGGAATACGAAAGTGATTCCTATCTTCCTGACGGTGACTTCTACCATTTTAGGATTCATTCCTTTTATGGTAGGTTTGGAGAAAGAAGGCTTTTGGTTTCCATTGGCAGCAGGCACTATCGGAGGATTGATAATGTCTGTAATCGGAGTATTTATTTTCCTGCCGGTGCTGACGTTGAAAAAGAAGTGGTTGATGATACCTAAAGCTAAGCTTTAGCACTTGTAAAGCGTAGCTTTAGATAGGATAAAGCTACGCTTTGTATAGTCTTACCAATTATTCCCGGCATTACTGCTACTGATAAGCATCTCCACACGTTGTTTATACAGGTTTGCTCCTTCAGCAATATTTTTCCCTGCGTCTGCCGTTCCCATTCCGTAAACAACAATAGGAGTTTGCCATGACATTCCCGAATGAATGGCACTAACCTGATAAGGACGTAATAATTCGTCCGTAGTGAAACGGTTTCTGCCGCCACTACGATAGGCTTCGTATTCGGACCCCGTAGTTGTTACTACTGTCAATGTCTTGCCGGCGACTGCCGGAGTCTTGGATAGGAAAGTAAAGACTTCATCCTGCCATTTCTTTAGCAATGACGGCGCAGACATCCAATAGAAAGGAAATTGATAGATGACAGCCGAGGCATCGGAAATGATTTTACTCCATTCATCTACATTGAAAGCGATTTCCTGCGACAGCTCGTAAAGATTGAAAACTGCCACCCCTTCCATGTCACTGACAGCATCAATTAATGCTTTGTTTGCTTGGGATCCCTTTATGTTTGGATGTGCCAGCAGAATCACTACTTTTCTTAAATCTTTATTCATATTCAATCAGGTATTTAGGATGATATAACTACTTATAGATTATAAAGGTGTAAAAATAAGAAAAAGTTCGCGAAAACCAATATCTTAATTAAAAATAAAACAATCCCTCTTTGCTTTTGAATTTGTATTTTTGCATTCACGTTCATAAGGCGTTATTTTAGATAATATTTTTATATATGATAGATTTTAATCAGTTCCCTTCTCCTTGTTACATCATGGAAGAAGAACTTTTAAGAAAGAACCTGTGTTTGATAAAAAGCGTAGCCGACAGGGCGGGAGTGGAGATCATCCTTGCTTTCAAGTCATTTGCCATGTGGCGTTCCTTCCCCATATTCCGTGAATATATAGATCATTCTACGGCAAGTTCGGTGTATGAAGCCCGTTTGGCATTGGAAGAGTTCGGCAGTAAGGCGCATACATATTCTCCTGCTTATACGGAACAGGATTTCCCGGAAATCATGCGTTGCAGCAGTCATATCACATTCAACTCAATGCAGCAGTTTGAACGTTTCTATCCGATGGTGGTTGCAGAAGGAAGCGGTATTTCTTGTGGTATCCGCGTAAATCCTGAATATTCGGAAGTGGAAACCGAACTTTATAATCCATGTGCACCCGGCACACGTTTTGGGATAACGGCCGATCTGCTCCCCGAAGCATTACCGCAAGGGATTGAAGGCTTTCATTGCCATTGTCACTGTGAATCTTCTTCTTATGAGTTGGAACGTACATTAGAACATCTCGAAGCTAAATTTGCCCGCTGGTTTTCACAGATCAAATGGTTGAATCTGGGTGGTGGACACCTGATGACCCGCAAAGACTATGATACTGATCATTTGATAAGACTGTTGCAAGGGTTAAAAGCACGTTATCCTCATTTGCGCATTATTCTGGAGCCCGGTTCGGCCTTTACCTGGCAGACGGGAGTGCTGACTTCCGAAGTAGTGGATATAGTGGAAAGTCGTGGCATCAAGACGGCAATTTTGAATGTAAGTTTCACTTGCCACATGCCTGACTGTCTGGAAATGCCATATCAACCTGCCGTGCGTGGTGCGGAAATGGGAAATGAAGGAAAATATATTTATCGTCTCGGAGGAAATTCCTGTTTGAGCGGTGATTATATGGGGCTGTGGAGCTTCGATCATGAGTTACAAATCGGAGAGCGTATTGTGTTCGAAGATATGATTCATTATACGATGGTCAAGACAAATATGTTTAACGGAATTCATCATCCTGCCATTGCCATCTGGACAAAAGAGGGGAAAGCTGAAATATACAAGCAATTTTCTTATGAAGATTATCGTGACCGAATGAGTTGATAATCAAAATGATTGTTTTGCGGTCGATGCAAAGTGAACAGATTTCTGTGAAAAAAGTAGGCAGAATGTTTGCAGGTTTACGGAAAATCCCTACCTTTGCAACCGCAAACGGAAAAATGCGGAAATAGCTCAGTTGGTAGAGCATAACCTTGCCAAGGTTAGGGTCGCGAGTTCGAGTCTCGTTTTCCGCTCATGTTTCTTTGAAATGTTGGAACAATAATCTTTGCCCAGGTGGCGGAATTGGTAGACGCGCACGTTTCAGGTGCGTGTGTCGAGAGGCATGCAGGTTCGAGTCCTGTTCTGGGCACAAAGGTTAAACTTTAAAATTATGGAGAGGTGGCGGAATTGGTAGACGCGCTACTTTGAGGGGGTAGTGACAGTTATGTCGTGGGAGTTCGAGTCTCCTTCTCTTCACAGTTTATAAAAGTGAAATGCGGAAATAGCTCAGTTGGTAGAGCATAACCTTGCCAAGGTTAGGGTCGCGAGTTCGAGTCTCGTTTTCCGCTCTTGTTTCTTTGAAATAATGGAACTAAGTTTTGCCCAGGTGGCGGAATTGGTAGACGCGCACGTTTCAGGTGCGTGTGTCGAGAGGCATGCAGGTTCGAGTCCTGTTCTGGGCACCCATCTTTCAGATTTCTGAATGACGAAATTTAGTTTGCGGAAATAGCTCAGTTGGTAGAGCATAACCTTGCCAAGGTTAGGGTCGCGAGTTCGAGTCTCGTTTTCCGCTCCATATAGAATGAGGTTGTCAGTCGATAAGATTGGCAACCTTTTTTTGTATAATATTGGAAGTTTACCGGACGATTTTAGCGATAGATTGAACGGAAAAATGTAATTTTGCAAACGAAAAAATCAATGTACTCCCCCAAAAAGAGCGTCATTGATTCACACAGACCTTTAATTAATTTAACTATTTGTGATATGTTAACACAGATCATTAATGCACGCATCCTCACTCCGCAAGGCTGGTTGAAGGATGGGTCAGTTCTTATTCGTGACAATAAAATTCTGGAAGTAACCAATTGTGACCTTGCAATTATCGGAGCCAAACTGATTGATGCCAAAGGAATGTATATTGTTTCGGGCGGTGTAGAAATCCATGTTCACGGTGGTGGTGGAAGAGACTTTATGGAAGGCACGGAAGAGGCTTTCCGGACAGCAATCAAAGCTCATATGCAGCATGGCACTACCAGTATTTTTCCTACTCTTTCTTCTTCTACCATTCCCATGATCCGTGCAGCTGCGGAAACTACTGAAAAAATGATGGCGGAGCCTAATAGCCCTGTGCTCGGGCTTCATCTGGAAGGACATTATTTCAATATGGCGATGGCAGGCGGACAAATTCCGGAAAATATCAAAGATCCCGATCCCGAAGAATATATTCCGTTGTTGGAAGAAACTCATTGTATCAAGCGTTGGGATGCCGCACCGGAACTTCCCGGAGCCATGCAATTTGGTAAATATATCACGGCGAAAGGGGTGTTGGCTTCGGTAGGACATACCCAGGCCGAGTTTGAGGATATACAGACAGCCTACGAGGCGGGATATACACATGCCACTCATTTTTATAATGCGATGCCGGGATTCCATAAACGGAAAGAGTACAAGTATGAAGGTACGGTAGAAAGTATTTATCTGATTGATGATATGACAGTGGAAGTGGTGGCAGACGGAATTCATGTGCCTCCAACAATCTTGCGCCTTGTTTACAAGATAAAAGGAGTGGAACGCACTTGCCTGATAACGGATGCATTGGCTTGTGCGGCCAGCGATAGTCAGGTGGCTTTTGATCCGCGTGTGATTATCGAGGACGGTGTATGTAAGCTGGCAGACCATTCAGCACTGGCGGGAAGTATTGCAACGATGGACCGCCTGATTCGTACCATGGTGCAGAAGGCGGAAATACCTTTGGAGGATGCCGTGCGCATGGCTTCCGAAACCCCTGCCCGGATCATGGGAGTACTCGACCGCAAAGGAACGCTGGAGCGTGGCAAGGATGCCGATATGATTGCTTTAGACAGAGACTTGAATGTGAGAGCTGTATGGGCAATGGGAGAACTGGTGGAAGGCACCAATAAACTGTTTTAAATCTGATAAATAACGAAAACTATGTTGACTCAAATAATAAACGGAAGAATATTGACCCCGCAAGGCTGGTTGAAAGATGGTTCCGTATTGATTTGTGATGGAAAAATATTAGAGGTGACCAACAGTGATTTGGCGGTTATCGGTGCAACGGTTATTGATGCCAGAGGGATGACGATTGTGCCCGGATTTGTAAGTATGCATGCACATGGAGGTGGCGGACATGATTATACGGAAGCAACGGAAGAAGCATTCCGCATGGCAACTACTGCACATCTGAAACATGGTGCTACCGGGATATTTCCTACATTATCATCTACCTCGTTCGAAAGAATCTATCAGGCTGTCGATGTCTGTGAAAACCTGATGAAAGAGAAGGATTCTCCTGTTCTCGGCCTGCATATCGAAGGTCCTTACCTGAATCCGAAGATGGCGGGAACACAATATGACGGTTTTCTGAAAACTCCGGATGAAAATGAATATATTCCTTTATTGGAGCATACCTCTTGTATCAGACGTTGGGACATCAGTCCTGAACTGCCCGGCGCGCATGATTTTGCAAAGTACACCCGTTCGAAAGGAATTATGACTGCCGTAACACATACGGAAGCCGAATATGATGATATCAAGGCTGCATATGCAGTGGGTTTCTCTCATGCTGCCCATTTTTACAATGCGATGCCGGGTTTCCACAAACGTCGTGAATATAAATATGAGGGTACGGTGGAGAGTGTATATTTGACGGATGGGATGACAGTGGAAGTGATTGCAGATGGTATTCACTTGCCTTCCACGATTCTAAAATTGGTTTATAAGTTGAAAGGTGTAGAGAATACGTGCCTCGTTACCGATGCTTTGGCTTATGCTGCTTATGAAGGGAACGAACCGATTGATCCTCGCTATATCATAGAGGACGGCGTATGTAAGATGGCAGATCATTCTGCACTGGCCGGTAGCTTGGCTACGATGGATGTATTGGTTCGCACCATGGTGAAGAAAGCGAATATACCTTTGGAAGATGCCGTGCGCATGGCTTCTGAAACTCCTGCCCGTTTAATTGGAGTGAGTGACCGGAAAGGGGCGTTGGCAAAGGGAAAGGATGCCGATATTGTGATTCTTGATAAGGAGCTGAATGTGCGATGTGTATGGTCGATGGGGAAGATTGTTCCGGGAACTGATATTCTGTTGCATAAAGAATAGTTGAAATAATCCCCAAAGAGGAGGGGCATAATGAATAATAAAACGCAGATTAACGCGAATTATCGCAGAAATAATTTTATAAGTCGTTGATTAATATATCAATATAAATGAAATAATCTGCGATAATTTGCGTTAATCTGCGTTTTGACACACTCCCTATATAAAAGCCAATGTTCTGTATGATATCAAAAGTCCGGCAGTTTATCATCATCAGAAGTTTCCCGGACTTTTAATGTATTTTTATTCTGAAAGTAAACTGGTTTCTATCAGTTCTTTCAATTGGTTTTTATTCATTGTACCTAATTTCATTGTCGGTTTGCCGTTCAGCGGGCAAAGTAACAGGTTGGGAATGGTGCGGATTTTAAATGCACTTTCCAATTCCGGTTCCTGATCGACGTCTACTTTATAAATATCTAATTTCCCTTCGTATTCTTTAGCCAGTTGGTCTAATATAGGCGATAACGCTTTGCAATAAACGCACCACGGAGCATGAAAATCGACCAGGCAAGGTTTATTCCCTTTGAAGTTCCAGTTGTCAGGATAAGATTGATAATCAGCTACTTTTTCTACAAAACTATCTTTGGTTAAATCTATTATTTTCATATCTTCTATTTTTAATGGTTCATTTCATTTTCTCTTCTGCAAAGATAGGGGAGTTGGGATGAAAGAAGGATAGCCATTTTTCCTGTTGTGTTTACAATTCTTCCTTTATAGCTATTTTCTAATCGAATTCTAATCTGATATGAGAGGCTTATAATCGCTTTTTCCCATCTCTCCGGTTACAGAATTGTAATTTTGCCACGACAACTACAATAAGGTAATAAAGATAAATAGAGTAATGAATAGAGTATTTCTAATTTCTTTTTTTCTTCTGTTGACAGGAGAAGTCTGTGCGCAACAAGTTACCACAGGAACATTAACCCTGAAAGAGGCGGAACAGCGTTTTCTGGAACGTAACTTATCGCTGATAGCCGAACGGTACAACATTGATGTGGCACAGGCACAAGTGCTGCAAGCCAAATTATTTGAGAATCCGGTAATCTCGTTGGAACAGAATGTCTATAACCGACTGAACGGGAAGTATTTTGATTTTGGTAAGGAGGGCGAAGCGGTTGTGGAGATTGAACAGGTGATTCATCTTGCCGGACAGCGAAATAAACAGGTGAAGCTGGAGAAAATCAATAAGGAAATAGCGGAATATCAGTTTGAAGAGGTGATGAGGACACTTCGACAGGAATTGAATGAGAAGTTCGTACAAGTCTATTTTCTTTCGAAATCCATATCTATTTACGAGAAAGAAGTGAACTCTCTGCAAGAGTTACTTGCCGGAATGAAACAGCAACAGGAGAAAGGAAATATTTCGTTGATGGAAATGTCCCGTCTGGAATCTATGCTGTTCTCTTTGAAAAAAGAGAAGAACGAACGGGAAAACGAGTTGCTGACCCTTAGAGGGGAACTCAATGTCTTGTTAAATCTTCCGGGAGATACTGTGATTAAGCTATCGCTGGATGAAGAAGTGTTAAAACAATTGGATCTGTCTCAATTATCGTTTGCCGACTTGAAAGCGATGGTGAATGAGCGTCCGGATCTCAAGATTGCCCGGAGCATGGTAAGTGCTTCCCGTGCGAACTTGAAATTGCAGAAATCGATGGCATTTCCGGAATTCTCGGTGAAAGGTAGTTATGACCGTGTCGGAAACTTTATCAATGACTATTTTGCAATAGGAGTGAGCCTGTCAGTGCCTATTTTCAACCGCAACCAGGGAAATATTAAAGCTGCCCGTTTTAGTATCCGGCAGGCGGGAGCGGAACAGGAAAATGCGGCTAACCATGCGGATATGGAGCTTTATACCGCTTATGCTTCACTGGATAAAGCTGTTCAACTTTATCAATCTACCCATATGGAACTGGAACGTAACTTCGAAAAACTGATAGAAGGAGTGAATGAAAACTTTAAGAAACGGAATATCAGTTTGTTGGAGTTTATCGATTACTATGACAGCTATAAAGAAACTTGTATTCAGCTACATGAAATAAAGAAAGACGTTTTCCTGGCGATGGAAAACTTGAATACAACTATCGGACAAACCATATTGAACTACTAATATTCATAAATTATCAAAGACTATGAACTGGAATAAATTCCTTCCTTGCATATTGCTTACTACCGTATTGGGAGCATGCTCCGGTAAAGGAGAACAAACGAATGTTGAACCGACTGCCTTATGCCTGACAGATAGCTTGTTGAGAATTGTATCTGTCGATACGGTTCACGTTCAAGAGGTGATTGATGAACTGACATTGAACGGACGGGTGACGTTTAATGAGAATCAGGTGGCACATGTATATCCGATGTTTGGAGGTACGGTAACGGAACTGAAGGCTGAAATAGGAGACTTTGTTCGTAAGGGAGAGGTATTGGCAGTCATCCGCAGTGGAGAAGTGGCAGATTATGAAAAGCAATTGAAGGAGGCGGAACAACAGTTATTGCTGGCACGCAGAAATATGGATGCCATGCAGGATATGTATGCTTCCGGCATGACCTCGGATAAAGATGTACTTCAGGCGAAGCAGGAGTTGACAAGTGCCGAAGCCGAAGAAAGAAGAATAAAGGATATTTTCTCTATTTATAATTTCTCTGGAAATGCTTATTATCAGTTGAAATCTCCCGTTTCGGGGTTTATTGTAGAGAAACGAATCAGCAGGGATATGCAGTTGCGTCCGGATCAGGGCGAAGAGCTGTTCACGATTTCGGGGTTGTCAGATGTATGGGTGATGGCGGATGTGTATGAAAGCGATATCAGTAAGGTTTCTGAAAGTGCTTCCGTACGCATTTCTACGTTGGCTTATCCGGATAAGATGTTTGCCGGTACGATTGATAAGGTGTATCATTTGCTGAACAGTGAAAGTAAAACGATGAATGTCCGTATCAAATTAAAGAATGAAGAGTATTTGTTGAAACCGGGGATGTTTACGAATGTAAGTGTGAAATGTAAAGCGGATGGAACTTCCATGCCCCGTATCGATGCTCATGCACTGGTATTTGAAGGAGGAAAGAATTATGTGGTCGTGGTGGAGCCGGATGAGCGTTTGCAGGTGAAAGAGGTGGATGTGTACAAGCAGTTGAGCAAGGAGTGCTATATCCGTTCCGGACTTTCCGAGGGAGACAGAGTGCTGAATAATAATGTATTGTTGGTATATAATGCGTTGAATGCAGATTAAAAACAGAAAATAGTATGCACAAATTCATAGATAATATAGTGGCTTTCTCGCTAAAGAATAAATTCTTTATTTTCTTCTGTACAGCGATTGCCGTTATAGCCGGAGCTGTTTCCTTTAAACATACTCCGATAGATGCTTTCCCGGATGTGACGAATACGAAAGTGACGATTATCACGCAATGGCCGGGACGTAGTGCCGAAGAGGTAGAGAAGTTTATCACCATTCCTGTTGAGATTGCGATGAATCCCGTTCAGAAGAAAACGGATATTCGTTCCACCACTCTTTTCGGGCTTTCTGTCATCAATGTAATGTTTGAAGATCGTGTCGATGATTTCACCGCACGTCAACAGGTATATAATTTATTGAATGATGCCGACCTTCCGGACGGGGTGACTCCGGAAGTACAACCTCTGTACGGACCGACGGGAGAAATATTCCGTTATACGCTTCGTAGTGACAAGCGCAGTGTGCGGGAACTGAAAACGATTCAGGATTGGGTGATTGAACGTAATCTTCGTTCGGTGTCCGGTGTGGCGGATATTGTGAGCTTCGGCGGGGAGGTGAAGACGTTTGAGGTAAGTGTGAATCCTCACCAGTTGATTAATTATGGCATTACCTCTTTGGAACTTTATGATGCGATTGCCAAAAGTAATATTAACGTAGGAGGCGATGTCATTACTAAAAGCTCACAGGCATATGTCGTTCGTGGAATCGGTCTGATTAACGATTTGGACGAATTGAGAAATATCGTAGTGAAAAACATCAATGGCACTCCCATTCTGGTGAAGAATCTTGCCGATGTACACGAATCCTGTCTGCCTCGTCTGGGGCAGGTAGGGCGAATGGATGAGGATGATGTTGTTCAGGGCATTGTAGTCATGCGGAAAGGAGAGAATCCGGGTGAGGTGATTGCAAACCTGAAAGATAAAATAGAAGACTTGAATCAGAATGTGCTTCCGAAAGATGTGAAGATAGTGGCGTTCTATGACCGGGAGGACTTGGTGAATCTGGCGGTAAAGACTGTGACGCATAACCTGATCGAAGGAATATTATTGGTTACGTTTATTGTATTGATCTTTATGGCAGATTGGCGGACTACCGTGATTGTTGCTGTCGTTATCCCATTAGCCCTTTTGTTCGCTTTTATCTGTTTACGGGTGATGGGAATGTCCGCCAATCTGCTTTCTATGGGAGCCATAGACTTCGGTATTATTATTGATGGGGCTGTGGTAATGGTGGAAGGAGTGTTTGTGGCTTTGGACAAGAAAGCGAGGGAAGTGGGGATGCCGGCTTTTAATGTGATGTCTAAAATGGGATTGATCCGCAACACGGCAAAAGATAAGGCGAAAGCGGTTTTCTTCTCCAAATTGATTATCATCACCGCATTGATCCCTATTTTCTCTTTCCAGAAGGTGGAAGGAAAAATGTTCTCTCCTTTAGCCTACACACTGGGCTTTGCACTGTTGGGAGCGCTGATCTTTACATTGACATTGGTTCCCGTGATGTCTTCCATGTTATTGAAGAAGAATGTCCGTGAGAAGAATAACCGTTTTGTCCATTTTATCAATACGAAGTGTTCGGCTCTTTTTGATTTATTCTATGCGCACAGGAAGCTGACTATCGGGTTGGCAACGGTCATAGCTGGTGTCGGATTATGGCTTTTCTCTTTCCTGGGTACGGAGTTTCTTCCGCAGTTGAATGAGGGATCTATCTATATTCGTGCCACCTTGCCACAAAGTATTTCGTTGGATGAATCGGTGGTTCTCGCCAATAAAATGAGAAGGAAACTTTTGACGTTTCCGGAAGTGCGGCAAGTGCTGTCGCAAACCGGACGACCGAATGACGGTACAGATGCTACCGGATTCTATAATATCGAGTTCCACGTTGATATCTATCCCGAAAAGGAATGGGAGAGCAAGTTGACAAAACTGGAACTGATTGATAAGATGCAGGAGGATTTATCCATTTATCCCGGCATTGACTTCAATTTCTCACAACCGATTACCGATAATGTGGAGGAAGCTGCTTCCGGTGTGAAAGGATCTATTGCGGTGAAAGTGTTTGGTAAAGACTTGTATGAGTCGGAGAAATATGCGGTTCAGATTGAAAAAATTCTTAGTACGGTTCAGGGAATTGAAGACTTGGGTGTGATTCGGAACATCGGTCAGCCGGAGCTTCGTATAGAGCTGAATGAACGTCAGTTGGCGCGTTATGGGGTTGCCAAGGAGGATGTGCAATCGATTATAGAAATGGCTATTGGCGGAAAATCGGCTTCACTGTTGTATGAGGATGAGCGGAAGTTCAATATCATGGTAAGATACAGCGAACAATTCCGTCAGAATGAAGAGGAGATAGGTAAGATATTGGTTCCGGCGATGGATGGAACGATGGTTCCTATCAAGGAATTGGCAGATATAACGACGATTACGGGACCGTTATTGATATTCCGTGATAATCACGCTCGTTTCTGTGCGGTGAAGTTCTCGGTGAGAGGCCGCGATATGGGTACGGCAGTTGCCGAGGCGCAGAAAAAGGTGAATGCTTCCATACATCTGCCGGCAGGCTATTCGCTGAAATGGACGGGGGATTTTGAGAACCAGCAACGTGCCACAAAACGTCTGGCACAGGTTGTTCCTATCAGTATTGCTATCATTTTTATCATCCTGTTTATTCTATTCTCTAATGCGCGGGATGCGGGACTGGTATTGCTGAATGTACCATTTGCCGCCGTGGGGGGTATTGTGGCTCTTCTGATAACGCAGTTCAACTTCTCCATTTCTGCCGGTATCGGTTTCATTGCTTTGTTTGGCATTTGTATTCAGAATGGGGTGATTATGATTTCCGATATTAAGGCGAATCTGAAACTGGGTTCGCCCTTGGAGAAAGCCACTAAGGAAGGAGTGCGCTCGCGTATCCGCCCTGTGATTATGACAGCGGCAATGGCAGCTATCGGTTTGATGCCCGCTGCCATGAGTCATGGAATTGGTTCGGAATCACAGCGTCCGTTGGCGATTGTCATTATCGGTGGATTGATAGGAGCGACTTTCTTTGCGCTGTTTGTCTTTCCTCTTATTGTGGAAGTGGTATATGAACGAATGTTATATGATAAAAATGGAAAGTTATTGCAAAGACGTATTTAGTTCATTTCTATTCTGTGAAAAAAACTCTCATAGATTAAATTTGTAGGTTTTCAGTAGGTAGAGGGAGAAAGGGATAAAAGAAGGGTGAATTAAAAAATCACCCGTACTTTTGTTCCTTTTTCTATTTCTGAAAATATATCCAACTTTGCGTGATAAGCAGAGATGATTTTCAGGGTCAGGCTAAGTCCGATGCCTTGTCCGGCATAGTCCCGGGTATTACTGCCCCGATAGAAGGACTGGAATATGTGTGCTATTTCTTCTTGTGGAATACCGATTCCCCGGTCTTCTATATCAAGAATGATTTGTTGTTGCTCCCGGTAGAGAGTCACATTGACTTCTCTATCAGAGTATTTGCAGGCGTTATCTATTATATTCTTTAATGCTATCTTCAATAGATATGGATTGGCTTTTACGGTCATCTGCCGGTCTGTCTCTTCCAAATGAAGATGGATCCTTTCATCGGAAGCCGTCAACTCTTTTAATAGATCGGCCAGAATAATCTCTTCAATATTGTTTTTCAGGAGTTCTTCTTCTTGTCGTGAAAGAAAAAGAAGGTGCCGGATGAGGCTGGACAATCGTTTGCTTTCCGAGGAGATTCGTTGAAGGGATTCAATGTATTCTCCCGTACTTCTCTCTTTCAGCAGACTGATTTCGCATTCTCCCTGAATGGCGGTAATCGGATTGTTCAACTCATGTGAAGCATGACTGACAAAGGACTTCTCTGCTTTGAATGCACTGTCCAGACGGTCGAGCATACTATTTAATGTCTTTATCATGTCCTCCAGCTCGTCATTATTGCCGGTGGTCTTTAATCGGCGGTTCAGACTGTTGGCACGTATTCTTTTCAGCTCCTTTAGTATGTGTTGCAGGGGAACCAGAATGCGGCCGGAGTATATTTTTCCGATGAAAAAGATCAGGACGGAACTGGCTAAGATGAGAAATATGGAAAGCAATAATAGGTGTTCCTTGATTTCTGTTCCGTAGGCATTCCGGGACATGACGAGTACGATAAAGTTTCCTTCATTATCCGGATAATAAAGGGCGGCTCCCAGTTTATCCTTATATTTGAAAGAGAAAGGGATGCTGTCCTGTCCTGCCAGCAGAAGAGTCTGCTGATGTTGCGTGAGGTATTTATTCAGTGTATCACGCACTTCGGAGAGACTGTCCATATTTAAAAGAATCTCATGGGCTTCGGGCAGGAGTTCGTCATATTTGCGTTGGATAATCTGGTAGCTCTGTTCGTCTACTTCATCTTTTTCCCAATGCTTCTGTGCGGTCAGGTAGGCTTTTTCACGCAGGTAAGAAGCATAAAGTTTATTGATGTACTGTGTACTGAAAATATAAAATACGGCAATGATAATGACAGTGGTCAGTACACTGATTAATGTATAAAAAAGAGCTATTTTAGAACCTATTTTCATAGCCGGGGTGCTTGGGAGTTTAAGTATTCATGATATATCCTAGTCCTACGACTGTATGGATCAGCTTTTTATCAAAGTCACGATCAATCTTTACCCGGAGATAGTTCACATAAACATCTACGATATTGGTATTGGTGTCAAAGTTCTTGTCCCATACATCTTTGAGCAAGGTGATACGTGAGAGGGCAACCCCTTGATGGGTCATGAAATATTCGAGCAGGCGGTATTCTTTAACGGTGAGGGCGATGTCTGTCTCACCTCTTCTGGCTTTCCGGGTATTGCAGTCCAGCACCAGATCGTCGCAAGTCAATAGATTGGAAGCTGCTTCCTTGTTGCGTCTCAATAGGGCTTTGATGCGCGCTTCCAGCTCCTGAAAACTAAAAGGTTTGACGAGATAATCGTCTGCTCCCGCATCCAGTCCTTTAACAATGTCTTCCGTTGTACCCAAGGCCGTCAGCATAATAACCGGAGTCTGATACCCGAACATCTGGCGGTAAAGGTGGCAAAGTTCCAGACCGTTTATTTTAGGCATGATAATGTCCAGTATCAAAAGGTCGAAAGGCTCGTCCTGAAGGATTTTCCAACCGGCGTTCCCGTCATGGCAGACGCTTACCGAATGCCCGAATTCTTTGAGTCCCCGTTCGATGAAAGAGGCGATATTAATTTCATCTTCAACCAATAGTATCTTTGCCATAATTCAGATTGTTTATGTGCAAAGATACTTTTTTCCTGGCATCCGGAGAAAGAAATCTGCGCTACATTTAAGTGTTTCTTCTTTTTGAGTTGTACTATATACAAACAATAGATATGCTATGAAAATAAATTGTGTCATTGGAGCTTTTCTGTGTGCTGGGATGTTATGGGTGTAGCAGTCCGAAAACAGAAGTGAAATCACCGGACGGTCATATCAAAATGGCTTTAACAGTAGACGACAACGGCAAACCGTTATATAATGTTTTAGTAGGTGACTCATTGTTGATTGAAAATTATGAAGGCCATCCGGCTTTTCAGTTCTTCCGCGACTTCGATCCGGATTGTGACGAATCGAAAGCATTGGCAGGAGAACCGGGTGAATTTGTAGCCATCGTGCGTAAAGCAAAGGGGAACTATTTTCTGAAAATACGTTGAACATACGAATGGCTCCGGAGGCGGACAGGCTATTTCATTTATAGCACTTTAAAAAGACTGATTGATTATAAAGTTAGACTGTTAATAATGGAAATAGGATTCGTTTTTAGGTAGAAAGATAGAAAACAGGTAGTATAAATAAAGTTGGTTAGAGGTTAGAAAAAAACGGTGGACAGTGTTGAGGCTGTCCACCGTTTTTGTTTTTATTTGCGAGAATACTTATCTTATTATTTGAGATATTATCCCTTTGCTTCCTGATACATAAAGCGTTTAATTGACTTTTTCGCAGTCTTTTCAAATTCTTCAAAATGGATTTTAATCTTGCTTATTTGAGAATAGTTAGGAAGCTGTTGATTCAATTCGATACGGTTTTGCTCCATTACTTTCTGAATATCCGTCTGCTGCAATCCATGAGCGAAAGCATCGTCGAAATCCGGGTAGATCAGGGCTACCAGCTTTTCGTGCTGTAAGACGATCAGTGACTCCGAAACATACGGCATGTTGTTCAGCTTGCTTTCAATTTCTTCGGGATAGATATTCTGTCCGCTAGAGGTGAGAAGCAGGTTCTTGCTACGTCCGCGGACTGTCACATAACCCTCTTCATCCAACGTACCGAGGTCACCGGTATGCAGCCAACCGTTAGCATCAATAATTTGTGCCGTAGCTTCCGGATTTTTATAATACCCCAGCATCATATTCATTCCTCTGCATACGATTTCTCCGGCATGCGTTTTCGGGTCCGGTGAGTCTATGCGGACTTCCATCCGGCTGGTTGCCTTTCCGCAGGAAGCAAGTTTCAGTGTTTCCCAACGGCTGGAACAAATAATCGGACCACATTCCGTCATACCGTAAGCGATGGTGTAGGGAAACCCTATCTTTTTAAGGAAATCCTCTACTTCCGCATTGAAAGGAGCACCTCCGATAATAATCTCGTCAAAGTTTCCACCGAAGATTTCCATGGCAGCCTGTCGTGCCAATGATTTGATTTTATCATTTACAATAGGCACTTTCAGTAATAACTTGCCGATTTTGCTGTCTACTTTAGGAAGAATGTCTTTCTTGATAATTTTTTCCACAATCAACGGTACACAAGAAATCACTCTGGGTTTGATTTCGGAGAAAGATTGGGAAATGATTTTCGGAGACGGCATACGCGTCAGGAAATAGATGTGTGCACCTGCAGAGAATCCGTAAAGGAAATCATATACCATACCGAACACGTGTCCCATAGGCAACATGGAAACGATATGGTCTCCCGGTTTAACGGGAAGCATTTCGAAGCAATAAGCCACGTTCGACCAAAGACTGCGATAGGGGAGCATCACTCCTTTAGAGTAACCTGTGGTACCGGAAGTATAGTTGATGATAGCCAGTTCTTCCGGACGATCTTTCCGGTAACAAATATGTTCCGGGCGAAAGTTCTTGGGATACTGTTGGCCGTAAATAGCGTTCCGGTGTTCAAAAGCGTAAGTGAGTTTTTCGTTCCGGGACACTAATGCCGAGAAATCTGTCAGTGAAGCGATGCCCTCTAACAAAGGCATGGCATCTTCATTCAGATTCTCCCATGCCTGATCGCCGACGAAAAGTAATTTGGCTTCGGAATGGTTGACGATATTATGAATATTATCTGCCTTGAATTCATGCAAAATGGGAACAATAACAGCTCCGTAAGTGATGGTCGCCAAGAAAGTAACCGCCCAATGAGCACTGTTACGTCCGCAAACGGCTATTTTATCTCCCGGCTGGATGCCGGCACTTTCCAAGACGATGTGAAATTTAGCGATTTTACGCGCTACATCCTTATATTGGAGGGTAATTCCTTTATAGTCAGTTAAGGCATCTTTGTCCCAGTTTTTGATGATGCTTTGCTCAATATAATCAATGAACTGATGTTCTTGTTCCATTCGATTTTTGCACATTTAGTTTAAAACTGCGCAAAATTAATACTTCGTAGATGTAAACCGAATTTTAAATTCAAGTTTTACGGTTAATTAACGGAGGGGAATGAACAATTTTACCAGCCGGATAAAGGTCTTTCGTGTTTCTTCCTTAAAACTAGTTCATTGGCCTGTATAAAACGTTTCGTCTCCATGCATGAAGATGAAACGAATGTCTTGCAAAGGCAAGAGGTTTCATGCGTGGAGACGAATCAATTATGGTGTACTGAATAACTCTTTTCTGATGTTATTCTGAATCAGCATCTTCTTCTTTGGACTTCTCGGAAATAAGTAACAGTTTATCTCCTTCATGCAGTTTCAGCGTTCCGTTGGGAATCAGGAATTCATCTCCGCGCTTCACAATCATTACCAGCGTGCCTTTCGGAAGATTCATATCTTTCAATGTATCTGCTTCTTCCAGCATACTTTTAGTGATAGTCATATCACTAAGGTCAGAGTCAATTTCTTCCGGAAGTTCCACTCCGAAGTCGTTACCGGTTTTTTCCAGCGGTTTGGAAAGATTCAAAATCCGGGCGACGAAAGAAATGGTTGTTCCCTGTACGACCAATGAGACAATGGTAATAAAGAATACAATGTTGAAAATGAGGTTCGAACCTTCTACGCCCGCCACTACCGGATAGGTAGCAAAGATAATAGGAACTGCACCGCGTAATCCTACCCAAGACACGAAAATACGTGATTTCATCGTGATTTTCCGGAATGGAAGCAGACAGAGGAACACGCTTAACGGGCGGCCGATAATAATCATGAAGACACCAATCAACAATGCCACGGAAGCTACTTCCAGCATTTCGTGCGGGTTGACAAGCAATCCCAGGCAAAGGAACATGATGATTTGGAACAACCAGGTCAGTCCGTCCATAAAGGTGTAGATGTCTTTACGATGCATGATTTTATTGTTTCCTACCATGATACCCGCAATATATACGGCAAGGTAACCGTTACCTTTCAGTAAGTCGGTGATGGAGAAAGTGAAAAATACAAATGCAAGTAATAAGATAGGATACAAGGCCTGATTATCAATATTGAGCTTATTCAACATTCGGATGGCTAGCTTTCCAAGTATATATCCGGCAGCGGCACCAACGATGAACTGGATAATGAAAGATCCGACGATGGCTCCGACTCCCATACCTGCCGACTGAATGAACTGTATCAGGACAATGGTCAGCATATAGGCCATCGGGTCATTACTTCCGCTCTCCAGTTCCAGCATGGGACGAAGGTTGTGTTTCAAGTTCATCTTCTGTGAGCGGAGGATGGCGAACACCGAAGCCGAGTCAGTAGACGACATGGTAGAAGCCAAAAGCAGGGAAGTAGTGATAGGTAAATAGATATTAGACCAGCTCATACCTGATATCCACCAGATAAAGAGTCCGGTGAAAAGGGCTGTGAGTAGTACTCCGACAGTGGAAAGCACGATACCGGGACCTAGAATAGGTTTGATTTCTCTGAATTTCGTATCCATACCTCCCGAGAAAAGGATAATACTAAGGGCCACCATACCGATAAATTGGGCGTCTTTCGCGTCGTGGAACTGCAGGCCGAGGCCGTCACTTCCAAACAACATTCCTACTACGAGGAACAATAATAAGGTAGGTACTCCAAAGCGGTATCCGGTTTTTCCAACAACGATGCTGACGAAAAGTAAGATAGAACCGATAAGTAGAGTGTTTTCTGCTGTAAATATCATAGGCAATATATTATAAAGTTATAAAATTGTCGTATTAATTCTCACCGTGCGAAGTTACACATTATTAACAACAAATAAAAACCCTTTTTGGATGTATTTTTGTGAAAAAAGGGAGTTAAATTGTCTAAAAAGACTAATTTTGCAAAGAATAATCTACATTATACTTATGGATTCAAATAATCTTACACCTTTGAGGAAAGGGATGGTGGGGGTACAATTCTTGTTTGTAGCTTTCGGTGCTACGGTACTCGTGCCGTTATTGGTGGGGCTTGACCCTTCTACAGCTCTGTTTACAGCAGGTATTGGTACGCTTATCTTTCATGCGGTTACGCGTGGAAAGGTTCCTGTCTTTCTGGGGAGTAGTTTCGCATTTATTGCACCTATCATTAAAGCGACAGAACTTTATGGATTGCCCGGCACCTTATCCGGCATGGTTGGAGTAGCGTTAGTTTACTTTGTGATGAGTGCGCTTGTCAAATGGCAGGGAGTGAGGGTGATTGAACGGCTGTTTCCTCCTGTTGTCATAGGGCCTGTCATCATTCTGATAGGTTTGTCATTGGCGGGAACGGGAGTGAATATGGCAAAAGAGAACTGGGTACTGGCACTGCTTTCGTTGGTTACCGCAGTCGTTGTTTCAATGAAGGCCAAGGGGCTTTTGAAACTGATTCCTATCTTCTGTGGAATTGTTGTAGGGTATCTGGCTGCATGGCTTTTCTATGATTTGGATTTGTCCGGTGTCAGAGATGCTGCTTGGATTGGATTGCCGCAGTTTGTCTTTCCTAAATTCTCATGGGAACCTGTGTTGTTTATGATTCCGGTAGCCATTGCTCCGGTGATAGAACATATTGGTGATATCTATGTCGTTAATACGGTCACCGGAAAAGATTTCGTGAAAGATCCGGGGTTGCACCGTACTTTATTGGGGGATGGTCTGGCATGTTTCTGTGCCGGATTATTGGGTGGCCCTCCTGTGACAACTTATTCGGAAGTGACCGGAGCCATGTCTCTGACAAAGATAACCAATCCGCAAGTGATAAGAATAGCTGCCATTTCCGCTATCTTATTTTCTGTTATCGGTAAAATCAGTGCATTATTAAGATCCATTCCTAGTGCGGTACTGGGCGGCATCATGTTATTGCTTTTCGGAACGATTGCTTGCGCGGGAATTGGTAATCTTGTGAATAATTGCATTGATTTGAGTCGTACAAGAAATATAGTCATTGTGTCTTTGACACTGACTGTCGGTATTGGCGGCGCTGCTTTTAATTGGGGCGATTTTTCATTGTCCGGCATTGGACTGGCAGCTTTGGTGGGAGTGCTTCTCAATTTAATATTGCCAAAAGAAGATTGATATTCTATTTAAAAAGAAACTATTCAAAAAGATTCCATCAACTATGCGTGCGGGATAAACATAGAAATCTTGTTCAATATAGAAAAAGATAGTGACGGTATTGTTGTCGTATACCGTCACTATCTTTATCATATACCGTCACTATTTTGCAGCCGGGAATCTCCAATTGAAATTTCCGGCTATTCCATTGTTGTTTAGGATAGGAACTTCACAATATCCTCATCTACTGTGCTGATGCCTCCGATTCCGAATTGTTCGATCAATACGTTCTTTACGTTCGGTGAAAGGAAAGCGGGGAGAGTAGGACCCAGATGAATATGTTTCACTCCTAAAGCCAGTAATGCCAATAAAACAATGACTGCCTTTTGTTCGTACCAGGCGATGTTGTATACGATAGGCAACTGATTTACATCATCCAGTCCGAAGATTTCTTTCAGTTTTAAAGCGATGACGGCCAGTGAGTAACTGTCGTTACATTGTCCTGCATCCAATACTCTCGGAATCCCGTTGATATCACCTAAAGCCAGTTTATTATATCTGTATTTGGCACAACCGGCAGTAAGAATCACGGTGTCACCAGGTAATTTTTGAGCAAATTCCGTATAGTATTCACGGCTTTTCATACGTCCGTCGCATCCTGCCATTACAAAGAATTTGCGGATAGCTCCGCTCTTCACGGCGTCCACCACTTTATCTGCCAGGGCTGTCACCTGTGCATGAGCGAATCCTCCGATAATCGTTCCGTTTTCAATGGCTATCGGTGGCTGACATTGTTTGGCGTGAGCAATCAGGGCAGAAAAATCTTTCGGTTTTCCGTCTTTGCGTTCGGGGATGTAATGTGCCCCTTCCAAACCACAGGCTCCTGTGATGTAAATACGATCCTTGTAGCTGGCATTTGCACGTGGCGGAACGATACAGTTACTTGTGAACAAGATAGGACCGTTGAAACTTTCAAATTCCTCTTTCTGCTTCCACCAGGCATTTCCGTAATTTCCTGCCAGATGCTTGTACTTCTTTAGTTGAGGATAATAGTGTGCAGGCAACATTTCGCTGTGAGTATATACATCTACTCCTGTGCCCTCCGTTTGTTCCAATAGCTCTTCCAGGTCTTTCAAATCATGTCCGCTGATTAATATACCCGGATTATTGCGTACACTGAGACTCACTTGTGAGATTTCCGGATTTCCGTAGCTGCTGGTATTCGCTTTATCCAACTGTGCCATTGCTGATACTCCATGCTTTCCTGTTTCCAAAGTCAGCTGAACCAGTTCTTCCACTGTAATATCATTGCGGGTCAGTTCGGATAAGGCATGTTGCATGAAAGCAAATATTTCCGGTGACTCGTAGCCCAGGTTATGTGCATGCTCTACATAGGCAGCCATTCCTTTCAGGCCATAGTGTACAAGTTCTTTCAGTGAGCGGACATCCTCGTTGGGAGTGCGAAGCACACCGACAGTTTTTGATTTTTCTTCAAACTCATCTTCGCTTCCATTCCAAAGACATTCGTCGGGAGCATTTTCAATCTTTACCTTGTTGGCAAGTTCCTTTTTCAGTTTCAGTCCTTCTTTGATTTTTTTCAGTGATAGCCGCTTTATCAAAATTGGCGTTGGTGATGGTGATGAACAATGCATCATAGATAAATTTGTCTGCTTGTTCGGAAGGATGTCCATCTTTACGCAGATGTTCGTTGTAGACAGCAATTCCACGTACTACGAAGAGTAGTAAGTCTTGCAGGTTAGCCACTTCAGACGTTTTACCGCACACACCTTTCAAGGTACAACCGGTACCCATTGCGGTTTCTTGACATTGATAACAGAACATACTCATAACTTTTACGTTTTTAATTAGTCCAATAGTTTATTTCTTGAACGCAAAAGTAGAGGAAAGGTTTCAGGTGATTCTGTAACCAATGTTACAACAATGAATATTTTTTATATAGATACTTACTATTTGATTATTATCCGGTCAATATTCAATCCATGAATTTTTAAGTCGATTCCATTATTGGATAAGCCGGACCAGTTCTTCTTTCTGTAAGATAGTGATATGCTTACGATCGGCTATCAATAATCCGTCTTCCTGCATATGCGCCAGTTCACGGGCGAGGGAAGGACGGGACACCCCGAAGTAATCACTCAATTCCTGTTGTGAACGGTCGAGGGTGATATGTGCCTGTTGCTGCTGTTTATGTAGTCGGAGCAAGTACGAAGCAAGTTTCTGACGAATCGTCTTAAATGACATGAAGAAAAGCTTATCCGATAAGGTCCGTGCATAATTGGCAGAAAGATTCATATAGTTTTCCAAAAACTGCTCGTTTTTGCGGAATAAACTCAATACACTTGATTTAGGAAGTTCGATAACCTCTGTCGGTTCGTTGGCCGTCACTTCCACCGGATAGCGGTTCTCCTCACCGAACAGGAACAGAGGGGCAATCGCTCTTGGAGCAGCGATGTCCTCCACTTTGATAAGACGCCCCGAATAATCGATCATCTCTCCACGCACACTTCCTTTGGTCAGGATGACAAGGCGGTTGCACACAGCCCCCTGTTGAGCCAGGATTTCCCCTTTCTTATAAGAACGTGTATGGAAACTGATCTCTTCCAGATCGGCAGAAAGTCTTTCCGGAGTGATTCCCCGGAATAAGGGATTGTTGACGAGTGCAGGTATCATATATCAATAGTTATTTGAATTTTAAAATAAACGTTGTTTCTTTCTCCCGCAGCAAAGTGAGACTTCCGCCCGAAAGACGCATGATCTGGCGTGAAATGCTAAGTCCGATTCCACTACCATTTTCTTTGGTGGTGAAGAAAGGTATAAAGATATGCTCTGCTATCTCCGATGGGATTTCAGGGCCGTTGTTCTTGATCTCGATCCATATTTCTTCCATGTCATTGCAATAAGCCCGGATCTCGATTCTACCATCCGGCTGGCTGCCGATTGCCTGAATGGCATTCTTTAGAAGATTGATAACCACTTGGGCGATGAGGTTTTCATCTGCATACAGGATTAAGTCCGCAGGAGAAATCTCCGTGTGGAAACAAATGTTGTCACACGGATTCTGATGGCGGGCAAGTTCAATCATCCTTTCTATGAACGCTTTCACGTAGAACAGCGACGGTTCCGGTGCAGGTATGCGTGTAAACTGCCGGTAAGATTCTACAAAAGAGAGCAACCCTTTTCCTGTGGTGCTGATGGTCTGCAACCCGTGACTGATCTCTTCATCTTTGCCCTCGGACATGGAAAGAAGAGTGTCACAAAGGGAAGTGATAGGAGTGACCGAATTCATGATTTCATGCGTCAGAACCCGTGTCAGGCGAATCCATGAATCTATTTCCTTTTCATCGAGTTCGGTATTGATATCGTTCAGGGCCAGGATACGCAGATGTTCTTTGCGCACATTGATTTCCGATACACGTATGGATAGATTAACGGTTCCCCGTTCGTTGTGAAACATCACTTGCAGTTTGTCTCCGGGACGGCAGTTCTCTATTTTCTCCATGAGCGTAGTGTCTACTTTACTTAACTGATGGATATGCGTGAATATATTCAGCCCCAAAAGACGGAGTGCTTCCTTGTTCTTCTGATAAACCGCCCCATTGTCATTGAGTACCAGCAATCCTGTACTGACAAAATCCAGAATCAGCTCGTAATATTTCTCTTGCTGGGCGGTTTCCGCTTTTACATTATATAAGATATGTCCCACCCGGTTGAGTGCCCGGTTGATCTTTAGGCTTTCGGGAGTACCGTTTTCTTCGGGAAAATGAAAGGTGTTATCATTGTTTTCAAGCGCGTTAATCATGAAAAGCACCTGCTTGGTGTGAAGTTGGTACAGGCGGATTTGCCAGATGATGCTAAGCACCAGCAGACAAAGACTGACGCCTAACCAACCGTATGATTGATGAATACCGAACCAGACAGTCGATATACAGAAAAGTACAGTCAGCAAAACTCTGAACCAGTACCGAATCCCCAGTTGTTGGATCTGTGAGTTCATAATCCGAATTTTTTCATCTTGTTATAGAGCGTTTGCCGGGTTATTCCCAGTTGAGCGGCCACTGCCGATAAATTTCCCGCACAGGCATCGAGTGCTTTCCGTATCATCTGCACTTCCATTTCTTCCAGGGTGGAGATGTTTTGTTCCTGAATGGCTATCCGTGGTACGGATAATTGGAATAATTCAGCAGGAATCAGCGGACTGTCATTGATGATAACCGCTTTTTCGATGACGTGCTCCAATTCGCGGATATTGCCATACCAGGGATGCGCAGTCAATTTATCCTCTGCTTCGGGAGTGAACTTCATCAACGACTTGTCATATTGCTTGCAGAAGTGAGACAAAAATCGTTCGGCCAATGGGATAATATCCTCTTTCCGTTCGCGCAGGGGAGGAATTTCCACATGAATGGTATTGATGCGGTAGAGCAAGTCCTCCCGGAATTCGCCTTTCGCTACCATCTCTTGCAAGTTCCGGTTCGTGGCACATATCAGTCGGATATCAATAGGAATTGGCGTGTTACTTCCCACTTTTACAATGCTTCGCCGTTGGATGGCAGTCAGTAGTTTTGCTTGCAGATGGTAGGGCAAGTTTCCTATTTCGTCCAGAAACAGCGTACTCTTTTCGGCAGCTTCGAACTTACCTGTCCGGTCGGTATGTGCATCAGTGAACGACCCTTTTATATGTCCGAAAAGCTCACTCTCGAATAAAGATTCCGTGATGGTTCCCATATCCACAGCAATCATTTCCTTATGTTTGCGGTTGGAAAGCGCATGGATTTCACGTGCCAGCATCTCTTTTCCTGTTCCGTTTTCACCCGTTATCAGGAGGTTGGCATCGGTGATGGCAACCTTTTCAATCAAAACCCGTAACTGTTGCATTACTTTGCTTTCTCCCCAGTACATAGGCGAGTGAGCAGGCTTTTCTTTGCTTGCTGTTTTCCTGTCATTGTGCGTAGAGGTTGCTGCGGTTTGCAGCGTTTCCACTAGTTTCTGGTTGTCCCAGGGTTTAACGATAAAGTCCGTTGCTCCCTCTTTAATCCCCCGGATAGCCAGTTCAATATCGGCATAAGCCGTAAAAAGTACGACCGGAAGATCCGGACGTACTTTTTTTATTTCATGTAACCAGAATAATCCCTCATTGCCGGTATTGATGCCCGATGTGAAATTCATGTCCAGCAATACCACTTCCGGCATTTCTTCCCGCAGGACGCTCGTCAGGGTGACAGGCGAGGAGAGGGCAACGACCTTTGAGAAATAACTTTTTAAAAGGATTTGTATGGCAGTCAGCACTCCTTTATTGTCGTCTACAATGATGATTGTTCCAGATTTACTCATTTTCGTTCAAGTTTGTACAGCGCAAACTTACGAAAAAAGGATGTGATAATTCAAGAATCATAATTCAAAATTGATTTTAGACTCCTTGTGCCCCCAATCAAAACCACTGGAACTTCAATCCGAATGATAAACTAAGGTAATCACGCGGACGGAGATAACTATTGTTTACCGCACTAATCACATAAAGGTCGCACGTACTTATTTCATAGAAAAAGGTTACGGACTTGGCCATAAATCTGCGTTGCGGGTCAATATCATAGGTCAGGCGTTGCCCCATAAAGACATGGAAACGCACTTTGCTTGAGAAACCATAATACCCTTTCGGATAACGTTCCGGCTCATTCACCCAGAACTGATTTCCAAATACGGTATTCACATAAAGACCACAGGTAAGAGGCTCCGTCGAGAATCCTTTTCCAATGTTAATGCTCCAGGGCATATAGTTCTGTTTGAGCGTCATGGTCACTTTTGCTTTCTTCGAAGAATATTTCGGGATGAATCCGAGCAATACATCCGTTTCCCACTGATTACGCTTTCCATAATCCCATCCTGTGCCGAAAGAGAGTAATCCCATATTTCCGGCATATTGTATTTTGGAATGAGTCGGGATAATCCGCTCCCAGTTTCTGCGGAAACGGTGAACCCGATTGTCATAACGGGTATGTTGGGTCTGTTCCGGTGCGTTTGTCTGGCAGGTGGCAGACATCAGACCGGAAAGCAGGAGAAGCACGTACAGTACTCCTGCGCGTAAGATATAATTAGTATTTAACCAGCTCATATTCGTATTTTTCCGGAGTTATTGTAAATACCAGATAAGTACGGTAATCCATACAATCACTGGTAACATAATGTATTCCATCATCAAAAATCACATCGTCCTGATAGTGATGGGTATGGGCGGCCGTGCAGAACTGTATTCCTGCATACTGTTTGACATAGTGCTGGAATACTTTTGCCACATTATCATTGAACACATCCGTATAGGGACGCGCGTGCATACAAATAACTGTCTTTTCAAACTCCTCCCGCCTGTTCGTTATCTCATTTTCCATAAAGGTAAAGTCCGGTACCGGTTCGGAGTAATCATACTCCAAAGCGTTGGTATTCAAGCAGACAAACTTCACATTTCCTGCGATGAAAGAGAAGTTTGTGGAGCCGAATACAGCCTTGTAGGTTTCCGCTCCCGTGCCCAGGCAGTCATGATTTCCGATCAGAGCCACATAAGGAACATGAAGTCCGTTCATGATATCCCTTTGCCAAAGAAATTCCTTGGTCAGTCCGAAGTCACTCATATCCCCTCCGTGGATGACGAAGTCAATATCATTCCGTTGATTGATCGCTTTTACAAAATCTTCCGTTTCGTCATACCATCGTTGTGAGTCGCCCATTGTCACGAACCGTATCGTAGTTTTACCCTGGCAGCTCGCTTCTATTCTTTCGATGTTGTGTGCATTGACCTCTGTTTCTCCGCTGATGCGGACGTCATACGGATGATAGTCTATCATACCGCATCCCGAAAGGAACAGGCACGAACACAGTGCATATAAATTCTTCCTCTTCATCATTACTTTAATAGTTTATAAAACTGAATGCAAAGATAAAGTTTTCTACCGGGATGGACAATCTCCCCATGGATAATAGAGACTGTTGGAACAATTTAAAGGAGAAATGGAATAGTCTCCCGGTTGTCTAAAAATTAGACGGTACTGTCTAATTTTTAGACAATATTCAGAAAGGTTGAAATGATAAACACCTGATAATGAATTGTTATTCTTTTTTGGCATGCTTTCTGCATGATTGAAAATAGAAAAACAAAAATAAAATATAATATGAAACAAATCTATTATGTGATCCGTACTTTATTGCGGGGGCATGGTTCCAACGTTATCAAAATCCTCTCTTTGGCGTTGGGGCTGACGATGAGCATTCTGTTGTTTGCCCGTGTGGCTTTTGAACAGAGCTTTGACAAATGCTTCAAAGATTATGATAACCTGTATCAGATCTTCTCCGTCTTTTCCGCCAATGGCCAAACCTTTGAGCCGCAGGATAAGAACTGCGGACCGGTGGCGGGTGCCATACTGGAGAATTTTCCTAAAGAAGTGGAGGCAGCCACCAGCTATTGCGTTTGGATGAGTGCCCCTCTTTATCATGGAAGTGTCCGTTTTGAAGCTAACAAAGTGACAGCCGATTCACTATTCTTTCAGACTATGGGTATCGACGTTTTAAGCGGTGTTCCGGAAAAGGAACTGATGCAGAAAGATGTTGTCTTTCTTAGTGACCGGTTGGCTCGTAAGATGTTCGATCAAGAAAATCCGATAGGCAAAGTTATCTCTTATAATAAGGAAATAGAACTGACAGTGAAAGGTACGTATGCTGACATACCTGAAAATGCTACCGTCAGACCGGAGGCTGTGATTTCTCTGCCTACCGTATGGAGCCGTGGATGGGGAAACTACTCTTGGAGGGGAGGCGATAGCTGGATTGCATTTATCCGTTTCCGTCCCGGAGCAGACAAATCCGTGGTGAATGCCCGGTTGAATGACCTGATAAAGAAATATCGTCCTGCAGAAGACCAGAAAGTAGTAGGTTATACCGCTTTTGTAAAGCCGATCCGTGATGTGTACAGGGAAGAGCCGGACGTGAAGCGGATGCGGAATATCATGTCTATCCTGGGAATAATCATCCTTTTTATCGCTACCTTGAACTACGTACTGATCTCCATCTCTTCACTCTCATATCGCGCCAAAGCCATCGGCGTACATAAGTGTAGCGGTGCAGGCAGCGGCAAAATTCTGGGAATGTTCCTATTGGAAACAGCTATCATTATTCTCTTCGCCTTACTACTGATGGGATTAATCTTACTGAACTTCCGCGACTTTATAGAAGATACAACCGCCGTTGAACTCGGAGCTCTGTTCTCTTTAGACCGTCTTTGGGTACCCCTGCTGACGGTAGCTATCCTGTTCCTCATAGGAGGAGCACTGCCCGGACGCATCTTTGTCAAAATCCCCGTTTCACAAGTCTTCTGCCGCTATACAGAAGGAAAGAAAGGCTGGAAACGCCCGCTATTATTCGTGCAGTTTGCCGGCGTAGCTTTCATCTGCGGACTGATGTATGTGGTGATGCTGCAATACTACTATGTCTTAAACAAAGACCTGGGATACAATCCGAAGCGCGTTGTCGTAGCCAATACCGGTTTCGGCAATAAAGAAAACCAAGACTATGCCCTGACTTTCTTCCGCGGCCTGCCTTATGTAGAGTCCGTGTCCAGTGCCGATTCCCATCCCGTATATAGTTATAGCGGAACGATGATTCAGGATGAAAGTGGACAATCACTTTTCTCTTCCCGTTTTTGTAAAATGATGGAAGACTATCCGAAGATGATGGGTATGGTGATGAAGGAGGGGCGTATGCCACGAAATGAAGACGAAGTAGTCATCAATGAAACATACGGCGAATGGATGCACTGGGGAACCGAACTATTGAACCGTACCGTCTATAATTCAGGCTACGTATGTAAAGTAGTGGGAGTGATTAAAGACTTCCGGATCGGTAATTTCACCAACCCGCAAGCACCTTTCATCCTGATGAGTACCAAGAATTTCGGGAGCTGTGTTCATGTCCGGCTGAAAGAACCTTTTGCGGAGAATCTTCAGAAACTGAATAAAGTATCGGCAGATGCTTTCCCCGATAAAACGGTCGATTTCCGTTCGATGGAGCAGATGATAAAAGAGAGTTATAACTCCATCCGCGTCTTCAGCAATGCTACCATACTGGCGGCGGTTACCATGTTCTTTGTGATGATGATGGGATTGATAGGCTACACAACCGACGAAGTCCGCCGCCGTTCCAAAGAGATTGCCATACGCAAAGTCAATGGCGCCGAAGCATCCGGCATTCTGGAAATGTTGGTGAAAGATGTGCTCTATGTAGCCGTTGCAGCCGTTGTGATCGGTGTGGCGGCATCATGGTACGTCAATGATATGTGGATGGATATGTTTGCCGAACACGTGCCCGTCAGCTGGGCGGCGTATGTACTGATAGCGATTGTAAATCTTCTCGTTATCGTAGCCTGCGTACTTTGGAAATCGTGGCGGATTGCCAATGAAAATCCCGTGAGTAGCCTTAAAAGTGAATAATTAAAAACATAAATAAAAAGATTATGATTGAAATAAACAACATCAGTAAAGTATTCCGTACTTCCGAAGTGGAGACAGTTGCCTTGAATCACGTAAACCTTGAAGTAAAAGAGGGAGAGTTTGTAGCCATTATGGGGCCCTCCGGTTGTGGTAAATCCACTTTGTTGAACATTCTGGGGTTGCTCGATAACCCTACCGAAGGTTCCTACCGCTTGATGGGTGAAGAAGTGGGCGGATTGAAAGAGAAAGAACGTACCCATGTGCGTAAGGGCAAACTCGGATTCGTATTCCAGAGCTTTAACCTGATCGACGAACTGAATGTTTACGAGAATGTAGAACTTCCTCTGACATATTTGGGCTTTAAAGCATCCGAACGCCGCCGCATGGTAGAAGATATTCTGAAACGGATGAACATCAGTCATCGTGCCAAACACTTTCCGCAACAACTTTCCGGTGGTCAGCAACAACGTGTCGCCATTGCCCGTGCCGTAGTGACCAATCCGAAACTGATTCTCGCCGATGAACCGACCGGTAACCTCGATTCAAAGAATGGGGCAGAAGTGATGAACCTGTTGACCGAACTGAATAAAGAAGGAACAACCATCATCATGGTGACACACTCACAACATGACGCATCCTTTGCCCATCGTACAGTTCATTTGTTCGACGGCAGCGTGGTAGCCAGTGTGATAGCATAAACCAGATCAGAAGCAAGTATGAGACAAATCTATTATAGCATACGTACATTACTGCATGAGCGTACTTTGAATATCGTAAGAGTGCTCTCCCTTTCTTTAGGACTAACAGTTGGCATCTTGCTTTTCTCGCAAATAGCTTTTGAGATGAGCTATGAGAAATGTTACCCGGAAGCGGAGAATCTGATAATGGCGAGAATAGCGGCACAGAATATGACGACCGGCGAAGTGCAGGGCGATGACGGAATGAATTATGACTATACCGTCTGCGATCCGGTAGCTTTTACCCTGGCGCAGGATATGCCTGAAGAAATAGAGTCGGCCACCTGTGTACTTCCTTCCCAGTTTTATCATATTTATAAAGAAGACAAACTGCTGTCAAAAGCAAATTACATGAGGGTTGACACCTGTTTCTTTGAAACGATGGGTATACCCGTACTAAAAGGGAACGCGAAAGATCTCATCATTTCGAATAGCATATTTGTTTCAGAACATTTTGCCCGTGAAACATTCGGCAGTGTAGACCCTATTGGGAAAACCCTTTCGGCGGACAAACAGTTGGAACTGACAATTCGCGGCGTCTATAAAGATATACCCGAAAATTCGATGCTCTCCCGTGACTTTGTGATTACCATTCACCGCGATGGTCACTATGCGAGTGGTAACGGTTGGAATGGGAATGATATCTTTTATGCCTTTGCACGCTTGCGTCATGCGTCGGATATAGACAAGGTGAACAGCAAAATCCAACAAGTAATGGCCAAATACAGCCCCTTGCAATGGGATGACTGGAAGTTGGAATACAGCGTTGTTCCTCTTTCGGAACGTCATCTGGATTCTGCCGATACCCAGAAACGTTTGATGATATTCGGCTTCCTCGGCTTTTCAGTGTTTTTTGTAGCCATCATGAATTATATGTTGATTTCAATAGCCACTATCAGTCGTCGTGCAAAAAGCGTAGGAGTACATAAATGCAGTGGAGCCAGTTCAGGGAACGTCTTTGGCATGTTTCTGGCAGAAACCGGAGTCTTGGTTCTACTATCCATTCTATTTAGCTTCCTGTTGATAATCAACATGGGCGAATTGATCGAAGACCTGCTGGGAACCAGCCTTGCCTCACTGTTTGCCTGGGACATCATTTGGATACCGTTGCTCACTGTAGCAGTCCTTTTCCTCCTAGCAGGAGGTATACCGGGGAAACTGTTTTCACGTATTCCCGTCACGCAAGTATTCCGGCACTACACGGATGGGAAAAGAGGATGGAAACGTTCATTGCTATTTGTCCAGTTCACGGGTACCTCCTTTGTACTCGGACTATTGCTGGTTACCCTGTTACAATATTCTCACCTGATGAATGGAGATATGGGAATCAAGATTCCGGGACTGGTAGAAGCCGAAACCTGGATGTCAGGCGAAACAGTAGAACATGTAAAAGACGAGTTGCTTCGCCAACCGATGGTGGATGGGGTATCGGCATCCACACACAGCGTACTGGGAGAGTACTGGACACGTGGATTGATTGGCAACGACGGCAAACGCATTGCTACCCTTAATTTCAATATGTGCGACTATGATTATCCGAATGTGATGGGAATCAGAATAACAGAAGGCACCACCATCAAGAAAAAAGGCGATCTATTGGTGAATAAAGAACTCGTCCGTTTGATGAAATGGACCGATGGTGCCGTAGGAAAATCCGTGAGTGGGGTAGAAGGTACCATCGTAGGAGTGTTTGATGATATTCGTAATAGAAGTTTCTATTCCAGTCAGTCTCCTATTGCATTGATTGCCGATAAAGAATCGGCCAATCACACCATCAATGTCCGTCTAAAAGAACCCTATGACGAGAACCTGAAACGCTTGAACGAATGTGTGGCAAAAACATTTCCGAATGTAGCTCTGAACTTCAATTCAGTAGACAGCAAGATCCGGGAAGGCTATAAGAGTGTATATCGTTTCCGTAATGCAGTCTGGATTTCGTCCTGCTTCATCCTGCTTATTGTCATCACGGGATTGATTGGCTATGTGAATGGAGAAACTCAACGCCGCAGCAAGGAAATAGCCATACGCAAAGTGAATGGGGCAGAAGCCTCCGGCATCCTGAAATTATTGATATACGACATTCTGAACATCTCCGTAATCTCTGTTCTGATAGGTACTGCCGCTTCCTATTTTACAGGCCAAATATGGTTGGAACAGTTTAGCGAACGAATTGATATGGATCTGTTACTTTTTATAGGAATAGCCCTGCTGGTACTATTGGTTATCGTGGCTTGCGTGGTAGTGAAAGCCTGGCACGTTGCCAATGAAAACCCCGTAAAGAGCATTAAAGCAGAATAAATAATAAAAACCAATAGGCGGAGTAAAGCTGCTAATGCTTTATTCCGCTACCGTTTCCGGATGTTGTTTAGATACTTTCTTAATGTAAATCATCAGACTGACAACCGCCGTAATAAATGCCAGTGCATCCGATACCGGCATACTAATCCAGATACCTTTCAATCCCCACCAGTTGGGAAAGAGTAGCAAGCAAGGCAAAAGATAAAGCAACTGCCGCGTCAGCGAAAGGAAAATACTTATTTTAGCCTTCCCGATACTTTGGAAGAAGTTACCAATCACAATCTGCGCCCCTACAAACGGGAACATCAATACAGCCAGCCGGATACCGTCTACGGCCAAATCAATCAATTCATCGCTATCCGTAAAAAGAGCCGACACAGCATGCGGGAAGAACTCGCAGATAATAAACCCGCTACTGGTAATCACAACCCCGGAGATAATCCCCAGTCGCAACGTCTGTTTCACGCGGTCTATCTTCTGCGCTCCGAAGTTATACCCCACGATAGGCTGCATACCCATCGTCAGACCTAACACAATCATCACATAAAGCGTCAGCAAACGGTTGATGATCCCATAAGCTCCAATCGCCATATCACCTCCGTAATTTTGCAGGCTGTTATTGATGATAATCACAATGGCACACGCACACACATTCATCAGGAAAGGAGACATACCAATGGCGAAGATACTCTCCACAATTCTCCGTTTCATCTTCCAGATATTCCCCTCAAAATGCACCGTACTGTCTTTCTTGACAAAGTGGCTCACCACCCACACCATACCGATCAACTGCGAAATCACCGTTGCCGTAGCAGCTCCCCTCATTCCCCATTCAAAGTGGAAAATAAAGATAGGAGCGAGGATAATGTTCGCCACCACCGTCACCATCGAAGTCAACATCGCCTTTTTCGGGTATCCGGTAGCACGCATCACGTTGTTCAACCCAATCATCGTATAAGTGATAGGAGTACCCAATAAGATCACCTGCATAAAGCTCCGCGCATAAGGAAGCGTCTCGTTACTGGCCCCGAAGAAAACCAATATATCATCCAGAAAGATGAAAGACAAAATACCAAAGAAGAACGAATTAGTGATACAGAGCATCAACGTGTGTGACAAGATTTCCGTAGCCCCCTTCATATCCTTTTGTCCCAGACGGATAGACGCCAGCGTAGAACCGCCCGCCGATACCAATGTACAGAAAGCCACCACCAGATTCATCAGCGGAAAGCTGATGGCCAGTCCGGCAATCGCCATCGGGCCTACGCCATGTCCGATGAAGATACTATCAATAATATTATAGATAGAAGTAATCGTCATTCCTATAATTGCAGGAATGGAATATTGTAACAGCAATTTGCCGATACTTTCTTTGCCTAAGATATGTGGGTCGTTCTTGCTCATGCGCTAGTAGATTTTGTTGGATAAAAACGTATGTTACGTTTTTTTTAGCTTTGCAAAGGTACGAATTATTTGCCTGATTCGATGATTATTCGGAACTTTGCAGCGATGGATACACAAGGTTTAACGTTTAGGTAAAAAGAAAGTTTATATATGAATACAACGAAAACGATTGCGGCACTCTTCGATTTTGATGGTGTCATTATGGATACAGAAACGCAGTACACAGTCTTCTGGGACGAGCAGGGACGGAAATATCTGAACGAAGAAGATTTCGGCCGCCGGATCAAGGGACAGACATTATTGCAAATCTATGAAAAGTATTTCTCGGACAAACCCGAAGCCCAGCTTGAAATAAGCGCTGAACTCTACGTTTACGAGCAAAAGATGTCCTACGAATATATCCCCGGAGTAGAAGCCTTTATAGCCGATCTTCGCCGTAACGGTGCAAAGATAGCCGTAGTCACCAGCTCCAACGAAGAGAAGATGGCCAACGTCTATAATGCCCACCCCGAATTTAAAGGAATGGTAGACCGCATTCTGACCGGAGAGATGTTTGCCCGTTCCAAACCGGCTCCCGACTGCTTCCTGCTCGGAATGGAAATCTTTGAAGCCACTCCCGAAAATACCTATGTCTTTGAAGATTCTTTCCACGGTCTGCAAGCCGGAATGACTTCCGGGGCAACAGTGATCGGACTTGCCACCACCAACACACGCGAAGCCATCACCGGCAAAGCACATTATATAATAGACGACTTCACCGACATGACTTACGACAAGCTCCTGACTCTGCATCGTTAAGAGAAAGAATAAATCCGAAACGCATTATTGCACTTGATAAATCGCTTCCTTATATCGTTAAGGAGCTTTTATTATACCTCACAGAATCCTTTCAAACGCCTCCCCAGCTACCTAAGCGAGGCGTTTGAAAGGATTTTTTGCATTTCCTTCTCTGTTATGAATTAAATGTTATAACTTTGCCGCGATTTTTGAAGGCGCTTGGCGTCGTTTTAATATTTAATCATTAATTTTTAATTTAAAAAGACATGGCTGGTTATATATCGGATGATACAAGAAAGGTGACTACTCATCGCTTGGTTGAAATGAAACAGAGAGGTGAAAAAATATCTATGCTGACTGCATATGATTACACAATGGCGCAGATTGTAGACGGTGCAGGAATGGATGTAATTCTGGTAGGCGACTCTGCTTCTAATGTAATGGCAGGTAATGTGACTACACTACCTATCACACTCGACCAAATGATTTATCATGCTAAATCCGTGGTACGTGGTGTAAAGCGTGCGATGGTAGTGGTTGATATGCCTTTCGGATCCTATCAGGGCAACGAGATGGAAGGACTTGCTTCTGCCATCCGCATCATGAAAGAAAGCCACGCTGACGCTTTGAAGATGGAAGGTGGTGAAGAAATCATAGACACGGTGAAACGCATCGTATGCGCCGGCATTCCGGTAATGGGACATCTGGGACTCATGCCTCAATCCATCAATAAATACGGTACCTATACCGTGCGTGCCAAGGATGACGCCGAAGCCGAGAAGCTGATTCGCGACGCCCATCTATTGGAAGAAGCAGGCTGTTTTGCCATTGTACTCGAAAAGATTCCCGCAACCCTTGCCGAACGCGTAGCTTCCGAACTGACCATACCTATTATCGGTATCGGTGCCGGTGGACACGTAGACGGTCAAGTATTGGTGATTCAGGATATGCTTGGCATGAACAACGGATTCCGTCCCCGTTTCTTGCGTCGTTACGCTGACTTGTACACGGTGATGACCGATGCCATCAGCCGTTATGTTTCTGACGTGAAGAATTGCTACTTCCCCAACGAGAAGGAACAATATTAAATATAGTATATGGCAGTTAAATTGTGGACAGTTCATTTTATGCGGATATGTGTAGCTAATTTGCTGTTGTTTATATCCTTGTATGTGTTATTTCCGGTGCTTTCCGTAGAGATGGCCGACCGTCTCGGAGTGCCGGCTGCACAGACAGGAGTAATCTTTCTCTTTTTCACCTTGGGGATGTTCCTCATCGGTCCTTTCCATGCCTATCTGGTAGATGCATACAAGCGTAAATACGTGTGTATGTTTGCTGCCGCCCTGATGGTAGTGGCGACCATCGGATACGCCTTTGTCACCAACCTCACAGAACTGATTCTGTTGAGCACCGTGCAAGGGCTTGCCTTTGGCATAGGCACAACAGCCGGCATCACATTGGCCATCGACATCACCAACTCCACGCTGCGCAGTGCGGGAAACGTCAGTTTCTCCTGGATGGCACGTATGGGGATGATCGCAGGCATTATCCTCGGAGTATGGCTTTATCAAAGCCAATCCTTCCAAACCCTGCTCACTGTATCTGTCATAACCGGAGCTGTCGGAATCCTCATTTTATCAGGAGTCTACGTACCTTTCCGTGCACCGATTGTCACCAAACTCTATTCCTTCGACCGCTTCTTATTGCTTCGTGGATGGGTTCCTGCCATCAATCTGATCCTGATAACCTTCATTCCGGGACTGCTGGTTCCCATGGTACACCCTTTCCTAAACGATTTCGTACTCGGAAACACAGGAATCCCCGTACCGTTCTTTGTAGGAACAGCCCTCGGATACATTGTTTCCCTGTTCTTTGCACGTCTGTTTTTCCTGAAAGAGAAAACCTTGCGACTGGTCATTATGGGAATTGGATTGGAAATGGTAGCCATGTCTCTATTGAATACAGACATCTCCATAGGCATTTCCTCCGTACTCTTGGGATTGGGCTTAGGCTTTATCCTGCCGGAATTTCTGGTGATGTTCGTAAAGCTATCCCACCATTGCCAACGCGGAACAGCCAACACTACCCATCTGCTGGCAACCGAAATCGGCATTTCTCTGGGAATCGCTACCGCCTGCTACATGGAACTGGATACAGATAAGATGCTACATACCGGACAGATAGTAGCATCCATTGCTTTACTCTTCTTTGTATTGATTACCTATCCTTATTATATAAAGAAGAAAGTAAGATAGGAGAGTAGCCGGAATTAATTCCGGCTAACTTGTTTTACTCCCTTTATAGTACGTAATTTCTTGATAAGAGCCTCCAAACGTCCCGTATCACCCACCATGACCGTCAGTGTTCCGGAGAACAAACCGTCGTGCGAGTCAATACCGATGGAGCGCAGCGTGATACCATTCTCTTTGGATATAATAGAAGTGATATTAGTCACAATACCAATATCATCGTGTCCTACAACCCGCAGCGTGATAGGATATTGTGTACCCACCGATTTCCCCGCCCAACGAGCCTTCACAATACGATAACCGAAACGCTCACGCATCTGGTTGGCATTCGGACAATCCGCCCGGTGTATCTTGATACCACCGCTTACCGTAACGAAACCAAACACATCGTCCCCGTAAATCGGATTACAACATTTAGCCAACTTGAATTCCAACCCTTTCAGATTCTGGTCGATCACCAGTACATCTTCCTTAGACGTCGTTTCCTCCTGCGTAGCCTGCAAGTTATACCCTTCGGCACTGCGATACACAATTTCGTCGTGCGTATCACTGTCCCGTTTCTGTTGCTCTACGTATTTATCCAGAATCTCGTTAACGTCCAGTCCACCGTCGGCAATCCGCTGATAAAACTCCGTCACATTCTTGAAGCCCAATCGCTTGATGAGGCGCATCATGGTCGCTTCATCATATTCCAGCTTACGGTTCTTGAATTTCCGTTCCAGCGTCTCCTTGGCAAAAGCATGCTGGCGTGCCACCATCTCCTTGAGAGCCTGCCTTATCTTGGTGCGCGCTTTGGAAGTCGTCACGATGTTCAGCCAGTCCTGCTTCGGAGTCTGGGTGTTTGAAGTCATGATTTCCACTTGGTCGCCGCTGTTCAGTTTCTGTTTAAGCTGTGCATTTTTGCCGTTCACTTTCGCGCCGATACACTTGCATCCCAACTTACTATGGATATGGAACGCAAAATCCAATACCGTAGCCCCCTTGCCGAGCTTGAACAAATCCCCCTTGGGCGTGAAGACAAACACTTCATCCTCGTAGAGATCCATCTTAAACTGATCCATCACTTTCAGCGAGTCGTTGTCCGCATTCTCCAACGCCTCCCGCACAGAAGTCAACCACTCGTCCAGACCCGTTTCACCCTTGATACCTTTATATCTCCAGTGAGCAGCCAAGCCGCGTTCCGCGATCTCGTCCATGCGGCGGGTACGTATCTGCACTTCCACCCATTTCCCTTCCGGGCCCATCACAGTGATGTGCAATGATTCGTAACCATTGCTTTTCGGAATAGAGAGCCAGTCGCGCAGACGCTTCGGGTTCGGCTGGTACATATCCGTAACAATCGAATAAACCTGCCAGCATTCCTGCTTCTCCTTAGCCGGATCCGGTTCCGAATCGAGGATGATACGGATGGCGAACAAGTCATAAATCCCCTCAAAAGACGTTTTCTGCTTCTGAATCTTGTTCCATATCGAATGAATCGACTTGGTTCGCCCCTTGATGTCGAACTTCAATCCTGCTTCCGACACCTTCTTCTGGATCGGCTCGATAAAAGCAGCGATATACTTGTCGCGGGAAGCCTTCGTCTCATTCAGCTTATCCTTGATAAAATAATACGTTTCCTTCTGCGTATATTTGAGAGACAAATCTTCCAGTTCCGATTTCAGCTTATACAGTCCCAGCTTGTGCGCCAGCGGAGCATACAGATATGCAGCTTCGTTCGCCACTTTGATCCGGTCCCCCTCGTTGCCCGTATCTTTGATTTTGCGCATCACGTTCACGCGGTCCGCAATCATTATCAGGATTACACGCATATCCTCCGCGAAAGAAAGCAGCAGATTACGGAAGTTTTCCGACTCGATAGCCGGACTCTTCGCATAAAGCTCGTTTGTTTTCACCAATCCCTTGATGATACTTGCCACGTCATCCCCATATTCGGCGTTCACCTCGTCGATAGACAATACATGCCCTTTCACGATTTCGTGCAACATGATACCGACCAAACACGAACCTTTCATGCCGATTTCCTCCGCAACGATCACTGCCGTTTGTAAATCTCTGATGACGGGATTCATCCCGAAGTTATTGCGTTGCAGACCGTTACACTGGGCCGCTTTGATAAGATGTCTCTTTAACTTTAGGCAATCCTTCCAGGAAATACTATCTCCTGCAGATTGCAACAAATGCCGGTAGAGTGAAAAAAGCTCCTTTTTTTCCTCCGATGTAAAAAAGTCGTCCATATTCAATCTTGTTAATTCGATGTAAAATTAGTTTTTTTCCCGGTTATTCGGCAAGAAGTAAATAACATTTTGTATTTTTGGGCATCAATTAATAAAATTAGATATTATGATAACGACACAGGACAAAGAGTTGCTTGCCAAGAAAGGCATTACGGAAGAGCAAATTGCAGAACAATTAGCATGCTTCCAGACGGGTTTCCCCTTTTTGAAACTGGATGCAGCCGCTTCCATCGAAAAAGGAATATTGGCTCCCGATGCAGAAGAACAGAAGGCTTATCTGGCCGCTTGGGATGCGTATACAAACACAGGTAAGACTGTTGTGAAGTTCGTGCCCGCTTCCGGTGCAGCGAGTCGTATGTTCAAGAACCTATTCGAGTTCCTGTCCGCCGACTATGACCGGCCGACTACCAAGTTCGAACAGGCATTCTTTGACGGAATCAAGGATTTTGCTTTCTATGACGATCTGAATGTAGCCTGCCAGCGTATCGACGGAAAAGATATTTCCGGACTGATCGAAGAAGGTAACTATAAAGCAGTGGTGTCCGCCCTGCTCGAAACTGCCGGACTGAATTATGGCGCATTGCCGAAAGGTCTGCTCAAATTCCATAAGTACCCCGAAGGTTCACGCACACCAATGGAAGAACATCTCGCCGAAGGAGCCATGTATGCTGCCGGAAAGAGCGGTAAAGTGAATGTGCACTTCACGGTATCTACCGAACATCGCGAACTTTTCAAGAAATTGGTAGCCGAAAAGGTAGACGAATTTTCCAAACGCTATGGAGTGGATTATTACATCACCTTCTCCGAACAGAAGCCGAGTACCGACACGATTGCCGCCGACATGGACAACCAACCTTTCCGCGACAACGGCAAACTGCTGTTCCGTCCCGGTGGGCACGGTGCACTGATTGAGAATCTGAACGACCTCGATGCAGATATTATCTTCATCAAGAACATCGACAACGTAGTGCCCGACAGACTGAAGGCCGACACCGTTACTTATAAGAAACTGATTGCCGGAGTGCTCGTGACTTTGCAAAAACAAGTATTCGAATATCTTACCCTGCTCGACAGCGGTAAATACACCCATGACCAGATGATGGAAATGCTTCAATTCCTGCAAAAGAAACTCTTCTGCAAGAATCCGGAGACGAAAGACCTCGAAGATTCCGTACTCGCCATCTACCTGAAAAACAAGTTCAACCGCCCGATGCGTGTCTGCGGAATGGTGAAGAACGTAGGCGAACCCGGTGGCGGCCCGTTCCTTGCTTACAACAGCGACGGAACCATCTCCTTGCAAATCCTCGAAAGCTCACAGATTGACATGGACGATCCGGAGAAGAAAGAAATGTTCGAGAAAGGCACACACTTCAATCCGGTAGACCTCGTATGTGCTGTGCGCGATTATAAAGGACATAAGTTCGACCTGGTGAAGTACGTAGATAAGGCAACAGGCTTCATCTCCTACAAATCGAAGAACGGCAAAGACCTGAAAGCTCTCGAACTTCCCGGCTTGTGGAACGGTGCGATGAGCGACTGGAATACCGTCTTTGTAGAAGTGCCACTTTCCACCTTCAACCCGGTAAAAACAGTGAACGACCTGTTGCGTGAGCAACATCAGTAATTTATTCACTACAGAGGACACAGAGGACACAGAGATTTTATAGAGCTTTTATAGAACTTTTTCACCGGATTAATGCAATTGATTCCATTGTTTCCGGTCTTACCTTACCGAAAAAACTCTGTGTCCTCTGTGTCCTCTGTGGTGAAACCTAAAAAAGAGTGTTTAGAATGAATCAGATAGGAGAAGATCATCGATATTGCTACTTGGAACAGAAGAGAACATTACGAACATTTCAGTGCTTTTGACGATCCGTTTTTCGGAGTAACCGTTCAGGTAGACTGTACGCGCGCGTATCAGGAAGCCAAAGCCAAAGGCATATCCTTTTCCCTGTTAGTCCTCCACCGGATAACGACAGCCGCTGCTGCGGTAGAAGAATTCCGTTACCGCATCGAAGGCGATAAGGTGGTGTGCTATGACAGCCTTCTGCCCGAAGCTACCGTAGGCCGTGCCGACCATACCTTTTCTTTTGCCGCCTTTGAATACGATCCGGACGAACTCGTCTTTATTCGTCGGGCAAAAGCAGAGATGGAACGTTTGCAAGCCACTACGGGACTCAACAAAGGAGGCACTTTCCATCCCAATGCCATTCATTATTCGGCAGTGCCGTGGCTCTCATTCACCGACATGAAGCACCCCACCAATATGCGTTCGGGCGACAGTGTTCCCAAAATCTCCACCGGAAAGTACTTCCGCGACGGAGAAAGACTGATGATGCCCGTTTCCGTAACCTGCCATCATGGATTGATGGACGGCTATCATGTGGCACAGTTTATTGAGAAGCTCCATTTATAACTTCCGTTCTGAAAAGACTAACCAGACTATTATATGAGAGTAAAGATACCCAGATGGGAAATTGCCGTAATCTGTTCCGCTTTGCTTTTTCCCGGCACTTCGCTTTGTGCGCAGGAGGTAGGGCAGGAAGAGAAAGAGATGAAGGAAATGCGGCAAGAGGTGAAACAGCTCCAGCAGGACGTCCGCCAACTTCGTGAAGAAGTGCGGAGATTGCAGGAAGAAATTCATGGCTTCCGGCACAATAGTTTCCCGCAATGCGGAGCCGACACCGTAGCTCCCTATGTTCCCCACCATTTCATTCACCGGTTGGGGATAGAGGCGCGGCCGCAATACGTGTTTCCCACCAATCCTTTCCTGCAAGGCGAGAACGAACGGTGGAAACCCATCCAGAGTTCATTTGCCGCTCATCTGAAATACTCTTTCAAGTTTCGTCCCAACACCTGTGCCGACCGCATCTATGGCGGAGCCTATCAAGGTTTCGGCTTGGCCTTCATCACCTTTGGCGATAAAAAGCAGCTGGGTGATCCTGTGACGTTCTATGTCTTTCAAGGTGCACGCATTGCCCGTTTCAATCCCCGCCTTTCGCTCAATTACGAGTGGAATTTCGGTATCTCTGCCGGATGGAAACCTTATGACAACGATTACAACTCTTACAACGGAGCCGTAGGCTCACGGGTGAATGCCTATCTCAACGCAGGTATCTACCTTAACTGGTCGCTTTCCCGTTATTTCGACTTTATCATCGGCGGAGACTTCACGCATTTCTCTAACGGCAACACCAAGTTTCCCAATGCAGGTGTCAACACCACCGGAGCGAAAATCGGACTGGTGTACAACTTCAACCGGGAAGAAGCCGACCTCACTAAATCATTGGTTCATCCCTACGTTCCCCGTTTTCCGCGGCACGTCAGTTATGACCTTGTGTTGTTCGGCTCGTGGCGCCGGAAAGGTGTCTATGTGGGCGAGAAACAGATTGCATCACCGGGCAGCTATCCCGTAGCGGGATTCAACTTTGCTCCGATGTACAATCTCAACTATAAGCTGCGCTTCGGAGTCTCGCTGGATGGTGTCTATGACGGTAGTGCCAATGTGTACACCGAAGATGCGCTGGTAGAGTACGATGGCGGCAGCGGTTCCTCCCGTCGTAAATTTCTCGTGCCGGGCATTCAGCATCAGCTTGCGCTGGGACTCTCCGGACGGGCAGAATACGTGATGCCGTTTTTTACTATCGGTGTCGGCTTGGGAACAAATGTGCTGGGGCGTGGCGATTTGCGCGGACTGTATCAGGTCTTTGCGTTGAAGATAGACGTCACCCGGAGTTCATTCCTTCACATCGGCTACAATCTTCAGGATTTCCAGACTCCTAATTATCTGATGCTCGGTCTTGGTTTCCGTTTTAATAATAAATATCCTAAAGTACGTCATTAACCCCCAATACGCCATTCCCCCAAATGGAAAATATCATTCGTAAAATCAGGCAAATCTATCCGGTTTCCGACGAAGCACTTCAAGCGCTTCAGGCGAATATGGAATTAAGGTATTATCCCAAAGATACCTATATTGTTCAGGCAGGAGTGACAGACCGCTTGGTTTATTTCATTGAAGAGGGCATTGCCCGTTCTATATTCCATCACAACGGAGAGGACACCACTACGTGGTTCAGTCAGGAGGGTGACGTTACGTTCGGCATGGATTCGCTCTACTATCAGCAACCATCGATAGAAAGCGTTGAAACGCTTTCCGCTTGCAAAATCTACGTTATCCACATCGACAAGCTGAATGCCCTCTACGAAACGTATATCGACATAGCCAACTGGGGAAGAATCCTGCATCAGAATGTAAACAAGGAGCTTAGCCACATGTTTGTGGAACGCCTCCAACTTTCGCCCAAAGAACGCTACGAACAGTTCAACCGCCGCTATCCCGGACTGATAAACCGGGTGAAGCTGAAATATGTGGCTGCTTTTTTGGGCATTTCCATCTATACCCTTAGCCGGGTGCGCGCTAAAAAATAGCGATTAGCAGGGCTTTTTTGCTTTAGAGCAAAGAAACTTCGTAGCGCAAACCGTATCTTTGTCCTCTGAAAATACTAACTTACTAATAGAAAAACAAATGTCGAACATTTCTGCTTCAGCCTTTTCAGACACCAAGGCGCATTATGATCTTCTTGACGGACTTCGCGGTGTGGCGGCTCTTATGGTGATCTGGTATCATGTATTCGAGGGCTTCGCTTTTGCCAGTAATAGTGCTATTGAAACTTTGAATCACGGATATTTGGCCGTGGATTTCTTTTTTATCCTTTCGGGTTTTGTGATCGGTTACGCTTACGACGACCGTTGGGGTAAGAGTCTCACTATGAAAGATTTCTTTAAACGCCGGTTGATACGTCTTCATCCCATGGTTGTTCTGGGGGGCTGTTCTGGGAGCTATCACGTTCTGCATTCAGGGCTCTGTGCAATGGGATGGAACACACGTTGCCATATCCATGGTGATGTTGTCTCTTCTTTGCACGATATTTTTCATTCCTGCCATGCCGGGGGCGGGCTATGAGGTTCGTGGCAATGGCGAGATGTTTCCGCTGAACGGGCCGTGCTGGTCGTTATTTTTCGAGTATATAGGCAATATCCTTTATGCGTTGTTCATTCGCCGTCTGTCTAATAAGGCGTTGACTGTGATGGTGGTATTGTTGGGAGTGGCGTTGACGTCATTCGCCATCTTCGATGTCTCCGGTTATGGAAACATGGGGGTAGGATGGACGCTGGATGGTGTAAACTTCTTGGGCGGATCATTGAGAATGCTTTTCCCTTTCTCTTTGGGTATGCTTTTATCCCGCAACTTCAAACCAGTGAAAGTGAAAGGCGCTTTCTGGATATGTACCCTTGTATTGATTGCCCTGTTTTCCGTTCCTTATTTGGAGGGTGCAGAGCCGGTTTGTACGAACGGTGTGTATGAAGCGTTTTGCATTGTCGTAGCTTTCCCTATCCTTGTGTGGCTGGGTGCGTCGGGAAGTACGACGGATAAGCGGTCAACGCAGATATGTAAGTTCTTGGGAGATATATCTTATCCGATCTACGTGATACACTATCCGTTGATGTATCTGTTCTATGCATGGCTGATTAAGAATCAACTCTATACGCTGGGCGAGACTTGGCAGGTAGCTTTATGTGTTTACGCATTATGCATTGTACTGGCTTATCTAAGCTTGAAATTCTATGATGAACCTTTGCGTAAGTATTTGGCAAAGCGTTTCTTGAGCAAGAAACGATAGGTAGTAGTTTTTTTATAGAGAAAGTCCCGTTTTGTTGCAAGACAAAACGGGACTTTTATTTTTCTGATATGTATTCCTGTTTTCCTCCGAGGAGGTACTAATCGTAATAAGTCGATTTTATAGCTTTTCTATTTCTTCTTTTGAAAGTCCGGTGCCTTTGGCAATCATTTCAGTAGTAAATCCCATTTCTTTGAATTTACGAGCGGTCTCGATAAGAACTTCTTGCCGTCCTTCCCGTCGACCTTTCTGTATCCCTTCTTGCAGTCCTTTCTGTATTCCTTTCTTTTCAGCAAAGTCCAACGTATTAAAATAATCGTTGTAAATTTTCCATTCTTCCTCGTACTGCGCTCTTTCTTCCTGGGTCATATTCGCTTTGGAAGCCAACTTCTCCAGTCGTTCAAAAACTGCTTTGCGAGCCTTGAAAGGCATTCTGTCAAGTGTGTCCATATGCTTTAATATATAAATCCAGCGTTCAAAATCGTTTTCACATTCATCCTCTTCTTTGTTGAAGTTCGGCAGTTCGATAAAGATTTGCCGGAACTTGTTGTTGAAGAGCTTCCCAGTATCCCTGTCAGAAAGTATAATATCCGTTCTGATTTTAGCGGGCATATCCTTGTCCATCACGAAATTCATGAAGAACACTCCATACACTGCATCCAACTGGAAGTCCCAAACACCTTTTTTTGCTTGCTGCGTGATGGCTCGTGAGAGATAGAAGAGGGCACGGTCTTTAAAATAAGGCTGTTCCCGGTTCTGCATTTCTACGATAATGCGTTCGCCCGTGTCGGTTACGCAATATATGTCGTAGATAATACCTCGCTCTGTTTTTACTTCCGGCTGCTGTTCGTTGTTGAGGAACTGGATGTCGGTGATTATGTGCTCTCCTACGAGCAAATCATTCAAGAAGTCAATTAATAACTCCTTTTCTACCTCTCTGCCGAATAAAAACTTAAAGCCAAAATCGGTAAAGGGATTGATAAATCTTCCCATTGTATGTTGTGTCTCAATTACAAAACAAAGATAGCGCTTTTTTGTTGAATATGGTCAAGGAGAAGGATAAAATAATCCAAAAGGTGACTATTGTCCGGCTTCTACTTTTCCATCATCCGGCATGTTGACAGTTACAGTATATACATACTCTGTGTCCTTTTTCGTTTCAAATTAAATTTCCGTTACCTACGAAGTAACGTCTTATTTGTCAGGAGATTGCTTTCCCTCTTGACCGCTTCACAAAATCAATAATCTTTCCGCAGATAAGTAGACACCGTGTTCCAACTGCATCCATGTTCCCGTAGACTGTTCTCAAAACGCTTCAACCATTTGGGCGTCAGTTGCCGAAACGGCATCTTGTCCGAACCCAGAAAAGTGCGGATTGCATTCAAACTGCTTCGGTACACATGTCGACCGCACAGGGCAGCCCAAAGACACCCGTACCGAATGGCAGAAGCACTCACTGCGCGTATTGGTTCTCACGTTGTTGCGGGATTACCCGGATTGCAGGGTGTGCGGCCATCGTGATCTTAGTCCCGACCTGAACGGAAATGGTGAAATAGAGCCGGAAGAATGGGTGAAATCGTGTCCCTGTTTTGAGGTAAAAGCCGAATTCGGGTCGCCGGAGAAAGACATAATTATATAAATAGGTATGTAGAAATTTTTTTGGACGATGAATCCGGAGTCATTCAAAAGTGTAGTCCCGTTTCAGAGTGTGCGTATGCACTTTCTGGAACGGGATTCGCATAATAACGAAGATAAACTGATATTTTTCGGAAAGTGAGTGAAAATCATTTCTTTTTTTGATGTTTTTACTCAAAATACCAAAAATAAATCATAGATTTGCGAAGTTTATCAATATCACAAATAAAACAACAAGAAAATATGGAAGCACTAAAGTTCCGTAAAGCCATTTTGCTGGTAAGTCTATGCCTTTGGACTCTCACCCTTTTTCCTCAAGTGAAAGAAGATACCATTTTCCAGAGTGATTATCTGCTAATACTTAATACCTATACATCGGATGCTCCTTGGAGTAATGCCATCATTTCCCCCTGTTCTGCAATGGCTGAACATGGAAAGAAAAACAGAAGTATATGTGGAAAACATGAATATGCTGATGATTGATGACAGCTTGAAACTGGCGGACCTCAAAACGAATATCTTTGCCAAATATGGAAAGAAGAAACCTAAAGCCGTATTGCTGTTGGGCAACTCGATGATGCTCTTCCGCAATGAGATGCGTGAAGCATGGGGAGATGTTCCCCTCATTTTGTGCGGGGAAGAGAGTTATATGGGTCCCGATGACTGCTACATTAAAAAATATCCGGTAGTACCGTCCGAACAGGTTCCGCTTACCAACTTCACCGAAGAGTATAATCTCACACTGCTCCAGACCCGTGTGTTTATTGAGGAAAATGTGAAGCTGCTGCAACATATGATTCCCGGTATGAAGAAGATTATCCTGATCGGAGACGGACGTTATGTGAATCAGCAACTCAATACTGACATGAAACAGTTATTGCAGAAGGCATATCCGGAGCTGGAATATGATTTCTATTCGGCTGCAAATATGACTACGGACAGTTTGCTGTTGAAACTGAACAAAGTGGACAGTGCTACCACGGGAGTACTTCTTTCATCCTGGTTCACCCGTCAGGTGGTAGCCGGAAATGTGCAGTTGCAAGCTAATTCATTCCAGGTAATCTCCAATAGTGTGACTCCGATATTTGCACTTAAAAACTCTCTGGTCGTAAATAGCGGAATGATAGGAGGGTTTATGTATTCACAAACGGATTTCAACGAGCAGTTGCTCAAAACACTCTCCGCTGTACTGTCGGGAGTTGCTCCGCGCACTATCCCGTTTTACATTCCGAAGGGAGAAAATATATTCAATTATCCCGCTTTGTTGCAACGGAATTTCTCGCCGGACAGTTGTCCGTCCGGTTCTGTCTTTTTCAACCGTCCGCAAACTGTATGGCAGCAGTATGGCTATTTATTCATAGCCATTATCGCTTTCTTTGTTATTCTCTTTGTGGTGCTTTATCAATATATAAGAATAAAAGCGTTAGGCAGGGTGCGTGAAGCCCAACAGACGCAATTGGAAACGGCACAAGAGTTGTCGGATTTGTTTGATAATATGCCTATCATCTATGCCCGTGAACGTCTGATACGTGATGATGAGGGCGAAATCGTTGATATGGAAATCTGTTCCATAAACAAGCATTTCCTGAAACAGTATGAATCTAAAGTGGATGTAATCGGCAAACGGGCCAGTGAATTGTTTGGAACAAACTTCCTTGCCTCTATAAACTATGTGAAGATTCTGGATAAGGGAAAACGTCCGATCACGTATTCATTTTATACCCCACAGACCAATAAGCATCAGGAAATCGTGCTGGCTCTTAGCTCGAAGAAAGATTACATAGATGTGTTTGGTGTGGACAGCACGGATTTGTATCACACCCAGCAAAAACTGAACGCCACAAACCAGAAGTTGATTATGGCTCTCGAAGTGGCCGACATCATTCCTTGGAAGTGGGATCTGGAACGGAGGATGATTCTTTGCGACATAAACCGTCCTATCGAATTGAGCACCGAAGAACAGGATGTTACCGAAGAGCAACTTTCTGTGCCGGATGCACAGTACTTTGCAAAAATATTCAGGGAAGACCGGCCACGCATCGAGAAGGCTTATCAGGATTTGATAACCGGAACTATCAAGAAGGTGAAAGAAGAATACCGGGTGGTTACCCGCACGGCTACGGGACTGCAAACGGACTGGGTGGAAGCACAGGCAACTGTTGCCACCCGTGACGAAAACGGTCGCCCGCTGACGTTGGTAGGTTCTTCATTGGTGATTACCGCCCGCAAGGCTTTGGAAGAGGAATTGGTAAGTGCCAAGGACCGTGCCGAGGAATCGAATCGCCTGAAGAGTGCCTTCCTTGCCAATATGAGCCACGAGATACGCACGCCGCTGAATGCGATTGTCGGTTTCTCCGGACTATTACCTACCGTAGAGGAACCGGAAGAAAAAGAAGAGTATATTACGATCATCGAAAACAACAACAAGCTGCTGTTGCAACTGGTGGGCGACATCCTCGACTTGTCCAAAATAGAATCGGGCACACTTGAGTTTGCTTACCTGCCCAAGCATTTGAGCGAGATTTTGCGGGGTATAAAATGCTCACTGCAAGCCCGAACGGAAGAAAAAGGGCTGGCTTTCAGCCTGATGGAGCCTATGCCGGATTGTTGTATTGAAACAGATGGCAACCGGTTGAACCAAGTGATTACGAATCTTATCACCAATGCAATCAAATTCACCGATAAAGGCGGTAGCATCACTTTCGGATATACACTGGAGAAAGAAGAGAATATGTTGCGCTTTTATGTGACCGACACGGGCTGTGGCATACAGGAGGACAAACTGGGAACGGTGTTCAACCGCTTTGTGAAGCTCAACAGTTTTGCGCAAGGCACAGGACTCGGACTTTCAATCTGCCAGATGATTGTGGAGCACATGGGAGGGAAAATAGGTGTGGAATCGGAGTACGGAAAGGGTTCTACTTTCTGGTTTACGCTGCCTTATCATCCTGTAAAAAAGATGCAGTCGCAGGAACCGAAGTTCGACATGATGCACGTGCATCGCGATGATATCAGTATTTTGATTGCCGAAGATAACGAGAGTAATTATAAATTGTTCGAGAATATCTTGCACAAGGATTTCAATATTATCCATGCCTGGAATGGTCAGGAGGCTGTCGATTTGTTCAAGGAGAAGCATCCGCATATTGTATTGATGGACATCAATATGCCTATAATGAACGGATACGAAGCAACGAAAGAGATACGCAAACTATCTGCCGAAATTCCTATCATCGCTATCACGGCTTATGCTTATGCTTCGGATGAGCAGCGTATTCTTAGCGAAGGGTTCGACGGCTATGCTTCCAAACCGATCAATGCTAATGTGCTAAAAAACAAACTTTTTGAAATTATAAACAAGCGGATGGTGTTCTTCTAAAGAATAAGATGGTGATGAATCGATAGATATTCTCTGAAAAAGTGAGGCGTGTGTCAATAAGTGGTAATCACTAACTTTCGACACACGCCTCGTTTTTTATCTTCTCTATGATTCCTCTAGTTTTCTATGGTTCTTTGGATTTTAATAAACCTCTACTTTCCCGGCAATTCTCTTTGCCTTATCACGCAGGGCATCCAAATCGGCATTCAGCGGAGCATAGCAAAGCACCACTCCCATACGGCGGTTGACGCGGGTAAACGGTTTGCCGAATATACGGAGGTAGGTGTCTTCTTCTTTCGTCACTTCTTCCAGTCCGCGATATTGAGGGCGTTCCTGACTGGCAATCGGGGAAAGGATCACAGCGCTTGCACCTATCCGTTCTTGTTTGATGCCGGGAATGGGCAGGCCGAGCACGGCACGTAAGTGGAGTTCGAACTCATTCAGGTTTTGTGTGCCCGCCAGTGTCACCATACCTGTGTCATGCGGACGCGGGGAAAGCTCGGAGAAATAGACTCCGTTTTCGTGGCTTAGGAAGAACTCAACTCCCCAAAGTCCTGCGCCTGTCAGTGCACGGGTTACTTTCTCGGCCATCTCTTCCGCTTCTTTTAAATGGGCGGGATCAATGTGTGCAGGTTGGAAACTTTCACGATAGTCGCCACCTTTCTGCACGTGTCCGATGGGAGGGCAGAAGAGGGTAGGACCGTTCTTTTGAGTAACGGTGAGCAGGGTGATTTCGCTGTCGAACTTGATAAATTCTTCAATGATAAGTTCGCGAATATCGCCACGGCTGCCGCTGCATCCGTATTCCCAAGCGTGTTCGAGTTCGTCGGCACTCTTCACGAGCGATTGTCCTTTGCCGGAAGAAGACATCAACGGCTTAACGACACAAGGGAAACCTATTTTATCGGCAGCTTCTTTCAGTTCTTCCAAGGTTTTGGCATAGAAATATTTGGCCGTTTTTAATCCGAGTTCTTTAGCGGCAAGGTCGCGGATGGCTTTGCGGTTCATGGTGAAGTTCACGGCACGGGCACTGGGAACTACCTGAATACCTTCTTTTTCGAAGTCGTATAAACGTTCTGTACGGATTGCTTCAATCTCCGGAACGATAATGTCCGGGCGGTGTTTCTTCACCACTCGTTCCAGTTCTTCACCGTTCAACATGTCGAATATTTCAAATTCATCGGCCACTTGCATAGCCGGTGCTCCCGCATAGGAGTCGCAAGCAATGATGTGCTGGCCTTTACGTTGAGCTGAAATTACAAATTCTTTTCCTAGTTCGCCGGAACCGAGTAATAGTATTTTCTTCATCATTTTGAGTGTTTTATATTAAGTGGTGCAAAATTACAGCAAAAAAATGAGATAATAATTGTATAGAGCGTTATTATATTGCTCTTTTATATAAATCGGGAAGTTTATAAAGATGGATGTGGGTCTTAACGCAGGAATACGGAATATGAAAGAATGAATAGTAGGAAAACAGGGAGTCTGACTTTAAACTTTCTTAAGGAAAGCATGGAAAAACCGTCTTTTCTGTGTTCGAACACAAAACTAGTTGCCTTTGCTACTATTTTCTGTTCTGGCTAATTCATTGATTTTAAACAGGGAGATAGGAAACTGGAGGAGATAATTTAGTTTATTGATAGTTTATTAGTACTAAACTTGTTTTGCTTTTAATTTATAGCAGAAAGCCGCCGGAATTGGTTAATCTGTAGTCTTTGTAGGTCTAATAAGTGTTATCGAACGACAAATAATGAAAAAGGAAGCACAACGACACGGAATTGTTTCTACATTTGCGCAGTTGTTTCTTTAACTATTTCTAAGGACAGAAGTTTATCGAATATAGAAAATAGTTGAACAAAAACTGAACTCAACTGTTTACTATAATAATGAAAATAGGTAAAACGCGAAAAATGTTCATTCCTTGTCATATTATAAAGTCAAAGGGAGAGAAAAGAATAATATAAATAAATTGAGATTGCTTATGTCACAGATTATCGGACATATCTCGCAGGTGATCGGCCCTGTGGTCGATGTGTACTTTGAAGGTACGGATGCAGAATTGGTGCTGCCAAGCATCCACGACGCGCTGGAGATAAAGAGGCCAAACGGCAAAATACTGGTTGTAGAAGTTCAGCAACATATCGGTGAAAATACGGTGCGTACCGTAGCGATGGATAGTACTGACGGACTTCAGAGAGGCATGAAAGTGTATCCCACCGGAGGCCCGATCACGATGCCGATTGGCGAACAGATTAAAGGAAGGCTGATGAACGTAGTCGGTGATTCAATCGACGGTATGAAAGGACTCGACCGTAAAGGTGCATATTCCATTCACCGAGAACCCCCTAAGTTTGAGGATTTGACAACTGTGCAAGAGGTGCTCTTCACAGGTATCAAGGTGATCGACCTGCTCGAACCGTATGCCAAAGGTGGTAAGATCGGTTTGTTCGGCGGCGCCGGTGTAGGAAAGACTGTATTGATTCAGGAACTTATCAATAATATCGCCAAGAAACATAACGGATTCTCTGTATTTGCCGGAGTAGGTGAACGTACCCGCGAAGGTAACGACTTGCTGCGCGAAATGATTGAATCCGGTGTAATCCGTTACGGCGAGGCATTCAAGGAAGGAATGGAGAAAGGTCATTGGGATCTTTCGAAAGTGGATTATAACGAACTGGAGAAATCGCAGGTGTCTCTGATTTTCGGTCAGATGAACGAGCCTCCGGGCGCACGTGCTTCTGTGGCATTGTCCGGACTGACGGTAGCGGAATCTTTCCGCGACGCAGGAAAAGAAGGTGAGAAACGCGATATCTTGTTCTTTATCGATAATATCTTCCGTTTCACACAAGCAGGTTCGGAAGTGTCCGCCCTTTTAGGACGTATGCCGTCCGCCGTTGGTTACCAGCCTACGCTGGCTACGGAAATGGGTGCGATGCAGGAACGTATCACGTCTACCCGCAAAGGTTCTATCACTTCCGTACAGGCGGTGTATGTGCCTGCCGATGACTTGACCGACCCGGCTCCTGCAACGACTTTCAGCCACTTGGACGCCACTACCGTACTTGATCGTAAGATTACGGAGCTGGGTATTTATCCGGCTGTAGACCCGTTGGCTTCTACGTCACGTATCCTCGATCCGCACATTGTTGGTCAGGAGCACTACGACGTAGCGCAGCAAGTGAAACAAATTCTGCAACGTAACAAGGAATTGCAGGACATTATTTCCATCCTCGGTATGGAAGAGCTTTCGGAAGAAGACAAGATGGTAGTGAACCGCGCCCGCCGTGTGCAGCGTTTCCTTTCGCAACCGTTTGCCGTAGCCGAACAGTTTACAGGCGTTCCGGGCGTGATGGTGGGCATCGAAGACACTATCAAGGGATTCAAGATGATTCTGGAAGGAGAAGTGGATTATCTTCCCGAACAGGCTTTCTTGAATGTCGGAACCATTGAGGAGGCAATAGAGAAAGGTAAGAAATTGCTGGAACAGGCAAAAAAATAAAAAGATAGCATGATGAAAGAACTGCATTTGAGTATAGTATCGCCCGAAAAGAGCATATTCGACGGAAATGTGAAGATTGTCACATTGCCGGGAATGATCGGTTCGTTTTCTATTCTCCCCGGGCATGCGCCCATTGTTTCGTCGTTGAAAGAGGGAACGTTGAGTTACACGACGATGGACGGAGAAGAGCACACGATGGATATTCAGGGCGGTTTTGTCGAAATGAGTGACGGTACGGTTTCCGCGTGTGTTTCCTGACGGAAGTTCCCCACCGGCACAAAGACTAAATATCAAAAGTGTGAAAAAAACGAGATTATAACTTTACAGAAAAACACAGTAACATGGTGAATATAAGTAAAACTAAACGGAATTTTATTTTTTTGCATACCTTATTTGCAGTAATAAGTGCGGCACTCGGAGCTGTCATTCTACACTTCGCTTTGCCAGGACATTATTTCGGAGGGTATCCGTTTATTCCGGTCTATTTTTACTTCTTTGGTCTGTTTAGCATCTATATGTTCGACGCTTGCCGCCGGCATGCTCCACAGAGATTGTTACTGTTGTATCTGGCAATAAAGATGATAAAAATGATTCTATCGCTGATTCTGGTATTGATTTATTGTCTTGCCGTTCGCGAAGAAGCCAGAGCCTTTCTGCTGACGTTTATCTCGTTCTATTTGATATATCTGGTATTCGAAACCTGGTTCTTCTTCTCTTTTGAGTTGAATCAGAAACGGAAAAAGAAAAATAAGAAGAAAAATGAAACAGTTGCATAACATAGTAGCTCCGTTAATTCTGTTCTGCCTCATGGCAGTGGTCAGCTTGCCGGTTCCTGCACAGGAGCAGGAGGGGGAAGCGGTGTCACAACAGACGCAGGACGAGATTACTCCGAAAGAGGAACAGGAGAACACGGTGGATGTGAAAGAAATTGTGTTCGGTCATATCGGAGACTCCTACGAATGGCATATCACAACGTGGGGTAACACGCACATTACTATACCATTACCTATCATTGTTTATAGTAGCACTACAGGTTGGCACACGTTCCTTTCTTCCCGTCTCGAAGAGAATGGAGATACTTATGAAGGACTTTCCATCGCTCCTGAAGGAAGCAAGTACGAGGGCAAACTGGTAGAGTATAATGCGGCAGGCGAACAGGTTCGCCCGTGGGATATTTCCATCACAAAAGTGACGTTTGCTTTGCTGTTCAACAGCGTGTTGTTGCTCGTTATCGTATTGAGCGTGTCACACTGGTACAGAAAACGCCCGCAAGGAGCGAAAGCGCCGGGAGGATTTATCGGATTCATGGAGATGTTTATCATGATGGTGAACGACGATATTATCAAGAGTTGTGTAGGACCCAACTACCGGAAGTTTGCACCGTATCTGTTGACAGCGTTCTTTTTCATCTTTATCAATAACATGATGGGATTGATTCCGTTCTTTCCCGGAGGGGCGAACGTGACGGGAAATATCGCTATCACTATGGTGCTTGCAGTCTGCACGTTTCTGGCAGTGAATATCTTCGGTACGAAACATTATTGGAAGGATATTTTCTGGCCCGATGTGCCCTGGTGGTTGAAAGTGCCTATACCGATGATGCCGTTCATCGAGTTCTTCGGAATCTTTACGAAACCGTTTGCTTTGATGATCCGTCTTTTTGCCAATATGCTGGCAGGACACATGGCGATGCTGGTGCTCACCTGCCTGATCTTTATCTCGGCAAGCATGGGGCCTGCACTGAACGGCACGCTGACGGTGGCATCCGTATTGTTCAACATCTTTATGAATGCGCTTGAGTTGTTGGTTGCTTTCATCCAGGCTTACGTATTTACGATGTTGTCGGCAGTGTTTATCGGACTGGCACAGGAAGGTGCCAAAGTGAAAACAGAAGAAGATTGAAATGAAACGCGGTGAAAACGTCGATAAAAAAGATACGGAATAGACGCGCGGAATGAATGATTAAATAATAAACAAGAGAAAATATAAACCATTTTAAAACTGAAAATTATGTTACTATCAGTATTGTTACAAGCCACTGCAGCAGCAGTAGGAGTTAGTAAATTAGGTGCAGCTATCGGTGCAGGTCTTGCAGTAATCGGAGCTGGTTTGGGTATTGGTAAGATCGGTGGTTCGGCAATGGAAGCAATCGCACGCCAGCCGGAAGCATCAGGGGACATCCGTATGAATATGATTATCGCTGCCGCCTTGATTGAAGGTGTGGCTTTGTTGGCGGTAGTAGTTTGTCTGTTGGTGTTCTTCCTCTAATCAGGCATATAACAAGCGAATTTCGCAGGCGTGAGCCATGTTTCAAATCATGATCAGCCGCGAAATCGTAAATTGTAAATCGTAAAATCGTAAATAAAGATTATGTCATTACTATTACCTGATAGTGGCCTGCTGTTCTGGATGTTTCTCTCATTCGGGATTGTGTTCGTGATATTGGCGAAATACGGCTTCCCCGTCATCATCAAGATGGTGGAGGGTCGCAAGACTTATATCGACCAGTCTTTGGAGGTGGCGAGAGAAGCTAATGCCCAGTTGTCTAAACTGAAAGAAGAAGGCGACGCATTGGTGGCAGCTGCCAACAAAGAACAAGGACGCATCTTGAGGGAAGCAATGGAAGAACGTGACAAGATTGTTCACGAGGCCCGTAAACAAGCCGAAATTGCCGCACAAAAAGAACTGGATGCGGTGAAACAACAAATCCAGATAGAGAAAGACGAAGCCATCCGCGACATCCGTCGCCAGGTAGCCGTGCTTTCTGTGGACATCGCCGAGAAAGTGCTCCGCAAGAGTCTTGAGGACAAGGAAGCACAGATGGGTATGATCGACCGTATGCTGGATGAAGTACTAACCCCGAATAAGAACTAAGGAAGATGGAAGTCGGAATACTCTCAATGCGTTATGCGAAAGCCATCATTGAATACGCACAGGAAAAAGGTATGGAGGATAGGTTGTATCAGGAGTTTTTGACTCTGTCACACAGCTTTTGTGAACTGCCCGGTCTGCGTGAAGCGCTTGATAATCCTGTCATCTCATTCAAGGAGAAGTTGGCGTTAGTCTGCACAGCTGCCGATGGTGACGGAAAATCGACCAGAGAGTTTGTCCGTTTTATCACTTTGGTACTGCGCAACAGGCGTGAAGGCTATCTGCAATTTATCAGCCTGATGTATCTGGATCTTTACCGGAAACTGAAGCACATCGGAATAGGCAAGTTGATTACAGCCGTTCCTGTCAATAAGGAAACGGAAAGCCGGATCCGCTCTGCGGCAGAGCATATCTTGCATGCCCAGATGGAACTGGAAACGGTGGTAGATCCCTCTATTGAAGGCGGATTTATCTTCGATGTCAACGACTACCGGCTGGATGCAAGTGTTGCCACGCAGTTGAAGCGAGTGAAACAACAATTTATTGATAAGAATAGGAGAATTGTATAATGTCTGAAAATATAAAAGTAAGCGAAGTATCTGATATATTGCGCAAGCAGCTCGAAGGAATCAACGCTAATGTGCAACTTGACGAAATTGGTACGGTGCTCCAGGTGAGCGACGGCGTAGTGCGTATCTATGGACTGCGGAATGCCGAAGCCAATGAATTGCTGGAGTTTGACAATGGTATCAAAGCAATTGTGATGAACCTCGAAGAGGACAACGTGGGAGCTGTACTGTTGGGGCCGACGGACAAGATCAAGGAGGGATTTGTTGTAAAGCGTACCAAACGTATCGCCTCCATCCGTGTAGGAGAGAGTATGCTGGGACGTGTGATCGACCCGTTGGGCGAACCGCTCGATGGCAAAGGATTGATCGGCGGCGAACTGTATGATATGCCATTGGAACGGAAAGCTCCGGGGGTAATCTACCGTCAGCCTGTGAACCAACCGTTGCAGACGGGATTGAAGGCGGTAGACGCCATGATTCCTATCGGTCGCGGACAGCGTGAGTTGATTATCGGCGACCGTCAGACGGGAAAGACTGCCATCGCTATTGATACGATTATCAACCAGCGCAGTAACTTCCTGGCAGGTGATCCTGTATATTGTATTTATGTGGCTATCGGTCAGAAGGGTTCTACCGTTGCTTCTATCGTTAATACGCTTCGTGAGTACGGAGCACTGGACTACACGATTGTGGTGGCTGCTACGGCTGGTGATCCGGCTGCATTGCAGTATTATGCTCCTTTTGCGGGTGCTGCCATTGGCGAGTATTTCCGTGATACCGGTCGTCATGCATTGGTGGTTTATGATGACCTTTCCAAGCAGGCGGTAGCTTATCGTGAGGTTTCTCTGATTCTCCGCCGTCCGTCTGGTCGTGAGGCTTATCCGGGTGATATCTTCTATCTGCACTCCCGTCTGTTGGAACGTGCTGCCAAGATTATCAGCCAGGAGGAAGTGGCTCGCGAAATGAACGACCTTCCGGAAAGTCTGAAGGGTATTGTCAAAGGTGGTGGTTCGCTTACGGCATTGCCTATTATCGAAACGCAAGCTGGTGACGTATCGGCTTATATCCCGACGAACGTGATTTCTATCACTGACGGACAGATATTCCTCGAAACTGACTTGTTCAACCAGGGTACGCGTCCGGCTATCAACGTCGGTATCTCTGTATCCCGTGTAGGTGGTAACGCGCAGATTAAGGCCATGAAGAAAGTGGCGGGAACATTGAAGATCGACCAGGCACAGTATCGTGAACTGGAAGCGTTCTCCAAGTTCAGCAGCGACATGGACCCGATTACCGCATTGACCATTGATAAGGGACGTAAGAACGGCCAGCTGTTGATTCAGCCTCAATACAGTCCGATGCCCGTAGAGCAGCAGATTGCTATCCTCTACTGTGGTACACACGGACTGCTCCACGATGTTCCCTTGGATAAGGTGCAGGACTTTGAACGTAGCTTCATCGAATCTCTGCAACTGAATCATCAGGAGGATGTACTGGATGTATTGAAAACGGGTGTGATTGACGATAAGGTGACCAAGGCTATCGAAGAGACTGCCGCCATGGTTGCTAAACAATTTATCTGATCGCCTTTAATTTTTAATTATTAATTTTTAATTATCACTATGGCTTCACTGAAAGAAGTAAAAACCAGAATAAATTCGGTCAAGAGTACCCGAAAAATCACTTCAGCAATGAAGATGGTGGCTTCTGCCAAATTACATAAGGCACAAGGAGCCATTGAGAATATGCTGCCTTATCAGAAGAAGTTGAACAAGATTCTGACTAACTTCCTAAGCGCGGACCTGCCTATCGAATCTCCTTATGTGCAGGAGCGTGAAGTGAAGCGTGTAGCAATCGTTGTTTTTTCTTCGAACACTTCTCTTTGTGGTGCTTTCAACGCCAACGTCATCAAAATGATGATGCAGACTATCGGGGAATTCCGTACTTTAGGACAGGATAATATCTTGATATTTCCGGTAGGCAAGAAAGTGGATGAAGCTGCCAAACGGATGGGTTTCAAACCGCAGGAGGTTTCTCCGACGCTCTCCGATAAACCGACGTATCAGGAGGCTGCCGAACTGGCTCACCGACTGATGGATATGTATGTGGCAGGCGAGGTAGACCGTGTGGAAATAATCTATCATCACTTCAAATCAATGGGGATACAGATTCTTCTCCGTGAGACGTATCTTCCTATTAATCTGACGAATGTGGTTGGCGAAGAGGACGGGAACAAGGAGGGAAACAGAGGTAAGGAAGATATACAGGAGAACGAAATTGCTAATGATTATATCATCGAGCCAAACGCGGAAGAATTAATCGCCAGTTTAATCCCAACTGTATTGAGCCAGAAGATTTTTACTGCTGCTGTCGACTCCAATGCATCGGAACACGCTGCACGTACGCTAGCTATGCAAGTGGCTACGGACAATGCAAACGAGCTGATTCAGGATTTGACGAAGCAGTATAATAAGAGCCGGCAGCAGGCGATTACAAACGAATTGCTGGATATTGTGGGGGGCTCCATGAAGTAATCTTCTTTCTTTTGTCTTGAAACAAAAGAAAGAAGCAAAGAAAAATTCAAGGCTGACTTTTTTCTCCCTACTTCGCTTCCTTCACTTCGCTAAAGGGCAGAAACTCGCTACGCTCAAACAGTCTGCCCTTCTTAACGCTCCGTTACGGGCGCTCGCCTGACGGAGAAAAAAGTAGGCCGGGGAACCTGGCGGGGTGGGGTGCAGGATAGGTATTGCAGGATGTAGGGTAGGTTTGTGGGGAAGCTGTTTTGGAGGAGTTTGCGGGGAAGACGCGCGATATGTTTGGTATTGTTTTGGTGAGTCGCTGTTATATCGTTTGTAATTTTATTATATATTGTTCTGCTTTGCTATATTAAGTCGTATAACGTCTGCGGCTTTTATATAGCAAAGCTTTTTTATAAGGGGGAATCTTTCATAAGTCTCTTTATATTACTAGGGTTATATTGGTTATCATTCTATTAGCTTTTTATTCTATTAAGCTTTTCATTTGGGACTTTAGCTACATTCACTTTCATTTTGTTAAGTCTTTATTCTATAAATCCTTTTTGCTATATTAGTTTTATTCTATATTCCTCTCTTATATAGTGAGTTTTTAGTAAATAAAGTTTTCCACATTGTAAGGTTTTCACGCCGCAGGTCTTCCGGCCTCGTTTTTCCGGCGTCAAGCGCAGGTGCTTTCTCCGGCGTTAAAAAGGGCAGACTGTTTGAGCGTAGCGAGTTTCTGCCCTTTTTAACGCCGGAGGAAGCACCGGAGTAGCCGGAAAAACGCAGCCTTGATTCTTTCTTTTTGGTTCTTTTTCTTTCGTATCAAGACGAAAGAAAAAGAATATTCAGTAACTTTACCGAAAATTGTAAAAAGCATGGAAAATAATCCGGAACTGCAGCTTGCTTGGCAGTTCATTGAAAATACAGGCACACATTTATTTCTTACCGGAAAAGCAGGAACCGGGAAAACGACATTTCTTAGACGATTGAAAGAACATACTCCCAAGCGCATGGTCGTATTGGCTCCGACAGGGATTGCAGCCATCAATGCGGGAGGCGTAACGATTCATTCTTTCTTTCAGTTGTCTTTTGCTCCTTTTGTGCCCGAAACCACCTTTAATTCTTCCCAGACGCATTATCGTTACAGTAAAGAAAAGCGGAATATTATCCGTAGTATGGATTTGCTGGTTATTGATGAGATCAGTATGGTACGTGCCGATTTGTTGGATGCGGTGGATGCAACTCTGCGGAGGTATCGCGATAGAGAGAAACCTTTTGGTGGGGTGCAACTGTTGATGATTGGCGATTTGCAACAGTTGGCGCCTGTCGTGAAAGATAATGAGTGGGAGTTGTTGAGAAAGCATTATGAGACTCCTTATTTCTTTGCAAGTCATGCCTTGAAAGAAACGGCATATATGACGATTGAACTCAAGAAAGTATATCGTCAGAGTGACACGTTCTTCCTTTCCTTATTAAATAAAATCCGGGAGAATAAGGCGGATGATGAAGTGTTGAATGAATTGAACCGTCGTTATCAGCCCGGCTTTCAGCCGCAAAAAGAAGAGGGATATATTCGTCTGACGACGCATAATAATCAGGCACAAAGGGTTAATGATCGCGAACTGGCATCGTTGCCCGGCAAGGCGTATCATTTTAGTGCCGAGATAGAGGGGGATTTTCCTGAATATTCGTATCCTGCGGATAAACTTCTGACAATTAAGGAAGGAGCACAGATTATGTTCCTGAAGAATGATCCATCGTCCGAGAAACGGTATTATAACGGTATGATTGGTGAGGTGGTAGCGGTTAATGAAACGGGTATTGTGGTGCGTGGTAAGGGAGACAGATCCGAATTTCAGTTGTTGCCGGAAGAGTGGGGGAATTATAAGTATGTGTTGAATGAGGAGACGAAGGAAATCACTGAAGTGATAGAAGGGACGTTCCGCCAGTATCCTATTCGTTTGGCGTGGGCTATTACAATACATAAGAGTCAGGGTTTGACGTTTGAACGTGCCATTATTGATGCACGGAATTCCTTTGCGCATGGGCAGACTTATGTGGCTTTGAGTCGTTGCAAGACGTTGGAGGGTATGGTGTTGGAGTCTCCTTTGCGCAGGGAAGCCATAATAAGTGATGCTACGGTGGATAATTTCACCAAAGCGGTGGAGCAGAATAAGCCGGGCAGCCAGCAGTTGAATGATATGCAAAAGGCGTATTTCTTTGATTTGTTGAGTGATTTGTTTAATTTCTATTCGATCGATCAGGCTTATAAACGGTTGCTTCGTCTTATGGATGAGGATTTGTATAAGCTCTTTCCGAAGCAGTTGGCTGAATATAAGGCGTTGGCTCCCCATGTTAAAGAGAAGATTGTGGAGGTGTCCCAACGTTTCCGCAATCAGTATACCCGGTTGATACATGAGAGTGAAGATTATGCGACGAATCAGGAATTACAGGAGCGGATTCGTTCCGGTGCCGGATATTTTCATAAAGAGTTGGAACCGGTTCGGGCTTTGTACAATAAGACTAATATGCCTCTTGATAATAAAGAGTTGAGAAAGCTGTTGGCAGAGCGTATGCAGGCGCTGGATGATGCGTTGTGGATTAAAGAGTCTCTGTTGGAAGCTGTGTCTACAAGAGGGAGGTTTGCTATTACGGATTATTTGAAGTTGAAGGCTAAAGTAATGTTGAGCCTTGAAGATGATTCTACGTCTTCCGGTTCTTCGAAGGCTTTGAAGGAGAAGAAAGAACGTAAGGAACGGAAAGAGCGTACACGCAGTGCTGAAAAGGTAAAGGTGGAGGTTCCTACGGATATTCTGCATCCGGAGCTTTATCGTGCCCTGTCTGAATGGAGAACAGCCAAAACAAGGGAGATGAATGTTCCTGCTTATGTGATTATGCAACAGAAAGCATTGATGGGAATTGTGAATCTGCTACCGGATAGTCCAAGAGCTTTGGAGGCGATACCTTATTTTGGAGCGAAAGGAGTAGAGAGATACGGGCTTGAGATTCTCGGTATTATCCGCAAGTATATGGCGGAGAATCAATTGGAGAGGCCGGAGATAACGGATCTGTTAATCTCCTCCGGTAATAGCGATGATACGGTAAGGCAACGAAAGACGAAACTGCAGAAAGAGGCAGAGAAACAGGAGAAAGAGGCGGAGAAGGAGAAAAAGAAGGAGGCGAAGAAAGATACGAAGTTGGTTAGCTATGAAATGTTCCGTCAGGGAATGAATATAGATGAAATAGCCAAGGCTCGTGAGTTGGTATCCGGAACCATTGCCGGACATCTGGAGCATTATGTCCGTTCGGGAAAGATCAAAGTAGAGCAGGTGGTGAAAGCTGAAAATATAGCGAAGATTCGCAAGTATTTGGATGAACATGAATATATGGGAATATTCGCTATAAAGGTAGCATTAGGAGACGCTGTCTCCTATGCTGATATAAAGTTTGTATTGGCTGTTTCCGGGCATTAATAAATAAGGTTATTATTCCCGGACAGGGTTAAAGATTACAGAAGAAAGAAACGAAAACGGGAACGCTGATGTCAATCAGAATGCCGTGCAGGATGGCGATGGGAATCATTTCTTTTCCTGAATATCTGGTGATGGAAGGCAGCAGTACATCCATCGAGTTGACTCCTGCTGCTGAAATAGGAGCGAGTTTCCCGAAGTACTTCTTGATGATCGGAGTACCAAGAAGTGCCATCATCTCACGGAAAATATTAGTCAGCAGGGCAATGGTTCCCAGTTCCGTAGCCAGTTGCAGTCCGATGGAGGGTTCTTTGAACTGGGTGATAAGGATGGAAGAGAGTGAATAGTAGGCAAATCCACTTCCCACTGCCATACAGTCGAACACGCTCCATTGACGCAATAGCAAACTTGCCAGGGCGGAGAATAACAGCGTACCGATAATCGTTCCCAATGGAATCAGCAACATTTTAGGGTGCAAATGTGAAACAATGGCTTTCAGGTTCTTATTGGAACCGATGCTGATTCCTACTTGTAGCATTAATGCATAAAGTATGTACATGGAAACTGTGTGTGTATCAAACTCGAACTTATTGAAAGCTCCCATGATACAGCCTACACAAAAGAATACTATAACGATCAGACTTCCTTTCATTGTTCGCCTCCTTTCCTGAAAAATAATTGTAGTACCAAACGGGCAGCAATCAGGCTTCCCAATACACCAGACACAGCAAGAACAATGGCTTGCCATCCGAACTTACCAAGATTGTTCACAATCAGACTATTAGAACCGATAGATACACCGAGAATAAAGAGCAACAGGAATATTGTAAGAGAAATTGTCTTTTCTGTCTTCTGTAGAATACTCCAGTTACGCAATACATAGCCGATGCCGATTCCTAAAAACATGGTAGATATAATAGAGAACATAATTGTATATATTTTGGGTTAGGTTAAACTGATGATTGACAACACACAAAGGAATTTTCAAAGAAGATGTTACATCTACTTGAAAATCAGAAAGGAATACTGCTGTGACTAACAAAACAAGTCAGCAGGTAGTTCCTGTAAAGAAATAGTTGGGAAATTTAGATGAATCCACTGAACCAATGCACATGCACGCAACAGGACTTACAGAAAATTGGTATTCCTGCAAGAAAAAGAGTAGCGTTATGTAATTGTAATGTTTGATTCATCATTGGTCTTTTTTGAATTTGGTGCAAAGATAGTTATTTATTGCATATTTTCAAAATAAATATGCAATAAATGAAGAGAAAGAGAGAAAGGAATATCCTGAACGAGATAGATGGTTGTAAAAAGTTGGTTATGTGCTCTTTCCCTTATAGATTATCCCAGTTCGTAAGAATCTCTTTTAACTTTTTGGGCCTGTATCCAAGCATTGTCCGGGCTTTATCAATACTCATGCCACTGAAGCGGGGACGGGGAGTGCTTTCATTCATTTCTTCTGTGGTGGCAGGATGGATAAGAGAACGGTCGAGTTTCATATAATCTGCTATCTGATAGGCAATCTCTGCAATGGTCATACATTCATCTCCACAGATGTGGAAGATGCCATTCGTCGTATGTTCTATTAAACGTAGCACTCCATCCGAAACGTCTCCAACATAGGTTGGTGTCCGCCATTGATCGGACACGACACGTATTTCTTGTCCGGCTTTCAAACGGTTCATTACCAGCTGCACAATATTACCGTGTTGTCCCGGCAGTGCCTTGCCATAAACAATTTCTACACGGACAATGGCATAGCTGCTGCAAGTTTCTGCCACTCTCTCTTCTCCTTTCCATTTGGTATATCCGTAATAGTTGACCGGAGCAGGGAGATCTTCTTCTGTGTATAACAGTCCGGCAGCTTTGTTTATCTTTCCATCAAAAACAAAGTCAGTAGATAAATGAATGAACCGGCTTTTGTATTCTTCGCATAAATCAGCCAGTTGGCCTACTGCAGTAACATTGGTAAGATAGGCTTCTTCGTGATGCGTTTCGCAATAGTCCGGCACGGACAGGGCGGAGCAATTAATGACTACATCGGGTTGAACCTCTTTGAAGAGACGCTTAACGTCCGCTTCATTCTGTATATCTGTTTCGACGAAACGATAATCCTCCGCGTTATTGGGAAGAATATCCGGATGCAGGGAGCAGCCCGTTACCTTATATTGTTTACAAGCAGACAAATCGTTTAAAATCTGGCGTCCGGTGAATCCGTTGGCACCGATAATTAATATCTTCTTCATTAGGTTCTATATATAGATGTTATAGATTATTTCTACAAAAATAAATAATAATATCAACTGCGCAAATAGATTTCGTACTTCCCTTCTTACTTTGCTCCCGATAACGAAATTTATATGAATTGATAAAAGAAAAGATGTATGGAAAAAGTAATTATGGGAACACGTTTACCCGCTAAACTTTGGTTGGATGAAGTAGAGGACTCTTGTATGTCGCAGATCATGGATTTGACTTCACTGCCTTTTGCATTTAAACATATTGCCATCATGCCTGATGCCCATGCGGGAAAAGGAATGCCTATTGGTGGTGTGTTGGCTACCAAAGGCGTGATTGTTCCCAATGCTGTGGGAGTGGATATCGGTTGTGGTATGTGTGCGATTAAAACGAATCTAAAAGCGGAAGATTTTAGTTATACGGATTTGACTTCCATTATGTCGAAGATTCGTGCAGTTATTCCTTTGGGATTCGATCATCAGAATAAAAAGCAGGATCAGGAATTGCTTCCGCAAGGATTCGACATTGAAGAGATGCCTGTTTTGAAGAATCAGTACGAGGCTTGTTTGAAGCAGATAGGGAACCTTGGGAGGAGGAAATCACTTTATTGAGATTCAGAAAGATACAGAGACATCTGACGTCTGGGTGATGATTCATTCCGGAAGCCGTAACATTGGTTTGAAGGTTGCCAATCACTATAATAAGGTTGCACAGTATTGGAATGAGAAATGGTATTCTGCAATGGTACCGGGACTGGCTTACCTGCCAATGGAGACACAGATGGCAAAGGATTATTTCCGTGAAATGAATTATTGTGTGGCTTTTGCCTTTGCCAACCGTCAGTTGATGATGAACCGTATCTGTGAATCTATCCTAGCGGTGAAACCTGAAACAGACTTTGAACCTATGATTAATATTGCCCATAACTATGCCGCTTGGGAGAATCACTTCGATCAGGATGTGATTGTACACCGAAAAGGTGCTACGCGTGCCTATGAGGGTGAGATCGGTATTATCCCCGGATCTATGGGTACTAAATCCTATATTGTTGAGGGACTGGGTAATCCGGAGAGTTTCAAAAGCTGTTCGCATGGTGCAGGTCGATTAATGGGAAGAAAGGATGCCTGTCGCCGTTTGTCACTGGATGAAGAGAAGGAAAGAATGGATCAGCAAGGTATCATTCACGGACTTCGTTCGCAGAACGAACTGGATGAAGCACCGGGAGCTTATAAAGATATTGCGCAAGTGATAGCGAATGAGCGGGACTTGGTGAAACCGTTGGTAGAGCTGGCTCCAATGGCAGTGATTAAGGGATAATGTCATGCCATGTTTAAAGGAGTATCTAGCGTATGGACATAAAAAAAGGAGCAACGCCTTGCTCCAACCTTTGTTAACCTTAAATCTAATACTATGAAAAACACATTGCAAAGGTACATACTTTTGGCAACTTAGCAAATAATCCAAGAAAAAAAGTATGTTTCATAACATAGATTAAGAATTTGATATTCCAATTCAATTTTTATTAAGACTTTTTGATGGCTTTATCCTCCTCTAATCCCTTTACATATACTTTCAATTAGGCATCCTGAAATCATTCGGAGAACAACCTGTGATTTTCTTAAATAACCGGCTGAAATACTGTGGATTCTGAAAACCCAGCTCTTGCGTTATCTGATTGATCGTTTTATCAGTATTTACCAACCAATCTTTAGCAATCTCGAAGCGTTTGAATTCAATATACTCTTTAAATGATTTCCCCGTTTCGTACTTCAGTAAGTCGTTGAAATATTCAGGAGACAAATGGAAGCAGGTTTGCACAATACTTATGTGAAAGTATATCGACAGTCGGTACCTGTTTCGTTTCGAAATGGTTATTTATGATTTTATCGAATTGTTTGATAATCGTTTTATTCGCTTCATTACGTGTAATGAATTGGCGTTCGTAGAAACGGACGCAGTAATCCAGCAATAGTTCTATATACTTGGAAACTATCTTTTTGCTATGGCGGTCAATGCAACGTTCGAGTTCCTGGTTTATTTTATCCATAAACTCCAGAATGATTTGTTTCTCGCGCAAAGATATATGTAATGCTTCTTCAGGCAGATAAGAGAAAAAAGTATAGTTATGTATATTAAGTCCGAGCGGAGTACCACAAATCAGATCGGGATGAAAAGCCAATATCCATCCTTTGGAAGGAAAATTCTTACTGTTTTCCTTCATATTGATAGACTCTCCGGGACTAAGGCAGAGCAAAGTACCATCCGAAAAATCATAATACTGGTGACCATACATATACGCTTCACATTTACACTCACTCAATAGAATCGTATAAAAGTCGAACTTGATGCCCGTATGAGCTGACAAGTCAGCCTTTGAGAGATCAATGACACTTACCAGCGGGTGTAGTGTCTTACTCCCCAGGCAACAATTGCATTGATGCACGGTTCCTATTTTGAGTACTTTATCTCCCATGATGTTGAGACTCCTGTATCTAAAATACGTCTAGTTTTTTTGTTTATATTCGTTCGGGGTGCAGCCGACATGCTTTTTAAATAACCGGCTGAAGTGCTGTGGATATTGAAATCCCAGTTCATAAGCTACCTGACTGACAGTTTGAACACCTTCCAGTATTCTTTCTTTGGCCAGTTCGATAATCCGGCACTGGATATATTCCTGTGCAGTTTTTCCGGTTTCCTTCTTTATCAGGTCCCCGAAATAATTAGGAGAGAGGCATGCCTTGTCTGCAAAGTACTTCACGGATGGCAGTCCTTCGGTCATTGCCACCTGATTTTGGAAATATTCGTCCAGTAATTGCTCGAATTTAACGACTATATCTTTATTCGCCTGATTGCGTGTAATGAACTGCCGTTCGTAGAAACGCATACAGTAATCCAGTAGCAGTTCGATATTTCGTACAATGAGCTGCTTGCTATGCTTATCGATAGTATGCTCCAGTTCGAGCCGGATTTTATGTATGCAATCGGTTACGATTTCTCTTTCCTGATCTGAAAGATGCAATGCTTCATTTACCTCGTAAGAGAAAAAAGTATAGTTTTTGATATTCTGTCCTAATGAAGTTCCACGGATTAAATCGGGATGGAATAAAACCCCAATCGACTTGGTACGGGGAGCCGTTCGGTTACGGTTGTCTATTCCGCTCACTTGTCCCGGTGCCATGCAGACAACCGTTCCTTCCTGATAATCGTAATTCTTGCGTCCGTATTTGAGATCCCCGCATTTGGCATCTTTCAAGAACAGACAGTAGAATCCGATGTTCATACGGATATACTCAACCGACTTGGTAGCTTTTGAGAAGTCGATTACATTAACTAAAGGGTGCAATGTCTCCAGTCCAAACAACTGGTCATACTGATCGACGGTTTCAATTTTTGTTATTTCATCCATATGCTTTGTTATTAATCTGATACAAAGATAAAACATTTGGAGGTATCTTTTTTATTTCGTTGTGCAAATCAGTAATAAGGGTACAAGAATCAGTAATCTGTATACTACATAAACTTGCGGGCAGAAAAATAAATGGCAATGATTGCTGGAAGTAAGTCGTGGAATTGATATATTTGCTCCGGAGAATATAAAAAACAGGTTTTATGAAAGCATTATTCATTGGAGGAACGGGTACTATCAGTACAGATGTAGTTGCATTGGCGCAACAGAGAGGGTGGGAGATTACTCTCCTTAACCGCGGCTCAAAAAAAATGCCGGAAGGAATTCACAGTATCATTGTAGATATTAATGATGAAGAAGCTGTGGCAAAAGCCATCGCACTTGAACATTACGATGTGGTTGCACAATTCATCGGTTATACGGCAGAAGACGTAAAGCGTGATATCCGCCTGTTTCAGAATAAAACGCGGCAATACATCTTTATCAGCAGTGCCTCTGCCTATCAAAAGCCATTGACCGATTATCGCATTACCGAAAGCACCCCTCTGGTCAATCCCTACTGGCAGTATTCCAGAAACAAGATAGAAGCGGAAGAAGTATTGATGTCAGCCTACCGGACAAGTGGTTTTCCGGTGACCATCGTTCGTCCCAGCCATACCTATAACGGAACCAAACCTCCCGTAGCCGTACATGGAGATAACGGAAACTGGCAGATTCTCAAACGGATTCTTGACGGCAAACCTGTCATTATTCCCGGCGATGGTTCCTCTTTGTGGACACTGACTCACTCCAAAGATTTTGCCAAAGGCTATGTCGGACTGATGGCGAATCCACATGCCATTGGGAACGCTTTTCATATCACTACCGATGAAAGTATGACCTGGAACCAGATTTACCAGACAATCGCCGATGCGTTAGGCAAACCTTTGAACGCATTGCACGTAGCATCCGATTTCCTTGCCAAACATAGCGATCATTATGATTTCAGGGGGGAACTCTTAGGAGATAAAGCAGCTACGGTTGTTTTCGATAATTCGAAGATAAAGCGGCTTGTCCCGGATTTTATATGCCATATCTCCATGGCGGACGGATTGCGGCAAGCTGTACATTATATGCTTTCTCATCCGGAAACTCAAACACTCGATCCGGAATTTGATTCGTGGTGTGACCGTATAGCTAATGCAATCAGTGCGGCAGACAAAGCCTTCTGATTTTCCAGATTTTAATAAGTACCTGCCACTAATTAATTGCTATTTTTTAGGCACGGATTACACGGATTAACGCGGTTATTTTTCAGCAATGATAACCCTAAAGACCGTGAAATTCGTGTAATCCGTGCCTAATTATTATTTAATAAGGAGTATTTCTTCCTTGCTGCACCTCAATTCGTATTCCGAAATTACCATTAGCAGATTTCAGTTCAAACGCTCCCCGGAAATTATTTCTTTCCCAAGGCATAGCGCTGCGGTTAGGCACCCGCCAGCCATCCTTGTTGTAATCTCCGTAAGTATTGATTCTCATTCCGTTTTTCAGTTTGAAAGATCCCATCTGCATAAACTGTGGAGAAGAAGACAATCCCCAACCATATCCGTATCCCCAACCGGAAAACCCGGAGTAAGAAAATGAAGAAAAGGAGTCAGTGAATCCTTGAGAATAGGTAATATCCGTGTTTAAACGAAAGAGCTGATTATAATCTTTCGTCATATTAGGCATATCTAAATTAAACTTGGGAAGTTCGGGAGTTGCTACGTTCATTAACCCCATATCCAGCAGAAAACCACCAAACTCTTTGATATTGGTAGATGGAGCACGACGAATACTATCGGAAGGAATTTCCGACTGTGCGGATGCAAAACCGACCGATAATATCAGCGAAAGAAATAGAATCAGTTTTTTCATCTTCGTAAAGGTTGATTTACCACAAAGATAGATAATTTCCACCTGACTATCCGCTTCCGTTATGTTTTCTTAGAAAAAAACTTATCTTTTCAATTTAATCACCGGATAAATGACAGGAGTCGTCTCCCATTTCCTTTTCATCGGGTTGTATGAACGTTCCATGCCTCCATGGAGTTCGATATAATCGTTGAACTTGATTTCAATAATCATGCCATAACCGCTTTGCGGATAGATAGGAGTGAGATACCCCTGCGAAGCATTTCGTTCACCATTCACAGAATATTCACCAAAAGCCCGTATACGCAGAAAATTATTAATCCGGTAAGCGGCCGAACCGCTAAAACCAAAATCATTTCTGGCGCCATGTTTGAAAGAAGGCATTGTATATTTGGCGCTGAACAGCCCACCTGAAAACTCCCATCGTTCATTAGGGGCATACGTATAAATGGCACCTACCTGAATATGCGTCCCCATGGTAGGATACGTATTATGCAAACTATACGTACTTAAATAGCTGTTAGCATTGATCCCGAAAATATCCGACCGATTATAGTCGCGGCTGAAAGGATCGAAAGAAGTACCCAGTCTGGGAGTAGGCCAGGGAGTATCCATAAATTCGGGAGGAAATATATGAAGCGTCATGCTATCCGTTTGAATGGTTGGCTTCCTGTCGTTCGGCGTTATATTCATATCGGGTAAGATGAAGCCCTCCTTATCCATATTTAATGGCTGCTTTTGCTCCGGTGGCAGAAGAACCGCACGGCCGATGCTATCCTTTTTCACTTCCACCTGTTGCGCAAATGCGGTACAGGTACAAAGTAAAAACATAAATCCTGTGAACTGTCTTTTATTCATGGCACTTTGCGGTGTTAAAGAGTTTAGTTGACAATCAGTTTATAACCGATTCCCCGTACATTGACAATACGTATCTGTTCATCTTGCGAGAGTTTATGCCGCAATTTGGTGATGAACACATGCAAGCTTCGGGAATTGAAAAAACTGTCATCTCCCCAAAGTTCGAGCAAGACATCCTGCGTGTTGACTACCTGATTCCGGTTTTCGCAAAGCCGTTTCAGGATTTCCGATTCACGATGAGAGAGTTCCTGTCTCGTTCCTGCGTGTAATAAAGTTTGTGCAACAGGATCAAACAGATAACTTCCTATCTCAAAATGATTGGCAACCTTATTCTCTGTGAAGAGAAAAGCCTTTCCCATCAGTGCTTTGATTCGGATAATCAGCTCTTGTATACCGAAAGGTTTTTTCAGGTAATCATTCGCTCCGAGTTCAAAGCCCTCCACCACATCATTGATGGTCGAACGGGCAGTCAGGAATAAGATAGGAGTCTGTTTATCCGTCTGGCGGATGCGACGTACCATTTCAAAGCCATCCATTTTCGGCATCATCACATCAGCTACAAGTATATCCGGATGAAGTTCGAAGAAAAGGCTTAGACCTTCCTCGCCGTCATTCGCCGTATGAATGATAAAATCATTTTCTTCAAGTGTATCTTTGATGATCATGGCGAGCGTCTGTTCGTCTTCTACCAGTAATACGGTAATTTTGTTTTTACTCATGATTTTATGGGTTTATAAAGTAATGGTAAAAGTGCTTCCTTTGTCCGGTTCACTCTTTACGGTGATAGTCCCTCCATGTTTTTCGACCATGCTCTTGACATAGAACAGTCCTAGTCCGTAACCTTTTATATTATGAAGATTGCCCGTCGGGACCCGGTAGAATTTATCAAATATATGCTTTTGTTTATCAAGTGGAATTCCGATTCCCCGGTCGGTAACGCTGATGGTTACTGTTCCCCCTGTCTGTCGGCAGGAAATAGACAATTCGGCTTCCTTTTTCGAGTACTTCACAGCATTATCTATCAAGTTACTGATGATGTTGCTGAAATGCGTACGGTCGGCAACAATAACAAGCGTTTCCGGTTTAATGTCCAATTCGATATGTACAGGCTTGTCCGCTTTTAGCTGGTGCTGCTCCATGAGCGGAGTAATCAGCTCCTTCAGGTTGATTTCCTCCGGATGCAAACGGAACGTTTTGCGACGCTCCATTCCCATGGATAAAATCTGTTCCACCAGCCCGCTAAGCCTTTGCAACTGCTCCTGACTGATGCGTAGATACTGGTCGCGCTTGCTTTTCTCTTCCGCTTGGTTAAAGTTCAGTAATGCGTCATTAGCCGCATAGGCTACGGCAATGGGAGTCTTTAATTCGTGCGTGATATTATTGGTAAAATCACTTTTCATTTCATCCAGTGTTTTCTGTTTCAGGAGCGTCCGGATAAGGAACCAGAAAGAGAATCCGAGAATCAGAAGAATTACAAATGAAGTGACCAGAATACCTGTCATCTGCTTTAATACCAATGAATTGATCGGCTCGAACACCAGTTGGTAGCGTTGGCTATGATGCATATTAAATTCATAGTCATAGCGAATTGCCTTGGGACTGGGAATATAACTGCTATCTCCCGCAAGACCTAATGTATCTGTATATACAATGGAAGAATCGGCACTGGTTCCTGTATAAATCAAAAGAGTGTGATGAGGAATAGAAAGATTATGCTCTTTCATCACATGGGTGAGCAAACTGTCATATCGCTGCAGGTTGACATCTATATAAGTGTCCACACCTGAATGAATGCCCTGCTGAATACTCATTAACAACTCCTTTAGCGAATCTTGCTTTTTCAATAATACATCCAGTCCGCTTTCGCTACTTGCAACAGCTTTGGAATCTTCAGAAGCATTGCCAACGGTTTTTACCGTGTCTGTGGTAGTTTCTGTCCGGGAATGTATCGTATCCTGACGGCTACTATCCGTATAAGAAATCGTTTGTTGGGTCACTAATGAATTGCCGTCCGCATCATATCCGGCCGATACCGTTAGCGAACCGTGTTCCACATTATCTTTTTGCAAATCATTAACCCGGAGCACGACCTCGTTGAAGTCACTCGTCCGCATTGCATCTCTGATATTGCTCTCCATTTCCATTTTCATCGACCGGTAAAGCCCTGTCAACCAATAAGCTTGATAAACAAAAATTCCGATTAGCGAGCAGATAACCAGTATGACGATATGTTTTAGCGGTAATTTCATACTGACAAAGATAATAGGAAACTATTCTTATTCTTCTCTTTGATAAGACTAAATAACACTAGATAAGCCAGTGATAACGCAAATATCCATTTTTTCTACCGTATTTTGTCGTATTCTAAAAATAAAGACGAAATGAAACGGATTAATTTACTATTTATGTCTCTTCTTTGCGTGTGGATATCTGCTACAGCACAAATCGGACAACAGTCACAGAAACCTGTCGACAGTATCAAGAATATAGGTTATATGGATAGCTTGTTTCAGGAATTGCCCGAAGTAATGATTACGGGTGAACGCCCGATAGTGAAAGCCGAACAAGGCAAACTTGTGTATGACGTACCGAGGCTGGTAGGTAACCTGCCTGTGGATAATGCCTATGATGTTGTGAAAAATCTTCCGGGTATAGTAAATATGAATAATAGTCTGATGTTGGGAGGACAGGAAGTTACCGTTGTCATCAACGGAAAAGTTACCACACTGTCCGTCGAGCAATTAGACGCTTTATTAAAATCAATCCCTGTCAGCCGGATCGAGAAGGCGGAAGTGATGTATTCCGCTCCGGCACGCTATCAGGTACGCGGACCGATGATTAACCTGATATTAGCACCCGGCACAGGACAGGCATCTTCCCTTCAAGGAGAACTTTATACAGCTTTGAATCAACATCACTACGAATCTTTGGCAGAACGTGGAAGTCTTCTGTACTCCGGACGTAAATTCTCTGCAGATCTTCTTTACTCTTACTCTTATGATCGCGACCGAAGGATTACGGAGAAAGAAGCACTTCACACGTTGGCCGATGGTTCGGTGCATCAGATGGATATGGATGAAATCATGACTTCCCGTACCAACACTCATCAGATGCGCCTCGGAATCGACTACTCTTTCGCTGAAAATCATCTGTTAAGCTTGGTCTATACAACAGCCTTTACCGATTCCAAGCATTATTCCATAGCTACCGGTGCACAGAATTCCGTTACCGATTCACAGGGAGACAGCCAGCTCCATAATGCAAAATTAGATTATCAAACCCCTTTCGGACTGAAAGCAGGCGTAGCATTTACATCCTATCATTCTCCCGGTAGCGAACTATTACATAGCACGATGGGAGCAGAGACGATGAACTTCCTAAGCCGGGATAAGCAGCAAATCAATCAATGGCGTTTCTATGCCGGACAAGAACATACTTTGGGCAAAGGCTGGGGATTGAATTATGGCATAACCTATACGACCGCTTTAGACCATAGTTATCAAAGGTATTATGACCCGGAAACAGACAATCTGTTACCGGATAATAACATGACCTCCCGCCGTCGCGAGCAAACCCTGAATGTGTATGCCGGACTAAGTAAAAGCTTCGGTGAAAAACTCTCGGCCGATGTTTCTCTGGCAGCGGAGCAATATCATACAAATATCTGGAATGAATGGAGCCTGTACCCGGTAGCTAATCTAACTTATATACCCGCTGCCGGACATGTCCTCCAGCTCTCATTGAGTAGTGACAAGGAATATCCCGAATACTGGAGCGTACAGAATGCAATCTCTTACATGGGAGCATATTCTGAAATTCAAGGAAATCCTTATCTCAAACCTGCCACGAATTATGAAACCAGCCTTAATTATATATTAAAAGGCAAGTATGTTTTTACCGCCTTTTATAGCTATACAAAAGACAATCAAATGCAAACTCTCTACCAATCACCGGAACGCTTGGTAGAGATTTACAAATTCTTCAATTTTGATTTTTCATCACAGGCCGGATTGGTAATGACAGTTCCCTTTAAGGTGAAAAAATGGCTGGACTCCCGTTTCACCGCTATCGGTTTTCGTTATCGCCAGAAAGACTGTGATTTCTGGGATATCCCGTTTGACCGCAAACTATATACATTCGTCTTGACGATGAACAACACATTCACCCTTTCCACCAAGCCCGACTTAAAGTTTACCTTGACCGGATTTTATCAAAATAAAGCCATACAGGGAATTTTCGATCTTCCCCGTTCGGGAAATCTGGATGCAGCGCTTCGTTACACCTTTGCAAAAGGAAAAGCACAATTGACGTTGAAGTGTGACGACCTGTTCAATACCTCCACCATTTCGACACAAGTCCGTTACGGATTGCAGAATGTGAAAAACCACTATATGCGGACCACCCGTACATTCGGCATTTCGTTTAACTATAAATTCGGAGGGTACAAAGAGAAGAAGCGGGAAGAGGTCGATACTTCCCGCTTTAAATAAGTGGTGATTTTATGCCTTCCATGCTTTGGCATATTCTTCCAAGACGCACTTGATACTTTGTCCGATTTTCACATAATCGGCTTCATTCAAGTTGGCTAGTGACACACGCACACTCCATTTCGGTCCGGCAAATCCACCACCATTCAACAGAACGAGTGAAGTTTCGTTTGCCAGGCGGAAAACCACGTCCAATGGATTGTAGGTCTTTTGCAGATAAGCAACGAAGTCATCCCCATAGAATTTCTTCGCCCATACCAGCATATCGATCTCCGAATAATATCCGGCACGTAACGGATCTTCCACCAGTGTGAAACCTGTGTTATCCCACAACGCATGCAGACGACGATGAATAATTTCCTGCATCTTTTTCTTATAACTGTCTTCTTTATCCAGAAGTGAGAAAATGGCAAACAAACTCATCTGCATTTGTTGAGGTAGAGAAAGTCCTGCAGTATGATTCAATGCAATCTGCCGGCTGTCGGCCACCATACGGTCGATAAACTTCATCTTTTCCGGTTGTAGGCTAAGACTGGAATAACGTTTGTTCAATATTGATTTCTGCTCCTCCGACAGGCGGGCAATCATTTTGTCGTAGATGTTGTCCTCGTGTAGAGCGATCACTGCGGTTCTCCATCCCGTAGCTCCAAAATATTTGGAGAACGAATAAACGCAAAGCGTATTATGCGGCAATTCTGCCATTAATGAACGGAAATGAGGAATAAATGTCCCGTACACATCATCCGTGATAATCATCAGGTTCGGATTATCATTCTTCACAATGTTGATGATACGTTCGGTAGTCTCTTTACTAAGCGCATAACTGGGCGGATTACTCGGATTGGTGATAAATAATGCTTTGATCCGCGGATCTTTCAGCTTGTCTATATCTTCATCCTTATACTGCCAGGTATGTAAACCGTCAGGAGTCATCTGGTCAGCAGAAATTTCGGTCACGTCGAACTGATAGCGTCGCAGTTCCGGGATTTCTATATAAGGAGTGAACACTGGAATCATTAAAGCAATGGCATCCCCCTGGTTCAACAGGAAATTCTCCTGCAATGAATCGAACAGATAACACATGGCTGCCGTACCTCCTTCGGTTGCGAAAAGGTCAAAAGTTCCTTTTGGCGGACGGCGGTCACACATCTCTTGTGCCAGGTAATCCTGTACGATTAACTCCGTAAAATGTAAAATACGGTCGGGCACAGGATACTGGTCGCCAATCACCGATTCCGCCCATTCATGAATAAGCGTATCCGGATCGGCAGCATGTTCCATCAGCATATAATTGTAGCCCTCTTTCAACAGGTTAGCACCGGGAGCTTTCTCGTTTTCTTTCAGGAAAGCCTCGAAACGGGCGGCAATTCCCGCCTTTTGCGGAATGCCTGCTATTCCTTCTTCCTGTGAAAACGCATGGCGACATTCGCAAAGGCCGAATTGCCCCAGCAGAAAAAAGGCTTCGCGTGGTTCGGTAGCAATCCAGTTCGGGTTGCCTCTTCCGGCATTCAACATGGTATGTGCTATCTTCTTGATACTTTCATCTGCCATATCGATCAGTTTGTTTTTCAGCTCGAACGGGCTAATTGTTTCCATTTTCTTGGCATAACTTTTGGTAATGGCAGGGTTATTTGTTTTCTTTTCCATAATGATATTTATTTAGTTAGTTTTACATAAGTAGCACGATGACAACTCCCCAGATAATCAGGAGTGTATTGCCGACTGCATACGTCACCGTATATCCCAATGCCGGTGTGTCGCTTTCCACTGCATCCTGAATAGCTCCCAACGCAGCTGTTGTAGTACGTGCTCCTGCCGTACATCCCAATGACAGGGCAGGGTGGAACTTGAACAGGTATCTCGCCATCAGCAATCCGGCGAGGAGAGGGATAGCCGTTGCCAATGCACCGACGATAAACAGGCTGACGCCTACTTCCTTGAATCCGGCAATGAAACTGGGACCTGCAGCGATACCGACCACTGCGATAAACATATTCAGCCCTACATTATTCAATACCCATAAAGAAGGTTCGGGAATACCTCCGAAAGTAGGATGCTTGCTGCGTAGCCAACCGAACAGAAGTCCGGCTATCAATGCGCCTCCACTGGTAGAAAGACTGATAGGAACACCTCCCAGATGAATAGCCAGTGCACCGAAAAGGCCACCGAGCAAAATACCCAATCCAACGAAGATCATATCTGTCTGATTGGTAGGCCGGTCAATATAGCCCATTTGTTTGGCAGCACTTTCCACTTCATGTTTAAGACCGGTAAGTTCGAGAATGTCTCCCGAATCTACGATTGTCTTAGGTAATACCGGAACGTTGATTCCGGCACGCTTTATATTCCGGATGCTGACCCCGTGCATAAACTTCTGCGATCTGATTTTGGAAACTGTTTCTCCGGCAAAAGTCCGGTGGGTCACCATTACAGGAAGAGTTTCTGCCGGGAAGTCAAGTAATTGTGCATCGATCACTTCCGGACCTATCCAGTCCTCTTCTCCAATCACAAATTCACGGCGTCCGCTAAGTACCACTTCGTCGTTCTTGTGAAGAATCAGGTTCGGATCTACTTCCTTCACCATTCTTTTTTGACGAATCCGTTCTACAAACAGACGTTTGTCATTCTTGCATAAATAAGCTTCGAGTTCACTGACTTTCTTTCCTTTGCCAAACCATTCGTTGGTGATTTTATAAGCACGGAACACAACCGGACGAAGAGCCGGGGAAAATCCGGGTTTATCAGCTTCCGATGTTCCCATTTGAGCCTCCAGTTCCTTGCAGTCGGCTTTCACCTTATCCAGTCCCCCCAGCATTTTAGGGCCGAGAGAAGCCAGAATCCACGCCGAGCCGGCCGTTCCGAAAATATAAGTTACGGCATATGCTACCGGAATTGCATTGATGAACGTGGCTTTCTGTGCATCGCTGATTCCCAGCTGGTTGATCGTATCGCTTGCCACGCCGATAACGGCGGATATTGTTTGTGAGCCTGCCAACAGTCCGGCAGCTTCTCCTACATGATATCCCATGATTTTGGCCAATATCCACGGGGCTACCAGACTGACAATACACATCAATACGGCAAATCCTACTTGTGGCAGACCGTCTTTCTTCAATCCGCGGAAAAACTGCGGACCCACCTTATAGCCAACGGCAAATAAGAAAAGCAGAAAGAACACGGCTTTCATCGGACCATCTACAGTGATATTCAGTTGTCCGACCAATACTCCGACCAGAAGAACGCTGGTGACTGTCCCCAAGGAGAATTTTCCTATTTTGAGTCTGCCGAGCCAGAATCCGGCAAAAAGCGTAAGGAAAATAGCAAGTTCAGGATGTACCCTTAGTTGATTAATAATCCATTCCATAATTAAGTTGTTGTTTAGGTTATGCTATCTACAACAGTTGTTGTGTGGAAAGAGTTTATAGTGTTTATGATAAATAGAGATATAAATATCCGATAGACTTTAAATTTCTCTATTTCGCTTTTTTGTTATACTTTTGTTCATTCAAAAATAAAACTAATCATATTCTGTATGAAATCAGACATAGAAATTGCTCGCAGCATTGAGCTGAAGAAGATTAAGCAAGTTGCCGAAGGTATCGGAATCCCTCGCGAGGAAGTGGAGAATTATGGCCGCTACATTGCAAAGATCCCCGAACAACTGATTGATGAAGAGAAAGTGAAGAAAAGCAATCTCATTCTGGTAACTGCTATCACAGCAACCAAAGCGGGCATCGGCAAAACTACAGTATCTATCGGTCTCGCTTTGGGACTGAATAAAATTGGAAAAAATGCGATTGTCGCTCTTCGCGAGCCGTCTCTCGGTCCGTGTTTCGGGATGAAGGGGGGAGCAGCCGGTGGAGGATATGCACAAGTGCTTCCGATGGACAAGATTAACCTCCATTTTACCGGAGATTTTCATGCCATCACTTCTGCTCATAACATGATTGCCGCCTTGCTCGACAATTATCTCTATCAGAACCAGGCAAAAGGTTTCGGATTGAAAGAAATCCTTTGGCGGAGAGTGCTCGATGTGAACGACCGTTCGTTGCGCAGCATCGTTGTCGGCCTCGGACCTAAATCCAACGGGATTACCCAGGAGTCCGGTTTCGATATCACTCCTGCTTCGGAAATCATGGCAATTCTTTGCCTTTCTAAAGATGTGAGTGATCTGCGTCGCCGTATTGAAAATATCCTGTTGGGCTTCACGTATGACGACCAACCTTTCACAGTGAAAGATTTGGGAGTGGCAGGAGCCATTACCGTGTTATTGAAAGATGCGATTCATCCTAATTTAGTGCAGACTACCGAAGGAACCGCTGCTTTTGTACATGGTGGTCCGTTTGCCAATATTGCCCATGGCTGTAACTCTATCCTTGCCACCAAATTGGCCATGTCTTTCGGTGATTATGTAATCACGGAAGCCGGGTTCGGTGCTGATCTCGGTGCGGAGAAGTTCTACAATATCAAATGTCGTAAGAGCGGGCTTCAACCTCGTCTCACGGTGATTGTCGCTACGGCACAAGGATTGAAGATGCATGGAGGCGTCAGTCTCGACCGTATCAAAGAGCCGAATATGGAAGGACTGAAAGAGGGATTGCGTAATCTCGACAAACACGTTCGTAACCTTCGCTCATTCGGTCAGACAATCATTGTAGCTTTCAATAAGTTTGCATCCGATACAGACGAAGAAATGGAATTGCTGCGCGAACATTGCGAACAGTTGGGAGTGGGTTTTGCCATCAACAATGCGTTCAGTGAAGGAGGAGAGGGAGCAGTAGATATGGCTCGCCTGGTGGTAGATACCATAGAGAACAATCCGTCAGAATCCTTACGCTACACTTATAAAGAAGAAGATAGCATACAGCAGAAGATCGAAAAGGTAGCTACTAATATTTACGGAGCCAGCGTTATTACCTATAGCAGTATCGCCCGCAGTCGTATCAAACTGATTGAGAAAATGGGAATCACTCATTATCCGGTTTGTATTGCTAAAACACAATATTCATTCTCTGCCGATCCGAAGATTTATGGTGCGGTAAACAACTTCGAGTTCCATATTAAAGATATTGTTATCAATAACGGAGCTGAAATGATTGTAGCCATTGCCGGAGAAATTCTTCGTATGCCGGGATTACCCAAGGAACCGCAAGCATTGTACATCGATATTGTGGATGGAGAAATAGAAGGATTGAGTTAATATATCCTCAAGAAAAAAATATTCCGGTATGATGTGCCGATAAAATAAATCCCCGTCTTTCCCTATAAAATAAAATGTGGAAAGACGGGGATGACTGTATATAGAGTCCAGTGCGCTTCTATTTTCTCTTCTTGCACACTGTACGGTTGAATTCGTCCTTGTTGTAAGTGATATATAACATCATATATTTCTTTTATAGTAAGAAAAACGAAATTCCGGACAGATGGTTCGGATAGGATTGTTAATAAATAAAAAAGTCTGCTCCTTTTACGAGGAGCAGACCTTAAATGGGAAATAAAGCTGCCAATTTGTAGCTATTAGCTTTGAAATTGTTTTTTAATAAGCAAAAAGAGGATATTTCTTCATTGTCTCATTGACACGTGCACGTACTTTTGCAATAATTTCCTCATTTTCTACGTTAGACAATACAGTCTCGATCATTTCGGCAATTTCGAGCATCAAGTCTTCTTTTGCACCACGGGTAGTGATAGCAGGAGTACCCAAACGGATACCGGAAGTCTGGAAAGCTGAACGGCTGTCGAACGGAACCATGTTCTTGTTAACGGTAATATCAGCAGAAACCAATGCTTTTTCTGCCACTTTACCTGTCAGTTCAGGATATTTGCTACGCAGGTCGACCAACATAGAGTGGTTGTCTGTACCACCGGAAACGATAGTAAAGCCACGGTCGATTAAAGCCTGTGCAAGTACAGCAGCGTTCTTTTGTACTTGTTTAGCATATTCCTTAAATTCAGGTTGCAGGATTTCACCGAAAGCAACTGCTTTAGCAGCAATTACATGTTCCAACGGTCCACCTTGAACCCCTGGGAATACGGCAGAATCCAGTAATTGAGACATCATTTTGATCTCACCTTTCGGAGTGGTCTTACCCCACGGATTGGGGAAATCCTTACCCATCATGATGACACCACCACGAGGTCCGCGAAGTGTTTTATGTGTAGTAGAAGTGACGATATGTGCATATTTAACCGGATTTTCGAGCACTCCGGCAGCGATCAGACCGGCAGGGTGAGCCATGTCGATCATCAGGATAGCGCCTACTTTGTCAGCGATTTCACGCATACGTTTGTAATCCCATTCACGGGAGTATGCAGAACCACCACCGATAATCATTTTCGGTTTCTCACGCAGAGCGACTTCTTCCATCTGGTCGTAGTCAACGCGTCCGGTTTCCTGATTCAGGTTATATTCGCAAGGAGTATAGATGATACCGGAGGTGTTTACCAGTGAGCCATGAGAAAGGTGTCCGCCGTGTGCAAGATTTAATCCCATGAATTTGTCGCCCGGATTCAGAACTGCGAGGAAAACAGCGGCATTAGCTTGTGCTCCCGAGTGTGGCTGTACGTTTGCCCATTCAGCGCCAAAAATTTCTTTCAGGCGGTCGATAGCGATTTGTTCGCTTTGGTCTACTACTTCGCAACCTCCGTAGTAACGTTTGCCGGGATAACCTTCTGCGTACTTGTTAGTCAGACAAGAACCCATTGCCTGCATAACCTGGTCACTCACAAAATTTTCTGATGCAATAAGTTCGATTCCTTTCAACTGACGTTGATGCTCTTTTTCGATAATGTCGAAAATGATGTCGTCTCTTTTCATTCTTTTATAAGTAAGATTAAATTTCTAATTCGAGATACCTATTTTAAGCGCACAAAGTTAATGAAATCAAAGGATAATTGACAATTGCCTCCTGACAATTGACAATCTTTAAACATTCAACCCTTTGAACCGCCACTCTTTATTTTTCAATTCTCAATTTTCAACTCTCAATTTCTTAAAGAATGAATCCCAGCGAAAAACTTAATGCGCTGTCGCGGCGACGGAAAATAATATTGCTCACCCCCGTACTTCCGTCAGAATTGATGTTGTCGTAAATGATGGACTTGGAGATGTTTCCGAGGCCTTGCTCGTAGCGGAAATCGAAGAAGATACGGGAGATGTTGACGCCTACGCCGATCACTGCACTGACATTGAACGGATACAGCCTTTCATGAATCCCCTTCTGGTCGAAATTCTTAAAAGTGATTTCATTGTGCTTTCCCCATAAATAGCGAAGTTTGGGACCTACGAAGATAGACATTCCATAAGGTCCTTTTTTCACCACATTATAACCATATAATATGGGAAAATCGATACTGTGCAGCACAGATTGCACCGAAGCATAATCAGGTTCGATGGCAGGATGCTGCGAACCGAGCTTATCGAAAGTGATTTCACATTTGCTTACATTATAGGACACTTCCGGTTGAATGAAATGCTTCTTCATATTGATGCGCATAAAGAGGGCGCCGAAATAACCTATCTTATAGTTGTTCTGCACCTCATCGATAGTCACATCCTTAATTTTCAGTTCAGACACCATGAACATGGAAGAGTTGAATCCCGCCTTGATACCGATATTTATTTTTCTTGTATTGGGGCGGTCCACTCTATCTGCATTATAATTCTGACCGACAGCCGTGCAGGCTATGGCTAACAAACCGGGAAGAATGAATTTACGCAGCATATTCATGGCAATATCGCACTTTTTATGATTTCTTCTTTTCCACACTCCAACCGAACTTACCGATTTTCTCTCCCAGATTATAATATCCTCCGTGCACATATACCAGCGGATTGGCTTCTGCCAGTTCCAGCTTTCCGGTTTCAGGATTCAGGTTCCGGTCGTCCGCACGGACATTTACCACGTCAGCGATAAACATATCGTGTGAGCCGAGAGAGATGATTTCTTTCACACGGCATTCAATGCAAAGAGGAGATTCTTCAATTAACGGAGCACTGACCACCGTACACTGTCCGGGTGTCAGCTTCATCTCATCAAATTTATGATAATCACGTCCCGAACGAACTCCGCACCAGTCGGTGGCAAAAGCCATATCTTTCGTTGTCAGGTTGATGACAAACTCCATGTTTTTTTTGATAATGTCATAAGAATGGCGTTCCGGACGTACGGATATATAACACATGGGCGGGTTTGTACAAATCGTACCCGTCCATGCTACTGTGATAATATTATATTCGCTTTCATCTTTTCCGCAGCTCACCAGTACAGCCGGCAGCGGATAAATCATCGTTCCTGGTTTCCAGTCCTGTTTCATACTACTTATATCTTTTTTCACCACAGAGGACACAGAGGACACAGAGTATATTGAGGTACAGAGAGTAAAAAAACTTTTTTTTCAAAGAAATAAAACTCTGTGTCCTCTGTGTCCTCTGTGGTGAATAGGAGTTAGAGGATTGTAATCTCTTCACGTTTCTGCTCTTTCTCGCAATAATGACATTTAACGATGCAATTATCCTTATCTATCACATGAAAGATAGTGGCCATCGGTTCGTTGTTGGTGATACATTTCGGATTGGCACATTTCACGATGCCCCGAAGTTCATCCGGCATTTTCACCTCTTTTTTTCCACTACTTCGTAATCGCGGATGATATTCAGCTTGACGTGTGGGGCAACTACTGAAATACGGTTGATCTCTTCGTCGCAGAAGAATTTATCTGCAATTTTGATAATCCCTTTTTTACCCAGCTTCTTGCTGTCGAGGTTGAATCCGATAGTGATATTGCTGGTCATCTGTTCCACACCGAGCAGTTGCACTACGGTAAAGAGCTTTTCGGATGGGATATGGTCAATCACTGTCCCGTTTTTCAGGGCAGCTACTTGCAATTCTTGTTTATTTTCGCTCATAATAAAATATCGTTTTTAACGTCATCTAATGTGATACCTAATACATCGCAAAGGATTGCTTCGCGGGCATACAGACCGTTTTGTGCCTGTTGGAAATAATATGCTTTCGGGTTGTCATCCACATCGTAAGCAATTTCGTTGACGCGGGGAAGCGGGTGCAGGATACGCAGGTTCGGACGTGTGTTCTCCAGCATTTTGTTACGGAGAATATATACATTCTTCACCCGTTCATATTCCATCAAATCGGTGAAACGTTCGCGTTGCACACGGGTCATATACAGAATATCAGCATCAGCGATAATCTCTTCGTTAAATTCCGTATGTTCAACGTATTTTATTTGGTGAGTTTTACAGTAAAGTTTGTATTCCTCCGGCATTTTCAGCTCTTCGGGAGCGATGAAATGGAAAGTCGGATTAAAGTGTCGCATCGCCATCAGCAATGAGTGTACGGTGCGACCGTATTTCAAGTCACCCACCAGGAAAATGTTCAGATTTTCCAGCGTACCTTGTGTCTTGTAGATAGAGTAGAGGTCGAGCATCGTTTGCGACGGGTGCTGGTTGGCTCCGTCACCTGCGTTGACAATAGGCACCGGGGCTACTTCGCTGGCATACCGTGCAGCTCCTTCGAGATGATGTCGCATGACGATAATATCTGCATAGTTGCTCACCATCATGATCGTGTCTTTAAGTGTTTCCCCTTTGGCAGAGCTGGTAGCTTTGGGGTCAGAGAATCCGATTACTCGTGCACCGAGACGGTTGGCAGCTGTTTCAAAACTCAAGCGGGTACGGGTGGAAGGTTCAAAGAACAGGGTTGCTACAACCTTTCCTTGTAATAACCGGCGATTGGGGTTCATTTCAAACTGCTTCGCCATTTCGAGCATGTAGAGGATTTTTTCTTTAGAATGTTCGGCAATGGTTACTAAACTTCTGTTTTCCATTTTGTTATCTTTTATGTGGATAGAACTTGTTTTACCGGAGCGTAAAGGTACGAAGAATTTGTGAAAAGCACAGATTTTTCGTACCTTTTTTATCAGCTTTTAATCAGTCGGTTTATTTCCGTCCGCCGGCTAACGCTGCAATGATATATTTCCCCGGTGCTCCGATTTTGCTCCAGGTCGTATTGGAGAGCAGTTTCCACACCTGGGTGCCTTTCCTGCCATAGTCCGATAACCGCAGAATCGTCTGTTTCTCTTTCTGGTCAGTCACTTTATGGTTGTCCAGACTCTCCATCAATCCTGCGATGTTGTGTGTAGCCAGATTGTAGGCATACCCCGGAATCTCAATCGAAACAACGTTGGTTTCTTCTTCTTCATGATTTAGTTTAGTTTCCTTTAGTTTAGTTTGTCGGAAAATGTCTGCATTTTCTTGACTCACCTCCTCTTGAGTTTCAAAAATGTCTGCATTTTCCGCGTTCAACTCTTCTTTTTGCATCCCTTTTTTCTTCTTGGTCTCTAATAGATAAGGTAGTTGGGAGAAATCTATTTTCCTCCGTGTAGTGGCTTCGAACCACACCCTTTGAATCTGTTCCGAAGTGAGTATGCCGTATTTTTCGTAGGTTTCTTTATGGAAAAATCCTTTCTCCAATAACAGGTCGACAATCTTTTCCATCATGTCCTCTTTGATCCCGCCGCCCACTTTACGGACGAAAATCAGGTTTTGTTCCTTTCCCCAAGAGATATAATATCCCTCTTTATATATTTTACAAAGCAATCGCATGACAATGTAAGAAGCTAATACTCCAAACTTAGCTTCTAATAGTTCCATCACTTCTTCGTCAAAGAAGTTTGCCGGTGTCGGAAAATAAGGTATCCCTTTATTAATCATATTCATTGTTCAATATATTTTAATCTAACTTATACAATAGCTCTCCACTCCATCAGGTTCCCGATCATAAATCTTCTCCATCCTTTTTGTTCTTCACTCCAATAGAGAATAGACTCTTGTTTTGCTGTGATATTGAATTCTCTATGGAAGAATTTTTCATATCCTACCAGTGTTCCTCTTTCCAGACAAAACGTGCCATCCTGCTTGTAAAAAGCTATCACTACATTCCCATACAACATGCGATCTATTAGTTTAATGCACTCTTGTACAATTCTCTCCGCACATTTATCCGAAATCCCCTTTTCAGCAGTAATACGTTTTTTCCATACTAATTTGCAAGCTTCTAACTTGCCTTTCCTGATTTTTTGTCTCATTTTCTTCTGTTTTTAATTTTGAAAAATAAATTTCTGTTTGAGCGTAAATCTTCCCTTATAGATAGTGACGGTATGTTGTTGTCATAGCGTCACTATCCTTTCATTATAGTGACGCTATAACGATAGCATACCGTCACTATTTTTTTAAGAGAAAATCTGTTAGTTTTCGACCGGTTGAAAACGGCGGCGAAGGTAAGCTTTATATTCCAACTGTCCCATTATTTTTTCTTAGTACTTGCTTTTGACCTTTTCAGCCTGTTCTCTTTTTTCCTTTTTTTCTTTCATGTACTCTTCCTCAACAGGTTTTTTCAATGCACCCAATTCAGCATGTATACTGCTAAGTTCCATTAACTTATAGCCACCGTGTTTGTGGATGTATAATACTTTTTGGTCATAGATATATTGGGCTAGATTTATCAGCTTTCTTTTCTTGGGATGGCGGAAATGCCCATCAAGAAAGATTTTTAAATACATGGTGAAATAAAGACGGATATCTCCATCGATTGCTATTCTGTTATCCAGCTCTTCTTCACTGATGATTTCTTCCTTTGAATGCTTCCCAGGAGCTTTTTTCATTGTTTGGACATTTCTTTTTACCTTGTCGTTTTTACTACCTTTTTTGGCATTTTTACTTTTCATAATCTACTAATTTTAACGTTGGTTAAACATGTGTTAATTCTAAAAATAATATCTGGAAAGTGAAATTGAACCTGCAAAAAGATTTGTTCTTTTGTCGCTTGCCAAATAGTATATATATAAAATAATTAGTGATGCAAATGATGAATAAAAATGGATTTAGCCGATGTGGGGAGAACTACATCAATCGTTTACGAAAGGAGGGGCGCTATTCTACAGCGCATGTCTATAAGAATGCCCTTTATTCTTTCAGTAAGTTTTGTGGTACGTTGAATATGTCGTTCAGGCAGGTCACCAAAGAACGTTTACGGCGTTATGGTCAGTATCTTTATGAGTGTGGTTTGAAGCCTAATACGATTTCTACGTATATGCGTATGCTTCGTAGCATTTACAATCGAGGAGTGGAAGCGGGTAGTGCCCCTTATGTTCCCCGATTATTTCATGATGTCTATACAGGTGTGGATGTCCGACAAAAGAAAGCTTTGCCTGCCGGTGAGTTGCACAGACTTCTGTATGAGGATCCCAAATCGGAGCGTTTACGTCGCACACAAACTATTGCTGCTCTGATGTTCCAGTTTTGTGGAATGTCATTCGCTGATTTAGCGCATCTGGAAAAATCGGCTTTAGATCAGAGTGTATTACGCTATAATCGAATCAAGACGAAAACTCCCATGAGCGTGGAAGTGCTTGATACTGCCAGAGGAATGATTAATCAACTTCGAAGTAATCAGGAACCCATTCCTGATTGTCCGGACTATCTGTTCGACATACTTTGCGGTAATAAAAAACGGAAGGATGAAAGGGCATACCGTGAATATCAGTCTGCTCTTCGGAGATTCAATAATCGTTTGAAGGATTTGGCGAGAGCTCTGCGTTTGCATTCTCCCGTTTCTTCTTACACACTCCGTCATTCCTGGGCAACGACAGCCAAGTATCGTGGAGTGCCAATTGAAATGATCAGTGAATCATTGGGACACAAATCAATAAAAACCACACAAATCTATTTAAAGGGTTTTGAGCTAAGAGAACGTACAGAAGTAAATAAAGGGAATTTATCTTACATTAAGAACTATCGTTTAGGTAGATGATTAACGATAAAGTATTAGAAATCAAGGGCGAAATGTGTCTGTTACTTCTTAGGTAACGGATAATTATTCGGTGCAAAGATATGCAAAAATACAAATAGTAAACAAGTAAAATCTTCTTTTTTTTCTGATTTGTTGAATTATGCAACAAAAATATATCAGGACATGATGGTTTTGTTTTATCATGCCCGATATTCCTATATTCTGTTTTTAAAGATGTTTTTCCCTTCGCGTAGGTTAGAAAACATCTTTATAGACAGCTCCTGTCCATGTTTTTCTGCTTTTATCTGTTTTTCTGTGAATGAGTACCTTATCCGTTACCTAAGAAGTAACGGAAATGTAAGGGGTAAAAAAGTATGATTCTAACGAAAGAAACTTTAAGTGCTGGGCCTAAAATTGGGACAGGGGAAGGCGTAGCACACTCTAAACGCTGGTATGTTGCTCTGGTTCGTATGCACCACGAGAAGAAAGTAGCCGAGCGTTTAGACAAAATGGGGATTGAAAATTTTGTACCGGTCCAGCAAGAAGTACATCAATGGAGCGACCGCCGTAAAGTGGTTGAATCCGTGTTGCTTCCCATGATGGTTTTTGTACACGCTGATCCCAAAGAACGTAAAGAGGTTCTTTCCTTTTCTACAGTTAGTCGGTATATGGTAATGCGCGGTGAGAGCAGTCCGACTATCATTCCTGATGAACAAATGGCCCGTTTCCGTTTTATGCTCGACTATTCCGAAGAGGCAATCTGTATGAATAGTGCTCCTTTGGCACGTGGTGAAAAAGTGCGTGTCATTAAAGGTCCTTTGACTGGTCTTGTAGGAGAACTTGTCACGGTGGATGGCAGGAGTAAGATTGCTGTCCGGTTGAATATGTTGGGGTGTGCTTGTGCGGATATGCCGGTTGGGTATGTGGAACCGATAAGTGAGAGGCAATAATCAAATTATTAATCAAAAGTATAACATAGGAGGTGCCGAATAACTTTTAAAGGTATTATAGGCATACAGTAAATATTTAATGTCTCAAGCGACAGACAATAATAAACGAATAGCGAAGAATACGCTACTTCTCTATGTGCGTATGCTCTTTATGATGTTCGTGAGTTTATATACTTCACGTGTCATATTAGATGCTCTAGGGGTTGAGGATTTTGGTATATATAATGTTGTTGGTGGGGTTGTAGCTATGTTTTCGGTAATATCGGGCTCATTGTCTACCGCTATCAGTAGATTTATTACCTTTGAATTAGGGAAAGGCAATCAAAGTAAACTGAATAAGATATTTTCAGCATCGGTTACTATCCAAATATTGTTATCATTAATCGTAGTCATATTAATAGAGCTTATTGGTGTATGGTTTCTTAATTCTAAGATGATTATTCCAGCAGATAGGATACTGGCAGCTAATTGGGTGCTCCAATTTTCTATTGTCACTTTTGTCATAAATCTTATAAGTATTCCATACAATGCATCTATAATAGCACATGAAAAAATGTCGGCCTTTGCCTATATCAGTATATTGGAAGCTATAGGCAAACTTATTATTGCATATTTGATCGTTATAGCTCCTATGGATAAATTGGTGTTCTATTCAATTTTGATGTGTTCTGTAGCAGTAATTATTCGTTTTACTTATGGTTATTATTGTAAAAGGCATTTCAAAGAGTGTACTTATCATTTTTGTTGGGATAAAGAACTGCTAAAGAATATGTTTGGGTTTGCAGGATGGAATTTCATTGGAGCTGCTTCATCCGTGTTAAGAGATCAAGGTGGAAATGTTGTCATTAATTTGTTTTTCGGTCCGTCTGTAAATGCAGCTAAAGGTATTGCTATGCAAGTAAATTCAGCAATTTCAGGATTTGTTAGTAATTTTATGACAGCATTAAATCCGCAAATTACAAAATCTTATGCTTCTGGCAATCAAGACTATATGATGGCACTTATCTTTCAAGGAGCGAAGTTCTCATTTTATATGTTGTTGTTGCTCTCATTGCCGGTGATTATCAATACTCACTATATTCTTGGGCTATGGCTGAAATTGGTGCCGGAACATGCAGTTCTGTTTGTGCGGCTAACGTTGCTTTTTGCCATGAGTGAATCTATTTCAAATCCATTGATTACGGCCATGCTTGCCACGGGTAGAATTCGGAACTATCAGATTATGGTAGGTGGTCTGCAGATGCTGAATCTCCCTATATCATATATCTTTCTTCGTTTGGGGTGTGTACCGGAGTCTGTATTGTTTGTTGCAATATTTATATCTCAATGCTGTTTAGTTGCACGTCTTTATATGCTCAGAGGAATGATTGGATTGTCTTCTGTCAAGTATTTGAAACATGTGTATTTAAAAGTCTTGATGGTAATGTCAACATCAGCGATTCTACCAATATTATTATTAAAGAACATAAATGAAACCTTTTTATCCTTTTTAGTTATATCTGTAGTGTCAATACTTACCACATCAATTTCGATATTTTATATAGGATGTAGTAAAGAAGAAAGAGTTTTTGTCTGGGCAAAGGTCAGTGCTTTATGTGCAAAAATCAGAAGATGATAGGAACGTAATTATTCAATAGATATTCTTAAGTTTATATGTGCAATCCTTGTGGTATTCCTTCACACTGATTGTGTATATCATGATTACATCTTGCCACTCACACGTTGCGCAGTGCCTTGCTTTTTTATGATTAGTGGTTATTTGTTATTCAACGATGGCGATATAGAAATATCGAGATTAAAACGCAGTACTAGGAATATTTTGCACATCATCGTATGGTCTACGTTGTTGTTTGCTTGTTATAAAGAAGCTGTGGCAATACATCAAGGGAGTGTTTACATACCATCACTTCGTGAATTATTTAATTTTATAGTTCTTAATGAAAATCCTTTTGGCGGTCATCTTTGGTATTTGGGGGCATATTTATATGTACTATTGATAGCAATGATTATAAGCAAGTATAAGATTTGGAAATATATGTTCCTATGCCATTCCTATATTATTGCTGACAGACTTAATATTGGGTAAGTATAGTTTACTTTTTCTCGATAGAGAGTTTCCAGTTATCTATGTACGGAACTTTTTGTTTGTCGGTCTACCATATTTTGCATTGGGGGCATGTCTGAAGAAGTATAGTGACAAGATTAGTAAAATTAAATACTATTATTGGCTTATTGGGGGCATTTTATTCTCATTGACGTCTCTAATGGAAAAATGGGTATTGCTATATTTAGACAAGAATCCCGGACGTGAACATTATTTTAGTAGCACGTTGCTTGCGCTATGTCTATTCTTGTTAGTATTATCATTCAAGAAGAAAGAACCAACTATATATTCGACTATTGGAAATAAAGATTCGCTTTACATATACATCTTTCATCCTCTCTTTATATCAATCATCGGTATGATAGTTGGTAAGATAGCATCAAATTCTATAGTAAATATATACTCATTTACTGCGCCATTTGTAGTGTTCTTATCGACGATGGTCTTTATAATAGTAATAAGAAAAATCCGGTTGATACAATGATAAATATCAATAATCAGGCAGATTGTTGCGGATGTACTGCATGTGCCAGTATTTGCGCTCATGATGCTATCACGATGAAACCAGATGCGCTTGGATTTCTCTATCCGGAAGTGGATCGAAGCAAGTGTGTTGATTGCGGTCTGTGTGAGAAGGTGTGTGCTTTTAATGACGATTACGATAAAAGCTTAAATATAGATAACCCTTTAGCTTATGCGGCAAGGCATAAAAATGAGGAAGAATTAAGATATAGCCGTTCTGGAGCCGTATTTGTTGCTATGTCTGATTATATTCTGGAACATGGTGGCGTTGTGTATGGTGCAGGATATGCTGACCATTTTAGAGTCGTCCATAAACGAGCAACTACAAAAGAAGAATGTAGCGAATTCAAGGGAAGTAAGTATGTACAGAGCGATATGAATACGGTGTTCCGCCAAGTGAAGCAAGATTTGAAGGCAGGTTTGGTTGTTTTATTCTCTGGTACTCCATGTCAAACAGCAGGTTTGAATAGTTATATAGGAAAAGCTCAAAGAAAAAATCTCATTCTTATAGACATTATTTGTCATGCAGTGCCCAGTCCTTCTATATGGAAAGATTATCTTGGCTATACAGAATCAAAATTCAAATCAAACGTTATCAAATTAGAATTTCGAGAAAAATCCATTGGGTGGAACCAACCACACATGGAAAGTTTTACTTTTACAGATAACTCTATTCATAAAGACTTTCTGTTAAGGTATCTTTTTTATTCAGGATTAATTTCCCGGCCCTCTTGTGAGCATTGTAAATATTGCAATCTTTCCAGACCTTCTGATTTGACTATCGGAGACTTTTGGGGATATGAAAAAGTCGTACCGAAAATGAATACAGACAATAAAGGAATCTCGCTCGTTATTTGTAACACGGATAAGGGGTGTAGTTTTTTTAGGGAATGTTCTTATATGCTGCATACAAAGCATGTAGACTTGATGAATTCATTGCAACCCAATCTGCAACATCCTTCGTCTGTAGATCCTCGTTGGCATCAATTTGCAAAGGATTATCAAAAAAGAGGATTTTTGTATGTTGCCAGGAAATATGGAAATGTAGGTTATCGTTACCAACTAAGAATGTTTATGGACAAAATTAAGCGGAAATTATCCATTTAATATGAAGATAGGAATATTGACATTTCATTGTGCTCACAATTATGGGGCCGTGTTGCAGACCTATGCTTTAGTAACGTATTTGCGGAAGAATAACTATGATGCGGAGATAATAGATTATAGACCCAAATCGTTAACTATGTCCCATGGTATTATGCCTTGGCGTAGAATTTCCCGACTTAATATAATACGAAAAGTTATCTTTGTTCTTAGAATATTACCGTTCTTAACGGTAAGAAAAGAACGTTCTGACAAATTTCAATCATTTATAGATAGCTTACCTCTTTCAACTCGGAAATATACGGAAACAGACAGTGAAGTCACAGGCTATGATATAATAATTTGTGGCAGTGACCAAGTTTGGAATCCTAGCATTACCAATGGCTTTGATAAATTCTTTTGTGGAAGTGTCAGTCATAAAGGCAAATTTATATCCTATGCAGCTAGTACTGAAGCCAAACGAATCATCTCTGATGACTATAAAAAATATAAAGAAGTACTCTCCAATTTTGAGAATATTTCAGTTAGAGAGTCAGAGCTTAAAAATATTTTGCAACCACTCATAAATAAAGAAATAACGAAAGTTATAGACCCTGTGTTTTTATTATCTGCCAATGAATGGCAAAAGGTAGCTATCAAACCAACTTTTACCGACAAACCATACCTTCTTGTATATCAGGTAAAGAGAGACGATAGGGTACTGGATATGGCAAATAAATATGCTGCATTACACCACATGAGTGTTGTTGAAGTAACAGCAGAGGCTGAATATAAAAAAATGAAGAATCGAATATTGACAGCATCTCCTTTTGAATTTGTGGGATTGTTTGCCAATGCCTCATGTGTCGTTACAACATCATTTCATGGAACCGCATTTTCCTATAATATTCAACAAGCCTTTTAAAACCGTATTGTTCAATGCGCCCGGCGATGGACGGGCTCTGGATGTAATGAATACTTTCGGCATAGAAAATTCGACAGTTAATGTAGATAGCGGGGATATTCAGGAAATGTCTCTTAACACCCCTAATTTAGATATTATAGTCCGGACTTCGGAAACATTTATAAAGCAGGCCATACAACGATGAATAATGCAATAGTCAAAAGATATCCATTGGCAAACTCCTTTCCGATATTATTAATAGTTTGTCTGATATTGGAACAAGGTTACGGTCTTCTTCCAATACCTAGATACTTATTTATCGTGTTGGTGGGTGTTTTCTTCTTTTTATTATAAAAAAGGAACATCTTACAGTAAGCCCATTTCCATCTTTGTAGTTAGCTGCTTTCTAAGCATCTTGTCGTGTATGTATTTTAGGAATGAAAGTCCTGTCAGTATTATGGGCGAATATAATATATATCTTATGATTGTATTTTTATTTTGTCTTGTGCAAATACAATGTAAGTATTGAAGTTCTTGAAAAGGTATTGTTCTGGGCTTTTATCATATTCTGCTTTTGTTACTTATATCAAGTTTCAGTCTATCCCAAACTTGTATTTCTAGATAAAAACAATCAGTACAATGAAACTATAGATGTGTTGAACCGACGAATTCGAATGGTGGGAATGTCCATTAATTCATTGGGATATTTTTATAGTTTGAATAAAATCTTGGAGAAGAAAATGAACTATACACTTCCCATGTTGCTTTCATTGGTGTGTATGTTGTTATTTGGATTTAGAACTTTACTGTTCTTTTCTGCTGTATTTTCTATAATAATGATTATAAGATTTAACGGCTTTTCAAAGAAACTTGTCTTCTGGTGTGCATTAGGGGGATTAGGTGCTTACCTGCTTTATCTTACTCCCATCTTCCAAACGGTTTTTGAAAGAATGATGGAGAGGCAAGAATCCGACCAGACTTTTGGTAATAAAGATTATATTAGATATGCAACTTTGTTCCATTATTATGGTAATCATTATAAGAGTGCGGTAGAGATGTTTTTGGGTTCTGGATTATGTAACCGGGCATTGAGAACATCTTATTCTTTAGAAATTGTGAGAAATGAATCATACGGCTTGCATTATTACGATTGGGGATTGTTGGGAATTAGTTGGATGACCGGAGTACTTAGCCTGATTGGAATGTTATGGTGGTCACTAAAAGCGGCATTTGCAAAACTTCCTAAGAAATATTTATATCTTTCTGTATGGTTCGGATACATTCTGACTTGTGCATTTACGTCTGCTGAATTTGTCCGTCAAGGATGTTTTCTGATACAAGCAATATGTTTATACCTCATTTATAAAATATCCTTGTATGAAAAGAATCGCTATAATGAATAATGGGACATTACCCATACCGTCAGTTTTGGGAGGTGCAGTAGAAACATTGGTTCAGCTTCTGGTTGATACCAATGAAAAAGAAAAGCAAATGCAGCTTGAAATTCTTTCTATTGATAACGTTAATGCAAGAGAAAAGGCAAAAGAGTATAGATATACCCATTTTCACTTTGTTAGTACTTCAAGCATTTTGAATCGAATGACAGACTTTCTAAAGCGTTGTTATAATTTTATAGCCTTACGGACAGGTCTGCCATTTATTGGATATTGTTATGCAAGCGCGTTGGTTCGTTTCATCAAGAATTGTAACAATATTGATGCTGTTCTTTTGGAAGGTTCTTCAATTAATGCTGATTATATAAAGAGGAAAACCGCATTGCCCGTTATACAACGCATACATAATGTACCGCCCCATAGCTTGCGTCATTGGGATGATTTGAATGCAAAATCAACAGACCTTTATTTGGGGATTAGCAACTATATATGCACTGTGTTGCAGAAAAATGTTGAAGGAAAATATGGTGCTGCCATCAAGCTATTGTATAATTCAATCAATTTTAATCAGTTCAATGTAAGGACTACAAATGAAGAAAGACATACATTGAGAAAGTCATTAAATATTCCTGCAAATTCTTTTCTTTTTGTTTTCTCGGGTAGATTGAGAAATTACAAAGGTATAAAAGAATTGCTACTTGCTTTCTTGGAATCTAAAGATAAAATGCCTGATGCCTATTTGCTTATTGTCGGAAGTTTTGCATTTTCTTCTACTTACGTGTCCCTATTCGAAAAAGAACTTGCGTCTATCATTCATCAGTTGGGAGAACGGGTCATATTTACAGGCTTTGTAAAGTATGAAGTCATTCATCGATATTATCAAATTGCAAATGCGGGTGTATTCCCTTCCATATGGGAGGAGCCTTTTGCACTTACCTGCCTTGAGGCAATTGCAAGCTCCTTGCCTGTCATTATAACGAGAAGTGGAGGAATGCCGGAAATCGTTAATGAAGAGTGCGGCATTGTTGTGGAGAATGATGCGAATCTGGTTAATTCATTGGCTGCAGCAATGGAAAATATATATGGTATGGATAAAGCTAAATTAGAAAATATGGCTCAACATTCAGTATTGAGAGCTCAATTATTTGATAATCAACTTCAATACAAACAATTTGTTGAATACATCAATTCTGAAATATAGTATATGAAAAATATACTTATAACGTTTACGAATGCAATAGATCCCACAACTGGAGGAGTCGAAAGGGTATATCATAATCTTGTGCCTTATTTTAGGGAGCATGGATATAATGTGTTTGCTACGTATCAAAGAAAAACTGATTATGATAAAAATTCCGTCTATACCAAAGCGATATTTATGGAGTATTCTATTGATAATGTTGGATATTTTGATAAGTTAGACAAGGTAATGATGGAAATGGCTGTAGATATTGTAATTTGTCCATTTCCAAGTTATCAATTGTTCAATTACTGTTCTCGGTTAATTGATAAAAAGGTTTTTTTTCATGTACACAATGTTCCATCCAAATTGATGTATCCCAGTTCGGCAAAGTTGCCAAATATATTGAAAGAATCTTTTGTTGATAGATGCTTAAAACGTATACGTTTTGATTTGAGATATTTAGCATCATTCAGAAGAATTGAATTAAATAAAATGAAGATAGTCCTTCTTTCTGATTTCTTTAGGGATGACTTAAAAAGTTTTTATGATTTCAACCCTAAATGTATATGTGCTTTGCCCAATCCATTCTGTATTGATGAAGAATATCAATTGGATTATCAGAAGAAAGAGAAAATGATTCTATATGTCGGAAGAATAAATACTAGACAAAAACGTTTTCAATCTCTTCTTAATATTTGGAAAAGGCTACAAAATGAATTACCCGATTATAGACTTGAAATAGTAGGAGGAGGACCTGAAAAAGAATTGTATGAGAATCTGGCTCATGAAATGCGTCTTAAACGTATCACATTTCATGATTTTCAAAATCCGACGGAATATTATAAAAAAGCCGTATGCAGTTGCATGACAAGTAACTACGAGGGATTTAGTATGGTCTTAATTGAAGCAATGCAGTATGGATGTGTGCCATTTGTTTTTAATTCATTTGCATCTCTACCAGATATAATAGATGATAAGGTCAATGGATATGTCATTACGCCATTCGATGAAGGTGAATATGTACAGAAGATAAAAGAATTCATATTGTTATCAAAAAAGAATAAAGAAATAATCAGCGTTAAAGCCATGGAAAAAAGCCGAGAATTTGATGTCAGACGAGTTGGTCAACGATGGATAGAACTTATTGATAACTATTAAAATAAAAGACCATGAACCATTTGAAAATTATTTTGATGTCTCTAATTGGTTATTTCTATAACAATATAGTTACATATATTCCATCTCACATAATACGTAAATATTGTCTTATAATGTTTGGTGGCAAGATAGGCCATCATACACGAATTGATATGTGTGGATATATAGGCAGAGTAACAAAACTAAATATAGGAAACTATACCCATATTAATAGAGGGTGTATTTTACAAGCATTTGGTGGTATAACTATTGGAAATAGTGTCTCGATTAGTCACCGATGCAACATTATTAGCGGTGGACATGATGTTAACTCTCCCACATTTGAAGGAGATCATCAACCTATTGTTATTGGTGATTATGTCTGGATTGGAGTGGGAGCGACAATATTAAAAGGGGTAACAATAGGTAAGGGGGCGGTAGTGGCAGCAGGAGCTGTAGTGACTAAAGACGTTCCAGATTATGCTATCGTGGGTGGCATTCCTGCAAAAATAATAGGCGAACGAAATCATGACTTAAAGTATCAGTGTATAAGTTCGAGGAGGTGGTTACTCTTACAATAGTAAATCTTCATGGAGATTAGCATCCGATGAAACGGATTATATATACTTCTGTCGATGAATATTGTGAATAACTTTATATCGTTAGTGTTTACCTTATACCCTATTTTGTATGAATAAGAAAAAAATATGTTGGATTACTCCAGATTGCTTCATTGACTGCGATTTGAATTATTTCAATATGCATGAAATTTTAAAGCATTATGATATTCATTGGATCGTGCTTTTTAGTAGGAATAATAGGTTCAAAGAGTCAGACTTCGAACAAATAAGGAAAGAAAATATGAATTTGACAATTGAATTTTTTAGGTTCAATTATAAAATGCGCAATCCTAAGAATATTCTAATAAATATACGCCTTGGCAAAGCTATAAAAAGGCAAACTCCTGATATAATTTATATGAATGATAGTATCTATTCACCATGGAAATTGCCAATGTTTTATTTATTACCAAAGAGACATTATATTCAAACAGCACATCAAGGAGAAGTTCATATAGGTATGGGACATAAAAGACTATTAAATATACTACGTAGATTGGTTTATTCACGAGTGAAATATGTTAATATGTTTTCTAAGTCACAAGCGGAGCTTTTTCAAAAACATTTTCCTAGTTCAAGGGTATTTAAGATTCCATTAGCCTTAAAAGACTTTGGTGTTCCTACCATTGTGAAACCTAAAGATGGTATTATTCGATTCCTTTCATTTGGTACAATTAATTATGCTAAAAATATTGATTTGTTAATAGATGCTGCATGTGTACTTTATGATAAAGGATATCGAAACTTTAGGGTATCGATTAATGGTATGTGTAAAGATTGGAGTTTTTATCAGACAAAAATTAAATATCCAGAGCTTTTTGATATAGATATTCGGTCAATAGATAATTCTGAAATAGCTAATCTATTTGCTTCCACTGACTATTTTGTTCAACCTTATAGAGTAGTGTCTCAAAGTGGCCCTACAAAAATTGCATTTAATTATAATATTCCAATTATAGCATCAAATTTATTAGGCTTTTCTGATGAAATTCTTGAAGGTGTGAATGGATATCTTTTTGAACCAGGGAATGTAAACGATTTAGTTCGTGTAATGGCTAATGCCATAGATAAGTATGCATGTGATTATAGTAAGTTGAAAGCTTTAATGGCAGAGTATACAGAACAATACTATTCGTTTGGAAGAATTGCGTCTCTGTATGTGAAAATGTTTGATGATGTATTGAGTAAATAAATCTTTAGATTGTTTCAAATGAAAGAAAGGTTTAAATCAGCTATTAAAGGAAATAGCTTTATTGTATGGCTACGGATTATATATGAAAAAATAGGAGAATCCTTTTCATTGACTTTGTATAATGGAAGCACAAATCAAACAAAGGATATATATAAGAAACAAGCTGAATTGCAAATCAGAATACATGCCTTGGAAAAGGGAATGTCTATTGGTAGAGTAAGGGTGGGATTTGGAAAAGAAAAGGCATTTTCTCTTATTGAGGATCTTGCGGATTTGCTAAAAAAAGGTGGCTCGAAACAGTTTGTTGTTGAATCTGTCTCCGTCTTACAGAAGTATATCGAATTTAATGAGAATATGGGTGCTGCTATGGCTGATATAGAGATAGCACTCAATAAATTGTGCTCTTGTTACAATATAAAAAGCAATGATGTTGGCGGAATATATAATCTTAGCTTAAAAGATGTTTCAAGTAAAACCCAATGTCCTTTTGATTCATTTTCTCAATCACGTTTTTCTATTCGTGATTTTGGTGATTCACCATTAGATATAGATAAAGTTTATGCTGCATTAAAACTTTGTGAACGCACTCCATCAGCTTGTAATAGACAGAGTTGGGTAATTCATGTGTATACAGAAAATAAGTTAGTTGAAAAAATGTTCAAGTTACAAGGAGGGAGCAAGGGGTTTTATGAACAAATGCAATGTGCTATTCTTATATGTGGTGATTTGAGGAATTATGGCTTTTATGAACAAAATCTACCTTTTGTTGATGGAGGACTTTATGCGATGAATCTTCTTTACTCCCTTCATTATAATGGATTAGCTACCATACCATTGACTATGGGACATAAATGGAGAGTCATAAAAAAGATAAAGCAAGAAATGAATATTCCCGGAAATGAGATTCCAGTTCTTTTGATAGGTGTTGGAACGTACAAGGATGACTTTAAAGTTGCAGTTTCGCATCGCTATTCATATAAACAGTATGTAAAATTTAATCAATAAGTGATGAGAATCGGATTACTAACATATCATCATTCTGCAAACTATGGTGCAGTAATGCAAAGTTATGCAACGTGTCGAGCCCTAAAAGAACTAGGTCATGAAGTTGAATTTATAAATTTCCGGCAAGATGAAAAAAGATCGAATAGTTCGATAATCTTTTATTTTAAGATAAAAGCGTTTGATAGATTTATGGAAACATTTTATCCTAGTGAAACAAAGGTGATTCAATCTATGGACGACTTAAATGCAATAGCTTCAAATTATGATTGTTTAATGGTAGGCAGTGATCAAGTTTGGAATCCGGGGATCAGTCAGAGTAAATGCTTGGCATACTTCTTGGATTTTGGAGAATCTGACATTCGAAGAATCTCCTATGCTTCTAGTTTTGGAATTTCAAAATGGCCTGAACAATATCAGAGTTTACTACCGAGCATAAATAGCTCTCTTCATAGATTTTGTAGCATAAGTGTTAGAGAAGAGACTGGAAAATATCTTTTGAATAGCTTATTTAAACTCAACTCACAAGTAGTTTTAGACCCTACGCTATTACATGCTGACTATAATGAAATAACAGGAAGTATAGTGAATAATGATGAGGTGATTTGTTATTTACTCAATAGAGGTAAACTACAATTGGAGAAAACAATCAGGCTATCGAGATCTTTGGGTAAAACACCAAAAATGATTTCAACCATTAGACCTACATTTGGTTTTAGGTATGTTTATCCACCATCGATTGAGAATTGGATTAGGTATATTGCCGGAGCTAAATTTGTAATAACGGACTCTTTTCATGGATTAGCCTTCAGCTTGATTTACAATAAACAGTTTGTTGTGATATCTCCTAGTAATGGGAAAAATAGTAGATTAAAGGATTTACTTAAATCTGTGGGTCTTGAAGATAGATATTTTGATGAAAATGATCCAATTATATACCGTGAACTGCAAAATAAGAAAATAGATTACAATAAAGTGAATTCAAAGCTTGAAATTTTAAAGAAAGTTTCATGGGATTATCTTAAAAATGCTCTTCAATAGAGGTATAGGCTATGGAAAAGAAACGAATTTGCTACTTAGTGTCCTCGCTATGCAACGAAGGACCTGTCAATGTAATGTATAACATCATTAAGAATATTGATTTCTTAAAATTTGAAGTCTCTATTATTACATTTGTTCCAGAGAAAGAAACGACAAGAATGCATGATTTCTCAAAATTACCTATAAGTATATATCAACTTTCGAAGAATAAATTTCTGAATCCAATTTCATTATATTTAAGGCTAAAAGACACTGTTAATGAGATTGAACCGAATGTGTTACATGCTCATTGTCCGCGATCTTTATATCTTATGGCATTTCTTCCAAAGAAATTTATTAAGATATTCACTATTCACAATTATCCAAATGAGTTTCAGATTGTATTATATGGCAAAATTAAAGGTGAAATTGTTATTTTACTTGATCATATTTTCACTCGTTGGATAAAAAATGGGATTTGTTGTGCTCCCAATATTAGAGAAGATTATTTAACTAATAAAGGTTGGGATTTTAAATGTATTCCTAATGGTTCCTCTATGCCTGTTTGGAAGTATAATGACGATGAAAAATCAAAATATCGAAAAGAATTTGGATTGAAAGAGGGGATGAAATATTTCATTTTTATTAGTCGATTCTCACAAGAAAAGAATCCTGATATTATCATCCATGCGTTTCGTTTACTCGACAGATCAGACATTGGACTTGTGATGCTTGGTAAGGGCCCCATGTGGGATGAGCTTAAAAAACAAGAAAGTACAAATATCATAATGCCTGGTTTTTCAAACAGGGTTTATGATTATATAATTGCATCTGATTTTTATATATCGGCTTCCAATACAGAAGGATTGGCGAATACCTTGTTGGAAAGTATGAGTGTTGGACTTCCTATGCTTTTGTCTGATATTCCATCGCATAGAGCAGTAATGAATATGTTGGGAGATGATACAGGTATTCTCTACAATCAACACAATCAGAAAGAGTTGCTTGAAGGGATAACAAGAATACTGGAATTTGATAGTTTAAAGGCTTCAGAAAACATTCAATACATTTACACTAAAGAGTTTACCTCTGAAGTAATGTCTAGGCGCTATCAGGAAGAATATATAAACCTTTTATAATGAGTAAAAAGTCTAAGAAAATTAATCATATACCTCATTAATGAAAAAGATACTAATTACAGGTGGAAGCGGATTTATTGGTACTAATCTGATAGAACATCTGTTAAAAAAAATAGATGCCGAACTTCTTACTCTCGATATTAATGAGCCTAAAATCGATTCTCACAATAGATTTTGGAAACGCGTGGATATTAGAGAGTATGAAGAGTTGAGGGAGAAAATTGTGGAATACAAACCGGATATAGTGATTCATCTGGCAGCTCGAACAGATTTAAGAGGCTTGACTTTGAAAGATTACGATGCCAATATGACTGGAGTAAGTAACCTGTTGAAAGCAATTGATGAAGCTGGTACAGTCCAAAAAGCAGTGTTTGCTTCATCAATGTATGTGTGTGAACCCGGATACATGCCTAAAGATTTTGAAGACTATGCACCTCATACACTTTATGGAGAAAGTAAAGTTGAAACAGAAAGAAGAATAAAGAAGGCAAATCCGTCTTATACATGGAGCATTATAAGGCCCACATCAATCTGGGGACCATGGTTTGGAGAACCTTACGATAAATTTTTCCATATTGTGATGAATCGTATGTATTTTCATATGGGCAAGAAAGCTTGTAAAAAGACGTATGGATATGTTGACAATGCTATTTATCAAATAGAATCTATCTTGAAGGCGGAGTCTGAAAAAGTGAACAGAAATGTGTATTATCTAGGAGACTACGAAGCCTATTCTATCACAGATTGGGCTAATGAAATAGCAAATATCGAAGGTATTAAAATTCCTCATGTCCCTTATTTTTGCTTCCGATGGATGGGATATGTGGGGGATTGTTTAAAAAAAATAGGAATCGCTTTCCCTATGACTAGCTTCCGACTGCATAATATGACAACGAACAATGTTCATAATTTGGAGCCTATAAAATCAATAGCTCCTCATTTGCCGGTATCTAGGGTAGAGGGTACTAAGGTCACTTTAGATTGGATTCATAAATATGAGTAAAAGAGGCAGTATATGTTTTATTAATGGATAAAGCTGGTTTTATGAAAGTTTCAATTATAACTTCGTGCTTTAATCGTGCGACAACGATTCGTGGTGCCATTGAGAGTGTCTTAGCACAGGATTATAATGACATAGAATTTATTGTGGTGGACGGATCTAGTACGGATGGTTCGTTGGATATTATCCGAGAATATGCAGATCGTATCTCGATCATTATATCGGAACCTGACCATGGTATGTATGAGGCTATCAATAAGGGTATTCGTGTGGCTACGGGAGAGATAATCGGATTGCTGCATTCGGATGATTTTTTCTATGATAATGGGGTAATAGGGCGCATTGTAGAACGGATGAAACGGACACATGCCGATTTCTTGTATGGTGATGGTCTCTTTGTGAATCCTGATGATACGAACAAAGTGGTGCGCAACTGGATTGGGGGAGGGTATCGTCTTTGGAAAGTGCGTCATGGATGGCTTCCGCTTCATCCCACTTGCTATATTCGACGTGATGTAATGACGAGGCTAGGGCTTTATAATGAGAGTTATAAAATTGCAGCTGATAGTGACTTATTGGTACGTTATCTGTTAACTGGTGGACTCACGGTGACATATCTCAATGAGTACGTTGTGCGTATGCGTATGGGTGGACTTTCTACCGATAGTGCTAAACGTAAGAAGATGTGGGAAGAGGATATTAGGGTGTACGTCTCGCACGGATTATGGCCTACTTTGACTAAGTTGGAAAAGATGGCTTGGAAAGTACCTCAGTTTGTACTCGCATTACTGAAAAAATAGGTAATTATTCCAGATAAGAATTATAAAAATAAAGTGTATGCAGGAAGTCCAACGTTTCAACAAAGTCCTAAAATCTTTGGTCCTTTTGGGGGATCTTATTTTGCTGAACCTGCTTTTATGGGGATTTAATTTGTTTCTGGGTACCCGTTTCTGGTGTATTCATTGCGGCTCTATCTTTCAGGGTATGACTCTTATCACCCTGTGCTATTTACTTTGTAACATGCATTCAGGTGTTATTCTCCATCGTCCTGTGGTGCGTCCTGAACAGATCATGATCCGTGTCTTACGTAACATGGTTCCTTTTGTCTTTTTATCGGTTTGTACGTTGCTTGTTTTTCGTTTTCATTTTTCTCATTCCCGATATTTCGGACTGTTCTATGTTACACTGATAATTATCATTATTAGCTACCGTCTAATTTCCCGTCACTTACTGGAGCTTTATCGGAAAAAGGGAGGAAATGTCCGCAAAGTAGTATTAGTTGGGAGCCATGAGAATATGCAGGAACTTTATCATGCGATGACGGATGATCCTACGTCCGGTTATCGTGTACTGGGTTATTTCGAGGATTTTCCTTCGGACCGGTATCCCCAGGAGGTTCCATATTTGGGACAACCCAATGAAGTAAGTGTTTTTTTAGAAAAACATTCGGGAGAGATTAATCAGCTTTATTGTAGTCTTCCTTCTGTGCGCAGTGCGGAGATTGTTCCCATCATAAATTACTGTGAAAACCATTTGGTTCGTTTTTTTAGTGTTCCTAATGTTCGTAACTATTTGAAACGTAGAATGCATTTTGAGTTATTGGGCAATGTTCCTGTACTTTCCATTCGTTGTGAACCATTAGAGTCATTGGAGAACCGTATTGTCAAGCGCACTTTTGATGTTGTTTGTTCAGGGCTATTTCTTATTACGGTTTTTCCATTCGTCTATATATTCTTCGGAATCGCCATCAAGTTAAGTTCTCCCGGCCCTGTCCTTTTTAAGCAGAAACGCAGTGGTGAGGATGGTCGTGAATTCTGGTGTTACAAATTTCGCTCGATGAAGGTGAATACACAATGTGATACCCTTCAGGCCACGGAAAACGATCCCCGTAAAACACGTATCGGAGAAATAATGAGAAAGACGAGTGTGGATGAATTGCCACAATTCATCAATGTGTTGAAAGGGGATATGTCCATTGTTGGTCCCCGTCCACACATGTTGAAACATACGGAAGAATATTCCAATCTGATAAACAAGTTTATGGTTCGTCATTTTGTAAAACCCGGTATAACGGGTTGGGCGCAGGTGACTGGTTATCGCGGTGAGACGAAAGAACTCTGGCAGATGGAGGGTCGTGTGCAACGTGATATCTGGTATATAGAGCATTGGACTTTTTTATTGGACTTATATATTATGTATAAAACGGTGTATAATGCCATACACGGAGAAAAAGAAGCATATTAGAAAATTAAAACTTAGGAATTAAAGGGCGTTTAATTATGAATTTAAGAATTATGATGAGAAGACTTAACAAAAGAAATTTGTGGCTACTATTGTTGCCATTCCTATTGACTGCCTGTCAGTCTTATAAAAAAAGTTCCCTATTTCCAGAATGTGGAGGTTGTGAACGAGGTAGGAACAACAGGAAAAATTGTATGATGCCAAGATCATGCCCAAGGATTTGTTGACCATTGTGGTATCGTGTACTAATCCTGAACTTGCGATACCTTTTAACCTGACAGTTGCCAGTAATGCCGGAATAGCAGTGAGTACTTCGTCTTATGTGACTACTCAACCTGTATTACAACCTTATTTGGTAGATAATGAAGGAAATATAAATTTTCCTGTATTAGGAGAATTGAAGCTAGGAGGCTTAACGAAAAGGGAAGCGGAACAGCTGATTATAGATAAATTGAAGCCTTACATGAAGGAAACTCCCATTGTAACGGTCCGTATGGTAAATTATAAAATATCTGTTATCGGCGAAGTTACCCGTCCCGGTACTTTCACTATTTCCAATGAGAAGGTAAATTTATTAGAAGCTTTAGCCATGGCAGGTGATATGACAGTATACGGTCTTCGTGATAATGTGAAGTTGATTCGTGAGGATGCAAACGGCAAACAGCAAATTGTAACCTTGGATTTGAATAAGGCCGAAACCATTCTTTCACCTTACTATTGGTTACAGCAGAATGATATTGTTTATGTAACCCCTAATAAAGCAAAAGCTCGAAATTCGGATGTAGGCAACAGTACCAGTCTTTGGTTCTCTGCTACTTCTATTTTGGTATCTATCGTCAGCCTATTAGTAAATATTTTAAAATAATGATTTGCAATGAAAGAAACAGATTTCAACGAAGCACAAGAATCTAAGGAAGAAAATATAGACGTCAAGGAACTGCTGTTTAAGTATTTGATCCACTGGCCTTGGTTTGTGGGTACGGTTGTGGCGTGTTTGATTGCGGCATGGGTTTATTTATATATATCCACTCCCGTATATAATATTTCCGCTACGGTTTTAATAAAGGATGACAAGAAAGGTGGTAGTGCCGGAATGCTTTCCGGGTTGGAGAGTCTAGGATTGGATGGTATGGTCTCTTCTTCGCAGAATATTGATAACGAGATTGAAGTTCTCCGTTCCAAGACTATCGTTAAAGAGGTGGTTGAAGATTTGGGGCTTTATATTTCCTATACGGATGAAGATGAATTCCCTTCCAGAAACATGTATAAGACTTCACCAGTACAAGTGAGTCTGACTCCGCAGGAAGCTGATTTGTTGGAGGAACCGATGATTGTGGAGATGACATTGCAACCACAGGGAAGTATGGATGTGAATGTGAAGATTGCCGGTAATAAATATCAGAAACATTTCGAAAAACTGCCGGCTGTTTTTCCTACCGGCAAAGGGACATTGGCTTTTTTCCTGACGCCGGACTCGGTATTATCTTCTAAAAGGACATTGGAAGAAATTACAGATCCGGAAAAGACTACACGTAATATTACAGCAACAATTAATAGGCCTTTGGCTGTAGCGAAATGGTGTTGTAAGAATATGACTATCGAACCTACTTCCAAAACCACTTCTGTAGCTGTCATATCATTGAAAAATTCAAATGTACAGCGCGGCAAGGATTTTATCAATAAGCTGTTGGAGATGTATAATATCAATACGAATAATGATAAGAACGAGGTGGCGCAGAAAACAGCAGAATTTATCAATGAACGTATTAGTATTATTTCGAAAGAACTCGGTAGTACGGAAAAGGATCTGGAAAGTTTTAAGCGTGGAGCGGGTATTACAGATTTAACCAGTGATGCACAGATAGCTTTGACGGGTAGTGCTGAATATGAAAAGAAACGTGTGGAGAATCAAACCCAGATTAATTTGCTGCAGGATTTGCAGAAATATATGCAAAATGAAGGTTATGAGGTTTTACCTAGTAATATCGGGTTGCAGGATTTGAATCTTGCTGCTGCCATCAATCGATATAATGATGTGCTTGTTGAGAGAAAACGTTTGCTGCGTACATCAACGGAGAATAATCCTACTATTATAAATCTGGATACAAGCATTAGTGCAATGAAAGAGAATGTACAAGTCTCTTTAGATAGGGTGTTGCGTGGATTGTATATCACAAAAGCGGATCTGGATCGTGAAGCGAATCGTTATTCCCGTCGCATCAGTGAGGCGCCTGGACAGGAACGTGAGTTTGTGAGTATTGCTCGTCAACAGGAGATAAAAGCCGGGCTTTATCTGATGTTACTTCAGAAGCGTGAAGAGAATGCTATAACTTTGGCTGCTACTGCCAATAATGCAAAGATAATAGATGACGCTATAGCGGATGATGCTCCTGTGTCTCCTAGAAGTAAGATTACTTATTTGATCGCTTTGATATTAGGTCTTGGAATTCCGGTAGGGGTTATTTATTTACTCGAATTAGCTAAATTTAAGATTGAAGGTCGTGCAGATGTAGAGAAACTTACCAGTGCACCTATTGTCGGTGATATCCCATTGACTGATGAAAAACAAGGAGCTATTGCTGTATTTGAGAATCAAAACAACCTGATGAGTGAAACCTTCCGCAATGTCCGAACGAATCTTCAGTTTATGCTTGGAAATGACAAGAAGGTGATTTTGGTTACTTCCACAGTCAGTGGTGAAGGTAAATCCTTTATCTCTGGTAATCTTGCTATCAGTCTTTCTTTATTGGGCAAGAAAGTAGTAATCGTTGGTCTTGATATCCGCAAGCCAGGTTTGAATAAGGTATTCAATATATCAAAAAGAGAACAAGGTATAACTCAATATTTGGCCAATCCGGAAAAGAACTTGATGGATTTGGTACAGCTTTCCGATGTCAGTAAGAATCTCTATATTCTTCCTGGTGGAACAGTTCCTCCTAATCCGACTGAATTGTTGGCCCGTGATGGATTGGATAAAGCGATTGAGACTCTTAAGAAGAATTTTGAATATGTAATTCTGGATACAGCTCCTGTTGGTATGGTTACCGATACTTTATTGATAGGACGTGTGGCTGATTTATCTGTTTATGTATGTCGCGCGGATTATACTCGTAAGAATGAGTATACTTTGATTAATGAACTTATTGATGGAAATAAGTTACCTAACCTATGTACTGTAATCAATGGTTTGGATTTGAAGAAAAGAAAATATGGTTATTATTACGGTTATGGTAAATATGGTAAGTACTATGGTTATGGTAAACGATATGGCTATGGTTACGGATATGGAGAAACTAGCGATAATAAAGAGAAATAGAGTGCTTCAAAGTACTTTTAGAAAAAGTGAGATGAAGAATGTGTAGGTCCCTAACTTCATGCTACACACATGAAGATCCCTACATTTTGTGGTCAGGAAATACACAGCGGTGTATTCCTGATCAACGCCCTCATGTCGGTGTAAATCCGATGTGATTTCTATAATATCAACTGTCTGTGAAGATAGTTGATATTTTTTTTGTAATGCAATGACTGATGGATAATTTTTAGTAGCTTTGTGAAAAATATGATTGATATGGAAGATTTGCAAAGATTATATCCTATCGGGATTCAGACATTCTCGAAGATACGGGAGGGGAATTACCTCTATATTGATAAAACAGCATATGTTTATCGGATGACTCATTCGGCTTCCAGTTATATGTTCTTGAGCCGTCCACGACGTTTTGGGAAATCATTACTTACTTCTACGCTGCATAGCTATTTTTCCGGACGCAAGGACCTGTTTCACGGATTGGCTATGGAGAAACTGGAGAAGGAGTGGACGGAATATCCGGTACTTCACTTCGATATGAGTATGGCGAAACATGTGGATAAAGGAGGATTGGAACGTCTTCTTGATTTTATGCTTGCTGAATATGAACGTACGTTTGCTATTAACACAGTAGAGGGGGATGCCAATCTACGCTTAGTCAATCTTATTAAGCGTGCTTATGAGCAAACAGGTAAGAAGGTGGTTGTGCTTATTGATGAATATGATGCTCCTTTGCTTGATGTAGTACATGAACGGGAAAATCTGGATGTATTGCGTAACATCATGCGTAACTTCTACAGTCCGTTAAAAGCTTGTGATCCTTATTTGCGTTATGTATTTCTGACTGGTATTACTAAATTCTCACAACTAAGTATTTTTAGTGAGTTGAATAATATAAAGAATATTAGTATGGATGAGCCATACGCTGTTATCTGTGGAATTAGTGAAGATGAGATACGTTTGCAAATGAAGGATGATTTGGAAGGATTGGCAAAGAAATTGGGGATAACACCTGAAGAGGCTTTGATGAAATTGAAAGAAAATTATGATGGTTATCATTTCACTTCTCCTTCGCCCGATATATATAATCCTTTCAGTTTGCTAAATGCTTTTGCAGATGGAAAATTTGGATCTTATTGGTTTGGTAGCGGTACGCCTACGTATCTGATAAATATGTTGAAGAAGTTTGGCGTGGAACCTTCCGAAATTGGAAATAATAGGGTTTCGGTCGAGGATTTTGATGCACCAACAGAAAGGATGACAAGTATTATCCCGCTGCTATATCAAAGTGGCTATATCACTATTAAGAATTATGATGAGGAATTAGACTTGTATACATTGAATATTCCTAATAAGGAAGTGAGAATAGGCCTGATGAAAAGTCTTCTTCCACATTATGTCGGTAGTAAAGCTCCGGAAACCACGACAATGGTGGCTTATCTTTCCCGCGATATCCGTAATGGGGATATGGATGCTGCGTTACACCGTTTACAAACGTTCCTGTCCACTATACCGCAATGCGATAATACGAAATATGAAGGACACTATCAGCAGGTCTTTTATATCATATTTAGTTTATTAGGGTATTATGTGGATGTGGAAGTTCGTACTCCTCGTGGACGGGTAGATATAGTGCTTCGTACGAAGACTACATTGTATGTGATGGAACTGAAACTGGATAAAAGTGCGGGTGAAGCGATGGAGCAAATTGATTTGAAGAATTATCCGGAACGCTTTGCTTTATGTGGATTGCCTGTTGTAAAGGTGGCTGTCAGTTTTGATAGCGAACGGTGTACGATTGGGGACTGGGAGATTATAAATGCTTAAGTATGTGAAAAATATGATTGATATGGAAGATTTGCAAAGATTATATCCTATCGGGATTCAGACATTCTCTAAGATACGGGAGGGGAATTACCTCTATATTGATAAAACAGCATATGTTTATCGGATGACTCATTCGGCTTCCAGCTATATGTTCTTGAGCCGTCCACGACGTTTTGGGAAATCATTACTTACTTCCACGCTGCATAGCTATTTTTCCGGACGTAAGGAGCTGTTTCATGGATTGGCTATGGAGAAACTGGAGAAGGAGTGGACGGAATATCCGGTACTTCACTTCGATATGAGTACCGCTAAGCATGCGGATAGTGAACAGTTGCTCCAAGAGTTAAATCTGAAATTGTATGGCTATGAGCAGATTTATGGACGGCTGGAGGAGGAGGTTAATCCCAATCAGCGTTTGATGGGACTGATAAAACGTGCTTATGAGCAAACCGGCAAGAAAGTGGTCGTGCTTATTGATGAATATGATGCTCCTCTGCTGGATGTGGTGCACGAATGGGAAAACCTGGATGTATTGCGTAATATCATGCGTAACTTCTACAGTCCGTTAAAAGCTTGTGATCCTTATTTGCGATATGTATTTCTGACTGGTATTACCAAATTCTCCCAACTAAGTATTTTTAGTGAGTTGAATAATATAAAGAATATTAGTATGGATGAGCCATACGCTGCTATCTGTGGAATTAGTGAAGATGAGATACGTTTGCAAATGAAGGATGATTTGGGAGGATTGGCAAAGAAATTGGAGATAACACCTGAAGAGGCTTTGATGAAATTGAAAGAAAATTATGATGGTTATCATTTCACATCTCCTTCGCCCGATATATATAATCCTTTCAGTTTGCTAAATGCTTTTGCTGATGGAAAATTTGGATCTTATTGGTTTGGTAGCGGTACTCCTACATATCTGATTAAGATGTTGAATAAATTCGGAGTGAAACCTTCCGAAATTGGATGTAAACAACTGAAGTCCTCAGTTTTCGATGCTCCTACTGAAACGATGACTGATGCAGTGCCTTTATTGTACCAAAGTGGGTATATCACTATTAAGGATTATAATAAGATGCTAGACCTTTATACGCTGGATATTCCCAATAAAGAAGTAAGGCTGGGACTTATGGAGAGCCTTCTTCCTTATTATGTAAATAACAAGACACCTGAAGCAACTACCATGGTGGCTTATCTTTTTTATGATATTCAGAATGGTGATATGGATGCTGCTTTACACCGTTTGCAGGAATTTCTGTCTACGATTCCCTACTGCGACAATACAAGGTTCGAAGGACACTATCAGCAGGTCTTTTATATCATATTCAGTTTGTTGGGGTATTATATGGATGTGGAAGTTCGTACTCCTCGTGGACGGGTAGATATAGTACTTCGTACGAAGACTACATTGTATGTGATGGAACTGAAATTGGATAAAAGTGCGGGTGAAGCGATGGAGCAAATTGATTTGAAGAATTATCCGGAACGCTTTGCTTTATGTGGATTGCCTGTTGTAAAGGTGGCTGTCAGTTTTGATAGCGAACGGTGTACGATTGGGGACTGGAAGATTATAGGATGCTGATTATGTTGTTGATTTATAGTTTATTATATACTTAGGTGAATGAAAATAGCTCCGTAAGGGGCTTTTTTCTTTTCTATCCGGAATAAAAGCTTCACCTTTGCATTGTTGATCAACAAAACGTGAATAAATAAACTTGAATTTAAATCTTTAAAAAAACGTAGTATGAGTGTAATTTACAAAGTCATTACGCGGCCAACAGATCCGCGTGTTCCCAATTCTCCTAAGAGATATTATCCGCATCTGATCACTTTAGGTCAGTCTGTCAATCTGAAATATATTGCACAGAAAATGCAGGATCGTTCTTCGCTGTCTGTCGGTGATATTAAGAGCGTAATCCAGAATTTTGTGGAAAAAATGAAGGAACAGTTGCTGGAAGGTAAATCAATAAATATCGAAGGTTTGGGTGTGTTTATGTTGACTGCCCGTTCCAAGGGTGCGGAGTTGGCGAAGGATGTTAATGCTAAGAGTGTGGATAGTGTTCGCATCTTTTTCCAAGCCAATAAAGAGTTGCGTGTCACCAAAACTGCTACCCGTGCAGATGAGAAGTTAGACCTGATCAGTCTGGATGAATATCTGAAGAAAATTAGTGTTACTGTATCTCCCACAAATCCTGAAAAACCGGGTGAAGGCGAAGATGGTGGAGATGATGGTGATGATGGTGGAGAGGCACCGGATCCCGCAGCTTAATGCCTTGACAATTAATAGTTGACGGTTAGAGTGTTCATTTAGTGTTTAATTTAAAAAAGAAATGTCTATGAAAAAAACGTGGAGTATTATTTTGAAAGTGATTATTGCTGTTGCCGGTGCGATTGCCGGAGTGGTTGGTGTGCAGGCAGCAACGTTGTAATTGATTATCTTATAAATAGGTATATTTATGAATGAATAACAGGCGGGAGAAATCCCGCCTGTTTGTGTTTAGATATAATAAGAGAGCTACACTTCTTCGCATACTCTCATTTCCATTCCTTTATATACTACAACAATCTTATGCAACTGTGTGGTGCCAATAGCATTTTTTACTGTATCTGTATCAGCATAACGGTTGGTTTGAGCGATACCTTCTAATCGTAATTCATCCACACGATTTTCGGGGTCTTTGTATTTAGCATATTTCAACTCGATTATGTAGCTGTGTTTCATATCCGGATAAATATCTAATAATGGAGATAAGAAGATGTCAGCATATCCTTCTTGTGTATCTGCTTCCGAAATAGGGCGGTAGAACCGGTTTTGTGCAGTCATGGCTAGCGTGAAACCATGTACGAAAAATTCTCCTTTTTGCTTGTCGCGTTGGGAGGCGTAGCGTTTCAGGCAATCAGCTATGTAGTCAAAATAAGCTTTCCAGGTACCTCGATAAGCGAGCGAACTGGATAATTCATTTTTCTCATAATTACTGAAGCTTAAGTTGGCTTCATTGTAAGTGTTCAACAAATAGGTGTAAAGTTGTTCGCGAACTACCTGATTGGGAATGGTGAGTTTGCACTTTCCTTCATGTGTGCCACTAATAGTAAGCATGCCAAAATAATAGAGTAGGCTTATGAAATTGTCCGGATCAATAATACTGGCGGCTGGGAATCCTTTTTTCACTTCTCCAGTGATGTATCCTTGGCTTACTAAAGTCTGTATGATGGAAGCATCGTGCGCAAACTCCTTGTCTTTGCGGATGAGCATACGCAATTTTTCGTAGTCAATACGGATGTTGTCTTCTACCATATCTTTCGGTATTTCACCGTTATATTCTATATAATTTTTGACGAAATAAAGCACCATATTGGAATTGTACATCGTATCTTTACCATAGCATTCCTGTGCAAAACAGTAATTGTCATACCATGGTTTCATGATTTCTATCAACTCATTGATGGTATGATTGAAATGCCCTGTATTAGAATAATAAGTTAACATTTCGCGAACCTCACTTTCTGTGAATCCCATCAGTTCGTTGAATCTTGGTGACAATGAGTAGTTAGTGCCGATATTGAAACCGCTGGTCAAGTCATCCATTGTCACGGGACTGACACCAGTGATAAAACAGCGTTTAATGCTGGAGTCTGTGCCGGATTTTATTTTATTGAAGAAAGCACGTAAATAACCTTCTTTGTGTGTCTCATCAGTGTAACGGTTTAAGCTGTCGACATCAGAGAGTATTGTATTGGTGAAATGGTCGTATTCATCAATGAAGAGATAAATCTTTTGATTGACACGGGCGCACTCCGTAAACAGATATTCGAATTGGCTGACGGCTCCGTCTTTTTCGTCCATTTTTTCTTTGATTCCTTCAGGTAAGTAGTCAGCATAAACATCACAGAAATAGTCAAATACGATTCTGCAATGTTCGTCCAGACCTTTGCGGTAGCTGTGTAAATCTCCACTTATTCCCGAGAAATTTAATTTTATTACCAGATAGCTATTGCGATCCTTTGTGGGATGCTTTCCAATATAAAGATCGCCAAACAAAGCGTCAAACTTATCTTTGGCACGTACATCATAATAATGTTGAAGCATATTCAAAGTCAGACTTTTTCCGAATCGGCGCGGGCGGATAAAAAAGAAAAAACGATCTGATTGCTCTATCAAGGGGATGTAAGAGGTTTTATCCACGTAATAATAATTATCCAAACGGATGTCCTCGAAGTTCATCATACCATAAGGTAACAACTTCCTGTCTGATGATACATATTTCATAATTAATGTCTTTTATATGAATGCACTTTGAATAAGTGTATACAAAGATACTTTCTTTCCGCTATTTTCCCAAACAAACGTTCTTTCTTTTTGTTTCGTGCTATTTGTTAGGAGTATCGCTCTATATTTTAACAAAATAGAAAATCTAATCAAACTCGTTGGCTGAATAGCGGATTTTATCTACCTTTGCACCTTAATTAAATGCGTTATTTTAAGCGAGAAAAAACATGATTCGAAAAATAATAAAAGCTCTTTGGATATTCTTGGCAGTCATAGTATTGGCTATTGTTATAGTCTTTGTCTCCATTTCAAAGGGTTGGATTGGCTATATGCCTCCTGTAGAGGAACTTGAGAATCCGAGCTATAAATTTGCAACGGAGATTTTTTCTGAAGATGAGAAAGTGCTTGGTACATGGTCTTACAGCAAGGAAAACCGGGTGTACACGGCTTACAAGGATTTGTCACCCAGCATTATCAATGCTCTTATTGCAACGGAAGATGTTCGTTTTGTCGAGCATTCCGGGATTGATGCCAAAGCGTTGTTCCGTGCGTTTGTGAAACGTGGTTTGATGTTTCAGAAAAATGCAGGTGGGGGTAGTACCTTGTCGCAACAGTTAGCTAAACAGTTGTTTACGGAAAATGTGGCGAGAAATACACTTCAGCGTCTTTTTCAAAAACCAATTGAATGGGTGATTGCAGTGAAACTTGAACGTTACTACACCAAAGAGGAAATATTGAGTATGTATCTCAATAAATTTGATTTTCTGAATAATGCTGTTGGTATCAAAACTGCTGCATATACCTATTTTGGCTGTGAACCAAAGGACTTGAAGGTCGAAGAAGCAGCTACGTTGGTGGGTATGTGTAAGAATCCGTCACTCTACAATCCGGTTCGTTTCAACGAACGTTCCCGTGGCCGTCGTAATGTGGTGCTCGAGCAGATGCGTAAAGCCGGATATATCACAGATGCAGAATGTGATTCTTTGCAGGCTCTTCCGTTGAAACTGACATATAATCGTGTTGACCACAAAGAGGGACTGGCTACTTATTTCCGTGAATATCTCCGTGGCGTCATGACAGCACCGAAACCGGTAAGAAGTGATTATCGTGGTTGGCAAATGCAGAAATTCTATGAGGATTCTATCGCTTGGGAAACTAACCCGTTATATGGCTGGTGTGCGAAAAACAAGAAGAAAGACGGTACAAATTATAACATCTATACAGATGGATTGAAGATTTATACAACTATCAATTCACGTATGCAGCAGTATGCCGAAGATGCTGTAAAAGAGCATTTGGGTGATTATCTGCAACCTGTATTCTTCAAGGAAAAAGAGGGAAGTAAGAATGCCCCGTATGCAAGATCACTGCCGGAAAAACGAGTGGAAGAGTTGTTGACGAAAGCAATGAAACAAACGGAACGTTATCGCCTCATGAAAGAGGCGGGAGCTTCGGAACAACAGATTCGTAAGGCGTTCGATACACCGGAAGAAATGACTGTCTTTTCCTGGAAGGGTGATAAAGATACGATTATGACACCGATGGATTCAATCCGCTACTATAAATCTTTCTTGCGGACAGGATTTATGTCAATGGATCCGGCAAACGGACACGTGAAGGCTTATGTGGGTGGACCGAATTATGTATACTTCCAGTATGATATGGCGATGGTGGGACGTCGTCAGGTAGGTTCTACTATTAAACCGTATTTATATACATTGGCAATGGAGAACGGATTTTCTCCTTGCGACCAGGCACGCCACGTAGAGCAAACTTTGATTGATGAGAATGGGACTCCCTGGACACCACGTAATGCAAATGATAAGCGTTATGGAGAAATGGTGACTCTGAAATGGGGATTGGCAAACTCCGATAACTGGATTTCTGCATACCTGATGGGTAAGCTGAATCCGTATGATTTGGTACGCTTGATCCATAGTTTCGGTGTACGCAATAAAGCAATTGATCCGGTGGTTTCACTTTGTCTGGGACCTTGTGAAATTTCTGTCGGTGAAATGGTCAGCGCATACACGGCTTTTGCCAATAAGGGAATCCGGGTGGCTCCATTGTTCGTTACTCGCATTGAGGATAGTGATGGCAATGTCATTTCTACTTTTGCACCGCAAATGGAAGAAGTGATAAGCGCGTCGAGCACTTACAAGATGCTGGTTATGCTGCGTGCCGTTATCAATGAGGGAACGGGTGGACGTGTTCGTCGATATGGAATTACCGCCGATATGGGTGGAAAAACAGGAACGACCAATGATAACTCCGATGCCTGGTTTATGGGATTTACTCCTTCACTGGTATCCGGTTGTTGGGTAGGAGGGGACGAACGTGATATTCACTTCGGTAGAATGACCTATGGACAGGGGGCTGCTGCAGCTTTGCCTATCTGGGCGATGTATATGAAGAAAGTATATGATGACCCGACTTTAGGATATGACCAGCAGGAGAGATTCAAACTTCCTGAAGGATTTGACCCGTGTGCCGGTTCGGAAACTCCTGATGGCGAAGTGGAAGAAAGAGGACTGGACGATCTGTTCAATTAAAGAAGTGCACAAGTATATTGTTTGCATAGGGAGTAATTACAATAGGAAAGAGAACCTGACTTTTGCCAGACAGAAGTTGACTGAATCGTTCTCTTCTATTTGTTTTGCTCCCGAACTGGAAACTAAACCTTTGTTTTTTAAGAATCCGGCTCTGTTTTCCAACCAAGTGGCTCTGTTCTATTCCGATAAGGATGAAGAGACGGTGAGGAAAATGCTGAAAGATATAGGAACAGAGGTCCGGGCGTCGTCCGGAGGATAAGAAAGAGGAAAAAGTATGTCTGGATATTGACATGCTTTTATATGATAACAAAATATTAAAACCGGAAGATTGGCAAAGGGGATATATACAACAGTCATTATCAGCTTTCCATTCTTCATTATTTATTAAGTAGATGAAATTTCTTGGAATTATACCTGCCCGCTATGCATCCACTCGTTTTCCTGCGAAACCGTTGGCTATGTTAGGCGGAAAAACAGTCATACAACGTGTATACGAACGGGTGGCAGGCGTTTTAGATGACGCCTATGTAGCTACGGATGATGAACGCATTGAAGCTGCCGTTAAGGCGTTCGGGGAAAGGTTGTGATGACTTCCGTTCACCATAAAAGTGGTACGGATCGTTGTTATGAAGCTTGTACCAAGATTGGAGGTGATTTTGACGTCGTAGTGAATATACAAGGAGATGAGCCTTTTATTCAGCCTTCACAACTGGATGCGGTAAAGGCTTGCTTCGAGGATGTAACCACGCAGATTGCTACATTGGTGAAGCCTTTTACTGCCGATGAACCGTTTGCCGTACTGGAAAACGTGAATTCACCGAAAGTGGTAGTCAACAAGAACTGGAATGCACTTTATTTCAGCCGTTCTATCATTCCTTATCAGCGTAATGCCGAGAAACAGGACTGGTTGAAGGGACATACCTACTACAAGCACATCGGATTGTATGCTTATCGTACAGAGGTGCTGAAAGAGATTACCATGCTTCCACAGTCTTCTTTGGAGTTGGCCGAATCTTTGGAGCAGCTTCGCTGGCTGGAGAACGGATACAAAATAAAGGTAGGTATCAGTGAAGTGGAAACTATTGGAATTGATACGCCGCAAGACTTGGAACGGGCAGAAGAATTTTTGAAGAATAGAAGTTAATCTTATGGATCGTACGATACAACCTGAAATACAAACCCTGAAAAATTTTCGTATACTTCCTCCTGTTCGAATGACGTTGCCAAACGGCATTCCGTTGACTGTTATTAATGCGGGTGAACAGGAGGTGGTACGCATAGATGTGCTTTTTGCCGGGGGACGCTGGCAGCAGTCGCAGAAACTGCAAGCTCTGTTTACGAACCGGATGCTGCGCGAAGGCACGAAAAAGTATACGGCTGCTACCATTGCCGAAAAACTGGATTATTACGGCTCATGGCTCGAATTGTCCAGTTCGTCGGAATATGCATATATCACTGTTTATTCGTTGAATAAGTATTTGGCGAAAACATTGGAGGTGGTGGAATCCATGATTAAAGAACCGCTTTTCCCGGAGAAGGAATTGCATACTATTCTCGATACCAATATCCAACAATATCTGGTTAATACTTCCAAAGTTGATTTTCTGGCACACCGCAGCCTGTTGCAGTCACTTTACGGTGAACAGCATCCATGTGGTAAAATTGTGGTGGAGGAAGATTATCATGCTATCACTCCGGAAGTGCTCCGTGAATTTTATGAACGGTATTATCATTCGGGTAATTGCTCTATATTCTTGTCCGGCAAGGTGACGGAGGATATTATCAGTCGGGTGACAGATACATTCGGCACTTCTTTCGGTCAACATCAGCAGCAGGTGTCGAGATTAAGTTTTCCTTTTACTGCTGTTCCCGAAAAGAGGATTTTTACAGAGCGTGAAGATGCTATGCAGAGTGCTGTGAAGATGGGATATACGACCATTACCCGTAATCATCCTGATTATTTGAAACTTCGGGTACTGATGACTTTATTTGGAGGTTATTTCGGCAGTCGGCTGATGTCTAATATCCGTGAAGAGAAGGGATATACTTATGGTATTTCGGCAGGAATCATGTTTTATCCGGATAGCGGACTGTTGGCTATCTCGACAGAAACGGATAATGAATATGTGGAACCGTTGATACAAGAAGTGTACCATGAAATAGACCGCCTGCATCAGGAACCTGTATCAGCCGAAGAATTGACTATTGTGCGCAACTATATGTTGGGAGAAATATGCCGTAGTTATGAGTCGCCTTTCTCACTTTCGGATGCGTGGATCTTCATTGCTACTTCCGGGCTGGATGATGACTACTTTTCACGTTCTCTGCTGGCTGTGAATGAGGTTACTTCGATGGAAATACAAGATTTGGCACAGCGCTATTTGTGCAAAGAGACATTAAAAGAGGTCATTGCAGGTAAAAAGTTGTCATAATTTGCTTTCCGAAAGTGGGCTGTTTGGGATAGAAATTGTATCTTTGTCCAAATTGTAATTCTAAAATGAGTAACGACTAAAACCAATGAGGAAATATCTATATACTACACTTTTGCTGGCTCTTCTTGCACAAGAGGGAGTGATGGCACAAGAAAATGAAGGAAAAAAAGGCGGATTTTTCGGAAAAATTAAAGATACATTCTCCACTGAAATAAAGATTGGCAACTATACTTTTAAGGATGGCAGTGTCTATACGGGAGAAATGAAAGGACGAAAACCGAATGGAAAAGGAAAAACTGTCTTTAAAAACGGTGATGTCTTTGAAGGAGAATATGTGAAGGGAAAACGTGAGGGATATGGAATTTATATGTTTCCTGACGGAGAAAAGTACGAAGGACAGTGGTTTCAGGACCAGCAGCATGGAAAGGGTATTTATTATTTTATGAATAATAACCGTTACGACGGTATGTGGTATCAGGACTATCAGCATGGTGAAGGAACAATGTATTATCATAACGGTGATTTGTATGTAGGTAAATGGGTGAATGATAAGCGTGAAGGCGAAGGTACATACACTTGGGCGAATGGTGCCCAATATACCGGTCACTGGAAAAATGATAAGAAGAATGGCAAAGGTATCATGAACTGGGACGACGGCTGTAAGTATGAAGGAGACTGGAAAGATGATGTCCGTCACGGAAAAGGGGTGTTTGAATATACCAATGGAGATAAATACGACGGTGACTGGGCAGATGATATCCAACATGGGAAAGGTACTTACTACTTTCATACGGGCGATCGTTATGAAGGTTCTTATCTCTTAGGTGAACGTACCGGTGAGGGAGTTTATTATCACGCTAACGGTGACAAATATGTTGGTAATTTCAAAAATGGCATGCAAGACGGAAAAGGTACTTTTACCTGGGCGAATGGTGCTGTATATGAAGGAAGCTGGAAAAATAACAAACGTGATGGTAAGGGAGTCTATAAATGGAGCAATGGCGATGTTTATGATGGTGAGTGGAAAGATAACCGTCCCAATGGACAGGGTACTCTGAAAACCGTTGCTGGTATGCAATATAAAGGTGGCTTTGTTGATGGATTGGAAGACGGACAAGGCGTACAAATCGACAAAGACGGTAATCGCTTCGAAGGCTTTTTCAAACAAGGAAAGAAGAATGGTCCCTTTGTAGAAACAGATAAAGATGGGAAAGTGATTAAAAAAGGAACCTATAAATTTGGAAGACTTCAATAGATGATAGGTGATAAATGATAGTGGGCTGCGCATTGCGTGGCCTCTTTTTTATGGTACAAAGAAAAATGGATAATAACCCAAAGCGGTCATTATCCATTTTATAATTTCCCGTTGAAAGTAACTTCAACTATCAACTATCATTTATCACCTATCATCTATTAAATGATGTATTGTGAACTGATAGATTCGTTATTCATCACTCGTTTGATTGTTTCTGCAAACATATCGGCAATGCTTAACTGTTTCACTTTCGGGCATTTCTTTGCGTAAGGGATGCTGTCGGTAAATACCATTTCAGTCAGGGCAGACTCTTGTACACGGAAAGAAGCCGGATCAGACATTACACAGTGGCTGGCGATAGCACGTACAGATTTGGCACCGGCTTCCAGCATGATGTTGGCTGCTTTGGTGATTGTTCCTGCCGTGTCTACAATATCGTCGATCAATACAACGTTTTTACCTTCTACATCACCGATGATTTGCATAGATGCTACTTCATTGGCTTTTTCACGTGATTTGTTGCAAAGTACCAATGGTACACCGAGGTATTTGGAGAAAGTGCTGGCACGTTTTGAACCTCCTACGTCCGGTGTAGCAATAACCAGGTTTTCCAGTTGCAATGACTGGATGTAGGGAAGGAATACTGCTGATGCATACAGGTGATCTACCGGAATATTGAAGAATCCCTGAATCTGGTCTGCATGCAAGTCCATCGTAATCAGGCGGTCGATACCTGCAACAGATAGCAGGTCGGCTACCAACTTAGCGCCGATAGATACACGCGGTTTGTCTTTTCTATCCTGACGTGCCCATCCGAAATAGGGGATTACGGCCACAACGCTCTTTGCAGATGCACGTTTAGCAGCATCGATCATCAGGAGAAGTTCCATTAAGTTGTCTGAGTTAGGGAAAGTGGATTGAACCAGGAATACGTGTGCGCCACGAATTGACTCTTCATATGAAACAGCAAATTCGCCATCGGCAAAATGGGTAATGTTCATATTTCCCAGAGGACAATCCAGGCTTGCGCAGATTTTTTCTGCAAGATATCTCGAGTTTGTTCCCGAGAATACCATAAAGGGTGCTTTTTCGCTCATTTTGTAATAGATGTTACCTATTTGTTAATTTGCCTGCAAAGGTAGGAATTTCTCTTATTATTTAGAAGGACTTATTGTATAAAAAATATTTTTCTCTCCAACTTATCGGAAATATTTGTAGATTTGCTTTCTGAAAACAGTTAATAGTCAAAAATGAGTTCACGCTTTCCTTTATATATAATAGGTATAGTGTTGTTTGCCTCTTTTTTTTCGTGCACTGATATGGTGCCGACCAAAGAGGTGCGCCTGATTGATTCATTAAACGGGAAAGCGTATGCTTATCGTTATCGAAGCCTGGATTCTTCTTATAAATACGCCAATGAAGCCTATCGGCAGGTGAATTTCTACAAGTCGGGGAAAGCGGAAGCATCCAACAACCTGGGATTCTGTGCTTTTATGGCTATGGACTTTGACCGGGCGGAAGCGTTGCATAAGGAAGTATATAAACTGACTAAAAATGAACTCGAACTGTTGATTGCCGACATCGGACTGATGAAAATCTGTCAGCGGACGGCTATGAACAAAGAATTTTATGATTATCGTAACAGTGCGCTCAAGCGCATGAAACGTATTCGTGAAGAGAGTGACCTGTTTGCTGATCGTCACGAAGCACTCCGGCTGGATTATGCGTTCACCGAATTTTTCATCGTTTCTTCTATTTATTACTACTATCTGCAGCAACGGCAGGAGGCCATCACATCTCTCAACCGGATTCCCGAAGATGAAGCTTTGACAGATACTAATCAGTTGCTTTATTATCATTATATAAAAGGTTCGGCCTCATTGGTAGAAGCAACTAAGCCGGAAGACCGGAAAATGCGTGAGTTCGACCAACTTTATATTACGTGGCGGACAGCTGTTCAGACCAATCATCCTTATTTCGAAGGAAATGGTCTGCAAGGATTGGCTAATCTGATGGTTTCACCCAATAATTTCGAACTTTTCCGGACGAGAAGGGGATATGCGCTGGATCAGTTTGGTTTTCCGGTAGATTCGCTTTTGCCTTTGCGGATGGCACAGCGTGCGCTTGAAAAGTTCCGTGAGTATAATGATTTGTATCAGATTGCCGGTGCGTATGTGTCTATCGGTAAATATATGAATGAGCACGGACGTTATTCGGAGGCATTGGATACGCTTGCAAAAGCGTTGGATTGTGTGAATCAACATCACATGCTCTATTATCATCATGCGGCGGATACATTGGATAAACTATATGTTTTTGTAGAAGGAGATACGACTTATACCGGGGTTCCATGGATTATGCAGGAAGATGTAAGAACGGTACCTGAATGGATCTCAAGGATTCGGGAGCAATTGAGTGTGTCGTATGCGGGGCTCGGGATGAAGTATGCTTCTGACTACAACCGGAATATATATCTGGATATTTTGAATTATACCCGTCAGGATAAGGAGTTGGAGAGCCGTTATCTTTCATTGGAAGCCGATTCACGACAAATGACGCTTGTACTTTCTTTGGTTATTGTCGGACTTGTATTGGTGGTTATTCTTTGGTGGTTTTTCAATAAACGGTCTAAAATAAGGAATCAGGTAGACGTGGAGCGTCTGCAACGGATTCTGACTCTTTGCCGGGACATAACTTCGTCTATTCCGATGAATGTCCCATTAATTCAGCAAGGTATCGATCAATTGTTCGGGAAAGGACGTCTTCAACTGGAAATTTCGGAGGAGGGAAAAGCGGCACTGGTTCCTCTGCATCGGTTGAACCGTGATGAAAAAGCGTTAGTGCATGTGCTTGAACCGTATATTGTTTGGGCTGCGGATAATGAGCAGATGGTGGAAGCGTTGAGTGACGAGCGGATGCAGTTGGAAAAGCAGCGGTATGTTTACGAACAACATATTGCGGGAAATAAACGCCAGAATCTTATAAAGAAGGCTTGTCTGGCCATTGTCAATGGTATTAATCCTTATATCGACCGTATCTTGAATGAGGTGCATAAATTGACGGAGAGGGGATATATTGATCATGCGAAGATTAAGAAAGAGAAGTATCAATACATTGATGAGCTGGTAACTACGATTAATGAGTATAACGATATTCTGGCTCTTTGGATTAAGATGGAAGCAGGGAACGCTTAGCTTGAATATTGAAACTTTCAGTCTCAATGAACTGTTTGAGTTGCTAGGCAAGGGAAGACGTGCTTTTGAAATGAAAAATCAGAAGTTGGAAATTGAACCGACTACGGCTATGGTGAAGGCTGACCGGGCACTGACTTTGTTTATGATTAATACGCTGGCTGAAAATGCCCGTAAATATACTCCGGAAGGAGGAACCATTAAAGTGTATGCCCGCACTACGGAGGATGCCTATGTCGAGATCTCTGTGGAGGATAACGGAAGAGGTATTTCCGAAGAGGATGTGGCGTATATCATTGGTGAGAAGGTGTATGATTCCCGTGTGATCGGAATGAAGAATGCAGCCGATCCGGAAGTGTTGAAAGAGAACAAAGGTAGTGGTTTCGGATTGATGAATTGTAAGGGAATCATTGAGAAGTATAAGAAAACGAATGATTTATTCCGGGGATGCGTCTTTGATGTGGAGAGCGAACTGGGGAAAGGAAGTCGTTTTTATTTTCGTTTGCCTTCGGGAGTGCGTAAAGCGATGGGGGGATTGCTGCTTTGCTTGTTATTTCCGTTAGGGATGGTTTCTTGTCTGCATGATCCGATTCCTCCCATGTTGCAGGATGGCGATTCGATTGTAGTAGTTACGGATTCTGCGTATGAGGATTTGCTGGATGTAGCATCGGATTATGCGAATGCCGCCTATTTTGCTAATGTGGATGAAAATTATGAGTTGGCTTTGCAATATATAGATTCTGCCATGCTTTTTCTGAATGAGCATTATGAAAAATATGCGCGTCCGGATCGTCCATATCGGTATATGAAGCTGGTAGGTGAGGGAACGCCTGCTGAAATCAGTTGGTGGAACGAACTGTTTGATTCGGATTATCATGTAATTTTGGATATCAGGAATGAGGCGTCAGTAGCTTTTCTGGCTTTGAAACAGTTGGATGCATATAGTTATAATAATTCGGCATTTACGGATTTGTATAAGTTGCAGGGAGAGGATCAAACTCTCGAAGCATATTGCCGGCAGTTGGAGCGTTCGAATACTAATAAGACGGTAGGAATTATTTTATGCTTTGTTTTATTGATTGTTTCGTTGGTCGGATATTATTTTCTGTACATGAGAAAACGTTTGCAGAATCGTTTGAATCTCGAACAGGTACTTGAGATTAATCAGAAGGTGTTTGCCGCATCTTTGGTGAGACCGCAGGAACAGGAAAACGCAGAGGCGCTTCAACGGGAAGAGAGTACGCTTAAAGAAATTCCACAGCGGATTGTGGATGAAGCATTCAGTTCGGTAAATGAATTACTGACGATTGACCGGATGGGGATTGCTGTTTATAATGAAACGACGCACCGGCTGGAATATGCTTCTCGTCCCGGACAGGAAATGCCGGAGATGGTAGAGCTGTGTTTTAGTTCCGGAAAATATCTTTCCGAACAGCATCTTCAGGCAATTCCGCTGATGGTGGAAGCAGGAGGCGAGCATCAATGTGTCGGTGTGCTTTATCTGGAGCGCAGGGAGGGAACGGAACAGGAGACGGATCGACTGCTTTTTGAACTGGTAGCTCGTTATGTGGCTATTGTCGTGTTTAACGCAGTGGTGAAGCTGGCTACAAAATACCGGGATATCGAGTCGGCACACGAAGAAACACGCCGGGCTTCTTGGGAGGACAGCATGTTGCATGTACAGAATATGGTGCTTGACAACTGTTTGTCGACTATTAAACATGAGACGATTTATTATCCGAATAAGATCAAACAGATCGTAGGACGGTTGAATGCGCAGAATCTTCCGGAAACGGAAGAGCGTGAAGCGGTGGAGACTATGACGGAATTGATTGAATACTATAAGGGAATCTTTACGATTTTGAGTTCGTGTGCTTCCCGTCAATTGGAGGAGGTCACTTTCCGGCGTACGGTGATTCCGGTACAGGAGCTTTTGGATGCTGCCGGAAAATATTTCAAGAAGTTGATGAAGAATCGGCCGGAGAGGATAGAATTGGAAATAGAGTCGATGGAGGCGAAGGTGATAGGAGACGTGAATCAGTTGCGTTTTCTATTGGAGAATTTGATTGATGAAGCATTGACTGTGCGTGAAGATGGAGTGATACGTCTGCAAGCACGCAAGGATAATGAATATATTCGTTTCCTCTTTACGGATACGAGACGCGAGAAGAGTGTGGAAGAGTTGAATCAACTATTTTATCCGAATCTGGCACGTATGACTTCCGGTGAAAAAGGGGAGTTGAGGGGAACGGAATATCTGGTATGCAAGCAGATTATCCGCGACCACGACGAATTTGCGGGACGTAGGGGATGCCGTATCAATGCCGAGCCGGCTGAAGGCGGCGGGTTTACGGTTTATTTCACTATTCCGCGCCGATAAAAGGAAAACACATAAAAGTTATTAGATAAGGAACATGGAAGAACAGAAGTTTAAAGTTATTATTGTAGAGGATGTAAAACTGGAGTTGAAAGGGACAGAAGAAATATTCCGTCATGAAATACCGAATGCGGAAGTGATCGGCACGGCAATGACGGAAAGTGAGTTTTGGCCGTTGATGGAGGTCCAGCTTCCCGATCTGGTATTGTTGGACTTAGGACTGGGAGGTTCTACGACCATTGGTGTTGATATTTGCAAGAATATATTCAAACGTTACAAAGGAGTTCGGGTATTGATCTTCACGGGTGAGATTCTGAACGAAAAGTTGTGGGTGGACGTATTGAATGCCGGTGCAGATGGAATCATCCTCAAAACGGGTGAGCTACTGACGAAAACAGATGTACAGGCTGTGATGGACGGAAAGAAATTGGTATTCAACTATCCGATTCTGGAAAAGATTGTAGATCGTTTCAAGAAATCTGTAGCCAACGATGCCAAGCGTCAGGAGGCTGTCATCAGTTATGATATTGATGAATATGACGAACGTTTTCTTCGTCATCTGGCTTTGGGTTATACGAAAGAGATGATTGCCAATCTGAAAGGAATGCCTTTTGGTGTGAAATCATTGGAGAAACGGCAGAATGATCTTATCGGACGTCTTTTCCCGAATGGTGAACGGGTGGGAGTGAATGCTACCCGGTTGGCAGTACGTGCATTGGAATTGCGTATTATTGATCTGGATAATCTGGAGCCTGACGAAGAGTAAATTAAGTATTAGGTATAAAGTATTATATGAAGAATAAATGGCGCATGCCCCATCCCGCTACGATGTTCCTTCTGCTGACAATGGCAGTGGTCTTTCTTTCATGGATATGCGATATCTATGGATTGAAAGTGACATTGCCGCAGACAGGTGAGGATATCCGTGTACAAAGCCTGTTGAGTCCGGAAGGAATCCGTTGGTGGTTGCGGAACGCTATTAAGAACTTTACGGGCTTTGCTCCGTTGGGCATGGTGATTATTGCTATGTTCGGATTGGGAGTGGCACAACATTCCGGTTTTATTGATGCATGTATCCGCATGGGGGTGGGAAACCGGCAGGAAAAGAGGAAAATCATTTTGTGGGTGATTGTGCTTGGTTTGTTGTCGAATGCCATTGGTGATGGTGGATATATCATTTTATTGCCTATTGCTGCTATGCTGTTTCAATGGGTGGGGCTTCATCCGGTTGCAGGGATTGTTACGGCTTATGTTTCCGTTGCGTGCGGGTATAGTGCTAATATTGTATTGAGTACGATGGACCCGTTGTTGGCGCATACCACGCAAGAGGCTGCATTGGCACAAACGGGTTATCAGGGAAATACGGAACCTCTTTGCAATTACTTTTTTATGAGTGCTTCAACAGTAGCCATTACGGCTATTGTGTATTGGATTACTCAAAAATGGCTTCTTCCTACGTTAGGTAAATATGAAGGCAGTATGAAAGTGGTGGCTTACCATCCTCTGTCTCGTAAAGAGCGGCGTGCTATTATGATTTCCATTGTTGTGGCAGCTATCTATGTGGCTCTTATCTTGTGGCTTACTTTTTCTTCTTATGGAATTTTGCGGGGTGTGAACGGTGGTTTGATGCATTCGCCTTTTATTGCCGGTATTTTGTTTTTGCTTTCTTTGGGAGCAGGTATTACGGGAATGGCTTATGGATTCAGTTCCGGGCGGTATCGCACTGACAATGATGTGATTGAAGGACTTACGCAGCCGATGAAGCTTCTTGGAGTGTATTTCGTTATCGCTTTCTTCGCTGCGCAGATGTTTGCCTGTTTTGAATATTCTCATCTGGATAAATGTCTGGCTATCATGGGTGCTGATCTGCTTTCTTCGTTTGAACCGGCTCCTTTGTCTGCTCTTGTCCTGTTTATTCTGTTTACGGCATTGATAAACCTGATTATGGTATCTGCTACTTCCAAATGGGCTTTTATGTCTTTTATCTTTATCCCGATGTTTGCACAGATGGGAATTGCTCCGGATATAGCACAATGTGCTTTCCGTATCGGAGATAGCTCGACGAATGCCATTACTCCTTTCTTATTCTATATGCCTCTGGTGCTTACCTATATGCGGCAGTATGATAAGCAGATTACGTATGGTTCATTGCTGAAATATACCTGGAGATATTCATTAGGCATTTTGGTTGTCTGGACATTGTTGTTTATCGTTTGGTATTTGTTGAAAATACCGATGGGATTGTAGGGCTAAGGAATGATTGCCGGGCTCCGGTTTATCAGATTGGAATTTTGTTTTTCTGAATTAATCGCTATATTTGCACCGTTCCTTAAAGAAAGACAACGAATGAATCTACCAGAAATCTCTGAAAATCTAATTGAACAGTTAAATCACGGTAATACAAAAGCATTTGATAAAATCTATCATACCTACTATCTTTATTTGTGTGCGATAGCCGTTTATTATGTGCATGATAAAAGGGTGGCAGGGGAGATTGTGAATGATGTCTTTGTTGCTTTTTGGCAGAATCGACATCATATTACTTATCCTGCTCTTCCGTATTTGCGGCGTGCCATTCAAAATGCGAGCATCAGTTATCTGCGCTCTTCTTACTTCAACGAAAAACAGATGACGGAACAGATGGAAGAAATCTGGGCTTTTCTCGAAAATCATATTCTTTCTTCCGATAATCCTTTGCAGGCATTGGAGCATAGCGAAATGAATACCATCATCATGAAGAAGGTGGAGGAATTGCCTGCCAAATGCCGTGCCATATTTAAAGCAAGTTTGTATGAGGGGAAGACATATAGTGAAATTGCCGAGGAGCAGAATATTAATGTGACCACTGTAAGGGTACAGATGAAAATAGCATTGACTAAGCTGCGCGAATCGCTAGGTACTCCTTATATGATAGCTATTTTGATGTTTCTCTAAAAAAAATCGCTTTTCTTTTAAACGTTTCTTTTTTTATTGCGTATCTAGTTATATACACCCATAGAAAAAGTACGTTTATGAATGACTCTTATCATATAGAAGAATTGGAAATCCGGATAAGCAACTATCTGTCCGGTAACTGCACCGAAGAAGAGAAAGAAGCTCTGCTCGCTTATCTGGCTTCCAATGAAGATGCTGCTAAAATATTTCGGGAGATGTCCGCAGTATGGGCTGTTTCTTCTGTGCCTGCATTTGCGAAAATAGAGGATGCTAATTTATCACAGATAAAAGAAAAAATAGCGGCTGCAGAGATGAAGCCTGTCCGTTCGCGGAAGATAGTTCCTGTGTGGCTGAAGGTGGCTGCTGCAATTATTTTGTTGTTGGGCTGTAATTACTTCTGGTACACTTATACTGAAAATCTTACGGAAGTATATACGAATGCGGATTCTCCTTATGAAATTAAAGTGCCGGCCGGTTCGCGGACGAATATTGTGCTTCCGGATGGAACAGAGGTTTCATTGAATGCGGGTTCTGTGTTACGCTATTGTCGCGGGTTCGGTATTCGTGAACGTGATGTTACGCTTGATGGCGAAGGATATTTCAAGGTGGCGAAAAATGAGAAGATTCCTTTCTTTGTAACTACGAATGGTGTGCAGGTAAAGGTGGTGGGGACTGTTTTTAATGTCCGTGCTTATGATGACGATAATTATGTAATGGTATCTCTGTTGGAAGGTCGTGTCAATTTAGCCACTTTGTCCGGTTCGGTGATGAAGCTATTCCCTAGCGAACAGGCTTTTTACGATAAGAATACGGGCCGCATGGAGAAAATGAAATCTAATGCAAGTTCTGCCTGTGACTGGTTGGATGGTGGCCTGACATTTGAAGATGCTCCATTTGCCGACATTGCACACCGTCTGGAGCGCAAATTCCAGGTGAAGATCTGTTTAGGGAGTGAACGTCTGAAAGCGGAACGCTTTTCCGGATGTTTCAATAGTAATCAAAGTATCAATGATATATTGGGAGAAATCAACGTTGAGAAGCAATATACATGGAAAGTTAGTGGAGACACTATCTTTATAACTGACAAGAAAAAGGAGGTAAAATAAGAAAAAGTAAAGTATGATTGAGAACTTAGTCGATAGATATATCGGCGGTTCAGCGTTGTATAGAAAGATATTATGTTAACCTTTAATAGTGAAAAATATGAGATTAATAGTAAAAAGAATATTATTAATGCTTCTGCTTTTGTCTGTAGGAAATGCTTTGACTGGTGGTTTCCAGCTATCGGCACAGGTACAAAGTAAAAGTTTCAGTGTGAAAGTAGATAATATTACTTTAAAAGAAGCCATTGAAGTAATAAAGAAGCAAGGCAATTACTCTTTCCTGATTCGTAATAATGACATTGATTTGAATAGGAAAGTTTCTGTGAATATAAATAACGGTACTATTAATGATGTGATGGGACAATTGCTGGCCGGAACGGACGTCAGGTATGAAGTGAACGGAAACCGGGTGATTATGTTCCATGCAGTGACACCGCAGAAAGAACAGGAAAAAGCGTTTGTCTTAAAAGGACGGATCACTGATCCTACTGGTGAAGGGGTGATTGGGGCAAATGTGAAAGTGGTCGATTCTACAGAAGGTACCATTACGGATATGGATGGCAATTTCTCCTTGATGGTTACTCCAAATGCTCGTTTATCCATATCGTATATCGGCTATGCCACACAGGAAGTGGTGGTAAAAGATCAACGTCCTCTCAATGTAACTTTGAAAGAAGATACCCGGTTAATAGACGAAGTAGTAGTTGTTGGTTACGGCGTACAAAAGAAAGCGAACCTGACAGGTGCGGTGAGCAGTGTGAAGATGGATGATGTTTTAGGTGACCGTCCGGTGGTGTCTGTGAGTGACGCTTTGAAAGGGGCAATGCCCGGTTTGCAGATTACAGGTAATTCTGGAAGACCCGGTGAAGAAATGAGTTTCAATATTCGTGGTGTCAACAGTCTGGATAAGAATGGAAAACCGCTGGTACTGGTGGATAACGTGGAGATGGATATTAATATGCTCGATCCGAACGATATCGAATCGGTGACTGTTTTGAAGGATGCGGCATCTTCTGCTATTTATGGAGCACGGGCAGCTTTCGGGGTGATTTTGATTACTACAAAGAAAGGTTCGGATGCAACTAAACTCTCTATTAATTATTCAAATAACTTTTCCTTCAGCAGGCCCGCTAATATGCCTCACAAGGCTACTCCGCTCCAAACGGTACAGGCTTATAAGGACATGGGGACAATCAATTATCAAAGTGGTCAGAACGTAGATACTTGGTTGGGACTTTTGAAGGAATATAATGCTAATCCGTCTGCATATCCGGATGGTTATGCAATGGTGGACGGGCTGCGTTATAGCTTGGCAGAAACTGATCTTTTCGATGATATGATGGAGACTGGTTTCCAGCAAACTCATAATATCTCGGTAGGTGGCGGTACGAAAGATATTTCTTATCGTTTCTCCTTTGGTATGGTGAATGAAAATGGGGTACTGGCTTCGGATAAAGATACGTACAAGCGTTACAACGTGTCTTCTTATCTCCGTTCAGATGTGTTTTCATGGATTACTCCGGAATTGGATATTAAATATACGAATTCCAACTCTTCATTGCCGGAAACTTCCGGAGGATATGGTATATGGGGAGCAGCAGTCGCATTCCCTTCTTATTTCCCTACCGGAACAATGAATATCGACGGTGAAGAATTACCGATCAATACTCCTCGTAATTTGATTGACCTGGCATATCCGACCACTATTCAAAAGAATAATCTTCGTATTTTCGGAAAGGTAACGATCAGTCCTTTGAAGAATGTGAAGTTGATTGGTGAGTACACATTCAATCATCTAAGTAACGAGAAAACGAAATTTGAGAAGAAGTTCTATTATGCACATGGAGGCAATTTTGTGAAAGAGGTTTCCACTGCCAATTCCAAGTATGAATACTCCAATGGTATTACGGATTATAATGCATTGAACTTCTATGCTAACTATAACAACTCATGGGGCAAACATGATGTAACGGTGATGGGAGGTTTCAATCAGGAAAGTAGCGACTACCGCTATGCGGAGATGTCGCGTATGAATATGATTAATGAAGATCTGCCGTCTATCTCGCAGTCGACAGGTGATTATTTTGCTAAAGATAAATTTGAACGTTATACGGTAAGAGGGTTGTTCTATCGCATCAACTATTCGTTTGCCGGCAAGTATTTGCTTGAAACGAACGGACGTTATGACGGTTCTTCCAAATTCCCGAAGAATAGCCGTTTCGGTTTCTTTCCTTCTGTTTCCGCCGGATGGCGTATCAGCGAGGAAGCATTTATGAAACCTTTGAATTCAGTTCTTTCTAACTTGAAATTGCGTGGTTCTTGGGGTAATATCGGAAATCAGAGTATCACTCCTTATGCATATATTCCCGGTATGGATGCTGAACAGGCTTATTGGACTGTTTCCGGTATTAAAGTTACTACTTTGAAACCTGCTGCATTGGTCAGCAATAGCTTTACTTGGGAGAAAGTTACGACAATTGATGTCGGATTCGATCTTGGGCTATTGGATAACAGACTAAATATGGTGTTCGACTGGTATAGAAGAGATACTAAGGGTATGCTTGCTCCGGGTTCTGAACTTCCGGGTGTATTAGGTGCAAGTGCTCCTTTACAAAATACGGCTGACCTTCGTTCTAAAGGATGGGAAGTTTCGGTTGACTGGAATGACCAAATCGGAAAAGTGAAATATAGCTTAGGTTTCAATCTTTACGATTCGAAAACAAAGATTACTAAATACAATAACGAAACAGGATTATTTGGTAAGGACAAGAATGATAATGAAACATATCGTGTAGGAATGGAGCTGGGTGAGATCTGGGGATATGTAACCGATCGTTTGTATACAGTAGATGATTTCGATGCGGAAGGTAAATTGAAACCGGGTATTGCCAAAGTGGAAGGGTATAATCCGAATCCGGGAGATATATTATACAAAGATTTGGATGGTAATAATATTATCAACAGTGGTACCAGTACAACGAAAGATCCGGGAGACCGTAAAATCATCGGTAATAATACCCGGCGTTATCAGTATGGTATTCATGGTAGTGCAAGTTGGAACGGTTTTTCTCTGTCATTCTTGCTGCAAGGAGTTGGTAAACGGGATTTATGGGTGATGAACGATCTGTTTTATCCACATTATGATGCTTGGACTACCGTTTACGATTCACAGTTGAATTACTGGACTCCGGAAAATACGAATAGTTATTTTCCCCGTATTTATGAGAAAGCGGCCGGAAATACAGATGCCAATACACGTGTACAGACTCGTTATTTACAGGATGGATCGTATTTAAGTATTCGTAATATAACACTTTCTTATAATTTCCCGTCCAAGTGGATGAGTAAGATTGGAGTTAATAATCTGGCTGTGTTCTTCAGTGGTGAGAATCTTTATACGTTCGACCACTTGCCGAAGGGACTTGATCCGGAACGTTCTGTCACGGATGATTTAGGACAACGTGGTTTTACCTATCCGTATATGAGACAGTATTCGTTCGGTATAAACCTTTCATTCTGATTGTTTCACAACTTAAAGAGTAATTATTATGAATAAATATATACTATGTGTAAGCGTTAGTTTTTGTTTGTTGATGTCGTCTTGTCTGAATGACGAATTTCTGGAGGTTTATCCTAAAGGACAGCAAACAGAAGCATCGGTCTTTACTACTTATGACAACTTTAAAACGTATACATGGGGATTGTATAACGTGTTCTTCGGATATACGTATGATACAGGGCAAACGGATGAAATTTTCCGTGGTGATTTTGAATCGGATAACATGATAAAAGGATTGGATGGATATGAAGGTCAGTGGGCATATCGCAAAGCAAAGGCTACGGATGAATCTAAAGATTGGGATTACGATTATATCCGCCGTGTTAATCTGATGCTTGATAATATCGATCATTCGGAAATGAATGAAACCGAGAGGGAGCATTGGAGAAGTGTGGGATATTTCTTCCGTTCTTATAAATACTTTCAGATGCTTTCTAAATTTGGTGATATTCCCTGGGTAGAGCATGCTTTGACAGAGGAAAGTCCCGAGCTTTATGGAAAACGTGATAGTCGTGACCTGGTGGCTTCCAATATTCTGTCTAATTTGAAATATGCGGAAACACATATTGGCAGTAATATCGAAGCGGATGGGAAAAATACAATTAATATGTATGTGGTGAAAGCTCTTATTTCCCGTTTTGCTTTATTTGAAGGAACTTGGAGAAAATATCATGGTTTGTCGGGGGCAGATACTTATCTGGAAGAATGTGCCCGTGCTTCTGAAGAGGTGATTAAGCAATATCCGAATGTGCATCCTAAATATGATGAGTTGTTTAATTCGGAAACACTGGATGGAGTGACAGGTATTATTTTGTATAAGGCTTATGAAACCGGACAGTTGATGCATGGTTTGACCCGTATGGTGCGTACAGGTGAATCTTATATTGAGGCAACGAAAGACGCGGTAGACAGTTATCTCTGTACGGATGGACGACCGGTTAGCACGACGACTAGCCATTATGGGGGTGATAAGAATATGTATGGACAATTCCGTGATCGTGATTACCGGTTGTATTTGACGATCTGTCCTCCATATATGGTGAAGAAAGAAAACGGACCCAGTACGGCTGATTGGAAATATACGGATAATGCACAGGACAGAGAATTTATAGATTTAATGGCTACGATTTCCGGTGAAACTTATCATCGTTTGCCGTCTTCCAACTTTAAAGGATTCACTGTGCAAGGACAACCTCACTTTAAGAATATGAACTGGGGACAGGGCTGGAATGCTTCCCAAATGGGCTTCTGGGTATGGAAATATTATAATACACATACTGTAGCTACCAACGCGAATGGGGTGAATACAACAGATGCCCCGCTGTTCCGTATAGGTGAGGTGATGGTAAATTATGCCGAAGCGATGTGCGAATTGAACAAGTTAGACCAGGCTGCTGCGGATAAGTCTATTAACAAACTTCGGGCAAGAGCTAATGTGGCGAAAATGGTGGTAAATGATATTAATGATGCTTTTGATCCGAAGCGTGATCCTTCCGTTCCTGCTCTCTTGTGGGAAGTGCGTAGGGAGAGACGAGTTGAGTTGATGGGTGAAGGTTTCCGTCTGGATGATTTGCGCAGGTGGAAGAAAGGAGACTATGTTAACAAACAACCGCTAGGTGCTTATGTGACAGGGGCTTCGGCCAAGAATTTGAAAGTAACGGGTGGCACAGGTGCTGATGAAGGATATGTTTATTTCTTTGATACCCCGCTTGGATGGCAGGAACATTATTATCTGTATCCGTTGCCTTTGAAGCAATTGGCTTTAAATACGAATCTGGAACAAAATCCGGTATGGACAAAGTAATTTTAAATTAAAATGATGCACAAGACCTGTAATATTTTAGTATATTGCAGGTCTTGAAAATTTAAGGTAGAAAATGAAAAATAGAATATCAGTAAAATATGCGTTTTTTTGTGGAACAGCTTGCTGCATCTCATCTATATTACGGGCGCAACAGGATGTATCTCGAATGAATGTGCTTTTTATAATGGCTGATGATATGCGTCCCGAACTGGGGTGCTACGGGGTGGATGTAGTGAAAACTCCTAATATGGACCGTTTGGCGGCAAGTGGAGTCTTGTTTCAGAATGCGTATTGTAATATTCCGGTGAGTGGGGCATCCCGGGCTAGTTTATTGACGGGGGTATATCCTCATTATCCCGATCGCTTTATTAGTTTTTCCGCCTATGCCAGCAAAGATTGTCCTGAAGCAATACCTATTTCGGGATGGTTCACCCGGAATGGTTATCATACTATTTCGGACGGCAAGGTGTTTCATCATATCAGCGATCATGCGGATTCGTGGAGCGAGGCTCCTTACCGGAATCATCCGGATGGATATGATGTATATTGGGCGGAATATAATAAATGGGAACTTTGGATGAATTCGGAATCGGGAAAAACGATTAATCCGAAAACGATGAGGGGACCTTTCTGTGAATCTGCTGATGTTCCTGATACTGCCTATGATGATGGGAAACTTGCAAACCGGGCTATTCGTGACTTGAAAAGGATGAAGGAGACCGGCAAACCTTTCTTCTTGGCTTGTGGTTTCTGGAAACCTCATTTGCCGTTCAATGCTCCAAAGAAATATTGGGATTTATATAAACGGGAGGAAATACCTTTGGCTACCAATCGTTTCCGGCCTGAAGGATTACCGGAACAGGTTCGTAATTCGGGCGAGATATATGCGTATGCACGGGTTACGGATACGAGTGATATTGACTTCCAACGGGAGGTAAAACATGGATATTATGCTTGTTTGAGTTATGTGGATGCACAGATCGGCAAGGTATTGGATGCATTGGATGAACTGGGATTATCGGATAATACAATTGTGGTTTTGTTGGGGGATCATGGCTGGAATCTGGGAGAACATGATTTTATAGGTAAACATAATCTGATGGATACTTCTACTCATGTACCGTTGATTGTCCGTGTGCCGGGAATGAAAAAGGGAAAAACAAAATCGATGGTGGAATTTGTTGATTTGTACCCGACTTTATGTGAACTTTGCAAACTTCCTGTTCCCGCTGAACAGTTAAGCGGACAAAGCTTTGCCGGGGTTTTCAAAAATCTGAAAGCTAAGACGAAAGATGAAGTTTATATTCAGTGGGAAGGAGGAGATAATGCTGTTGACCGGCGTTATAGTTATGCGGAATGGATGAAAGGCGACGTGAAGAAAGCCAGTATGCTGTTTGATCATCAGATTGACAGGAAGGAAAACAAGAACCGGGTAGATGAGAAAAAATATAAGAATAAGGTCGAATCATTATCTTCTTTTATCAGAATAAAGAAGTCATCATTAAAGAAATAATATGAGAACAGTTTTTTTACACTCCAACCGTTTGGTATCGGTTGTTTTATTTATGCTTTATGGTATGTCGATGTTTGCCCAGCGACAGGATATCTTGTTAAATAACGATTGGAATTTCCGGTTCTCGCATCAGGTACAGAAGGGAACAGAAGTAAGAGTTGATTTGCCTCATACTTGGAATGCACAGGATGCTTTGTCCGGTAAGATAGACTATAAACGGGGAATTGGCAATTATGAGAAGAATTTATTTATTCGTTCCGAATGGAAAGGAAAACGTCTTTTTATTCGTTTCGAAGGAGTGAATAACATTGCGGATGTGTTTGTCAATCGTCGTCATATAGGTGAGCATCGTGGGGGATATGGGGCTTTTATCTTTGAGATCACTGGAAAGGTGGAATATGGAAAAGAAAATTCTATATTGGTACGGGTGAATAATGGTGAACAGTTGGATATTATGCCTTTGGTCGGTGACTTTAATTTTTATGGAGGTATTTATCGGGATGTACATTTGCTGATTACTGATGAGACGTGTATTTCTCCTTTGAATTATGCTTCTCCCGGAGTACGTCTGATACAGGATAGTGTAAGCCATAAATATGCTAAGGTGCGTGCTGTTGTTGATTTATCAAACGGAGATAGTGGTAATCGGGAAGTAGAGCTTAATGTACGCCTGTTAGATGGTCAAAGGGTGGTGAAAGAAGGAACAAAGAAAGTGAATCTTTCTGGAAACGCAGCAATGCAGCAGGAATTTACATTTGAAATCGATCAACCTCATTTATGGAATGGCCGTCAGGATCCTTTCCTTTATCAGGCGGAAGTGACTCTTTCCCGGAATGGTCAGATGGTAGATTGCGTCACACAACCGTTGGGACTTCGTTTTTACCGGATCGACCCTGATAAAGGTTTTTTCCTGAATGGAAAACATTTACCTCTTCAAGGCGTTTGCCGTCATCAGGATAGGAGTGAGGTGGGCAATGCGTTGCGCCCGCAACACCATGAGGAAGATGCGGCATTGATGTTGGAGATGGGAGTGAATGCTGTTCGTCTGGCGCATTATCCGCAGGCTACTTATTTTTATGATCTGATGGATAAGAATGGTATTATTGTATGGGCTGAAATACCTTTTGTGGGCCCTGGTGGATATAATGATAAGGGGTTTGTGGATTTACCTGCTTTCCGTGCCAACGGAAAGGAACAGCTCAAAGAGCTGATTCGCCAACATTATAATCATCCTTCTATTTGTGTATGGGGGCTATTTAATGAGTTGACGGAGTTGGGAGATAATCCGGTTGAGTACATCAAAGAATTAAATGTGCTGGCACATCAGGAAGATCCTACTCGACTTACGACCTCTGCAAGTAATCAAATGGGAGATTTGAATTTCATAACGGATGCTATTGCCTGGAACCGTTATGATGGATGGTATGGTGGCACTCCCGCTGATTTGGGGAAATGGTTGGATCGAATGCATAAGGATCATCCGGAAATATGTATCGCTATCAGTGAATATGGTGCCGGCGCAAGTATTTACCATCAACAAGATTCGTTGGTTAAAACTGTACCAACCAGCTGGTGGCATCCAGAAAACTGGCAGACGTATTATCACATTGAAAACTGGAAAACAATCTCTTCCCGCCCTTATGTATGGGGAAGCTTTGTATGGAATATGTTTGATTTTGGCGCTGCACATCGCACTGAAGGAGACCGTCCCGGAATTAATGATAAAGGTTTGGTTACCTTCGACCGGAAAGTTCGTAAAGATGCTTTCTACTTCTATAAAGCTAACTGGAATGGGGAAGAACCAATGCTTTATTTGACAGGCAAACGTAACACGGCGCGTACACAACGTTTGCAAACAATTATTGCTTTCACGAATCTGTCAGGAGCCGAATTGTTTGTAAACGGTAAGAGTTATGGTAAAGCAACACCGGATTCGTATGCTATTCTGGAATGGAAAAATGTGGAACTACAACCTGGTGAAAATGAAATAAAGGTCGTCTCCACTAATAAGAAGTTACCTTTGAGCGATAGCTTTCATTGTAGATTGTGATAGGTACAATTGCAGCTAAGAGAAAATCAGGCACGTTCTCTCGTACAAATATACGTAATAATTGGGATTTGAGTGCATTGCGTGCTTCATCTGTTGTCCAGGCATTACAGAATATTTATGGTATAAATCCCAAACGCCTGACAGCTGCCGGTCGAGGTGAATTTAATCCGGTAGTCGGTAATGATACGGCAGAAGGAAAAGCTCGTAACCGCCGGACCGAGATCATTATAACTCCTAAACTGGATCAGTTCATGGATTTGATTGATCAGGCTCCTGATAGTTCTTCATCCGATACAATTGGTAATGAGGATGTGAAAGAGTAGAAAAGACCTTCACTTAGAGATAAAATAAAAGCGATGAATTCAAATTCATCGCTTTTATTTTAAGTGGTTAACATAAGATTTTGTAGGATTTGGACTAAATTATAAAACTCATTTTCTTTACAATAAAGTTTAAAAATTAAGTAGCACTACTGTATCTGATTGATAGATGAGGAGGGTCAGAGTTGCGGTCCGAAAACGACAAGTGCTTTGGCAGCGTCATTATCGCAATACTGCTTAAAGTTTTCCCTATACATACCAGCCAATTTCTTTGCTTTTTCTTTCCATTCATTGACATCGGTGTAAGTATTACGAGGGTCGAGAATGCCTTCCGATACATTTTTCAATGCTTTGGGTACATTCAGGTTCATGATAGGAATATGAATCGTATCCACTTCATCAATAGAACCATCGATGATGGAGTCGATGATAGCACGGGTGTCTTTGAGAGAAATTCGTTTACCCATACCGTTCCAACCAGTATTTACAAGATAGGCCTTCGCACCGTGTTCTTTCATCCGGGCAACGAGTGTTTTTGCATACATGGTGGGATGTAATGTCAGGAAAGCTTCACCAAATGCTGGCGAGAATGATGGTATAGGTTTGGTGATGCCCCGTTCAGTACCTGCCAGTTTGGATGTAAAGCCACTCAGCAAATGATATTGAGCTTGGTTCTCGTCAAGGATAGAAACCGGGGGTAATACGCCAAATGCATCGGCAGACAGGTAAACGATTTTTTTTGCATGACCAGCTTTGGAAGGAAGTACAATCTTATTGATATGATAAATCGGATAAGATACACGTGTATTCTCTGTTCTTGATTTATCAGTGAAGTCTACACTTCCATCAGGACGTACCGTCACATTTTCCAACAGTGCATCCCGACGGATGGCACGCCAGATATCTGGTTCACTCTCTTCGCTCAGGTTAATAACTTTGGCATAGCAACCACCTTCATAATTGAATACACCATTTTCATCCCAGCCATGTTCATCATCTCCAATCAGATAACGTTTCGGGTCGGCAGATAAAGTAGTTTTTCCCGTTCCCGACAAACCGAAGAAAATCACCACATCACCTGCCTCGCCCACATTTGCAGAACAATGCATTGAGGGAATACCTTGCAGCGGCAGGTAATAGTTTTGCATACAGAACATTCCTTTTTTCATTTCGCCACCATACCATGTGCCGCCAATCACCTGCATATGTTCAGTCAGATTAAAGCAGACGAAAACTTCCGAGTTCAAGCCTTGTTCTTTCCAATTCGGGTTAACAGTCTTGGAAGAATTTAATACCACAAAATCCGGTTCGCCATAGTTTTTCAAATCATAAAAAGAGGGGCGCATGAACATATTGGTGACAAAATGTGCTTGCCAGGCCACTTCCATAATGAAACGTACTTTCAGGCGGGTATTCTCATTAGCACCGCAGAAAGTATCTACCACATATAACTTTCTCGAAGAAGAAAGTTGTTTTTGAGATAATGCTTTCAAGTCATTCCATATTTCGGTAGAAACAGGCTTGTTTATTACCCCGTCCCACCAAACAGTATTTTCGGTAATAGCATCTTTCACAATATATTTGTCTTTGGGTGACCGTCCTGTGAACTTACCAGTATTCACGGCTACTGCTCCCGTATCAGTCAGATAACCTTTCTCGAAACCTTCATTAGCTGGATTCATTTCGTCCTGAAACAATTGTTCATACGATGGGTTGTGTACAATCTCAAAATTACCGACAATGCCATACTTGCTTAAATCTACATTTTCCATACTTTCAAATATTAATGATTGATATATAAAATTTATTTCTTCATTCCTGATTTATTTATCGACGGCAAAGTTACAGCCTTTCCAAACGATGTCTTATATTTGCATAATTAATACTTTTAATGATATATATCGGAAATAATAATGGAACTGACGCAGCTTAGATATTTTATCCGACTGGCGGAAGTACTCAATTTTACGGAGGCTTCCAAACAATTATTTATCACCCAAAGTACCCTTTCACAAAGTATCCGTCAAACGGAAAGTGAACTGGGAACACCACTTTTTGAACGTATAGGGAAGAAAGTATATTTGACGGATGCCGGGCAGGCATTCTTACCTTATGCTCGGCAGTCGATTATTGAAACGGAAACGGGTATTCAGAAGCTTCGGGATATGCAGCAAATTTATAAAGGTGAGCTCCGTATTGGTGTGATTTACAGTCTGTGTCCCATGCTGGCGGAAAGCATTGTCCGTTTCTCAAAAGAATATCCCGGTATAAAACTGATACTCACACAGTCCACTTCCATTAATGATATGACTACGATGTTGCATAACAATGAGGTAGACTTTGCCTTGGCATATAAGCTGGATGCATTATCGTCATTGACGGAGAAGATAGATTTATGCCCGGACCCTTTGTGTGTGATTGTTCATCGTCGTTCTCCATTAGCTTCACAGCAGAAAATATCAATACAGGCCTTGACACATTATCCGCTCGCTCTGTTAAAGTCTGGGTCATATACCCGCAATGTGATAGAAAATGTAGCATCTCGAAGCGGGATTAGCCTCCAGCCAATGGCGGAAATAAATGATACTAATCTTTTGCTGCAAATGGTGCGCACTGGAGATTGGATTAGTGTTCTTTCACAGCATAGCGTTGATAATCAGCCTGATTTAAAAGCTGTGCCTTTGAAAGAAAAGGGAGGAGAAATGCACGTATACTTGTTTCAATTGAAAGGTAGGTATAAGAAATTGGTTACACGGAAATTTATTGAGATTATTCAAAAAGTAATGTCCCGAAATAACCTTATTCAGGCTTAGTTGGGAATTATATCTGTTCGGAAATGAATGAAACAGTGCGAAAATGAGTGAAACTGTACGGATTCGGTCATACATAGTGGAAAAATATCTATCATACTATCATTCATTTTAATAATATTCTAATTATCAAAATAATAAGTATGATAGATAGCTCTAAAAAAATGTATCTATCATACTTTTATCAGCAAAAAGGGACATCTATCATTCCTGTACTGTATCTATTTTAGTGTAGCATTAGGTGAGATAATCTATTTAAAGACATACGAATGCACACTTTATAGGATGACAACCAGTATTTGACAGCTTAATTATTTATGAGGAGCGGCAGTATTTCTATAGTTCACAAGTGTGTGCCGTACAGCCCACGCATGTAAACCATACAGCCTACATATGCAGGCAGGGCAGACGCATTATATTTTTTACTATCCTACTCCTGTTTTCATTCTATTTATATAATTGATTATTAACTTATTAATTCTTTCTTATTTCGACTATTTTCCTTATCTTTATAAGATATTATAAAACATAAACTAACATGAAAATAGGGATAATTGACCTTTGTAAACAAATAGAAGATCCTAGAATGAACCGTAAAAAAGTCCATAAAATGGAAACCATCGTCTATATATCCATTGCTGCTGTAATTTGTGGTGCCCAATCCTGGAATGAGATTGAGGAATTTGGCAATGCCAAAATTGCTTTTTTCAAAAGTCGCATACCTAATCTGGAGTTCATCCCCAGCCATGATACTTTTAATAGATTCTTTAGCATCATAAAGCCCGAATATTTTGAGTTGATCTTCCGTAATTGGGTCAAACAAGTCTGTCAGGAGGTGAAAGGGGTTATAGCTATAGATGGCAAACTTATGCGTGGTCCAAGTAAATGTGACGGAGAACATACGACGGGAAAGGAAGGATTCAAATTATGGATGGTTTCCGCATGGTCCGCTGCCAATGGAATTTCTTTAGGACAAGTGAAGGTGGATGATAAAAGTAATGAAATTACCGCTATTCCATTGTTACTAAACTCTTTGGATCTCAATGATTGCATTGTCACAATTGACGCGATGGGCTGCCAGACAGATATAACACGGACCATCATTGAGCGTGACGCAAATTATATTATAGCTATAAAGGATAACAAGAAGAAAAACTATCAACTGGCCAAACAGATCATTGAAGATTATCAGGATAAAGACGAAATAATCAATAGAGTCACCAGGCATGTGTCTCAAAATACCGGACATGGAAGGATAGAGACAAGAACTTGTACTGTAGTTAGTTATGGACCTATAATGGAAAAAATGTTTAAAAAAGAAACTTGTGGGACTGAAGTCTGTTGTTGGGATAAAATCGGAAAGAACAATAGTGGCAACAGGAGAATATACACAAGAGGTAAGATACTATGTAACTTCAATGGATAATACCAAACCGGACGAAATTTCCTCTGCCATCAGACAGCATTGGTCTATTGAAAATAATCTGCATTGGCAACTGGATGTTACCTTTCGAGAAGACTATAGTAAAAAGGTCAAAAATGCAGCCAGAAACTTTTCCGCAGCAACAAAAATGGCACTTACTATCCTGAAGAAGGATAAAACAACTAAAGGAAGTATGAATCTAAAAAGGCTAAAAGCTGGGTGGGATGAAAAATATTTATCAAAACTTTTACAGGATAATGATTTTTAATGCGTCTGCCCTGCATATGCAGGCTATACAGCCCACACTTGTGGGTTATAAACTTATCGCCGTTTAAGTGGGATTTTTGAGCTGCGATATTCGGATTTATATGGTTTCATCGTGACAAAAACAAGCCGTCTTATGCTTATTATAGAATATTTATACGGCTATTTTGTAGATGATAGATAACCCGTTTTTACTGGTAAAAGTATGATAGATACATTTTTTTAGAGCTATCTATCATATTTATTCTTTTGATAATTAGAATATTACTAAAATAAATGATAGCATGATAGATAGTTTTTTTATTGTGTAATGTTTAGTTTAAACCCCTATACAATGAATTAGTTCAAATCTGGTACGGAAATGAATGAAACACATTCCCCAACTTTTCAAACGGCCTCCGTTTTCGGGGTGACCCTCCAATTGTTTGCATGAAATTCGAGACTCTTTAGATAAAAAGAAAAGGATTGATAATTCAAGAATTATCAATCCTTTAAGTGATTCAAGTAACGTTTATTAATCGCTTGATTATTAATTGCTTGTATAATTGTATAGCCTACAATATGCCTACATTTCTTATCTATTACAGGTTATTTCTTACTTAATAAGACTTGTATTAGACGTTCCTTCTCCTCAATTATCCTTTCTAAATCAGCTATTTTTGCATCCTTATCAAGTTCATTTGATTTTATTCCAGGTATGGGAATATTATCAAAGAATACACCTACAGGAACTTCCAGAACCTTTGCTATTGCCTCAATGGTTTTTGTATTCGTTGTTCCATTCCTGACAATAGCCTGTATGCTACTATCTTCTTTTCCTATACGTGATGCAAGTTCTCGTATAGTGATTTTCTTTAACTCACATAATTCTCTTATTAACAAGAAATTAGCCATATTATATCTTTGTTATAACTTTTATTAACGTAATTCTTATTCACTTGTGGTGAAAATAATTATACCTTTGCTATGTAAAGTTAATAATAATGAGTATATTTATCACAAAGGTATGACGAAAAAAAAATTAAAAAGGAATGATGACGGCGAGAAACTAAGAATGTACCTTTTGAATTTGCCGGTAAAAGAATCTTCTGAAATGTCCCTTAAATTGGCAGAAGCATGTAAAGTGCCATTACATACCTTTCGTAATTGGCGGGGTAGTCGTTGTCGTATTCCCGAACTTGCCAAGGATAAGATCGAGGAAGTCACAGGCGTAAAAATCTTCCATAGTGAAAACCAATAAATAAAAGAAAAATGAAATCAAAGAAATTAGAAATTGAAATTCCGGAAGGTAAAACAGCTGTCTGGAGAAATGGAATCTTAACTCTTATTGATGAACCAGAAAAAGACGTAAGAAAACGTATTAAGACGTTTGAGGACGCCTGCCGTGAAATTGGCATCGATGCAGAAGCATGGAACCGAGATAAAATATCCCTCGGTCTTGAACCTGACGTTCTGGCTTTCCTGAAACTCCGTATCATTGTCAAGGCTTTAAATGAAGGCTGGGAACCTCAATTTACAGAGGATGAATGCCGTTATTATCCTTGGTTTATTCTTTATACAAGGGAAGAATACAACAAGTTAGACGAGGAAGAAAAGTCTCGTGTGGTGTCTCGGTCGGTCAGCAGCGCGAGCGCGTTGGGCGGTGTTTCGTGTGCGTACGCGAGTAGCGGTTCATCGGGCACGTATGCGAGCATCGGCGTTCGGCTTGCCTTCAAAACGTCGGAACTGGCAGCGTATTGCGGTCGACAATTCCTTGATATTTGGGCGGACTTTGTTTTTCTTCCGGAAGAGAAAAGTGAATAAATAACCGGGGCGGTTTTTGCCGCTCCATATAATAACCGCCGGAGTGTGGAGATAACCCCGAAGGGCGAAAGCGGGCGTTATTGGTAGTTCGATGCTATCCTCCGGCACAGCTATAAACAACAATGAGCAAAATTTACATAGTAACTAAAAGGGAATCCGGAAAATACGAAGAAGACGGCGTTTGGTTTTCTATCCTTGCCGCATTTGATACGAGAAATAAAGCAGAAGAATATTTAAAGAAATATGAAAAAACAGCTCCTAAAGAAGCTTACTACACTTTCTATCGAATAGAATCTGTTCCGTTGTTTCTTTCTTCTCATAAAGTGAAAATAAACAGACCGAAACATACGACCTATCCTATTGGTGAATTGGTAAAATTAAAAATAAGTGGTGAAAAATAATTCAAATCAAGAACAGAAATGAGCAAAAAAATCTCCATAAAAGTAACTGAAGCACAACCGCTTCCTTGCCCTTATTGCAATGGTTTTTACGGTTATCAGTATAGTGATCTGTTTAGAATGAGTTACACGAGTGTGCATAATTCTGACGGTACATATTCCGGTGGGGAATATTCCGATGGAGTTTCCTTAAACAAGAGTAAAACAGCTTATTGTGTGAATTGTGGTACCAAACTACCTTTTACCCTAATACGTGAAGGTGAGGAACAAGTCGAATAATTAAAAATAAATAAGTAATGAAATCAACAATTACCACCCCCGATGAATTAACCACGCTACGAATAGAAGGCAGCAGTGGAACTTATAAAATATTCAGTAGTTTCCGCCCCATGGAATCCCCTGCGTTCGTGGATGCGGTAGACAGGAAGTATAATCTGGCGGAGATTAAGAATCTTTCCGGCGGAAAAGGTTATTTCCTGGTACATTTGAACAGGGAGCAGCAGGAAACCATACAGGAGGATTTAAACGCTATCCTTTGCGATAGTGTGCCGAGTCTTCTGTAAACTAAGACGATCTTAACGAAATGCCATGAAAGAAGACAGACGCCTAAGAAACCTACGTTATCAGATGCGGAAGAAAGGTTACCGGTTCGATACAAAGCACCTGGTGGCCATTATGCCTTCACATGACAAACGTTCCCTTCTCCAGGAAAGGAGATTAAGCAAATTCGGTTTTTCAATTCAGTATAACATGTTTGAACAATGAAAGATAAAAATTTAAAATACATCGCCCACGCTATTATCGTGGTTGCCTTTATGGGACTGATTGCCTTTGTCATTTATTATACGGGTAAAACCGCTTTTCTTTGGCTGTTATTATTCGTTTTCCTGTATCAACCTTGGACGGAGATGTGCCCGGGACGGAAAGAAGACAACGAAGAATAAGTAACCATGTAACTTTATAACGATGATAAAGGCAGAAGACATCTACAAAGTAACCAACAACGGGCTGGATATAATTCTACATTATTATCCGCAAGCCCGGGATTGTGTCGGAACCAACCGCCATTTCAAACGCCGGCCGTCAGAAGACGACGCGTCGGCCTGTATCAAGTTATTCGGAAAGGAAGGTTCCCAGCAGGTTTATAAGGTAACGGATTTCGGCGATACCGGAACGGCTCAAAGCCCCGTCGATATCTGCATGTATGAGGAAGGCCTCCGGTTTAACGAGGCTATCCTTAAACTTGCATCCATGTACAACGTAACCGATGAACTCAACCGTAACGTAAACAAGCCGGACATCCGTAAGGTTCCGGCCTCCCAGGATCAGAAAGACGGTACTAAACTTTTCGAGCTTGCCGATCATCTCACCCCGGATCAGTTACGCATACTCGGCCCCCGTGTCACCCAGGAGAACGCCGAGGCCCTGCACTGGTATTCGGCCAAATATATAGGGTATGTAAAAAATCGCGAGGTAACCTATAAATACGCGACTGCGACATACCCTATCTTTATGCGCGAATGTCTGGTAAAACCGGCCGAAGGCGACACGCCCGAAGTGAAGTTCTATAAAATATACGAGCCTTTGAATCCGGACAAGCAATGGCGTTTTTCCTACACTCCGGAAGGTGTCAAGCCGAAAGACTATATAAACGGCCTTTCCGAACTGAAAGCCTTATACCGGGAATTTAATTCCAGGGAGGAAGCCGCCTTTAAAAAGAATCCGGCCAATGCGGAAAAGCCCTATAAGGAGCAGAAGCTGCAGGAGGCGTTTATATGTTCCGGAGAGCGCGACGCCCTGTGCGTTAAATCGTTGGGCTTTTCCCCGATCTGGTTTAATTCGGAGACGTATAAACTTTCCGAACAGGATTACAAGGAGATCATGAAATACGTTGAAGTCCTGTATAACATACCCGATATCGACACGACGGGCAGGGTGAAGGGTACGGAACTTGCATTACGCTTTATTGATATCCACACGATCTGGCTACCGGCCTGGCTTACCACTTACCGGGACCAGCGGGGCAAACCGCGTAAGGACTTCCGGGACTTCATGGAATTAAGAAGCAAGAACGAAGATTTCCGTAACCTTATGACGCTTGCCATGCCCGCCAAATTCTGGTATTCCAAGTTTAACGAGAAATCCCGGCAATGGGATCACAATATAGACGCGGACTGCCTTCACTACTTTTTACGTCTTAACGGTTTCTATTCGCTTCATGATGAAAATTCCAGTTCAACGAAATACATCCGTATTACCGGCAATATCGTAAAACTGATAAAGGCAAAGGATATCCGGAAGTTTATCCGTGAGTGGGCCCAAGAGAGCTTTTTTATCCCGCGATATAAGGAATCTTATTCTGAACAGCCCCAAACTGTCAGATACGGCCCTGGACAACTTGCAGGAGATCGAACTGGATTTTACCAATTATACCCATAATACGCAGATGTTCTTCTTTCCCGGTTGCAGCATGGAGGTAAGCGGTACCGGTATAAAGGAACATCCGGCCAACGGCAGCACATTGTCCCACTACGTTTGGGAAGAAAACGTCCTGAAACACAAAGTCCGTCTTATGGAAGACATGTTTACTATTTCCCGTAAAAAAGACATAGAGGGGAACGATGTGTTTGATATCCGGATCAATGCCGTACCGTCTAACTTTTTGGTTATGTAATCAATTCGAGCCGCGTTTACTGGCGTAAGGAACTGGAATATAATTTCGATGACAAGAGCGTGGGGGAAGCGGAATCCTACCGGGAAAAACATAAATTCGATATCGAGGGGGAAGGCCTCACGGCGGAAGAAGTGGCCGAACAGAAAAGGAACCTTATCAACAAGATCTTTACTATCGGTTATATGTTGCACCGTTATAAATCCCCTTCGCGTGCCTGGGCACCGCAGGCCATGGATAACAAGATCGGTGAAGACGGTGAATGTAACGGGCGTTCGGGCAAATCATTCATGTTCAAAGCCCTTTCCTACTTTATGAAGACCGTCAAGCTTTCCGGCCGTAATCCCAAGTTAATGGATAACCCGCATGTGTTCGACCAGGTAAACCAGCATACCGGCTTTATCCTGGTGGATGATTGCGACCGGTATCTTAATACGGGCCTGTTTTACGATATCATCACGTCAGATATGACCGTGAACCCGAAGAACAACCAGTCGTTTACTATACCTTTCGAGGAATCGGCCAAGCTGGGATTTACAACTAATTACGTTCCTATTGATTTTGATCCGTCTACGGAAGCCCGTTTGCTGTACCTGGTATTCTCCGACTACTACCACCAGCGTACGGAAGATAACGACTACCGGGAAACGCGTTCTATCCGGGACGATTTCGGTAAGGATTTGTTTTCCAAGACTTACAGCGAGAACGAGTGGAACGCCGATATAAATTTCTTCTTGCAGTGCTGCCGTTTTTACCTTTCCCTTTGCGAGGAATCTATAAAACTGCTTCCGCCCATGGAAAACATTATCAGGCGTAAATACAAGGCCGATATGGGCAATAACTTTGAGGATTGGGCGAACTCTTATTTCTCTCCGGACAGCGAACACCTGGACAGCTTTATCGTCCGTGAAAAGGCTTTTGCTGATTACAAAAGCTTTTCCGGTGTGAATAAAATCACGATGCAGCGTTTTACAAAGGCCCTCAAAGGCTTTGTGGCCCTTTGCCCTTACATTGACGAACTCAACCCGAAGGACCTTTGCAACTCCCAGGGGCGTATCGTACGCAAAGATAACGACGGCAAGGCCGCCGACATGATCTATCTGCGTTCATGCGGCACGGCGGAAACGGCTGCCGGTGGTGGAACGGAACCGGCCGATCCGACACTCATGTTTGTACCTGATGAACGACCGGATGAATGAATAACGCGCATTTGAAATTAAACAGCATGTCCGAGTTTACCGCGCTCTGGAACAGCGGCGAGAGGTTCCGAAAATTCGCCGAACAGGTCTACCGCTATCTGGAGCGTATGAAACCCGGTACCGTCCTGGCACTGGAACGCTATTCGGGCGAGCAGCTCGAATGGATCATCAAAACGGCCTGTGTTTTTATCCTGGAAGGCGACAACTACCTGGAGTATGAATTTAACGAAGACTATACGGCCGTCGTGCACCGCTATATACCCCCGGACGTAAAGAAATGGATTTTAAGCAGGTGCAAACATCGCGTATAAGACGGATCGGAGCCGGTATAAAATACGAAAAGAGGGACCAGATACGAATGTGTCGGTCCCTCTTTTCGTATGGAAACAGATGCGTCCCGCCCGGCTTCCCTCCCCATACCCCACCTCTATTTCATACAAAATTTTAGTAACCTTGTAACCTTTGTTTGCTTGAAAGAAAAAAGTCTGAAAATCAAATAAATAAATAGGAAATAAAGGTTACGAAGTTGCAGTTACAAAACGGTTACGAATTTTTCCGGTTTGTAACACCGGCCTTTTTATCTTCTACCGGTAAGCCCGGTTACAAACTGTTTTCCTGCCATTTTTTTGTAACGGAAATTAGTAACGTTACTAAGTTGCTAAGATACAGGATTTTACCTTTGTCGGTTGCCCGGTTACGAAATTACAAAAATTTAGTACCGAATTATATCAGCACAGCCTGGCAGAGAAAATGTCGGGTGTGTGGTGGCTGGAAAAGGCATATTATAATTATTCTCCCGGAGTATATTTATCAAAATGACGGCTGAAAGCCTACATTTTCCCGTAAATGGCAGACCAACAGCCGATAAAGGAATATCTTTGCCTTTAAAAAGGAATGTTATTGCTATGATTACCACCCGAATACAGATCGAATCCTACCTGGCCGAGTATGTCCGGGGCAAATATTACGACGAAACGGTCGGTACCGTCCGTTTTCCTTCTTCGTCCGATATCTATGTGACCGTTTACGATCTCATGGAGAAACGGCCGGTAAATTGTCCGGCTGACCGCGGCAACCTGGAGTTTATGCTGCCTGACCGCCGGGAGGCCAATTTTGCCGGCGGCAAGTCTCCGGAACAGTTCAATTACATTTCCGTACGCGGTACCGCCATTCTTGAAAAGCGTCTGCGTGCCCTGATGTGGGCCGAGCTGCACGAACTCATGGACGAAAACAAGCACCTGCACGGAATCGAGTTTAAGGAAACCGTTTTTACCTTCCTGAAAAAGTATGATATCTCTTCCATTCAGGAAGACGGGCTGCTGAAAAACTACCAGCGGTGGCGGGATAGTTTCAGGCGCAAGAAGAAAAGGGCCTATAACCGAAAAAAAGTGTAAAAAAGCAAGTTATTTTTTACCTACCAACTGTATCTGTTTGTCCTTTTTTGTCCGGTTTTTGGCTGAAAAACGTCCGAAAAATGCTGAATGTTTGATTATCAATACTTTATATCTGTAATTATGTCAAGAAAGTTAATATCCGCCGCCCATAGCCTGCAACTGGTTCCCGTTTACAACATTATCCATTTTGGCGTCGTGCTCTCGAAAGTCGTTATCCGCTCTATCGGAAAACCTGATATTCTTATGATCGTACCGGGAACCTTAAAACCGGGTGACAGCAAAAATGAAGACGTCTATACTAAAAAACATACCTTCAAGCTTGCCGACGTGTCGCAAAATAAGACGCTTTACCTGGAAAATCTGAAAGCGACGCCTTTTGTCGCCCTCTATACTGACGAAACGGGTAACACCCGTGTTTCCGGTTCTCCCGATTACCCGCTTACCTTTTCTTTTGAGATCGGCGGGGGCCTGTATAACTGCACCCTGTCCGGTACGGGTCCGGGCGTTGATGCGTTCCTGTAGGTTCCTTTCAGTCCTTCTCTACCTATGATATAGGCGTTTTCTTTGTCGTAAAAAAGAGAACGTGGACAAAATACAGGAGATTTTTACAGCACCTTGGGCAATCGCTGATAATGATTATTACCGGTTGCTTTCCTTATTTGTGCCGTGTGTTGCAGCCGGCAACCTGGATGCGATCGAAAAACGGCTCGACAATAATAAAATAACCGCCTACGCTACTACGCCTTACCTTGCCAACCGGTGGGAACTGGACGATGAGACGCTACCCTCTGACAGTGTGGCCGTCATTATCCTGGAAGGCACCTTGTATTCCTGGGAGACTTACCGCCTGGAAAAGCAGCTCCGGGATGTTTTCGATAATCCTAAGATTTGCGGCGCGGTCCTGTGGATCAACGGTCCGGGTGGTATGGTCGCACATGTGGACCTGGCGGCTAAAATGATCGCCGAATCTTCCAAACCTATAGCCACCTACGTGGCCGGTACCATGGGTAGTGCCCATTTCTGGCTGGGAACCGCCGCCGGCAGAACCTTTATCGCTTCCCCTATGTGTGAAGTCGGTTCCGTCGGTATCATGCTTACTTACCAATCCTTTAAGGAATATTTCAAGAAACAGGGCATTGATTACCGGGAAATCTATCCGGATAGTGCCGACCTGAAAAACTATGAAACCCGCGCGATTGAAGATGATAACAACGAAGAGCCTATAAAGCAACGTCTGGCCGTCATGCACCGTATTTTCTGCGATGCGATCAGTCGGAATCTGGGTATTGCCTACGATCCGGAACTTCCCCTTTTCCGGGGACAGATATTCACCGGCGACGTAGCCGTGGCAAACGGCTATATCGATCAGTTCGGTACGCTGGAAGACGCGGTAAAGTGGGTGCTGGCACAGGCTACCGTCAGAAAAGTAAATGAGATGTATAACATATAGTATTAACTTCAAAATTTTGTATATATGAAATTTAAGAGCTTTTCCGCTCACATTCTGGCCTTGTTGGGCTTGTCGGAATGGAGCAAGGTAGAGGATAAAAACTCTATCACGGTCGAGGAAGTGGCAAAACTGAAAAATTACGGTTTTACTGAAAAATTCCTCACGGACTTTAAAGCGTCCCTCGAAAACGATTTCCAGGACGAAGCCGAAGACGGGAACCAGGGAGAGGAAACCGAGGAGCCTAAAACAACCGCTTTCCTTCGCGGTTTGTTGGGTGATACTGCGGCCCGTTTGACACAAGCGCAGGAACAGCTTGAAGCCTTGCAGACGCAACAGCGTGACGAAAACCGGAACAATACCGCGTTAATTGCCAAGAAGGATGCCGAAATAACGAAGCTTTCCGGCATTATCGCCCAACTTTCGGCCGCTGCGGAAGATGATCCGGGCAAAGGGAAGCAACACAACGCCCAGGCGGACGGTAAAGGGGCTTTCAATCTCCAGGATGAAAAGCAGCTGGGAGGCTTGCAGGGTGAAATGTTCTCACTGGACCGCCCGTATAACCTTCGCGCCAAAGCTGCGTTAATGGAGGCTGCCGGTTTTGAAATGATTGCTCTTCCGAAAGCAAGTTCCATTGACTACAGCCGTTTGAAGGAGGACCTCGGGGCCTTTTACCGTATTCCCTGGCAACAGCGTTTGCAGTCGTTTTTAATGGAACTTCCTTCCATTGAAAGTATTTTCCCGCTTGAATCCGGTTATCAGGATTTGGCTACGCTGGTAAACATTTGGCTGGGTGAGTTCTCACAGGCCGGTAATGAGGAATCCGACTTCGACAAGGTGACTAAAGGTTCCTACGAGTTCGACGATGAAACCCTGCGCATGTTCAACGTGATGTTTGCACACCGTTTCAAAAATTTAAAAGCCCTGGAGAAAACCTGGATCGGCACTTTGAACAAGGAAGGTTCAAACCCTATCAAGTGGTCTTTTATCGAGTACATCCTGGCCGAAACTGCCAAGAAGTTGCATAACGAGCGCGAACAACGCCGTATTAACGGAATCCGTAAGGACCCGAATCTGAACGAACCGGGCAAAGCACTTGCTGCAGCTGACGGTCTGTATGAGTTCCTGAACAAGAAAGTGAACGGACATACCGATATCAATAACGGAAAGTTCGTTTACCAGATCAAGCCGTTCGAGCTGGGAGAACTTACCGAAGCAAACATCGGTGAAAAGGTGTACAAGGGTACTTCCATGATCCCGGCGGTTCTTCGTGACAGCGGTAACCTGGCACTTTATATGCCTTCGCACTTTATTGTATTGTATCATAAATACAATGAACTGCATTACGGACAGAACCAGGATTACAAGGCTAATATCATGTATGTGAAGGAATATCCGGCGGTAAAGATTATCCCGGTTCCCAATGCTGACAACCACCACCGTATCTTCTGGACGTTTGAAGGCAACATTAAAACCTACGAGGACAAGCCGGGTGAAATGACGGCTTTCAACCTGGAGCAGGAAGACTGGAGCCTGAAAGTATGGAGTAACTGGCGTGAAAGTATCTGGGCTATTGCCGTGGGATTCAAGTACACCAAGAAAGAAGATATGGACTATAACCGTCAGATGATCTTCTGTAATGAGTATGACCGCCCGGCGTCTTACTTTGTGGACGCTGACAAGGACAAGAACCCGTCGGCTAAGCTTCATACCTCCATTGTTACCGTAGCCAATACAGCCGAATTTGCTATTACTGATATTGAAGATGCGCCGGTAGGTACGGTTATTTCCCTGAAATGCGGAAGCGTGGATAAAGGCGTTAAGATTGAGAAAAGCGGAAACTTTGAACTTATTTCCGACGCCTGGCAGCCCGGTAAAGGGGATGTTATTAAACTGATGAAACGTGCCGACGGTAAATTTATCGAGATCGGCCGCGAAAACGCTTCTTCCGATGCGTTGCAGTTTGCACCGGATGAAACGACACCTTCCTTGCTTGACGGTGAAGTATTCGTTACTGGTGAGAATACAAAGGCAACGGCAATCACTAACTTTACAGATGCGGAAGCCGGTGTCGTTTACACGATCTACGGAAGCGGTTCTGAATATGCTTCCACCATTACAGCCAGTGGAAACTTTGTTTTAACCGAAACTATGACACTTTCCGAAGGCAAGTTTATCAAGCTGGCAAAAGCCGCCGACGGTAAATTCTACGAAGTGGCAAGAGGCTAATTTTTAGCGGAAGGGGTACTTTATCCCTTCCATTTTATAACCTTATAAATCATTAAGTTATGACATACGTAAAAGCAAGCGTAAGAAGGCCGTCCGGCAATCCCGGTAACGGTATTCAGCCCAAGGATCAGCTCGTAATTTACGACGTTGACGATATTCTTTCCTTTCCGCAGAGAAACGATGCCGGCGTGGTTATCGAGGATGATATCGTAATGAAGGCGGGACGTTACGCGATCGGTATTTACCTGACACCCGGTACCGCTGAAATCAGTTCCAACAGTGACGGAGAAACGGACGCCGAAGGTTATACGCCTTCCGTTAAGTTCAATCATCCCGGTAATGAACAGGAAATCCGCGAGTTTAAGACAAACTGGCTTTCCAAAAAATGTATCGTTGTGCTCCGTTATTGTAGCGGAAAGCCTGCCGATCTGATCGGAACGCCCTGTAACCCGTGTAAGTTATCCGTTTCTTATACCGGTTCCAATGAATCGAATACGAACGAACTTACTTTCACCCAGATCAGCAAGGGGGATGATATCGCCATTTACCGGGGTACCGACACCCTGGAAGAACCGGTGGCCGTAGTGGAAGCCGGGGCTACAGATATAGATTACCAGACAGACGGGCAGTACCAGCTTTCTGCAGGTGCGGCCAAAATAGCCGGTGTTACCGGTGGAAGTCATGGATCGGTAATTACCCTTATGGGATGTTCGGGCGTTGCGCCAACAGTGGAAAAAGGCGGTAATTTCCTTCTGAAAGGTGGTAAGACGTTTACCGCTTCCGAAGGTTCCCAACTGACGTTGCGGGCATTTAACGACGGTTCGGAGGCTATGAAATGGATTGAACAAAGCCGTTATGAGGCGTAAGTAAACGGCTTTTATATCATTCAAAGGGTGACCGGCAGCACATGCCCGGCCACCCTTTGTCCTTTTTGGGGTAATTACCTTTTTTTTCTTTGTATCATTAAATTTTATATAGTATGAAACAGGAAATTATTACCTATCTGGCCGGTCCGCGTAACTTTATTCAGGGCGTGGAACTATACGAGAAATACGGTATCAACCGTATGTTAAAGAAGTCATTCCGCCGGCAGGGAGAAACGGAAACGATGAAGGCCATTCTTTTAGAGGAACTACGGAAGCTGGCCGGGCTTTCCGAACGTGAATTTAAGACGATCCGGCGCAACTCCAAACAGCCGGCCGCGGTAAAAATGGAACCCGTCCGGGAGGAAGCAACCAAAACGCCGGTAAAATACAGCGATGATTTGCTGCTGGAACTTGCCGAATCTTTCGGCGTCAGCGTGGAAGAACTCGTTTCGTCCGATTTCCGGGATAAGGTTCTTTCCATGGATGAAAATGCTGACCGTGTGGAAGAGCTGGAAGAGGAACTGGAAGAGGCGGAGAAACGATACAAGGCGGCTCCGGAAACCGTAACCAAAATGATACGTTTCCGCGAGAAATTTACCTTCCTGAACTCTTCGGATTGCCCCGACATTCTGAAAATACTTGTTTCCGACATGTTCACCGCATACGGGAAGTATAAGGAAGCTTTCGCCCGCCTGGAAGCTACGCCGGATGATGTCAGTTCACTTTCTACAGCACAGGAAGCGCAGGCGGTTGTGGAAAACTTCATTGCTAACCGCGAAATGTGGGACGAGCTGGAATATTACCGGGAAAACGGAAAGATTCTGGGTAAATGTGAGAAGGTAAAAAGTTTGTCCGTCCGTAAGGGTGTCGAGAACCTTTCGGATATCGACATACAAAAGGCACTGAATAACGCCCGCGCCAACCTTTCAAAGAACAAGGCGAAACTGGAACAGGCCGGAGATGATGAGAAGAAGAAAGCGAGTGCCCTTGCATTGATCCAAAAGTGGGAGACTACACAAAAGGCCATAGAGGAAGAAATCGAGGCGCGAAAAAAAAGTAGTTGAACTTATTGCCAGTCTGACAGGAAAACGGCAGCGGCTCATGAAGGACCGGGGCCGTTTTTCTCACCCTTGCGACCGCTCGGAGCTGGGGCACCAGCTCAAGACATTAACCCTCCGGATAGAAAAAGAAGAAAGCCGGCTTAAACAACTTTCCAATGATAACAAACCAAATTTATAACGAGGATTGCCTGGAGGCGTTGAAACGTGTTCCGGACAATTCTGTAGATTGTATAATAACCGATCCGCCTTATTTCCTGGGAATGACACACAACGGGCAGAAAGGCAGCTTTAAAGATTTGTCTATCTGTAAACCCTTTTACCGGGATTTGTTCCTGGAGTTTAACCGGGTGAAGAAACCCAGTGCTTGCGTGTATTTTTTTACGGACTGGCGCGGGTATGCTTTTTATTATCCGTTGTTTGACTTGTATTTAGGCGCGTCAAACATGATCGTTTGGAACAAACAGTCGGGGCCGGGTAATCATTACGCTTTTATACATGAGCTTATTTTGTTTCATTGTGGAAATGGTGTTTCTATCGGTGCCACAAACGTAATAGATAATATCCGATCTTTTTCGTCCGGTGCCAAAAAGATAGAAGGTGAAAAGGTTCATCCCACACAAAAACCGGTGGCGTTGATCCGTAAACTGATTGAAGACAGTACAAAGCCCGGCGATCTGATACTGGACACTTTCGGCGGTTCTGGTACTACAGCCGTGGCAGCCATTGAAAGCGGCCGGAACTTTGTATTAATGGAACAGGACGAAATTTATTATTTCACGGCACAGAAACGAATAAAAGATGCGTATGAACGATTTAACGGTGGTGGATAGTATTTACCTGGATGCGCAGCAAAAGGAGGATGTACGGCGTTTGTCTTCTTTAGGATATTCCCCGAAAGATATAGCTGTTTCCCTGGGGCTTTCTCTGGAGGATGCCGGGCTTTTTGTCCGGGATGCGGAAACGGTAGGAACTTCCGTTAACTTCCTGATCCGGGAAGGGATTCTGGTAGCACGTGCCGCCCCTGAAATAAAACTCCATGGAAGCGGCGGAAGGTGGAAACGTGGAAGCTATAAAACAGCTGGAGGCCGTACGGAAAAGACATACTTTCGAACGTTTAATCGAACAAATGGATGACGACGAATTTAATTAAGCCCTCACGAATAGACTTTGACAAGGTGGATATCAACCAGATTCAAAGGATTCTTTCTACCGGTACGCTGGAAGCCCTCGCGCCCGATGAAAGGGAATATTACAGCCTTATGGAAATGGTACGGGGACTTCGTGCCCGTATGCGTATAAATGGTAAGTTGGTGACAAAGGCCGGCATCATCCGCCTTTTGAAGTCGGAACCTTACGGGCTTTCGGACTGGATGGCCCGCCAGGTGTACGCTGACAGTCTCAATTTCTTTTATACGCAGGATAACGTACGCCCGCAGGCTTTCGCTAATCTGTATGCTGAAAAGGCCGAAAACTGGGCGAATACCGTCTTTCTTATGGGAAATGTGAAGGAGGCTAAGAACCTGCTGAAATTGGCGGCGGAACTTCGCGGATGTTACAAGGATCAACAGGCCGAAATACCGGAGGAACTGCTTGCACAGAAAAGTACGGTTATTTATACTACCAGCCGTAAGGATCTGGGTGTTCCTGAAATCGACCGTAAAGAACTGGAAGAGTTTATCGATGCGATACCGGAAATTCCTGTTATTGTGCGTGAGAATATAAAAGAGGATGCGCGTATTAAAGCTTTTGACCTGAAAAAACGTATGTTGTATGATATCAAAGAGTTCGGTGAAGACAACGAAGGTGAGTAACGCCGATGATGTAGAAATCAAATACGGCCATATAATCCAGGTTCTGACGGACTGGATCGATACTACTATTCTTGTATCTATTGACGGGCGCGGTACGGCCAAATCGACCGTTATACAAGCCAGACGTTCCGCCCGTTGTGTGGAAGAAATGCCCGGCGGTGCGTTCGCTTTTGTTGCCAATACCTACAGTAACCTGGAAGATAATATAATGCCGGCCGTTCAGAAGGGCTGGCAGCTTATGGGGCTTATCGAAGGGGTACACTATGTAAAAGATACCCGCCCGCCTGAATCCTGGCGGCGTAAATGTTCGGTTATCGTGGATGATTACAAGCATGTTTACAGCTTCTGGAACGGATGTGTTATTTTCATGGGATCACTGGATAACCCTTCGCTGCTTGCCGGAAAGTCTGTAATACACCTGTTTTATGATGAAGCGAAGTACGACAAGGAAATGAAAGTAAACCGCGCTATGCCTATTCTTCGCGGTGATGCGATCACTTACGGACATTCCCATTTGTTCCTGGGGATAACCATTACTACCGATATGCCGGATATCGACGAAAACGAGTACGACTGGTTTTTCCGGTATGTCAAGCAAATGGACCCGGAACGGATCATTAAAATAGTACAGGCGGCAAGTATGCGTAATGACCTGGTAATTTCTCTATTAAAAGAAGAAAGAAAAAATAAGCCTTCCCCCTTGAAGCTGAAACGTTTGAAACGGGATATTGAATATTACGACCGGGCTTTGTTGAAGTTGAGAAAAGGACAAACGTTCTTTCTTAACGCTTCTTCATTCGCTAATGTTGAGATACTTACGATTGATTATTTAAAGCGGTTGTATAATGGTACGCTGGAGCTTCACGAATTTAAGAAGTCGGTGGTGGGTATGCGTCCCGGTCTTCGCAGGGATTTACGTTTCTATGTGTTGTTTGGTGAAGGACATAAGTATTATAACGGTACCATGTCCGGAGAAGCCGCTTACAGCTCGCGGGAACTCCGGTACCTGCACCATGATAAAACGATTGAAGGCGGTATGGACTTCGGTAATATGCTTTCTTTGGTGATCGGTCAGCCGGACGGTGCTTATTACCGGGTACATAAGAACTTTTTTGAGATACCGCCGGGCTGGTTCCGGGAGATCGCCGACCAGTTCCTCACTTTCTTCCAGAACCACGAATATAAAGAACTGGATTTGTACTATGACCGTGCAGGTAATAACTTTGAGAAACAGAAGGAGGATTACGCGGGTAAGATCAAAGACGCCATAGAAAAAGACGGCAGCGGAAACCGTACCGGCTGGATCGTAAACCTAAAGAGCCGTAAACAGGCAGTTATCCGGCAGGATGCGGAATACGACTTTATGCAGGAGATTATGGGCGGTACCAACAAGAACCTGCCTATCCTGTTGGTTGATGCGGTGAACTGTAAAGAAATGGTTAGTTCCGTAGAAAAGGCAAAGGCTGAAATCAAATACCGGGGTAATTCTAAGGTAGTGTTCAAAGTGAAGAAGTCCGAAAAGCTGGCACCGAAAAAACTACCGATGTTATCCACCAATTTCTCCGACGCTTTCAAATACTTACTGATGCGCCCCGGCTGGATAGCTTTGGTACGAGGCAAGCGGACACTGCAGGCCGACTCGTTTGTGGATCAATGGATAGAGAACAGGCATAAAAGGTAATTGCCTTGTAACGCTGGAAAATCGGTTTTCCGGCGTTTTTTGTGTTACCAGGTTACGGGTACCCCTCCCCAGAGGTCATATTTCACCTTTTAGGGGGAGGGTAACTGCTTTCCGACTTCTGAGCGGCTCGGTCTTCGGAAGGTGTCATTTTTTTAGTTTTTGAATTTTTTTTCGGCTTTTGACTGTTTTTCAGTCGTTTATCTGCATTTAGACCAAAATTTTACGCGAAAAAGTGCGTTTTTTATGTGTTTTTGTTTCATTTTTTGCCCATTTTTGGGTGAATTACCGTGTATTTTGGGGCGGTTGCCTTTCATTTTTGATTGATTTTGGGGTAATATTTTTTTATAAATGTATATATTTAAGTACTTTTGCAATCGTCAAAATTACACTGCATATATACCGTCAGGACTTACGGGGTGGTACAAACTAAAGTACACACTAATTTTAAGTTACTGATATGAAAAGATTTTTTTAGTTATTGTATTGGCCATACTAACAATGGCAGCCATTGCACAAGAACCGTATAAGGCTTATTGTGAAATCGTGGGTACTGGAAATATAACCGGTACAAAAGTAAAAATAGAAGTAGATTTCGGCCAGAAGGCAAAATGGGCAACACCAAATGCTCGTTTTTTAGTAGATGAAAACGGTGAAAAGATGAATTTTAATTCAATGATAGACGCCGTTAACTATTTGGCTAAATTGGGTTGGGAACTAATACTGGCTTATCCGGTTACACCTACACAAGGAATGAGCAAAGACCCTGTTTATCACTATATTCTTTGTAAAAAGGTAACTTCTGATGAACAGATAAAAGAGGGAATTAATTTAAAAGACAAATAGAATATTAATTATAGTGTGTAACGCTCACCCTTAATCAGGTGGGCGTTTTTTGTTACGAAGTAACGAATCGTAGAGTCGAGAAACTTTCTTTCCTAATAAACTTTTATTAACGTTTTTTTTTTTTTGTTCAGAATTTAATGCCGACATTTGCCCCTGTCAAAGTTAACACCGCTGGTGCGGTCCGGTGAGTCTCGGTTATTGGCTCGAATAAATAACGGGCTTTTTTTATGCCCGATAAGTGCTTGTTTAATACAAGGCGGTTGCCTTTCCCTAAACTTATAACCCGATCTTCGGACGGTTTGCGGTGTTAATTTTGACGAATTAGGGGAAATGGTAACCGCCTTTCCCATGTAAAATAGTCAAAATTAACACCGTTATGAAAAATGAATTTCAATCCGGTACAAGCTATGTACCTTCGTTCCGTACTGGTAGCACGGACGTAAACACAATCCAACATCGTTATTTTCAGGAACCGAAACATGAATGTACTGTTTGTTCAACTTCTGGGGCTTATTACTTATCTGCTATCGCTTGTTTCTGTCTTACTTTTATCTATCCACCGGCTGTCATTGGTGCAGTTATATGTGTGTGTCGTGCCAAGAAAGCGAGGAAAGGAGGCCGAAAATGATATCTTATTTTATAGAGCTTAACGAATATAAGCCACAGAACCGAAAATGTGCTGAAATGGCAGAGTTTGCAAACCAGTTTGGTAATACGCTTTGCCCTGATAAAATTTCCTTTGATGCTTTTAAAACTGAACTGGAAGCAAAGGTAAAGGAGCTGAACGAGAAATACCCTAAAACAATGCCGCTGAAAATATCTTCCGGTAGCGGGTTTATTCATATAGATCAGGACACTAAAACACATAATAACGGCTGTGACAAGCCTGTAGCCTATTTTTTCATTTACCGGGTTAAAAGAATATATAGGTTTTCAGAGCGTCCCCAGATAGAAAAGAAAGGAGGTGCCGAATGATATATACTGAATATCAGCAAGTGTTACTTACTCAATTACAAAACAATGATAAAAGGATTGAGGAAATAAAGAAGGAAAAGGAAGAAATACAGGAAATGTTTCTACAAGAAAGTAAATTTAAACCGGGTGATCTGATACAGATTGATTATAAAATAAGCAATGCTACTTTTAAAGTTCGTGGCTGGATTTTCCGGATTACATTCTGGAGGAATCGCCCGTATTATCACCTGAATTTACCCAAGAAAGACGGTTCCCGCGGATTAAGGGTTAAAAGTGTATGCGACGGGGTACTGGAAAGTATAACAAGTATTTCACATATTAAATTAGAAGACTTAAAAGGAGGTGCCAAATGAATACAAATAATCCTGATATCCTATTTTTCGTTAGACGTGAATACGGCACGCCTTCCATTGAATTAAGAGCCTATAAGGTGGAGAAGGTTAACAATGAGTTTGCTTTCCTTGAACTTGAACGTTTGCGGTTGGTTGTTTTCTCCGGTGATTTTCAGTCTGTATCACTTCATCACGAGTACGGTAAAAACAACTGTCTGTATAATAGTGCCAATAATATACCGGATTTGATGAAAGACATGAAGAGGTGGCAGTTATCGCCCATTGACAGACGTAATTACGAACGGTTTAGGAAAGTCGCCCTCGGGATATACCGGCAGGCCGGAATAATTGATTTCACTACCTTAGAGACTACACCGATTAAAAACGTTTAATGAAAGATTTGTTATGAAAGATATAGAAGTAAACGGCGCACATATAACAGATGAAAGTGCCGAGATTTTGACACAGTGGCAAACTAAGACGGAACCGGTTTCCGCTTGTTACATCGAAGTTATTGAGGACCTAATCGATTTCCTAATAGAGAAAGGAGATGAAAGTACACCAACAAATGAGGTGTTAAGAAGGATTCAATTATTACGTATGATGAAAAAAGACATCGAAAAGTTGTCTAATCCTTAATATTAACAATTTAGCATACCGGCTGAAAAGGCAGCCGTTGGGTTTAAGTCCCAGGTTAGGGTTTGTTTGTGCCGGGGTGGTTCCCGGCACTCTTTTTTATGTCCTTTTCGTCCGTTTCCGTTCTTCCCACCTTTGCAGTAACCAATGATTCAAATTATGAAAATAGGAACGGACAAATGGAAGCATTTCGGAATTAATTACGCTATATGTGCCCTGTTGGGTGATTATGGTGTTCCCTTTGCCCTGGGTGCTTCACTGGGTAAGGAATACGGGGATGAAATGTCCCCCTGTAATAAATGGGACTGGAAGGATATTCTGGCAGACCTGGCCGGGATCGTGGCGGGTTATTTGACGCATGTATGTATCGTCCGGACTATAATGTAACATTTTCAACTCTACTAATATGACGGAAACGATAATTACAGCGATTATTACAGCTCTTTGCACGGGTGGCCTGACTTGGTTATTCACTCTCCGGTATACCCGTAAACAGGCGGAAGCTGACGCCATGAAGTCAGTACAGGAGGTTTACCAGGAACTGATTGAGGATATGAAGAATGACCGTAAGGAATTGAAACAGCGGATCGACGATGTAGAGAGCCAGTACCGGGAACTCCAGCAGAAATGTAACGAAATGGAAAAGGATATCAGGCAGAACGCCCGCGTAATGGATATCATGAAACCGTTTCTTTGCGGGGTGAAAAATTGCCTGAACCGTAAATCTATCACTTTCGACACTAATAACTAAAATCAATTATGAGACATGGAATCGTACACCTACTTATTCTTATTTGTTTTGCAGCTTGTTTTTACGGTTGTCGTTCTCCTCGCTCTGTTACACGAAAAACGGTTACAGAAGCAACTGGAGAAGAAAAACAAACAACTACTGACGGAGTTATTGAACTTGCGCGGAGAGATTCGAGCCATGAGGAGCACGTACTTGACGTTTACCGGGAAGATAGTACGCATATCCGTATCGACTACGACAGCCTCGGAAGAATTAAAGAAATTGATTTCAGTAACCGAAAAACTGAAAAAAGAACTGGAAAGAATCAAAGCAGTTCCCTCCGGGATCATAAGGAAACTACCAGTCAAACGGAAACAGCCGTTACCCGTAAATCCGACGTTAAGCAACAAAGCCAGGAAAAAGAAAAGACTACAAACGGGTGTAGCCTATGGACGTTCCTAAAATTCATGTTTTTCTTTCTATCCTTCTGCTTGGTACATGATAACTGGGCCAGTATTAAAAACTTTATCCGCCGGCTATGGAAAAAATAAACCTTTATGTAGCGGTAGAACAGATGGAAGCGGATTACCATTTCCGGGGGTACCTTTTCTATCAAGTTCCGGAAATGGAACCGTCAGACGCGGGACGGCGGCGACATGGTGATACTTACTGCCGCCCGTTTGAGGAAAAAGGCGACGGATGAAAGCATCGAAAATTCAAGCTATAAACTATTCCTGACGGACACCACAACGGGCCGGCCGCTGAATTGCTGGGAATGTCTGGTAATGGAGTTCAACGGGAAAAGAATAACGATTTAAGATTATGGAAATAAGACGAAGTGGCAACTTTGGAATTATAGATACCGGCACCGACAAGGGTTTGATCTCCTTTTCTATCGGTGGCCGCGGTAAAGGTTGGGAACCTTCCAGCATCCAGTTAAACCGGCGGGGGGCTTTCTTTTCGCGAAAGATCAGCGTAAACGGTACCTTTATCGTTCCCATGGGTGACAATAACGACATGCCGGGCGAGGTCATGCGTTTACTGGATAAATTCTACGCCGGTGAAGGTATTATGGGTAAAATAGCCGGTTTACAGTGGGGAGAAGGCCCGCGGCTGTATGAGGATGCGATCGACGAAGAGAATAACCGTTTTTACCGGCGTTGGAAACTCGATCCGGAAATAACCGCCGACCTGGAGTCGTGGGATTACACGACGGTTCTTCACCGCTCACTCGTAGACTTAACACACATGCAGGGCTTTTTTATAAAGTTTGTCCGGAACCGTGCGCCGCGTGTAGGCAATCCCGGGCGTTTGGTACGGCTGGAACATATTCCCTACCAGAAGGCCCGCCTGGTATATCCTCCCGACGGCGAGGATGAACCGCAGGAAGTACTTGTGGGCGACTTTCCTTATCCTGATCCGGCCTATACTTACCGTTACCCGGTCTTTGATCCGGCCCACCCGTTCAAATATCCGGTTTCTGTGAAATATTATAATATCTATTCCTTTTGCAAGGATTTTATGAGTACACCGCGTTTTTTGGGTGCGCTTGACTGGCTGGAGCTTGCCGGCGGTCTGGCCGCTATCCTGATCGCCTATAACGAAAACGCTTCGGCCATTTCCCTGCATATCGAATCGCCGCAGTCTTACTGGGACCGCGCGGAAGCACGTATAAAACAGGTTTGCGAGCGTACGGGCGAGAAATACACGGCCCAGATGCTGGAAGATTTCAAGGACGAAGCTATGGAGAAATTCGCCTCCAACATTACCGGAAGGCAGAACGCCGGAAAATACATGCACACGACCAAATTCTGGAATCCGGAAGCGAATAACTTTGAGGGCTGGACGGTGGAACCACTGGATAAGAAGATAAAGGATTATGTGGACGCCCAGATTAAGATATCCAATAAGGCGGACGCTGCCGCCACTTCCGGCTTCGGTCTTGATCCGGTACTTTCAAATCTGATTATAGAAAACAAACTTTCTTCCGGATCGGAGAAATTATACAGCCTGAAAGTGTATAACGCTTCTGAAACGGCTATTCCGGACATGATCCTTTGTAAGCCGTTACAGCAGTATATTAATGCCAACTTTCCGGGTACCGCAACGAAAGTAGGGCTTTATCGTACCATAGTGGAAGCGGAACAGAACGTTTCACCCTCTAACCGTATGAAAGAAAATGCGTAGTCTGTTTTTTACACCGAAACCGGAAGATGTGCCGGAAGAACCGGTAAGCGACCGGCAACCGGAAGAGAACCGGGCCGATAACACCCCGGATAAGCATATAAAGGCCCGCCGGACGAAAAACGTTCATTTTGACCGGCGGATAAAATCGGAGCTGCACCTGGAAGAGTGTTTGCCCTGGCATTTTGAGAAAGGGGCGTCTTATCACTGTATCAGTCATGGGGACGTTGACAGCCTTACTTATCTTCGTGTGATCGTGAAGCAACAACCGGTGGAATATGTTCTGATTTCTACCTGGTGTATGGCAATTACCGATGTTAAGGAGGTGGAGAAATGGCTGGAGAGAAAAGACATAGGGCACGCGGATTTTTATGTAGGTGAAATCTTTCAAGGTTCCTACGCGGATGTTTATTTATACCTAAAGAAGGTGGCGGAACGTTTCGGATCACGTGTCTGCATCTTCCGTAATCATGCTAAAGTAATGGCCGGTTTTGGTAACGCTTTTGATTTTGTAATAGAAAGCTCGGCCAATGTGAACACCAATCCGCGCACGGAGCAGACCTGTATAACGATAGATACCGGGCTGGCCCGCTTTTATAAGGAGTTCTACGATGAAATAAACAATTTCACAAAGGATTTTGATAATTGGAAACCATATACATTAAAAAGAGACCGAGCAAATGACGAAGTTATTTAATAAAGGCGGTGACGGTGCCGGTGAAATAGTCCGTGTTCTGGGATTGATCGATAATGATCTTGATTTTACCAAGTGGGAACCTATCTTACCGCTGGGTATTCGGGATTTACAGGCTATCATCGGAACGGAACCCATAGACGCGGTAGATAAGTATTACCGTGAAGATCATGCGGACGGTACGGAACCGGACGGCATGGCGGAAACTTTGCGGCTGATGCAGCAGGCGGTGGCAATGTTTACCTGGTTAAAGGTCATTCCCACTTTAGACGCACAACACGGAACGGCCGGACGTGGCAAACACCTTGGAGAGAATGAAACGGGTATGACCGCCTTACAGGAGTTCAAGGATGAAGAGAATATCCGGAACCTGGCTTATGAAGCCGTAGACGCGTTGGTGGAGTTAATGGACCGCGAAAAGTTTGATTTCTGGATGAACGGCATTAAGAAAAAGGCTATAAACCGGCTTCTAATCCAGAATAAGGAAACGTTCGATGAATATTACAATATCGGCAGTCACCGGCTTTTTCTGGTGCTTATTCCTATGATCCGGGAAGTCCAGGACGGGCAGATAATACCTGTTATCACCCGGAACCGTTATAATAAACTGATTGAAGGCGATACCGTTTTAACGGAGAAATTGCTGGAGTATGTACGCCGCCCGCTTGCACTTCTCACCATAAAAAAGGCCGTTGAACGTTTACCGGTGGAAGTTCTACCCAATGGAATCGTACAGGTACAGCAGAGCACAACCGTACGGGATAAATTGCGGGCGGAAAAAGAGGCCCGGCAATCGGTTGCTAACAGTCTGGAGCAGGACGCGGCGGCTTACCTGGATGTATTGCAGGATATCATCAGGGAACTGGATGCGCAGTCGGAAACGGTGGATTACTATATACCGGGTGTTACCGTACAATCCAAAGGAATAACCTTTTAATGTCCGGACATGGAGAAGTTTACATATAATAGTAAGACGGCGGAGGTTCCTTCATGCCTGGATGAAGTCAGCAGTGAGCAGTACCGGCAGTTTCTTATATTGTCGGTACTGATGAACCGCGGTACGATCAGCCCCGGACAGTTCCGCGTAAAATGGCTTTCTTTCCTTCTGGGCATGAAAGCGGATTACACCATGTACCGGCGTGAGATCATCCGGGAGCTGGACGGCCAACTGGAAAAGCTGGACGGCTTTTTCTCTTATACGACCGGTAAGGAGGGCGAGCGGATCGTTACGCCCATTCTGAAAACCGGGCGTAACCTGATGCAGGATTTTGGGAGCTGGCATGGTGTCGGTGACATGCTGAACGGTCTTACTTTCGGTAACTTTTGTGATTGCCTGGATTTGTTGCAGCAAAGCAAGCAGGCGGCGACAGAAAAAGACGAACCGGCTATAAATGAAATCTTCCAGGATATCACATTAAAGCTTTACCGGTACAAGGACCCGGAGAAGATGCCGGCCGTTCCTTCCTTGCTTGCCATTCATGCGGTAAACTTCTTTTCCGCTGTTTGGGAAATGGTTCTTTCCGGACCGGTTTATATTGGTGGTGAAGATATTGACTTTCGGATATTATTTCAGAAGTTGGCATCCGAGGACCGGAAGGCGGACGATAAAACCGGCTGGACCGGAATAGTCTTTGAAGTGGCGGCTTCCGGCGTGTTCGGTAATAAGAAGGAGGTGGACGATACACCCTTTTGGGATGTATTACTTTATCTGTATAAATGTAAGTTTGAGTATTTACACCAAAAACGTAACAAGAAATGAGAACAACAACAGGAACAAAAAACAAGATTAAGCAATTTGAGGGGCTACGCCTGAAAGCGTATGTATGTGCCGCGGGAGTATGTACGATCGGTTACGGTCACACAACCGGCGTAAAACCGGGAGATGTTATCACCGAGGCCCGGGCCGACGCTTTCTTTGAATCGGATATCAGGGCGGTAGAAAACCAGGTAAACGCGCTTCCCCTTCATTTGGGACAGTACCAGTTTGACGCGGTAGTAAGCTTTTGCTTTAATGTAGGTATCGGAAAATTCAAGAAATCAACGCTTTATAAGAAGATCAGAGCGGATGCGTATGAGCCATCCATACCGGCAGAGTTTAAAAAGTGGATATACGGGGGCGGTAAGATTCTTCCGGGGCTTGTTACCCGCCGTGAATGGGAGGCGAAACGTTATCAGGGATTGACGATATGATAGATATAAAGGTTTACCGTGAATACTGGGAAGGCGTACAAAAACGTATTCCTGAAATAAAGAAGGTGCTACCCGTTACCATTGACGAGGAAATGAGTAAGACGATACAGGGGCTATCAAAAGAAGAATGTCCGGTGCTCTTTATTCTGATTCCGTCGGGAACGGGTGCCAGCCTTTCGGCTGACAATGTGAGGGAAAATAATTTATGCGTTATTTTCCTTATGAGCAAGTACGATCCCCAACGTAAAGGGGCTTATGAGACTATCGAAGAGGTGCAGCCGGTTATGGAGCGTATCAAACAAATGCTGATAGAAGATTCTGCCACCGGTTGCCCTGTCACTAAGGAACTGGATTTAACCAGCCTTTCCACTCTTCCGGAATCCGGCTTTTACCGGACGTTTGCAGGGTGGAGCCTGGCTTTCTCATTTAAAACAAGATTCTAACTGAATGGCCGAGAATTTTAAAACGGATTTTTTTACCGACCGGATCGGGCGTGGAATACAGGACATATTTCAAGCCCAACTGGATATCGCTACCAAACGGATTTACCAGAAAGGCCGTGAGCGTAGGAAAGTACAGGGAACCGGGGAGATCATACAAGGGCGATCCGGTGCATTAATGGCCGCACTACAGAACCCGAATTATTCGGTCATTCCGGACGGCGAAGGAGTAATCGCACATTCTAACCTTCCATTATATACCCGCTTCCTGGATATGAAGAAACACGGTAATTACCAGATTTATAACCGGCAGATATACGGGATTCTATATCATGACACACTCGGGAAGATTAAATATGAATATCAGGATTATGTAAGGGAAAGGATAAAAGAAATGTTTGCCAGTTCGCTAAAATAGGTAATAAAATTAATACCTAAATATTTGTAGGTAATGATTTTATTACCTATCTTTGTTTCAGTAACCAATAAAACAAAGTTTATGCCTGAAATTTGTAGATTCTTCGGTATTATTATATTCCTCTATTGGAAAGATCATAATCCGCCACATATTCATTTTACTTATGGTGATTATGAATGTTCTATTAGCGTATTGGATCGGATTGTAGACGGTCAGGCTCCAGCTAAAGTTATTGCAAAAGTAAATGAGTGGATTAACTTGCACGAGGCAGAAATACTTTCTCTTTGGGAAAAGGCCCAAAAAGGGGAAAAAATAGATAAAATTGAACCATTAAAATAAACGCTTATGTTACGGGTTATAGATGTGGATTATATTAGGAATTACGAGCTTCTTGTTACTTTCAGCGACGGGAGTAAAAAGATCGTAAATTTGGAACCTTATCTTACAGGTGAGGTTTTCGGGGAGTTATTGGATAAGGAAAAATTTGTTCAATATGGTTTAACCCGTGCTACTATTGAATGGGCCAATGGTGCCGACCTTGCACCGGAGTTTTTATATGAAATTGGTATAGCTGCATATTTTTAGACCCTATGAATGATTGTTTAGCTATTCAAGATAAGAAGGAAGAAACTTTCTTATATCGGATTTTTATTTCTCACCCGGAACTAAATGCTTCTGCGGTGGCTCGACGTATGGGAATAAGTCAAAGCCTTATGTCTCAATATATAAGTGGAATAAAAAAGCCCTCACAAGAACGGGAGGCCCTAATAGTAAATACTATTAAAGATATCGGTAAAGAACTAACGATGATTGTATGACATACGAAGATATTTTATTTTTGATCGGCTTTTTCCTGGTAATATTTTTTTCGTAGGATGTAAGCATAAACCGGCTACTTTATCCGGGTGGCTTGCTTTTGCCTTTCTTTCCTTTATCGTGACGCCTCTTATATCGGTTCCTCTAACCTGGTACATTTGCTGGATGATAGATCGGGCAACAATTAAGGATAAAGAATGTTTTGATCCTTCGGATTTTACCTTTAAGAGATAAAATACTTTCTTCTTAGTATAATAAGCCTGTAGAATGGTTCTACGGGCTTTTTTTGTGTCCTTTTCCGCCACTTTACACCAGGATAATTTTGCCTTATAAAATTTACTCTTATGGCAAAATTAAAACCTGACTATATCGAATGGGTGTTAACCCTGAACGCCTCCGATGCGCAGAAGGAAATACATAATCTTTCAGAAAAGAACAAGGAGCTCCGGGATAGCAATAAGGAGATAAAAAAGGCTATGACCGATTTAATCGCCACCGGGAAAGCTGGCGGTAAACAATGGAAAAGGCTTGATGAGCAACTGAAAGAAAATAATAAGACGATCGGCGAGAATAACAAGAAGATTGCCGAATGTGAGAAACGGCTGGATAAAACCACCATGAGTGCCAACCAGCTGGCAAGGAAGGCAAACGCCTTGCGGAAAGAGCTTCGCGATACGGTGAAATCCTTGCAGCCGGAAAAATATGCCGCCCTGGAGAAGGAACTGAAAGAAGTTGAGAAAGCATACGGGCAGGCCACGAAAAAGGCGGAAGGTTTCGGCGGTTCCCTTCTTTCCCTGAATAAGATAAAAACGGTTCTGGCCGGTGTGTTTGTCACTATCGGCGCAATGATAACCGGACAGATTGTCGGCGGGCTAAGGGATGCGATCAGTACTATTATAGAGTTCGAGAAGAAAAACAGTACTTTGGCCGCTATTCTGGGAACCACGAAAAAGAGTATCAAGGATTTAACAGATGAAGCGCGCCGGCTGGGTGCTACTACTTCTTATACGGCCGCACAGGTAACGGAACTTCAGATAGAGCTTGCCAAGCTGGGATTTTTTAAAGAGGATATTAAAGCGATGACGCCTTCCGTGCTGAAATTCGCTAAGGCTGTGGACACTGATCTTGCCTCGGCTGCTACGCTTGCCGGTGCAACATTGCGTATTTTCAACCTTGATGCGGAAGATACGGAACGGGCTGTTTCTACTATGACTATGGGATGTAACGCATCCGCTTTAAGCTTCGAGTACTTAAATACGGCAATGTCTATTGTTGGGCCGGTTGCTAATTCTTTCGGATTCACGATCGAGGAAACGACCGCCCTTTTGGGGGCTTTGGCAAACAGCGGTTTCGACGCTTCATCGGCAGCGACGGCAACACGTAATATTTTGCTTAACTTGGCTGACGGTAGCGGTAAACTTGCACTTGCCCTTGGTGGTCCTGTAGATAACTTAGAAGACCTTGTAAAGGGGCTGAAAAAGCTGAACAGTGAAGGAATAGACCTTAATAAGGCACTGGATTTAACGGATAAACGTTCGGTTGCCGCATTTAATACCTTTTTAAATGGTACTGATACCGTTTTAAATCTCCGTGATGCAGTAACAGGAGCCGAAGAGGGATTTAATGCCATGGCGGAAGAAATGGGTGATAATGTACAAGGTTCCCTCAATACATTAAGTTCAACTATCGAAGGGGTAGTTTTACGTTTCTATGAATCAAAGGGTATTCTTCGGGATTTAATAGACCTTGTTACGCTTATGGTGGAAGGTGTGGGCGGTATGATCGACATGTTTAATAAATGGGGTGTTGTCACTTATACCGTTACCGCTTATTTGGTTTCTTACTATGGAGGACTGAAAATCGCTACCATGTGGCACGCCCGTTTTAAAACGGCGACCCTTGCTTCGGTCGTTGCAGAGAAAGCGCACGCCGTACAGCTTTATATCAGCCGGGCGGCTACTCTGGCTTATGCGGCGGCCCAGGCATTGCTGCACCTGAATATTAAAAGATGTACCGCCGCCCTTCGGTTAATGAGGATCGAACTTTTGAAGAATCCATATACGGCCCTGCTCGCGTTACTCGTGGCAGCCGGTGTTGCTATCTACCAGCTTGCAAAGAAGACGGAACAGGCTTCGGCGGCGATGAAGGCCCACCAGGAAGTCGTAAAGAAAGTGAATGAAGAATATGCCAGCCAGGAAGCAAAAATAAAAACTCTTGTAGCTGCTATTAATGACGAGAACCTTTCCAACTACACCCGTAAACAAAGGCTCGCTGAATTAAAAGAACTGATACCGGATTATAATGCGGAATTGAATGAAGAAGGCAGGCTCATAAACAACAACAAGGAGGCTATAGATCAATATTTAGTTTCCTTGGAAAAACAAATCAAGTTGAAAGCTTACCAGGAGGAACTGGAAGAATTGTACAAGAAAAAAGGAATCTTGAAAGCCAGGAATCAGAGCAAAGCGACGCTTACTGGGACACCCGCCAGCAAAATACATTGTCAGGATATAACCGGAACAGTCTTACCGCTAAAATAAGCCGTTTATTTGGTACGGAAAAAGAGGCTAACCAGTTGAAAGCCCTACAGACAACACAGAAGGATTTGGCCGGTATAGAATCAGCAATCGCCCAGATCAATAATGATATCTTAAAAACAGAGGCGACGGCCACTTCATTAACCGGAACCAATAAAGAAAATATAAATACTGAAACATCCCTCATAAAGAAACTGGAGGCCGAAAAGAAAAAGGTTCAGGAACAGTGGGCGGAAGACAGCGAAGCGAATATCGCCAAGAAAAACAAGGAAATAGAACGTATCGACACCGAAATAAAACGTTTAAACGAACTGGGGAAGGTCAAAAAGAAGGCGGAAGCCGGGGAGTATAAAAATACGGAAACGGACGCCACGTTAAAACCTCTGGAGATCGAGCACGAAAAACGTATGCTTCTAATCAAACAGAACCGGGAGAAGGAAAATAAGACGGAAGCCCAGTATATTCTCGAAGGGACGGCGGAAAACCTTCGCTATTACCGGGAACGTATCGACGCACTCCAGAAGCTGGAAGCAAAAACGCCGGCTAATAAAAAGAAATTACTCGATGAAATCCACAAGCTCGAAACAGAAGCACAGACGGCCATTTTTACGGAAACCGGCAAGCAGGAGGACGCCCGTATAAAACTGGTACAGGAGAAACGGGACGAACGGTTAAAGATTGAAACCGCCTATTACAATGTCCAGAAGGACACCATGGAAAAAGCGGTATTAAACCAAAGTATCACGCAGGAAGCCGCCGACGCCTATATGCTGGAAGTTGAAGCGGAGCACGCCGCAGAACTTCTGGAGATAAACCGTACTTACCAGAATGATATTGCCGCTTTGGAAATTACCGGTAAACAGAAACGTATAGGAAACAGCGACGGAAGCGGCCGACGCCGTGCGTGAGTCTGAAATGAAGTTATTGCGTGATCGGGCGGCCATTGCTCAAAAAGTACGTGAAATAACTTCCGTTCCGGTAGGAATAACCGGTATGCAGGAAGCACACCGGAAACAGGTTCAGGATGTAGAAACGACTTATAATGCCATAATTGAGATAGCGAGGCAGGCGGGAATTTCTACCGTTGGTTTGGAGAAACAGAAACAGCAGGAAATTAGCCAGCTTGAATTTGAGTACCAGAATAGTTTATACCAGATTCAATCCCAGATCGGCGTATCATGGGCACAGGAATACCAGAATGAACTGGCCCTGTTAAAGAATCTGCACGATCAGGAATTAATAGATGAAAAGACATACCAGCGTAAAAAGCTGCAAATGCAGATGAATAACGCTAAAAAATACTTTGACTACTATTCCGGTCTTTCCTCTTCCATGGTGGAAGCCATTCAACAAGCCGAAATCGACCAGGTGGAAGCAAAATACGATGTTCTCATACAGGAAGCCGAGAACAACGGTGAAGATACTGCCGCCCTGGAAGAAGAGAAGGAAAATAAGAAACTGGAGATTCAAAAGAAGTACGCGGATGTAAACTTTGCTATCAAGTGTTCCCAGATCATAGCAGATACGGCCGTTTCGATTATGAAGGCGTACGCGGACCTCGGGCCGATTGCCGGAACCGTTGCTGCAGTAATGCTTGCGGCTACCGGTGTGGCCCAGCTTGCATCGGCCAAGGCAGAACGGGACAGGATTAAAAACATGTCCTTGAAAAACACCACCGGCAGCAAGACCGCCACGGCTGAACGTGTTGTTTCCGGTTCTTCCGGTGGTGGGTATTATGAAGGTGGTTACACCGGTCCCGGCGGACGTTATGAAGTGGCCGGCGTGGTTCATAAGGGGGAATATGTGGTACCACAGCCGGAAATGAATAATCCTAAAGTGATCGACGCCGTTAGCACTATCGAAGCGATCAGGCGGCAGCGTACCAGTGCCAACCCGTTACCACAGAATCCGGGTGAATATTATGAAGGCGGTTACGTGACTTCCCCTGCAGGTGATTCTTCCTACCGGGAGTTCCTGGAAGCGGCAAAGGAGCTTCGCGCCTCCTGTGAGGCTATCAAATTGATAAAGGCCTATATCGTTTACCAGGATTTGGAGAAGGCCAAAGAAACTATAGATAACGCCCGCGACACCTTTACACGCGGAAAATAAGTAATCATTATGCTAAAGATTAAGACGAACAAAGGTTATCTGGACTTAGGGGGTGACTTTACCGTACAGATCGACGAGAAATCCCCCGTCATGAACGACCGGGGATCACAAACCGTACCGGTCACGGTTCCCGTCACTGCCAACAATGCAGGGATAACCGGTTTTGCCCACCGGCTCGACATGGGTGTAAAACCGATGAATGAAGATCAGACATGTACGGTATTGGACGGGGTGTATAAACGTACCGGAAAGATAAATATCGTTTCCGCCGGCAGGACGGAAGGAATTACTTTAAATATCGGTTTTGACAATTCGGAAGCCTACAGCGCCTGGAAAGCAAAGAAACTGAACTCGATCACATTACCCAGCATAAGCGGCGGTACCGTTAGCGGTCTTATGTCCTCTATAAACTGGTTCTTCACGGATTCCCATGAAGATTTTGCCATATTTCAAATAGTAGTCAAAAATGATTCCAAGGACGGCACGTATTACCCGCAATACATAAACCGTATCACTTTGGATTCAAACGGTGAATATGCCTTATGCTATCAGGCAAGGACGGAAACACTACTGATAAATGATACCCCGACCGAAACGAGTTTACCGGAAGGGTACGGCGTGGCCCCCTTCTTATACGTGCACCGTGTCCTGGACTTTATATTTTCAGAATTTGGTTATACTATAACCGAAAATCCTTTTAAGACGGACAAGGAACTTTCCAGCCTGGTAATCCTGAACAATGCCGCCGACTGTTGCGTGACGGGTATCCTCAATTATGCCGATTTAATGCCGGATTGTACGATTGAGGACTTTTTAAACGCGCTGTATGTACGTTTCGGACTGGTTTATAATGTCTCTTCCGATACGAAAACGGCCACTTTAAGACTGATCCGGGATATAATGGAAGATGAACCTGCCGTTGATCTGTCCCGGAATCTGACGGCGGAACCCCTTATCAATTATGAAACGGCCCGTCAGATAAAGTTATCGGCCAAAACGTCTTTTACCGGTGCCGCGCCTTCGGTGGAACGGTACGAGGACTATATCAAGGGGAACGAAAAAATGGTTATCCGTGTAAGCCGTTTCGATCCTTCCCAGGCCTCCGTGTGGCTGAACTACGAGAAGACCACCGGCAACTGGTACAAATGGGATTCGGGCAACAAGAAGCATACGTTATCATCATCCAGTTTCTTTAACTGGGACCGGAAGACGGAAAACGTAGAGGACGAGGAGCTGGCGAGCGATGATGAATGCGTGTTTATGGATTTTGCCCCGAACGGCCTTCTTTCCCCGTATTACCTGGCCGGGTATGTGCACCGTTATACCTACCTGAAAACCTCTTCCGATGATGAAGAGGATTCGGAAAAGGAGGAGACGCCGCTTTCCTTCGCTTTCGCTTTTACAAAGGCCGTTACGGAAAGTACGGATTATTCCTTCGGTTCTATTTTACCATACGCTCCGGACGGCGGAGAAATTACGTTAAAAGACGGCAGCAAACATACGATATCGCTTTTATTCCAGTTTGAAGACGGTCTGTTTGCCAAGTTCTGGCAGAAGTATGACGCCGTATTAAGGCACTCTTTTAACCAGGTGGACACAAACACCCTTTTACCGGTTCACCAGCTTATGAAAATGGATGTCTTGACCCCGGTAGCCCTGCGGGGGCAGTACATGCTTCTGGACGGCCTTTCCTATTCGCTTCCTGCGGGTAAACTGGTACCGGTAAACATTACGTTGCGTTCCCTGCGTCTGATCGGTCCCTATAATCTGGATAATGAACAGGGCATTCCCGTGTGGGGCGGTGCTTCCTACGTGTGGGTCGTATATTCTTCCAATTTGCAGAGTGTACAGGCCGGAAGGGTGGAATATTGGGAAGATTATTACCGTTATCACTGGATGTATGCTGTGTACGGTTGCCGTGTATCGAATACGATATATGACGGGTATGTTACGCCGTCAACGGATGAGGATATATTAAAAAATCCGCCCACCGCACAGGATAACATCATAGAAAAAACTTACAAATGTAAGATAGAGGTTGAAATCGAGGTAAACGAGCGTTCCGGCGCGGCCAACTATTTTTGTTACGAAACGGAAGAAGTCGAATACCAGGTAAGGTTTGTCGCATCGAGGGTGCTTAGCTGATCCCGTCCTTTATTCTTCCTTTGATAAACCCAACTTTTGCAGCATGGAAAAGCAGAATAATATCATCCTTGCCCCGTCATCTTCACAGGTGACGGAGCTTTATAAGCTTTGGAGGGAAAACCATGCGGGGCGGCTCTCGGACTTTTACAAGTTCCTGACGTCTCCCACGGATCAGCGTGATCGTTTCCTTTCCGGACTTGAAAATAAGAGTGAGTTTAACGGAATATTCATCGTTAACACCTTTGAATTATGAGTTTGACAGCAAACATTGATCCGACGGAAAACGCCTTTACCGGAAACCCTGTTTATCTTTCGGTAGAAACTACTTCTATGGCGACTTACAATATAATGTATTTCGTGAACTTTGAATTTATGCGTTCCATATTTACCGGTAACGGTAATGGAAGTTTCAAGGTGAATATCGCGGAGGTCCTGGAAACGCTTTTTGTTGATATTCCCCCGTTAACGGACAGTTCCGAGATGTTGATAAGCCTTTCCGATAAACGGTATAACAAGGCGGTCGTCACGATCACCCTTCAAAATGAGGAGGAAGAAACGGCCACTTTGGTTGTTACTGCCTGGCGTGGCGGTATATCCAAACGGGCTTTTAAGAAATTGCATGAAGAAGGTAATAACATCTTTTCTTTGAAGTTCTTGAATGAATCCTGCAATTTCTTCTTTACCACCCGGAGCAATGACTGGCGTATAACGATGCGCGAGACGGAACTTTACCCGCTCTGTTTCATCTATCCGGAGCACGAGCTGAAAATAACGGAACTTCTTACCGGACAAAGCCTTGCAGTACCAGGCACGGCAGGGAATTTCTACGCCTTGAACCTGGAGGCCGTAAGACTTAAATTCTTTACCGATTACGGGGTACTGGCCAACCTTTTTGACGTGTATAGCGGTGAAACGTTCGCTCTCCGGATCGGGATCGAGCAAAGCCCGACGGTCCGCGAGCGTTACCGGCTCCGGTTCCTGAACAGTTACGGGGTTTACGAGGTGTTTTCCCTGGAAGGCGAGGCGAGCGTAACTCCCGGCATGGATGAAGACGAAGACGCTGTTTTCCGGCGTTACGATGAAATTACCGATGATTATTATTCGGATCGCATACGTACGGAGATACAGGAAGCCGTAACGGTTAAGACGGGATTCAAACGCCCGCAGGAAATACGCTTTCTTCTTGACCTGCTTTCCTCCGATGATGTCTACCTGGCAGGTTACGGCCGGGAAGAGATCAAGGTAATTCCTTCGGCGGAAGAGTTTTCTTACCGTGTCCGTCCGGACGCGCCGCAGAACGTGACGTTAAAGCTCACGTTTGCCGAGAAGGAGTCCAACTGGACGGGAGAAATCACGGAAAGCGGCTACCGGAAACCGCGGGTTCATTCCAAAGAGTTCAGTAAACAATTTAATTAATGTATCTATATGGCAACACAGGAGTATATCGATGATCTTATTATAGTCATTGAAACCGCGGAGGACGCGGAAAGCGTTACCAACCAAATGGTGGCGGCGGTTCTTGGCTTCTTGAACGAACACCTGAAACTGGTTTCCCAGGGTAAGGAAATCGAGGCGGAGGAAGCCGCCCGCATTGCCGCCGATGCAGCCTTGCAGAAGGCTATCGACGCCGTTTCTCTACGTATCGACCGGCTTGTCGGCAACAACGCTTCGCAGGCAATCGACAACTTTAACGAAATTCTTGCTTTTCTGGACGGGCTTAAAGACAGTGATTCGCTGGCCGCATTGCTGGCCGATATCAACGCCCGTATCGGCAGCGAAGACGGTTCACAGAGTGAAGACGGTTCCCTTTGGGGAAAGCTGAAAAGTCTGTCCCAGGATATTAGCAGTTGTTCCGAGGACATAAGCACGTTGCAGGCAGACCGTGACGAAATGAAACAGGAGTTGCAGGAAACTGCCGGGCGTCTGTCTTCCACCTTTACCAATGTAAACAACCTCTTGAACGCCGGCAGCGTTTATAGTGATCTGTCGGGGGTGTTTGCAGCATTGAAAACGGCGGGGAAGATTGACGATGTCCGGAAAAACGGCGTGATCCTTTCTTTCCTCACTGCCGACGGCTGGGTGACGAAACAATTTAAAGGCAATCCGGACACGGATTTTGAGAATGTCGAAAAGTGGGAGGATTTCGGCAGCGGCGGTTCAGGCGGCGGGAATACCTATAATGTAACCGGCAGTGTGCCGCTTACGGAAGGTTTCTATACCCTGGCTTCCGCCATTGCCGCGGTACCGGAGAAGTGGCGCGGCCGGGGGCGTGTCATCACCTTTGAAACATCGCTCGGCAAATGGGAGACGTACCAGTTTACCGGAACCGCCCTGGATGCCTGGGACCAGGAGGCGAGCTGGGAAGAGTTCGGCGGCAAAGGAACGGTAAAGAGCGTAACGGTAAACGGCGAGAAGCAGACGCCGGACGCGGCCGGTAATGTGAATGTAAACGTGGATATCCTGGAAGTGGACGAGACTTTGTCCGCCGATTCCACCAATCCGGTAGAAAACAAGGTAGTAACCGCCCGTTTTAACGAGGTGGACGCTTCCACGCTGTTTAACGTAAATGCGGAGGTAAGCGAGGATGAAACATCCGTCCGTCTGTCTTTCCAGAACAAAAGCGGCGCGGAAATTACCGCCGTGGATATCCCGGCCGGTTCCGGTGGAGGTTCCGGCGAAACGGTGGCTACTAAAATTGTCTTGAATGCGGCTGTAGATAACGCCATAATCAAGGAAGGCGGAAACGCCCGTCTTACTTATACATACGATCACCAATACACCACGGGGGATGAAAAGGGGGAATCTACCGGGCAAAAGGCGGATATCACCGTTACGATCAGGCGTGGAACAACTACCATGTATTCCCAGACGGTCAGCGATGTTTCCAAAGGCAGTTACGAACTGGACCTTTCAAGTTACTTGCTTGTTGGGAATACCGATATTTACGTAGTGGCAACCACAACCGATCCGACTACCGGCAAGAAACAGACCCGACAGGCGTTTACATCCGTGAAGGTTGTCAGCCTTTCCCTTACCAGCTCTTACAATCTGGCCGGGGCCATAGCCGCAGGCGGTTATACCCTGGCCGACACGATTAATATCCCTTATGCCGTGAGCGGTTCCGGAACAAAGGTCGTCACGCTTTATCTGAACGGCCGGCAACAGAACGCGCACACCATTACAAGATCGGGAACGACAAACGGCAGTTTCAGTTTGTCCCCCTCTTCGCTTGTGACCGGCCGGAATACCGTTCAAATGGTTGCCGAAATGGAGGCTTCCGCCGATCTCGTGTTAAAGTCTGAAAGTATCTATATTGATATTCTGAAATCCGGAGGATCGGCACCGTTCATCGGCACGATGATGAGTTTTCCGGACGGCCGTATTTTTACGGAGGACCATCTTGTTCCGCGCTTGGAAGCGGGGCAGTACGAACAGGTAAAATTTGACTTTGTGGCTTATGATCCTGACGCAACGCCGGCTCAAATGGACGTTTACCGGGACGGGGTGAAAACGCAGTCTGTCAGTGTGGCCCGTACTACGCAGACATATACCAACCGTTTTACGGAGCAGGGCGAGATCACTATGAAATTTAAGACGGGGGCCACGGAATACCCGTTTTATATCGACGTAACGGAAAGCGGGATCGACTTGCAGGAAACTACCGCCGGGCTTGTACTGAAACTTTCGGCAGCCGGGCGGAGCAACAGCGAATCCGATCCGGGAGCCTGGGATTATGGCGACATACATACGACATTTTCTGGTTTCGACTGGAGCAGCAACGGCTGGACGGGTGACGCCCTGAAACTTACGGGAGGCGCGAAGATTGAAATCGGGTACCGGCCGTTCTCCACGGATGCAACCACTACCGGGGCTACCTATGAAATGGAAATTCTTTGTTCGTCGGTAACGGACCGGCAGGGGGTGATACTGGACTGTATGGCCGGCGATATCGGTTTCCAGATGACAACGGAGCAGGCCCTTATGCGTGTTTCCGGCGGTACGGAAGTAAGTACGAAGTTTGCAAGTGATATGAACCTGAAAATGGCCTTTATTGTCGGGGCCAAGGCCGGTAAGCGGTTGCTGGAACTTTATGTAAACGGAATCCGTTGCGGAGCGGTGCAGTATGGGGCTACCGAAGGATTACTGCAGGCGGAACCGGTGAACATCCGTTTGTTCAGTGATACGGCGGATGTGGAGATCAGGAATTTCCGTATTTATAACCGTGCGCTTACGGATGATGAAGAATTGAACAATTACATGGTAGACCGGACTACGTCGGACGAAATGGTCCTGTTATTTGAAAAGAATGATGTTACGGGGGACAACGGTACGGATATCGACATAGACAAGTTACGCGCCCAGGGAAAGGCGGTTATGCGAATTGTCGGCGATGTGAACCTTGTCAACGCCACCAATAACAAGAAATTCGAGGTACCGGTCGATATCTATTTTTATAGCCCGCAGGGTAAGGAGTACGATTTTGTAGCAAGGAATGTCGGTCTAAGAATACAGGGTACATCATCCACCACTTATCCGCGTAAGAATTACCGTCTTTATTTCTTGCGCCTGGAAAAATACGGTACCACGCTGGAAGTTAACGGCGTGGATGTGCCGTCCCTTGAATACAGTTTCAAACCGGGAGCACGGCCGATCAGTATATTCTGTTTGAAAGCGGACTTTTCCGATTCTTCCGGTACACATAATACCGGTGCGGTGCGTATTGTGAACGACGTTTGGAAGAGGTGCGGGTGGCTGACACCGCCGCAGGCTGCATATAAGGGGGAATATGACGTACGTATAGGCGTGGACGGTTTCCCTATGGACCTGTTTTATGACAACGACGGCACCGGTGCGAATACTTATCTGGGAAAATACAATTTCAATAATGAGAAGTCGGAAAGTGCGATCATTTACGGTTTTGAAGGAATTGAAGGATTCAACGACGAAGCGGCCCTGAACGGGCAGCGTAACAAATGTATCTGTCTGGAGTTCCTGAACAACTCCGAGGCCCTTTGTCTGTTCGGGACTACCGACATGTCTTCTTTTGATGATGCGCTGGAATTTCGTTTCAAGGCGGACACTACCTGGGCGGATGCACACGAGGACGACAAGGCGGCAGTTACAAGGCTTTGGAACTGGATCGATTCATGTAAGGATGATCCCGCCAAGTTCCTGGCGGAATATAACCAGTATTTCGGTAATGACAGCCCGTTTGCATGGTATCTGATTACCGATTACTTTATGGCTGTGGATAACCGGGCAAAAAACATGATGCTGGCGACTTGGGACTCTCTGATCTGGTATTTCCTTCCTTACGATATGGACACGCTGTTCGGTGTGCGTAATGATTCGGTACTGAAATACGAATATACCATTACCCACGAAAGTTTTGACGATAGTATCGGTAGTTATGCTTTTGCCGGCCATGATTCCGTTTTATGGGAACTGGTACGGTCTTGTCCGGACAAATTGCGTGAAGTGGCGGAAACCTTGCGTAGCAATATGAGCCTTGAATATGTCCTGCAAGTATTTAACGAGGAACAAATGGGCAACTGGTGCGAGCGGATTTATAACAAGGATTCGGAATATAAATATATCCTTCCGCTTACCGAAGGGGTGACAACCGGCAGCGGAACCAGTTATTATAATTATCTGTATGCCTTGCAGGGAAGCCGTTATGCGCACCGTACTTATACCATTCAGAACCGTTTCGCCCTTTTGGATAGTCAGTATGTGGCCGGTACTTACCGTCGTGACAGCTTCGCGGCTTATTTCGGATACAAGTTCGGCAGCGATAACCGGAAAATTCGGATTACGGCCTCCGAACGGTATTATTACGGGTACGGGTACACGTCCGGAACACCGCACCAAAGCGCGGTACTTGCAGAAACGGCCGGGGCTGTGGTGGAACTGACAATGGACACGGATTTAATTGTAAACGATCCGCAATATTTCTACGGTGCAAGCCGTATTCGCGGGCTTGATCTGACGGATGTAGCCCACGCCATTGTCGGCACGTTGAACCTGAACAACTGCACGGCCTTGCGTGAACTGAATGTTAGTTGTGAGGCCGGACAGACGACATTTAACGCCCTTCTGGTGGGTAATTGCCGTAATCTTCGAAAACTCGACATATCCGGACTTAAATCTTCTTCCTTTACCGGTATGGACCTTTCAAGTAATACCAAACTTGAAACCTTCCTGGCCGGTGATACATCCCTTACCGGTGTGACATTTGCCGGCGGTGCGCCTCTGGCCGTTTGCGTCCTTCCCGGAACTTTGCAGACGCTCGAACTCCGGTACCTGAACAAACTAACCAATGCAGGGCTGCAGCTGGAAGGTACGGCAAATATCACGCGCCTTGTGATTGATAACTGTAGCCTGATCGACTGGAACACGTTATTACAGCAATGCAGTGCGACCAGCTATCTACGAATTACCGGTATAGATATGGACGGGAACGGTAATTTGCTTCGCAGGCTTATGACAATGGGCGGCGTTGATGAAGACGGGGGAAACGTGCAGACGTGCCGCCTGGTAGGTACGTACCGGCTCACCCAGTCCATGTCGGATGAAGAGTACGCCGCCACCTGTGCACATTTCCCGGAACTGAATATCATTCAGCCGCAGTTTGTCGGTATAAAAATAGATCAGACGGTAGGAGACGGGGAAAAGATTACGAATCTGGATAACTCTACCGGATATGACTATAATACTGAATTTACCCCGTCTTCCCATATATTGGAAGTGTTGTCGAAAAGACGTTGTATTCTGGCTAAAAAGACGGCGGAGGGTGAAATGACCTGTTACCCGCTTCATGATGAGAACCGAAATAAATACGCGGATAGTGACAGCGTGGAGAACGCCACGGATGCAGTATTAACCGGATCGGAAGGTGAAGTTTACATATATGAGCCTCATTACTGGTACAAGGGAGTAACGGACGTGCTGAATCAGTGCCTTTACGGTTTTATTTCAAGTAATGAGGATGCGCCGGCAGCAGCAGGGTACACCAGTATAAGATTTACCCGCGAGGAACTGGATGTGACGGAAGGGATCGGGATTCGTAAGAATACGGATTACACAACCATTGAAGAGGCGAAGAATGAATACGAATCCGGATCGTTCGCCCTGGTGGACGTCCGGGATTACAAGCAGGTTCGTTTTCCCGGTTTTGCTTCTACTCTTTACGGTGCTGTATTTATAGATGATGCCGGGAAAATAGTAAGTCGGATCAGCGTTTCAAATGCGAACGGTTTTATCAATGGTATGTATCTGTTTTGTGCCGTTCCTGTAGGGGCTACGAAACTGGCCTTTACTTTCCTTAATTCGGCGGCCTTCGATTTCGTTTTACTCACAACATCGGAAAGTGTGGAAGCGATCGAGCCGGACTGGGTAGAGCATACGGAATGCCTGGGCGGTGTTTATGAAGCCTATCTGATTGATGATGTGCTGCGTTCTGTCAGTGGTGTTTCAAGTGTAGGAACTATTTCACAGAGCCAGGCAGTCAAATACGCCCAGAACAGGGGCAAAGGTTTCCAGCTGTTCGACTGGGAGATGCACAAGGATGTGGGTAATCTGCATTTCTTTAAATACGGTAATACCGATTCGCAGGGAGTTTGCGGATATGGAACAAACAATTACCAGAAAGTGACAGGCCTTACAAATGCGCTGGGGATGCGTGATACGGTTTCTTATTATAAGGAAAAGGGCGGTTCCAATCCACAGGCGGAAGGTGCTTACCGGGACGGTGTAAATTATCAGTCCGTCAATGTGCTGGGATATGAGAATTTCCAGGGAAACAAGGCGGAATGGTTGCAGTATGTCACAGTAAACAAGACGGCGGCGGACGGAAGGTGGTTTATTACCATGCCGGACGGAACGGAACGCGTTGTACAGGGAATTACTGTTTATAATGCGGATATTTATCCTACCCACATGGTTTGGGGCCGGTATATGGATTTGATTGCGGCCAAGGAAGGCGGTTCCACTTCCTCTCATTGGTTCGACAGGTTCTATGTGGGTACCGGGCTTTCTCGTGTGGTGTATCGGTCGAACTACAGCGCGAGCGCGTTGGGCGGTGTTTCGTATGCGTCCGCGAATTTCGATTCATCGAGCACGAGTGCGTTCATCGGCGTTCGGCTTGCCTTCAGGGGCATCATACGCTGGGCGGGTAGCGTCGCGGCCTTTAAAGCCATAAATCAGGCAGATTAAGATAAAAAATAGCAACGTAAAACGTTGTGCGGGTAGCGCAGGCGTCCGGAAGTAAGACGGGTGCCGGTGCTTCCTGAAAGTACAAAGGCGGATTTCCTCATATACACTCGTGTGGTGTATCGGTCGAACAACAACGCGAACGCGTTAGGCGGTGTTTCGTATGCGAACGCGAATAACGATTCATCGAACACGAATGCGAACATCGGCGTTCGGCTTGCAAACAATTAGGATAAAGAAAAAGCGCATAAGCCTTAAAGATTGGCGTACAACAGTGGGGACGTGTCCCCGGCGTGGAGCCAAGAGGAATGAGCCTCGCCAACAGCAGCCGTTTACGGCTGGAAAGGGGAAAAATAAAGCGCAGGGCAATGGGGTTTGGTAGGAATTTTTTTCGAAGAAGCCCGGCCCGGGGAATTGAAGGCTAATTTAATTATCATGTGGAGAGAAGATAATATTATAGAAGAGATTGTCGAGGACTCCAATATAGAGGACGCCATAAAAACGGTATTGCGCAAAAGAAGACGAAAGCGCAGCTTTGCCGGGCGTAGAATACTGGCGGATGTCCCGAAGGCAGTAGAGAGGATCAGGCAGCGGATCAGGAGTGGGCGGTTCAAGCTCGGAGGATATCGGGAAATGACCGTAGACGACGGGCCGAAGGTAAGGACCGTACAATCGGTTTCCCTGGAGGACAGGATCGTTCTTAACGCTGTTATGAATGTGGTGGACCGGCATTTGAAAGTACGTTTTATCCGGACTACTTCCGCATCCATTAAAAACAGGGGAACGCATGACCTTTTACAGTATATCGTTAAAGATATAAAGGATGATCCCGAAGGAACCCTGTTCGGGTACCAGTTCGATATAACGAAATTCTATGAAAGCGTAGACCAGGACATTTTGCTGGATGCAGTGAAAAAGATGTTCAAGGATAAAATATTAATCGGAATCCTGGAAGAGTGCATCCGCATGATGCCTAAAGGCGTAAGTATCGGGCTAAGATCATCACAGGGGCTTTGTAATTTGCTTCTATCCATTTACCTGGATCACCGGTTAAAGGATCAGGAGGCAGTAGCACACTATTACCGGTATTGTGACGACGGTCTGGTGCTTTCCGGTAGTAAGAAATACCTTTGGAAGGTTAGGGATATCATTCATGAACAGGCCCGTAAAGCCCGCCTGGAGATTAAAAGCAATGATACCGTTTTCCCGATCACCGAAGGTATCGACTTCCTGGGATATGTAACCCGCCCGGATCATGTACGGTTAAGGAAGCGTAACAAACAAAAGTTCGCCCGCAAGATGCACAAGGTTAAAAGCAAGAAACGCAGGCAGGAGCTGACCGCCTCATTTTACGGGCTTACAAAACATGCCGATTGCAAGAACTTATTTTATAAACTAACAGGAAAGAAAATGAAAAAATTAAAAGATCTGGGCTACAAGTACAAGCCTAAAGACGGACGGAAACGATTTACCGGGGCAAGGATCAAGTCGCCCGAACTGATGAACAAGGATGTGATCGTACTTGATTATGAAAAGGATGTTCCGACGAAAAACGGAAACCGGACTGTTATAAAGCTGGAACTCGACGGCAAGGAGAGAAAGTATTTTACCAGCCTGGAGGAAACACTTTTCATTTGTGAATCAGCGGCAAGAGACGGAGAACTGCCTTTTGAAGCACATTGCGAAGGTGAAGTAAGTGAAAAAGGATTGATAATTATACATTTTACTTGAAATGATACGAATTTATGCAGACAGCAAGGCGGAACCGGTAAGATGTACCAACCGCCGCCGGGGAATCTGGCGTATTACGTGGGATTACCAGGAAACAGAGACAGCAGAAGGAGTGCAGCGTAGTTACATGGAAGAGACGTTCGATCATCTACCCGCACTGGCAGAAATCAAGGCGGTTATTAATGAATGGTATAACCGGAAGATAACCGACACGATCGAAAGCGGGTACGTATGGAACGGCCTGAAAGTCTGGCTTTCCATGGAGAACCAGATGAATTATAAGACGGCGTACGATCTTGCCTTGCAGACAGGCGGGGAAAACCTTCCTGTTACTTTCAAGCTCGGGGAAGAAGACAACCCGACGTTTTACGAGTTTGCAAGTATGCAGCAACTACAAGAGTTTTACACCGGTGCCGTGAAACATATACAGGAGACACAAAAGGAAGGCTGGGAACTTAAAAAGGCGATAGACTGGAGCGTTTATACGTTGGAGTAGAAAAAGTGAAGGGGGAAGCGGGAAACACGTTTCCCCTTCACTCTTTTAGTTATAACATATCATCAAAGGCGTGTATTCCCGCTTCGCGTTCATCTTCCAGAGCATGTGCGTAAACCATTGTCATAGTTATAGAACTATGTCCCAAAAGGTGGGATAGCGTTACGATATCATGTGTTTTCTTATAATACAAGGTAGCGAATGTATGCCGCCCGGTCTTTGAACTGATATCCTTTGTTATTCCTACTTTACCGGCTATTGTTTTCAATACCCGGTTTATATCCTGATCCGTGGGAAGGTTCATAAACAAGTTACCTTTTGTACGTCCGGCCCGGTAATATTCATAGATATAACGTGCCGGGTCCGATAAGGGTACAGTTACCGGTATTTTTGTCTTACCTCGTGTGTAGTGTAGTTCATTCCCTATGAACTGGTTTATCTGCAATGCTTTTGCATCGCCTATATGCAAAGAAGTAAAACAAAGAAACAGAAAAAAACGGAGTACGTTCTGGGTACATTCTTCCAGGCGGCCGGACCGGTACAAGGCGGTCAGACGGAGGAGTTCTTCTTCCGTCAGGTATATAACTTCACTTTTGGGGCGACGTATCTTTATGGCCGCGAACGGGTCCTGGTCCATATAACCGCCGCGTATGGCGGCACCTACATATATTTTGATAGTAGCCATGTTACGCCATGCCGTAGAATCCATGTTACCTATTTTGCGAAGATATGCAAAGAAAGACAGGAGAAATTCGTGGGTAATCTCTGAAAATACAAGGCCGGGTGCGAATGTTTCCAGTTTCTTGATGATAGAAACGTGATGTTTCCAGGTACCGAAAGAAATAGTTTTGCTAATTTGTTTGAGGTAAACCCGTGCAAAATCAAAGAAGGTACCAAAATCGGAGGGATTGTTATACTGGCGGAAGAAACTTTCTTTTGTCAGCGTCTCATTTTTAAGACGGGCACGGACAAATATATCGCTTACTCGTGAACGGATATTGGAGATGATTAAATTTTTATCCTTACTTTCTTTGTCCCGGCCTTTTATCACTTCGTTTTGCTCATCCCATTCTTTAGAGGTGACACTTAACCTTACCGCGATCCTTATTTTCTCGCGGTTGATATAAAATTCCACATACAGGGGGAGCCGGTCGGTTTTGCCTTTTTTGCCTTGTCTTACAACTCTTATTGCCGTCATTTTTATATGCCTATTTTATGCCTGTAGAGGGGATATGCCTACAAATATGCCTACACAGGCAGGTTATTAAAAGTTAAACGGGGCGAAAGTAAAACGTTTAATATCAGCTATTTAAAAGAAAAATCCGATAACATTTAACTGTTACCGGATGTTAATAGTGATTCCGAAGCGATTCGAACGCTTGACCCACGCCTTAGAAGGGCGTTGCTCTATCCAGCTGAGCTACGGAACCAGCCTTATTTGCGGATGCAAAGGTAGTGCTTTTTATGAAAATTCAAAAACTTTCCGGCATTTTTTTATTCATATATTTCTTTGTGACTATGAATCAGTAGTTTATAATAGAGATGAATTTTGTTTATTTATATGGTTTGGGAGTATTAAATAGAAAAACGCCATTTTTACGAAGAATAACGAACGTTATATAGGTTTCAAAAAGCTCAAAAAAATAAAATAGGGTTGTGTTTTTCTATTATAACTTCTACTTTTGAACGATAAACAACTAAAAAACACATAAAGTTATGAAGAAATTGATTTTTTTATTTGCATTTTGTATTGTAGTGACTAATGTTTTTGCACAAACCGACCCAGAGCAATTGAAAAAAGAAGGAAATGATGCATTTAATGCTAAAAATTATCCTGTAGCGTATGCGAAATTCAGTGAATATTTGAAACAAACGAATAATCAAGATTCTGCAACCGCTTATTATTGTGGTATAGCTGCCGATGCTGTGAAGAAGTATCCGGAAGCTGTGAGTCTTTTTGATATAGCAATTCAAAAGAAGTTCAATATCGGAAATGCTTATGCTCGCAAAGCTTTGGCTTTAGATGCACAAAAGAAGACTGCTGAATATGTAGCTACATTGGAAGAAGGATTGAAAGTAGATCCTAAGAATACAACAATGGTAAAGAATTATAGCCTTCACTATTTGAAAGCAGGACTTGCTGCACAGAAAGCCGGAAAAGCAGAAGAAGCAGAAGACTGTTTTAAGAAAGTAATTCCTTTGGATCACAAGCAGTATAAAACAAATGCATTGTACAGTTTAGGAGTTCTGTGCTATAATGATGGCGCTAATATCCTGAAGAAAGCTGCTCCTTTGGCAAATTCTGATGCAGATAAATATGCTGCAGAAAAAGAAAAAGCTGATGGTAGATTTAAAGAAGCATTAGACTATCTGGAAGAAGCTGCTAAGATCTCTCCGGAAAATGAAAATGTGAAGAAGATGCTTCCTCAAGTAAAAGCTGTTATGAAGTAATTTTACCAATCTTATAAATGATAAAGGGTTGCCGATATGACACGTCGGACAACCCTTTTTTATTGCTATCTTTTTCTAATCTATACTTTTTGTGTACATTTGCTTTTTCTAAACGTAGAAGTATTTTATGCACTTATATAATAAGGAACAGGCTATCAAACGAATGAATCAGTTGGGACAACTCCATCGTCCTTTCATTTTCATTATAAATTATCTACAAGATGTGTCTTATATAGAGGAGGTTGCTGCTGTTGATTCTACTGAAGTTTTGTATAATCTGAATGGATTTACCAATCAGACCATATCAGATGAAGATAACATGGCTACTTACTCTGCAAAAGCAATGCCTTCACTACATTGGCAGCCTTTTGCAGAATCTTTCTTTTCCTATCAACGTTCGTTTAATATCGTGCGACAGAACATCCTGGCAGGAAATAGCTTCCTTACAAATTTGACGTGTCGCACTCCGGTAGAAACCAATCTCACTCTGAAAGATATTTATTTTCGCTCAAAAGCGATTTATAAGTTATGGGTTAAAGACCGTTTTACGGTTTTCTCTCCTGAAATATTTATTAGAATTCATCAGGGAAAAATTAGCTCATATCCGATGAAGGGAACCATTGATGCTTCAATTCCCTCCGCTGCTCAATTATTAATGAATGATCCGAAAGAGACTGCCGAACATGCTACCATTGTAGATCTGATTCGTAATGATTTAAGTATGGTTGCCAGCCGAGTGTCAGTTTCCCGGTATCGGTATATGGATAGGTTACAGACTAATCGGGGAGCCATTTTTCAGACGAGTTCTGAAATTCAGGGTATATTGCCCGAAAATTATCAGGAGCATTTGGGAGATATTATTTTCAGATTACTGCCAGCCGGTTCTATTACCGGTGCTCCAAAGAAAAAGACGATGCAGATTATCCAGGAAGCTGAAACCTACGACAGAGGATTTTATACAGGAGTTATGGGATATTCTGATGGCATTGATTTAGATAGTGCTGTTATGATACGTTTTGTAGAACAGGAAGGGGAAAAGATGTATTTTAAAAGTGGAGGTGGGATTACCTGCCAGAGTGATGTGGAAAGTGAGTATAATGAAATGAAACAGAAAGTATATGTACCCATTTATTGAGACTATCCGGATAGAGGATGGACAGATTTATAATCTTGATTATCACACAGAGCGCTTTAATAAAACCCGTGCAGCTTTTTGGAAAGACTGCACTCCGCTGGATTTACGGGAATTTATATCTCCGCCCACTTTAAATGGAATTCATAAATGCCGGATTGTATATGGAAAAGAAGTGGAAGAAGTTACGTATGCGCCTTATCAGATGCGACAGGTTTCTTCTTTGCATTTGGTTGTGTCTGATACCATTGATTATACTTATAAAAGTGCGCATCGGGAAGAACTGAATGCTTTGTACGTTCAAAGAGGAATGGCGGATGATGTTTTAATTGTGAGAAATGGCTATCTGACAGATACCTCTATAGCTAATGTTGCTCTCTATGACGGAGATACTTGGTTCACACCGGCTCATCCGTTACTCCGTGGGACGAAACGAAGCGAATTTCTGGACAGGCAGCTCATTGTTGAGAAAGACATTCCGCAAATATGTTTGAAAGACTATTCCCATATCATGTTATTCAACGCAATGATTGACTGGAAACGCATTATATTGCCTATAAATGAGAAACATTTAATTCTATAAACTATAATTAACTGAAATATACAGAGAACTGCTGAACAAATGTCTCCTTTGTACTGTTATATTTATGTGTTTTTCATAGTATTAGATATAAGATTAATTAAAGAGATTGTACTTCACTTGTGAAAGCTAAAGTACGTCAGAGACAGAAGAGTCTGTTTTTTTGATAAATGTGTTAGAGCATCGGTTTTACCAGGCCGATGCTTTTTTTATGTCCTTTTACCCCCTTTTGTAGTTTATATGAAATAAAATTTGTACGTTTGTAGAGTAATAATAGAAAATGATAAAGATGAACATACCCGTTATCTTTCAGTTTTTAAAAGATCTTTCCGCGAATAATAATCGTGAGTGGTTTAATGAGCATAAGGCAGAATATGAAACAGCCCGTGCCGAGTTCGACAACTTTTTGGCAACAGTGATCGCCCGTATTTCCTTGTTTGATGAAACTATCCGGGGGATTCAGCCCAAAGACTGTACTTATCGTATTTACCGGGATACCCGCTTCTCTGCGGATAAAACACCTTATAAAATACATTTCGGAGGTTATATCAATGCCAAAGGAAAGAAGTCCGATCATTGTGGATATTATGTACACTTGCAGCCGGATGGTTCTATGCTTGCCGGAGGAAGCCTGTGCCTGCCTACCAATATCCTGAAAGCAGTGCGACAATCTATCTATGATAATATCGAAGAGTTTGTTGCGATCGTAGAAGATCCGGAGTTTAAGAAATACTTTCCGGTGATAGGAGAGGATTTTCTGAAAACAGCTCCGAAAGGTTTTCCGAAAGATTTCAAGTACATTGATTATTTGAAATGTAAAGAATATGTTTGCTCTTATAATGTTCCCGATAACTTCTTCACCCGACCGGATATGTTGGAACAGATAGACAAAGTGTTCCGGCAATTCAAACGGTTTGCCGATTTTATAAATTATACAATTGATGATTTTGAATAAATAATGCCTAGAATATAAACTTTAAAATTTAACTTATATGGTAGTAGATACTTTAGAAAATCTGGAGAAATATGCGTCTTTAAACCCTCTGTTTGCACAAGCTATTGAATTCTTGAAGTCTCATGACCTCCAAGCCATGGAAGTTGGTAAGACAGAACTGAAAGGAAAAGATCTGTTGGTGAATATTGCACAAACCAAACCTAAAACAAAAGAGGAAGCCAAACTGGAAACTCATAACGAATTTATTGATATTCAAATCCCATTGTCGGGAACAGAAATAATGGGGTATACTGCTGCTAAAGACTGTGTTCCGGCAGATGCACCTTATAACGCAGAAAAAGATATTACTTTCTTCGAAGGATTAGCAGAAACATACGTTGCCGTGAAACCGGGAATGTTTGCTATCTTTTTCCCGCAAGACGGTCATGCTCCCGGTATCACTCCGGATGGTGTGAAGAAAGTAATTGTAAAAGTAAAAGCATAATCCTAATTCAATTCTGATATGGAAAAGACACTTAATCTCATAAAAAACGATCCCTGGCTGGAACCTTTTGCCGGTGCTATTACCGGGCGTCATCAGTATGTATTAGACAAAGAAGCTGAATTGACGAATAAGGGAAAACAAACCCTTTCAGATTTTGCATCGGGGTATCTTTATTTTGGATTGCATCGCACCGATAAGGGGTGGACTTTCCGTGAATGGGCCCCCAATGCTACTCATATTTATATGGTGGGTACATTTAATAACTGGGAGGAGAAAGCTGCTTATAAGCTGGAAAAACAAAAGAATGGCAATTGGGAAATCAATCTGCCGGCAGATGCCATTCATCATGGCGATCTCTACAAACTGAATGTATATTGGGAAGGCGGACAAGGCGAGCGTATTCCTGCATGGGCTACACGTGTGGTACAGGATGAACAGACCAAAATATTCAGTGCACAAGTCTGGGCTCCGGAGAACCCCTATAAATTCAAGAAGAAAACATTTAAGCCCGACACGAATCCGCTGTTGATTTATGAATGTCATATCGGAATGGCACAGCAGGAGGAAAAAGTGGGCACATATAACGAATTCCGCGAGAAAATACTTCCTCGTATTGCTGAAGAAGGATATAATTGTATCCAGATTATGGCTATTCAGGAACATCCATATTATGGAAGCTTCGGCTATCATGTATCCAGTTTCTTTGCTGCTTCTTCGCGTTTTGGTACCCCCGATGAATTAAAAGCACTGATTGATGCTGCTCATGAGATGGGGATTGCTGTGATTATGGACATCGTTCATTCACATGCAGTGAAGAATGAAGTAGAAGGATTAGGAAACTTTGCCGGTGATCCGAATCAGTATTTTTATCCGGGCGCTCGTCGCGAACATCCGGCTTGGGACTCTCTCTGCTTCGATTATGGCAAGAATGAAGTAATCCACTTCCTGTTGTCAAACTGCAAGTACTGGCTGGAAGAATATAAGTTTGACGGATTCCGTTTTGATGGAGTGACTTCTATGTTATATTACAGCCACGGATTGGGTGAAGCCTTCTGTAACTATGGAGATTATTTCAACGGTCATCAGGATGATAATGCGATTTGTTACCTGACACTGGCTAATGAAGTGATTCATCAGGTAAATCCGAAGGCGATAACCATTGCGGAAGAAGTTTCCGGTATGCCGGGACTGGCTGCCAAAGTGGAAGATGGCGGTTATGGCTTCGATTATCGTATGGCTATGAATATTCCGGACTACTGGATCAAGACAATCAAAGAAAAGATCGATGAAGACTGGAAACCTTCCAGCATGTTCTGGGAAGTAACCAACCGTCGCCAGGATGAAAAGACCGTTTCGTATGCAGAAAGTCATGACCAGGCATTGGTAGGAGATAAGACGATTATCTTCCGCCTGATTGATGCCGATATGTACTGGCACATGCAGAAGGGAGACGAAAATTATGTTGTCAACCGTGGTATTGCTTTGCATAAAATGATTCGTTTGCTGACCTCTTCGACTATCAACGGAGGTTATCTGAACTTCATGGGAAATGAATTCGGGCATCCCGAATGGATTGATTTCCCGCGTGAAGGTAACGGATGGTCGTGCAAATATGCCCGCCGCCAATGGGATTTGGTGGACAACAAAAATCTGACCTATCACTATATGGGTGATTTTGATAAAGAAATGCTGAAAGTTATCAAGAGTGTGAAAGATTTCCAGGCAACACCAGTTCAGGAAATATGGCATAATGATGGCGATCAGGTATTGGCATACGAACGTAAGGACCTTATATTTGTCTTTAACTTTAATCCGAAGCAGTCGTTCACTGATTATGGATTCCTGGTAACTCCGGGAGCTTATGAAGTGATACTGAACACGGACGATGTTGCATTTGGAGGAAACGGTTTGGCAGACGACTCTGTCGTGCACTTCACTATTACCGATCCGCTGTACAAGAAGGAAAAGAAAGAGTGGTTGAAACTCTATATTCCTGCCCGTACCGCCGTAGTACTTAGAAAGAAAAAATAATTTTATCTTTAAATCAAGAAGCCCCCGCAGATATTCAATAATATTTGTGGGGGCTTTCTCATTTATTACCCTGTTCTATGATTCAGTTCCTAGTTTTCCAGAAAGGTACTTGGCCCGAGAATGTCATACATATCACTAACGTTGCGCGTTTTGAGCAATACCCCTTGTGGAGTATAGAATAACTGATATTTGATGTCAACATTATCTTGCCCTACCTTAATTACTATAATGGCCTGCCATTTGGGAAACTCCACCATTGTCACATTATCTACCACCCAATTTGCGTATGGCCCGGATACAAAGGCATTATAGACTGTTGGAGTGAGCCGGTCGAGACTGACAAGATCTGTCTGCGTCATCACCCATTGTCCCCGGACGTCAAACCACACATTTTTAGTAAATCCATTCATTGGAAAGTTGGCACAATAATATCCATCGTCTTGTGACCAGGCGACGCCATTTGCTTTGGGATACATTTTCTTGAAAGTTGACTGTACATTGCCGGGAGGGGTATCTCCAAAGGCAGATGTAGATAATAGTAGAAACAATGCGATAGCACAAATCATAAATTTCTTCATAAGCTTTGAGTTTAGAGGATTATTTATCTAACTAAACAGCCTTTGAGAATATTTGTTTGAGTGATGTGCATAAAATAATCCCCCGGTCATTCATAAGTGACCGAGGGATGAAGGGTATACAGGTCTTAGTCTTTTTACTTAAAAAGTAATCTTCAAAATCTTTCCGTTATAGCCTCCTACTGAAACATCCGTGGGTTTATAAGGTAATAGGCTGATTTCTTCTTTAGCCCCCGTCATCAAATCAGTGGCCTGATATGATTCCATTTGAGGAATCTGTAAAAAGTCGAAAGCATGTGAAGGCACATTGATAGCAACATCTACCAGTTGACTGTCGAAATTAATAATGAAAAACAGAATCTCATTTTTATATTTTCGCATAAAAGTATATTGCTTATGCTCATTGAAACGCCATCCGTTTATATTGGCATACATTAAGTCAAAGAATACTCCCTTGCTGATTGCCTGCTCTTTGTTACAAATAGTCAGTACTTTTTGGTAGATAGAGTAGAGGTGCTTATGCTCTTCAGTAAGCATCTTCCCGTCAAATTTGCCTCCGTTGCGCCAGCGTCGTATGGTGTCTACGCTCCAATAATCGAATATGGTAGTCCGTCCGTCCCTTCCACTGAATCCTTCACTATCCATGCCCAGTTCTCCAAACTCCTGACCGAAGTAGATCATCATAGGATTAGTGTTCATACAGGCGGAAACAATCAGTGCGGGAATTCCTTTACGCGGGTTGCCGGCAAAGAAATCAGAAGCGATGCGCTGTTCGTCGTGGTTCTCAAGAAAGTTGAGCATCTTTTTCTCTATTCCATTCAGGCTTTGCCAACAATGAGTGATAGCAGATGCAGATTCATATCCACAAGCTACATTACGTAATGTATCATACAGCCCTACCTTATCATACAGGTAATCAAACTTGCCGCGGAACAGATAGTTGCGGTATTCACCGGGATTGTAAACCTCTGCGATGAAAAGTATTTCAGGATAAGCCTCTTTTACTTGAGGAATAGCCCATTCCCAGAATTCAACAGGAACCATTTCGGCCATGTCGCAGCGGAAACCGTCAATGTCTTTTGATGCCCAGAAAAGAAGAATGTCCAGCATCTTTATCCAAGTATCCGGAGTCGGGGAGAAGTGGCAGGTACCGCCATTCTGGTAATCCACTCCATAGTTTAATTTCACTGTTTCATACCAGTCGGTGATATTGGGAGTAGCATCAAAACGGTTGTTACCGGTAGCTTTCGCCGGGAATTCCCGGTAAGGCTCTGCTGCACCGTCTTTCATATCGAACTGGGCATGAAGTTCCGCTTGCGGAATATAATAGGAAATTATTATATGGGCTGAAAGATTGGCTGGAGTCATCATTAGCTCCCAATTCGGTCGTACCGTCCGGTTGTGCATCCGAATGATATTGGCGTGCTACGTGATTAGGTACAAAATCAATAATCACTTTCAAACCTGTGCGATGTGTGCGATGTACCAGATTCTCAAATTCCTTCATACGTCCTTGTACATCGTTAGCCAAGTCAGGATCTACATCATAATAATCCTTGATAGCATAGGGAGAACCCGCTTTTCCTTTTACAACGGCAGGATGATCCGGGCTGATGTTATAACGGCGATAGTCCGTTTGAGTGGCATGCTCAATGATGCCTGTGTACCATATATGCGTAGTACCCAGTTTCTTGATTTCACCAAGTGCTTTGAGTGTGAAATCAGCCATTTTCCCACAGCCATTGGTAGCAATGTCTCCGTTGTAGACACAGTGGTTATTATTATTTCCAAACAGGCGGGTGAATACTTGGTAGATAATTATTTTATTTTCGTCATTCATATAGAGTAGATTATTAATATTCGTCTTCATTCTTATTTCTGATGGATAGGAGGTTATTTCCATATTTTCCCCTTTTCTTCCAACAGTTGATTAAGTATTTCGTTAGCCATATTATATCCTTGCTCGAAGATTTCTTCAGCTTTCTCCAGTTCTGTGTTACTGTATCCGTATAGGTTGTATGGTTCGATTAATAAATCGCATTTTTCTCTTTCGGGAAAGGTGTTGGCGCGGAACATGAAATGGAATGAGCGCATAGCAATGCTTACAATATTCATTTTGTAATCCTGTGCCATGATGGGACTTACGTTGACAGCTACCACCTTATCGCAAATCCTGCGCAGGGTAGAGACCGGAAGATTCATCATCAATCCTCCATCCACATAGTTAGTGCCTTCTATGTTAACCGGAGAAAACATGACAGGCATACAGCAGGAAGCTGCGACCCGTTCCGCTATGTTTCCCCGATGAAAGTGAACCATGCGACCGTGATCGAGGTCAGTTGCTGTGATAATCAGGGGAAGTTGTAGCTCTTCCAGTTTTTTTGCTTTTAAGTTAGTCCGGAGAAAATCAATAAATTCACAGAGGTCAAATAATCCCTTCTTGGGGATCACCAATTTGGTTAAATCCTGGAATTTATGTCCGGAGAAATAATCAAGTACTTTGTGTGGCTCGTTGCCGTCGGCATAAAAGACACCTGCAAGTGCTCCTGCACTTACTCCAGAGATGATTTCCGGTTTAATATCATGTTCCAGAAGAGCTTGCATGACTCCCAAATGGGCAAATCCTTTAATAAATCCTCCGCTTAGTGCATAGCCAATCTGATATTTCCGGCTATTCCAGTTATTTGTGAATACCTCCATGAATTGCTTTCTTTAGTTCGCCACGAATTTAGTGAATTTATTGAGAGTAGGAGGAATATAATGGATAGTTTTTTTTAAAATCCATACCATCTGTCTTATTCACATTTGAAATAAACCGGCATAGAACATAAAATACGGATGGAAACTCTGCTCCGGCACCATGCCGGTCAGAATCCGAAATCGTCTATCTCAACTTTGTGCTCTTCGCTTTCTTTAAATGGCTTTGCTTCTTTTTGTACAGGATTTCCTTCGATATAGATGGCGCGGAATGGACGGGCGGGGCAAACATATTCACATCCTCCACAACCTACACATATTTCTTGATTTACATGAGGAATTGTCAATCCGCCCTTATACGGCACCATCGCCACTGCTTGCGTGGGACAGTGTTCGGAGCAGGCTCCGCAACTGGTTCCATCAGTATAAACAATGCAATTTTCCTTGATGAAAACAACATATCCCATTTGTGTAAGATGTTTTTGCTCTACACTTATGGGAAGAATTGCTCCATTGGGACAGACATCTCCACAGACAGTACAGTCAAAGTTACAAAATCCTTTCTCAAAGCTAACAGTAGGTTGCATCATGCCTGCCAAGCCATATTCCATGAAAGCCGGTTTCAAGATATGAGAAGGGCATTTGCTGACACAAAGATGACAGGATGTACATTGCTGTTGGAAGTGTCCCCGACTGATAGACCCCGGAGGAGTGATCGGATTCTCCTTTTTGTATGCCTTCTTACCTTCCAGACTTGCTACAGATTCCTTGGCCTGGGAGATGAGTTTGGGGGTTGCTCCGGCAGTAACAAGACCGGCGACCAAAAAACGGCGTTTGGATGAATCCAAATCCGGTGATGATGGTGCAGGAGTTTCTACATCAGACTGTTTTTTGAAAGAAGGGGCGTAGACTAATGCTTTTTGTTTGCATGCTCCCAGACAGTTGAAACAATCTACACAACGGCTATAATCAATAGCGTGTTCTTTGCTATTGATGCAAGCTGCTTTGCATTTGGTGGCACAAAGCCCGCATCCATTACATTTGGCAGTATCAATACGGACTTTGAATAATGAAAATCGACTCAATAATCCCAATATTGTTCCTACGGGACAAATCGTATTGCACCATGTCCGTCCATGTTTCCATGCCATTACAAAGATGACTGCAAGAGTAATAATAGCGATGAGAAGGGAAGAAATGCTCAAGATGGAGGTGTCTACCTGATAAAATGTATAATTGTCAAATCTGGCAAAGAGTGATTCCAGCAGATTATTCCCCAGCATATAGATAGGTTTGAATATGTGCACTACTACACGTCCATATGCACTGTATGGATCGAGCAAACCAACAATAAATGTAAATCCGCATAAAAACCCGATCACTGTCAGTCCGAGCACACCCCAGCGCAATTTGTTTTTTGCAGGACTGTAACTATATCTTTTTTTCTTTTTTCCCGTTGCTTTGGAAATTCGTGCAATCACATCCTGCAAGATACCCATAGGGCAGATTGTAGAACAATATACACGCCCGAATAAAAGCGTTAACACAATGAGAAATAATAAGATACCTATACTTAGTGAAAGCAAAGCTGGAACAAATTGCAAATGTGCCAGCCGATGGAAACTGTTCGGTAATATTTCTGCGAAATCGAGAAAAAAGAAAGAAATCAGCACAAATAAAAGTGCTGATATTCCAATACGTAGCCTTCTTAACATGGTTGTTTTACATCTTAATTCGCTTGACATTCAATTTGTCAATGTTCATGGTTCCTATTTTCAATGCTTCCCCATTGGCGAGATGTCCTACTGTATCCAGTGGCATCTCACGTACTTGATTGAAGAACTTGGCAGCAGCCGTATCCACGGCTACAATATCCGGTGAGATAAACAATCCTTTTGCCAGTACAACATCGGATGCAGAGCGTCCCCGGGGACCGTTTGTTTTCATGATCCGGTAGGCGTCTACTACGTTGAGTACAGCTTTCTTCTGTAATGTACAGATATCTGCGATGCATTGTTGCAAATCGTTCTGGTGGAAGAATCCGCGATCCCACACAATCCCCATGTGATTTTTCATGGAGATAGTCAGATTCGCACCTCCGTGATTCTTCAGAATAGGAACATTGATCCATACATCACAATCCAGAATCGCTTCGTGCACTTTGGCTTTCTTCATCTTTTTGCCTTTCGGCAGATCGATTGGTTTGTAATACGATTCCAGATGTGCAGGCATTACTTTGGCTCCGGCTTTTTTGGCAGCAGCTTCAATACCACTGTTTTTGTAGCATTTCTGCCAATCGTCACAAGTATGGTCGAACACGACCACTTCTTTAGCTCCGGCGGAAAAACATTGTCTGACGATTTCTTCAATCAGTTTCGGATTCGTATTTCCCGCCAGTTCCGGCACTTTGTCCCAACCGATATTAGGTTTTACAACCACTTTCTGTCCCGGTTTGACGAATTGCTTCATACCCCCCAGTTCGCTTATGGCACGGCGGAACATCTCTTCGGGTTCTCCACCCATAACGGCCACCAGATCAGGATTGCTTCCGTTTGCTTTATTGATTGTTTGAGTTAACACCTCCATAGCCTCTGAACGCTGTATAGTCAGGGCGGCTCCGGTGATAGCTACTGTTTTTAAAAAGTCCCTTCTGTCCATCTTTCTATATTAGTTTAGAGTTTTGCAATTGCTTTCAGGAGGGCGTATCCGCCGAACCATTGCAGTAACATTCCCGGAATACCGATACGGAAGTCCTGTACTGCTTCGTAGAAACTTCCGACGATGGCCCATTCAAATGCAGTGCCTATGACCTGATAAGTGAGTACGACACCAAGAATGGCCAGTAATGAAACCGATTTTATAGTACGTGCTGCAAGAGCTGAAGCTCCGGCGAGTAAGGATGATTTGATTAATAGGATGGGAAGTACCGCCTCCGAGGGCATGGCAAACAATAAATGATTGATGACTGGTGAAAGGATAGCAGTCAATAATCCTACAAGGAAACCATATTTATAAGCCGCAATCAGCGTGAAAAAGTAAATAGGTAACAGGGTAGGACCACCATAAGGTATAAGATGGCATAATTGTGGAAGTGCAATGTTACCCGCTACGAACAGTAAGGCGAACAGGTAGGTTTTCACATTGCTGTGTTTCAGCGAATAGAGTTTGGCGGATGTTTCCATTTTCGTTGATACTTTAATGTTGAATAGAACGATAATATATTAATAATAAGACTTTTCTCCTGATAAAAGGTTTAATCTGATTGGTATATTATTTTAATCCCGTAGGAAAAGAATTCATTCCCCCGTAGATAACCATAGTTTCCCCGTATGCAAACTGTTGCCTTATGGGAAACTTCCAAAGACAAGCAGGACTACCCATTCATCCTTTCCTTAATCTTTCCCCATGCATGCGTATCAAATAGACAGCTTTTCCGCATTGTCTCATACATCTCTTTAAATCTGGACATAGGTATGGTATAGCTTAGTTTGTCAGCTTCGAAATGAGGGCGAACCGATGGGTCGAAGAAACCGAGGAAAGTACGTTTGCCTCCTTTACGATTCTCTATCGTGGCTTGTGTCACTACGGCACTACAGCCGGAACCAAAGGTAGAAACGACGCAATCTTCTGCGTTATTATCGTAAAAAGCCCAAGTGGTTAATCCCGAAAGCATATCCGGATTTGCCAGAAATACAACTCCTTCCATCTCTTCAAGACTTTCTACCTTATCTATACGTGCAAAATGAAGATACTTTTTTTCTGTTCGGGGAACTCTGATTTGCTGTATAAAGTCAATGACCATTTCGGGAGTCTGTTTGTATTTCTCTTTGAGTGAAACGAAAGTCGGCACATGTTCCGGCATTTCGGTGAAACCAGTATAGAATTTACCGCCGCCACAGCCGATGTTTTCGGCATTCAGGCTGATAATACCACCATCTCTTGCCGTCTTCATACCTTTAAAGAAGCAACCGTTTATCTTTTCTGTCTCTCCTTTTTGCTCATCCGAGTACCAGAAAACAAGAGGCAATTCAGCTTTTTCTCCGAATGCCTCTTTGAAATTTTGAATAAAAGTTTGGATATCCATAAGCTTATCAATTTTAGTTCTGTTGCACGTCTTTCTACAAAGTTAGAATAAAAAAGGATAAGCGCAAGTGATTTATCTTCGTTTTCAATAATAATTACTTATATTTGTCTGGAATGAAATAAGAAGAACCGATATGAAATATTTGTTAATGTGTGCAGGCTTACTTTTCACAGTCTTTCAGTCATGGGGACAGGAGAGGCTTGCAGATAGAATCGCTCCTCCGTCAGGATATGTCAGAGAGACCTGCCCTGCTAATTCGTTTACAACTTATTTGCGCAATTTGCCAATGCTGCCTAAAGGCAGTAAAGTGTTACTCTACAATGGAAAAGAGAAAGCCAATCAGGCAGCTGCATTTGCAGTCGTAGATATGGAGATAGGCAACCGCGATTTGCAGCAGTGTGCCGATGCCTCCTGGCACAAAGCTATATGCCCGCCCAACAGATTCATATTCTGGTCAATCCAACCAGCCGCGACCTTTCTCCCTGGTATGAGCTGACGGAAACGGATGCAGGGAAACTATACACTCCGGAATGGATTTTTGAGAAGAAAGACCTGAAGCGTTTTAAATAGGAGAATAGACGTAAATGCAATATAACAAAGAAATAATTAAATCTTTTCTTACTTAATTTTCTATCTTTTCATTATCTTTGGCATTCAACAAACCGTTTTAATCATACAACAACGAAAAACAACCGATTATGAATTATGATTTATCAATGAATGCTAACCAGTTGGTGGCATTCCTTCAAAAACCAACTTCAGAGTTTACAAAAGCTGACATTATCTCATTTATCCAGCAAAAAGATATCCGCATGGTTAATTTTATGTATCCGGCGGGAGACGGGCGTTTGAAAACTCTGAACTTTGTCATCAACAATCAAGCTTATTTGGAAGCTATTCTCACATGTGGAGAACGGGTAGACGGTTCCAGCCTTTTCTCATTTATAGAAGCGGGCAGTAGTGACCTTTATGTGATTCCCCGTTTTTGCACTGCATTCGTTGATCCGTTTGCCGAGATTCCGACGCTGTCCATGCTTTGCTCTTTCTTCAATAAAGACGGCGAACCACTTGAAAGTGCACCAGAACATACTCTTTACAAAGCAAGCAAGACTTTTACAGAAGTTACCGGAATGGAATTTCAGGCAATGGGCGAATTGGAATATTATGTAATAGCCCCGGACACCGGTATGTTTCAGGCAACCGACCAACGTGGTTATCATGAATCGGGTCCTTATGCTAAATTCAATGAATTCCGTACTCAATGTATGTCTTACATCGCACAGACAGGCGGACAAATAAAGTATGGACACTCTGAAGTAGGTAATTTCACGCTGGATGGTTATATCTATGAGCAGAATGAAATAGAATTCCTGCCGGTCCCTGTATCGCAGGCAGCAGATCAATTAATGATTGCCAAATGGGTGATTCGTAACCTGGGATTTAGATATGGATACAATGTAACCTTTGCTCCAAAAATTACGGCAGGTAAAGCCGGTTCGGGCTTGCATGTCCACATGCGTATCATGAAAGATGGAAAGAACCAGATGCTGAAAGACGGTGTTTTGTCGGATACAGCACGCAAGGCAATTGCCGGAATGATGGTACTTGCTCCGTCAATTACTGCTTTCGGAAATACCAATCCTACTTCTTACTTCCGTCTCGTTCCTCATCAGGAAGCACCTACCAATGTTTGTTGGGGAGACCGCAACCGCTCTGTATTAGTGCGCGTGCCTCTGGGATGGGCTGCAAAAACAGATATGTGTACATTGGCAAACCCATTGGAAGCTGAAAGTCATTTTGACACCAGTCAGAAGCAGACGGTAGAAATGCGCTCTCCGGATGGTTCGGCAGATTTATATCAATTATTGGCTGGTTTGGCTGTTGCCTGCCGTCATGGTTTTGAGATTGAAAATGCGCTGGATATTGCTGAAAAAACTTATGTAAATGTGAATATCCATCAGAAAGAGAATGAAGATAAACTGAAATCACTGGCGCAACTGCCGGATAGCTGTGAAGCTTCTGCCGATTGCTTGCAACAACAACGGGCAATCTTTGAGCAATATAATGTGTTTAGTCCGGCAATGATTGACGGTATCATCCGCAGACTTCGCAGTTACGAAGATAAAACGTTGCGTGCGGATCTGGAAGGAAAGCCGATGGAAATGCTGGATTTAGTAAATAAGTATTTCCATTGTGGATGATTGAAAGACGATGGTGTGTCGGCGAAATGTGCAGGGGGTTCAGAATATAATTTTGATTGCCAGTGGTAAATCGGCATATTTTCCCCAATTATTGCCGTCACTTTCTACACAATTCCACACTAGTTCTACAATATAATAAATGAGTGTATCTTGTATTTGATTGATTACTAATGATGTATGCTCATTCTGGAACTTTGGTACCTCTTTTGCTACCTATTAAGTGTAAGAAACAAGTTAATAATGATTTAGTAGTTCACACTTAAAAAAATTACGATTATGAAAAAGGTATTAGTAGCAGTAGCATTGGTGATGGGATTGGGTAGCTCTGTAGCATTTGCACAGGAAGTTAGTAACGCTACAACTGTAGAAACTAACGTACAGGCTCCACAGGATGAGTTTACAAAGATTGATGTTAAAGAACTGCCGGAGGCAGTAGTACAGGCGATCGCTAAAAATTATGAAGGTGCTGCCATTACGGAAGCTTATGTCGCTGAAAAAGAAAGCGGTAAGATTTATAAGGTAGTCCTTACTACGGAAGATGTTCAGGTACTGACAGTGCTGATGAACGAAAAAGGTGAAGAAGTAAAAGAATAAAATAAAACTTCGAATGTAGTAATACTCATAAAGAAATCCTGGTTCGTGATGAATCAGGATTTCTGTTTTTATCTGCCAACTTCCCATCCAGTCCGATAAAGTCGTTAAAGGATGATTGGGTTGCATTCATGATTGATTGTCTTTTATCAATAGTTTTGTATACAGAATGCAGGGTTTCGTCTACAATTTCCCGGCGGTGATTAGTTTAGCTCTATTTTTGTTGCATTCAAACCTAAAAGTAGACAAAAGATGAAGTGTATTTTATTAAGTGCGGTTGTTTTGATTTTATTGTTGCCGGAAGATGCGTATGCGCAAGTGACGGTCAGAACGGGATATATCTCTTCTTCACGATATAAGAATGAAGAGAATCAGGAAACAGACGGTAAAGGCGATATGCGGTTTGTTGAAGGAAACGTCAACATTCCGGTTTCACAGAAAATGAATGAAAGGAGCCAGCCTACTTCTTGGATGCTTTCAGCGGGAGGAAGTTATACAGCTATGAACAATAAGAACCTTCAATCTTATATAGATATAGATCAGATTATAAATTTGCAATTGAGCGTCATTCATATTCGTCCCATCAGCAAGAAATGGTTATTGTTAATGACAGTTGGCGCAGGAGTCTATACGGCTTCTGATGTAAGACTGAAGAATGTTCTGGGACAGGGGGAGTTATTTTTATCCGGCAGTTCAAGCCTAATTTATCTCTTGGAGCCGGATTGGCTGTAAATAACACATTCGGTTATCCGATGGTATTTCCGGCTATTTATTTTGATTGGACTACTGAAGGACGCTATCAAATAAAAGTATCTATGTTGAATGCCATGGAAGTGTCGGTCGGAATGAGAATGAATAAATTTCTGAATCTAAGATTGTTGGCGGAAATGAACGGTTCACTGGCCTTGTTGGAGAAGGAGGGGAAAGATACTATGTTTTCCCAGCAATTCATTATTGCAGGTTTACAGCCGGAGTTAAGCATCGGGAACTCTTTTTCTGTTACTGCTACTGCCGGTGTATCGTGCAGCAGAATAGCTTATTACACTACCCGCACTTTAAAAGCCTTTTTCGCAGATATGTCCAGAGAGACTGACCCTTATTTTAAACCGGCAATGTATGTTTCGGTGGGAATGAAGTATAAGTTCTAAAAAAATGGTAACTTTATCGCCTGATGTCAGTTAAGATGCTATTATATACGTTACTGAAGCAAATAGGGATATTTCTTGTAGTCTCCTTTTTAGTGTTCAGAGGCACTTTTGTCGAAAGCGATAGTTTAGGGCTAAATCTTTCTACGGGAGTTAGTCTTTTACTTTCTGTCATCTTATGGGGAATCATAAATCTGCATACTTACTGGTTAATTCCCGGTTATCTGTTTCAGCGTAGATATAAAAAGTATATCATATATTTGAGTTGCCTTGTTGGATTTATGCTGACCGCCATGGTTGGTGCTATTTGTTTTCTAGGGCAATATTATGTTATACCCGAACAGATGCAAAGACTAAACAGTGATCTCCCTTTCTTTCTGTTGATAAATGCATTGGCGCTGATACTCTATTTTCTGGCTTTTTCTTTTACTATTTTTCTGCATCGCTGGGTGGCCTATCAACAACGATTAAACGAATTGGAGAATATTAGCATACAGACTGATCTAAATCATTTGAAAGATCAACTTCAACCGGAGTTTTTTTCGAGAATATTGAATAAGGTGCGAACCTTGTTGGAGGAAGATGGAGAAAAGGCATCATTGCTTATCTTTAAATTAAGCCGGTTGCTTCGATACCAACTTTATGAAAGTGAACGGCAACAGGTATTGTTGGGAGATGATATCGATTTTATGACTGATTATATGAAGTTGGAGAAATTATGCAATCCGGAGTTTAATTTTGAAGTCAACATCCTGAATGAAGTGCGATATATACAAGTTCCTCCTTTATTGTTTATGCCTGTGATAGAATATGTGATTCGGACAACGGTATGTGGAGAGAATGGAAAGGGAGAAAATATAAGGATCGATTTTCAAATGGAAGAGAATCAGCTTCGATTCATTTGTACATACTGTCTGCGAAAAAAGGAAAGTCTGCAAATAGTACCTGCTTTTGACAAGTTACGGCAACGATTGGACTTGCTATATCCGGGAGGTTATCAATTAAAAAGTGGCTATAATGATGGAATGTTGTGTACCATTAGTTTAATGTTGGAATTATGAAAGATACCTGGAATGTATACGATTGGGGGAAGAATCTGGTAAATGACCGTTTCAGGCTTATCAGTAATTTACTATTGCTATTTATTATACTCTTTTTAGGCTTTCAGAATGTATATGGAGATTTTACTGGAGAAGGTTTCCGATATGCATATCCGGTTAGTATATTGGTTTTTGCGTTTCCTATCTATCTGAATATATATTGGTTAGTGCCCCGTTTCCTGTATAAGGCCAAGCGCAAGTTATGGTGTTATTGGATCTCGTTTTTCGGAGTCAATTTAGTGAGTGTATTATTAGGATTTATATTTCTGTCTCCATTATATCAACGGTACGGTATTCGTGGGTTTTGTATACAGGATAACCATGCTGTTTCTTTTGATAGTATTGCTTATGGAGTATTAGTACTACTATTAAGTGCAGGTGGCTGTACGAGCTTTGAACTATTCCGCCGCTGGGTTGTCTCCGATAAAAAGATTCTTGAATTGGAGAAGGCAACTAAGCAGGCAGAATTGCAACAATTAAAGAAACAGATCAATCCGCATTTTCTTTTTAATATGCTGAATAATGCCAATATTTTGGTAAAGGATGCTCCGGATGAGGCTTCACAGATATTGGAGAAACTGGACAATCTACTTCGTTACCAGTTGAATGACAGTACAAGAAGAGAAGTCTTTCTTACTGCAGATATACAGTTTCTCACCAGTTTTCTTGAATTGGAGAAGGTGAGAAGGGATCATTTTGAATATACTATTTTTCAAGAGGGAAATATGGAAAATATCTGTATTCCTCCGTTGTTGTTTATCCCTTTTGTAGAGAATGCAGTGAAACACAATTTGGATAGCGACAATTTATCTTATATTCACCTGTATTTTTCTGTGCATAATAAACAGTTGACGTTTCGTTGCGAGAATTCTAAGCCCCGTGTTCCTGTTAAGCGGGAAGGGGGAATAGGGTTGGCCAATGTGAAACGCAGACTGGATTTACTTTATGAATCACGGTACACGTTACAGATAGAAGATAAAGAAACAACTTATAATGTCAACTTACATCTAAACTTATGAATTGTATTATTGTTGATGACGAGCCGGTAGCTCGCAAAGGTATGAAGTCATTGGTGGAACAGATTCCACAACTGACATTGGTGGGTAGCTTTAATAACGCTATCGCAGCGTCCGCTTATATAAATGAATATACGGTTGATCTGATTTTCCTTGATATTCAGATGCCGGGAATTACCGGAATAGAGTTTGCGCAAAGTATTCCCGTGAATACATTGATTGTCTTTACAACGGCGTATGCGGAATATGCACTCGATAGTTACGAAGTAAGTGCCATTGATTATCTGGTGAAGCCTATTGAAATGAACCGTTTTCTGAAAGCAGTCAATAAGGCAATAGCATATCATAAACTGTTATTGTCGGAAACAGCCGAAAGAGTGGAGGAGATACAGGAAGAATATATTTTCATCAAATCGGAACGACGCTATATCAAGATAAACTTCAGTGATATTCTTTTTATTGAAGGACTAAAGGATTATTCCATTCTCCAATTGGAAGATCAGCGGGTGATAACTAAGATGAATCTGAAAAATATTCATGAGCAACTGCCCGCTAAACAGTTTCTCCGGATAAACAAGTCCTATATTGTCAATACCTCACGGATTGACTCTTTTGATACCAATGATATTTTTATTAAGTCTTATGAGATAGGAATAGGAGGTGGAAACTATAAGAAAACGTTTTTTGAGGAATTTGTAGCGAAGAATCTACAGAAAGACTAATCCGGTAGTTTATATGGAATGGCTTGATATAAAAGAATAAGAACGTTAAGTATTGGCCTATTTTCATAAAAAAGATGTTTTACAAGAAGAAAAAGGAGAGAATATAGTGCAATATCCCCAAATAATGCTTTTCTTTGTACCAACAACAATAAAGAGGTTTATTACGATTTGATTTTTTTACGTGAATCTTCTCATTTATTTGAGCATATCCATCTCTAATTAAGATCTTCCTAAAACTTTCTTATTGAATTATTAATTTTTTATATTTGTATTTTATGAATTTGTACATTGGAAATCTTAGCTATAATGTTAAGGAATCAGATTTGAGACATGTAATGGAAGAGTATGGAACAGTTGCTTCAGTAAAGTTAATCACAGATCGTGAAACTAGAAGATCAAAAGGTTTTGCGTTTATCGAAATGCCGGATGATGCAGAAGCTGCTAAAGCTATCGAACAATTGAACGGTGCAGAATATGTAGGTCGTTCAATGGTAGTAAAAGAAGCATTGCCAAAGAATTAATACTGAATACATATACAGTAATAGAGAAAGGCGCACTAGGAAACTAGCGCGCCTTTCTTCTGTTAATCCTCATTGTTATCTTCTTCATCATCCACCATATTATTGAGTTCCAATTCCAGGTCTACCAGCTCTTGTTCCCATAATTTCAGGATATCCTTCGGTGTATCTTTTGCAGCTTTCTTTATTCTTTCTTGAGCAACAGATACTTCATGCTCTAACTGTCTACGTCTGCTCATATTTCTATTGTTTTGATTATGAAATGATAACAACTCGTGTGTAGAATAGTTCGATAGGATAAAATTAAAAGTAATGGGGTGAACTATTCATAAATAAAGGATGTTTTGTAATCTGAAACTTTAAAAAACATACAGTCATGCTCAATTTAATAGCCGTTTTCTTAGTATGTTCAGGTATCGGAATTGCAGTACATATTGCCATAGACCTGACACATCGTCCGCAATCAATGAAGATAATGAATGCAGTCTGGATATTATCTGCATTATGGGGAAGTTATTTAGCTTTATGGGCGTATAATAAGTTTGGACGGAGTGGTCCGATGAAAGTTGAGGATGTTAGGATGAAAATGGATATGTCTGATATGAAGGGAATGGATATGTCCGGTATGAAAGATAATATGGCGATGGATATGGCCATGCCGGGAGAAATGTCGATGCAAGGAATGCAACGTCCTTATTGGCAATCGGTAGCTTTGTCTGCGCTTCATTGTGGTGCAGGATGTACATTGGCAGATATCATAGGAGAGTGGTTCACAAACTATGTTCCTGTAACTGTGGCAGGAAGTCAGCTATTTGGTAATTGGGTACTTGACTTTATTCTGGCTTTGATGATTGGTGTTTATTTCCAATTCCTATGCTATTCGGGAGATGGAAAAAATATCAGTAGGCAATGCCTTAGCTCGTGCTTTCAAAGCGGATTTCTTTTCTCTTTTGTCCTGGCAGGTAGGAATGTACGGCTGGATGGCAATTGTCTATTTTGTGTTGTTCATCAATGAACCATTACCCAAAGACACATGGATATTCTGGTTTATGATGCAGTTGGCTATGCTTTTCGGCTTCTTCTGTGCATATCCTATGAATGCTCTTCTTATAAAATTAGGTATAAAGAAAGGTATGTAAAATAAATGCAGATTTACTCTAAACGATAAGTATGTAATTACTTATTTGAGGGAGTGAATCTGCATCTATTATGATATGACTACTTTTGTCTTTTATTTCTCTTTTGGATTTTATCTTTTCAATAGCTTCGGTATATCCGAAGGCTCTTGTGCCACCCGGATACCGGCAGCTTTTAAAGATTCAATCTTCTCTTTTGCCGAACCGGAACTTCCTGAAATGATAGCTCCTGCATGTCCCATCTGCTTCCCCGGAGGAGCTGATTGCCCCGCAATAAATGCCACTACAGGTTTAGTTACATTATTGCGGATATACTCAGCCGCTTGTTCTTCTGCGTTTCCTCCAATCTCTCCAATCAGGACGATCGCTTCTGTTTCCGAATCATTTTGAAACATCTCCAGCAGTTGACGGAAATGAAGACCTACAACAGGATCACCTCCGATGCCGATAGCAGTGGATTGTCCCATGCCATTCGCCGTTAAGTGATACACAATTTCGTAAGTAAGTGTTCCGCTACGGCTGATAACTCCGACATTTCCTTCTAAAAAGACCTGTTCCGGTAAAATGCCCACCATACTTTTTCCCGGAGAGATCAGTCCCGGACAGTTGGGGCCGATCAGCATAGCACCTTTTTGTTCGACAAACTGGTGCGCCTTAATCACATCCAGCGTGGGGATTCCTTCAGCAATGCAGGCAATTAACCGGATGCCCGCATCTGCTGCCTCCATAATGGCATCTGCCGCAAAACGTGCCGGAACAAAAATGATAGAAGTATTGGCTTTCGTTTGTTCAACCGCGTCATACATAGTGTTGAATACGGGGATGCCGCCTACATCTGTTCCTCCTTTGCCCGGAGAAGTTCCTCCAACAACATGGGTTCCGTATTCTTTCATCTTCTTGGCATGGAAAAGTCCGTCTCTCCCAGTAATTCCCTGTACAATCAGGCGGGTGGATTTATCTATTAATATGCTCATAATTGCTTTATTTATTAATGATTTGGGTACTTATTACGCTTTCAGAGCCATAAGGGCAGCTTCTTTCATCGTTGTGGCTATTTGGAAACGGCTGTAATTCCGTAACAGTTCCCGTCCGATATGCTCATTAGTGCCTGTAAGCCGTACGATAACAGGTACATTACTGTTTATCTGCTCGAATGCTTGAAGAAGCCCCATTGCTACATCATCACAGCGGGTGATTCCTCCGAAAATATTAATCAGGACCACTTTCACTTTTTCATCCTGCAATAAAAGTTTCATGGCTTCAATTACCTTGACAGGATTGGAACTACCACCAATGTCGAGAAAATTGGCTGGCTGACCTCCATAAAGTTTAATCATGTCCATAGTAGCCATAGCGAGTCCGGCACCATTTACCATACAGCCGATGTTACCATCCATGTGGATATAGCTGAATCCTTTATCTTTAGCGTCTGCTTCTATTTTTTCTTCCTCCGTCGGATCAAATAAAGCATGTGCCTCCGGATGGCGATAGAGCGCATTGTCATCAAAAACAATCTTTGCGTCAATAGCCATCAACGTACCTTTCTTGGTTAGTGCCAGCGGATTTACTTCCACTAATGATGCATCATTTTCCATGAAGATCTTATAAAGTTCCTGAAGGATGGCCGCCATTTTACCCGCCTGCTCCATTTGAGGAAAGAGGGAGAAAGCAAAACGCCTTGCCAGATAGTCGGGAAGACCAATAAATGGATGGATTGAATATCGGATGATTTTTTCCGGTGTTTGACGGGCTACCTCTTCGATATCCATACCACCGGATGCACTCATCATCAGAACGACAGAACGTGTATTCCGGTCGATGGTGTAACTGACATAATATTCGGCAGCAATATCTATCGCCTCACTAACCAGTACTTGATTGACCGGAAGTCCTTTAATACTCATTCCGAGAATATTCTTAGCTTCCTGATAAGCGTCTTCCGTATTATTTACCAGTTTCACTCCTCCGGCTTTTCCCCGTCCTCCGGTTAATACCTGTGCTTTTATAACCACTCTGTCTGTTCCCATCCTCCGGTAAGCGGCTATGACACCTGCGGCTGTACGGCATAAAGTGTGCCTCTCGACAGGTATTCCGTACTTGGAGAAAATCTCTTTCGCTTGATATTCATGTATTTTCATGGCTCATAAATTTGAGTAAATGATTCCTGTAATAAAAACAATAGCAAGATACGGAAAGTTTGCCGGAAAAGAAAAGTAACGGGGTGTTATACAACATGTTAGTCCGTATGCTATGAATAGGCTTAATATAAAAAAGCGTGTTGGCAATAGTTACCAACACGCTTCATATATTTAAAGATAAACTCTTTCTTACGGATGCTTATGCAATACCGTGAGCGTTGACAGTACCGTCAATTTTCTTAATCAGTCCTTGAAGTACTGCACCCGGGCCACATTCTGTAAAATCAGTAGCACCGTCGGCAACCATATTCTTAACAGACTGTGTCCAGCGTACGGAAGCAGTCAGCTGGGCAACCAGGTTCTTTTTGATTTCTGCAGGATCAGTGTGAGGAAGTGCGTCTACATTCTGATATACCGGACATTTAGGAGTATGAATTTCCGTAGCCTTGATAGCAGCTTCCAATTCAACTTTGGCAGGGTCCATTAATGGAGAATGGAAAGCACCACCTACTTTCAGCGGAAGAGCGCGTTTAGCTCCGGCAGCTTTCATCAGTTCGCAAGCTTTTTCGATACCTGGTACAGAACCGGAGATAACGATTTGTCCCGGGCAGTTGTAGTTAGCCGGTACGCAAACTTCACCTTCGGCATTTACTGCTGCGCAGATTTCTTCTACTTTCTCATCAGGTAATGCAATAATGGCAGCCATTGTGGAAGGAGTAACTTCACAAGCTTTCTGCATAGCCATTGCACGAGCATAAACAAGTTTCAGTCCATCTTCAAAACTCAATGCACCGGCAGCTACCAATGCAGAGAACTCACCGAGTGAGTGGCCGGCTGTCATTTCCGGTTTGAAATCATCGCCCATGCAAAGAGCGGAGATAACAGAATGAAGGAATACGGCAGGTTGGGTAACCTTTGTCTGACGGAGGTCTTCATCTGTGCCATCGAACATGATATCTGTAATGCGATATCCGAGGATATCATTTGCTTTTTCAAACAATTCTTTTGCTAAAGCTGAGTTTTCATACAGGTCTTTACCCATTCCTACAAATTGAGCGCCTTGACCGGGAAATACAAATGCTTTCATATTTTTATTATTTAATTGATTTTTAATTGCGGGTGCAAAGTTACGTATTTTTATGATACAACCGCACAAAATGTACACATTTGTGCAACGGAGTCCGGAAAATGCCATAAAGGGCCGTTGCCGTGTCCGACATTCAATTCTTTTCCTGCGATAATAGCTTGCGTGATATACGTTTTAGCATGCTGGATGGATTCTCGCATGGGGTATCCTTTGGCCAGGTAAGTAGCAATGGCAGAGGAGAGGGTACACCCCGTTCCATGCAGGTTATGGCTTTCTATCTTTTTCTCCTCATATATATGGTAGATAGATTCGGACGTGTGCAAAAGGTCGCACATATTGTCTCCCTCCAGATGTCCGCCTTTTAACAAGATGCTAGTATGATAATCGTCCGTCAGCATTTTGGCAGCCGCCTGCATGTCCTGAATGTTGTGAATACTTTTGCCTGTAAGCACCTTCGCTTCGTCGATGTTGGGAGTGATTAATGTCACAAGCGGCAAAAGTTCTTTTTTTATTTCTTCTATAGCTTCATCTGTCATGAGTTTCTTTCCGCTGGTAGACACCATTACCGGATCGTAGACGACGTATGCAGGTGAATATTTTTGTAAACAGTCGGAAATCACACGAACAATCTGAATATCATTTACCATTCCTATTTTGATGGCAACCGGTTGCAGGTCGTCCATCACTGCTTCTATTTGTCCACGAACAATATCAGGGGCGATAGACTGTACGGCACGTACTCCCAGTGTATTTTGTATGGTGATGGCAGTAATAGCCGATGCCGCATAGCCACCTAGAGCGGAGATTGTTTTTATGTCTGCCTGAATACCTGCGCCTCCCGAACAATCGGAGCCGGCAATGGATAAAATGACTGGATGACGTTCCATTTTAGTTTTTTTAATATTTACCCGACAAAGATAGAATAAAAAACGATAAGGTACAAAATGACATATCGTTTAAAATACAATAAGTACCTTTGCCGGTATCTGATGAAGATGATATGAAAAGTACTGATAATAAAGCGTCCATCTAGTTTTTGTACTTTGTACAATTACTCACTCGCGGAAATACTAAAATACATATTGTAATTCGTAAGATAACACTAACTATTCATATTGTAGAATGTATGATATGTATTTATATGAAAAACAATGTTTTATAGCATGGTTCTTATTTTTGTTTTGATGAGTTTTAGCCTCTATATTTGCACCGTCTTAAAGAAATGGATATGCAAAATTTACAGAAAAATACACCTTTAGCAAACAATCATATATCAGTGGACTGTGTAGTGATTGGTTTTGACGGAGAACAACTGAAAGTGTTGCTTGTAAAACGTGCAGGTGAAGATAATGGAGAAGTATATCACGATATGAAACTTCCCGGAAGTCTTATATATATGGATGAAGACCTGGATGAAGCAGCGCAACGAGTTTTGTATGAACTGACAGGACTTAAAAATGTGAATCTGATGCAGTTTAAAGCATTCGGTTCTAAAAACAGGACAAGTAATCCGAAAGATGTACGTTGGCTGGAAAGAGCTATGCAGTCAAGAGTGGAACGCATTGTAACTATTGCGTATTTGTCGATGGTGAAGATTGACCGCACACTGGATAAGAATCTGGACGATCATCAGGCTTGTTGGATTGCTTTGAAAGATGTGAAAACATTGGCTTTCGACCATAATCTGATTATTAAGGAAGCTATGACTTATATTCGTCAGTTTGTAGAATTTAATCCTTCCATGTTGTTCGAACTGCTTCCGCGCAAATTTACAGCTGCACAATTAAGAACCCTTTTTGAATTAGTATACGACAAAGCTGTGGATGTACGCAACTTCCATAAGAAAATAGCCATGATGGAATATGTAGTTCCTCTGGAAGAAAAACAACAAGGAGTGGCTCACCGTGCTGCCCGTTATTATAAATTTGATAAGAAGATATATAATAAGGTGAGAAGGTAGACCTTATTCAAGTATTAAGTATTAGGTATTAAGTATTAGGCGTTGAATGTTATAGCATTAATTGTCGGACATTGAGCGTTAAATCGTAAATAGTAAATCGTTTAATCGTAAATAAAATTATGTTTCTATTAGGTTATGACATAGGTAGCTCGTCTGTAAAAGCGAGTTTGGTGAATGCTGAAACAGGCAAATGTGTATCATCGGCATTTTTTCCGAAAACAGAAGCGAATATTATTGCAGTGAATCCCGGATGGGCGGAACAAGATCCGGAAAGTTGGTGGGAAAACTTAAAGTTGGCTACACAGGCTATTATGACCGAATCCGGAGTGAGTGCTGCTGAAATAAAAGCCATCGGTATCTCTTATCAGATGCACGGATTGGTATGTGTCGATAAGAGTCAGCGTGTATTGCGTCCTGCTATTATCTGGTGTGACTCCCGTGCTGTGCCATACGGTCAGAAAGCATTTGAAACAATCGGAGAGGAGAGATGTCTTTCTCATTTGTTGAACTCGCCGGGAAACTTTACAGCTTCCAAGTTGGCATGGATTAAAGAAAACGAACCTGCCATCTATGAGCAGATTTACAAGATAATGTTGCCGGGTGATTATATTGCCATGAAGTTGAGTGGAGAGATTTGCACAACCGTTTCCGGACTTTCGGAAGGTATGTTCTGGGATTTTAAGAACAACCGGGTGGCTGACTTCCTGATGGATTATTACGGATTCGACTCTTCTTTGATTGCAGATATTAAACCGTCTTTCGCAGAACAAGGACGCGTCAGTGCAATGACTGCCAAAGAACTTGGATTGAAAGAAGGAACACCTATTACTTATCGTGCAGGTGACCAGCCTAACAATGCTCTCTCTCTGAACGTGTTCAACCCGGGCGAAATTGCTTCTACGGCGGGAACATCAGGAGTGGTTTATGGTGTGAACGGTGAAGTGAACTATGATCCGCAGTCACGTGTCAATACCTTTGCCCATGTCAATCATACAATAGACCAGACACGTCTGGGAGTATTGCTTTGCATCAACGGAACAGGTATTCTTAATTCATGGGTAAAACGCAACATTGCTCCCGAAGGAATATCTTATAATGAAATGAATGTGTTGGCTTCCAAAGCTCCTATCGGTAGTGCGGGAATCAGTATTCTACCTTTTGGTAACGGTGCCGAACGCATGCTGAACAATAAAGAAATCGGTTGCAGCATCCGTGGATTGGACTTCAATGCCCATGGCAAACACCACATTATCCGTGCCGCTCAAGAAGGTATCGTATTCTCTTTTAAATATGGCATTGATATCATGGAGCAGATGGGAATTCCCGTGAAGATGATCCATGCCGGACATGCTAATATGTTCTTGAGTTCTATCTTCCGCGATACGTTGGCGGGAGTTACAGGAGCCACTATCGAGCTTTATGATACAGACGGTTCAGTAGGAGCCGCGAAAGGTGCAGGTATCGGTGCAGGCATCTACAAAGATAACAATGAAGCATTTGCTACGCTTGATAAACTGGATGTGATCGAGCCTAATGTGGCGAAACGTCAGGAATATGCTGATGCCTATGCAAAATGGAAATACCGCCTTGAAAAGTCGATGACTGGTAACATACCGGCTCCGGCTCTTTCTTCAGATAAATAATTAACAATCTAAATAATAACCATTTAAAAATAAAAGAATTATGGCAACAAAAGAATTTTTCCCGGGAATTGAAAAGATTAAGTTCGAAGGTAAAGATAGTAAGAATCCGATGGCATTCCGTTACTACGATGCTGAAAAGGTAATCAACGGTAAGAAGATGAAAGATTGGTTGAGATTTTCTATGGCATGGTGGCATACTTTGTGCGCTGAAGGCGGTGACCAATTCGGTGGCGGAACAAAACAATTCCCTTGGAATAGTAATGCTGACGCTATACAAGCTGCAAAAGATAAAATGGATGCAGGTTTCGAATTCATGCAGAAAATGGGTATCGAGTACTACTGTTTCCACGATGTAGACTTGGTTTCTGAAGGTGCAAGCATCGAAGAATACGAAGCTAATCTGAAAGAAATCGTAGCTTATGCAAAACAGAAACAAGCTGAAACAGGCATCAAACTGTTGTGGGGTACTGCCAACGTATTTGGTCATGCACGTTATATGAACGGTGCTGCTACTAATCCTGATTTTGACGTAGTAGCTCGTGCTGCTGTTCAGATCAAGAATGCAATCGACGCAACGATCGAACTGGGTGGCCAGAACTATGTATTCTGGGGTGGCCGTGAAGGCTATATGTCTCTTCTGAATACAGATCAGAAACGTGAAAAAGAACACTTGGCAAAAATGCTGACTATGGCTCGTGATTATGCTCGTGCTCGTGGCTTCAAAGGTACTTTCCTGATCGAACCGAAACCGATGGAACCAACTAAACACCAGTATGATGTAGATACAGAAACTGTAATCGGCTTCCTGAAAGCTCATGGCTTGGATAAAGATTTCAAAGTGAATATTGAAGTAAACCATGCAACCTTGGCTGGCCATACTTTCGAACACGAATTGGCAGTAGCAGTAGACAACGGTATGTTGGGCTCTATCGATGCTAACCGTGGTGATTATCAGAATGGTTGGGATACAGACCAGTTCCCGATTGATAACTACGAACTGACACAAGCTATGATGCAAATTATCCGTAATGGTGGCTTGGGTAACGGTGGAACAAACTTCGACGCTAAAACTCGTCGTAACTCTACTGACCTGGAAGATATCTTCATTGCTCATATCGCAGGTATGGATGCTATGGCTCGTGCATTGGAAAGTGCAGCTGCTCTGTTGAACGAATCTCCATATAAGAAAATGTTGTCTGACCGTTACGCTTCATTCGATGCTGGTAAAGGTAAGGAATTTGAAGATGGCAAGTTGACTTTGGAAGACGTAGTTGCTTATGCTAAAGCAAACGGTGAACCGAAGCAGACTAGCGGTAAACAAGAACTTTATGAAGCAATTCTGAATATGTATTGCTAATAATTAATTCACCACAGAGTAGCACAGGGTCTCGCAGAGTTCATTTTCATTTAATATTGTATTTCTCTGTGAAACTCTGTGTCACTCTGTGGTGAGATTTCCAACTACTACAACACTACTTTATCTACTTATAACCATGATTAATACAACGAACGAGGGTAGTAAACTCTACCTATATTCGATCACCTCTGTCGCCATTTTGGGAGGACTGCTTTTCGGATACGATACAGCCGTTATTTCGGGCGCAGAGAAAGGTTTGGAGGCATTTTTCCTTTCGGCCTCTGATTTTCAATATAATAAAGTAATGCATGGAATCACTTCTTCCAGTGCATTAATTGGCTGTGTACTGGGTGGTGCGATCTCTGGTATATTTGCTTCCCGTTTGGGACGTCGTAATTCCTTAAGGCTTGCTGCCGTACTCTTTTTCCTTTCAGCATTAGGTTCCTATTATCCGGAATTCTTATTTTTCGAATATGGAAAGCCGAACATGGATTTGCTGATTGCTTTTAATCTGTATCGTGTTTTGGGCGGTATCGGAGTAGGACTGGCTTCTGCAGTCTGTCCGATGTATATTGCTGAAATAGCCCCTTCCAATATTCGTGGAACGCTTGTATCGTGTAACCAGTTTGCTATCATCTTCGGTATGTTGGTAGTGTACTTTGTGAATTACCTGATTATGGGCGACCATCAGAATCCTGTTATTTTGAAAGATGCAGCCGGTGTGCTGTCTGTTAGTTCTGAATCTGATATGTGGACTGTTTATGAAGGATGGCGTTACATGTTCGGTTCGGAAGCTTTCCCAGCCGCTTTCTTTGGCCTGTTGTTGTTCTTTGTTCCGAAGACTCCTCGTTATCTTGTATTGATACAGCAGGACGAAAAGGCTTACTCAATTCTGGAAAAGATCAATGGTAAGACAAAAGCACAGGAAATCCTTAATGATATTAAAGCTACTGCTCATGAGAAGACGGAGAAAATCTTTACTTATGGAGTGGCAGTAATTGTGATCGGTATTTTGCTTTCTGTATTCCAGCAAGCTATCGGTATTAATGCGGTACTATATTATGCTCCTCGTATTTTTGAAAATGCAGGTGCAGAAGGAGGTGGCATGATGCAAACTGTGATTATGGGTATTGTAAACATTATCTTTACACTGGTTGCTATCTTCACTGTAGACCGTTTCGGACGTAAACCACTATTGATAATCGGTTCTATTGGTATGGCTGTTGGTGCATTTGCAGTAGCAATGTGTGACAGCATGGCAATAAAGGGTATCCTTCCGGTACTTTCAGTGATTGTATATGCAGCATTTTTCATGATGTCCTGGGGACCGATTTGCTGGGTGTTGATCTCGGAAATCTTCCCGAATACCATCCGTGGTAAAGCAGTGGCAATCGCCGTAGCTTTCCAATGGATATTCAACTATATCGTATCTTCTACTTTCCCGGCATTGTACGATTTCAGCCCGATGTTTGCGTATAGTTTATATGGCATTATCTGCGTAGCTGCTGCCATCTTCGTTTGGCGTTGGGTACCTGAAACGAAGGGCAAGACACTGGAAGATATGAGCAAACTTTGGAAGAAAGACAAATAAATTAGGTTAGTGTAATTTCATCATGTCATTATGACTTCGGCCTCCTGACATGATTCTGTTGAGATTATGACATCGTACCAATGGTATGGTGTCATAATTGTTTTTATTTGAAGCTTTTAGGAGTAGTTGTAAATTCAGGGGATTTGGTCTAGAGAAACTTTGTCTCATAAGAATATATTCGTAAATGGTACGGATTTGAACTAAACATTACATAATGAAAAAACTATCTATCATGCTATCATTTATTTTAGTAATATTCTAATTATCAATGTAGTATCTATGATAGATAGCTTTTGAAAAATGTATCTATCATACTTTTATCAGTAAAAACGGGTTACCTATCATCTACAAAATAGCCATATAAATATCCTATAAGCATAAAACGGCTTGTTTTTGTCACAATGAAGCCATATAAATCCGAATATCGCAGCTCAAAAATCCGACTTAAACGGCGATAAGTTTATAGCCCACAAGTGTGTGCTGTATAGCCTGCATATGTAGGCTGTATGGTTTACATGCGTGGGCTGTACGGCACACACTTGTGAACTATAGAAATACTGCCGCTCCCCATAGATAATTAAGCTGTCAAATACAGGTTATCATCCTATAAAGTGTGCATTCGTATGTCTTTAAATGGATTATTTCACCTAATGCTACACTAAAATAGATACAGTATAGGAATGATAAATGTAACATCTATCTGTATGACTTAACGGCCAGATATATTCTCCGAAGTTTCGGAGGGTTTGCCGCCCAAGAGCTTTTCCAAGTCACGTAATTGACGTTGATAATCTTGTAACATCTGACTGACAAAACCACGATAGCAAGAAGCTGATATCAGGAAGTTCGACCATTTCGCCCATTCTTCAAAAATCTTTTGACACTCTGTGCGAGGTGAATTTTGTAAAGTAAAGAAATGCAGGCAAGCCTTTTGCATCTCCGGCATCCCATTTTCCCATGGACGGTCGAGGTTGGTCAACGCCTTAATAAAATGCTTGATTTTGTGGTGTAACGCTCCCAGACGTTGTGATTCAGAACGATCGACCGATACGGTAGGGCATAGTCGTCGTGATTGGGCTAAATAAAACTGTTTTAGGTTTTCTTTTTCTTCCAGATTAGGAAATTCTGCTTCCTGCCGATTGCTTCGAACGGCTTTTACAGGTGCACTGTTTTGTTCTTCATGCATGATACAACGGTTTTAAGATAGGCGGGAATAAAAAAACGGTTCCGCCTTTCCCGTTGCATAACACTCCACAGAAGCTGGGGACGCATTAACGTTCCCCACGGGGGGTACGAAACCGCGTATCTACGACAGCAACAGGCATAAAAATGCCTGCTACTGGAGTTGAAGCAGGTTCACTGCTTCTGTGAATAAAATGTTATGCGTTGCAAATGTACGATAATTTTTGGAAGTCGCAAATTAAATAGTGCAAGAATCTGTGTAAAAATTATGTGATGTTAAAGCACTGTAGCCATTTCTGAACCGTGTATTAAAATTAAGTATAATGTATTTTCAATTCTGCAATGACAATATATAAAGATAAACAGTACCTTTGCACAGTCTTTATATAAAAACACGTATTGTTATGGAACAACATCCGATAAAAATTAATAAAGTGCAGATACGCAATCTGCAAATAGAAGATTATGTACAGTTATCCCAGTCGTTTACCCGCGTCTATTCTGATGGTAGCGATGTGTTTTGGACTCGTGAGCAGATCCAGAAGTTAATTAAAATTTTTCCGGAAGGTCAGATTGTTACAGTAGTCGATGATAAAATAGTTGGTTGTGCTCTTTCTATCATTGTTGATTATGATAAAGTAAAGAACGATCATACGTATGCACAAGTGACAGGGAAGGAAACATTCAATACGCATAATCCCAAAGGAAATATCTTGTATGGCATTGAAGTATTCATCCACCCGAGCTATCGTGGTTTGCGTCTCGCACGTCGTATGTATGAATATCGTAAGGAGCTTTGCGAAACATTGAACCTGAAAGCTATCATGTTTGGCGGACGTATCCCGAATTATCATAAATATGCTGACAAAATGCGTCCGAAAGAATATATCGAACGAGTGCGTCAACGCGAGATTTATGATCCGGTACTAACTTTCCAGCTATCGAATGATTTTCACGTGCGAAAGGTGATGACCAATTATCTGCCGAATGACGAAGAATCGAAACATTACGCCTGTTTGCTTCAATGGGATAATATCTATTATCAGCCACCTACGCAAGAATATATCAGTCCTAAAACTACGGTTCGTGTAGGATTAGTGCAATGGCAGATGCGTAGCTATAAAACGTTGGACGACCTGTTCGAACAAGTAGAATTCTTCGTGGACGCAGTATCCGATTATAAAAGTGATTTTGTTCTTTTCCCGGAATATTTCAATGCTCCTTTGATGTCGAAGTATAATGATAAAGGAGAATCACAGGCTATTCGCGGATTGGCAAAGTATACCGATGAGATTCGGGAACGGTTTATGAATCTGGCTATTAGCTATAATATCAACATTATAACCGGAAGTATGCCATACGTAAAAGAGGACGGACTGCTTTATAATGTAGGTTTCCTTTGCCGACGGGATGGAACCTATGAAATGTACGAGAAATTGCACGTCACCCCCGATGAAATAAAAAGCTGGGGACTGAACGGTGGTAAACTTCTGAACACTTTTGATACGGATTGTGCAAAGATCGGAGTTTTAATCTGCTATGATGTGGAATTCCCCGAACTTTCCCGCCTGATGGCAGATCAGGGAATGCAGATATTATTTGTTCCTTTCCTGACAGATACCCAGAATGCCTACTCCCGTGTTCGTGTTTGTGCGCAGGCGCGTGCTATTGAGAATGAATGTTTTGTAGTCATTGCCGGAAGTGTCGGAAACCTTCCTCGTGTGCACAATATGGATATTCAATATGCTCAATCGGGTGTGTTTACCCCATGCGATTTTGCTTTTCCAACGGACGGAAAGAGGGCGGAGGCAACTCCTAACACAGAAATGATTTTGGTATCGGATGTTGATCTGGATTTGCTGAACGAACTGCATACGTATGGTAGTGTACGTAACTTGAAAGACCGCAGGAATGACTTGTATGAGGTTAGATTCAAAAAATAAAAGAGTGACGCTATACTGTCAAGATAGCGTCACTATGTGCCCTGGATAGCGTCACTATCCGGGGCACATAGTGACGCCCTTTTTATAGAATATTTTTTTATTTGGAAGACGTGCCGCTCTCCAATATACTAACGATAGAAAACAGCGTAAAGCATATCGCTCCGAGTCCTGATAACACACGTGCCGGAATGAAGTAATCTGCATTTACAGTGGCAAGCTCGAATACAAAAGCCGCCAAAAACAGACAAGCCAATGCTGTGAATACCGGAATTAAAGGAATACGGTTGGCGAGTTTGAACTCATGCCGCCAAATTTTAGCCAAAAGAATGACTTTACTGGAAATACTGTAACAGACTAAACCTAGTCCAAGCATGATATATCCGGTAGTACCGTTGGCACTGCCTGAATCGGCTAAGATTATAAAAAATCCCCAGATAAAAGAAATGGATCCCATCAATAAAACGAGTTTGGGCCATTGTGAACGTTCTTTTTCCGAATATACATTGCGTATCTGACGGGCTATGGTAGCTACCAATGCGATCAGACTGGTACAAATGCAGGCAAGCCCTGCCATTACATGACCAGCTACAAAATATGCCGGATGCACATGACTGTTAGCCAATAAAACAAACGCCCATATCCATGCGATAAGAGAAATGAGAATGACAATGATTTCCAATGCCCGTTCCTGACCTAAAGTAAATGCTCCTTCAGGAACTTCATTACCCGTGCCTCTGGAGTTTCCCGGAATCAAAGAAAAACGGGTAGAGGAGGTGGCAGCAGTGGCTACACAACCTGTAATAAAACCTACGCCGGTTATTACATGGCCTGCCACAAAAGCTGAAGTACCGTCTGCATTACTGAAAACACAGATACCTCCGATTATAGTCACTATAGCTGCCAGATAGCCGAGTATTGGTAAACCGTACTTCGCAGCTTGATTATATGTATGTATGATTTGCCGGATAATAGTAGCAGCCGTGCAGAACAGCGCAATGCATATCATACCTAATGAGAATATCACAGGGCCTGCTACAACACGACCGCCGGCATCTCCATAATCATAAATGAACGCTCCGTATCCGAAGCAAAAAACAGCCATCAACAAAGGGATTGCCCTGAATAAAATACTAATTCCATAATTCATAAGTTAAGTGTTTTTAGGTTTCCCACTAAAACAAGGAGATACCTGTTTTGTTTAGGCTGTAGGTGGTTTATAATCGTTAACTTCACACGAATCCGATTAAAAGTCTTAGCTTTTTGCTCAACTAAACAAATGTTTTTGTAAATTTGCACCCTTAAAAATGGGGATACCCCTCAAATTGTAAATTGTAAATAGTAAAATCGTAGACAGCTATGGGTAAGAGATTTACTGAATATTCGCAGTTTGACCTTTCGCAGGTGAACAAAGATGTGCTGAAGAAATGGGACGAGAACCAGGTTTTCGCCAAGAGTATGACAGAACGTGATGGCTGTCCTTCGTTCGTGTTTTTCGAAGGACCTCCCTCGGCTAATGGTATGCCGGGCATTCACCATGTAATGGCTCGTACCATTAAGGACATTTTCTGCCGCTACAAAACGATGAAGGGTTATCAGGTGAAGCGTAAAGCCGGATGGGATACGCACGGACTGCCTGTGGAACTAAGTGTAGAAAAAGCATTAGGTATCACAAAAGAAGATATTGGTAAGAAAATCTCTGTTGCCGACTACAATGCGGCTTGCCGGAAGGACGTGATGAAATATACCAAGGAGTGGGAAGACCTGACTCACCAGATGGGATACTGGGTGGACATGAAGCATCCTTATATCACGTATGACAATCGTTATATTGAAACACTGTGGTGGCTATTGAAGCAACTGCATAAAAAAGGTTTATTATATAAAGGATATACGATCCAACCGTATTCACCGGCTGCAGGAACAGGACTGAGCTCACACGAGTTGAATCAGCCGGGCTGTTACCGAGATGTAAAAGATACAACGGCCGTTGCCCAATTTAAAATGAAGAATCCTAAACCGGAAATGACGGAATGGGGAACTCCTTATTTTATTGCCTGGACAACTACTCCGTGGACATTGCCCTCAAATACGGCACTCTGCGTAGGACCGAAGATCGATTATGTGGCTGTACAGTCTTACAACGCCTATACCGGAGAACCTATTACTGTTGTTCTGGCTAAAGCTTTATTGAATGTACACTTCAATGCAAAAGCGGCGGATTTGAAGTTGGAGGATTATAAAGCCGGAGATAAACTTGTGCCGTTTAAAGTGATTGCCGAATATAAAGGCACTGATCTTATCGGTATGGAATATGAGCAGTTGATTCCTTGGGTAAAACCTGTCGAAGTATCTGAAGACGGTACTTGGAAAGCTAGTGATAAAGCTTTCCGTGTAATACCGGGTGATTATGTAACTACAGAAGATGGTACGGGTATCGTTCACATTGCACCGACATTTGGTGCGGACGATGCGAATGTGGCACGTGCTGCAGGAATTCCGTCACTATTCATGATCAATAAGAAAGGTGAAACTCGTCCGATGGTGGACCTGACCGGTAAATTCTATCTGTTGGATGAGCTGGATGCTACTTTCGTAAAAGAATGTGTGGATGTAGACAAATACAAGGACTATCAGGGCGCATGGGTGAAAAATGCCTATGATCCTCAATTCATGGTAGATGGAAAATATGATGAGAAAGCTGCGCAGGCTGCCGAATCTTTGGATATTGTCATTGCCATGATGATGAAAGCAGACAACAAGGCTTTCAAAATAGAGAAACATGTCCACAACTACCCGCATTGCTGGCGTACAGACAAACCGGTACTTTATTATCCGTTGGATAGCTGGTTTATCCGTTCTACCGCTTGTAAGGAACGTATGATAGAACTGAACAAGACTATCAACTGGAAACCGGAATCTACCGGAACCGGCCGTTTCGGTAAGTGGCTGGAAAATCTGAATGACTGGAACCTTAGCCGTTCCCGTTATTGGGGTACTCCGTTGCCTATCTGGCGTACGGAAGATAATACGGATGAGATATGTATCGAATCTGTAGAAGAGCTTTATAATGAAATCGAGAAATCGGTAGCTGCCGGATTTATGAAATCCAATCCATACAAGGATAAAGGTTTCGTTCCGGGCGAATACACCGAAGGAAATTATGATAAGATTGATCTTCACCGTCCTTATGTAGACGACATCATATTGGTATCAAAAGATGGTCAGCCGATGAAGCGTGAATCAGACTTGATTGATGTATGGTTCGATTCGGGTGCTATGCCTTATGCGCAGATACATTATCCGTTCGAAAATAAGGAACTGTTGGATAGCCGTCAGGTATATCCGGCCGACTTTATCGCAGAAGGGGTAGACCAGACACGTGGTTGGTTCTTTACCTTACATGCTATCGCTACGATGGTATTTGACAGTGTGTCATACAAAGCTGTTATTTCTAACGGTTTGGTGCTCGATAAGAACGGTAACAAGATGTCTAAACGTCTGAATAATGCTGTCGATCCGTTTACTACGATTGAAAAGTATGGTTCCGACCCGTTGCGTTGGTACATGATAACCAACTCTTCTCCGTGGGATAACCTGAAATTTGACGTTGAAGGAGTGGAAGAAGTTCGTCGTAAATTCTTCGGCACTTTATATAATACGTATTCATTCTTTGCACTTTATGCAAATGTAGACGGATTTGAATATAAAGAAGCGGATGTGCCGATGGCAGAACGTCCGGAGATTGACCGTTGGATCTTATCTGTATTGAATACATTGATAAAAGAGGTAGATACTTGCTATAATGAATATGAACCGACAAAGGCAGGACGTCTGATTTCTGATTTTGTGAATGATAATTTGTCCAACTGGTATGTTCGCCTGAATCGTAAACGTTTCTGGGGTGGTGAATTTACACAGGATAAATTGTCTGCTTATCAGACATTGTATACTTGTCTCGAAACAGTTGCCAAATTGATGGCTCCTATATCTCCGTTCTATGCAGACCGGTTATATACGGACTTGATTACAGCAACAGGTCGTGACAGTGTCGTTTCTGTCCACCTTGCCGAATTCCCGAAATATCAGGAAGAAATGATAGACAAGGAATTGGAAGCCCGTATGCAAATGGCACAGGATGTTACATCCATGGTGTTGGCATTGCGTCGTAAGGTGAATATCAAGGTGCGCCAACCACTGCAGTGTATCATGGTTCCGGTGGTGGATGAGGAGCAGAAAGCTCATATCGAAGCTGTGAAGAACCTGATTATGAACGAAGTGAACGTGAAAGAAGTCAGATTCGTTGATGGTGCGGCCGGTGTATTGGTGAAGAAAGTGAAATGTGACTTTAAGAAACTGGGTCCGAAGTTCGGCAAGCAGATGAAAGCGGTGGCCGCTGCGGTTGCAGAAATGTCACAGGAAGCAATCGGTGAATTGGAGAAGAACGGAAAGTATACGTTAAATCTGGATGGTGCAGAAGCTGTTATCGAAGCATCAGACGTTGAGATCTTTAGTGAGGATATTCCGGGATGGTTGGTTGCCAATGAAGGTAAACTGACTGTAGCACTTGAAGTTACTATTACCGAAGAGTTGCGTCGTGAGGGTATTGCCCGTGAATTGGTGAACCGTATTCAGAATATACGTAAGTCAAGCGGCTTTGAGATTACAGACAAAATAAAAATAACAATCTCGAAAAATACGCAAACAGATGATGCGGTAAATGAATATAATACTTATATTTGTAACCAAGTTTTAGGCACATCTCTGGAACTTGTAGATGAAGTGAAAGACGGAACAATGCTGGAGTTTGATGACTTCTCGCTGTTTGTGAATGTGATAAAAGACTAATACTATATTGATTAACCTTTTTAAATTGTAAAATTATGGCAGAAAAGACTAGATATTCGGATGCGGAACTCGAGGAATTCCGTGCCATTATTATGGAGAAACTGGAATTGGCACAACGTGACTATGAACAGTTGAAAAAAAGTTTGATGGGACTGGACGGTAATGATACCGATGATACATCTCCTACATATAAAGTATTGGAAGAAGGAGCTAACACGCTCTCCAAGGAAGAAACAACCCGCCTGGCACAACGTCAGCTGAAGTTTATCCAAGGATTACAAGCTGCTTTGGTACGTATTGAGAATAAAACGTATGGCATCTGCCGTGAAACCGGAAAGCTGATTCCGGCAGAGCGTTTGCGTGCTGTTCCTCACGCTACGTTAAGCATTGAAGCAAAGAACAGTGGTAAAAAATAACAGATAGCAATAGGCTACAGGTAACGGGCTACAAGTAGCTGCGCAAAATTTACGCACGGCACTTGTAGCTCGTTATGTTTAATTTATAATAAACACATGAAGAAACTATTCACAAAGGGAAGAATTGCCCTGTTCGTTATCTTTTCCGTATTGATTATTGACCAGATTATCAAAATCTGGATTAAAACTCATATGTACTGGCATGAAAGCATACGTGTGACAGATTGGTTTTATATCTATTTCACCGAAAATAACGGAATGGCTTTCGGTATGGAAATTTTCGGCAAGCTGTTCCTGACAACATTCCGTATTGTTGCGGTGGCATTGATAGGATGGTATCTTTATAAAATAATAAAGAAAGGGTTCAAAACAGGCTACATTGTTTGTGTGGCTCTTATTCTGACCGGTGCTTTAGGAAATATCATAGACAGTGTGTTCTATGGAGTTTTCTTCAATGAAAGCACTCATTCGCAGATTGCCAGCTTTATGCCCGAAGGCGGTGGATATTCTACCTGGTTTTATGGAAAAGTAGTGGATATGTTTTACTTTCCGATTATAGATACAAACTGGCCTACATGGATGCCGTTTGTGGGCGGAGAGCATTTTATATTCTTTAGTCCGATCTTTAATTTTGCAGATGCTGCTATCAGTTGTGGTATCATTGCCCTGTTACTTTTTTATAGTAAATATTTGAATGAGTCATATCATTCGTTGGATAAAGATAAAAAGGAAGCTACAGATCATGAAAAGTAAATTTCGGTTTCATCTGTGTCTCATCTGCATGTTCGCTTTTGCAGTAGCCGGGTGTAAAGTGAAAAGACCCAGTGATGTAATCTCGGAATCGAAGATGGAGAATTTGCTGTATGATTATCATGTGGCAAAGTCTATGGGAGATAATTTGCCTTATAGTGAGAACTATAAGAAAGCATTGTATATCGACGCCGTTTTTAAGAAATATGGGACTACGCAGGCTGCATTTGACTCGTCTATGGTTTGGTATACACGTAACACAGAGATTTTATCGAAAATTTATGATAAGGTGAAGAAGCGTTTGAAAGATGAACAGGAACTTGTGGGTGACCTGATAGCCAAACGTGATAAGAAACCGAAAATGACTAAGCAGGGTGACAGTATTGATGTCTGGCCGTGGCAGCGTATGATTCGTTTGACCGGTGAAATGATGAATAATCAATATGTATTTACTTTGCCGACCGACTCTAACTACAAAGACCGTGATACGCTGGTATGGGAAGTACGCTATCGATTCCTCGAACCGATGCTTGCCGACTCTTTAAGAGGCGTTACGATGGCCATGCAGGTGATTTATGAGAAAGATACGATCAATCATTGGAAAACGGTGACTGAACCGGGTGTGCAACAGATTCGTTTGTTTGCAGATACATTAGGTCCAATGAAAGAAATAAAAGGCTTCCATTTATTATCCGGGAGATAGTCTGGAAAAGGGAGGAGCATTATTGGCTGACCGTTTCATGATGACTCGTTATCATTGTACGGACACAGTTTCGTTTGCTGTCCGCGATTCTTTGAACAAGATAAAAGCTTTGAAAGCGGATTCTTTGAAGAAGATATCTGCTAAAGAAAATGCCGACTCTTTGCATAAGATCATAGACAAGGAGAAAGATGACATGCAGCGTCTGACACCGGAAGAAATGAACCGTCGTCGTACGGGAACTCATCGCGAGAAGAAACCGGAACAGATTGAAGTGGAACAACATATCCAGAAGGAAAGAATGGAGCAAAGAAAGGAGCGTCAGATGAATCAACGCAGGCAGCAACAACAAAGACGTCAAAATCGCTGATTGTAATGAAACGTTTTGCTTCTCATTATTTGCTGATACCTGCTGTAGGATTTATGGAAGCAGCAGGTGGTGGAGATCACCGGTGAGGGAATTGTTCGAGATGTATTTCCACTGACTGAAGAGATTGAGTCGGTCGAATGGATGCCGGGAGTGATTGCCCTGCTTTCTGAAAACCAAATGGAAGAAATAAAAAACACTGGGATGATTTTTAAAAACATCCCAGTGTTTTCATCCAATCTTCCCAATGTTCCGAATCAATCTTCCCAATGTTTGATGGAGTATCTGCATGGAAGCGGAAAAGAAGGGGGAAGCCCTATTTCCTTACTTATTTTATCCTTTTGATTTTACTTCCATGCAGCCTGTCGACGGAACTCGGCACAGATTACTGCGGTAGCGATGGCTACATTAAGAGACTCGGATGTCTCCTGACCTTCCGGATAATTGGGAATATATAATTTTCTGTTAATCAATGCAGCGACTTCTTTTCCTATACCATTCCCTTCATTTCCCATTACTATCAGGCCATTGGCAGACAATGGTTGTTCATACATATTTTTTCCGTCCAGAAAAGTTCCGAATATAGGAGTGTCTCCGAGTGAACGGATAAAATCGGGGAGGGAAGTATAGTGCACTTTCACGCGGGTAATTCCTCCCATTGTGGCTTGTATGGTTTTAGGGTTATATACGTCTACCGTATTCTGTGAGCAGATAATATGTTCGATGCCAAACCAATCGGCCAAACGGATAATAGTACCGAGGTTTCCGGGATCTTGCACATCATCCAATGCAAGGCAAAGTGATTGGCGCACGACTTCCGGATTCAATGTATAGGATGGTTGTTCGAAAATGGCAAGTACCTGTTGGGGAGTTTTCAATAAACTGGCCCGTGAAAGATCTTCCTGTGAAACTTCTACCAGTTCACTTGCATCTATATCGGGATGTTTTTGAAGCCACGAGGAAGTGGCTGCTAAAAAACGACAAGGAAAATGTCCGAGTAAATCACCTACCAATTTAGGACCTTCAGCCAGAAATACTCCCTCTTCTTTGCGTATTTTCTTCAGTTCCAGCGAGTGGATATACTTTATTTTGTTTTTACTTAGTGATGCCATAAATTTGATATTCTTTTGCAAAGCTATAAAGATATTTCCAATCTATCCTTACTTTCCTCTCTTTTTCTTAATTTATTTTTCCCGTCAGAAAATATAATTTATCTTTGTAAGCGCATTTTTTATGCTATCGATGTAAAACCGTATGAGGAGAAATTTTCTTTATTTACTTGCTTCTGCTGCTGTCTTGTCACTTGCTTCGTGTACTACCACTAAGTTTGTGCCGGATGGTTCTTATTTGCTGGATGAAGTTAAAATTCGTACGGACCAGAAAAACATACGGCCTTCTTCCTTACGTATGTATGTTCGGCAAAATCCTAATGCCAAGTGGTTCAGCCTGATAAAGACTCAACTTTATGTCTACAATCTGTCGGGACGTGATTCAACCAAATGGGGAAACAAGTTTTTAAGAAGGATAGGGGATGCTCCTGTAATATATAGCGAGGACGAAGCGAAACGCTCTGAAGAAGAGATCACTAAGGCGGTGCATAATATGGGATATATGGCGGCAACCGTGAAGCGTTCGACCAAAATAAAAAAGAAAAAGATTAAGCTGTATTATGATGTAACGGCAGGCAAACCTTACGTTGTTCAATCTATCAAATATGATATTTATGATCCTAAAATAGCCTCTCTTCTCAAACAGGATTCTGCCAGAAGCTTGCTGAAGGAAGGAATGTATTTGGATGTGAATGTATTGGATGCGGACAGGCAACGCATCACGAATAAGTTGCTTCGGAATGGCTACTATAAATTTAATAAGGATTATATCGGATATACGGCCGATACGGTTCGTAATACTTATAATGTAGATTTGACTCAACATTTGCAGATGTATAAAGTGCATGCGAGTGATTCGGCAAGGGCACATCAGCAATATTGGATCAATAAGATTAATTTTATTACGGATTATGACGTTTTGCAGTCTTCTGCTTTGAGTAGTGTGGATATTAATGATTCGGTTCATTATAAGGGATATCCGATTTACTATAAGGATAAGCTCTATTTACGTCCTAAAGTGCTTACGGATAACCTCCGGTTTGCTTCCGGCGATTTGTTTAATGAGCGTGATGTGCAACAAACCTATTCCAGTTTCGGGCGTTTGTCTGCATTGAAATATACGAATATCCGTTTTATCGAGACTCAAGTTGGAGATTCAACAATGCTCGATTGTTATGTGATGTTGACTAAGAGCAAACATAAATCGGTATCTTTCGAGGTAGAGGGAACCAATTCTGCCGGTGACTTGGGAGCAGCGGCTTCCGTTTCTTTCCAGAATAGGAATCTCTTTCGCGGATCGGAAACGTTTATGATAAAATTCCGTGGAGCGTATGAGGTTATTTCCGGGCTTCAAGCTGGTTATTCAAATAATAACTATACGGAGTATGGGGTGGAAACGAGTATCAACTTTCCTAATTTCCTGTTCCCATTCATTTCCTCTGACTTTAAACGGAAAATCAGGGCTACAACAGAGTTTGGTTTACAGTATAATTATCAGTTGCGACCGGAGTTCTTGCGCACGATGGCTTCTGCTAACTGGAGTTACAAGTGGACGCAGCGTCAGAAGATACAACACCGTATTGATTTGATAAATATTGCTTTCCTTTATTTGCCCCGTATCTCTGAAAGGTTTAAGGAAGACTATATAAATAAGGGACAGAACCATATATTCCAGTATAATTATCAGGATCGGCTGATTATAAATATGGGATATAGCTATAATTATAATAGTGTAGGAGGATCGATTATCAATAATACGATTGCTTCTAATTCATATTCCATCCGTTTTAATTTCGAATCGGCGGGAAATGTAATGTATGCTCTGTCAAAGGCTGCAAACATCCGGAAGAACAGTGATGGTGAATATGCTATTCTAGGGATTCCATATGCTCAATATCTGAAGGGAGAGTTTGATTTTGCTAAGAATATCAGAATTGATTATCGTAACTCTTTTGCGTTTCATGCCGGTGTGGGAATAGCTGTACCTTATGGAAATGCGAAGACTATTCCGTTTGAGAAACAATATTTCTCCGGTGGAGCCAATAGTGTCCGCGGATGGAGTGTTCGCGATTTGGGACCGGGCTCTTTTGCAGGAAATGGGAATTTGCTCGATCAATCCGGAGATATTAAACTGGATGCCAGTATTGAATACCGAAGCAAGTTATTCTGGAAGTTTCAGGGGGCGGTATTTATTGATGCCGGTAATATCTGGACCATCCGGAGTTATGCCAATCAACCTGGAGGGGTTTTCAAGTTTGATAAGTTTTATAAGCAAATAGCAGTGGCCTACGGATTGGGTCTTCGCTTGGATTTAGATTTCTTTATTCTGCGCTTTGACGGAGGTATGAAAGCTGTCAACCCCGCCTATGAAACGAGGAAAGAGCATTTCCCCATCATCCATCCTAAATTCAGTCGTGACTTTGCTTTCCATTTTGCTGTGGGATATCCTTTCTAATCAGCCATTTATTATTTACTCTTACTAACTCGAGCGTATCTTGCAGGGAACTTACGTATTCCATTTTTCTTCCGATAGGATGAATGACGAATGCATTTTTGATTTGGCAGACAACTGACGCTTCTTCTAAATTAGCATCTACCTCACTTGAAATAACAGAAACTTTTGCAGCGCCTCGTGTCTTGAGTTGCTCCAGATGGGGTTGACCGACATTGGATGCTAAGAAACTAAGATAAGATTGGGAAGAAGGCGTGCTCCATTCTTTGGCGACCGGATAATTGAAATTATAAAAGGCTTCGCAGAAATCAATGGCTGTCTGTTCTATTTGAGTTTGAGGAGTTTGTTGCTGACAAGATAGGCAGGTGAAGATTAGAACAGAATAGATAAGTGTATGTAGTTTATTCATAGTACAAAAGATTCTTGATAGAAGAAGATAAGATTGAAAAAGGAGATGAAACTCCCGTATGATGTTTCATCTCCTTCGTATTTGTTTTTATTTTTAGCGGGCGGCAAACATAAGATTGCTCATTGTAGCCTGGCGTGCTGCCAGCATGCCTTGAGCATCCAACGTTACATTCATCTTTTCGCCATTTGGCAAGAACAAATCAGCAGTGCCATCATTGTTCATTTTTACTAATTCAGCGCTTTCACCGTTTGCAACGACATTCCATGTATTGGCTTCTTTGTTGTAGATCAGGTCCATTGAAGCAGTTTCGCCCTCTTTAGTAATGGAATATCCATTCTCAAGAGTTTTCACCATGTAGTTGCCGTTTTCTCCTTTTACTTTCTTTACATCACCTACATTAGCCATCGGATTGGAGCCACTCCAGAATTCGATTGAGTTGATAACTAAAGCATCAGCCAGGTAAGCTACACCATAAACCGGAATAATGTTGAAAGCAAGGAATACGAGTTCGTTTACAAACTTGTTTCCAACTGATTGATTCCAGGAAGACAGGCGGTTGAATAAACCGAATGATCCTACACAAGAACTGAATAATAAGCTACCGCTAAGTACTACTGCGACTAAAGTCAGTTTCCCTTTTTTCATGTTAAAATGTTTTTGATTAATAAAAAATATTGATAATTTCTCTCTTATGTGTATGCAAATATAATATTTTTTAATTAATCGGGGCTATTATTTCTAATTTTTGTATGCTCTTGACTTCCGCCGTGACAATTCGTTTCCTATGATATGGTCTATTGAAAATTTACCGGGACCGGCAATATACATCAATATAAATACGACCAAATAGATGAAAGCTAGCTCTTTAACTGCAAAAACGTCATTTGCATGAACTACAAAGAAGGCTACTATCATTGTGAAAATCATCGGGATCATTGCCAAGCGATACAGGAATCCGATGATAAATGCCATCGAACATACGAGTTCGCCAAAAATTGCTAATCCGAGAGATAGGGGACTTCCTATTCCAAGCGGATCAGGAAACACTGCTGACATCTCCTGGAAGTTACTCCATTTCTGGATACCATGGTTCATTAATAATATACCGAAGATGATCCGGACAGCCAATAGCAACAAAGATACCTTCGTTGTATTCGATTTTGTGGGAAATAAAAAACTATAAATCATAAGTTGTTCTATTTTTAAGTTTATATCTATTTATATAAACATAAAAAATCTTGAATTTGTTCTTTATTGATAGCAAAATTTGTTTGGACCTTATTCCTTATTTAAAACATAATGGTCTGCAAGTTCTCCGGTTATTTCTTGTTTATCCATTGTTAGCTTGCGTAAATGATTTTCTCCCACTTTATAATAAGAAAGTTCTCCGCCTTCTTCTTTAAGAGTCAACAGATTGTCTTTTAAAATATATGTACCTTTCTCGTCAAATGAGCTGTCTCTATCGATATATACGGAATGGAGGCTGAATGTTTTGTCCGGATTTAATGTCAGGGTTATTTCAATGCCCGGACAATCGGCAGCAGGGAAAACTCCTTTATAAGTCCCTTCGTAATCAAGTGAATTTTCCGCATTATGGATATCGGTTGCTTCGATTGAGGTGCTGTCTGTACCGGCACTCTTGTTTGTTTTCGCGCTATTGTTGCAGGCTGCCAAAAGGGCACATGAACATACTAAAATGAAAAATTTCTTCATAATTATTGCTTCTATTAGTTAGTCTAATTGAGTATATTGGACGTAAAGGTATAAATTTAAAATGGAATCTTTATAGTAAAAAGAAACGAACAACTTTATTTATGAATAAATAAACTTTGTATCTTTGCGGAAAATTCTAAAGAGATGGCACAACATACTTATGACAATGAAGCTGTTCAGGAATTATTGAACTGGGCAAAAAAGATGATTGAGACAAAGAATTATCCAACAGAAAGATATCAGGTCAATAAATGTACTACCATTATTGATGGTAAATCGTATTTGGAATCTTTGATTGCAATGATTTCGAGAAACTGGGAGAATCCGACTTTTCATCCTACTATTGAGCAATTATGGGAGTTTAGGGAAAAGTGGGAAAATAATAAAGAAGCATAGTAAATTGCGATTCAATGTTGAATGATAAATCATTTATGAATATGAAAATGCACTCTTATCTGACATGATTAGAGTGCATTTTTATTTATTAGTTTGATATTTATCAGCTTCCTAGAAAGGCAGCCACCTTTTCTTCTTTTTTAGGGATGTTTTTTCTTCTTCTCCGCTTTGGCTATAGACATCTGCAAACGTCTTTTTCTCTTTAATCATTTCGTAAATGACTCCCCAGTCCGGCAAACCACCCAGGTTTCGGTCGTCAATGAACATATCGGCTTTCAACTTTCGAGAGAATCCCTGATGGTCTTTCTGCTCTTCAGGATAGTCCTTATTAACGGCATAAAATTCTAAACCTCTGGCTTTACACCATTCGACAGCTTCGTCCAAAAGTGCTCCTTCACGCACACTCCATAGTATTAAACGATGCTTTTCTTGTTGCAATAACTTCAATGTGTCAATAGCGAATGGAATCTCTTCACCAATGCGTGGATAACGATGTTCTACAATCGTTCCGTCAAAATCAACAGCTATAATCATAGTTTTTAATTACCTAATTTGGAACAAAGATACGGACAGTAAGCCAAAAAACGTATCTTTGTCTCAAATTAACATTTTAATAAAAATATAAATACATGAACAATTCCCCTCAGCGTGCTGCTAAAGGCTTTACGAGAGCATTTTGGGTCAGCAACACAGTCGAACTGTTTGAGCGTATGGCATATTATGCCGTTTTTATCGTTCTCACTATTTATCTATCTTCCATTTTAGGTTTTAATGATTTCGAAGCAAGTATGATTTCCGGGCTTTTTTCCGGTGGATTGTATCTGCTTCCTATTTTTTCCGGTGCTTATGCTGACAAGATCGGTTTCCGGAAATCAATGATTATAGCATTTTCCTTATTATCCATCGGATATTTAGGGTTGGGTGTACTGCCCACTTTGCTGGAAGCTGCCGGTTTGGTTAGCTATGGTGCCACTACTCAATTTAATGGTTTGCCTGATAGCTATACCCGGTGGATTATCGTGCCGGTTTTGTTTGTACTTATGGTGGGAGGTTCTTTCATTAAGTCCATTATCTCTGCTTCTGTGGCTAAAGAAACAACGGAAGCAACTCGTGCCCGTGGTTATTCCATATTTTATATGATGGTAAATGTGGGGGCTTTCACCGGTAAAACGATTATCGATCCTTTGCGTAATGTCATTGGTGAGCAAGCGTATATCTATATTAATTATTTCTCCGGTGCGATGACAATAGTTGCTTTACTTGCTGTTATTCTTCTTTATAAATCGACGCATACGGCAGGTGAAGGAAAAAGCCTCCATGAGATTGGACAGGGATTTATGCGAATCATTACAAACTGGCGTTTATTGATTCTTATTTTGATTGTTACTGGTTTCTGGATGGTGCAGCAGCAGCTTTATGCCACTATGCCTAAATATGTGATTCGTATGGCTGGCGAGACGGCAAAACCGGGTTGGATTGCCAATGTGAATCCGTTTGTGGTGGTTTGTTGCGTTAGTTTTATCACCCGTTTGATGGCCAAACGCAGTGCGATTACTTCGATGAATGTGGGAATGTTTTTGATTCCTATTTCGGCATTACTGATGGCATGTGGAAATCTGCTGGGTAATGATCTTATTACAGGCATGAGTAATATTACTCTGATGATGATTGCGGGTATAGTTGTACAGGCGCTTGCCGAATGTTTCATTTCACCGCGTTATCTGGAATATTTCTCTTTACAGGCTCCTAAAGGAGAAGAAGGAATGTATTTAGGATTCAGTCATTTGCATTCATTCCTTTCCTCCATTTTCGGTTTTGGTCTGGCGGGAATTCTGCTCACTAAATATTGTCCGGATCCGGCTTTGTTCGAGACGAGGGAAGCATGGGAGGCAGCTAGTGGAAATGCCCATTATATATGGTATTATTTTGCTGCTATAGGTCTGATTGCCGCTGTAGCGCTACTATTATTTGCAAAAATCACCGAATCCATCGACAAAAAGAAGGAAGCTTCTCGGTAATTCTCTGCTTTTTTATGTATATTTGCCGTCACTTTGCTGTAAAAGTTGACGGCATTTTGCATTTTAATAAAGAGGATAAAACATGAAAGTAAAATTTATAAGCCTGGCGAGTGGCAGTAGTGGGAACTGTTATTATCTGGGCACTGAAACCTATGGGATACTGATAGATGCCGGAATCGGCATACGTACTATCAAAAAATCACTGAAAGATTATAATATCTTGATGGATAGTATTCGTGCGGTATTTATAACGCACGATCATGCCGACCATATTAAAGCAGTGGGTAATCTGGGAGAAAAAATGAATATTCCTGTTTATACAACTGCACGTATTCATGCTGGAATCAATCGTAGCTATTGTATGACGGAGAAACTTAGCTCGTCAGTTCGGTATCTGGAAAAGCAAGAGCCTATGACGCTGGAAGATTTTCACATCGAATCTTTTGAAGTGCCACATGATGGAACGGACAATGTGGGATATTGCATTGAAATTGATGGCAAAGTCTTTTCTTTCTTAACCGACCTTGGAGAAATTACTCCTACAGCTGCTTATTATATCAGTAAAGCCCATTATCTGATACTTGAAGCTAACTATGATGAGGAAATGCTCAAAATGGGCCCTTATCCTCAATATCTGAAGGAACGGATTGCAAGTAAAACCGGACACATGAGTAACTCTGATACTGCAGAGTTTCTGGCGGAAAATATCACTGAACATTTGCGATATATCTGGTTATGCCATTTAAGTAAAGACAATAATCACCCGGAGTTGGCTTATAAAACGGTGGAGTGGAAATTAAAGAACAAAGGTGTTATTGTAGGCAAAGATGTGCAACTGCTTGCTTTAAAGCGAAATACGCCTTCCGAGCTTTATGTGTTCGAATAAAGACGAAAAAAAGATAGTAAAAAAGCTGCATGATTGTTTGGTCAAATAAAATAAAAGACCTACTTTTGCAACCGCAAACGAGGAATTAAGCACTCTTAGCTCAGTTGGTAGAGCAACTGACTCTTAATCAGTGGGTCCAGGGTTCGAATCCCTGAGGGTGTACAAATTCGATGTTGCAATAAAAATAAAATGTTGCACTCTTAGCTCAGTTGGTAGAGCAACTGACTCTTAATCAGTGGGTCCAGGGTTCGAATCCCTGAGGGTGTACAAAGATTATTAAAAGGAGAACCTAAAAAGTTCTCCTTTTTTGTTTTGTTGAGAGTCTTTTGTTGTTACAGTTCAGTTGTGGGAATAAAAAATGGGTCAGTCCGAAAAAATACCGCTACTCAAAGCTATATTCGGCTTTGGGCAGCGGTATTTTTATAGTGTAACTACTGTCTGTTAGAACTTGAAGAAGTTCTTGGCATTGTTGTAGCTGATATCTTCAATCATTTGGTTTACACGATCCATTTCAGATGCCGGAATTTCTCCGTTTTCTACGTCGCGTCCTACCAGGTTACACAATGTACGGCGGAAATATTCATGACGCGGGTAGGATAGGAAGGAACGAGAGTCTGTCAACATACCTACGAAGCGGCTCAAAAGACCGAGTACTGACAAAGCATTCATTTGTTTTTCCATACCATCTTTCTGGTCAAGGAACCACCATCCGGAACCAAATTGGATTTTTCCCGGGATAGAACCATCCTGGAAGTTACCCAGCATTGTTGCAATCACTTCGTTAGCGCATGGGTTCAAGTTGTAGAGGATTGTTTTAGTCAATTTTCCATTAGTGTTCAGGCGATCAAGGAATTTAGCCATTGCTTTGGCAGTTGTGAATTCACCGATAGAATCGAAACCTGTATCAGCACCCAGTAATTTAAACATCTTCGTGTTATTGTTACGAATAGCGCCGTAATGGAATTGTTGGGTCCATCCTTTTTCCCAGTCCATTTCACCGAAGATCACAAGCATTGCCGATTTGAATTTCAGAATTTCTTCCTTGGTCAATTCTGCACCACCATATACCTTATTAAAAATGGCTTTGATTTCAGCATCTGTGTAATCTTCTGCGTAGAATTCTTCAATACCATGGTCAGACAGACGGCAGCCTTGTTCTGCGAAGAAGTCATGACGTTTGCGCAAAGCAGCGATCATGTCATCAAAGTTGGAGATGGTAACACCGCTTACCTCTCCCAGTTTTTCTACATAACTGCGGAAATCTGCAGGGACTTCTACAGCCATAGCCTTATCAGGACGCCATGTTGGTAACATCTTGATTTCAAATCCGCTTTCGCGTGTTTTGATATGATATTCCAATGAATCGATAGGATCATCCGTTGTGCAAACAGTTTCTACATGATAACGACGCATCATTCCACGAGCTGAATATTCGGGTTGAGCCAGTTTCTCGTTACATTCATCGTAAATTTCACGTGCGGTTTGTGGATTCAATATTTTATTGATACCAAATGCAGTTTTCAGTTCGAGATGAGTCCAGTGGTATAATGGATTGCGGAAAGTGTAAGGTACTGTTTCCGCCCATTTTTCAAATTTTTCCCAGTCTGTGGTATCTTTTCCCGTACAGAAACGTTCGTCTACACCGTTTGTACGCATTGCACGCCATTTGTAGTGGTCACCGCCCAGCCAGATTTCAGTCAGTGATTTAAACTTGTAGTCGTCAGCTACCATTTGAGGGATAAGGTGACAGTGATAGTCGATGATCGGCATTTTAGCCGCATGCTCGTGATACAACTTTTGCGCAGTTTCTGTTTGCAGCAAGAAGTTTTCGTCCATGAAGTTCTTCATTATTACTGTGTTTTAAGTATATAAAATTATTACTTTCTGTATTTATACCTATATAGTATTGATTTTAAAGCTAATAGGCGTAAATCTCGTTTTAGTTTTATTAACCGTTATCGAACACAAAAATAGAAAATTTACTTGGAGTAACAAAATAATTCGTATATTTGCAGCGATTATTTATAATATTTAAGTTTTAGCACTATGGAGGACCAGAACTATACCATTAAAGACATTGCCCGTATGGCCGGTGTTTCCGCCGGAACGGTTGACAGGGTGTTGCACAATCGCGGTGACGTGTCTCCCAAAAGCAAAGCCAAAGTACAAAAGGTGTTGGATGAGATTCATTATCAGCCCAATGTGTTTGCTATCGGTTTGGCTGCTAAAAAGAAATATTCTTTCCTCTGTTTGATACCTTATTATATAGAGCATGATTATTGGCATTCGGTAGTAGGGGGATTGAGCGTGCCCGGCAAGAGTTGCGTCCTTTTAATGTGAGTATAGATTATCTGTGCTATCACCATGGGGATGAGAAGAGTTATCAGGAAGCCTGCCTTTCCATAAAAGAAAAGAATGTGGATGCGGTATTGATTTCTCCGAATTTTCGGGAAGAGACACTGGCGCTGACAGCTTATTTACAGGAAAATAAGATCGCTTATGCTTTTGTCGATTTCAATATGGAAGAAGCGAAAGCATTGACATATATCGGGCAGGATTCATATAAGAGCGGATATATCGCAGCGAAAATATTGATGCGCAATTATTCGGCGGGAGAAGGTCAGGAGTTGGTTTTGTTTTTAAGTAACAATAAAGATAATCCGGCTGAAATACAGATGCAACGTCGCTTGGACGGTTTTATGAGTTACATTGCCGAAGAATATAATAACTTGGTAATCCACGAGGTAGTACTCAATAAATCCGATCAGGAAAGTAACCAACAGACATTAGATGAGTTTTTTGAGGCACATCCAAAGGCTTTACTGGGAGTTGTATTTAATTCCAGAGTGTATCAGTTGGGAGAGTATCTTCGTCATGCGGGACGTAGCATGAAAGGACTGATAGGATATGACCTTCTGAAAGCAAACGTAGATTTATTAAAATCCGGTGATGTGCATTATTTAATCGGGCAACGTCCGGGTTTGCAAGGATATTGCGGGGTGAAGGCTTTGTGCGACCATGTCGTGTTTAAGAAGTCTGTTGAACCTGTAAAATATATGCCTATTGATATCCTGATAAAGGAAAACATTGATTTTTATTTTGAATTTGTATAATATCAACTTTATAAATTACAACTAACATGAAAGCATTAAACAAAGAAACTGCTCCTAAAACACAACGTCCGGAGCGTATTATCCAATTTGGCGAAGGTAACTTTTTGCGTGCATTTGTAGATTGGATTATTTATAACATGAACCAGAAAGCTGATTTCAACAGCAGTGTAGTAGTGGTTCAACCGATTGATAAAGGGATGGTCGATATGCTGAATGCACAAGATGATCTTTATCATGTAAACCTTCAAGGATTGGATAAAGGAGAGGCGGTTAACAGTTTGACAATGATTGATGTAATCAGCCGCGCTTTAAACCCATATACTCAAAATGACGAGTTTATGAAGTTGGCAGAGCAACCTGAAATGCGTTTTGTTATTTCAAACACTACAGAGGCTGGCATTGCTTTTGATCCGGCTTGTAAACTTGAAGATGCTCCTGCTTCCATCTTATCCGGGTAAGCTGACTCAATTACTGTATCATCGTTTTAAAACATTCAATGGTGATAAGACAAAAGGTTTGATTATTTTCCCTTGCGAGCTTATTTTCCTGAATGGTCATAAGTTGAAAGAAACAATTTATCAATATATTGAATTGTGGAACCTGGGTAATGAGTTTAAAACTTGGTTTGAAGAAGCTTGTGGTGTATATGCAACATTGGTAGACCGTATTGTTCCGGGATTCCCGCGCAAGGATATTGCTGCTATCAAAGAAAAACTGCAATATGATGATAATCTGGTTGTTCAGGCTGAAATTTTCCATTTGTGGGTGATTGAAGCTCCGCAGGAAGTTGCCAAAGAGTTTCCGGCTGACAAGGCAGGCTTGAATGTATTGTTTGTACCGTCAGAAGCTCCTTATCACGAACGTAAGGTTACTTTGTTGAATGGCCCGCATACTGTTCTTTCTCCGGTTGCTTATCTCTCGGGAGTGAATATTGTGCGTGATGCTTGCCAGCACGAAGTGATTGGTAAATATATCCACAAAGTAATGTTTGACGAACTGATGGAAACTTTGAACTTGCCGAAGGATGAGTTGGAGAAATTTGCAAATGATGTATTGGAACGCTTCAACAATCCGTTCGTGGATCATGCAGTAACCAGTATCATGCTGAATTCTTTCCCTAAATACGAAACTCGTGATTTGCCGGGATTGAAGACTTATCTGGAACGTAAAGGTGAACTTCCTAAAGGACTAGTGCTTGGTTTAGCTGCTATCATTACTTATTATAAAGGTGGTGTACGTGCTGATGGTGCTGAAATTGTTCCGAATGATGCTCCTGAAATCATGAACCTGCTGAAAGAACTTTGGGCAACAGGTTGCACAAAGAAAGTTGCTGAAGGTGTTCTGGCTGCAGATTTTATCTGGGGAGAAGATTTGAATAAGATTCCGGGATTGACAGAAGCCGTAAAAGCTGATTTGGATTCTATCCAGGAAAAAGGAATGCTTGAGACCGTTAAAGGTATTCTGTAAGATATAACCTAAGGTTGATAAAAGTAGAGGGCATTTTGGTAGAGTATACAACTATCAAAATGCCCTTAACTGTTAGATAATTAAGAGACGGTAAGTTATTAATTGTTAAAGATCAAATTTGCATTCTTCGTATTTTTTATTTCCATAACCTTCTTTTTCTTCGTTTTCACGGTTTGAAAAGGCTCAAATCCTTAATGACCAATTTTGTCTCTTTTTATATGAATTATTATTCTACTTTTTTGTTTTATAAATGCTTGGTTTATAAGGAGAAAACGAATTTGATATGATGAATATTGCATAAAAAAGTCATCTGTAAAATACAATGAATCAAGACCTTTTTTACCATGGTAATCTTGCTTGTAAATCTCGTAATGTGTTCATACCTTTGTTGCGAAGTCAATAGTGTGGCTTCCTAATATTGTTTAACTTTTTAATCTTAGGCGTATATGGCTATCAGATATAAAAAGAAAAAAATCACCTTATGTTTCGATAAGGAAAATAAGGTAGAAAAGTATGTTGCAGCAAACGTTCTAGTTGGGAGCATCAACTATAACAAGTTATGTGATGAAGTAAATCAGCGGACAGGCGTTCATCGGGCTATGGTGGATGTGGTACTGAAAGGAGTGCAAGATACTATGGTGTCATTTTTAGAAGAAGGATTCTCTGTAAAGTTGGGAGAGTTCGGTTCATTTCGTCCAGCTATTAATGCCGAGAGCCAAGATAAAGCTGAAGACGTGAGTGTTAATACCATTATTAGGAGGAAGATAGTCTTTACTCCGGGAGGTGCATTCAAGGAAATGCTTGGATCAGCTAGTATAGAACTGTTTGGAGATAATGTAACCAATCCTAACGGGGATAACGGTGGAGAACCTAGCGAAGGAGGTGGCTCTTCTGGAGGAGATTCAGGAGAAGCTCCGGATCCGGCAGCTTAATTCTTACTAAAAAATAACTTTAGATAGGGAAGGTTCTTTCAGGAGCTTTCCCTATTTTTTTGATATTTCGGGTAGAAATGCTCTAATTCGCCGTTGGGCAATGGTGAATTTGTGGTTGCCTAACGACATTTTTGCCGTTGCCCAACGATAAATTAATGAAAAGCCGATAATGATAATAATGTTTTTGAACATTCTTTTCATGAGAAAAATAAAAGTACTGACATATTTCTATTATTACATTTTTTTGTATATATTTGCTGCGTTTCCTACGCCGATGCCTCATGTCGTGAGGTTAGGGTGGTGTGGGAAATATGTTTATATAAAGAAAGACGTTTACTTGACGTTTTGTCTTTGGCTCTTTAAAACTTCGCAACTTTTAACCACAGTCAAAAACAAAGCAGCTGTAGATGTCTACGGGATATGTTTATGCCCTAGGTGTAACTTTGATATAAAAATACACTTAGTTTGTTATACATATCGGCGTGGGCTTCTGCGTTGCTCGTTCAGACTGTGGTGGGCAATGCGAAGGCCTTAAAGAGCGGGACGAGTGACAGGTACAGATTCCCGCGCTTTTTTTATGTAGAAGTTACTTTTCTAATTAATGAACCATCCGGTTCCGGGGGAGTCTACTGGGGAAAATAAAAAAGCGATGAGACAAATTTGTCCGAAATGTAATAATTGGGTAGCAGGTATCCCCCATACCTCTATGCAAGATAGATTAGGAAAAGCTGCAATAAGGAAAGGAGGCGCACAAGTAGTAGGTGGAGCAGTTGGGCTTGTGTTTGGACCGTTGGGGTCATTTGCAGGTAGTATTGTTGGTGGTGTGATAGCTGATAATTATTCAGGGAAAATCATTCAAACGAAAGAATATGATTTTATCTGTCCTGGATGTGGGTATCAATGGGCGGCAGAAGATGACAAAGTGACCGATCAGTTGTTAGATGGAAACGTAGAAATCACAAGATGTAAATGCTGTCATTCGATAAATGCAAAAGGTGCAAAAGTCTGTGCGTCATGTGGAATACCTATTATAGAAGATGGCATATATACATTGTCGGATATAATTGGGGCACTAAATGAGAAATCGAATGCAGTATCAAAACAAACTCAAAGTCTTGTTATATGCCAATTGTTGGTGATTGGATTTATGCAAGAAAATACTTCGGACAGCCTTGAAGCCAGTTATGTAAAGCAATTCTTTTCTTCAGTTACAAAAGTGTTATCTGCATATGATAGGACGGATTTTGAGACATGTAAACAAACACTAAATCGAATGTTGCAGACCATAGTGACAGCTAAGTACGCTAAAATGCTGTATCAGAAAAAGAAAGAAAGGATTCCATCTGATATAAATGAAAGTTTACAACTGTTGAAAGAAACTGTTGCATTTGTTTTTCAAGTCATAGAGAAAGAAACCGGCGAAAAAATCAATTGGATTGATAAGGATTTGAAATCGGTATATAGTACAATACAGGCAGGAAATGAATTATTGTTTGGCTCTAATCCATTTCATCGTTCAGACGAGTATAATCCATCTTCTCAAAAAGCTATTATCTTGATGGAAAAATTTCTATTATCATTAAAACAACCAATGAAAGAATGTGGATTATCCTTGGAACAATATAGAGAACGATACTTTAGAATGCTATATCAGACGCAGGAGCGAAGCTTGCCTATGGCTCCTAAGCAGAAGATACCTAATAAACAGCGTGATATTGGTTTGCTCTGTTTTGCTACACTTGCTTCTCCTCTCTGGTTTTATTGTGTTTTGTGGGTATTACATATGCTAGCTTATGTAATTCATTATATGACTTTTACGCTTTTTGATCCTCAGGTAGTGACAGGTGTTTGGATTGATTCTTTTTCTAATTATTGGTTTGTTTTATCTTTTTTGTTAGCGGGAATAGGTGGTATCATCTTGCATACAAAATGGAATAAAATGAAAAAGAAAAATGTGGAAATTCAGCAGAAATATGATCAAGAACTTATATCAATAAACGGTTATAATGATGAGTTAAAGAAAAGAATTCAAGAAGAAATGGATAGTTTCTAATTGTAATAGATCAATACATAAAATAGTAACATGTAAAATTAATAATTATGAAAAGTAGACTTTTAGCAGCTGTGTTGGCAATCTTTTTAGGTGGATTAGGCATTCACAAATTTTATATGGGAAAAGTGGGATGGGGCATTGCTTATCTGCTTTTTTGTTGGACGGGTGTTTCTGCCATTGTGGCTTTAGTGGAAGGAATTATCTATTTATTCTCTGATGATACTACATTTAACAGTAAGTATTGCAAATAGAGAACATCTACATTAAAATTATAACAACCATGATGAAAAAAAAGATTATTGTTACATTGCTGATATTGGGTAGTATAGTGGCTGGATGTGGTAAAAAAGCTAATCCGGAATTGCAAATAGAAAACTACCAACCAGTAGAGGAATTTCAGGCAGCTTATGAAGCTTTAAAAGAGCGGAAAGCGGATATAAATAAAGAATATGATATCGAAGAAACGGTTCGGATTTTGAATGGGTTGGAAATGGCACAAGCAAAATCGGATGATTTCTATAGTTTTTTGGAATATATGGCAAAGCAGGATTATAGTATGGTCGCTTCAGATGTAATTGATGCCAAAATAAAAATTCTTCCTCTTTTACAACAAATGTTTAAGTTGCAAAAGCAGTATAAGGAGTTTTCAACTATATGGATGTTGGTTCGTAGTGCAGCGGCAGGTGCGAAGACATTAGCAAAAGAGTCAAGTACCACAGGAGCAGGCATGGCTGCAATGAAAGCAATGGCGGGGGAGGGGCCTTTAGCTATTGTCGATATGTCTGAAAATCTGAGTATTGATGCAGCTAAGAATGCGGCATTCGATCACTATGAGGAAGAGATGGATTTAAAATCGAAGTTGGAAGATGAAATAGAAGAATTGAAAATGGCTTATATAGACTATCTGTCAGGTTTTGTACCTGTCTATACAAAATACATGAAAGAATGGGACAGGCTTTGCATTAATAAAGATAAGGCGTATTTTGATGTTTATTCAGGTAGAATGGTGGATGCTTATAACTCAACTTCTAAAATTTTGCAGCAATATCCTCGGAACCGAGAAGCTTTACTTTTGAAATCCTTGTCGCTGATTAATATCGGTTCGGGAGAAATGAATACTATGCCTGATAGCCCTGAAGTACTTTCTATCGTTAAGGAAATGCAATTACCAGATTCCATGAAGTGTGAATGGAACGACTTTTTTGTAGAGGCTGATATAACTTTGGATAATTATATCGAGTTGTACCCTGAGCGTTCGGCTCCTGCTTTAGTACTGAAAGGGTTATTAAATTATCGGATTGGAAAAGAACAGCAAGCTTTGTCCTATTTAGATCAGGCTGCTATGGAATATCCTCGTCAAGCAGAGAGGTTGACTGATCTTTTGGATTCATATAGGAGTCGTACTTATTTGAATAAAACACCGGAGGGGCAGTATTTGCTTCGACTCTACCGTTCTACAATGGAAGGATATGGTATGTTTAGCCCTAATTTTTTAAAATCCAAATATTATGTACAAAAAGGAATGATGGAGGAAAGCAAAAATGAAATCTTTAATCATTTCTTTCGTAGGGGAAACCAAGGCATTTACGATTGTTTGCTGTCGGATATGCAATTTTGTGAAGATTATTTATACAGCAGTTTTAAGCAGCTGTTAATGGAACATTCTTTCATCGATGTAGCCATTACTCCTACTACTGATTGGAAATTCTCAGATAAAGATGACGAAATTAGGGTCTCGATTAATAATCGTTCGGATATTGACCTGGAAAATGTTCGCATTTTTCTCTGTATTCATTATACGGATATGTATAAGAATGAGTATGATGTAGTGAAAGTACCTACAACTAAAAATATAATCAAACATCATGAAATATCTGATTTAGGAACGATGAAATTAGCATATGCTGATAAGAAATATCAGGATATTACCCGTGTCCGTGCTATTGCAATGACTGATGATAAAATATGTTGGATTGATAAAGCGGATTATAAGGAAAGCCATGCTTCTACTTTGCTGAATACTAGTCAATATGGAAAAGAAATTTTGTTGGATAAAATAAAGAAACATTTCTTGACGGATTACTCTTTGGATGCTGATGCATTACAGAAACTTCTTGAGATGGAGATAAGTGTTAATGGTGGAGCTCCTATACAAAAAATGGAAAACAGTACTTGGCTTTCATGGGGAAAAGTTAAAGAAATATCTTCTACGGTTACAGAATTATGGAGTAAGCCGGATAAGAAGCTGAAACTGGAAATCCCAAGAGTCTTGACTTTAATTGATCCTGTATTTTCTATTTATCAGTTACAAGATAAAGATAAAGTAATGTTACCTCAAGAAAATTTCTTAGCAGGTTCCAGCATTAGGCTAAAATTCGACTACGAACTTAAAGATGGGGACTTGTTGCCATTATATATTTATAGTGATTTTGTCAATTTTAGAGTGGATATAGAATATAAAGAAGGAGAAAGTAAAGTTAAGAATGTTGTTTTGATATGATGACGAAATTAGTATTTGTAATTTTTATTTTCCTCTTGACTAGCTGTTGGGGAGAAACTTCTACGGTGGTAACCGCAAGCAACGATAGTTACCCAAGCCATGAAATAAAAGAAAGCAATGTAGAAAATAGAATATACTTTTGCGAGTATTGTGGAAAGAAATTTCATTCGATTAAAGATTTGGCTACAAATTTGTGTAAACGACATCCTGATGGAGCTTATAACGGAAGGCATAAACTTTATGAAGGTCGTACTAAAAAGTTTTATGAGTGCGTATATTGCGGGAAAGATGCAAAGAGTATTGCTGATCTGACTGCCAATAAGTGTAAATATTCTCCTATTGGAGGAAGTCATAGGCCAAGATTATGAAAAAAGTATTGATTTGGCTTTTCTATTTATTGTTTGCTATCATAACGATTTGGCTTTTCTATTGTTTGATAGTAAATAGTTATTTTGTGGCTTCGATGAAGAATCTAATTATTGAAAACTAGTAGGGCAATCAAATATTAGAGACATAATTTGATATTTTTCAAACTATGGGGTGGAGTATAGCGACTGTGTGGGTGTAGGAACTTTCTATGTTTGAAGAACTGTAGAAAGAGAGATATTTGTTAAATAGAAAAGAGATAGAAAAACATGAAAAAAATAAATTTTATATTTTTAATATTATTGTTATTCCAAGGATGTGGAAGGAATGTCCAAAAAGACTTGGAAAATATAATTGCAGATTATCAACAACAGGGTAAAAGGATTGTAATGACTTCCAAAGAAAAACATTTTGTTATTTATCAAAATGAGAATGCTCTTTGGATAAATAATTTGGATGAACCCGAACGAATTCTATTGTCGTCAGATTCTATTATGACAAAAATCACATTTACAATGGGGTTCAGTAAAAATGGAATGCCTAGTATTGAGCAAAGCTATGATCAGATAAAATTAGAAAAATATGTATTCCAAGATCACATGACTTCTAATTTTAGATTATTGGATGATAATACTATAGCTTTCACACATCAATATAGTGAGCCAAATCCTTGGGATCCTGATGGTGAAGATGAAATTGTTTGGAAAGATGAATATGTATATTATCTGTCTAAACCTGATACTGTATTCTTTTCCAGAATATCACCTAAAATTGATATACTACAGAATACTCGACAGGATAAAGTGGGATTATACGTTAATTACCTAGCACAGGCAATTGATGGAAGTTTTTCATATGGTTCTGTTGATGGTGGAATTTTCGAGTGGAATTTTGATATAAATGAATATGGGCAAATAGTTCAAACAAATGAAATAGAATATCATAATGAGGAGACTGATGTATCTATGAATTTCTATTTGTCAGATTTCTCTTCAAAGATACAAGCGCAAAATGTATTAACAAAGATTGAGAAGGCTTTGGATATTAGCTTTAGAAAGAAAATAGAGGAAGAAAGGAAGGAACAAATAAATAGTCTTATTGAAGAAAGTTTAACACTTGAGGAGTTGAGTGAAATATTCGCTAATCCTATAAAAGCTAAGAAAGAGTATATTGGAAAGACTATTACAATTAGCTGTAAGTTAGAAGCCATCAAAGAGGCAAATGGCTTTTTTGATAAAAATGGATATAAATATAAGATTTGCTGCTTTGCTCTTGAAGCATTTGGAGAATGGATCGATGGGTACGATTTGGTTGGATATACAAATGATGAAAATTTCGTAGATCTATCATATCCCAAAAAAGTTGTTGTAAAGGCAATACTTACATCTGGTACTCGTAGGAAATTTGAATTTAAAGATTGTGAATTATTGGCTTGGTAAAATATTGAACTATTATGATTAAAATTTTTAGATTACTATTAGGTGCATTTCTAGGTGGGATCTTTGCATTAGGTATTGGATTGATGTTCCATTTATCTTTTTTAGTTTGGTTTCTTTTTATACCTGGTATGATTTTAGGCGTTTTTGTTGCTAATAGTATAGGTAACGATGGTAAGGCGAAGGGTACTTCAGCTAATATAGCAGATGAGTTGTTTAAGTTAAAGTCGTTGCAAGACAAAGGAGTTATAACACAAGATGAATTTGAAGAACAAAAAACTAGATTGTTGAAAAGGTAATTCCACTAATTTAATTGTTTGTTTAAGGGTAGTATTTGAAATTTATACTACCTTTAAACAATGTAGAGCAATAAAAAGTAAGATTACATTCAGCAGCATATAACATTGATTACTAGCCTTATTTTTTTTGCACAACTCTTTCAGAACAATTAAAATATATTTTTCCGGTAGTCAACTTATTATTGCTAGTCGTCGTGGACTGAATCCAGTGGCAAATTATGATTATATAGAGGGAGGTGTCGCGAATGACCGGGTAATTGATACGGTAAATTTATATATGTCTGGTTTGATGAGTGCTGATGTGGCATTACAGCGTCTTGCTCAACACCAACCAAATAATCAGATTTGTTTGTTAAACCAAAGTATTACGGATAAATACCTTATTTATGATGGAACAGAACTGGCAGAATGATCCTGTAAAGTCTCCTGAAATTCAAGAGATAATATTAAGTAATCGTATCGGTATCATTGCTGCCGAACTTTCAAAACGCTTGGAAATTACTCCAGTCAGAGCATTGCAATTGTTTTATGAAAGCAAGACTTGCGCTGACTTGCATGACAAGGAAACAGGGCTTTATCTTTATGGTAATCTCTATATCGCTGATGAATTCATGCGAGAGTATCAAAATAAGTTATAAGTTCATTCAGCCGTATGCAAAATAAATGTGGTAGCTCCAATTGTCACAATAGCGCCATCTTCAATACGTACACGGTCTTTATCTCCCAGAATTTCATTCATAAGGAAAGTTCCTGTGAGACTAGGAGCATCTCGTAATGTATAGACTAGCTTTCCTTGCTTATTACGCTTTATATTAATGATGCAATGGCGTCGATCCATGCTCATATCACCACTTTCAATGGGAGTATTAATGTTTGTTCCTACGCAACGGCGGCCTATGACATTGTCACCTTCTTGCAAGGGAAGTAACTGTTTAAAACCAAATACATTTTCGATTACAGTGATATATCCGAACTCTTCTTTATGAGATTCAGCTTCTTCTTCCAGGTTTTCTTCCTTTCTAAGAGCCTTAACTTTACTTTTTCCTAGCCGGATACTGAATTGCTTGCCACAATGTTCGCATTCAAATACCAGCGATTGGCCTTCACTATACTTGGTTTCATCAAAATAAAGATAATTCTCACATTTGGGACAAAGAACTCGTTTCATGCTTTTTAAAAGGGATTTTTATTTAGCCAGTAACCAGGCATTCTTATAAGTTTCGTTTTTTCTTAGCTCAAGTAATTGCTTGGTCGCTTCATCACGGTTGTTGAATGAACTGATACTGACACGTACTTTGCCATCAGTGTTCAGAGCTTTTGCATCTGTAAATCCTTTTGATTTTAATTGGTTCGCAATAACTTCTGCATCTTTCAGGCTGATTCCTCCTGCCACTATGATATGAAAAGGATGATTTACACTTTCTTGAGATTTCACTGCAGGAGCAGGAGCCGCTGTTTCCTGTTTTACCACTTTCACTTCTCTTACTGCGATCGGTTTGGAAGTCTTAGCTTTATCCGTTGTATGCTTTTTAGCAGAAGAAGTTTTGGTTGAAGCGGAAGAAGCGGAAGAAGCAGAAAGCTTCTTTGCTTGTTGCGCAGCATCGTTCTTAACATAAATAGGAGTTACTGCAACCGATTGCTTTTCTATTTGCTCAAAAAGCTCGCTGGGCAATAACTGTGCATAATTGTTCTTTTGAACGTCGGTATTCTCTACCGGAGTTGAAAAGGCAAAGAACAGTACGATAGCAGCAATCATTGCTGCAGCATTGCGGAGATACGCGCGGTTGATACTAATTTCAAAAGTCTTCTTTTCCTTTTCCTGATAAGTCGGTACCAATACTTTTTCTTTCTGTTGCAGAGCCGAAAGTTCATGTATTTCAAAAGAGTCGAGACCATATAATGAAGGAGTTGTTATCTTATAATCATAAGGAACGAACTCGTAGTTGCCATAAATATTATAATGAATCTCGCCTATATTATCCAGATGGGCTTTCCCTTCTTCATGAAGGAGACCGATAAATTCGTTTACTTCTTTTTCTACTATACGGCTGGCGTCAGCAAAACTTGTGTCGTATACTGACATATAAGATTGCACCAATATGCCGTCATTTAGTTTTAATTGAGGATTAAAACCGATTGTACGGGTAGGAGGTAAAAATATATTTTCTTCCTTTACGCGGGTTGCGGGCGAATAATGCGCTACAAAACCACCAAATCCCGGAACAATGACGCAGTCGTTTTCCAGTAGTAAAGTCTCTATATGTTGTGCCAATTCAATCATGTCTGCAAAATTAAGAGATAAATTGAATATATCCCAGAAAACTTCGAAAAATTCACTACTTTTGCATCGTTTTATTTATCACTATCAATAATGAACTATATACAGACAGAAATAGACGGAGTATGGCTGATTGAGCCTAGAGTTTTCTCCGATGAACGGGGCTATTTTATGGAAGCCTATAAGAAAGAAGAGTTTGAAGCCAATATTGGTCCCGTAAACTTTATACAGGACAACGAGTCGAAATCGTCTTTTGGTGTATTGCGCGGATTGCACTATCAAAAAGGAGAACATAGTCAGGCGAAATTGGTTCGTGTTCTTAAAGGAGAAGTGCTGGACGTTGCCGTTGATTTGCGTAAATCATCGCCTACGTTTGGAAAGCATGTTTGTGTATTGCTTAGTGAAGAAAACAAGAGACAATTTTTTATTCCCCGCGGTTTTGCTCATGGATTTGCAGTTTTGAGTGAAGAAGCTGTTTTTACATATAAGGTAGATAACAAGTATGCTCCGCAGGCAGAAGCCTCTATTTTATATAATGACGAAACATTGGGGATCGACTGGCCGTTGGCAGAGTCGCAAATGTTATTATCTGCGAAAGACAGAGAGGGAACTGCTTTCAAAGACGCCGTTTATTTTGAATGAATTTCTAAACAAACAATAGATTAAGTATGAAAATTGCAATCGTGGGAACAGGGTATGTGGGGCTGGTGTCAGGCACATGTTTTGCCGAAATTGGCGTGAATGTAACGTGCGTAGACACGAACAAAGAGAAAATTGAATCTTTGCAAAAGGGGAACATCCCAATTTATGAAAATGGATTGGAAGAGATGGTACTCCGTAATATGAAGGCAAAGCGATTGAAGTTTACTACCTCATTGGAAAGTTGTTTGGATGAAGTGGAAGTTATATTCAGTGCAGTTGGGACTCCTCCGGATGAAGATGGCAGCGCTGATTTGAAATACGTATTGGAGGTGGCCCGTACCATTGGTCGCAACATGAAACAGTATAAATTGGTAGTTACCAAAAGTACCGTTCCGGTAGGCACTGCCAGTAAGGTTCGTGCGGTTATTCAGGAAGAACTGGATAAGAGAGGCGTGAAGGTTGATTTTGATGTGGCTTCTAATCCGGAATTCCTTAAAGAAGGAAATGCTATCAGTGACTTTATGAGCCCGGACCGCGTGGTAGTGGGAGTGGAGTCGGCACGTGCGGAGAAATTGATGTCCAAACTATATAAACCATTCTTATTGAATAATTTCCGTGTGATTTTCATGGATATTCCGTCTGCGGAAATGACTAAATATGCGGCAAATTCGATGCTGGCAACCCGTATAAGCTTTATGAATGATATTGCAAACTTGTGCGAGATTGTTGGTGCGGATGTGAATATGGTGCGTAGCGGAATAGGTTCGGATACCCGTATCGGACGTAAGTTTCTGTATCCGGGCATCGGATATGGTGGTTCTTGTTTCCCAAAAGATGTGAAGGCATTGATTAAAACGGCAGAACAGAATGGTTATACCATGCGGGTACTTACAGCTGTGGAAGAAGTGAATGAGAACCAAAAAAGCGTCTTGTTCGAAAAGCTAGTGAAGCAGTTTAATGGTGATTTGCAAGGTAAGACAGTTGCTTTGTGGGGATTGGCATTTAAACCGGAAACGGATGATATGCGTGAGGCTCCGGCATTAGTCCTGATTGATAGATTGCTCAAAGCTGGTTGTAAAGTACGTGCATACGATCCGGCTGCCACGCAAGAATGTAAGCGTAGGATTGGCGATACCATCTATTATGCTTGCGATATGTACGATGCCGTACTGGATGCTGATGTGTTGATGCTGGTTACCGAATGGAAAGAATTCCGTCTGCCTTCATGGGCCGTTATCAAGAAAACGATGTCCCGGCAGATTGTGTTGGACGGGCGTAATATATATGATAAAAAAGAGATGGAAGAACTCGGATTTATTTATCACTGTATTGGTAAATAAAAAAATAAGAGTATCTTTATACAAAACTAAAATAGATGATGAAAAATGTGGCTGTATCGTTAATGGCAATCTTTTTCGCGGCATGTAGCGGCAATAAGAATCCCCATTCTCTTCAACAAGAGAAGGAGGATCTTAGTGCAAAAGGGCTACTGCAGGGAATTTGGCTGGACGATGAAACGGAGAGCCCGTTGATGCGTGTAGAAGGAGATACGATCTACTATGCAGATGTGCAAAGTACTCCCATTGCATTTAAAATAATACGGGATACTCTTTATACTTATGGAAATGATACTACTTATTACAAGATTGATAAGCAGGCAGAACATATATTCTGGTTTCATTCCATAACGGATGATGTGATTAAGCTACATAAATCCGAAGATGCCAATGATTCAATCTATTTTGTCCGTCAGGAATTAGTAATTCCGGCATATACGGAAGTAACCAAACGTGATAGTGTGGTGGCTTATAATGGCACTCGCTATCGTGCATACGTATATATTAATCCTTCTAAAATGAGAGTCATCAAGACGACTTATTCCGAAGACGGGATTAGCATGGATAATGTATACTATGATAATGTGATGCACATTTGTGTGTATGAAGGTAAAAAGAGCCTGTTTGCCAGCGATGTTACCAAACAGATGTTTGACAAAGTACTTCCTGTTGATTTTCTGGAGCAATCCATCCTGTCAGATACAAAGTTTGTGAAAGTAGACCGGAACGGTTTTCATTATCAGGCTGTCTTGGCCATTCCGGAAACTTCCATATATAGCATTGTAAATATGGAAGTAAGTTTTAAAGGAGATTTGACTATCATTTCATCCAAATAAAAAAAGCACCATACATTCAGATCGTATAGTGCCGGATTAAAAAGCCTTGCTTTAATTTTGTCTGGGGGAGACGGACGGTTATTTCTCTTTCCTCCGTTATTATTATTCCTTTTTCCCCGGAAATCTTTTCTTTTGTAGTTGCCACCCTTGCCCTTGCTAAAAGAATGTGGTTTGTATTCCGGAGCTTCTCCCAATTCTTCAGGAATAGGAATTTTATAAATCTCTTTTTCCAGGAAGTTCTCAATACTTTTGAAGTTGCTTTGCTCTTTCTCGCTGATAAACGTAAGTGCTACGCCATCGTTATTGGCACGTGCCGTACGTCCAATGCGGTGTACATAATCCTCGCTATCGTGAGGCACGTCGAAGTTGATAACCAGTCGAATATCATCAATGTCGATACCACGTGCAACGATATCCGTAGCTACCAATATATTGATTCGTCCGGCTTTAAACTCGTGCATAACAGTTTCCCGTTGAGCCTGTTCCAGATCCGAATGCATTTCCCCTACATTCAGTTTCATGGACTTCAAGGCCTTAGCCACTTCTTTGACTTTGATTTTGGAAGAAGCAAAGACGATCACACGCTCCGGAACTTCATCCATAAAAAGACTGCGTATAATTCCCAACTTTTGATTCTCGTAACAAACATATGCCGCCTGAATAATCTTTTCTGCAGGTTTAGAAACTGCAAGCTTTATCTCTGACGGATTATTTAAGATTGTGTTTGCCAATTGCTGAATCTTTGCAGGCATTGTTGCAGAAAACATGATTGTCTGTCGTTCCTTCGGCAGATATTTCGCAATTTGCATGATATCTTCATAAAATCCCATGTCGAGCATCCGGTCTGCTTCATCCAGAATAAAATAAGAAACCTTGGAAAGATCTACATATCCAAGGCTTAAATGGGCGATCAGACGTCCGGGAGTAGCAATAACAACATCAGCTCCTAAAGTGAGTCCTTTTTTTCTGTTGTTCGAACAATACTCCATCATTTCCACCGTATACGGCAACACTCGATACCGGCATGAAATAAGAAAACCCTTCCATTTGCTGGTCAATCTGTTGGGCCAATTCCCGGGTAGGAGACATGATGACACAATTAATCGCATCTTCCGGATGTTTACCTTCAGATAATTTATTCAATACAGGCAGTAGAAATGCGGCCGTTTTGCCTGTTCCTGTCTGTGCTACTGCGATCAAATCTTTACCCTCAAGTATGATTGGAATTGCCTGCTCCTGTATAGGCGTACATTCGTCAAATCGCATGGCATCAAGCGCCTCAAGCACATTTGCATTTAATTGTAGTTCGGAAAACTTCATTCTTTTATTTAATTTGTCAGCAAAGATAATCTATTTTTTTGTCTAATTACATATTCAAGTAAGAATCTTTGAATCCGAGGAAATAGAGCACCCCATCCAGTCCGATGGTGTTGATCGATTGCTTGGCATTTGCCACCACTTTAGGCTTTGCGTGGAAGGCAATTCCCAGTCCGGCAACCCCTAGCATAGGGAGGTCGTTAGCTCCGTCTCCTACGGCGATGGTCTGTGCAATATCCACCTTTTCCACTTGTGCAATGAGGCGGAGCAATTCAGCTTTCCGTTTTCCGTCTACTACATCTCCCAGGTAACGTCCGGTCAGTTTGCCATCAATAATTTCCAGTTCGTTGGCATAGACGTAATCTATACCGTATTTTTTTTGCAGGTATTGACCGAAATAAGTGAATCCTCCCGAAAGGATGGCGATTTTGTAACCGTACTTCTTCAATACATACATCAGCCGCTCTACACCCTCTGTGATAGGCAAGCTCTCGGCTATTTCCTGCATTACCGATTCGTCCAGCCCTTTCAATAGTGCTACACGGCGGGTAAAGCTCTCTGTAAAGTCTATTTCTCCACGCATGGCGCTTTCTGTGATGGCCTTTACTTCGTCGCCTACACCGGCACGGATAGCCAGTTCGTCAATCACCTCTGTTTCGATTAATGTAGAGTCCATATCAAAACAGATTAGACGGCGCATACGACGGTACATATTATCCTGTTGGAAAGAAAAGTCCATTTCCAGTTCGCTGGCCAACTTCATCAGCTTCTCCTGCATCGCAATGCGATCTTTCGGAGTACCTCTCACTGAAAACTCAATGCAAGCCCTGGTACGTGTATCTGCCTGACATTCATCCAACGGGATACGACCTGTCAGACGTTTAATAGCATCGATATTCATGCCCTGCTCGGCTAAGATGCTTGTAGCGGCAGAAATCTGTCGGGCGGAAAGCTTGCGTCCCAGAACCGTCAGGATATAACGGTTTTTCCCTTGCATACCTACCCAGTTTTCATATTGCTCGGTGGTGATAGGTTCAAACCGGATGGTCACTCCCAGAGAAGAAGCCTTGAACAACAGTTCCTTCATAATGAATCCGGAATGTCTTTCTTCACTCTTGAACAGGATACCCAGCGATAATGTATTATGAATATCTGCCTGGCCGATATCGAGAATCGTGGCATCATATTTGGCAAGGATTTCGGTCACGGAAGCAGTCAGTCCCGGGCGATCTTCGCCGGTAACTCGAATCAGAATCAATTCAGTATTTGATGGTTGCATAAAAAATAGACTTTAACTCTGCAAAAGTAGAGAAAAAAGTTCGTTTTTATGCTAAATAACATAAAAAGTTATACCCCAAAAGTGAGATTTTTGCTTATTTGCTTGGAAGTTAATTTAATATTTACTTACCTTTGCACCCGGTTTCAAAAATAAAGGCTCTGATAATCAGCGGATTCCTCTTCGCCTGATGCCTGAAAAGACAACGTTTCGGGAAGAAACCACTGTTTAAGGACAGGCCCGGATAGTATTAACTAAAACCTAATTACATGAAGCATGTAAAATGGATTTTTGTTGTATTACTGATTTGTTCCTTGACCGCTTTCGTTGAGAAAGACAAACCTACCGGAGGTTTGAGTGAGGGTGACGTAGCCCCTGATTTTAAAATCGAATCTACGTCAGACGGGCAACCCGCCTTTAAATTGGGAAATTTGAAAGGTAAATATGTGTTGCTAAGTTTTTGGGCAAGTTATGACGCGCAGTCCCGGATGCAAAATGTAAGTTTGAGCAATGCGCTTCGTTCTTCTCATAATGTGGAAATGGTTTCTATTTCATTTGACGAATATCAGTCAATATTTAAGGAAACCGTTCGTAAGGATCAAATAGTTACGCCCACTTGTTTCGTGGAAACAGAAGGCGAGGATTCCGGCTTATTTAAGAAGTACCGTTTAAACCGGGGATTCACTAACTATTTATTGGATGGAAATGGTGTAATTATAGCCAAAAACATCTCTGCTGCAGATCTTTCTGCTTATGTAAAAGAAGTCGGTTAACGATTTTAAGAATGTAAGGAGAAAGAGGGATTTTCCAAATCACCGTCAGGTGAAAACAATGGAGAATAGACAAAAGAGGAAATGGATACAACAAAAAAGTTCCGCCTGCACTTGCATTAGCAAGAATAGGCGGAACTTCTCTTTATACTCTTCGTTTATCCGGTGCATCCAAAACACTAAGATCTTGTATCTTAAAATACTTTTTCTTAAATGAAAAAGCCGTGGGTAAGGAATCAGAAAACTTACAGAAATTATCTGCCAAACAAAATATTTCAATAACTTTGCATTCTGTAAATATAGTGATAAAGGTTTTGTATGTGTTTATAATTAGACACTATAAATATGCTACTTTTATTGTTATTCTCCAAATAATCAAATAATTATAATTCGTCGAACTGACGTTATATACGAAAAGGTATGAAATCAAATGACTCCACCCTCTCTGCATGGGAAAAGATGCAACTTGACATGATTTACGATGACTTCGATGAAGATTTGTTTAAACGCCGTGTAGAGGCAAAAAACATCTTCAAGAAGTTCAATCAAACAACCGATGAACAACCCGAAGAGCGTAAGCAGCTGTTGAAAGAGCTATTTGGTAGTATTGGAGAAAATGTGTATATTGAGCCAAACTTTATTTGTGAGTTTGGTAAGAACATTTACATCGGCAATGACGTTTACATCAACTTCGGTGCTGTGTTACTTGATTGCTCACGTATCACCATCGGCAACCATGTTCTCATAGGTCCTAATGTAGGTATGTACAGTGCCAACCACAGTCTTGATCCCGAGGAGCGTGCTCTGGGAGCACTCATAGGCGGTCGCATCACCATTGGTGACAAGGTGTGGATAGCCGGCAATGTAAAAATCATGGCAGGTGTAACTATAGGCGAAGGAGCCGTCATCGGTTGTGGAAGCATCGTCACGCATGATATTCCTCCCCGTACCCTTGCTGCAGGCAATCCTTGTCGTATCATCAAGCAAATAACCGAAGCGGACAAGGTTGGATTCGTGAAATAACGTTCATAAGAAGAAACTGAATGCACCAGATGATAAAGTAAAGGCACGAATCCGTGAAGACTGTGGAAGGCTTGCCTACCTTTTATTTAGGCGCCTTCTGGTACAAGAAGAATGCGATACCCGCATAAAGGATATTAGGAATCCAGACTGCAATGGCAGGCGGCACATTTCCGTTCACGGCAAAGGTAGAAGTAATCGTCTGGAACAGAATATAAGAGAAACTTAATCCTAATCCGATACCCAGATGAAGCCCCATACCACCTTTCGTTTTTCGGGACGAAAGCGATACACCGATGATGGTAAGGATGAAAGAGGCGAACGACATGGCAATTCGTTTGTGATATTCGATCTCAAATTCCTTGATGTTGGCAAATCCTCTTCGTTTCTGTTTGGCGATATAATCGCTTAATTCGGGACTGGTCAGCATTTCCTGCTGATTTTTCATGATGAGAAAGTCAGAAGGTTCCATGTTGATGATAGAGTCTATCCGGTCTCCCTTAGTGATTTTTTCCTTTAAACCATCCAGTTCGCGTACCATATAATCGTGGATCGTCCATTTATGAACGGTGGTGGTGTCGTAGGTAATCCGTCGTGCAGTTAAATGCGAAACTAATTTTTTATCCACAAATTTATCCAATGAAAAGCGGTTACCGGTTTTCATTGCGTTGTTATAGTTGTCGATATATGCAATCACTCCGCTATCCACTTCCAGCTGCACATTGCTTACCGAGTTTTGTTTCTTTGGTTTGATATACCGATCTTCAAAATTCAGACGCGTAACACTTCCTTTCGGAATCACATACGAACTTAGTGTGAAGGTGACCAATGCGATGATAGCGGCAGAAATCATATAAGGGCGCATCATCCTTTTAAAGCTCATACCGGTGGAGAACATCGCGATAATTTCGGAGTTTTCTGCCAGTTTGGAGGTAAAGAAAATAACAGCAATGAATACGAACAATGGACTGAACAGATTGGAGAAATAGGGGATAAAGTTCATGTAGTATTCAAAGATGATTTTATCCCATGGAGCTTCATGCTCCATTAGTTTGTCCATCTTTTCGTTGAAGTCGAATACCACTGCAATAGAAATGATTAGTGCAATAGCAAATACGTATGTCCCCAAGAACTTCTTGATGATATACCAGTCCAGCCGTTTTATAAATCGATTGCTTTTCATTTCTTATAATCTAGTTGATACTCTTTTAACCATCATCGGCTTCCAGGTCGAGAAATCTCCGGCAATAATGTGCTTTCTTGCTTCCCCTGCCAGCCACAGATAGAATGCCAGATTGTGTATGGAAGCGATTTGCATAGCCAGTAGCTCTTGTGCATGGAAAAGATGGCGCAAATAAGCCTTGCTGTACAATGTATCCACGCAAGAGGCTCCGTCGGCTTCAATAGGAGAGAAGTCTGTTTCCCATTTTTTGTTCCGCATATTGATAATGCCATCTTTGGTGAACAACATGCCATTTCGTCCGTTTCTTGTAGGCATAACGCAGTCGAACATATCCACGCCGCGTTCTATTCCTTCAAGAATGTTGACAGGAGTTCCGACCCCCATCAGGTAACGGGGTTTGTCTTTGGGAAGTATTTCATTGACAATCTCGATCATTTCATACATCTTGTCTACCGGTTCACCTACCGCCAAACCGCCGATAGCATTCCCGTCAGCACCTTTGGACGCTACAAACTCTGCAGATTGCTTGCGCAGGTCAGGATAAACGCATCCCTGGACGATGGGGAAGAGAGACTGGTTGTAACCGTATTTAGGTTCTGTCTCATTAAAACGTTGTATACAACGGTCGAGCCACCTGTGGGTTAATCCTAATGACTTTTTGGCATACTCGTAATCCGAGTCGCCCGGAGGACATTCGTCAAAAGCCATCATAATATCCGCACCGATAGTCCGTTCAATGTCCATCACCTTCTCCGGAGTGAAGATGTGCTTGCTTCCGTCGATATGCGAACGAAATTCAGCTCCTTCTTCACGCAGCTTTCTGATTCCGGCTAATGAGAATACCTGAAAACCACCGCTGTCAGTCAGCATGGGGCGGTCGAAACCGTTAAAGCGGTGCAGTCCGCCTGCTTTCTCGATCACGTCCAATCCCGGACGCAAATAGAGGTGATAGGTATTACCCAGAATAATCTGTGCCTGAATGTCTTCTTTTAATTCGGTCAGATGTACTCCCTTCACAGTGCCCAGTGTGCCCACCGGCATGAAGATAGGTGTTTGTATCTGCCCGTGGTCTGTTGTTATCAGACCGGCACGGGCATTACTTTTAGTGTCTGTATATTGTAACTCAAATGTCATTCCTGGCTGGGTTTCTTAACAGATAAATCAATAGGATCCGTTACTTTTTCGTTGGTCAATGCAATAGCGAATACCTCTTTTATATCGTTTACATAGTGGAAAGTCAGTCCTTTCAAATAAATATCCTGAATTTCATCTATGTTCTTTTTGTTCTCGGCACTCATGATGATTTCCTTGATTCCGGCACGTTTGGCTGCCAATATCTTCTCCTTGATGCCACCCACAGGAAGCACTTTGCCGCGAAGAGTGATTTCTCCCGTCATGGCAATGTTGGCTTTCACTTTTCTTTGAGTCAGGGCAGAAGCCAGTGAAGTGGCCATCGTGATACCTGCTGATGGACCGTCTTTCGGAATAGCCCCTTCAGGAACGTGGATATGGATATTCCAGTTGTCAAAGATCTCTTCGTCCAGACTAAGGACAGAAGCATGCGCCTTGATATATTCAAGTGCCAGCATGGCAGATTCTTTCATCACATCTCCCAAGTTACCGGTCAATGTAAGACGTCCGCCCTTGCCGCGGCTCAAACTGGTTTCTACAAATAAGATTTCGCCTCCGACAGCTGTCCATGCCAATCCGGTGACTACACCTGCGTAATCATTTCCCTGATACTTGTCGCGTGTATATTCGGGTGCTCCGAGGAAATCATACAAATCTGTCGGTTTGATTTCCGTCTTAGCGAAATAACCGTCCGTAGCATATTGGCGAGCCGATTTGCGAAGAATCTTACCGATCTTCTTTTCCAGTTCGCGAACGCCGCTTTCACGGGTATATGACTCGATTATAGCTTCCAGCGTATCTTTAGGAAGCTTGATATCCGTTTTTTTGAGTCCGTTGGCTTCCAATTCTTTGGGTAGCAGATGCTTGCGGGCAATCTCGACTTTCTCTTCCGTGATATATCCGCTTACTTCAATCAATTCCATACGGTCCAGCAACGGACCGGGGATTGTGTTCAGGTTGTTGGCTGTTGCAATAAACAATACCTTGGAGAGATCGTAGTCTACATCTAGGAAGTTATCATGGAAAGAAGTATTCTGTTCCGGGTCGAGCACTTCCAGCAATGCAGAAGAAGGGTCCCCCTGACGGTCGGCACTGACCTTGTCTATTTCATCCAAGATGAAAACAGGATTGGAAGCACCGGCTTTTATCAAGCTCTTGATGATTCGTCCGGGCATAGCACCGATATAAGTCTTACGATGACCACGAATCTCCGCTTCGTCATGCACACCACCTAAAGACATACGTACATATTTCCGTTTGAGCGCAGATGCGATGGATCTTCCAAGAGATGTTTTACCCACTCCCGGAGGGCCATACAAGCAGATAATCGGTGATTTCATATCACCTTTCAGCTTCAATACGGCTAAGTGTTCCAAAATACGTTCTTTTACTTTCTCCAGTCCGTAATGGTCTTTGTTCAACGTCTTTTCTGCGTTTTTAAGGTTCAGATTGTCAGTTGTATAAGTACCCCATGGGAGATTGAGCATCGTTTGCAGATAGTTGAGCTGTACGCTGTAATCCGGAGATTGCGGGTGAGTACGCTCCAGTTTGGCAAGTTCTTTCATGAACGTGTCTCTGACTTCTAAATTCCAGCGCATTCTTTCTGCCTTCTGGCGCATTTCCTCTATTTCCTGCTCTTGACCGCCGCCACCCAGTTCATCCTGAATAGTCTTGATCTGCTGTTGCAGGAAGTATTCGCGTTGTTGCTGGTCGATATCTTCACGGGCACGCATTTGGATGGATGCCTTGATTTCTGCCAACTGCACTTCACGGTTCAGAATTTCCAGTAAGTGATAAGTGCGTTCACGCAATGAGTTGATGCTCAACAAGTCCATCTTCTCATCTTTCTTGAACGGCAGGTTTGAGCAGATGAAATTGACCAGGAACATTGGGTTGTTGATGTTTTTAATAGCAAACGACGAATCCTGATGCATCACATCTGACGATTTGATGTATCTCATTGTCAAGTCCTTGCAAGTTTCCACCAAGGCTTGAAACTCTTTATCATCTTTGCCTGGGACATCTTCCTCCAAAAGTTGTATTTCACCTTTCAGGTACGGATGAGTTTCGATGATGTTTGTCAGACTTAAACGTTTCATTCCCTGAAGAATGACAGTTGTTGTCTGATCGGGCATTTCCAATATCCGCACAATTCGTCCTACGGTACCGATATTGTGTAAATCCTCCAGTTTCGGATCTTCTGTATGTGCCGATCTCTGGCATACTACTGCAATATCTTTATGTTTCTTGTCGGCATCTCGTACGAGTTTCAGAGAAGACTTGCGGCCTACCGTGATCGGCAGGAATACTCCAGGAAACAACACCATATTACGTAAGGGGAGTACTGGAAGAATTTCACCAGATTTCACATTTACATCAAATGCTTGTTCATCGTTCCCATCATAGTCTGTGATTAGCGAGAAGCTGTTATCGCCTCCATCTTCCAATAAATATCTTTCTTTCATCTTTTCGTTTTAATTTAGTTTATGTCATACTGATATGCATAAATCGTTTGCAAAGTTAATTGATTCTCTCTAATAATAAAGCACTGCGCAGAATAAAAACACAAAAACAATGCCAAAATATCGGCTTATAAAGGGAGTATTCCATAATTATTATTTATTTTTGGCGATTTGCAATAAAATAATAGTATAAAACGGCTTTAAGATAAACGGATAAAATGTCGAATCCTTATTTTAAATTTAAGCAATTTACGGTATGGCATGATAAATGTGCCATGAAAGTCGGTACGGATGGAGTACTTCTGGGGGCTTGGACTCTCGTTGAGAGTGCGCACCGGATTCTGGACATTGGGACGGGAACTGGGTTGGTGGCTTTAATGTTGGCGCAACGCAGTTTGCCGGATGCAAATATTGTAGCGTTGGAAATAGACGAAGCGGCTGTCGGGCAAGCCAGGGAAAATATCATTCGTTCGCCTTGGAAGGAGCGGGTAGAAGTGGTGCAGGCTGATTTTAAGAAATACAGGTCTTCGGATAAATTCGACGTAATTGTTTCTAATCCTCCTTATTTTGTCGATTCGCTGGAATGTCCGGATCGTCAGAGAGCCGCGGCTCGTCACAATGATTCTTTGACTTATGAAGATTTGTTGGAAGGAGTAAGCGGATTATTGGCAGAAGACGGATTTTTCACAATGGTGATTCCGGCAGATGTAGCTGAACGGGTAAAAAAGATAGCTTATATGAGAAAGCTATATGCAGTCCGTCAACTGAATGTAATCACTAAGCCCGGCGGTATTCCGAAACGTGTTTTGATTACTTTTTCTTTTTCCAATCAAGAGTGTATTGTAGAAGAACTATTGACAGAACTGGCTCGTCATCAATATAGTGAGGAATATATGACGCTAACCCGGGATTATTATTTGAATATGTAAAAGGGTGACGCTATCCGGTAAAGATAGTGACGGTATATGACAGCGATACCGTCACTATCGCGAGCATATACCGTCACTCTTTCAAAGCTGGTTCAAATACGCTATTTTGAGATCTTTGTTTTGTTCTTTTCTAACTCATAATTCAAGAGAGTAATTTCTAGCTTTTGAACACTATTTTTTAGCAGTACTTTCTGAAGTTGCTCTCGAAGTGAAATTATTATTATGTCTTTTGATAGTCTTAAATTCAATAAGCTGCTGCAATAACTAAACTACTCTCTTAAATTATTTGTTTTGTATATGCTTTATTTTAAATTCTTTCAGTGACTTTTCTATCTTTTGATAAAGGTCTGTCGTTTTTGTTGAGTATGTAGATAAAGAGCCCCTAGGCTCATCTGCAAATCTGAATAATTCATCTGCATCTGCATATATTGATACTAACTCATTATAAGCATCTTTACAATTTGAAGGATAATCATTTAGTTGTGGCATTATAGCCTCAATTGAATCTTTCTTTTGTTTGAGCCTCTTATAGGTGTCTGTTGTGATTATAAACTCCTGATGCTTCGCTAAGGCTTCATTGAAATCAGTACAATATTCTCCATTGTATTCATGATCATAAATCACTTTTCTCCAAGTATCACAATAATGAAGAGCTATTGCTTCACTTAAATCAGCTTCTTTCTCAATCATGGAAGCGGTATTAGAGAGCTTTGCTATATACTCCTTTTCTGAATTACATGAAACCAAAACGATGGCTAGTATCGCACTCAAATAAAAAAACTTTTTCATCATATCGTTACTTTTGTTATACAATCAATTTATTGGAATTCTGTTTGTAATACTGTATTAGAGTATTACAAGGTTGATATTTTATATTTAAAAAAACATCTATTTTATTACTTGAAGAATATCCAATGATACGCTTATTTGATTTTTCTGGAATTCTAAAATTCAGAAAGGGACTTTGTGAATGCGAATGTAATGAAATGAAAATAACAACGAGCATCAGCAGAGTTTTCTTCATGTGTTTAAGTATTTTGTTTGTTATCGTTTTCTCTATAAACAATGTTTGTATTTCCGCTATAAAGTTAACGCAAAACATTGATAACGCCAAAATAAAAGGGGAATAAAGTTAACAAAATAGATTTTTACTCTAAATTAAATAAGAAAATGAAGATAATGCTAGGAATCTGTTCAAAGATATTTCAAAGAATTGCCCTTTTTATTTGTCCCCAAACGGGGATAATTGCACTTATCCTATATATAATAAAAAGCCAATACTAATTGTACTGGCTTTATTTTGTGAATCTTGACTTGATTTTCTTCGTCGGGGTAGCGGGATTCGAACCCACGACCCCCTGCTCCCAAAGCAGGTGCGCTAACCGGACTGCGCTACACCCCGAAAAACTTTGAACTTAATAACCCTCTTTTTTGTAGTCGGGGTAGCGGGATTCGAACCCACGACCCCCTGCTCCCAAAGCAGGTGCGCTAACCGGACTGCGCTACACCCCGAAAACTTTGGGGTTATTATTTCCAAAAGCGGTGCAAAGATAGGGAGTATTTTTTAATTAACAATAGCTAAGCGAATGTTTTTTATTTATTATTTTTCAATACCTTGAATCTCATTGCTTTGCGGCTTCACTTTTTTTTCTTGGCAGAGATCAGAAGCATCATGGGGCGTCGTAGTTCATCTTTCATTCCCGGAATAGTATCCAACAACTTTTCGTCGGGTTGTGGCTCTATCAGTTCGCATATCTCAAATCCGGTTTGAAGGAGGCTGTTTATATAGGTAGTCAATGTTTTGTGGTATTTGACCACTTCTTCGCCCAGAAAGACTGCCGTGCGTTTACCTTCTGTAAAATAACGATCTACCGGCCAATGGATAGGATTCCCCTCCTGGTCGTAATGCCAATCCTGATTGCCGTAAGCTGTAAATATAGGATGCTCGACAGAAAAGACAAAAGCCCCTCCCGGAGTTAAGCAATGATTAATTTTCCGGCATATATCTATAAAAGATTCGAGGTAATGGAAAGCTAATGAGCTGATAACTATATCATAAGAATCCGGCTGAAAATCAAAGTCCTCAATAGCCATACATTGATATTCAATGAGTGGAGACGGGTTTCTTTTCCGGGCTTCTTCGAGCATTTTTTCAGAAATATCAATTCCGGTAACGTGTGTCGCTCCATGTTCTATTGCATAAATGCAATGCCATCCGAATCCACAGCCTAAATCCAACACCCTTTTTCCTGCAAAATTGGGGAGCATTTTCTGTAATACGTGCCATTCTCCAGCACCTTTCAAACCTTCCACCGAACGGGACATTTGCGAATATTGACTAAAGAAGCGATTATTATCGTATTTGTTTTCTTTCATAATTTATTAAGAGGATAAGTGGAATGAAAGCACAAATATAAGATTTAGTTTGTATATGACGGAAAAGATATACATAAATAATCTGCGGGTATGAACCATCTTTCGCTGTTTTCTGTTCTCTAAATAAGAAATTTAAAATGAAAAGTCTTATGAAAACAAAAAAACAAAACGAAGCAAGTGAAAAAGAAGTGCACTTGTTAGAGCAAAAAGGATATGAAAGAATGGTGAATGAGATTGTCCCCGTACAACAGGGGGAAGCATACCGCAAGCCGAGTAACAAAGCAGTCAAAGAGGCTGTAAAGGAGCTGAATCCCGATGCGAATAGCCTGGGTAGCAGAGGATAATTCCTCTGCTGTTACCCTGATTATTACATCAGTCCCAAAGGTTCAGGAGGCTTTCAGTGATTCTCATTTAGGGAAAGTAAGAATAAAATAACTTCCTTTCCCTGATTCCGATTTTATATTGATACTTCCGTCATGCAAAGTTATGATTTGTTTGCACAGGCTCAATCCGATGCCCGAACCGGATGTTTGGGTAGTAGAGAATTGGATAGGAGGGGGTGAGGTAAAAAACAGAGGTTCCGTTTGCTTGAAACGAAGCCTCTGAATGTATCAAACGGAGCTTCTTCCGCACAGGTTTGGAGCCTTCATTTAGGGGATAAAAAAAGCGTCTTTTTTCTGAACGCATTGCGAAGGACACGGAAAATATTCCGTCGCAAATTGCGAGAACGGTTTGAAGCCATTGATGATGTAGGTTTCCGTGCCTGTTTTGTCTTCTTTCATTATAAAAAATTAAATTGTATATCAAACCTGTATTGTCGGCTTAATTTCCCGCAAAAGTATGAAAAGGAATTGATTTATAACTGTAAAATAAATTGATTTTTAAGGACGTAAATTAGGTGTGTCAAAATCTATTTTTAGTTTTGTTTTGTCGAATAAATTCGGCTGTTAAATCAGTAAACAATAATTATTAAAAAAGCTGATGAAGAAAGAAGATTTGATTTCGTTTATGAAAGAAATCGCTGTCTTGATAAGTTCAACGAGTTTAAAGTGAACAGCGAAAAATATGAACTCACACTAGCGCTTAACGTGAAAAAGGGTGATTATGCCGCTATCAAGGCCGAGCTGACCAGCAGTAAAGGAATGGAAGTAGCTATTGTAAAAGTTACCACTCGTGCAGCTGCTACTCCCTGGGGTGTAGAACTTACCAGTCCGACATTCAAAGAAGATAAGACGATTGATGTTAACGCTAAGGCAACTTTCTCCTACCGGCAAATACAGTCTGCCAGATGGTCGTTAATAAACCCTGCTGCCTGCAAGTGAGCATAACAAATCGTAGCTCCAAAGAATTTAAATCCTCGTTTCTTCATATCCTTGCTCATGGCATCAGATTCGGGAGATGATACCGGAATCTCACTCAATGACTGAAAGGTATTGATGATCGGTTTTCTTTCGGGAAAGAACGACAGTGTATAGTCGTAAAAACTACCGAATTCTTTTTGTATGGCTAAGAACTGTCTTGCATTTGTAATTGTCGCTTTGATTTTCAGACGGTTTTTCACAATGCCATCAAATTGCATCAGTCGTTCAATATCTTCATCGTTCATTTGTGCCACTCGTTCAGGGTCGAAATCACAAAAGGCTTTGCGATATCCCTCTCGCTTTTTAAGGATAGTTATCCAACTCAATCCTGCTTGAGCACTTTCCAGCACAAGAAACTCAAACAGTGTCTTGTCGTCGGTCACTAACTTTCCCCACTCCTGATCGTGGTATTTCACATACAGTTCGTCAGTTCCGCACCAACCGCAGCGTCCGTTTACTATATCTTGCATAATCACACATATTGTTGTAGGCGTAAAGATAATAAAAAAGTCTGATACATTACTGTACCAGACTTTTTTAGATGATTTATATAAATCGGATTATAAAATATCCAGTGCTTTAAATGCCTTAACCAGCTTCTCTACAGCGCGGTCAATTTGATCTTTTGTATGAGTAGCCATCAATGCCACACGCACCAAAGTATCTTGCGGTGCACATGCCGGAGGAATAACAGGATTGATAAATACACCCTCGTCGAAAGCCAATTTAGTGACCATGAATGTTTTCTCCGTGTCACGTACATAAAGAGGAATGATAGGTGATTCTGTTGCACCGATTTCAAAACCTGCTTCACGGAAACGCTTTAATGCATAGTTGGTAGCTTCCCACAGCGCTTCAAGTCTTTCCGGTTCATTCTGGATGATGTGGAGAGCTTCAAGAGCAGATGCGGTAGCAGCCGGAGTGTTGGATGCACTAAATATATAAGTACGTGCGTTGTGACGTAACCAGTTGATGATAGAAGAATCAGCAGCAATGAATCCACCGATAGAAGCCAGCGATTTGCTGAAAGTACCCATAATCAGGTCAACTTCGTGAGTCAGACCGAAATGGTCGCAAACGCCACGTCCTTGTTTTCCGAATACCCCCAATCCATGAGCTTCGTCTACCATGATAGTAGCGTTGTATTTATGTTTCAAGCGTACGATTTCGGGCAAGTTTGCCAGGTCGCCTTCCATAGAGAACACGCCGTCTACTATGATGAGCTTCACTGAATCCGGGTTGCACTTTTGAAGTTGCTTTTCCAGATCCGCCATATCGTTATGCTTATATTTCAGTTGTTGAGAGAAGGAGAGGCGACGGCCATCTACGATAGATGCATGGTCGCGGTCGTCACAAATGATATAATCATTGCGATCTGTCAAAGCAGGAATAACTCCGGAATTCACCGTAAAACCGGTTGAGAAGCAGAGCGCTTCATCTTTGCCTACAAAGGCAGCCAGTTCTTTTTCCAATTGAACGTGCAGGTCAAGTGTACCATTCAAGAAGCGCGAACCTGCGCATCCGGAACCATATTTATGCATGGCCTTGACACCTGCTTCAATCACTCTTTCATCTCCCGTAAGGCCAGTGTATGCATTGGAACCGAACATCAACACTTCGTGTCCGCCCATTTCTACCTCTGTACCCTGTTTTCCTTCTATCTCACGGAAATATGGGTAAACGCCCTGTGCCATAAACTTTTGTGGCAGGTCGTACTTAGCTAACTTCTCTTGTAATAATCCCATGAATTATAATTTATTATACTCATAATCAGATCGTTCGCTGACGATCTAGCATCTTTTTATCTTAACAAGTGTTTAAAAACAGGGGGCAAAGATAACAAAATTTGCTTTTATCTGTTCTTTTTAAGAGAAAAAAGTTGCTTGCATGTGATTAGAAACCTCTAATAGATTAAAATTTAAGATATTTATATTACTTTTGTCGTCTACAATTGACAAAAATGGCATGAACGAAAGGATGAAAAAAATAAAATTCGTCGTCAACCCTATTTCGGGAACACAAAGTAAAGAATTGATTCTTAACTTGCTGGACGAAAAAATAGACAAGGCGAGATACTCTTGGGAAGTAGTGTATACGGAAAGAGCCGGTCATGCAGTAGAAATAGCTGCCAAAGCTGCCGAAGAGAAAACTGATATAGTAGTGGCTATCGGCGGGGACGGGACAATCAATGAAATAGCTCGTTCGTTGGTGCATACTGATACCGCACTGGGAATTATTCCTTGCGGATCGGGCAATGGACTGGCGCGGCATTTGCATATACCGATGGAACCGAAAAGGGCGCTGGAAGTGCTGAATGAAGGTTGCATGGATGTTATAGATTATGGTAAGATTAATGGTGTGGATTTTTTCTGCACTTGCGGATTGGGGTTCGATGCTTTTGTTAGTCTGAAGTTTGCGCATGCCGGTAAACGCGGGCTGTTGACTTATCTGGAAAAGACCCTGCAAGAGAGTCTTAAATATGAACCGGAAACGTATGAACTGGAAACGGAAAACGGAGTTTCCAAGTATAAGGCTTTCCTGATTGCCTGCGGAAACGCGTCGCAATATGGAAACAATGCTTATATCGCCCCGCAAGCTACGCTGACGGATGGCTTGCTGGATGTGACCATTCTTGAACCATTCACCGTATTGGATGTCCCCTCATTGGCTTTCCAGTTATTCAATAAGACAATCGATCAGAATAGCCGTATCAAGACTTTCCGTTGCAAGCAGTTGTGTATCCGCCGCACTTCTCCGGGAGTAGTGCACTTTGACGGCGACCCCATGGAAACGGACGCTAATGTGAACATTGAGTTGATCCAAAGGGGATTGCGTGTAGTGGTGCCGCAAGCGTCGGAAAAGGATGCTGCCAATGTGCTCCAAAGAGCGCAGGAATATATGAATGGCATCAAATTGATGAATGAAGCCATCGTTGACAATATAACAGACAGAAACAAGAAAATATTGAAAAAGCTGACAAAGAAAGTCTGATAAAATAACGGATTACTGACTACGAATTACAAATTATTGCGTACTTTTGCGCAGTTTTGGTTCAATCAAAATAAAAACGCGAGTGATAATCGTTTAAATAAAAAATATATGTTCAGAACGCACACATGTGGAGAACTAAGAATCTCTGATGTAAACAAGCAAGTTACGCTGTCCGGATGGGTACAGCGCAGCCGTAAAATGGGAGGAATGACTTTTATTGACCTCCGCGACCGTTACGGAATTACCCAGTTGGTCTTTAACGAAGAAATTAATGCTGAACTCTGTGAACGTGCTAATAAATTGGGACGTGAGTTCGTCATTCAAGTGACAGGAACGGTTAATGAACGTTTCAGCAAGAATGTAAACATTCCTACCGGAGACATTGAAATTATCGTTTCCGAACTGAACGTACTAAATACTGCAATGACTCCCCCGTTCACCATTGAGGATAATACGGATGGTGGTGATGATATCCGCATGAAATATCGTTACCTGGATTTGCGTCGTAACGCTGTCCGCTCTAATCTGGAACTGCGCCACAGAATGACGATTGAAGTTCGCAAATATCTGGATAGTCTGGGCTTCATCGAAGTGGAAACGCCTGTTTTGATCGGTTCTACTCCTGAAGGTGCACGTGACTTCGTGGTGCCGTCACGTATGAATCCGGGACAGTTCTACGCACTTCCGCAATCTCCGCAGACATTGAAGCAATTGCTGATGGTTTCCGGTTTCGACCGTTACTTCCAGATCGCAAAATGTTTCCGCGATGAGGACTTGCGTGCTGACCGTCAGCCGGAATTTACGCAGATTGACTGCGAAATGAGCTTCGTTGAGCAGGAAGATATTATCACTACTTTCGAAGGAATGGCTAAACATTTGTTCAAAACACTGCGTGGTGTGGAACTGGCTGAACCGTTCCAGCGTATGTCTTGGGCGGATGCCATGAAATATTATGGTAGCGACAAACCGGACTTGCGTTTCGGCATGAAATTCGTGGAATTGATGGATATTATGAAAGGTCACGGATTCTCTGTTTTCGATAATGCTGCTTATGTGGGTGGTATCTGTGCCGAAGGTGCTGCAACCTATACCCGTAAACAACTGGATGCATTGACGGAATTCGTAAAGAAACCGCAGATTGGTGCAAAAGGTATGGTATATGCCCGTGTAGAAGCGGACGGAACTGTGAAATCGAGCGTGGATAAATTCTATACGCAGGAAGTGCTTCAGCAAATGAAAGAGGCATTCGGTGCTAAACCGGGTGACTTGATTCTGATCCTGTCCGGCGACGATGTGATGAAAACACGTAAACAACTTTGTGAGCTTCGTCTGGAAATGGGCGCTCAACTGGGATTGCGTGATAAGAATAAGTTTGTTTGCCTTTGGGTGATTGACTTCCCGATGTTCGAATGGAGCGAGGAGGAAGGCCGTCTGATGGCTATGCATCATCCGTTTACTCATCCGAAGCAGGAAGATATTCCTATGTTGGACACTGATCCGGCAGCTGTACGTGCAGATGCTTATGATATGGTAATTAATGGTGTGGAAGTTGGCGGCGGATCTATCCGTATCCACGATGCGAAATTACAGGCGAAGATGTTCGAGATTCTTGGATTCACTCCGGAGAAGGCAGAAGCACAGTTTGGCTTCCTGATGAATGCCTTTAAGTATGGTGCACCTCCTCACGGTGGTTTGGCATACGGACTCGACCGTTGGGTATCTTTGTTCGCTGGTTTGGATTCTATCCGCGACTGTATTGCGTTCCCGAAAAACAATTCCGGACGTGATGTGATGCTGGATGCACCGTCTGCAATCGACCAGACTCAACTTGATGAACTGAATTTGATCGTTGATCTGAAAGAGGGCGAGTGAAAGAATCTGTACGTATATTCCGTTTTATAGTCATCGGTACAATGAACGCCTTAATTATGGCGTTGGTTGTATGGTTAATGATGAAAGAAATGTCATTCGACGGTGACTATATGGTGGCTAATATAACAGCGTATCTGATAGCTCAAATCCATAACTTTATCTGGTGCAAATACTGGATATTCCCCGTAGAAAATAAAAAGAATAGTATCTGGAAACAGATACTGCTCTTTTGTTCTGCTTTTGCCGTGGCTTACACCGCACAGTTCTTATTTCTTGTGTTATTGGTAGAAGGATTGGACGTGAATGAATATCTGGCCCAATTCCTGGGATTGTTTATTTATGGAGGGGCTAATTTTCTAGCCAACAAGAAAATAACTTTTCAATGAAATAGTTGTTAAATATAATATATAGGAAGGGCACGGAGTTTTTAATTTAGATTTTAACTCTGTGCCCTTCTTATTTTCTTATTGTAGGGATATTTACTGAATATCCTTTCTTTATATAGAGAACTTCTGCAATAACTTTCAGTAGTGAACTTTAGTCGAGGAAGCGTTTGGTAAGTCCTTCGTATTCGTCAATCCGGCGATCACGGAGGAAAGGCCACCAACGGCGGACGTTTTCCGAGCGTTCCATATCTATTTCCACTACAATGTTTTCCGGATGATCGTTTCCGGCTTGTGCCAGGAATTCTCCTTGCGGTCCTGTTACGAAACTGTTTCCCCAAAATAGGATGCCGTTTGTCTGTCCGGAAGGATCGGGCTCGTGTCCTACACGGTTGACGGAGATGACAGGAAGACCATTGGCAACGGCATGGGCACGCTGCGAAATAATCCAGGCGTTGAGTTGGCGGGCTTTTTCGTCGTCCGTGTCACTGCTTTCCCAGCCGATGGCGGTAGGATAAATTAAAAGTTCCGCACCTTTCAGTGCCATCAGGCGGGCAGCTTCCGGATACCATTGATCCCAGCATACCAGTACGCCTAGCTTTCCTAAAGAGGTTTGAATAGGTTCAAAACCGATGTCTCCGGGAGTGAAATAGAATTTCTCGTAGTAAGCCGGATCATCGGGAATATGCATTTTCCGGTATTTTCCCGCAATGCTTCCGTCGCGGTCGAACACAACAGCGGTGTTATGATATAGTCCGGGGGCACGTTTCTCAAAAAGAGAGGTGACAAGGACTACTTTATTGGCGGCTGCCAACTCGGAATAAAAGCCTGTGGATGGTCCGGGAATAGGTTCAGCCAGATCAAACAGGTTGGTGTTTTCTGTCTGGCAGAAATAAAGTGAATTGTGTAGCTCTTGAAGCACAATCAGTTGCGCACCGTGAACAGCGCAAGCCTCGATACTCTTTGCGAGGTTCATCAGGTTGACCCGAATATCTGCGGTATTGGATTGTTGGATGATTCCGACTTTTATCTTTTTCATGATGAATAATTACTTGATTGATTCATTTGTTATTTTATAACTCCCAATGGGTATTGCATGGTGACACAATGCAGGGAACCGTGTTGCTTAATCAGGGCACGGCAGTCTATTCCGATTATCTGATGTTCTGGAAATGCTTGTTGTAACACTTCTCTTGCTTTTTGGTCATTCGCTGGCTGATGGTATGTCGGGTAGAGAATAACTTCGTTCATAATCAGGAAGTTGGCGTAAGTAGCGGGCAGGCGTTCGCCGTCTTCTTCGATCTTGTCCGCCATCGGTAAGGCTAACAGGCGATAGGGTTCTCCTGCTAGGGTGCGGAATGTTTTCAGTTGTTCCTCCATTGCAAGTAATGCTTCGTAGTGTTCGTCTTCTTTGTCGTCGCATTTCACGTAAGCAATGGTGTCGGTAGAACAGAAACGTGCCAGGGTGTCGATGTGGCTGTCGGTGTCGTCGCCGGCAAGATAGCCGTGGTCTAACCAAAGAACCTTTTGCAGGTGGAAGGTTGATTTCAGGTATTCTTCTATCTCTACCTGGTTCAGTCGCCCGTTCCGCTGGGGAGAAAGCAGACATTCGGAGGTAGTGAGCAGTGTGCCCATTCCGTCGCTTTCGATGGAGCCTCCTTCGAGAACGAAGTCAAGGTGGTCTACATACTGGCCTTTCAAGGCTCCGGCTTCTACCGCTTGTTTGGTGATTTGATTATCCAGTTCGGAAGCAAATTTCAGTCCCCAGCCGTTGAATGTAAAGTCGAGCAGGAAAGGGGTGCCGGTGTCTATCATGGTGATAGCTCCGTGGTCGCGTGCCCATGTGTCATTGGTGGCACATTCCAGAAAGCGGACATTACTCATGTTGACGGTAGCGGCTATCTGTTTTTTCACTTCTTCCGGTTCGGGAGTGACAATCAGTAGTAACTCTCGCTTCGCTATTTCTCTGGCTATGTTTATAAAACACTCTTGCACTTCTGCCAGCATGTATGCCCAGTCTGTACCGGCGTGTGGCCATGTCAACTGTATACCACTCTGCATATGCCATTCGGCGGGCAAATGAGGTGCTCTCATTTCTACCTGCACGGTCATGTTTTTGCCGAAATTCAACTGCAAATCTTTCTCCGAGCCACTTGGGCTGGGAAGTCCAACCATGATTCCCATTAGACTATTATCTATTTAGTTATTTATAAAATCAGTTTATTGTCTGCGTCAGTCGTCAATATACTTGTTACGCATCATTACGTATTTGTTTCCTGCTTTGGCTTCCGGTCAAAGAACGGATTCTTAGAGGATGCACTTACAGGGATGGCCATTACCATCTTGCAGTCTTTCAGCAAGTTCAGGCGTTGTGCTGCCAGTCCGGCAGAGAACATCACACGTGTGTCTACACGAAAATCGGCTGCCGTAGCGCAGGCGGAACCTATGGCGATACCTACATCTATGCTGTTCAATGCACAGGGAACTCCTTCAGTGCGTCCGGCACAAGTGGCGAAGCCGCAATGACCACAGTTCAAGCCTTGTGTCTGCTCGCGTGTTCCTATTAATACAACACATTCGGCACTTAGGATGTTGTCGGCATCACGAAGGAAAAATTTCATTCCGTGTTCTTCTACCATAGCTATCATAGTGTCCGATAGTTGTTTAATCTCTTCATCCGTGATTAGGGCCACTTCGATAATATCGATTCCTTTTCCTTTCGGAGCAGTACGCGCAGCCGTCATCATCTGGCGGGCTACTTGTAATACATGTTCATGACGGGTATCTCTTTCATTCAGTATCATAACCTTTTCTTGAATTAATTAGTGAGGCAAAGATAAATCAAAATTGGAAAACTTTACATTAAACGATGAAAGAAAAAAGGGAAAATCGCTTCTTTACACTTTCGTAGTTTACACTTTCACTGTCCGTAACCTTCGCATCGAATATCTCATCTTATCAAAGAGGAAACAGGCTGAGTGCTTACGCTTAAAGTTCATTTTTCAAGGTATGATACTGTCATTTTTGAAAGTAAAACTTATTCTTTCAACTTAAAAGTAAGTCTTAAGGGGTTTTCATCCAACTTAAAGAATGGTACTTGTGACAAAATTAATACAATACCGGAAGAAGCTCGTTTTACGCAATTCTGGTTGATATAATCCCGAGTGATTTCTCCTTTTTTTAATAGTATTTTAATGGCATTTTTGAAATGTTCTATTTCAATTTTACTTGGGTTTCCTTGTGAAGTTATTCTTGTTACTCCTGCCCAATCTACGTTTGTGATTATATTTTCTTTTCCTCGGCTATTATACAAAGTTTTCCCTTTGAGTGGCATAATGTATGTTTCCCAAATGGAATCGAACGTGTATTCCTCATTGGTGAAAAAAATGTTTGAGCTCTTAGATTCTATATCTTGTACTTTTTTGGGGGAGGCTGATGAATAAAGGGTACCTTCTGCTGTTTTGGTTGTTTTGTCAGGATAATCAATTATTTGCAAATCTATTTGTAGACGGTTGGCTACTTCTATAGCATCAGGCATGATTTCTCCATTGGTAACTAAAATAGCTTTATTGCATCCAAAATAATCTTTTGCACCATGTAACTCCATTATCATGCTTCTATTTACTTTTCTAGAGTTTCCGTACATTTTTACTTGAATCGCTATCTTTTCCTTTCCTTTTGTGGCAAAAATATCAATTCCATAATCTCCACTTTGTGGAGTTAATTCAGTGGTATATCCTTGTTTATTGAATAATTCTCGGATATACTCTTCATATTCTCTTGGTTTCATATAAATAAAATTAGTTTAATGATGAAAGTTATGTTTTCGTTCTTCTATGTGATGTGTCATGTAGTTCTCCAATTCTTTACGTAGCATAAGTGTTAAGGAAATGTTTAACGAACTATTGATTGAATAGAAATAAATCTAATTTCTTTTTCTCATAAACTTTTGAGCAAAATAGATAATTTCAAGAGGTGTCAATCGGTAAATAATTTTATTATCATTTTCTAATACCCAGTTTTGAGTATCAGATTGAAATTTCCATTCCAACTTTAATATATCCTTACCTAAGTTTTCAGCTAATAGTTGCTTTGTCTTATCAAGCACTAGCATTGTCGTCATTTGGCGTATTGCCATAGGTCTAACATAGTCCTTGATTTCCAATACCTTTCCTTTATTATCAAGAACGAATGTAATTTCACCTGATTCTACTTTTAAACCTGTACGTTTGGATTTTATATTATGAACCAATGATACAGCTATAAATGCATCAGGGGCTTCTGATATTTCAAAATATTGGTCAAACACTCCTCTGCTATCAAGAAGTTTTATACAACCGCGAAGTGTGTCTGTTTTTTGCTCCTTCATTTTCAATTTTATGGGATAACGTGCGTCTTGCACAATTAAGATCCATTCAATAGGTTCATGAATGAGAGTATCCGATAATGATACTGCATTGAAAAACTCCTTGATACAGTTTTTTGACCATTCAACTAATTGATGTTGTTCCGTTTGAGAACTTTCCGTATTTTGTCCTAAAACATTTGTTGTAAAACATAAAAGCAGGAATAAAAAAATATACTTTCTCATAAACAATAATATTAAAGTATGACAAATTCTATATCAATAAAAATTGGTGAATAATAGCTTGTACTGTTCCTCTGCACTTTTACTAATAGAGAAATATCCGTAGGAAACTTCTTTAACTTTTCCTTTGGGAGATATTATGAATACGCTGTGCTTTGTTTGCTTATATCCATCTCTTCCTTCTATTATATATTTATGCTCAATACATAATGCTGCGTGTATCCAGTTAGGATGAAAATCAGCAACTTGTTTAATAGAAGAAAATGTAAAATCCAACGCATCAAAGACTTTTCGTTCTAAAGTTAATTTTGTATATAGTGTCCATTCTATAGGAATATATTTTTGTGAGTTATTCAGATTTTCTGAAATATGTTTTCTTACTATATCCTCTCCCCATATTATAAGCTCCTCGTTATTACTATTTCTTAATGGACCTTGTATCATACCTGTAATTTGTTCTATCCCTGTATAATCTTCTCCATCAATACGATTGACAAAATTTGTAATATTCCCTTTTTTGTCAAATTCAATATGTTTACAATAATGAGATTCACAACCTTTTTTATTGATTATTTTGAATGTATGTGAAAGGCGCAATGTATTCCATTCAACGGAAGGTATATGAAAAGCGCTATACGTAGTTGTATGACCTAAATCATCAGTATAACCACTTCCTTCCCATTTTAATGCTATATATTCTTCATTATTGTACAAATTGTTTTTAATATATTCTTTTGTTTTTGCCTTAATCCAGTTTGTCTTTTGTTCTTCACTTGCATTGGGATTGAATTCAGGGAGATAATCTTTCTGAAAAGAAACACCCCAGATGATTAGTAATCCTATTATAACTATGATACTAAATAAAATGAACTTATCAGAATTATTCATGAGAATGAATATGTTTAGATAATAGAATAAAGTATTGCTGTAAATATGATTCCGACTAATGTACCTATCAAAGCAGATTTTGTTTTTCCTTCATGGCGATTCCATGAAGTAAAGCACAAAATCAGACCAATCAGTGGTATTAAGAAGCTGACGAACAGATAACTTAGACTAATTTCGTTATTATTAGATGAGATGTTATTTTGTGAACAACCACAGAATGGACAGTTTGAAGCACTATCTGATATTTGCTTCCCGCAATCTTTACAATAAATTAAGGACATATTTTTACAATTGGGAGTTGTGGAATTTTGTGAATAAATTAGTGTAGGCTCATTACTTTTATCATAAGTAATAAGCTCCTTATAACATTTGGGACATTTGAATATAACGTCTGGTTTAGAAGGAGCTTCTATTGCATTCCTACAAAAGGGGCATTCAACCATTGAAGAATCAATCTTTTTTATTTCATTATTGTTTTCCATATAATCAAAGTTTATATTATTAGACATCTATTCCTATAAAATTTAAAAACGCAAATATCCAACATAACATGAATAAACAGAATAGCACTGTTAGAATTAAAAAGTCTTCATCATGTTCTTTTACACCAATTTTTCGAGAAAGAAGAATTCTAACTCCAATTTCAGGTTTGGGAATTGCCGAAATTTTTTCCATAAACATCCTATTTATAATATCATTTCGACTCCCTAAAATGAGGTTATACATAAAAAAGAAAGTGTGGAGTCGTCTGTTTATCTATCGGGAGGTTCTGGTAAACCTAAGGAACAAATAAACAATACCCCACACTTGTATAGATATGCGCATAGGTAACACATACGAAAATACAAGTGATGAGTGTTATTGTTATCCCTGTTCCTTTTGAAATTTACCAGATTTCCCGAATAAGGATAAAAGCAAAACACTTTCATCTAATAAAATGTAATGTCATATAATTGCTTATGATGACAGTGCAAATATAGATATATTTTGCAATATAACACTCTAGGGTATTGTTTTTTTTAGGTTTAAGTATAGTCTTCGTTAACAATCAATCTCTTACTCTATCAAATCTATCTCATCATCCATTTCTCCATTCTCATTGTCATATAAATAAGATTCAGGTATATAGTCAGACAAAACCAGTTTTTCATTCTGTGTTTCGTTTTCAATTTCTTCTGCAAGATCAATATTTACGTCAATATCATCGCAACAGGCGTAGTTGTCGCGATATTGTTGATTACGTTTCATTTCTTGCTGAAAAAAACTGCTACCAAATAATGCTTTAAATAGATTCATAGTTTTAATGTTAAACGTTATATTATAAATGTCTTTTTATTGCTTCCTCATAAATTTTCCGTATCCGTTCCCGAAGATGTAACGGCTCAATTACTGTAAGTGAACTACTACGTGAGAGCAATGCCATTACAAAATCATTAGTAATACGAAGGCGTAATCTGATTCGAAATTCCATCTCATTGTCCGTAATGATTTCTTGTGAATGATGCAAAGGAATCGATTTCAAGAAACTGCCATCTAATGCACTATAGCTTAGTTCAATATTTTCTACTGGAATATCTGTCTGATTCCAGATGCCGTAGCTGTCTTTAAATAAGTTGTTTGCATCAATATTCATATTCCTTTTGAAGGTTTCCTCATAAAGGATTTTGAGATTGCGGATACAGTCTATATTGAAAGTTTTTAATATGTTGTTGTCATAGGCGAGGAGATACCATCTTTGCTGGTCTTCTTTCAGATAATAAGGTAAGACTTTCTTTTTGCGTACTTTGTCTCCTTCACGTACATAAATATAACTGAATTCTACCGGGTGAAAGAATTTAATGGCTTTTATCAATGCCGGAAGACATTCACTGTCGTTTGGTCGATGATGTTCGGCAAGAACATAGGTGTGTAGGTTGGAAGTTTTGTCCAAAGCATTCAATAGGTCGAAGTTTAGCAGAAGCCGTTCGTACTGCTCCTTTTTCAAATCGTCTTCCTCATTGATATAATAACCGTTTTGTTTCTTATCAAAACAGATGCGGATACCAAATAGATCTTCTATATCTTTGAAGTCTCGCTGCAAAGTTCTTATGTCTACAGGTGTTCCATCTCGTTCTTCCATGCGATGTGTCACGTAGTTCTCCAATTCTTTACGCGGCACATACTGTTGCGGTCCTTTTAATTTATTGATAATGACCAGCAATCGTTGCATTCCTTCCCGTTTCTTGCCCATATTTGGTATTAATTTTAATTATCAAGAGCAAAGATAATGTCACGTGACGACAAAACATGTCGTTCTAAGAAAATTTCTAAGAAAACAAAGGGATTTTGATACGTATGCCCTTGTTTTTTTATACTTTTGGTGAAATTTTCAAAAGGTACGATTAAATGCTACATATTGAGAACATTTGTATTGCTTTTGGGACAGAGGTTCTTGTTTCCGGTTTTAATATGAAATTGGAAAGGGGAGAAACCGCTTGCATTGTAGGGCAATCCGGCTGTGGAAAAACTTCTTTGTTGAATGCGATAATGGGGTTTGTTCCGTTGAAAGAAGGGATAATCAGGGTAGGAGGAATGGTGTTGGATAAATCGACTATTGATATAGTCAGACGGCAGATTGCATGGATTCCACAAGAGTTAGCTTTACCTTTCGAATGGGTAAAAGAGATGGTGGCTCTTCCTTTTGATTTGAAAGTGAACCGTTCTGCCCCTTTTTCGGAAGAAAGGCTTTTTGCTTGTTTTGATGAATTGGGACTGGAACATGAATTATATACCAAGAGAGTGAATGAAGTGTCGGGCGGCCAGCGTCAACGCATCATGCTCGCTGTAGCGGCTATGCTCAATAAACCTTTGATTATTATAGACGAACCGACCTCTGCTTTGGATGCCGATTCGACCGGTAGAGTCTTGTCTTTCTTCCGGCGACAGGCAGAAAGGGGAACAGCAGTGCTGGCCGTATCGCATGATAAGGACTTTGCTTCGGGTTGTCATTATTTAATAGAATTGTAACGATTGGAGAGAACTCTAACACGAATCGGATAGGAATTGTTAAGAATACACTGTGGGAACGATTGATATATCATATTATAATCTTTTTATAGGCTTGCTTCTGCTTGCCATTCCGTTCTTTTATCTTTGGAAGTTTAAAACGGGACTACTGAAACCTGCCCTGATTGGTACAGTACGGATGATTATCCAACTGTTCTTTATCGGCATGTATCTGAAATATCTCTTTTTATGGAACAATCCCTGGATCAACTTCCTTTGGGTGATAATTATGATATTCGTAGCCGGACAGACAGCACTGGTGCGTACCCAGTTGAAACGTCGTATCTTATTAATCCCTATTACGGTAGGATTTCTTTGTAGTGTTGTATTGGTAGGCTTGTACTTTATCGGTATTGTTCTTCAATTGGACAATATATTTAGCGCCCAATACTTTATTCCGATATTCGGTATCCTGATGGGTAATATGCTTTCGAGCAATGTGATAGCTTTGAATACTTATTATAGCGGATTGAAACGTGAGCAACAGTTGTACCGTTATTTATTGGGAAACGGAGCAACAAGGCAGGAAGCGCAGGCTCCATTTATCCGACAGGCCATTATTAAATCCTTCAGTCCGCTGATTGCGAACATTTCCGTGATGGGATTGGTAGCTTTTCCAGGCACAATGATCGGACAAATCCTGGGAGGAAGTAGTCCGAACGTTGCCATCAAGTATCAGATGATGATTATGGTGATTACTTTTACGGCATCTATGCTGTCGCTGATGATAACTATTTCATTGGCTTCACGCCGATCTTTTGACGCATACGGGAAATTATTAGAGGTAACCAAAGAACCCCGAAAATGACAGTTACCGAGCAGATATTCCGTAAAGTAGCTGAAATATCTATTCCACATTTTTTTATAATAGTGGAGTTTTCGGCATCCGGCACTGAAATGCCGGAACATATCGAATCGTTCCTGCGGGAAAAGCACGAAGCAATTCTTCGTGGAGCCAGCGGACGTAAATTTATCTATAAAGAAGGAGAGTGGCGGCTTATTTTCACTTTCTTTCCTACCGACAGGGTAGTAGACGAACGGTATGCGCTGAAAAACAAAGTGCAGATGAAAAGCAAAAGCTAGACACGAATAACGGGTTATCTTTGCTTTTAGCTCTGGTTGTGAGCATATTATCCATATTTGCCCGATGAAAACAGCCAAAAGGCAAAAAAGAATATACACTCTCTTTGCCTATTACCTATTGATAAAACTGAAAAATGAAATCAATTGTTTAATCTGAAACCGATGCGGATATAGTTAGAGTTTAGCGGAAGTCTTTCAGTTCTTCCTGTAATTTCTGGCGCATGAAGAAAATACGGCTCTTTACCGCCTACCAAGTCTTTTCTGAAGCTTAAATTTTTCATATGTGTGTTTTATATCTTTTACGGTGGTCTCAAAAAATGGATAACGATAAATTCTCTAAAAAACGACCGTTTAGTATGATTATTCCTTTTTTATTTATTATATTTGCAACCAAATTTTCTACCAAATAATGAAAATTAAGCAAATAGTAAGCGCCCTTGAACGATTCGCGCCTCTGCCATTGCAAGACGGCTTTGATAATGCCGGCCTGCAAATCGGATTGACAGAAGCGGAAGCAACAGGGGCTTTGTTGTGTCTTGACGTTACTGAAGCTGTGTTGGATGAAGCGATTGCGTTGGGATACAATCTCGTCATATCTCATCATCCGCTGATTTTTAAAGGATATAAATCCATTACGGGCAAGGATTATGTGGAACGCTGTATATTGAAAGCAATAAAGAATGATATTGTAATCTATTCAGCACATACGAATCTGGATAATGCACAAGGTGGGGTCAATTATAAGATAGCCGAAAAAATCGGATTGAAGAATTTGAAAGTGCTTGAGCCGAAAGAGAATAACTTGGTCAAGTTGGTGACTTTTGTCCCTTACGCACAAGCAGACGCGGTACGTGAAGCATTGTTTGCCGCCGGATGCGGAAATATAGGTGACTATGATTCATGTAGTTACAATCTGAAAGGAGAGGGAACTTTCCGTGCAAAAGAGGGAACGCATCCTTTCTGTGGAACAATCGGAGAACTGCACCACGAAGAGGAGGTGAGGATTGAAACGATTCTTCCTTCCTTTAAAAAGGCGGAAACCATCAAAGCTTTATTGGCTGCCCATCCTTATGAGGAACCGGCATTCGACATTTATCCGTTGGTGAACGATTGGTCGCAGGCGGGGGCGGGAATTGTCGGTGAATTGGATGAATCGGAGACAGAGCTCGAATTTTTGAGACGCATCAAGAAGACATTCGAAGTGGGGTGTCTGCGTCATAACAAGCTGATGGGAAGAGAGATACAGAAAGTAGCATTGTGCGGTGGTGCAGGTGCATTTTTGCTTCCACAGGCGATCCGGTCGGGAGCAGATGTTTTTATTACCGGCGAAATTAAATATCATGATTATTTCGGCCATGAAGAAGATATTCTGATGGCAGAGATTGGTCATTACGAAAGCGAACAATATACAAAAGAAATTTTTTATTCCATAATCCGGGATTTATTTCCTAATTTTGCACTCCAATTGAGTAAAATAAATACGAATCCCATAAAATATTTATAAGTAAAATGGCTAGAGAAGCAAAAAAAGATCCGAATGAGTTGACGGTAGAACAGAAACTGAAGACACTGTTCCAACTGCAAACAATGTTGTCTAAGATTGATGAAATCAAGACATTGAGAGGTGAACTTCCGTTGGAAGTGCAAGACCTTGAAGATGAAATTGCTGGTTTGAGTACCCGTATCGACAAGATCAAAGCTGAAGTGGATGAACTGAAATCTGCTATTGCCGGCAAGAGAGTAGAAATCGAAACAGCAAAGGCTTCAGTAGAAAAATATAAGTCACAACAAGACAATGTTCGCAATAACCGTGAATATGACTTCTTGACGAAAGAAATCGAATTCCAGACATTGGAAATTGAACTTTGCGAAAAGAGAATCAAGGAATATTCTGCTGATAAAGAAGAAAAAGAGGCTGAAGTAACGAAGAACGATCAGATTCTTAACGAAAGACTGAAAGACCTTGAGCAGAAGAAGAGCGAACTGGATGAAATTATCTCTGAAACCAAACAGGAAGAAGAGAAATTGAGAGACAAAGCTAAAGATTTGGAAACTAAGATCGAACCGCGTCTATTGCAGTCGTTCAAACGTATCCGTAAGAACTCTCGCAACGGATTGGGTATTGTATACGTACAGCGTGATGCTTGTGGTGGTTGCTTTAACAAGATTCCGCCCCAGAGACAACTGGATATCCGTTCTCGTAAGAAAGTAATCGTTTGCGAATATTGTGGACGTATTATGATTGACCCGGAATTGGCTGGCGTACAAATCGAACACAAGGTGGAAGAAGCTCCGGTAGCTACTACCAAAAGAGCTATCAGAAGAAAAACTGCTGAATAAGGAAAGCAGTGAAGTAAGTAAAGTTACTTTTTGATATATAGTAAGCCCTGCAGCAATGCAGGGCTTTTTTTTTTTTTAGCAAGTGCTTGTATAAAAAAGAATCGATAAACAAACTTACCCTTTAGTTGTTATCTTTTCATTTCATAAAAACCTGAACTGATATGAATATACGAGTGTGGGGCACATCGCTCCTTATGTTTCTTTCAACTGTGACCGCGGTTGGACAGACCGCAAACCGTTATTTGAAAGCTCCGCTTCCTCAAGATTGGGAAGAGAGCGGGGAAGTGTTTCAACAGATACTTCCGGTGGATGACCATTGGTGGAAGTCATTCCAAGATACCAAACTGGATTCTTTGATAGCTTTGGCAGTAGATCGTAATTACTCCGTTGCCATGGCAATCAACCGTATAGCTGCCGCTCGTGCCAATCTTTGGATAGAACGCAGTAATTTCTTTCCTTCCATCGGATTGAATGCAGGATGGACCCGTCAGGAAACCAGTGGAAATACGAGTTCACTGCCCCAAACAACCGATCATTATTATGATGCTTCGTTAAGCATGAGCTGGGAGCTTGATATTTTCGGTAGTATTCGGAAACGGGTAAAAGCGCAGAAAGAGAATTTTGCTGCCAGCAAGGAAGAATACACAGGAGTCATGGTCTCGTTAGCTGCAGAAGTAGCCTCGGCTTATATCAATCTAAGGGAGTTGCAACAAGAACTTGAAGTGGTGAAGAAAAACAGTGCTTCGCAGGAAGAAGTCCTGAAAATCACGGAAGTACGCTATAACACCGGGCTGGTTGCTAAACTCGATGTGGCACAGGCCAAGTCTGTATTATATAGCACAAAAGCCTCCATTCCCCAGCTGGAAGCGGGTATCAATCAGTATATTACAACATTGGCTGTCTTATTGGGAATGTATCCCCAGGACATTCGTCCTGTTCTTGAATCCAGTGGCACATTGCCCGATTATATGGAGCCTATCGGAGTGGGAATGCCTGTCGATTTATTGCTGCGACGGCCTGATGTACGAAGTGCGGAATTGAGCGTAAATGCACAGGCAGCATTGCTCGGAGCTTCGAAAGCGGATTGGCTGCCGAAAGTTTTCTTGAAAGGTTCATTTGGATATGCCGCCCGTGACCTGAAGGATCTCACCAAAAGTAAAAGTATGACTTATGAAATTGCTCCGTCATTGAACTGGACTATTTTCAATGGAGGACAGCTGGTGAATGCAACACGGCTGGCAAAAGCGCAACTGGATGAAGCGATCAACCAGTTTAATCAGACGGTTTTAACTGCCGTACAGGAAACGGACAATGCTATGAATTCCTATCGGAATTCAATCAAACAGATTGTAGCCCTGCGGGAAGTGCGCAATCAAGGTATTGAGACATTGAAACTTTCACTGGAACTTTATAAACAGGGACTTTCGCCTTTCCAAAACGTACTTGATGCACAACGTTCTCTGTTATCTTATGAGAATCAGCTGGTACAGGCACAAGGTAGTTCGCTTTTGCAACTGATAGCCCTCTACAAGGCTTTAGGGGTGGTTGGAGAGAATAAAAATCAATCTATAAAATATATAACCTAACAGATATGAAAAAACTGATGTATATCCTTCTTGCACTGCCTATATTGACGGGTTGCAAGGAGAAGAAAAGTGCAGGAGCGATGGGAGGTATGCCAACTCCGGAAATTAGCGTGACCAAACCCATAGTGGAGGATATTACTTTGACGAAAGATTATCCGGGTTATCTGACAACAGAAAAGACGGTGAATCTTGTAGCCAGGGTGAACGGAACCTTGCAATCTACCTCTTATGTCGCAGGTGGACGGGTGAAACAGGGGCAACTGTTGTTTGTCATCGAACCAACCTTATACAAAGATCAGGTGGAGCAAGCAGAAGCAGAATTGAGAACTGCCCAGGCGCAATTGGAATATGCCCGTAATAATTATAGCCGTATGAAAGAGGCTGTAAAGAGTGATGCGGTCAGTCAGATACAGGTACTTCAGGCTGAATCTTCTGTGAAAGAAGGTGTTGCAGCTGTCAGCAACGCGGAAGCAGCTTTGAGCACCGCCCATACAAACTTGGGATATTGTTATGTCCGTGCACCGTTTGACGGCACCATAAGTAAGGCGACTGTAGATATAGGAAGTTATGTAGGCGGTTCATTGCAACCAGTCACATTGGCTACTATTTATAAAGATAATCAGATGTATGCTTACTTTAATGTTACTGATAATCAATGGTTGGCAATGACGATGGATACCCAGCAGTTACCGACTGATCTTCCTAAAAAAATAATGGTTCAACTGGGAAAGGGGGAACTGAAAGTTATCCGGCTACGCTCGATTATCTTTCACCAAATGTAGATGTGAATACAGGAACACTGATGGTTCGTGCCAATTTTGATAATCCGAAAGGGGTATTGAAGAGCGGATTATATGTAAGCATAACTTTACCTTATGGAGAAGCTAAAAATGCCATGCTGGTGAAAGAGGGTTCTATCGGAACCGACCAGTTAGGCAAGTACTTATATGTTGTAAATGATTCGAATATAGTTCATTACCGGCATATTGAAATAGGGCAGTTGGTCGACGGCACTTTACGGCAGGTATTGGGTGGACTTTCCCCGCAGGAACAGTATGTCACGGAGGCTTTGATGAAAGTCAGAGACGGAATGAAAGTAAAGCCGCTTCCTGATTCTCTTCCTAAAAGAGGGAAATAAGGTCTTTGGGATAACTGATTGATTAACAAATGCAATCAATAAAGGTGATGTACTTAAAACCGATTAATTAACAAAAGTAACTTTCTGCTCCCTCTCTTTGGGAGAAGGCTGTAGAGAGGCTGCTTTTAAACCTATACATTATGTTTTCTAAGTTTTTTATCAACCGACCGATATTTGCTACTGTCCTTGCCCTGCTTATTGTAGTAGCCGGTCTGGTCACACTCAATATATTGCCTGTGGCGCAATTTCCGGAGATCACACCGCCAACGGTGCAGGTCTCTGCCGTTTATCCCGGGGCAAATGCTGAAACTGTTGCTCAAACAGTGGGTATTCCTATCGAACAGCAGGTGAATGGTGTAGACGGCATGCTTTATATGTCTTCCAATTCTTCATCTTCGGGAGCATATTCTCTGACTATTACATTCGCTGTTGGTACGGACATCGATATGGCAACTGTGCAGGTACAAAACAGGGTCAGTATCGCACAATCATCACTGCCGGAACCGGTGGTGGTGCAAGGAGTCACTGTGCAGAAACAGTCTTCAAACATTGTGATGTTTTTGACAATGACTTCGCAGGACTCTGTGTACAACAGCCTGTATCTGACTAATTATGCCAAATTGAATTTAGTGGACCAGCTGACACGTGTGCCCGGAGTGGGTGCTGTGAATGTGATGGGAGCAGGGGACTATTCGATGCGCATCTGGCTCGATCCGGAGGCTATGCGTATACGGAATATTTCACCGCAGCAAGTCTATCAATCCATCCAGTCGCAGAATGTGGAAGTATCTGCCGGATATATCGGTCAGCCTATCGGACAGGATAATAAGAATGCTTTTCAGTATACTTTGAATGTCCAGGGACGATTGAAATCTCCTGAACAGTTCGGAGATATTATTATTCGCCGTGAGCAGGACGGAGCGATGCTTCGTCTGAAAGATATTGCACGTATTGATTTGGGGTCTGCTTCATACAATGTAGTGTCGCGATTGAATGGAAAACCTACGGCTGCTATTGCTATTTACCAGCAACCGGGTTCCAATTCGCTGGATGTTTCAAAAGGAGTGAAAGCTAAGATGGAAGAACTGGCGGAAAGTTTCCCGTCAGGAGTGGCCTATAATGTCACTTTGGATACGACTGATGTCATCCATGCTTCCATTGATGAAGTGATGGTTACTTTCTTTGAAACAACTTTGCTGGTGATACTCGTTATTTTCTTGTTCCTGCAGAATTGGCGGGCAGTGATTATTCCTTGTATCACTATTCCGGTATCGTTGATCGGTACATTTGCCGTAATGGCGGCATTTGGTTTCTCTATCAATACATTAACATTGTTCGGACTGATTTTGGCAGTTGCTATTGTGGTGGATGATGCGATAGTGGTGGTGGAGAACGCTTCGAGGTTATTGGAAACCGGGCAGTACTCACCTCGTGAAGCGGTGACAAAAGCGATGGGAGAGATCACGGGCCCGATTGTCGGGGTGGTTCTCGTATTGCTTGCCGTGTTCATTCCGACGATGATGATTAGTGGAATTTCAGGTCAGCTGTATAAGCAGTTTGCACTGACTATTGCCGCTTCTACCGTATTGAGCGGTTTCAATTCGCTGACATTGACTCCTGCGCTTTGCGCACTGTTTCTTGAAAAGAGTAAACCTTCTAACTTCTTTATATACAAAGGTTTCAATAAGGCTTATGACAAGACGCAAGGGGTATATGACAAAATTGTCAAATGGTTGCTTCAGCGTCCGGGAATGGCTCTTGCTTCTTATGGCGCTTTGACTGTTATTGCTCTATTGCTTTTTATGCATTGGCCGTCAACTTTTATCCCGGACGAGGATGACGGATATTTTATTGCTGTTGTTCAACTTCCGCCTGCCGCCAGCCTTGAGCGTACGCAAGCAGTGGGAGAAAAGATAAACGGTATTTTGGATTCTTATCCGGAAGTAAAAAATTATATTGGTATTTCCGGCTTTTCTATCATGGGTGGCGGCGAGCAGAGTAACTCCGCAACTTATTTTGTGGTGCTGAAAAACTGGAGTGAGAGGAAAGGGAAGGAGCATACGGCTGCTGCCATAGTCAATCGTTTTAATGGTGAAGCGTATATGACTATTCAGGCTGCGGAAGTGTTCGCCATGGTTCCTCCGGCTATTCCGGGGTTGGGTGCATCCGGTGGTTTACAGCTTCAGTTGGAAGACCGGCGTAATCTGGGGCCGACGGAAATGCAGCAGGCCATCAATGCCTTGCTTGCTTCTTATCATTCGAAACCGGCTTTAGCATCTGTATCCAGCCAGTATCAGGCAAATGTTCCGCAATATTTCTTGAATATCGACCGTGACAAAGTCCAGTTCATGGGAATTGCCTTGAACGATGTTTTCTCTACATTAGGCTATTATATGGGAGCGGCTTATGTGAATGATTTTGTTGAATTCGGACGTATTTACCAAGTGAAGATTGAGGCACGCGACCAGGCACAGCGGGTAATTGATGATGTCTTGAAGCTAAGTGTGTCGAATTCGGCAGGAGAGATGGTGCCTTTTTCTTCTTTCACCAAAGTGGAGGAACAGTTAGGCCAAGACCAGATTAACCGCTATAATATGTACTCGACTGCTTCTCTGACTTGTAATGTTGCTCCGGGAAGTAGTACCGGGCAGGCTATTCAAGAAGTGGAAGCATTGTTTAAGGAACAGCTGGGAGATGAGTTTGGGTATGAATGGACTTCCGTTGCCTATCAGGAAACCCAGGCTGGGAATACGACTACCATTGTTCTGATTATGGCGTTAATTGTTGCTTTTCTGGTACTTGCTGCACAGTATGAAAGTTGGACTAGCCCGGTAGCAGCCGTCATCGGATTGCCGGTGGCATTATTAGGTGCCATGATTGGCTGTCTGATTATGGGAACTCCAGTCAGTATTTATACGCAAATCGGTATCATTCTGTTGGTTGCACTTTCTGCAAAGAACGGAATTTTGATTGTGGAATTTGCCCGTGATTTCCGTGCCGAGGGTAATTCAATTAGGGAAGCTGCCTTTGAAGCGGGGCATGTCCGCTTGCGTCCGATCCTGATGACTTCTTTTGCTTTTGTATTAGGAGTGATGCCCTTGTTATTCGCCACCGGTGCAGGTGCACAAAGTCGTATAGCATTGGGTGCTGCTGTTGTATTCGGTATGGCCATGAACACTTTATTGGCTACCATTTATATTCCTAATTTCTACGAATTGATGCAGAAATTGCAAGAGCGGTTCAGCAAAAAGAAAGGAAATGAGGATGGTGGGAAAGATACTGTCATATAGAAGTAAAAAACTGTTTGAAGGCTATCTGAAAGGGTAGTTGATATAGTGACGCTATCTGTTTGGGATGGTGTCACCATAGTAAGCAAATAGCGTCACTATCTTGAATGGATAGTGACGCTATTTTATTCTTGCAGGTAAGTACGTTTTTTGTGGCAAATGAAGCGGAACATTTTTATAAAGATTTGTAATCAGGAATATCCTGAAGGAACGTATAACTCTGATTCTCATAATCCATCCGGCAACAATAATGTTGCATTCCGTTGCTGACAATCAGATAATCTACTTTCAATACCATATTATACCGGGTGATCTGATCGAAAACAGCCTGTGTGATTTCGATATGGGGTGCTTTATATTCCACAATCATCCGGGCTGATAAATCCCTCCGATAAAGTACGGTGTCGCATCGTTTGGTAGTACCGTTCAACTTTACCATTACTTCATTGGCCAGAAGGGCAGTCGGATATCCTTTGTGTGCAATAAGAAAGTGAACAAAGTGTTGCCGTACCCATTCTTCAGGGGTAAGGGCGACATATCGTTTACGAATTACGTCGAAAATTACATTTTTTCCGTTTCGTACGTTTATTTTAGTGTCGAATACTGGTAGGTTTAACGATAACATTTATTATTTTTGTAAGTTAAATAATGGTTCCCATTATTGGGAGCACAAATTTAATAGATAATTATGAAAACAAAAGAAGAAATCGTAGCTAATTGGCTGCCCCGTTACACAAAACGTAACCTAGAGGATTTTGGAGAGTATATTCTGTTGACTAACTTCAACAAGTACGTCGAGATTTTCGCAAATCAGTTTAATGTTCCCATCTTAGGAAGGGATGCAAATATGATTTCTGCTTCTGCCGAAGGCATCACTATGATTAACTTTGGTATGGGAAGCCCCAACGCTGCTATCATCATGGACTTGCTGGGAGCTATTCAACCCAAAGCTTGTTTGTTTTTGGGAAAATGTGGTGGCATCGACAAGAAAAATCAGCTTGGCGACTTGATTCTCCCTATTGCAGCTATTCGTGGAGAAGGAACTTCCAACGATTATTTCCCTCCTGAAGTTCCTGCATTACCTGCATTTATGTTGCAGCGTGCCGTTTCTTCATCCATCCGTGACAAAGGCCGTGACTATTGGACCGGTACCGTATATACCACCAACCGCCGTATCTGGGAACATGATGATGCATTCAAAGAATATCTGAAAAAGACCCGGGCTATGGCAGTTGATATGGAAACTGCAACTTTGTTCAGTTGTGGCTTTGCCAATCATATTCCTACCGGCGCATTATTATTAGTGTCCGATCAGCCAATGACCCCCGACGGAGTAAAAACAGATAGAAGTGATAATTTGGTTACCAGAAATTATGTAGAAGAGCATGTTGAAATTGGTATTGCTTCTTTGCGTATGATTATTGATGAAAAGAAAACTGTTAAACACTTGAAATTTGACTGGTAATCCGGTCTTTCTGAAAATTATATATGGCAAAACAAGAACTGACCTGTGATGACATCCTCAAGGAACTGAGAGCAAAGCAGTATCGCCCTATCTATTACCTGATGGGAGAAGAGTCGTATTATATCGACTTGATTGCAGATTACATAACGGATAATGTGTTGAGTGAGACGGAAAAAGAATTCAACCTGACTGTTGTGTATGGGGCTGATGTGGATGTGGCAACGATTATAAATGCTGCAAAGCGTTATCCCATGATGTCGGAACACCAAGTAGTAGTAGTAAAGGAAGCGCAGGCGGTACGTAATATGGAAGAGTTGTCGTATTATCTTCAAAAGCCTTTGCTTTCCACCATTTTAGTGATATGCCATAAGCATGGAACGTTGGATCGTAGAAAGAAGCTGGCTGCCGAGGTGGACAAAGTTGGTGTGCTGTTTGAATCTAAAAAAATAAAGGATGCACAACTCCCCGGTTTTATAGCTTCATATATGAAACGGAAAGGAGTTGATATGGAACCTAAAGCAACTGCTATGCTTGCTGATTTTGTAGGTTCAGATTTGAGTCGTCTGACCGGAGAGCTTGAAAAGTTGATTATCACTTTACCTGCCGGACAAAAACGCGTAACTCCTGAACAGATAGAAAAAAACATAGGCATAAGCAAAGATTATAATAACTTTGAATTGCGCAGTGCTTTAGTGGAAAAGGATATATTGAAAGCAAATAAGATAATAAAATATTTTGAGGAAAATCCGAAAACTAATCCGATCCAAATGACGCTGTCTTTATTATTCAGCTTTTACTCCAACCTAATGTTGGCTTATTATGCACCGGATAAATCAGAGCAAGGGATTGCAAATATGCTAGGGTTAAGAACTCCTTGGCAGGCTCGGGATTATATGGTAGCAATGCGAAAATATAGCGGAGTAAAGACCATGCAAATTGTTGGAGAAATACGATATGCTGATGCAAAATCCAAAGGAGTCCAAAATAGTTCTATGACAGATGGAGATATTCTTCGTGAATTAGTGTTCAAAATTTTGCATTAAGTAGGATTAAGAATTACCTATATAATCAGACATATACTTTTACCGTAGATAGAAACGGGAAGTATATGTCTTTTTTGGTATTCCCGCAATTACTTCCATTATAAAAAAGACTTTCACAATACCAGTGATTATTTTACAAATAGATTTACTCCTTTTATAGTTTTATAGATTTACCCATTTAACGAACTACACAAAAGTCTATTTTTAGAATTTTGTATTGATCTACCTTCAAGGAAACTTTTTCTTTTAAATAGGAGCTTTAATTTTTAAACGAGAAAAATTAACTTATTCTTGAGTTTATCAAAAAGCATTTTGGATTTTAAAGGTATCGTTTTATAGTGAGAATGGAGATTTTTTCTTTTCTCTAAAATCATCCATTAGTGTCATTTTGATAATCCAGGAGTATATTTGATTACTATAAGCCTATTTTTTCTAGTTTAATAGAAAAATAGAATATGAATTATAGTGGTAAGTCTTTGTCTTTCATTTATTTATGCTAAAAATGAACCTCCTAGAATTGAAAAAAAATAAATAAGTGGAGATCGGTACGGAAATATTGCAAGGATTTTCTTTTAGAGAAGATTGTAAAGGATGATTAGAAAAAAATAGCAATATACATTGGTAAAGTATGAGTGGCTCCCTTCCTTTTATTGCTTTTGCAACTATCAATATTTACTTTTGTGTATATATGTAATTACAAATGTGTAATATATTTATGTGAACATATTCCAAATGTGATCAATGGTTAGTGTTTACAATAATATATTTGTGTATTTACAAAAATAATACCTGATATACAAATGTAGTTGTTGGGGCATTAACAAATGCTTTTATATCTATTATCTTATTGTAATCCAGCGTTATATAGTTTATTATGTCAATTTGTACTATAAAAGTCTTCTCTATGTGGTATGTATATTTGTGAATACTCCTATTTGAGGTTTATTTATATTATATATTTAGCTGTATATCTGTATTTTGCATTTTATAGTTAAACTGAAACTATATATTTATAATAGCTCGTTTTATTCTATATACAAGCGTAATATTCGATTTGTATAATACTCTATACTTTTGTAATATCAATATTTTTATATTTGTAATTTGCTTTTTGTGAATCTAAATATTTACCTTTGTATAATCAATGAGATCGTGCGTATTTTTGTGAAATAGATACATAACACATACAATTGTAATATAAAGAAGGTAGTATGGAAATAAAAGACAGAATCAGAATGATAATGGAAAGAGAAAAAGTTCCTCCTAGAGTTTTTGCTGAAACAATTGGAGTGCAACAATCTACTCTCTCTCATATTTTAAACGATCGGAATAAACCCAGCTTAGAGGTCGTTATGAAGGTTCATCAAAAGTATGACTATGTAAATCTTGAATGGTTGCTTTATGGTAAAAGGCGAAATGATGGTGTCTGAAGAAGGAACTTCCTTTTCTTCTTCTAACCACGATTACCTGCCTTCTTTATTCGACGAGAATCCCGTAAATCCGTCCAAAGAGCCGACTCTTCCGGAAAATCGCAAGGAAATGCCGTTAAGAAACGCCGAAAATTCCCCCAAAGAGATTGTAAAACAAGAGATTAGGTATATAGAAAAGCCTGCCAGGAAAATCACGGAAATAAGAATATTTTTCGATGATAACACCTATGAGACGTTTCGACCTGAAAAATGAAGAGTAAAATCGGTGGTTTGAGCAATTTCCTGTATCTTTGCATCCGGAATACGAATTTATACTTTTATATCCATACATGAAGAAATTTATTTTAGATCTGACAGTGACTGAGAATATCAGATTGAATGCAAACTATGTATTGCTAAAATTGACCTCTCAGTCATTACTGCCCGAAATGTTACCTGGGCAGTTTGCCGAACTCCGGGTGGACGGTTCGCCTACTACATTTTTACGACGTCCCATTTCTATTAACTTTGTAGATAAACAGCGAAATGAGGTATGGTTTCTGATCCAGCTGGTTGGTGATGGAACAAGACGTTTGGCAGAGGTTAATCCCGGTGAAACAATAAATGTAGTGCTTCCGTTGGGAAATGCATATACAATGCCTCTGGAGGCTTCTGATAAGCTCTTATTAGTTGGTGGAGGTGTCGGAACAGCCCCTATGCTTTATTTAGGTGAGCAGTTGGCTAAAAAAGGCCATAAACCTACGTTCCTGTTAGGTGCCCGTAGCGACAAAGATCTGTTGCAGCTGGAAGAGTTTGCCAAATATGGAGAGGTATATACTACTACGGAAGATGGTAGCCATGGAGAAAAAGGATATGTTACCCAACATTCTATATTAAATAAGGTACGATTTGAGCAGATTTACACTTGTGGTCCCAAACCGATGATGGTGGCTGTGGCAAAATATGCCAAAAGTAATCAGATAGAATGTGAAGTATCTTTGGAAAATACAATGGCTTGTGGTATCGGAGCATGCTTATGTTGTGTGGAAAATACGACAGAAGGTCATTTGTGTGTATGTAAAGAAGGTCCTGTTTTTAATATAAATAAACTACTATGGCAGATTTAAGTGTAAACATTGGTGAATTACAAATGAAAAACCCGGTGATGACAGCATCTGGTACATTTGGATATGGTGAAGAGTTCTCCGACTTCATTGATATAGCGCGAATAGGCGGTATTATTGTAAAAGGAACTACTCTTCACAAACGTGAAGGAAACCCTTATCCGCGTATGGCAGAGACTCCTTCTGGGATGTTAAACGCTGTGGGACTGCAAAATAAGGGTGTTGATTACTTTGTGGAGCATATATATCCCCGTATAAAAGACATCCAAACGAATATGATTGTAAACGTTTCGGGATCTGCCATCGAAGATTATGTAAAAACAGCTGAAATCATTAATGAACTTGACAAAATTCCTGCTATAGAACTAAACATCTCTTGCCCTAATGTAAAGCAAGGTGGTATGGCTTTTGGTGTGTCAGCAAAAGGGGCATCAGAAGTAGTAAAAGCAGTGCGTTCAGCTTACAAAAAGACACTTATCGTAAAACTCTCCCCAAACGTTACGGACATCACTGAAATAGCTCGCGCAGCAGAAGAAAGTGGTGCGGATAGCGTGTCATTAATCAATACATTGCTGGGTATGGCGATTGATGCGGAACGTAAACGTCCTATTTTGTCAACTATAACAGGCGGAATGTCGGGAGCAGCCGTAAAACCTATCGCATTACGTATGGTATGGCAAGTTGCCAATGCGGTAAATATTCCTGTCATTGGATTGGGAGGTATTATGGATTGGAAGGATGCTGTTGAATTCATGCTTGCAGGTGCGACAGCCATCCAGATTGGTACGGCAAATTTCATAGATCCTGCTGTTACTATTAAAGTGGAAGATGGTATAAATAATTACCTAGAAAGACACGGATGTAAGTCTGTAAAGGAAATAATTGGTGCGCTTGAGGTATAATTGAAAACATACAATAACCCTTCGCATTAAGTCTGCAAGAAAAATGCTATTTCTCTTTTAAATAGAGAAAGGATAAACAGGCAGGTAATAGCAGATGAAAAAGAAGTTCGTGTTTAGAGGAATTGTCTACGGATAGAATCTTTAGATTGAAGACAAAATAAAAACGACGGTGAGGATTTACGTAATCTTCATCGTCGTTTTTATTTACACTTTATTTTACTCCCCTAATAGGTCGGGACGAAGTTTTCTGGTGCGTTCCAGGGACTGTTGCAGTTCCCATTCTTTGATCTTTGCTTCATGCCCGGATAATAGAATATCGGGAACTTTCCAGCCTTTATAATCAGCAGGTCGTGTATATACAGGTGCTGCCAGCAAATTATCCTGGAAAGAATCGGAAAGTGCGGATTGTTCATCGGAAATGACTCCGGGAATGATACGTACGATAGCATCTGCCATCACTGCTGCCGCCAGTTCTCCTCCTGTTAATACATAATCGCCGATACTGATTTCTTTGGTAATCAGATGTTCGCGAATACGGTAATCAATGCCTTTAAAGTGTCCGCAAAGAATAATGAGATTCTGTGCCAGAGAGAGTGTGTTGGCCATCGGTTGGTTGAATTGTTCTCCGTCAGGGGTCGTGAAGATAACTTCATCGTAGTCACGTTCTGCCTTTAGAGCATTGATGCAGCGTTCGATAGGTTCTATTTTCATCACCATTCCGGCAAATCCTCCAAAAGGATAATCATCGACACGGCGATATTTATCTTCGGTGTAATCACGTAAATTGTGAATGTGTATTTCTGCAAGTCCTTTATCTTGAGCTCGTTTCATGATAGAACAATTGAAGAAACCTTCAATCATTTCGGGTAAAACTGTTATAATATCAATGCGCATAATCTTTTAATTTTTCGCAAAAGTACAAATATTCAAAGATAAACATGTATTTTTGCCTTAAACAATCGAAGAAATATGGATATAAAAGAAAAAATAGAGGAATTGCGTGCCGAACTTCATCGGCATAATTATAATTATTATGTGTTGAATGCTCCTGAAATCTCGGATAAAGAGTTTGACGATAAGATGCGTGAACTTCAGGATCTGGAACAAGCACATCCGGAATATAAAGATGAAAATTCACCCACTATGCGCGTGGGGAGCGACTTGAACAAGAATTTTACGCAAGTGGCCCATAAATATCCTATGCTGTCATTGGCAAATACATATTCGGAAGCGGAAGTGACGGACTTCTACGATCGTGTCCGTAAAGCGCTAAATGAGGATTTTGAGATTTGTTGTGAAATGAAATATGACGGTACTTCTATTTCGTTGACCTATGAAAATGGGAAGTTGGTTCGTGCCGTCACCCGTGGAGATGGAGAAAAAGGCGATGATGTGACGGATAATGTGAAAACAATCCGTTCTATTCCGCTTGTATTACATGGTGATAATTATCCCGCTTCTTTTGAGATACGTGGGGAAATTCTTATGCCATGGGAAGTGTTTGAAGAGTTGAACCGGGAAAAAGAGGCGCGTGAAGAACCGCTTTTTGCCAATCCGAGAAATGCGGCGTCCGGTACATTGAAGTTGCAGAACTCTTCTATTGTAGCTTCTCGCAAGCTGGATGCTTATTTATATTATTTATTGGGAGATAATCTGCCTTGTGACGGACATTATGAAAATCTTCAGGAAGCGGCAAAATGGGGCTTTAAAATCTCTGATTTGACGCGTAAGTGCCAGACATTGGAGGAGGTCTTTGAATTTATCAACTATTGGGATGTAGAACGTAAAAATCTACCGGTTGCCACAGACGGGATTGTTTTAAAGGTGAACAGTTTGAGACAACAGAAAAATTTGGGTTTTACGGCTAAGTCTCCCCGATGGGCTATTGCCTATAAATTTCAGGCAGAACGTGCATTGACCCGATTGAATAAGGTGACCTATCAGGTAGGAAGAACCGGGGCAGTCACTCCGGTAGCTAATCTGGACCCTGTACAGCTTTCGGGAACTGTCGTAAAACGTGCATCCTTACATAATGCGGATATCATCGAAGGACTTGATTTGCATATCGGAGACATGGTTTATGTGGAAAAAGGTGGTGAAATTATTCCTAAGATTACGGGGGTAGATAAAGATGCACGTAGTTTTATGCTTGGGGAGAAGGTTCGATTCATCGTCAATTGTCCTGAATGTGGTAGTAAATTAGTCAGGTATGAAGGGGAAGCCGCTCATTATTGCCCTAATGAAACAGCGTGTCCTCCTCAAATCAAAGGCAAAATCGAGCATTTTATTAGTCGAAAGGCTATGAATATTGATGGATTGGGACCGGAAACTGTGGATATGTTCTATCGTTTGGGATTAATTAAAAATACGGCCGACTTATATAAACTCACAGCTGATGATATCAAAGGTTTGGATCGTATGGGAGAAAAATCGGCGGAGAACATTATAACGGGGATTGCACAAAGCAAAACCGTTCCTTTCGAACGTGTTATTTTTGCTTTGGGAATTCGCTTTGTTGGTGAGACTGTGGCCAAAAAGATAGCAAAATCGTTTGAGAATATAGATGATTTGCAACAGGCAGATCTAGAAAAATTGGTAAGTATCGATGAAATCGGAGAAAAAATAGCCCAGAGTATACTTGCATATTTTGCGAATGAGTCTAATCGTGAGTTAGTTAGCAAGCTAAAGGAGGCCGGACTACAGCTTTATCGTACCGAGGAAGATTTAAAAGGATATACGGATAAGTTAGCGGGACAGTCTATCGTTATCAGCGGTGTGTTTGTCCATCATTCACGTGACGAATATAAAGAGCTTATCGAGAAAAATGGAGGAAAAAATGTAGGAAGCATTTCTGCGAAAACAAGTTTTATACTGGCTGGGGACAATATGGGACCTGCAAAGCTTGAAAAAGCAAAAAAACTTGGAATAACCATATTAAGCGAAGACGAATTTCTGAAACTTATATCGTAAGATAAGAAAAATATTCGTACTTTTGCGGCTAAATAAATTAGAGATTATAATTAAAACTCATGATACAGACTAAATTGAAAGGAATGGGGGTAGCACTGATTACTCCTTTCAAAGAGGATGAGAGCGTTGACTATGACGCGTTGATGCGTATGGTGGACTATCTATTACAGAATAATGCGGATTTCTTGTGTGTGCTGGGGACTACAGCTGAAACACCGACTCTGACCGAGGAAGAAAAGAAAACTATAAAAAAGATGGTAATTGACCGCGTTAACGGAAGAATTCCTATTCTGTTGGGTGTAGGTGGTAATAATACTCGTGCTATTGTAGAAACATTGAAAAACGATGATTTCACAGGAGTTGATGCTATATTGTCTGTTGTGCCGTATTATAACAAACCTTCTCAAGAAGGTATTTATCAGCATTATAAAGCGATTGCGGAAGCTACGGAGCTCCCCATCGTATTGTATAATGTTCCGGGACGTACGGGGGTAAATATGACTGCTGAAACTACTTTGCGGATTGCCCGTGATTTTAAGAATGTAGTTGCTATTAAAGAAGCATCCGGCAATATTACGCAAATGGATGATATTATTAAAAATAAACCGGAAAATTTCAATGTAATCTCCGGAGATGATGGTATAACCTTTCCGCTTATTACATTGGGAGCCGTTGGTGTGATTTCAGTAATCGGTAATGCTTTTCCTCGTGAATTTAGCCGTATGACGCGCCTGGCGCTTCAAGGAGATTTTGCCAATGCATTAACCATTCACCATCGATTCACGGAATTATTCAATTTATTGTTTGTTGATGGAAATCCGGCAGGAGTAAAATCAATGTTGAATGCCATGGGTATGATCGAGAATAAACTTCGGTTGCCACTGGTTCCTACTCGTATTACCACATTTGAGGCAATACGCAAGGTTTTGAATGAGTTGAATATTAAATGCTAATGCTTCTTCAGCGAGGAATTTATAATAAACATCTAAGTGTTTAAAATAAATATCCCAATGATTGAATTCAATCATTGGGATATTTATTTTAAATCAGCCTATGATTTATTTTAAAACGGCCGCTGTCTATTGTGAAAGAGGTATATTTCTTATTAATTACGTTTTTTGATACAGGTTTTTCACCTTTCTAAAGCATAGTTTTAGGGAACGGAAAGCTACGCTTTAGCCTATCTAAAGCATAGCTATTTGAGGGCTTGATAAGAATTCTAATAGCCATTGACATATTTCATTTCCAAACAAGGTGAAAAGGCTGTGTAAGAGTTGCCCTTCACCCGTAAACGACTTATTTGTAGGGAGCCCGGAAGAAAGGTGAAGGTGAAGAGGGTATTGAAAACAAGGGATATGAGGGGATGTATTGCTTGTTTATAATGGCTGACTTTTGAATCTTTTAGTTTAGTTATAGCTAATTTCTTCGATGAAATGGGGGAAAATAAAAATCCTCCGCATCAAATGCAGAGGATTTCGTGATCGCGACAGGATTCAAACCTGTAACCGGCTGATCCGTAGTCAGCTACTCTATTCAGTTGAGCTACGCGACCTCAAATAATATAGCTTGTAAATTTTTCAGTGACCGCGACAGGATTCAAACCTGTAACCGGCTGATCCGTAGTCAGCTACTCTATTCAGTTGAGCTACGCGGCCATTCTGTTAATTCAAAAAAGTGATCGCGACAGGATTCAAACCTGTAACCGGCTGATCCGTAGTCAGCTACTCTATTCAGTTGAGCTACGCGACCGTTATTTTGTTTTAACGGGTGCAAAGATACGGACTTTTCCCGAATTAGCAAGCTTTTCACCGACTTTTTTTGTAGAAAATTATTCTATGAACCGATAATTGAATAGTTGTAAACCTATACTTAGTCCGACATTCCACTCCCTTTTCGGTGAGCTATAATGATTTACATATGCAGAGATATCTCCAAAAGGCAATTGACATACAACAGAAATTTCTCCTAAATATTCAAACTTGGAGAAAGCTTTTCCGTAATATGCTTTATTCAACGAGTTTTTTTCGATTGGATAAATAGGCATAAAACCATAGAATTCTCCCCGGAGATGGAACATCTGGCTTAAACGGTAAATAGGCCGAATGCCGGCTCCGACAAATTGATTGGCACGAAAGGCTTCATTGTAGGTCAATTTGCTATGTAATGTAGGGGAAAACTCTCCGGCTTGCATCATTGTTGCCGTATAGTTCTCGGAGAAGTTTTTGGAGGCATACAGGGCTTTCAAATACCATCCTAAAACCCAATGTTCACTCATATTATGATATTTCTCTTTCATATAAGATAATTGCAGCCAGGAGTGATGATCTTTGTTGTTACTGGTCGTACTTCCTTCGCCCGGATAGAATCGTTCTTTTCCAACGAAAATCTGGGCTACAAGGGCTTCTCTGTATCCACGTGTAGGATATTGTTTGGAATTAAGGGTACTTCCATTAAAACTAATTGATCCACCGAACAAATCATAGCGGCTTTTATCAAATTTGTCATTTCCAAAGTCAATGACACTTTTTTGAAAATATTTATCCTCTATTCTTGCAATTCCTACTCCAAACTCTGCTCGTTTGCTCGAAAGGAAAGGTAATCCAACCTGTAATTTCAAGAAACGTTCGTCTTTTTGGTTAAAGGCTGGTTTGTTATTTCGCGAAAAAAGTTTGTCCTTTTTAAAATAGTCGAAAGTGCTGATCGAACCTATGAGACGGTAAGAGGTAGGAATGGCAGTGGCAAAGTCTATTTTTGCCATAAATTGCACGTTGTTATATACCTTTCCAAGCTGTCCGTCAAGAATAAACTCTTTGGCATAGTAGTTTAAGTCCTGATAACTAAGTCCCAGGTAGATCTGATTCGAATTAGAGGTGGATATGTTACCTCCCAGCCGTACAGCAAAGTTGTTTTCCAGTTTGACTTTTAAATGCAGATCATAGGTGTCATCTTCCGGATTATAAATTGCATGCGGTATGATTTCTGAAATCATTTTATCTGATAGCAATCGAAAATAACCTTGTTTTAAATCTTCATAGGTAAATTCTTTGTTATCTGACTTATGAAATTCTTTCTTTATATATGCTTGTTGTTGTGGATTAGCTCCATCAATGATGATATTTTTAAAACGTAGTTCCGGGAAATTACTACGGTATACCATTCTCCTTAAACGAATATTGTCCAGATTCACACGCCGATGGATACGGCTTTTGATAGAATCCATCATGCTGATGGTTCGATTATATCCTATATCATGTAATTCGTCGATGCGTTGAAAATCCATCAAGTTGACATTGTCATATTTGAACGTCATTAAAATCCCCATAGAGTCCGGAATAGAATAATCGGTTTTCTGCATCACCATATTCTCAATTTGACTCATGAGGTCATTTTCCTTGGGTTTAGTGGGATTGGTGGATACAACGCTTCCTATAATGACATCCGGATGGAAATCATCTCTCATGACGTCCGTGGGAAAGTTATTATAGATACCTCCATCGTAGGCCAGTACATTGTCTATTTCAATGGGTTTAAACATGAAAGGGAAGCTCATGGAAGCTCTGACGGCATCTCCTAAATCTCCTTCCTTCATGACTAACTGTTTTTTATTGTACACATCGGACGCAATGCAACGGAAAGGAACAAAAAGTTTATCAAAATCTCCCTTACAAGCGGCCGTAGCACGTGCATATAGGTCAACAAATACGAGATTCATTTGAATCGGGTTGACAACACTGGTAGGCAGGAATTGAGGTTTTAAACTCTTCAGTGAATCTTTGAATGAAAAACGAATATTGAAAAATTCGGGAGTGGGAAGATTCTTTTTGAAATGGTATACATATTTCTCTTCCACCTCTCCGGAATACCATCGTTTAAAGTCCTCCGATTTGAGCAGTTCTACCATGTCATCAGGAGAATACCCCATAGCATACAAAGAGCCGATAATAGCTCCCATGGAAGTACCTGCAATGTAGTCAATAGGGATGTTATTTTCTTCCAATGCGCGAATGATACCAATGTGTGTCATTCCTTTGGCGCCACCACCGCTTAATACAAGTCCTACTTTTTGGGCATGGATAGCCGGAATAATCAGCCATAAAGTAATGAACACTAAAAAAATCTTTCTCATAACCCAAATCAAACAATTGAATTTTTTGTCTATTAAGTGTTCAAATATATACAATACTTTTCAATTAATCGATATTTTGCCGATCGTTTTAAATTGAAAAAGAGCATTACAACGTGTATTTAACGTTGAATGCTCTTTCTTGAAGTATGTGTTATGTTTAAAGGGGCGATATTAAATCAGCTCAATGCTACGTTTTACGAAGTTATTCAAAGCTTCACCTCTTAACATATTGTTTTGAAGTAAGGCCAGATCGATAAGCTGGCGGATAACTTTGTTATTGCTTGCATAGCCGATAAAGATAGCTTCTTTCTTGCTTTTCAGATCATCCCACTTCTTGTCGAGATCGTTTAATTCATCTTTTTCAGCTGTCGGGATGTCTTCTTCTTTTTTATCCTTCTGTTTGTCTTTCAACTCATTACGTTGTTTGTTGACGTTATCCATTTCGGAGAGTATCGGAGCTACTTCTGCTTGACAGGCATTCTCTTCTTCATTCAATACTTGTTTTATCAACTTGTGGTCTGAATTCAGGATCAGATTGAACATGTCAGGCATTTCGCCGTAGAAGCTCATTCCGGCTTGAATATTCGCCATTTCTTTCATACGACGCATATATTCGCTTTGAGTAATCATGACCGGAGCCGAATTTTCTCCCAACGCCTGCGTCATCACATTGAATTCAACCTTATCCATTTTAGGCAATTGGCTCTTGAAGGCTGTTGTGATTGCATCTTGTTTGTTGGCTTCCAGAGTTTCACCTTTCTTGTCTTCTTTTACAATCAGATTGTCAACAACATCACTGTCTACACGGGTGAAACGGGATTTCTCAAGCTTTTGCTCCAACATACTTACCATAGCTACATCTAACTGGCCATCCATGAGTAAGACATTGTAGCCTTTGTTGGTTGCAGCTTCAATATAGCTGTATTGTTCGTCCTTGTTATTTGCATACAGATAGATTAGATTTCCATCTTTGTCTGTCTGGTTATCTTTAATAAGGGTCTGATATTCATCGAATGTGTAATGCTTGTCATTTGTATCGGTGAAAAGGGCGAATTTTTGCGCTTTATCATAGAAATCCTCTTGTGTGAGCATTCCATAATTGATAAATATTTTCAAGTCATTCCACTTTTCTTCAAACTGCTTACGATCATTCTTGAATATAGACTGCAAACGGTCGGAAACTTTCTTGGTGATATAAGTTGAAATCTTCTTCACGTTTGAGTCGCTTTGCAAGTATGAACGGGAAACGTTCAACGGAATATCCGGAGAATCTATTACTCCATGTAACAAAGTCAGGAAGTCCGGCACAATGCCTTCAACAGAGTCTGTTACATATACTTGATTGCAATATAACTGAATCTTGTTCTTATTTAATTCAATATTGCTCTTTACCTTCGGGAAGTAGAGGATACCAGTCAGATGGAATGGATAATCCACATTCAGGTGAATCCAGAAGAGTGGTTCATCAGACATCGGATATAGCTTGCTATAGAATGATTTGTAATCTTCATCCGAAAGTTCGCTAGGCTTGCGTGTCCACAAAGGAGTGGTATCATTGATTATATTATCTTCAGCCGTTTCTACCTGTTTGCCGTCTTTCCATTCTTTCTTTTTTCCAAATGCAATAGGAACAGGAAGGAAGCTGCAATATTTCTTCAGAAGTTCGGAGATACGTGCTTCTTCGAGGAATTCTTTGCAGTCATCATCAATGTATAAGATGATATCTGATCCACGGTCGGCTTTTTCTATTTCTTCAATAGTGAATTCAGGGCTGCCATCACAAGTCCATTTTACGGCTTTTGCATCGTCTCTGTATGATTTAGTGATGATCTCCACTTTCTTTGCAACCATAAAGGCAGAGTAGAAGCCAAGTCCGAAATGTCCGATAATGGCATTTGCGTCGTTCTTATACTTCTCCAGGAAGTCATTAGCTCCGGAGAAAGCTATTTGATTGATGTACTTCTCTATTTCTTCTGCAGTCAAACCGATACCACGGTCAGAAATGGTAATAGTATCTTTGCCTAATTCAACGTGAACAGTTAAGTCACCCAGTTCACCTTTGAATTCGCCAATAGAAGCAAGCGTATTCAACTTCTGAGTGGCATCTACCGCATTGGATACTAACTCGCGCAGAAAAATCTCATGGTCACTGTACAAAAACTTTTTAATGATAGGGAAAATGTTTTCTGTTGTAACCCCAATATTACCTTTTTGCATAATACGTATATTTTTTAGTTTATCTATTGATTAATTTTAATTGATGTTTGTCCATATAGAGACAAAAAAAATGCCAGACCCGAAGGTCTGACATTATGGCATATAAAATTATTTTCTTATTCAGGAAATAACTCTATTCCGGAGAAACAACTTTCATCTCCAATTCGCCTTTTTCTTCATTAAGGGTTACTTGAATAGTATCTCCCTCTTTTAAAGACGAGGAAATGATGAGCTCGGATAAACCATCCTCCAGATAGGTTTGAATTGCGCGTTTCAAAGGACGGGCGCCATATTGTACGTCATATCCCTTGCTAGCGATGAATTCTTTCGCCTTATCTTCAATAACAAGCTTGTAACCAATAGATTCTATTCTATTGTACAATCCTTTTAACTCTATATCTATAATCTTTGTTATCGCTTCCATAGAAAGTTGATCAAACGTGATAATCTCATCTACACGATTGATGAATTCAGGCGCGAATGATTTGTTTAGAGCTTTTTGTATTACACTTCGCGAGAATTCTTTATCATCCAGGCGACTTTGTGTCGCAAAACCGACACCACGTCCAAATTCTTTCAGCTGGCGGGTTCCGATATTGGAAGTCATGATAATAACGGTATTTTTGAAATCTACCATTCTGCCATAACTGTCAGTCAGACGACCCTCATCCATTACCTGAAGCAGGATATTGAATACATCCGGATGTGCTTTTTCTATTTCATCAAGCAATACAATAGAGTATGGTTTACGGCGCACTTTTTCTGTCAGCTGGCCACCTTCTTCATATCCTACGTATCCTGGAGGTGCTCCAACCAAACGTGAAACAGTGAACTTTTCCATATATTCACTCATATCGATACGAATCAGTGCATCGGCAGAACCGAACATATACTTGGCCAATTCTTTTGCTAAGTGAGTTTTACCAACTCCTGTCGGACCTAAGAACATAAACGTGCCAATGGGCTTATTGGGGTCTTTGAGTCCTACACGGCTTCGCAAAATGGCTTTGACCAACTTTTCTATCGCTGTGTCTTGTGCGATGACTTTAGCTTGCAAATCTTCTTTCATACCTGCTAACTTGATGCCTTCAGCCTGTGCCATTCGTTGTACTGGAATGCCTGACATCATTGAGATAACATTGGCAATTTCTTCTGCATCAACAGTTTGCCTGTTTTCTTTTAGATTGGCTTCCCATTCTTTTTTCATCTCATCCAATTGGATAGAAAGCTCTTTTTCCTTATCGCGGAAGCTAGCTGCAAGTTCAAAATTCTGCGATTTTACAGCTTCATTTTTCTTATTTTTAGCTTCTTCGATCAGTTTTTCCTGTTCTTCTATCTCTTTGGGTACATTGACATTAGTAAGATGTACACGTGAGCCGGCTTCATCTAAAGCATCAATGGCTTTATCAGGGAAATTACGATCTGTGATATAGCGGTCTGTCAGCTTGACACATGCTTCCAATGCTTCATCCGTATAATACACATTGTGATGATCTTCATACTTATCCTTGATATTACGCAAAATCTGCAGAGTTTCGGCAGCAGTAGTCGGTTCTACGATTACTTTCTGGAAACGGCGTTCCAAAGCGCCATCTTTCTCAATATTCTTACGATATTCATCAAGAGTGGTGGCACCGATACATTGTATTTCTCCTCTTGCCAATGCTGGTTTTAACATATTGGCAGCATCCATAGAACCTGCTGCAGAGCCTGCACCAACAATCGTGTGAATTTCATCAATGAATAATATAACATTCGGATTCTTCTGCAATTCATTGAGAATGGAACGGATACGTTCTTCAAATTGTCCACGATACTTTGTTCCCGCTACAACAGCAGTCATGTCAAGAGCAACGACTCGTTTATCAAACAGGATACGTGAAACCTTTTTCTGAATGATTCTCAATGCAAGGCCTTCAACAATCGCTGATTTTCCTACACCGGGTTCACCAATCAGAATCGGGTTATTCTTTTTGCGCCGACTTAAGATCTGCGCTAAACGTTCGATTTCTCTTTCTCTGCCCACGACAGGATCCAACCGCCCTTCTTCTGCCGCTTTTGTCATGTCAGTACCAAAATTGTCAAGTACCGGCGTATCATTAGACGGCTTCTTGGAAGCGGTTTGCGCCTGTTGGCGTTCATCCGAACCACCTCTGCCGGAACGAGGAGAAGACATTTCTTCGTCATCCTCATCGTCTTCCGAAAAGCCCATACCGGAATTGATATCCGGCTGCAATGTAGCTTGCTCCAGTACTTTCACATAGTTTATATCGTTTGCTTCAAGTACGGAAGCCGCCATATTGTTTTTTTCTCTTAAAATAGCCAATAATACATGTTCTGTATCAGCGATGTTACTTTTCATTCCACGAGCTTCTAAAATACACATTTTTAATATTTTTGCCGCATCATTAGATAACGGTACCTCTGCATCAGGCAATAACATATCATCAGCTTCTGCCTTCAGCTGAGCTTCAATCTGTTGCTTTATAGCAGCCAAATTGGTGTTGAGTTTAGACAATATCTCGATAGCTTTTCCTTCACCGTCACGGAGTATTCCCAGAAGCAGGTGTTCGGGACCTATATACCTACTTCTCAACCGATTCGCTTCTTCCTTACTATAGACGATAATGTCGGAAACTCTTTGTGAGAATTGATTATTCATACTTTTTTCCTCTTCTTCTAAGGGTTATTCACTGGCAAATATACGCATTTAATCAAGTTTGTATTGCAATATTTGCTTTATTTCTTATATCTACAAATGGCGTGCCATAAAAACAGTGTATTTGTATTATATATATAAGGTATAACAAATAACAGGCTCTTTTTTGCCGATGTTATTTATCTTTCCATATTATATTTATCGTTTTTATCTTTTTATTTTCGTATTTTAAAGTTTAGTGGGTTATCGTCCCGGTCATGATAAAACTTTCTTTCTAAAAACTTTCGTATATCGGGGAAAAGTAGTACTTTAGCGTGGTTTTTCACAAACCGTAGAATGTATAATTAATAATCATTTTAAATGCTTGAACAAGACAGAATTATAAAGATTAACATCGAGGAGGAAATGAAGTCATCGTACATTGACTACTCCATGTCGGTCATCGTTTCGCGTGCCCTTCCGGATGTTAGAGATGGATTTAAGCCTGTTCACCGTAGAATTTTATACGGAATGATGGAATTAGGCAATACTTCAGACAAACCTTATAAAAAGTCAGCGAGAATCGTGGGTGAGGTACTTGGTAAGTATCATCCTCATGGGGATTCTTCTGTCTATTTTGCAATGGTACGTATGGCGCAGGAATGGGCAATGCGTTATCCTTTGGTAGATGGACAGGGGAACTTTGGTTCTGTGGATGGTGATAGCCCTGCTGCTATGCGTTATACAGAAGCTCGTCTTAATAAGTTGGGTGAAGCAATGATGGATGACCTGTATAAGGAAACCGTTGATTTTGAACCTAACTTTGATAATACACTGGTGGAACCTAAGGTGATGCCGACGCGTATCCCGAACCTTTTGGTGAACGGAGCATCCGGTATTGCTGTTGGTATGGCTACCAATATGCCTCCTCATAATCTTTCGGAAGTGATTGAAGCATGTGATGCATATATTGATAATCCGGAAATTACGGTAGAGGAACTGATGGAATTTGTCAAAGCACCGGATTTCCCTACTGGCGGATATATATATGGTGTGAGTGGGGTACGCGAAGCATATTTGACAGGTCGCGGACGTGTAATTATGCGTGCGAAAGCTGAAATTGAAAGCGGACAAACACATGACAAGATCGTAATAACAGAGATTCCTTATAATGTAAATAAGGCCGAACTGATTAAATATATTGCTGATCTTGTAAATGATAAGAAGATAGAAGGTATCTCAAATGCCAACGATGAGTCTGACCGTGATGGTATGCGTATTGTTATTGACATAAAACGTGATGCAAATGCAAGTGTAGTGTTGAATAAACTCTATAAAATGACAGCTTTGCAGACCTCTTTTGGTGTTAACAATGTGGCTTTGGTTCATGGACGTCCAAAAACGTTGAATCTAAGAGATTTAATTAAATATTTCATTGAGCATAGACACGAAGTTGTTATTCGTCGTACTCAGTTCGATCTTCGTAAGGCGAAAGAGCGTGCGCACATTCTTGAAGGTTTGATCATTGCTTCGGATAATATTGATGAAGTAATTCGTATCATTCGTGCTGCAAAAACTCCGAATGATGCTATAACAGGCTTGATTGAGCGATTTAACCTGACAGAAATTCAGGCTCGCGCAATTGTAGAAATGCGTTTGCGTCAGTTAACTGGTCTGATGCAGGATCAACTTCATGCAGAATACGAAGAAATAATGAAGCAAATAGCTTATTTGGAAAGTATTCTGGCTGATGAGGAAGTATGCCGTCAGGTAATGAAAGAGGAATTGTTAGAAGTTAAAGCGAAATATGGAGATGTACGTCGTTCTGAAATTGTTTATTCTTCAGAGGAATTTAATCCGGAAGACTTCTATGCAGATGATCAGATGATTATTACAATTTCTCATATGGGGTATATTAAACGTACACCATTGACCGAATTCCGTGCACAAAATCGTGGTGGAGTAGGTTCGAAAGGAACGGAAACCCGTGATGAAGACTTTGTTGAGCATATTTATCCTGCTACTATGCACAATACCATGATGTTCTTTACACAAAAGGGTAAGTGTTATTGGTTGAAAGTATATGAAATACCTGAAGGAACGAAGAATTCTAAGGGCCGTGCTATTCAGAACTTGTTGAATATTGATTCAGATGATAATGTAACTGCATACTTGCGTGTGAAGAGTTTAGAGGATTCAGAGTTCATCAATAGTCACTATGTATTATTCTGTACTAAGAAAGGTGTAATAAAGAAGACATTGCTTGAACAGTATTCTCGTCCCCGTCAGAATGGTGTAAATGCTATAACTATCCGTGAAGATGATAGCGTAATTGAAGTTCGTATGACGAATGGAAATAATGAAATCATCATTGCAAACCGCAATGGACGTGCAATTCGTTTCCATGAGGCAGCAGTTCGTGTAATGGGACGTACAGCAACAGGTGTACGTGGTATTACGTTGGATAATGATGGTCAGGATGAAGTAATAGGAATGATTTGTATTAAAGATTTGGAGACAGAATCTGTAATGGTAGTTTCTGAACAAGGATATGGTAAACGTTCTGAAATTGAGGACTATCGTAAAACGAACCGTGGAGGTAAGGGTGTGAAGACCATGAATATTACCGAAAAGACAGGTAAGTTGGTAACAATCAAATCAGTAACCGATGAAAATGACTTGATGATTATCAATAAGTCTGGTATCACTATTCGTTTGAAGGTAGCGGATGTTCGTATAATGGGCCGTGCTACTCAAGGCGTTCGTCTGATAAATCTTGAAAAACGTAACGACCAGATTGGTTCGGTATGTAAGGTTATGACAGAAAGTCTTGAAGATGAAATTCCGGCAGAAGAGGCAGAGGGTACAATCGTGAGTGATCCGAATGCTGATGCTCCTGATATTGATGATGTAGCGGACGTAAATGAAAACGAAAGCAATAACGAAATTGAGGAATAGACATAATATTAATAATTAATCAAACAACAATCATGAAAAGAGTATTATTTTCGATGGTTTTATTGATGGCTGTTAGCTTCTCATTCGCACAAATGAAGAATGTAAAGGAAGCAAAGAGTATGGCTAATGACGTAAAACCTAATTTTAAGCAGGCTGAACAGCTTATTAAGGAAGCTATGAAGAATCCTGAAACGAAGGATCTTGCTGACACATGGGACGTTGCTGGATTTATTCAGAGACGTATCAACGAGGAGCAAATGAAAAATGCTTTTTTGAAAAAGCCGTATGATACATTGAAAGTATACAATAGTATTTTGAAAATGTATGAGTACTATAATAAGTGTGATGAATTAGCGGAAATACCTAATGAAAAGGGAAAAGTTAAAAACAAATATCGGAAGGCTAATGCTTCCAGTATGTTGGCTGAACGTCCAAATTTGATTAATGGTGGTATTCAGTATTTCAATCTGGACAAGAATAAAGAAGCTTTGAAGTTTTTTGCAACCTATGTGGAGTCAGCTTCTTATCCGATGTTAGCTGATAAAGAATTGGCTAAAAATGATACTCTTATTCCGCAAATTGCTTATTACGCAACATTAGCTGCTGATAGAGTGGGTGATAAAGATGCAATTATCAAATATGCTCCTATGGCTTTATCTGATAAAGATGGTGGCAAATTTGCAATGCAGTTGATGGCTGATGCTTACAAGGCTAAAGGGGATACTGCTGCATGGATTAAGTCTTTGGAAGAGGGCATCCTTAAGTTCCCTGGAAATGATTATTTCTTCGCTAATTTGGTTGATTATTATAATAGTTCTAATCAAGCTTCTAAAGCTATGGAGTTTGCTGATAGAATGTTAGCTAATGATCCTAATAACAAGTTGTATTTGTATGTAAAAGCATATCTTTATCATAATATGAAAGAATATGATAATGCAATCGAATACTACAAAAAAGCTATTGCTGCTGATCCGGAATATGCAGAAGCATACTCTAATGTAGGTTTGGTATATTTGATGAAAGCACAGGATTATGCTGATAAAGCAACAACGGACATCAATGATCCTAAGTATGCTGAAGCACAGGCTGTGGTTAAGAAATTCTACGAAGAAGCTAAACCATTCTATGAAAAAGCCAGAGCTTTGAAACCCGATCAACAAGATTTATGGTTGCAAGGTCTTTACAGAGTTTACTATAACTTGAATATGGGACCTGAATTCGAAGAAATCGATAAGATGATGAAGTAAGATCGTTTTCTGAAAAAATATAAGAAGGCTACTAGAAATAGTAGTCTTCTTTTTTATTCATATAATTTAAAGTAGTAATTGAAAAATCTTATATTTGATATGGACTTGAGTGGAACAGATAATTTTCTTCATTTAAATAAAAATAGAAAAAGGAGTAAGGTCATTATATTACTCCTTTTTCTATTAAACATAATATTAATTATTCCCTAATCTTGGACGCTTATTTTTTGCCTGATCTGATCAGCTGTTAATAACAAGCAATGGTGTATCTGAATGAAAAACCATTTTTCTGGCAATACTTGGATTAAATAATCGAGCAAATATATTCCTTTTGTAAGAAGTCAAAGTGATTATATCTATATGATTATCTTTGATATACTGATCAAGTCCCTTTAATAAATTATCATTCATCACTACGTCATAATGAATTTCAAGCCCCGGATATTGCTTGTGAAAATATTCTTTTATACCTGCCAGTTTTATTTCATTCCAGGTGTCTTTAGAATCTGTAAGGTGTATCAAAGATACAGAAAAATGGAATGATTTCCAAGTATTAAAGAATGCCTCGAAAGCAATTAGATCTCTTTGATCAAAATTGGTAATAAAGGCAATCCGTTTTGCTTCACTAAACTGTTTGAATGGTGTATTTTCTGGAATAGCCAATACAGTCGTGCGACTTCTGTCAATAACTTCAGCGGTTACACTGCCAATTAAATCAATGTCTTTCTGATTTTTACCTCGGGTACCCATAATGATAACCATAGGACGCTGTTCTTTGGCATATCTTAAGATTTCCTCCTCTGGAATACCTTCACGTAAGATGCAGCTATATTTAACGTTGGGAAATTCGCCTGATGCAACTTTTTCTTTTATCTTCTCTGATAAAGCATTGAGATCAGAATGGACTTTTTGGATAATCGTTTTTACAGATTCTTCATCTCCAATCTGGTAATTGAAAACATCTCCATAAGGCAACGACGAAGCATATATAGGCGTAAAATAGACATGCAACAGGATGACTTCCGCATTTTCTATTTTTGCCAGGTTAAATGCAAATTCACATGCTTTCATCGAATAATTAGAGAAGTCGACAGGAATTAAAATCTTATTTGATTTATCTTTCACTTTGGGCTCCTTCTCTCCCACTATACTTTCAGACAGCCATGTAGAACTTTCTGTTATTTTTAAAGCACGTGGCAAATCGCTTTCTTTAATTCTTAAACGCACTCCCGATGAAACAACCGGTTGTATTTGATTAACGTTATGAATGTAGGTTTCTATACCTTCATTTTCCAAGACATTCTTTAAGATCTGCGCTTTGGTGTATGTCAGAATGGCCAGGGTTACTAATTTGTCTTCCATAAATGTACATTTTATAAGGTGAAAACAAATAAGAAATCCCAATTGTTTGATTCAATTGGGATTCAGTTTGTTATATTTTAAACTTGCACAGATTCGGTAGCCTGTTCTTTTTGCATACTCATATTCAATTCATCTAGGATTTTTAAAGCCCGATCAAGAACGGTCGTGTCATCCAACATTACAAGCCCACCATCTGGACCGGGCTCGAGATGTATTCCGACGCTTTTTCCCTCCTTGAAATTGTGTCCTCCGAAGAAGTTTCGCACTGTATCTACGTGCAAACCAAGTTCGTCTGCTATTCTATGCATGCTACCGCTAGGCAATGAATCTTTAATTTTACGAAGTTCATTAAACGTTATTGTTCTCATGTCTCATAAATTTAATGGTTAATACTATGTGATTTTTTTATCACGCTATAAACTTAAGCAAAAAAAAAGATAAAACAAATTATTTGCTTATCTTTTTTTCTTGAATATATAAAATCTATTAATGACCTTTATATCACCTCGATAGCAGAAGCTGGTACCCACCCGACTTTTCCATCTTCCAGTCGAATTTCTTTCCATTCTTTCATGGAGTTGTCTTTGACACTTACCTTTCTCCCTTCATGGAGAATAAACAAGCTAGTCCCACTTTCGCTTGGAGTACTCCGTACTGTTACACTCGGATTCATTACTATCGCCTCACTTCGATTAACCAAATGTTCTTTTTGTTGCGAAGCAAAAAGATTAGAGCAAATGGTGACAATCAGCAAAATGAGTCCTGATATGAATCCTATTTTCTTTAACATAATCTGTTTGGAGAATATAAAGAAATAGAGAGCGATAATCAATAGAATAAAGGAGACAATCCCCCATGTGGCCCATGCATCTACACTCATACTATTTGTCAGAGACTTGATCCATGATACAAAGAACACTTCAGGAACAGGTTCAACCTTGTCTATTGTTTTTGCACGTGCCACTTCAAGATTAGCACGGATGTCACCATTTCCTGGTTGTAATAGCAGAGCACGCTCATAATTTAAAACAGCTTTCGCTATCTCCCCTATTTTATAATAACTATTTCCCAGATTGTAATAGACATCGGCAGCTTCTCCATTTTTCAGTAATGCTTCATATATCTGAATAGCTGCTGCATAATCTTCTTTTATATATGCGGAATCTCCTTCAGCTTTTGTTGCATCTTCCAGTGTATTACTGGAAAATGTGGTATGCGAAGCGTGGATAGAATCAACTCCATTCGTTTGTCTAGTATCAATGCTTAACGAATCTTGTCCGAAACAAGTAAGCGACATTGATAATAATATAAAAAATAATATCTTTTTCATGACATAATCTCTTCTGGGTTAATGTTTTATTGAATTCTCCATTTTGCTTATTACTTCTATTGAAGAAGAATAAACTTTATCCATAGCTTGATTCTCATCACCTGGAGCAAACCGGGCAAATTCACAATCATTCAATGCGTTCAGGAATTCTTTGATCAGTTCCTCATTTACTCCGTGATTTCTTAGTTTTTCTTCAATATTATCTTTAGATAAACGAGATACCGGAATATTCAGTTTGTCACTTATATATCCCCACAATGCCTTTAATACCTCATCGTAGAAAGCATCTTTTTTATTTTCGGAGAGTAATTTTCCTGCAAGCTTCATTCGCTTCGTTGCCACTTTATTTGCTTTTTTCGTACGCATTTTAGCAACATTTGCATTTTCAGCAGCTTGTTTACGATAAATAATGAAGAAAATAATAAAGGCAAGAGCCGGAATGATATAGGAACAACCAATATGTCATTGAACCATAGAAGAAACTTCCTTTAGGTTGGAGAGTAACTTCATTCTGTTTGATATAACGGATGTCTTCACCTAATACTTTCAAGTCCTCTTTATTCGTGAAGTTAGCAATTACTTGATCCGCATTACCTGCACCTTTCTCAACATTTACTACATAATCTTCTGTTTTCAGTGTTTTGTAAGACTTGGAGCGAATATCAAAATAGCTGAAAGATACTCCCGGAATCTTATATGTTCCGGCATGTCTCGGAATTGCCAAATATTCAATAATTTTATTGCCTGTGAGTCCTTCCCGGGTTAATCTGACTTGATTGTCTACTTTGGGATCATATACTTCAAAATCATCCGGGAATTTAATTTCCGGATTAGAAATCAACTTCAGGTTACCTGTACCGGATATTACCAGTTTAATAGTAATAGCATCATTGGTTTTCAGTTCCTTACTGTTGATAGAAGAAGATATATTGAACTCTCCCACTCCACCTGAAAAATCTGCAGGTTTACCCGTAGGAAGCGGATTGACATTTATTGCTATCTTAGGAGTGGAAATATTTTTTTTAATTTCAATGACATTACTTCCTCCATTGAAGAAGGCATCAAAAGGATCATCTGATTGCACAGGTTTTCCGATAGTCATCTGGAACTGTGCCGGATCAATATATAGCTTTCCTGATTGTTGCGGGAAGAGAACAAACTGGCGATAAACCGTTGTATAGTAATTACGTCCCTGATAATGCTCCGGAGTCCATCTTGCATTAGTTGTCATTTCTATTTCTTGAGAATGGAAACCTTTAAAGTCGGGCAATTTCGCATTATTAAGTTGTAAGTTGGATTCTCTGGTGTATATTTTATAGGTCAGGACAAAAGCCTCCTGTTCATACACATTTGTTTTACTGGCACTTGCCATAATAAAAAGGTCCTGATTAGAGACACTTGTACTAGATGAGGAATGTATAGAACCACTACTACTATTATTTTGCCCGTTATTGCCACCTTGATCTTGTGGCAATACTTTAATCTTTACTGAGTTTGACACCATTTGGTCACCATCGGCAACAATGGAGGCACCGGGTATTGTGTATTCTCCGGCATTATTAGCCATTAATATGTATGTAAATGTAATACTACTAGTAGATGTAACATTACCATTCACTATTTGAGTACTACTTTGTTGTGAACGGCTTGGACCCATCAATACATCAAAACCTTTGATTGATGGTGCCCGAAAATCTTTCACTTTTTGTGTAGTTACAATATACGACAGCCTGAATTGTTCGCCTACTACCACTGCATCAGGAGCAGAAGCAGTAAAAGACACCTTATCAGCAAACGCATGAGTGCTATATGCTATCAATGCCATCAATATAATAATCAGTTTTTTCATTGCTTATGAAATTTATATCATCAACTTTATATTACCAATCTTTTTCCAAGCGACCGCCTTGCATAACTTTTTGTTGTTTCTTCACTTTATCCTGCACATCTTTCTCGTCCTGCATGACAGAATTCAGTAATTGTTCAGCATTCTCCTTCGACATCTGATTGTCTTGTTTCTTTTCAGATTTCGGTGGTTGCTGCTGATCTTTCTTTTCATCTTGTTTCTGATCCTTCTGTTTGTCTTTATTCTGGTCTTGTTTCTGATCTTGCTTTTGCTGATCTTTGTTTTGGTCCTGATTTTGATCTTGATTCTGCTGATTTTGTTGGTCTTTCAGCATTTTCTGTGCGAGAGCCAAATTGTACCGGGTTTCATGATCGGTAGGATTATTACGCAGTGACATTTTATATGCATCTACAGCTTTGGCATAGTCTTTACCAGCCTGGAAAATTACTCCCATATTGTGGTAAATATGGGCGAGTTTCATTTTATCTTTTTCTATTTTGCTGGCCGATACATATTGTTCCATGGCATCCTGAAACTTTTGCTGTTGCGAAAGGGTATTTCCTAGATTATACATGGATACCGTAGACTTGGGATTAGCTTCCAAGGCCTTTCGGTAGTTCACCTCTGCATCAACAAATACGCTATCATTAAACAGACGGTTTCCCTTACGGATATAGTCGCGTTCTGCTTTCTGAGCCGATACACCAGCTGCCGCTAACAGAAATACAGCGAATAGAATATATTTACTTTTTAACATACGTATAACTATTTCTTATTAGAAAACAGGTGAATGTTCTTAAATAAAGGATTTTTGCGATCCAGAATTAAGATTTCTGCCAATAACAATAGTAGAATAACCCATGCAATAGCCTGGAATTGTTCGTTAAACTCCGTATATACTTTCGACTCTACATCAGACTTCGCCATTTTATTTACTTCTTGATTGATGGCCTTTTGGGCTGAATTAGAATTATCTACTCGTACATATATACCTTTTCCTTCTTTTGCAATTTCCTGACACATAGCTTCATTCAAACGGGTAACGATCACATTACCTTCCCGGTCGCGGCGGTAATCATTCGTTCCTTCCACCGGTATTGGAGCGCCATCAGGCATACCTACTCCCAATACACTTACCTGAATACCCTTTTCTGCCGCAGCTTTGGCAGCTTCCACTGCACCACCTTCATGATTTTCACCATCAGTAATGACAATAATGGCGCGACCTACCCCTTCTTGCGGGGTGAAACTACGGGCTGCCAGATTGATTGCTTCCCCAATAGCTGTACCCTGTTTAGAAATCAACGAAGGACTAATGGATTCTAAGAACATCTTAGCGGAAATATAGTCACTTGTAATTGGCAGCTGTGTAAAAGCGTCACCGGCAAATACAATCATACCTACCTTATCATTATCAAGCTCATCTACTAATCTGGATATTAATCTTTTTGCTTTTTCTAAACGGCTAGGCTGTACATCCTGCGCTAACATGGAGTTTGAAATGTCCAAAGCAATAATTACCTCTACTCCCTTACGTTTAACCGTTTCCAGTTTTGAACCGAATTGAGGGCGTGCCAGTAATACGGAGAACAAACCAATAGCAACAAAAATAATCCAGAATTTTACATCCGGACGATATTTGGATACGTCAGGCATTAACTGAGCCAACAAAGTCGGATCTCCGAAATGTCGGATATTCTTTCTCCTCTTGTAATTGGAATACAAGTAGAAAGCTGCTAAAAAAGGTAATAGCAGCAATAAATATAAATATGTAGGTTCTCCAAATCGAAACATCTTCTTACTATTTTATGATTGGCAAATAACGATTGACAAACATCCTTATGGAATTTTCTTGAGTACCGAATTACGTAATAGTACTTCCAACAAGACACAGAGGAAAGCTGCTAAAGCAAACCAATGATATTCTTCGTCCCGCTTACTATACTCTTTTACATTCAGTTTAGTCTTTTCCAGTTTATCAATTTCTTCATATACTTCTTTAAGCTTCGAGTTGCTAGTAGCCCGGAAATAGTTACCATCTGTCGTTCCGGCGATCTCTGTCAATGTCTTTTCATCAATTTCTACCGGCATACTTACATATTGCACCGTATTTCCGACTGGATAAGGATAAGGAGCCATTCCATTGGTACCTACTCCGATGGTATATACACGAATACCAAAGCTTTTTGCTATTTCTGCCGCTGTCATTGGTGAAATATCTCCCTTATTATTAGTACCATCCGTCAATAGGATAATAACTTTGGATTTTGCTTTGCTATCTTTTAAGCGGGTTACAGCATTTGCAATACCCATACCGACAGCAGTACCGTCAGTGATAAGACCACATTTGATATTATGTATCATATCCAACAATACAGCATGGTCTACAGTCAACGGACATTGGGTAAAAGTTTCTCCTGCAAATAATGTAATACCGATATTATCATTGGGACGTCCATTGATAAACTCTGCAGCTACGTCTTTAGCAGCTTCCAGTCTGTTCGGCTTCAAGTCTTCAGCCAGCATACTGGTAGAAACGTCGATAGCCAGCATAATATCAATTCCTTCTATCTCACTGTTCTGCCACTTATTAGTAGTTTGCGGGCGTGCAAGAACCAAAATAACCAGTACTAAAGCAAGGCAGCGTAATAGAAATGGAACATGCAACAAATAATTCTTATAACTTTTAGGTGTATGTGCATATACCCGGGCATCCGAAATTTGAAGAGTTGCTTCACTTTTCTTTCGCTTCAGGATATACCATACAATATACGGTATAAGCAATAATAGCAAAAACAGATATTCAATATTGGCAAAAACCATTTTATTTATGATTTAACAGTTTACTATTTAGTATTAAGCTATACATCCTTTATACAAAAAGATTGTATAACTGTAGACCTATATATATAAAGGTACCGATCAATGCTGCTGATAACAATGCAATTCCACAAATCAGCATAGCTTTAACACGTAAAGAACGTTTCTCAATAATAGTGATTTCCGTTGGTTGCGGTTTCTGATTTTCCTCTTCCGGTTGTTTGGTCTCATTGATAAAATCAATGGCATTGATCAAATTAGCATCGTTTTCATTCATCTGAGGATTATGCTTCGCGAACTTCACTAAATCAGCAGTCTGGAACAATAGTTTTAGGTCTGATATGGCTTCTTTATCATTCATTTCCAATAACTGATCGATTATTTCAGAAGAAGTCATTTCCAATGCATTAAATCCGAAACGGTCCTTAATATATGTACGAATAGCATCGGTTAGTTCGGTATAGTACTCCTTCGATTGCCCTTTCTGCCATACCTTCTCTGTCTTGATACGTTCCTATCTCTTTCATTGCAGCCTGATGTGGCGGCAATTTGGGTTCAACTTTAATTTTACGGATAATCGGCTTATTATCACGTATACGAACAATCAGATAAATCAGTAAACCAAGCAAAGGTAAAGCCAGGAATGAGCAAGCGATCAATCCATACCAGTCTTCCCATGCGAAAGGCGCTTTCATCACAGGTTTTTGTCCGAAGAACTGGTCAGGATGTAAGGTGTCAACCGGCATTGAATATACTTTTAATGCCAAAGCTTTGGAGTTGTACACTTTCCCATCTACGGTAACCGGCATTGGCGGCAGATAATATAGAGCAGAGTCAAAAGAAGTGATAATGTACTCCTGCGTAATCACCATCCGCTGGCGATCGTTCAGGAATTGGGTATCGGGTTTGACTGTTTCTATAATTTCCACACCTCTTACCAACGTATCAGTGTAAGCAGGAAAAATAGCACGCTGTTTGGCATCCATGGCTACTTGCAATTGCACTTTCGCCTGTTCGCCGATCAGTATCTGCAATGAATCAATTTTTGCTTCTACTGTAACAGACTGCGCTACTGCTTTACTGACAAACAATAGACCTAATAATGCTATCAGAATAATATTTCTATTCATCTTTGATTCCATTAATTTCGTTTGGCAAATAAATTCAACAATGCCTTTACGTAATCCTGATCGGTTCTGACGGATACAGCATCTACGTTGCTTTTGGTAAAAGTATCGTTCAGTTCAGTCTGCTTTTGTATCCACCAGTCGCGATGTGCCCGGCGTACAGCTTTGGAAGAGGTGTCAATCCATTGTTCATGCCCAGTTTCTGCATCTTTGATTCGCATCAGTCCTACTGGAGGAAGATCACTAAGTCTCCTGTCGTATACTTGCAATGCTACTACATCATGTTTCCTGTTAGCAATGGTCAGCGCATTCTTAAAGCTTTCCTGGTCAATAAAATCTGATAAGATAAATGCAGTGCAACGTCTTTTCATTACGTTTGTCAAATATTCCAAGGCAAGACGAATATTTGTGCGACGGCTTTCCGGTTGGAAATCAATCAATTCTCGGATAATATATAAGATATGTTTACGTCCTTTCTTGGGAGGAATAAACTTCTCTATCCGGTCTGAAAAGAAAATCACACCTATTTTATCATTATTCTGGATGGCAGAGAAAGCAAGAGTAGCAGCGATTTCCGTCACCATATCTTTCTTTAGCTGCTTGATCGTACCAAATTCCAAACTTCCGGAAACATCAACCATTAACATAACTGTCAGTTCACGTTCTTCTTCAAACACTTTCACATAAGGTTTATTGAAGCGCGCAGTCACATTCCAGTCTATGTCACGTATATCATCACCGAATTGATATTCACGGACTTCCGAAAATGACATACCCCTACCCTTGAAAGCCGAATGATACTGGCCTGCAAAGATATTGTTAGACAATCCTCGTGTCTTTATTTCAATTTGGCGAACTTTTTTTAGTATTTCACTTGTTTCCATTTATACAGTAGTTAATTAGTAGGTAGTTAAGTAGTCATGCATAGATACTTATGACTACTTATTGACTGTATTATAACTACAAATTAGGGCACTTCAACCTTATTCAGAATCTTACTGATAATTTCGTCCGAAGTCATGTTGTTAGCTTCAGCTTCGTAGGTCAATCCGATACGGTGGCGAAGAACATCATGTGCTACAGCACGTACATCTTCCGGAATAACGTAGCCGCGACGTTTGATGAATGCATACGTACGAGCAGCTAATGCCAGATTGATAGACGCACGAGGTGAACCTCCGAATCCGATCATATCTTTCAGTTCCTTGAGGTCATATTTATCAGGGAAACGAGTTGCAAATACAATATCTACAATATAACGCTCGATCTTCTCATCCAGATAAACTTGACGAACAACTTTACGTGCTTCAATAATTTCATCCGCTCTTAGAATAGGCTTCACATTAAACTTCTCACCATTGATATTCTGACGAATAATCAATTTTTCTTCTTCCAACTTCGGATAATCAATGACTACTTTCAGCATGAAACGGTCAACCTGTGCTTCAGGAAGCGGATAAGTACCTTCCTGTTCGATAGGATTCTGAGTTGCCAATACAAGGAAAGGTTCCGGTAACATGAATGTTTCTTTACCAATAGTAACCTGACGTTCCTGCATTGCTTCCAGCAAAGCACTTTGTACTTTTGCAGGAGCACGGTTAATTTCATCAGCTAATACAAAGTTTGCGAAAATAGGTCCGCGCTGCACTTTAAAAGATTCATCTTTCTGACTGTAAACCATTGTACCGATAACGTCTGCAGGCAATAAGTCCGGCGTAAACTGGATACGGCTATATTTCGCATCAATCAGAGAAGCGAGTGTCTTAATAGCCAAAGTTTTCGCCAAACCAGGCACACCTTCCAAGAGGACATGGCCATCGGAAAGTAATCCGATAAGCAGTGATTCAACCAAATGTTTCTGACCAACAATGATTTGGTCCATACCTGTCGTAAGATTGGTAACGAAAGCACTTTGTCTTTCAATCCGCTCATTTAGCTCGCGGATATCAATTGATTCAGCCATAAATACTTAATATTTTATTATTTAAATCCCATTAATTTTATGTAAGCCTTGCCTGTGTCATAAGGCTTTTTATTTTGCCCCAAAAGTACGCCATATAATTAACGATTGCAACTAATTTTTATTAAAAAACAATGCGAAATCTTTAGATTAAGGTACTTTCATACGCTTTTGTACATCCATAACACTTCACCCGACCAATACAGGATTTGCATGGTCGGGTGAATGGATTATAACTACTTATTCTTTTGTAAGTTCCGGTATTTCAATAGTTGTGCCATACGGTACATTGTTGGGGTTCTTAATAACCTTCGGATTGTGTTTCACAATGTATGGCCACATTGCCTTTGTACCATAAAAACGCAAGGAAACCCTAGTCAAAGTTTCTCCTTCTTTGATTGTATATTTCGTCTTAGTTCCTGTAATCTTATAAGATGCTGAATCCAGATAGACAGGAGTAGCAGGTTGTTGTGTGACCGTTTGAGGCTCTGCTTTAACAGGAACAGCTTCTTCTTTTTTGGGGTAACCGGTTGTGTCGTGGTAGCGACTTTGGATACATCAGGCGTTATTGCCTTTGCAGTATCCTTATGTGCAATCGTATCAGAAAGCTGCGCTTCCGGTTGAACGGGTTGGGTGGTTACAGGTGGCATATCCATTGCATTCTTGTCAGATGAAGAAGAAAATAAATCCGGATAATAAATAAAAAGAATGACACCTCCGCATAATAGCAAAACGACTACAATAACAGCTATTAAATAAGGTACAGGAGATTTTTCCTTCACTGGGGCTGTCTTTTTAGAAACCGGTTGGGATACTTGTTCCGGTTGGACCGGTTTTATCATTTCTTTTTCAGCAGGAGACACTATGGGAGTCACAGGTTGCAGATTTGCTTTTAGAAGCTCTTGCTCTATAATCTTTTCGGCAGTGATCTCTTCTTTTTCTTCTTCTATAGATGCTGCTTGCTGCTCATCGATTATCACTTCCTCTTCCGGAACCTCTTCATCTTCCAGCTGTTCTATCTTTTCTTCGATATCAGTCTCTGTAATGGCTTCTTCGGGCTCTTTAGGAGACGTCTGTTCTGTCGATTCCTGTGCTATTGCAGATTCCTCAGTAATAGCAGGTTTTTCAATAGACTCTTCCACAGGTGGCTGACTGGCTATTTGCTCTTCCTGAATCGGCTCTTCTTCCGAAAGACCATCATCAGTACCTTCATTTTCTTCTATCACAGTAGTTTCAGAATCACCACCTACCTCATTCAAGACTGCCTGTGCTGATGCTTCCTCTACTGTTTCTTCTTCCTCAGTCTCTTCTATCGGAGTATCTTCCAGAATTGTATTTTCATTCAACACAACAGTCTCAAAGTGTGCAAAAGGTTTATTTATCGTATCCCTTAGATTTGCATCCGGAGAAAATGAGACTTTTGTATGTCCTTTTTATCTGGAAACGCTCTCCTGTGTTGACATTGACACTTTCCCGGCTATCTACATCAATAAGTTTGAAAGTTCCCAATCCTTTGATTTTTACAGTCTTTTCGTTTTCCAAGGCTTGCTCTATCAAGAGAAAAAACTCTTTAACAAACGCTTCGGCGTCTTTCTTGGTCATGCTATGTTTGGCTGCCAATAAGTCAGTAAGGTCTTGAATTGTTAGTCTTTCATTCATAACGGGAAATATTTATTTAAACTTATCTTTCAATGTATTGCTAGGTCTATACGATAATACCAATTTAGGTGGAACCAGCATGCGTTGTTTGCTTGCCGGGTTGATTGAGATCCGTTCCGCTTTCTTTTTCACTTCAAAAGAACCGAATCCTTGAATTGCAATCACATTACCTTCTTCCAATTCTTGTGTCATACTGGACAACAAAGAATTCATCAATTCGGAAGTATCTTTGATTGTATATCCCAATCTTTCCGCTAGTTCGGATGTAAATTCCTTATTATTCATAGTCATTTATAATCTTTGCATATAAATCAAAATCGTCCGCATTCACCACTTCTACCTGATAAAACTGTCCGATCTTAAGCTCTCTCTCTGAACGATCAATCAATACTTCCGGATCTACTTCCGGTGAATCAAACTCTGTCCGTCCGATATAATAATCTCCTTCCAGACGATCGATTATAACTTTCATCTGTTTACCGATCTTTTCTGCACTTAACTCTGCCGAAATACCTTGTTGGATATCCATCAATTCATCAAGTCGGGCTTGTTTAACCTCTTGTGGGATAGAATCTTCGTATGTTTCTGCAGCATAGGTCCCTTCTTCTTCGGAATATGCGAAAGCGCCCATCCGATCAAAACGTACTTTACGTACAAATTCTTTGAGATCTTCGAAGTCCTCCTCTGTTTCTCCGGGATGTCCTACCATCAAAGTCGTCCTCAGGTGAATGCCCGGCACTTCTTTACGGAATTGTTCGATCAATTGGTAAGTATCCTCTTTGCTCACTTGTCGGCGCATTAACCTCAACATATTGTCACTGATGTGCTGAAGGGCAATGTCCATGTATTTGCATACATTGTCACGTTCGCGCATAACCCGGAATAAATCTGTTGGAAAATGTGCTGGATAGGCATAATGCAAGCGAATCCATTCCACCCCGGGTATATCAGAAATACGTTCAATCAATTCCGGAAGCATTTGTTTCTTATACCGGTCGATGCCATAATAAGTCAATTCCTGTGCGATCACTTGAAATTCTTTCACGCCTTGCGATACCAAGTATCGTACTTCGTCCAGAATTTCTTCCATTGGTTTGGAAATATGATGTCCTGTAATAATGGGGATAGCACAATAAGAACATTTACGGTCACATCCTTCTGAAATTTTCAGGTAAGCATAATGCTGGGGAGTTGTCAATGTCCGTTCAATATATAATTCATCGTGATAGACCTTTCCCAAGTCCTGTAAAAGCTCCTTCCAATTAAACTTCCCATAAAATTTATCTACCTGTGGTATCTCAACAGCTAGTTCCTTGAGATAGCGTTCGGAAAGACAACCCATCACGAAAAGTTTCTTTAAATCCCCTTCTTCCTTTCTTTCAGCGAACTCCAGAATCATATTTATGGATTCTTCTTTGGCATCACCAATGAACCCGCATGTATTGATTACCGCAATTTCCCCTTGCGGATTTTCAGTGTCATGAGTTACGCTGTATCCGACTTCCTCCAATTGACGCATCAGCTGCTCGGAGTCAACCAGATTTTTAGAACATCCTAAAGTAATAATATCTATCGTCTTTCTTTTCATGCATTTTCTCCAAACAAGGAATCAACGAATTCATTTTTACGGAATACCTGCAGGTCTTCCATGCCTTCGCCTAGTCCGATATACTTAACAGGAATCTTGAATTGATCGGAAATACCAATCACAACACCACCTTTGGCGGTTCCATCAAGCTTAGTGATGGCCATAGCGGTAACTTCCGTCGCCAAAGTAAATTGTTTGGCTTGCTCAAATGCATTTTGTCCGGTGGAACCGTCCAATACCAATAAAACTTCATCCGGTGCATCAGGCACCACCTTTTTCATTACATTCTTAATTTTGGTCAGCTCGTTCATTAAGCCTACCTTATTATGCAGACGACCTGCTGTATCAATAATAACCACGTCTGCGTTATTGGCAACGGCCGAACTAAGAGTGTCATAAGCCACAGATGCGGGATCCGCTCCCATTTTCTGTTTGACTACGGGAACTCCTACCCGTTCTCCCCAAATCATTAGCTGTTCCACAGCTGCAGCGCGGAAAGTGTCGGCGGCTCCCAGATAAACGGATTTACCTGCTTTCTTGAATTGATAAGCTAGTTTGCCAATAGTCGTAGTTTTACCTACCCCATTTACTCCCACAACCATAATGACATAAGGCTTTCTTGCGATGGGTATGTCGAAATCAGCTACATCATCCGAATTATTTTCAGTAAGCAGAGCTGCTATTTCGTCACGTAATATAAGATTCAGTTCCTGAGTATTTACATACTTATCTGCAGCAGCACGTTTTTCGATGCGCTTGATAATATTTAAAGTTGTTTCTACACCGACGTCAGATGTAATCAGCACTTCTTCCAGATTATCTAATACTTCATCGTCTACTTTTGACTTGCCAGCCACAGCACGAGCTATTTTACTGAATACGCTCTCTTTGGTTTTAGATAATCCTTTATCTAAAGTTTCCTTCTTCTCCTTTGAAAAAAAACTAAAAAATCCCATATTTACACTTGTTTGTATAATACATTTGCTACAAAGATATAACAAAGGATTGGAAAAGTAAAAAAAGAAGCAATAAAAAATCCCCTCATTGTTTGCCAATGAGAGGATTTTGCAGTTATAGCGTATATGCTATTTCGATTATTTTTTGAAAAAGTCTTGTACTTTTTCGTTCGGAACCATTTGTTCATCAAAAACGTATGCTCCAGTTTTTGGAGATTTTACCATTTTGATAACCTTGGTATAAGCACGACCTTCTTTAGAACCTTCGTGCAAACTTGCTACTGTTTTCTTTGCCATGGGTTATACGACTTTATTATTTAATTTCCTTGTGTACTGTTACTCTCTTCAGAATCGGGTTGTATTTTTTCAACTCAAGTCTTTCTGTAGTATTCTTTCTGTTCTTAGTTGTGATATAACGAGATGTTCCCGGCATTCCACTATCTTTGTGTTCTGTACATTCCAGAATCACTTGCACTCTGTTACCTTTTGCTTTCTTTGCCATTGTAAGTTTTCTCCTCTACGTTTAGCCGATTACTTTAATGCTTTTCCAATCACAATAACCTTTAGCCACTGCTTCAGTCAGCGCAGCATCCAGTCCTTTTTTGTTGATAATACGCAACCCGTTAGCACAAATGCTAAGGCTGATCCAACAATCTTGTTCTACATAATAGAACTTTTTGTTAAACAAGTTCAAATCAAAGGTTCTTTTAGTTCTTCTCTTTGAGTGTGAAACATTGTTGCCAATCATGGCTTTCTTTCCGGTAATTTGACAAATCTTCGACATTTCTATCTTATTTTTATAGTTTTATATCTATACTTCTTTCAAACAGGACGCAAAGTAAGCACTTTTATCCGTATAAAACAAGAATTTCCTAAAATAATTCACTTCCAGGCACCTATTTTTCTTTTATTTGAGTAAATCACGGAGCATTAATAGTGCATTATTGCCTGCTCTTTCGATATTCATGCTTCTTCCGCGGTTCGTTTCCTGTTTGTAAGTACGAATTTCGTTTTTATAACCAGCGGCTATCCAAACAGTTCCCACCGGCTTCTCGGGAGTACCACCTCCGGGGCCTGCTATCCCTGAGGTAGCAATGGCGCAATCGGTTTTTAGTGCTTTCATCGCACCTTTTACCATTTCAATCACAGTTTCTTCACTGACAGCCCCATGTTGCTCCAATGTTTCGGAGGAAACGTGTAAAAGTCTCATTTTTACTTCATTGGAATAGGCTACAACACTTCCGTTAAAATATTCAGAACTACCGGCAATGGAAGTCAAACGTGCGGCAATACTGCCTCCGGTACAACTTTCTGCGGTGGAAACGGTCAATTTCTTCTTTTTTAAAAGTTCGCCGACTATAACTTCCAAAGGTGTATCTTCTTCACTGAAAATGTCTTCACCAAGTATTTCCTCTAATTTTACTTTTTCACGTTCAAGAAGAACTTTTACTTCCTCCCTGTTTTGTCCGCGTCCTGTCAGTCTAAGACGAATAATACCCAGCTTAGGTAAGTATGCCAATTTGATACATTCCGGCAGAGTGCTCTCCCACGGTTCCAGTTTTTCTGCCAATACGGATTCCGGATAGTTTTGTACGAGAAATGTTTGGTGCATAATCACATCCGTTTGAAACCTCTCGTGCAGCTTAGGCAATACACTTTCTGTCATTACGGCAGTCATCTCTTGCGGAACGCCCGGCATGGAAACAAGTACTTTTCCATCTCTTTCGAACCAGCTGACAGAGGCACTTCCTACAGGATTATTTATCACCGTACAATCTTTCGGAACCATTGCCTGGCTTTTGTTGAGTGCATTCATAGGTATTTTCCCTGCCAGTACCCGTTTTACGTTTTCGAATACTTCTTCGTTGAAAACCAGTTCCGTATGAAAGTATTTACATAAAGTTTGTTTGGTGATATCGTCTTTGGTAGGTCCGAGTCCTCCGGTTACTAAAACAATATTCACCCTTTCCATCGCATTATCAATCGCTTCCATGATTTCCTTTTCCCGGTCACGGATTGAAACAATACGAAGAACCTCAATGCCTATTTTATTTAATTCCTGCCCCATCCAGGCTGAATTAGTGTCGACAACCTGTCCTATCAACAGTTCATCGCCAATGGTTATTATTTCGGCAAACATACTTCTTAGTTTTTATCCTATTATATATAAATAAGGTATACCCAATTATAACGTCACACGAGAATAAGCCGGAAGATCAATAGAACAAAAGTCCTTATCCAGATATTTGAAATATCCGGTAATGGCGATCATGGCTGCATTATCAGTTGTATAACTGAATTTAGGGATAAAAATATTCCAGCCATATTTCTCGGCATGTTCCCGAAAAGCATTACGCAATCCATTATTTGCAGAAACTCCTCCGGCTACAGCTATTTCATTAATCTTATATTCTTTGGAGGCTTTTCGTAATTTATCCATCAGAATATCCACTACAGTAGCCTCCAATGATGCTGCAAGGTCTACTTTGTGATGTTCTATGAAATCGGGATCTTCCTTTAACCAGTCGCGTAATGAATATAAAAAGGAAGTTTTCAATCCGCTGAAACTGTAATCCAGACCAGGGATATGCGGTTTGCTGAATGTAAAAGCTTTCGGATTTCCCTGACGAGCCAGTTTGTCAATGATCGGTCCGCCGGGATAACCAAGTCCCATCACTTTAGAGCATTTATCAATAGCTTCACCTGCGGCATCGTCAATAGTCTGTCCGAGAATCTCCATATCATTATAGGCTTTGACCAGTATGATTTGTGAATTTCCTCCGGATACTAGTAAACAGAGAAATGGGAAAACAGGTTGTCGCTCCTCTTCTCCTTCTGCTTTAATAAAATGAGCTAAAACATGTCCTGTCAGATGATTAACGTCAATCATTGGAATATTTAAAGAACGAGCGAATCCTTTTGCAAAGGAGACCCCAACAAGCAAAGACCCCATCAATCCCGGTCCGCGAGTAAAAGCTACTGCGCTCAACTCTTCTTTGGTGACGCCGGCACGTTTTAATGCTTCATGTACTACCGGTACGATGTTTTGTTGGTGTGCCCGTGAAGCCAACTCGGGTACTACTCCGCCGTATGCTTCATGTACGGCTTGACTTGATACCACATTTGACAGCAAATAACCATCCTTGATTACGGCTGCCGACGTATCGTCACAGGAGGATTCAATTCCTAAAATTATTGCACTCATAAGTATTTAAACTATTAAACGGTGCAAAAGTAATCATAAAACTATGATTCGTAACGAACTATTTTATATTTTTGTTCGCAAAATAAAAGTAATCGCATATCAGAACGCTGAAAAAGACTGTACGCTGGGTAGTAGGTATTGTACTGGGAGTATATATCGGGACTATTGTTTTGCTGAATATACCAAACATTCAGCAAGCAATGAGTGTATTTGTAGCTGAAGAACTTTCCGAAGTTTTAAATACAAAGGTAGTGATTGGTAGAATTAATATCGGTCTATTGAACCGTATTATTATTGATGATGTATTGCTTGACGATCAGAGTGGTCAGGAAATGCTTAAAGTCACACGTTTGTCCGCCAAATTCGATATTATGCCCTTTTTTAAAGGAAAGATATCCATTAGCAGTGTTCAGCTTTTCGGATTTAATATCAATCTCCTGAAAGAGACTCCGGATTCACCTCCTAATTTTAAGTTTGTTTTGGATGCTTTTGCTTCTAAAGATACGGTGAAGAAAGAAAACTCCCTTGATTTACGTATTAATTCCATCCTGATTCGTCGTGGAAGGATGTCTTATCATGTGTTGTCGGAAGAAGCAACACCGGGAAAATTTAATGCTAAGCATATTCAGCTTCAAAATATCATCGCTAATATATCGTTGAAGGCATTAAGTAAGGACTCTTTGAATTTAGGGATCAAGCGATTGAGCCTTGATGAAAAAGCATCCGGCTTCTCTTTGAAGAAAATGAGTTTGAAACTGGTTGCCAATAACAAGCAGACAAACATTGATAATTTTACAATAGAATTGCCCGAAACCTTCCTCAAACTCGATACCATTCATTTGGAGTATGATAGTTTGAAAGCTTTTGACCGTTTTACAGAACAAGTACATTTCTCTTTCCGTACTTTGCCGTCGCAAGTTACTTTAAAAGATATTTCTCCTTTTGTTCCTATCCTTTCGCATTTCAAGGAACCGGTGACATTGGATATGGAGGTGAAGGGGACTGTGGATCAGTTGACTTGTTCGCATCTGGAGATTACAGCCGATGGCCGTCAGTTTCGTCTGCGAGGAGATGTATCGCTTCAGGACTTATCGCGTCCACAAGATGCGTATGTATATGGAACTCTTTCCGAACTTTCGGCCAATGCTCGCGGAGTCGGTTTTTTAGTGCGTAATTTAAGCCATAATTATAATGGAGTTCCTCCTCTTCTCGAACGTTTGGGAAACGTGAGTTTTCAGGGAGAAATTTCGGGATACTTCACAGACTTAGTTACTTATGGGCAATTACAAACGAGTCTTGGAAATGTAAAGACCGACTTGAAATTGAGCTCTGATAAGACAAAAGGATTGTTTGCGTATTCCGGAGCTGTCAAAACAGAGGATTTTCAACTAGGTAAATTATTGGATAATGAGGAGTTGGGAGAAATTACTTTCAATCTGGATGTACATGGCCGGCATATTGCTGACCACTTGCCTGCCGTAGAATTGAAAGGACTGATTGCTTCGATAGATTATAGCAGATATAGATATGAAAATATCACACTGGACGGAGAATACAAACAAGGCGGATTTAATGGAAAGATAGCGTTGGATGATCCTAATGGCTCTATTTATTTGAATGGAGACGTAAATGTTGCATCCAAAGTTCCTACTTTCAATTTTCTTGCAGTAGTCAATAAAGTACGTCCACATGATTTGAATCTTACCACCAAATATCCCGATGCAGAGTTCAGTTTAAAACTGAAAGCCAATTTTACAGGTGGATCAGTGGATGAGATGATTGGAGAAATCAATGTGGATAGCTTGGAATTTACAGCTCCGGATAAAGCATATTTCATGCAGAATTTGAATATCCGGGCAACCAAACAAAATGGAGAAAATCAGCTTAGATTGACTTCTGAATTCCTGAAAGCAAGCATAGAGGGAAAATTCCAATATCACACATTACCTGCCAGTATTCTGAATATTATGCGGAAATATGTGCCGTCTTTGATATTACCTCCCAAGAAGCCGATTGAAACCCATAATAACTTTTTGTTTGATATACATATATATAATACGGACATTTTATCTACGATATTTGATATACCGTTAACGGTGTATACTCATTCTACGTTGAAGGGGTATTTTAATGATGCTTTACAACGCTTGCGTGTAGAGGGATATTTCCCCCGTCTGCAATATAAGAACAACTTTATTGAGTCAGGCATGATTCTGTGCGAGAATCCGGCAGATCATATCCGCGCACGGGTTCGTCTGACTAATTTGAAAAAGAAAGGAGCGGTCAATCTATCTCTGGATGCACAAGCTAAAGATGACGATGTCAGTACGACTTTGGATTGGGGAAATAATGCTGCAGCAACATATAGCGGGAAATTAGCAGCTGTTGCCAAATTTCTACGTACAAGCGGAGAAAAGTCCTTATTGAAAGCGATGGTGGATGTGAAACCTACTGATGTTATTTTAAATGATACTCTTTGGAAGATACATCCTTCGCAGGTGGTAGTCGATTCCGGACGAGTGGATGTGAACAACTTCTACTTTAGTCATCAGGATAGATATGTACGTATTAACGGCCGGCTTTCCGAGAATCCTAAAGATACTGTAAAGGTTGATCTAAAGGATATAAATATGGGATATGTATTTGATATTGCAAGTATATCCGACGATGTTAATTTTGAGGGTGATGCAACAGGAACGGCTTATGCAAGCGGAGTGCTTAAAAAGCCTATCATGAATACTCGTTTATTTATAAAGAATTTCTCACTCAACAACGGTCGTTTGGGTGAACTGGATATATATGGTGAGTGGGATAATGAAAACAGAGGTATCCGTTTGGATGCATCCATTCAGGATATATCCCCTTCTCCATCGCGTGTCACGGGTATTATTTATCCATTAAAACCCGAGAGCGGACTTGATTTAAATATTGAAGCAAATGAATTGAATTTGAAATTCCTCGAACATTATATGAAGTCTATTGCCAATGATATTAAAGGGCGGGGAACAGGAAAAGTACATTTCTATGGAAAATTTAAAGGATTGAACCTGGATGGTGCTGTAATGACAGACGCATCCATGAATTTTGATATTTTAAACACGCATTTTGCAGTAAAAGACACCATTCATCTGGCTCCTACCGGATTGACATTCAATAATATACATATTTCTGATATGGAAGGACATTCGGGAAGAATGAATGGATATTTGCATTTCCAGCATTTTAAGAACCTAAACTATCGTTTTGAGATACAGGCAAATAATATGCTTGTGATGAACACAAAAGAATCGACAGATATGCCTTTTTATGGTACGGTGTATGGTACCGGAAATGTATTGCTCTCTGGAAATGCCATACAGGGGCTCGACGTAAATGTGGCCATGACTACAAATCGAAATACTACCTTTACCTATATTAATGGTAGTGTAGCATCGGCTACTAGCAATCAGTTTATCAAATTTGTAGATAAAACACCTCGTCGTACTATCCAGGATTCTGTTCAAGTAATCTCATATTACGAACAAATACAGCAAAAACGTCAGGAGGAGGAAGAACAGAAAACAGATATCCGTTTGAATATTCTGGTGGATGCAACTCCCGATGCCACCATGCGAATCATCATGGACCCTATTGCCGGAGATTATATCAGCGGAAAAGGTACGGGAAATATCCGGACGGAATTTTATAATAAGGGTGATGTGAAGATGTTCGGTAATTACCGGATCAATCAAGGAGTATATAAATTTAGTTTGCAGGAAGTGATCCGTAAAGACTTTATTATCAAGGATGGAAGTACAATAACATTCAATGGTGCACCTTTGGATGCTAACATGGATATACAAGCTTCATATACAGTGAACTCTGCTTCTTTGAATGATTTGATACCGGATGCTTCGGCTATTATACAACAACCCAATGTGCGTGTAAATTGTATCATGAATCTAAGTGGTATGCTGGTACGGCCGACTATCAAACTGGGTATTGAGCTTCCGAATGAAAGAGATGAAATACAAACATTGGTGCGTAATTATATCAGTACGGAAGAGCAGATGAATATGCAGATTCTTTATTTGTTGGGTATTGGCAAGTTCTATACGGAAGATGCCCGTAATAACAATCAGAATTCGAATGTGATGTCATCGGTGCTCTCATCGACTCTTTCCGGCCAGTTGAATAATGCACTTTCACAGATCTTTGAAACGAATAACTGGAATATCGGTACGAATTTGAGTACGGGTGATAAGGGTTGGACAGATATGGAAGTAGAAGGTATTTTGTCGGGACAATTATTGAATAACCGTTTATTGATAAACGGAAACTTCGGTTATCGGGATAATCCGATGGCTAATACTAACTTTGTAGGAGACTTTGAAGCAGAATGGCTGATTACCCGTTCGGGAGATATCCGTTTGAAGGCTTATAATGAGACAAATGACCGTTATTACACAAAAACAAATTTGACTACACAAGGTGTAGGTATCATGTATAAGAAGGACTTCAATAAATGGAGTGATTTATATTTCTGGAATAAATGGCGGTTACGCAATAAGCGGAAACGGGAAGAAGCTGAAAAGGTGAAACCACAACAAACGGACAGCATCACTGATAAAACTGCTAAATCGGCAGTGAAAAGAAAACGTGCACAGGAACAGTAAAAAACAATAAACGATGACATATCCACCAGGAATAATGTCATCGTTTGTTGTTTGTGAGAATTAGGTTTCAGAATTATACACTTTGACCTATGAAAGGACAGTACCGTTCTCGCCTATGTTTACTACTTTATCTACATTCCCCTTCTCAAGTTCAATTCGATAATATATGCTACCATCTGCTTTTTCAACATACTCCGCTTCGTCAAAACGATATTCTCCATATTGATTATTAAGAGTACTTTTTACCGCTTCAGGCAATTCATTCTGACGTACTTCCCATGAAGTAGAATACCAATTTCCAGTCTGGTTGAACAATACATCTTTTGAGATTCCATTATGAATGATATCTACCTCTGTATATCCGAAATCCCAATCATTTCCTATCATCTTCTACGTCTACTTCCAAGATTCTTGCATTCGGATACTTTTCATTGATGAAGTTTTTCATAGCTTCAGTCAATTGTACAGGAAGATGTTCGGTGTTATCATCATCAGTGTCTACAATACTTTTAATCAGAGTTCCATCGGCAGAATAATACAAATCTACCTCCTGATTCTGCTTTTCGACTTCAATCACGAAAACAGTTTCAACGCCTGTCCGTTCCAGTTTGTCTATATCATCCCGTTTCCATGAGGCATATTCGCTGCTCTCAAAAGACGTTTTTACGGCTTGTGGTAATGCATTATAAGGAATGTCCGTTTCTGTCATTTGCCATTTTCCATCCTGGGTGAACCATGCAGATGCTTCATATCCGTCATAGAAATCGGCTACATAATATCCGGACTTAGTTTCCCACTTCACATTTGCAGCATTAGGGAATTTGGATGAGAATGCACTTTGAAGTTCGGCAGGAACAGTTATTGAACCATCGTCATCGTTGTCACAACTTTGCAGACTCCATGTGACGCTTAGTGCCAGTAAAAGTGTATAAATCTTTAGTTTCATCTTTGTTCAATTTAAACAGGTTTAGAAATCAATATCAATCAAATTAAATTTCAGGTCAAACTTCAGTTCCGTACGGTTGGATAGTTTTACTTCATAATCTTTCTTATCTCTCTCAATTTTCAGAATTTTAGCATCAGGGTAATTGGTCGTTACATATTTCTGAATAGCTGCCGGAATAATTGCTGTAGGTACAGAACTATATTTGCAGTTTACTTCTTCCCAGTTACCTTTGTTATCAAACTCCACTTTATCACCATTCGTGAAAATCACTTCATAACTTTTATAGAAGAAATCACTTTCCATTTTGGCTAATGCTATTTTGCTATCGGCAAAATGCTGTTTAATGAACTGCTGTGCCGGTTGTGGCATTTGAGTTACCTGGATTGGTTTGTCGTCATCTGCACGAGCTACTGTTTGCAAAGTGAAAAGACATACTAATAAGAATACTAACTTTTTCATAATCGTTGTTTTTTAAATATTGGTTTTTACTATTATTAATTTTATAATGCAAAGATGAGAGGAGAATCTGAAAAGATTTGGGAATTTTGAGAATTTCCCCCAAAAAAATCGAAAAAATATAGTGACGCTATCCGATTAATATAGTGTCACTATATATAAAGGATACCGTCACCATCCTATAGGGATAGTGTCACTATAATTTCTTTCTGAAATTAGATTCTTTATGATTCTTTTAAAACTACTAATATACACATCGTTTATTTTTGCACACACAGATTTGACAATATTCATATTAAACAACCATAAGAACTTTTTTATGACTATGAGAACAAATTATTTTTTATTATTAGCTATTCTATTGGGGATGCTCCCTATGAGTTACACGCACGCCAATGATTCAATACCTAAGAGCGTGATTCTGTACACACCTTACACAAAAATCTCCGTATCTCCCGGAGCGTCAATTGACTACAGTATTGATCTTATCAACAACACAGACCAGTTGACGAATGCGAATCTTTCTGTCAGCGGATTGTCCGCCAGTTGGAAACACGAAATGAAATCCGGTGGCTGGAGCCTTAGCCAACTATCAGTACTTCCCAAAGAGAAAAAGACTTTCAATTTAAAAGTCGAAGTCCCATTAAAGGTGAATAAAGGTAATTATCACTTTGTGGTATATGCCGGAAACGCCAAACTTCCGTTGGATGTGGTGGTTGCTCAAAAAGGAACATACCAGACTGAATTTACTACCGACCAACCCAACATGCAGGGAAATTCCAAATCAACCTTCACTTTTAGCGCCACTTTAAAGAATCAGACTGCCGACCAGCAGCTATATGCTTTGATGGCTAATGCACCCAGAGGTTGGAATGTAGTTTTTAAACCTAACTATAAGCAAGCCACTTCTGCACAAGTGGAAGCCAACAGCACTCAAAATGTAAGTATAGATATTACTCCTCCTGCCAATGTAGAAGCCGGCAGTTACAAAATTCCGGTACGTGCCGCTACAGGTACCACTTCTGCCGAATTGGAACTGGAAGTGGTTGTTACCGGCTCTTATCAAATGGAACTGACTACTCCCCGTGGGCTATTGAGTACAGATGTCACAGCAGGTGATATAAAGAAAATAGAACTGGAAGTCAGAAACACAGGCTCTTCATTACTGAAAGATATTCAGCTATCTGCCAATAAACCTGCTGACTGGGAAGTAACTTTCGAACCTTCAAAAATCGATGCACTAAAAGCCGGAGAGACATCAACGGTTATGGCTACTTTGAAAGCTTCTAAAAAAGCATTGCCAGGCGACTATGTGACTACCATCATGGCAAAAACTCCTGAAGTAAATGCCGATGCGCAGTTCAGAGTTGCAGTAAAAACTCCGATGATATGGGGATGGGTAGGCGTTCTTATCATTATTGCCACCATCGGCGTGGTTTACTACCTGTTCCGTAAATATGGAAGGAGGTAAATTATGGGCGAACAAGTGATCGTACTTACCGATTTGACCAAGCAATACGGTAATTTCACTGCTGTAGATCATATTCGCCTGAATATCCGGAAAGGAGAAATCTTCGGATTGCTGGGACCGAATGGTGCTGGAAAATCAACTACTATCTTAATGATGTTGGGATTGACAGAGCCTACTTCGGGAACAGTTGAAATTTGTGGAATCAATTCTACTACACACCCCATTGAAGTAAAAAGGAAAATTGGGTATTTGCCAGAAGATGTAGGATTCTATGATGATATGACTGGACCGGAGAATTTGATCTATACAGCGCGATTAAATGGTATTGCTGATAAAGAGGCAAAAACTAAGGCTATGGAACTGATGAAGCGGGTAGGTCTTGAAGATCAGTTAGCCAAAAAGACCGGGAAATATTCTCGTGGTATGAGACAGCGGTTGGGATTGGCTGATGTACTTATTAAAAATCCGGAGATTATAATTCTCGATGAGCCGACTTCAGGGATTGACCCTGCAGGTGTTCAGGAATTTATCGAACTGATTCGCTGGTTGAGTAAAGAAGAAGGACTGACTGTGCTTTTCTCTTCCCATCATCTGGATCAGGTACAGAAAGTGTGCGACCGGGTAGGTTTGTTCAGTAATGGCCAATTACTTGCTTTGATCGATATGGCAGAATTGAAAGATAAGAAGCAGGAATTATCTGATATTTATAACCATTATTTTGAGGAAGGAGGAGAAAGGCATGAATAAAGTCAATCATCCTTTTTGGGTTATCGTCAACAAGGAAATTTCCGATCATGTCAAAAGTTGGCGTTTTATTATATTAATAGGTATTATAGCACTTACCTGTATGGGGTCGCTATATACGGCACTCACCAATATTAGTGAAGCCATCAAACCTAATGATCCGGACGGTTCGTTTCTTTTCTTGAAGTTGTTTACGGTTTCAGATGGGACTCTCCCCTCTTTTGTGCTGTTTATTAACTTCTTAGGGCCTCTATTGGGAATCGCTTTGGGATTTGATGCAGTCAATTCCGAACAAAATAAAGGAACATTGAGCCGTATGCTGTCCCAGCCTATTCATCGCGATTGCATTATCAATGCGAAGTTTGTGGCTGCTCTGATTGTGATAGGTATCATGTTGTTTGTATTGGGCTTTCTGGTGATGGGATGTGGACTGATTGCTATTGGCATTCCTCCCACGGCAGAAGAGTTTTGGAGAATTGTTTTCTTCATCATTACCAGTATCTTTTATGTAGCATTCTGGTTGAATCTGGCTATTCTGTTTTCACTCCGTTTCCGTCAGGCAGCGACTTCCGCATTAGCATCTGTGGCTGTTTGGTTGTTTTTTAGCGTATTCTATACCATGATTGTTAATTTGGTGGCTAAAGGGTTGAGTCCGTCACAGATGGCATCACCTTATCAGATTATCAGTTATCAGAAGTTTATTCTAGGGTTGATGCGTTTGGCGCCAAGTGAACTGTTTAATGAAGCTACCACCACATTACTGATGCCTTCTGTCAGAAGTTTGGGACCATTGACTATGGAACAGGTACAGGGAGCTATCCCTAGTCCGCTCCCATTGGGACAAAGTCTTTTAGTTGTATGGCCGCAGCTGACCGGATTGATTGCGGCAACGGTTATTTGCTTCGCTATTTCTTATATCATGTTTATGAGGAGAGAAATACGCTCCAGATAACTGATTCATCATAAAAAGACAAAGGACACGGAGAAACAGGTGAATGGATATACCTGACAAATTGGTTTATGATAACCGACAGGTCGTTCACTTTAAATCCGTGTCCTTTGTGTTTTCCGGGTGAATCTTATCATTGGGAAATCTCGAAGCAATGTTCATTCTGCTCGAAGTAATAATTTATATTCAGATGTTGCAAACGACAGATGGAATCGGCTATAGCTAATCCCAGCCCTGTAGATCCTTCCTTTTTGCTACCCTGATAGAAACGTTCGAAGATATGTTCCTTGTCCAGCGGATGCTCCACCCCCGAATTTCGGAAAGTAATACCGTTCTTAGTAACGGTGATTCGGATATGTCCCCCGTCAATATTATGTACAAATGCATTTTTCAGGAGGTTAGTGAGTAAAGCAACAGCCAGAGATTCGTTCATTGTCACCTTGAAAACACCTTGTTCATCTATCGTGACTTCTATGTTGCGATAATCATAAACTTCTTCGTAATCTTGCAGATATTGTTTGAGAAGTACATTGAATTCCAATTCTTTGGTATCGGTAAACTGGCCATTATCAATTTTGGAAAGCAATAATAGAGACTTGTTTAATTTAGTGATGTATTCTAAAGTCTGATGCGTTTTCATCAGTTCTTCCAGTTGTTTTTCTGATAGCGAATCATCTTCCATCAACATTTCCAATCGGTTACGGCAAATAGCAAGTGGAGTTTGTATCTCGTGTGAAGCATTTCCGATGAACTGTTTTTGTTGTTCGAACATTTGCTCCGTACGTTCTACATAACGGATGGCAGCCTCATTTAATTTCCGGAATTCCGTGATTTGAGTATTGTTACTCAAAGGTTTATTCCTTTTCCCTGTTTGATAACCGTCCAGCCAGTGCAGAAGTACATAGAGCGGTCGCATATTCCGGTAAAATACCCATACGGAAATAATAATAATGCAGAATAATAAAGCTACATATAGAAATATTATCCACACCTGGATAGCATCTCTCAAATCATCTTTTTCAATACTGGGGGTCGATACTGTCAGTTCGTGGTATCGTCCTTCATCGTCTTTAAAGATAGTAGTAAGAATACGTGCCGGCTCGGTTTCTCCTTTCTCTTCAATATATACCATAGAGTCTTTATACTGAATATCGTCCTGACTTTCCGCATATTCTTTGCTCACTTCCATCATATAATATTGATTGTTGGAACCGTTAGTTTTAGACGGTAGCTCCTCTCCTGCCAATGCCCGGATAATGATGGTTTCCGAATAATCTTCCAAAGCGTCATCCACTTCATCGTTGACTTCATCGATCATCGTAACGTAAAAAAGATAGCCCAAACCGTCAGTATAAGGGTCAGAGCAAGTGTAATACGAAGAATGATGTAATATATTAATTTCATGGACAATAATCTCTTTCTTTTTTATTCTACCACCATTTTATATCCAAATCCATAGACCGCTTTAATTTCAATCGTTGCACCCGAATCTTTGAGCTTTTTGCGAAGATTCTTGATCTGTGCATATATGAAATCAAAATTATCAACCTGATCGATATGATCTCCCCATACAGATTCGGCTAAGGTATTTTTATTGATTAATCTTCCGGGGCGGTTGATGAAATATAATAGGATATCATACTCTTTTCTATTTAGTTCCACTTCCAGATCATTCACAAAGACACGATACTTATCCGGTTCTATCCGTACATTGCCCTGGCGGATATCAATCTCTCCATCGTGCTGATGACGGCGGATCACGCTTTTAATACGTGCATTTAATTCAACCAGATGAAAGGGTTTCGGCAAATAATCATCAGCTCCGAGTTCTAATCCCAAGACTTTGTCTTCCAGGGAGTCTTTGGCGGAAATAATAATCACATTTTCCCGTTTATGGAGTGCTTTCAATCGTTCGAGAAGATCAAGTCCGCTTCCGTCCGGCAGCATGATGTCCAATAAGATACAATCATAGTTGTAATCTTCAATTTTGCGTAGAGCAGAATTGAAGTCACCGGCTGTTTCTACCACGTAACGTTCTTTTTCAAGTGAACATTGAATCAGTTCTCTCAAAGAGGGTTCGTCTTCTACAATCAATATCTTCATAATTTTGTTCTCCTTTCTTTTTTTACATACTGCAAAGAAAAGGGATATTTCTGAAATAAAACTGAAATGGAAGGAAAAAAGAAAAGGATGAAAACGATTCAATCGCTTTCATCCTTTTTATAATGATATACAATTTCTATTTAATAAGAACGTGCAAATATGACGCGGCAAGCAGATGGTTTACCTGTAACCATACATTTACCCGGTTCTTTGTCGCCCGGAACAAATGAATCGAACGGAATACAACGAATAGTTGCTTTGGTTTCTTCCTTAATCTTTTCTTCTGTTTCAGTGGTTCCGTCCCAATGAGCCAGAATAAATCCGCCTTCTTCGATTTTTTCTTTAAATTCGTCGTAGGTATCTACTGTTGTTATCTTGGAATTACGGTAATCCAATGCTTTTTTGTAGATATTAGCCTGCATTTCTTCAAGCAGGTTCTGAACGTATGTTTCAATGCCTTCACAGGTAACTGTTTCTTTTTCCAGTGTATCACGGCGCATCACTTCCATCGTGTTGTTTTCAAGATCGCGACCACCCATAACCAAACGAACAGGTACACCCTTCAATTCATAATCAGCGAATTTGAAGCCCGGGCGTTTGTTATCCGCATTATCATATTTCACAGAGATACCCAGTGCTTTCAACTTAGCTACAATGCCTTCTACTTTAGCATTAATTTGTTTCAGTTGTTCGTCATTCTTATAGATAGGAACGATTACTACCTGAATCGGAGCCAAATGTGGAGGTAATACCAATCCGTTGTCATCCGAGTGAGTCATAATCAATGCACCCATCAAACGAGTAGAAACACCCCATGAAGTAGCCCAAACATACTCCATCTTGTTTTCCTTGTTAACGAACTGAACATCGAATGCCTTTGCAAAGTTTTGTCCCAGGAAGTGGGAAGTACCACTTTGCAATGCTTTTCCGTCCTGCATCATGGCTTCTATTGTGTAAGTGTCAAGTGCACCTGCGAAACGTTCATTGGCTGATTTCACTCCCTTTACAACAGGAACAGCCATATATTTTTCTGCAAATTCACCATATACATTCAACATTCTGATTGCTTCTTCCTCTGCTTCTTCACGGGTAGCATGAGCGGTATGTCCCTCTTGCCACAGGAATTCGGCAGTACGCAGGAAAAGACGGGTACGCATTTCCCAACGGAAAACGTTCGCCCATTGGTTACAGAGAATAGGCAGGTCACGGTATGACTGAATCCAGTTCTTATAAGTATTCCAGATGATTGTTTCTGATGTTGGACGGATAATTAATTCCTCTTCCAATTTAGCTGCAGGATCTACTACAACTCCTGAACCGTCTTCTGCATTCTTCAAGCGATAATGTGTTACTACGGCACACTCTTTCGCAAACCCTTCTACGTGTTCTGCTTCGCGGCTTAAGAATGATTTCGGGATTAATAGCGGGAAGTATGCATTTACGTGTCCTGTTTCCTTGAACATGTCGTCCAATTGACGTTGCATTTTCTCCCAGATAGCGTATCCGTAAGGCTTGATCACCATACATCCGCGCACAGCAGACTGTTCTGCCAAATCAGCTTTTACCACCAAATCGTTATACCACTGTGAGTAGTTTTCACTACGTTTGGTAAGGTCTTTCAGTTCTTTTGCCATTATATTTTTCTATTTAAAGTTTTCTTGAGTGTTAAAACAGGGTGCAAAAATACGAAAAATGCATGAACTGCCCTATTCTTCATGCATTAATTTTCTAAAGTCATGTGCTTCCATATTACATATCTCATTTTTCATATTCGTTATATGGTTGCATCCCCGACTATGTTTGTTCAGCATAGTGCCTTTTTGAGAACTAAAGGCACTATAACCCGATGAAAAGGTTTTATACAAAAGAAATAAGCTTTTCCTACCCAATTATGGTATTTTACTAATGTGGTAACCTCAATCATTTGTTTTCCTGTTTCCAATGGTGTAATGAGAATATCGACATAAAACAATAAATGTTTATCGTCTTTTCTCATAATTGCTTCTTGCTTGTCTTCCTCTATAATAAGTTCTTCACTTTCAATAGCTTTAGTTTCTATACCGAAAGGTTTGACTAAACAGGCCCTTATTGCATACAACATTCGGAGCCAAGCGGGGTTATGAGCAAAGACTTTTAAAATAATATCTTTAGGAGACAGATGGTTTTCTGTAACTTCTATGGAAAAACTGTCACTGTAATCTACGGGGAGATATTTCTCTATTTTCTTAGCCATATTGGTTATTCAATTAGGGTTATTTTACAATATGTTCAGTTTAGGTTTACTCCGATAATAGGTAAAACCATGGAAAAAGGAGGCTTGAAAAATAAAAAAATCAGGCAGTTTATTTAAGATAACCACCTGATTTTCAAAAGAGCGGTAAACGAGGCTCGAACTCGCGACCCCCAGCTTGGGAAGCTAGTGCTCTACCAACTGAGCTATTACCGCATGCTTACTGCATTTCTCGACTCAAAAGCCTTATGAAATGGTGATGCAAAGGTAAACATAATTTTTATATCTCAAATAAAATCGCAGAAATTTTAATGCAAGAAAAAAGTGAAATCAAAGTCTCTTCAACTCTTTTGTGTTGATGAAAAAACAACCGGATATGAAAAAACGCATATTAGTGACCCGCATAATTAAAAATATACAGACTGACGATAGTCCCTATAGGAAAAACTCCAGGATTTCTGGTTAATAAGATTCAGACACAAACTAATTTAGTGGATAATCTATCAATAGGTTCTAACTAGAGAACAAATATTGAATATGTGAGACTAAAGTTGCTTATATTGTTTCAAATGGATAGTTTCAGTCTCTAGTAAAATAAATAAGATTTAGAAACCAACGGGTGCTTTATGAGCTGTTTGGGAGCTTGCTTTTAAAGGGAGAACACGCTTCTCACTGACCAACGACTGGTTCCATTTAAAGGAACGGAGCTTTTCATTTAAAGAAACGACTCCAATATGCATTTATATTTTGTATATTCAAGTAGTTTATATCCATTAATAACACGTATATTGTATATACTTGCATTATTTTATGCATCATTTTTTCTATCTGATCGAAATGACACAAGCGTGATTCAAAGAGAAGATGAAAAATAGAACATCTTATAAAAAAGCGTTGAAAACTCCTTTTGTTGTATCGCTATATTCTTTCTAATGAACAAACCCCTCTTTTCATCTGTTAGAATATCTCAAATTCAGATATAACCTAACCAGTATGAAAAAAAATAAGCGACTTTTTATACTATTGACTTTGTATTTTTCCATCGGTCAGATAGATGCACAGACACCATTGAGTTTCGAAGAATCACTGCATCTGTTGAATCAAGGAAATCAGAGTCTGAAAATAGCAGATAAGAGTATTGAGATTGCAAAGGCAGAACGTGATAAGCTGAATGCTTTCTGGTATCCCAGTCTTCAGTCTACAGGTGCGTTTGTACACATGTCGGAGAAGATCGAAGTCAAACAGCCTTTGTCGCAGTTTACCGATCCGGCTAAGGACTTTGTACATTCCATTATTCCGGATGACCAGATTATTTCATCTATATTGGATCAAATTGGGGCAAATACCCTTATATTTCCTTTGACTCCAAGAAATCTGACAACTGTCGATTTATCAGCCGAGTGGGTACTTTTTTCCGGCGGTAAGCGTTTTCGTGCCACCAACATCGGAAGAACGATGGTCGACTTGGCACGGGAAAGTCGGGCACAGGTATCGGCCAATCAGCAAAGTTTATTGGTTGAAAGTTATTATGGGCTTCGATTGGCACAACAAATTGTGACTGTCCGTGAAGAAACTTACAACGGATTGAAGAAACATTATGAAAATGCCTTGAAATTAGAGGCGGCAGGAATGATTGACAAGGCAGGCAGGCTTTTTGCCCAGGTAAATATGGATGGAAGCCAAACGTGCCTTGGAAGCTGCGCGAAAAGAAGAAACAGTAGTGCAAAGTGCCTTAAAAGTCTTGCTGAATAAAAAGGATACAGATGCCAACATCACTCCTACCTCTCCCCTTTTTATGAATGATTCATTGCCACCTAAAATGCTATTCGATCTTTCTGTAAACAGCGGGAACTATACACTCAACCAATTACAGTTGCAGCAGCATATTGCCAAACAAGAAGTGCGGATTGCTCAGAGCGGCTATTTGCCGAATATAGCCCTTTTCGGAAAGCAGACCTTGTATTCGCATGGTATTCAGAGTAATTTATTACCGCGTACCATGGTAGGTATTGGTTTTACATGGAACCTCTTTGACGGGCTGGATCGTGAAAAAAGAGTGCGGCAATCGAAATTAACGGAACAAACTCTGGCTTTAGGACAGATGAAAGCCCGTGATGATCTGGCTGTTGGGGTAGATAAACTTTACACGCAGTTGGAAAAGGCACAGGATAATGTAAAAGCTTTAAATGCAACGATTGCTTTAAGTGAAGAATTGGTACGCATCCGAAAGAAATCATTTACAGAAGGAATGGCAACTTCTACCGAAGTTATTGATGCTGAAACCATGCTTGCCAGTGTAAAAGTGGCTCGTCTGGCAGCATATTATGAATATGATGTGGCACTTATGAATCTACTCTCGCTTTGTGGCACACCGGAACAATTTGCAAACTATCAACCTAAACCGTAACAAACAATGAAACCAACTAGTAGAACCCTATCATGGGCTTTTGTCATCATTCTTCTGGCTGTCGGTATTTTCACCGGCCTGGGAGTTATAATCATGCATAAACAGCCGCTGGTCTTGCAAGGACAAGCTGAAGCAACTGAAATCCGTATCAGTGGGAAACTTCCCGGCCGTATCGACACTTTCTTCGTTCAGGAGGGAGATTGGGTACATCAGGGAGATACTCTTGTTGTCATTAATAGCCCTGAAGTACATGCCAAGTATCAACAAGTGAATGCCTTGGAACAGGTAGCAGTGCAACAGAACAAGAAAATAGATGCCGGAACCCGTCGTCAGATTGTAGCTACTGCACTTCAATTATGGAACAAAACGAAGAGCGATCTTACTCTCGCCCAGACAACCTACAACCGTATTCTTACTTTATATAAGGACAGTGTCGTTACTTCTCAAAGAAAAGATGAAGTAGAAGCTATGTATAAAGCGGCTGTAGCAGCCGAACGCGCTGCCTATGAACAGTATCAGATGGCTGTAGATGGTGCACAAAAGGAAGATAAAGCGTCTGCTGCCAGCATGGTCGATGCTGCCCGAAGCACAGTGGATGAAGTCTCGGCTCTGCTGGTAGACGCCCGGTTGACCGCTCCGGAAAACGGACAGATAGCAACGATCTTCCCTAAACGTGGAGAGTTGGTTGCACCGGGAACTCCCATTATGAATTTGGTGGTGATGGATGATATACATGTTGTTCTTAACGTGCGGGAAGATCTGATGCCGCAATTTAAAATGGACGGAACATTCGTTGCGGACGTGCCTGCTATCGGTAAAGAAAATATTGAATTTAAAATCTATTATATTAGTCCGTTAGGCAGTTTTGCTACCTGGAAATCAACCAAGCAAACCGGAAGCTATGACTTACGTACCTTTGAGATTCATGCCCGTCCAACCCAAAAGGTGGATGACTTGCGTCCCGGTATGTCCGTGTTATTGACTTTAGATTAATAGACATCAAATAAACCAGAGAATGGATGAATCACAAACATATTCCCCTTTTCGTTCCGTACTGCTCAGAGAGTGGCGGCGAATGACTTCGCGGCGCCTTTATTTTGGTGTTTGCATTGTCTTGCCATTGTTCACCCTTTTCTTTATGGCTACGATCTTTGGCAACGGACAGATGGAAAACATTCCTATCGGTATTGTTGATCAGGACAATACTGCTACTTCCCGGACGATAGTCAGGAACATTTCTGCCGTACCAACTTTTAAAGTGACAAAACATTTTGTAAATGAAGCAGCTGCCCGTGGATCTGTGCAAAAAAAAGAGATTTATGGATATCTTTCCATACCTCCCCAATTTGAACAGAATGCGATTACCGGAAAGAATGCAACACTCTCCTACTATTATCATTATGCATTAATGTCGGTAGGTGGTGAGTTGATGGCGGCATTCGAAACTTCTTTAGCTCCGGTGGCTCTTTCTCCTGTGGTGATGCAAGCGATGGCACTCGGAGTAGAGCAGGATCAGATTACCACCTTTTTTATTACCCGTACAGGCTAATAATCATCCGATATATAATCCTAGTCTGGATTATTCGGTATATTTAAGTCAGCCCTTTTTCTTTGTTCTGTTTCAGGTTTTGATTCTGTTGATTACCGTGTATGCGGTTGGCATTGAAATCAAGTTCCGCACAGCAGACGATTGGCTGGCGACTGCCAAAGGCAACATAGTGACAGCTGTTTTAGGTAAATTATTACCTTATACCATTATATATATACTGATAGGATGGCTAGCTAATTACGTCATGTTCGGCATTTTGCATATTCCTTTTCAGGGGAGTTGGTGGCTAATGAATATCATGACTGTGCTTTTCATCATTGCAACACAGGCTTTAGGACTGTTTTTATTCTCGCTGTTTCCGGCAATATCGTTGGTTATAAGTGTAGTTTCTATGGTAGGTTCTCTGGGGGCTACTTTGTCCGGAGTGACCTTTCCGGTTCCCAATATGTATCCGTTGGTGAGGGATGCTTCCCATTTGTTCCCAGTCCGTCATTTTACGGAAATGATGCAAACCATGCTCTATGGAGGCGGTGGGTTTATCCATCTTTGGCCGTCGGCTGTGATACTCTGTATCTTCCCGTTGCTGGCCCTGTCGCTGCTTCCTCATTTAAAACGAGCTATAGAAAGTCATAAGTATGAAAACATTAAGTAAGTTACAACAGTTGTCATTCATCATTCGTCGTGAATTTCTAGCTATCAGTACCAGTTATGCGGTTTTGCTGGTGTTGATGGGAGGAATCTTCGTTTATGGGTTGCTCTACAATTATATGTATGCACCGAATATTGTAACCGATGTACCTGTTGCCGTAGTCGACAATTCGCACAGTGAATTGAGCCGTAATTTTATCCGTTGGCTGGATGCTACTCCCCAGGCAGAGATCTCCAGTCAGGCTATGGATTATCACGAAGCAAAAGAATGGATGAAAGAAGGCAAAGTACAGGGAATACTCTATCTGCCTCATGACTTTGAAGAGCGGGTGTTCCGGGGAGATGAAGCCGTATTTTCCCTTTATGCAACTACTGATGCCTTCCTGTATTTCGAAGCTTTGCAGGGTGCTTCTTCACGTGTCATGCTGGCTATTAATGATAAATACCGGCCAGATGAAGCGGTGTTTCTTCCGCCACAAGGATTGCTTGCCGTAGCTATGGCGAAACCGATCAATGTGGAAGGCACTGCACTCTATAATTATACCGAAGGATATGGTTCCCTATCTTATTCCGGCAGTCATGATGATTATAATTTTCCAGACCTTGCTGATGGTTATTGGTATGGTGACCGGAGAAGAATACAGTAGTAAAGGAATCCGCGCATATACTCCTTTTGGGTATGGCTGGGGAGTTGCCATTCGTATAGTAGCAGGAAAAACGTCTGTGTACTGTGCTCTTTATGCCATCTTTGCCTTTTTTCTATTAGGCTTGCTCCCTCATTTTTTCAGCATACCTAATATTGGAAACGGATTATACATTGTGTTATTATTGATTCCATATTTGATGGCAACTTCTTTCCTGGGATTGGCTGCTTCCAGGTATTTTACGGATTCTGAAGCTCCCCTACTTATGATCGCCTTCTTCTCCGTAGGATTAATCTTTCTTTCCGGGGTTTCCTATCCAATGGAACTAATGCCCTGGTATTGGAAGGTGGCCCATTTCATTTTTCCAGCTGCACCAGGTACGCTTGCTTTTGTGAAACTGAATTCTATGGGAGCCAGTATGGCTGATATCAAACTGGAATATATAACTCTCTGGATACAGGCACTTATTTATTTTACAATAAGTATATGGGTCTATAAGAAGAAACTGGAATCACATTTGATTGGTTAAATTAACAAAAACAAAACATGCGCTAATTATAACATATAGCAAAAGAATACTTTCAGATAAATCAACTTCGCAAGGTGAATAATCAACTTTGGAAATAAAAATGTTTCTAAATAGATGTTTTCTAGTAGAATCTCTCTTATTTCTTTGTATTTGTCATTGCTTTTGTCTAGTTTCGTTAACTGTTATGTTTATATGATCGTTAGAAGTAGTTTAAAAAACAATTGTTTATATGAAATACATTGTATATATTCTTCTCTTTTTTCCTGTTTGGGTTACAGCACAGACATACAAATATATAGGAATAGAAGATGGCTTGAGCAATCGCCGGATATTCAATATTCAGAAAGATGCTCAGGGTTATATGTGGTTCCTTACAAATGAAGGGATGGACCGATACAACGGTAAAGATATAAAACACTATAAATTAAATAAGGAAGGTAATACTTTAGATGCTCCCATACGTCTGGGATGGTTGTATACAGAACCGCATATAGGTATCTGGGTGATTGGCAAACAAGGGAGAATCTTTCAATATGACGCTAATAAAGATGATTTCCGAATGGTATATAGATTACCGGATACTTCTGAAACAATTAGCTGTGGTTATTTGGACCGGAATAATAATATTTGGTTATGTCGCAAGGATACTATATTGCTTTATAATATCAAAGATGCTCGCATATTCCAGTTTTCCAATATATTCCATACTAGTATTACGGCAATAGAACAAGTAGATGAACATCATTTCTTTATAGCAACGGAAACAGGTGTACGGTATGTTAAATTGGAGAATGATATTTTAGAGATTATACCTGTTGAAACATTAGACTATTTCCATGCTCAGGTGAGCGAACTGTATTTTCACCAGCAATTAAAAAAGACTGTTTATCGGTTCATTTGAAAGAGGAGTTTTTGTATATGATACGAATACGCAGGAAATTATACGGCCGGACGCTGACCTCAGTGACGTAAATATTGCTTGTATCAGTCCTTTGAATGAAATGGAACTGTTGATTGCAACCGAAGGGATGGGAGTATATAAAGTTGATGTGAACACTTGTAAACTGGAACATTACATTGTAGCCAACTATCAGAGTTATAATGAAATGAACGGAAATAACATTAATGATGTCTTTGTAGATGAAGAAAAGCGAATATGGCTCGCCAATTATCCCACCGGAATCACAATAATGGATAATCGCTATGAAAATTATCATTGGATGAAGCATTCCATAGGGAATGATCAGTCGCTAGTCAATGATCAGGTACATGCAGTCATTGAAGATGAGGATGGCGATTTATGGTTCGGAACCAGCAATGGCATTAGTCTTTATCATTCAAAAACAGGTAAATGGCATTCGTTCCTAAGTTCTTTTGACCAACAGATCAAAGATAAAAACCATATCTTTATTACTTTATGTGAAGTATCTCCCGGTATCATATGGGCAGGGGGATTCACTTCCGGCATTTATAAAATAAACAAGAATACATTGTCGGTTGAATACTTCTCTCCTTACCTGCTTTCCCACGTCAATATGCGCCCGGATAAGTATATTCGTGATATAGTTAAGGATTCGAGAGGATATATCTGGTCGGGAGGGTACTATAATCTAAAATGTTTTAATCTGGCAACCAACAGTGTCCGTTTATATCCGGGGTTGAATTCTATCACATCTATTGTTGAAAAAGACAAAGACAATATGTGGATCGGAACCGTTGGAGGATTGTATTTATTAAATCGAAATACCGGTGAATATCAGTTTATTGAAATGGAAATAGGAGCTGCTTATATCAATACGCTTTATCAGGCGGATGATGGATTGCTATATATCGGAACAAACGGTGTAGGAGTATTTGTGTACAATCATCAAAATAAAACATTCGAGCACTATTTTTCTGATAATTCCGCATTGGTTTCAAACAGGATATTTACAATACTGCCGGAAATGAACGGACGTATAATGATGAGTACAGAGAATGGAATCACCAGTTTTCATACTAAAGAGAAGATATTTAATAATTGGACCAGAGGAGAAGGATTATTACCTGCCTATTTTAATGCATCTGCAGGAACAGTGCGTCAGAATAAAGGCTTTGTATTTGGAAGTACAGATGGAGTTATTGAACTTCCGGAGAATGTGACGTTTCCCAAATATGAATTCACGAGATTGATATTCAGTGACTTTTATCTTTCTTATCAACCTATTTACCCAGGTGACAAAGGTGCTCTCTTACAGAAAAATATTGATGAAACAGATGTACTGGAACTCGGATATGATGAGAATACTTTTTCGTTCGAGGTTTCTACAATCAATTATGATTCTCCCGAGAATGCATTATATTCTTGGAAGCTGGAAGGATTTTATGAGAAATGGACACTACCGGGAGCTAATAATTTGATTCGTTTCACCAATTTACCTCCGGGCAAATACACCCTTCATGTGCGTGCTGTATCCAAAGAAGAACATGATATTGTTTTTCAGGAACGTAGTATGAAAATTATCATCACACGACCTTTCTGGTCGAGTTGGTGGGCCATTTTATGTTATATCTTGTTTGTAATCGGAGGGTTTTATTTCATTCTACGTGTGATAAATCTAAGAAAACAAAAGAAGGTATCGGATGAAAAAACGCAATTCTTCATTAATACAGCTCATGATATACGTACTCCATTAACTTTGATAAAAGCACCTTTGGAGGAATTGCTGGAAGAAGAGAATCTTACCGACAACGGGATAACCCGTACGAACATTGCATTGAGGAATGTGGAAGTTCTTCTACGACTGGTCAGCAATCTGATTAATTTTGAACGAACGGATGTATATTCCTCTAAAATGAGTGTTTCCGAGTATGAGCTGAATACTTATATGAATGAAATATATGATACATTCTCTTCTTATGCAGCCATTAAGCGCATTGAGTATACATACGAGAGTACTTTCAGCTATATGAATGTATCGTTTGATAAGGAGAAGATGGATTCTATTTTGAAGAATATAATATCGAACTCGCTAAAATATACTCCGGAAAGTGGAAAGGTCAGTATTTCCGTATCTGATACGAATGATTCATGGAAAGTGATCATCAAGGATACAGGTATAGGTATTCCTACCAGTGAACAAAGTAAGTTGTTCAAGCTACATTTTCGCGCCAGCAATGCCATTAACTCCAAAGTGACAGGTAGTGGCATAGGATTAATGCTGGTAGGAAAACTGGTCAGCCTTCATGGTGGTAAGATTAGTGTGGAGAGTGTTGAACATCAAGGAACGACAATCAAAATTGTCTTTCCGAAAAGCAATAAAAACTTTCAAAATACCGGGGAGGAAACACACGCTAAGTTTGAAGCGTTGGCTCCTGTACTCCCCACTCCGAATGTACCTGCAAAGACAACTGTCGTTGTGGATAATCCTAATTCACGACGAATTTTGGTTGTAGAAGACAATGATGAGTTACGCTCTTATCTGGTCAGTTCATTATCTTCCATCTATAATGTGCAAGCTTGCGCCAATGGAAAGGAAGCATTGATTATTATAAAAGAATTTTGGCCGGAACTGGTACTTTCTGATATTATGATGCCGGAGATGAGAGGAGATGAATTGTGTGTCGCTATTAAAAGCGATATTGAGACTTCACATATTCCTGTATTGTTGCTCACAGCTTTAGGAGATGAAAACAATGTTCTTGACGGTCTGTCCATTGGTGCGGACGAATACCTCATCAAACCTTTCAGTGTGAAAATTTTGCGGGCGAATATTGCCAACTTACTGGCAAACCGGGAACTGTTGCGTATGAGATATGCCAATCTGGATATAGAAATGAAATCAATGGTTCCTTCAGCAAACGGTACTAACAGTCTTGATTGGAAGTTTATATCAAATGTAAAGAAAATCGTGGACGAGAATATAAATAACCCTGAATTTACTGTTGATGTGCTCTGTGAATCAAGTGGGATGAGCCGTACCAGTTTTTATTGTAAGTTGAAAGCTTTGACGGGACAGTCTCCGACAGAATTTATCCGGATGATGCGTTTGAAACGTGCTACCGAATTACTGAAAGAGGGTGTATATGCTATTAATGAGATTTCAGACATGGTTGGATTCTCTGAAACTAAGTATTTCCGGGAAGTATTCAAAAAACACTATAAGATGAGTCCGAGCAAATATGCTAAAGAAGGAGGTAATTCCACTACTGCTGATCCGGAAGATGACGATGAAGAAGATTGATAAATAAAAAGCAAATAGATACGTTGTATTTAAAAAAGTTCTCCTCTGTTATAGACACACATAACAGAGGAGAACTTTCTTTTTCAAAGCTTATAACTCTTTTCTGGGAAAAGCGGTTATTGATAAGGAAGTTATTTGCGAATCAAATATCTAATGAATAAATAACCTCCGAATACTTGCAGGCACATTCCGGGTATTGCAATACGGAAATCCTGAATGGCATTGTAGAAATTACCTATATACATCCACTCTCCCAATGTTCCTACAACTTGATAAGTAAGTACCACGCCAACCAATACCGGAATAGAAATACGTCCGAAGCGTTGTGCGGCCCAGCCGGCAGCAATGGCAAGCAACACGGACTTTAATAAAATAGCAGGTAGTACCGCCGGTATCGGCATGCCAAAAAGTAAGGAATTGATAATGGGGGAAAGAACAGCAGTCAGTAGACCGACTTTCCACCCGTACTTATAAGCTCCGATCAGTGTGAAGAAATAGATAGGCAGCCAGGTTATTCCTCCTTGCGGTATGAGATGAAAAAATTGGGGAAAAAGGATGTTTCCAACGATGAATAACGAGGCTGTCAGATAAGTTCTCACATTGCCGTAATTCAGCGAATAGAGTTTTACAGTAGTTGATTCCATATCATTTTATTATTTAAAAGTTCAAATTAATACCACCCATAAACGTAGCTTTGGGCATGGGATAACCTGCATTTATTTCATAACGCTGTGCCAGCAGGTTTTCTCCCTTTATGAATAGGTTAGCGAAACGGCAGATACGATAATTTCCACGAAGATTCCATAAAACAAAATGGTCTTGTTGCTCGCTACCCTTTACAACAGAAGTATAAAGTCCTTTCACATATTGTACTCCTGTCGATACACTCCAACGCCCGGAAGTATAATCCACCCCTGCATACAATTTATGTTCGGGGGCAGCAAGAACGGGATTCTCCATGTGCAACCAGCTATAATTGGCGTTCACATTCCAGTGTGAATTGATATGGTAGCCCATATTCGTTTCAATTCCCCAGTTCTCTATCTCTCCGGAATTGATATTCAATGGAGGCACGAGTCCGTTTGACATAATCAGATTGTCGCCATTAATATAGTAAAGGCTGACTCCGTAGGACAATGCCCCTTCCAGCAGACGTTGTGAGTAGGAAAGTTCATAGTTGATTAGTTTTTCCGGTTTCAATTCCGGGTTGGCAGGAGGAAACATATACATCTCACGAATGGTCGGATTACGGTATCCTTTGCTGACCATTGCTTTAAGTTCTGCATTCTTGGGTAAATGAAAAGCCAGTCCGCCTTGTGGAATCCATTCTGTACCTACGTGTGAATGGTGGTCTACACGAATACCTGCGTCCAGTGAGAACCAATTGCTGATATCCTGACGGAAATCAATGTATCCGGCAAACTCATCCATTTGCTTGTCTACTCCCGGAGTATGTTCACCCGTAGCCAGTACTTTGTTCCATGATTCACCTCCGAAGTGCTGATAATCAAATCCTACGGTTAAACGATTACCGGTAAAGAAAGTAGTACTCTGATACCATGAAACACCCAGCATTTTGTCTTTAGAATTGAAATGTGATTTTTGCGGTTCTTTTCCTATCTGATAGCCATCGTTGATTTTATGCCGTCCCCAGTTATAGAAAAAGCTCAAACCTCCTGAAGTCTTTTCATAACGATTTTCCAAAGCAAATGATGTCATTCCACGGGTGATACGGGAATCGTTGTCGATCAATGGTACTTGGATAGTTCCCGGATTGGAAGCATTAAAATGAGTCACGTTTACATCTCCCCATACTTTCCAAAAAGAGTTGAGCTCATAGCCTAGCTTTGCATATCCACCATATTGCTCAAATCCCATATCGGGACGATGTCCATCTGTACGATTATATGATCCGGTTACGACGCTGCTGAAACGTCCCTTCTTGACACGGTTGGAAAATTCAGTCTGCAACGTGTTATATGAACCGTACCCAACTTGCACATTTGTTTTCACACCTTCTTCCTGTTGCCGACGGGTAACAATATTAATCACACCACCCATGGCATTCGAACCATAAAGTACAGATGCGGGACCTCGCAAAACTTCCACTTTCTCTGCCATCATAGATTGATAAGCGTCTGCTATCGGATGTCCCATCAAGCCCATATACTGTGGATGACCATCAATCAACACCAATAATCCCGCTGTCGGACTACCACCGATACCACGCAAGCTCATACCACCTGCAGCTCCGGTAGATACGCCATATCCCATGATACCACGACTGGTAGTAAATAATCCCGGCACCTGCTCCGTCAATAACGGCAACAGCGAAGACTCATATCTTTTCTCAATCTGTTGCCTGCCGACTACGGAAATCGTCATTGGAAGATGTCGTACATCTGTTTCATTACGTGTTCCGGTAACTACAACTTCATCAATCATATAATTTCTTCCGGCTTGTATGCTATCCTTTTTAGTCTGTGCCATTCCCGAGATGGAAAGCAAGCTACCGAACAGGAATAAACAAGCTGTATTTCTTCTCATACTTTATTGCGTGTTTCAAGTTTCTTCTTTTTACTTTTTATTTCTGATCTTTTCCAGGAAATCGCGGATCAGTGGTAATATTTCTTCTGCTGATTCCGCTTCGCTACACATTGTTTCTACAGGACATCCTCCTGTATGGTTACGGTTCCAGATAAAAGGTACTTTCTCTGTAAAATCAACTTTTATATCTGATTTCTGAAGTAACTCCAAAGCTTTGGTACTGATAATATCGGTATATAACTCTTTGATACCTCCCAGAATCATCAGGGCGGCAGCTCCCTTTCCGACTACCTTATCAGCAATCGAAGCTCCTTTAAGAAACTCCGGTTCCAGGGTCAGTAAATCATAGATATCGGCCACACCACGTTGAGTGAAAGTGCGGATTTCTCCTTTGTTGGCAATAGTACAGGAATATCCTCCTGTATGTAGTAAATTGATTAATTCTTCCATCTTTTCTTTTATAAAGTACCCTGTTTCAATTGTTCTACGAACTGATCTATCCGGTGCAGCTCTTTCGGAATATCAATGTTCTGCGGACAGTGTGCCACACACTGGTTACAACCGATGCAGTGGCTTGCCTGACGAAGTTTGGGCACGCTACGGTCATATCCGACTAGAAAAGCACGCCGGGCTTTTGCATAATTCTCATCCTGCCCGTTCCTGGGGACATTCCCTTCATTGACACAACGGTTGTAATGTAACAACACAGCAGGTATATCCAATCCATACGGACATGGCATACAATATTTGCAGTCGTTGCAAGGGATGGTAGGATATTTCAGCATTAATTGTGCCGTTTCCTCAAGAAACTCTTTTTCTTCATCTGTCAACGGTTCCAAAGGAGAATAAGTGCGGAGATTATCTTGCAGATGCTCCATATAAGTCATGCCACTTAATACAGTCAGAATGTCCGGGAATGAACCGGCAAAACGGAAAGCCCAGGAAGCGACACTGCTTTCCGGACGGCGTTGTTTGAGCCGTGCCACCAGATTGTCGTTCAATTTAGACAAACGACCTCCTAAAAGCGGTTCCATGATGATAGATGGAATTCCTCGTTTATGCAATTCTCCATACAGATATTCAGCATCCGTATTCCGGGTATTGGTTTCTTTTGCATGTTTCCAGTCTACATAGTTCAACTGTATCTGCACAAAATCCCATTTGAATTCATCGTGCCGTGAAAGCAGGTAGTCATATACTTCGATATCCCCATGATAGGAGAATCCCAGATTGCGGATACGGCCTGCCTCCCGCTCCTTCACCAGAAAGTCAAGCATTCCGTTATCCAGGTAGCGTCCTTTAAGGGCTTCCATTCCTCCCATTCCGATGCCATGGAAGCAGCATATAATCAATGTAATCTACCTGCAGGTCCGCAAATGATTTGTGGTACATCTTGAGCGATCCTTCACGAGACCATGTATCGGGAGAGAAATTGGATAACTTGGTGGCGATATAATATTTGTCACGGGGATGACGGCTCAATGCAATACCCGTTGCCTTTTCGGAAAAGCCCTGTACGTATGCCGGAGATGTATCGAAATAGTTTACTCCGTGAGCGATTGCATAATCAATCAGTCCATTCACGGCATCCTGGTCGATGACTTCACCATTACCGTTGGGAGCAGGTTTGAGAGGCCAACGCATACAACCATATCCCAAGAGTGAAACACGGTCACCGGTAGTCGGAGACGTGCGGTAAGTCATTTTATCGGTAGGCACCTCTCCTTCTCCTGTTGCGCTGCTTGAAGAGGAAGTACCTTTTGAAGAGCATCCGTATAATAGCCCTGTCGACGTGGCTGCACTAATACCTACAATCTTAATGAAATCTCTTCTATTTATATCTTTCTTATTTTTATCTTCCATACTCTTATACTGATTTAGATCAAATAATTCTATGCATCTGATGTCCTGTCACATAAATAGCGCTGAAAGGACGGGACGGACAAAGGTTCTCACACGCCCCACAACCGATACATTTTTCTACATTTACTACCGGAATCTTTGGAGAATCTGTTTTTTCAGGATCGGAAGCTACCATCTGTATGGCACCTGTCGGACAATGGCGGGCACAGTTGCCACATTCCATTCCATCTGTCAAAGGTACACAGTTCTCTTTAATCCATACGGCATGTCCGATCTGAATAGCTGATTTCTCGGCAAGACTGGTGAGATGAATAGCGCCGGCGGGACAAACTTCCGAACATTTAGTACATTCGGGACGGCAATACCCACGTTCGTATGACATTTCCGGTTGCATCAATGTCAATAGGTTGCCTGACGGACGCAATACCTGATTGGGACAAACAGAGACACATAATTGGCAGGCTGTGCAATGTTGAGTGAAATTGCGTGTGCTTAATGCACCGGGAGGATAGATAGGATTTTCTCTTTGGGGAATCTTTTTATCTTCGATAGTAGCCAATCCTCCGTCTACTTTCTTCTCTTGTGCTTTCAGTACAGAAGTTGTTGCAAAAATGGCCGATGCTGAAAGGAAGCTACGACGGGCGTTGTCTACCTGTTCAGTAGTGACAGACTTTGCTTTCGAATCTTCGCTCGTAGCTGTTTCGTTCTTAGGTTTCCGTCTTGTGTATGTAATGGCTCCATGCTTACACTTTCCGATACAATCCATACAAGTCACACAACGGCTATAATCTATTTCATGGGCTTTCGGATTAATACACGATGCTTTGCAATTGCGGGCACACAAACCGCAACTATTGCATTTGGAAGTATCAATTACCGGTTTGAATATCGCATATTTGGATATAAACCCTAATACAGTACCTACGGGGCAGATCGTATTACAATAGGTTCGTCCGTTGCGCCACGCCAGAATGAAAAGAACAACAAGGGTGGCAATGGCAATCAACATCGTCGAAAGACTCTTCATCCATACATCTACCTCATAAAAAGCATAACTATCCATTCGTTCGGCGAAATACGCCAACAGGTTGTTTCCCCATTGCCAGACTGGTGCAAAAAGACTGGAAGCTATCCGGCCATAAGCACTATACGGTGCCAGCAAGATAGCCAAAGAGTTCAATCCTGCAACCATCATGATAATGAATACTCCTAAAACGCCATACCGCAACCATTTCATTGCTGGTGAATAACGGAACCGGTTTTTCTTTTGTTTGCCGGACACCCACGAAACAATGTCCTGAAACACTCCCAACGGACAAATAACAGAGCAGTAGATACGTCCGAACAGGAATGTAAGTACAACTAAAAACAATACGACACCTATGTTCAAGGCTAATAAAGCCGGCAGAAATTGAATTTTCGCCAACCATTCGAACCATGTGTGCAATGTACCCGTGAAGTCGAGGAACAGAAGGGTAATAAGCGTAAAGCACACAATGGCAGTTGTAAGTCTGATAGTACGCAGCATAAATTTATTAATTTTCAAATTATAGTAGTTATATCTCAATATCCGAAACGTTCCGTCCTAATATACGATATTCCATCAGAATTGATTTTTGTACTTTTTATCGCTGCAAATTTAATCAGATAGATTCGGTTATCAAGTATATATATTACCGAATGTTATACCAAAATTACAGATTCGTGATATTTGATTATAACGCTGCCTGTCAATACAGCGAATTGATATTGGCAGGCAGCGTTATAATGATTATCTTATTGTAGAACTATTTTAAAGGAGTAAGTTCCAAATATTCTCTCGACATATGTATCTGACCATATTCTCCCCATCGGTCATAAACGGCAAACTTTTTTGTAGTAAGTTCTTCTATATCCCAATAGTGGTCATCGCCGAAGTATATCGTTTTGGAACTCGGATCATAGAAACTCCATCGTCCGGTGATACTGTTTTCATTCACTTTCCCATCAGTGTCAATACTTATAAACTTTCTTATATACGTGCCGTTTTTCTCCAATTTATATACGGTATAGTGTGTATTGCCTTCATCATCGACTATTTTCTCACTCGCCCATGTATTATCACATATCAAGGATATGGTATCTTCTTCTCCATTAGAATAATATCCCGTTTTCTCAACGCAACTGGATGCAAGAATCAGAGTTACAAAAACGATAAAAATAGATTTCTTCATTAGTGTAGGAAATTAAGGTTCGCGATATGAGCATCTCCATTTGTGTTTATCACTTCAAAATTCCAGTCTACATCATTTCCTTGATTGGCAGACCACTCAAAACTGGGATTGATATGAAAACCTACACCACAAAATAATACACTGGCTAATTCTTTATTACCATTATATCCCACTCTACAAGTGACAAGAAATGCCCACGCGGCATTTTTATAAGATTGGGGATATAATTCTATTACTGTTTCTATGTAATCGCTCGAATTGATATAAAACTGTTCCTTATAATCCGTTATGTTGCATGTTGCTATTAAAGAACGGCTCATACGGTCATCGGATAGTTTTCTCTTCAAGTGGACAGGTGAGTTACCTTTTGTCTGACTGATATAAATTTCACTTTCAGTAATCATAACAATGTAATCTACTCCATGAGAAGATGACAATTGACCGGACAGACTGTTTATCTGACTAATGCTCTGCTTGAAACTGTTAAGATTAACAGGATTTACAGCGTTAAATTCTTCCGCATCTGTATTCGTTAAATAAGAAAGTGCAGTACTTTTTTTGTTTGGGTTGACATAATACTCATGAGTAGTCTTGTTAATATCCACAAAATCATTTAAAACTGCAATATCCTGTTGATAATTCCGGCTGGCTGGTACTGGAAGGGTCAGATTGTTTTGGCAACTCTGTAGGAACAAGGTTATTAACACTACTAATAAAGAATAGATTTGTTTCATAATAAAAGGATTTAGTAAATTTATGTTGAGAAATATTTCTTCACAAAGTTATCATTTTCCTCTGAAAACAAACCGTTTACAGTGTGAATAATACGTAATGAGTTTAGATTTAACTTCCTTTCATTGCAAGATCACTATTTCACCAATTACAGGCATCAATACATCCAAAGAATCTTTATTCTTCATCTCTTCTGCATTTTTGAGAGGTTCATCCCAACGATGTTTGGCCAGTGCATATTTAGAATGATGTACGGTCAGAATTCTTTTCGCTTTTAAATCTCTGGCCGTCTGTGCCATATACTGGGGCATCAAATGGATCAAGCTCCATTCTTTGTCGTATTGTCCGTTTTCGAGGATCGCAAGGTCGATGTCCGGAAATCGATTGCCTATTTCTGCATAATGTGTATCATATCCTCCGTCTCCGCCGATGTATATCTTTTGTGAAGGAGCTTCTAACAGGAAGGAAGCCCAAAGCGACTGGTTGGCAGTAACTCCGCGACCGGAGAAATGACGGGCAGGCAAACAATGTATCATAAAGCCCGGAGCGAGGTTTGCCTCTTCATTCCAGTCAAGTTCTATCAGAAGCTCTTTATCAAATCCCCAATATTCGAAATGTTCGCCGACACCCAACGGACAAATCACTGCTCCAATCCGATCTTTCAGTTTTTTGACCGTGTTGTAATCCAAATGATCCCAATGATCGTGACTAATCACCAGATAATCAATGTCCGGCATATCATCCGGTGTATAAAGTTCCGTACCTTTGAATGGCTTGTTAATAAAAGATACGGGAGAAGCCATACAGAATACCGGGTCAACCAATATTCGCTTTCCTCCCGTTTGAATCAAGTAAGATGAATGTCCGAACCATACCAATATTTCTTCATTACGGTCAATCTTCCGTAAATCCGTTTTGATTGCTTTGACAGCCTGTTCGGGGCGCAAACCGTCTATCTTTTTGAAAATGAACTCCCAGATTCCGATAAAACGTCCCCTGTCGGAAGTCATCAATAGGGTTTCATGCTGATTTTTAAATTCTCCGTTTCTGTAATTAGGAGATTTCATGACTCTTTCCAGCCGTTCCCCACGGGGAGTTCTGCCGAAACTGGCTTGATTGATAAAAACAATGACTGACACCGCCAGCAATGCTATTACAGCTAATATACATCCTACAATCATACGTGCTTTGAATTTTTTGAATATGATACGCATATAATTCATCACTAAATTATTTCACGCAGCAAATATACAGGTATTCAGAGAGCTTGTTAGTATATATATTACAGATTGTTATACCATAATTACTGAAAGCAGTTGTCTGTTGGGTGCCAGTCTATTGTGTGAACAAACCTTTTATTATTCAGTTCTTTAGAAATAAATTTTGTAGCTGATGTTCGGAATCAGACCCGCTCCGTCTTTTTCTTCTACTACGCTCGTTCTTTCATTGTATTGATAGAAATGCATTCCGGTACGTATACCCACATTCAGTATCTTCAGAGAAAACTCGTGGGATACTCTTTTCTTATTGATCCGGAAGCTGATGGAAACATCACCGTTTATAGATGGATTGAATCGTTTAGTATATGCTTTGCTCTCGTCAAAGACGATGTCTTTTTCTTCCTGACTTTTTTCTTCATCCACAGGTGTATAGCGTCCTCCTCCCTGAAAGAACAGGCGACCGTTTACACTTAATACATTCTGTTTGAGTCTGCCAACCATCCATTCTTTTCCGGCGAGCAGGTTCACTAAAAAACTTTTATCCAGTCTCGTATTTCGCCAGATACGGTCTCCTCCCCTATATTTCGATTTGAATAATGAAGCTGTAATCATATAGTAGAAGCCATTCTTCATGTATTGTTCCAGTGTTATATCTATTCCATAGTTTTTGGCTATTCCAGTGTTTGTCAATATGCGGTCTAAATAGAATTCTTCGTAATTGATAATCGAAAAGGAAGAGTTTTCCTCAACCGGTATGTGGAACAAGTATTGATAATAGGGTTCTATTTTCAGATGTAGGCTCTGATTGATATTCCAGTCATAAGTGAATCCGAAATGATGTGCCTTTGAGAAGTCCAGGTACCGGTTTGATTTCTTTTTACCATTGATTATCTGTTCAACAAAGTAATAGTCGAGCCTTTCCCGGCGGCTATGCAAGCCGTAAGCTGCTGCTAAAGAATGTGCAGGATTTATTTTCCATTTGAGGGCAACTCTCGGTTCTATCGACCAGTTCTTGTTTAAAGTAAAATATTGTCCGGTAACCCCTAAACTGGTTGTCAGATTGTTGCTCAAGTTTATTACGGAATTACTATATGCCGAGAGGACTGTACTTTCTCCACTGCCTTTCGATATTTGTTCCATGGGTTTGTTTAATCCCAAATAAGGGCTGACTTTGTAATCAAGATCATATTTAAGTTCCGTAATGGTAATCCCTGTTCTGTTGGTATGCCTCGGACTGAATTTCTTATTCAGATATGAATTGAATACTAAATTCCATCTGCTATTCTGAATATCTGCCACATTAATAATAGCGTCGTCGGTATGTAAGTCCGCCAATGAACGGTCTTTGGAATAGGTAGCGGATAGAGAAGAACGGATATAAGTATTTTCATCCAGTACATATTTGTGCGCTAAGCCACCTGCCAGCTTATCCAGTTTATTATATCCTGATGACCGGTCTCCCATCGTTTCCCATTCGGAACGTTCCAAAACATCTGCTTTATTCCTGTCTATCAATCCTAATCCCCAGATCGAAAAGGTTCCGGCTTTACGTGTGGGAAAATTTAGTTTGAAGGCTAAATCCTGATATTTCAGGTTGATGTCATTACCCGATGCTAGTGAAGTAGTAGAAAAGCGATAATTCACCAGATAGGAACTTCCCCGTTTTTTACTGATAGGACCTTCCGAAGCTAAATCTATGCCCATGAGTCCGACCTGAAAGGCATGTTCGTACTTCTGATTATTACCATTGCGCAAATGCATATCGAAAACACCGGATAAGGCATTACTGTATTCCGCGGGGAAAGCTCCGTTGTAGAAATCGGAGTTTCCGATAACTTGTGTACTTAAAGCGGACAAGAATCCCCCTCCCAACCCAGCTAAATCGGCAAAATGAGTCGGATTAGGTATTTCAATGCCCTCCAGTCTCCATTGGGTAAATTGCGGAGCGTTTCCCCGGATAGCAACTGCGTTGGTACCGACATCTCCTGCCACTCCAGCAAATGCAGAACTTAACCGTGCCGGATCATCGAACCCATTGGCAAATCGGGACGCTTCTTCAATACTAATCATACGCCCTCCCGTAATAGCCATCGGGTTGACTGTCCGGTCTTTTTTATTTCCGGTTTGACAAGCACTTCAGCCAAATCCTGCACATTTTCATCCATAGGGATTTCTACAAATACTTCTTTGGATGATGTGACAGACACTTCGCTAATGATACTTGGGCGATACCCCATAAAAGATGCCTGAATATTATAACGTCCTACCGGGACGTTATTAATCCGGAAATTTCCCCGGTTGTCAGTTGAGCCTCCCAGTGAAGGTTTCTCTGCTATACAGACGGAGGCATATTCTATTGGCGTATTGGTTTTGGAATCAACAACGATTCCTCTTATCGTTTGAGTCAGTTTTTGTGTATCGTCATTGGCAGGCTTTTGCCGGTTATCTTGCAAAGAAATAATAATATGATATCCTTTTATTTTATATACATATCCGGTTTCTTTTAAGAGTTGAGTCATCGCTTTGTCGACAGCTACATTTTTAAGAGATAAAGACTGCTTCTTTTCTAAATCCAGATTCGATTGTTCGTAAGCGATGCTATATCCGGTTTGTGATTCAATTTGGGCAAAGGCCTCTTTTAATGAGATTCTTTTATTTTGTATGGTAATCTTTTTTTCTTTATTCTGTGCGACAGTTGTAAGAGAGAGAAAAGTAAAAAATAAAAAAATGGCGAGCTTAGCTGCCCGTTTATTCGTATTAATTCGATTCATTATTCTATATTTGTATGTTGATACTTCATTTTACGTCACTTGTTGAATGAGGATAGACATTTCAGAACTGGGAAGAGGGTCTCAAGCTGCTTCCCGGTTCTTTTTGTTCATAGGCTGTTTCTTTTTATGGTTGGGTTAATACTATTTTATTTTCATGTTGTTGATAATCAAAGCCGATGATATCTTTCAAGATATTCAGTATTTCATCCAGATCTTCATCTTTCAGAAATTTGACAGTATATCGTTTGGACACAGGGATATTTGCCTCATTATCAATCGTGGTGTTATAGTGTCTTTCGAGGGTTCGGAATATTTCTCCGGCAGTAGCATTGGTAAAGATCAATTTTCCCACCACCCAACTGTTGGTATCATTAGTATCTATCACTGATATATGGATGTCTGACGACTTCTTATCGTATGTAAGCTGTTCATTGGGTTTAAGTATCCGGGGAGGTTGGGACTGGACGCTCACTTCTACCTTGCCGCTCGTCAGTGTAGTCGTTATTTTTTCATCATTAGGATAGGCTTTCACGTTGAATTTGGTTCCAAGAACCTTCACGGAAAGTTGGGAAGTTTCCACGATGAAAGGACTTGCAGTATCTTTTTGGACAGAGAAATAAGCTTCACCGTTAAGAATGACCAAACGTTTATCTTTAGCAAAAGTTTCCGGATATACAATGGTGCTTCCCGCATTCAACCAAACTTCTGAACTGTCCGGCAAGATTAGACGCTTCTGTTCTCCGTAAGCAACGGATACTTCTATCATCTCGTTTTGGGGAGAAAGATAGCAGAACATTCCTCCTGCCAATAAAAGCAATGGAACAACAACAGCGGCAACATGGGCAAACCTCTGATAAGAAGCGATACTCGCCAGATGTTCCTTGTTGTATCCGGTTCTTAAATTTACCCGTTCCAGTGAGGCATAAGTGCTCGAATCGGCTTCTACGTCCAATTCATTCCAATAATCTAACGAAGCTTTTGCTTTCGCCTGCTGGTTTTTATCTTTAATGATCCATTTCTGCACTTTCTCTTCCGTTTCAGATGGAAAGCGGGCGGAAAGGAACATTCTGATGATTTTGGTGATATTACTTTTCTTCATTTTTGCTGCACTTTACTATATATACAGTTTGGTGGCAAAAAGCTCAATAAGAAAATGAATATTTTTTATGAAAAAAATAAGTAAAGAAGAAAATAAAGTTACAATAATGATAACAGAAAACATGAAATGACCTTCCGTATCTCTTTCAAAGCGAGGCTTAGCTGGCTTTCAACATTTCTTTTGGTAGTGTTCAGTCGTTCGGCAATCTCGGCATTGGATAATCCTTCATTGCGACTTAATGTATAGATCATTCTCCGTTGTTCGGGCATTCCTCCGACAAGTTTGTCAATCAACATTTCCAATTCCTTGGCAATAAGGTCTTCTTCGGAAGTAGAGCTATATCCTGTTTCTTGATTATGGTTCAGGTAGGCATCGGACACATATTTATGTTTCAGAAAGTTGATTGCTGCATTTCTTGCAATGGTGTGCAAATAAGAATTGAATGATTTAGACATATCAATCGAATGACGGTTGATCCAAAGATTGACAAATAAATCCTCTGTCAGCTCTTCTGCATCAGGCTCCGATTTTATATATCCGTCAATAAATGCTTTGGTTTTGTTGTAGTATGCAATAAAAATAGTCTCAAAGGCCTTGTGATTCCCATCCTGAAAGGCCTCCAACGTTTTTATATCAATATTGTTATTCATACTATTTCCCAACTTTCATTTCATTGGGACAAAAGAAGCAATAATTTATTTTATAAAGATGGTCTTTTTTGAAATATTAATGATATTAGAAAGATTTATTCTATTTTAATGACCGATAGAGAATACCAAATACATTCAGCAGATACCCCAATAAACACAATAACGGGGCAATGCGTATACGTGTTCCACTAAATATATCGGGATTATAGGCGGCAGAGGTACTCCCCTCGCCGCTCATTAATATATATCCTATGATAATCAATATCGAGCCGATAATTAAGATGACGTAATTTCTTTTGCCCAATACAGTTTTTATTTCTTCTTCTCTTATTCTTTTCGATTTCATATTCTTTGAATTTAGTTGTGATCATTCATTAGTTGAGTAAAGCGCATATATTTCTTTTCAAATTGCTGATTACTTTGTTCATATCTCTTTTTATCCATATTCTTCAGTAATTCATTGCACTGATTCCATTGCCAGAACCTATACAAACAATCCCGTTGAACCATCCCTATCCGGTTATCTCCCAATGAGAAAGCCCAGTCGATATAATTTTCCGATTCTGCTATCAGATGATTCAATAAAGGAATCGCTTTCTCTGTTTCTCCTATGGAAGCATAAGCGGTGGCTATATCATACGAACCACTCTCGAATACTTCGGGAACATTATATGCCGGAATAGCTTGCCCAGCATATTCCAATACTTTTCTGGCACGGATGTCGTCTCCTTGTTTCACCAGTTCTTTAGCCAGTTGCGCAAAAAGCCTTCGATGAGAATAACAGATGCGCAGGGTTGTTTCGTCCAGATAAAGTCCGGGAGTATCCAATCCTCCGTATTTATATCTGTTCATCACATTCTCGTAGAGTTTCTCCGTATCTATGGCATATCCATTGCCTTCTTCTACGTCTCCCCATTCTTTATAGTTGAAAGGAGTAAACCGGAATGCTAACCCTTCCTGAACAAAGTAGTCATCAAACTTCAGTTTACTGGAGTTGCCTACCGAGATAGCCATGTACAGGGGACGTTCCCAGTTACAGTTAGCCAAAATCTCGAGCATGAGTAAGTCCACTTTAGTCAGCAGACGTATATCTTTTAGAGAAATAGACAGTTTATCCGGTATTGCATCTCTTAGTTCTTCCCTTTTTAAATGACGAATGGCTTCAGGCAACATCATTCCCGAGCGGAGTACTGCATCCTTATCGATATGGATATTTATTGTATCGGTAGGTATCACATGGAATTCCTGTTTCTCTGCGAACACCCAATATTTCAGGATATTTTTTATTTCATACGGATCATCTCCAAAACTATCACGGGCTTCTTCGGGATGTTTCTGATACAATGCTTCTATCTGTTTCTTCAATTCCGGACGAACAGCCACATATTCGTTCTTCCCTTCCTGATATTGATTTTGATCCCAACTGATCGGTAGTCCGGGAGCATCGTATAGAGGACATTGTTGCTGATAAATGTACCAGTCGGTCTGCGCATAACTTAAATTGCAGATACGTACATCTCTGCGTACTTCTTCCGTATCCTGATTATACCACAAGGGAAACGTATCATTATCCCCGTTACAGAATATAATCGGATTTCCTTTGTCGGGAAGTGTCATCAGATAGTTAGCTCCAAAGTCACGACAGGTATACCGGTTGCTTCGATCGTGGTCATCCCAAGTCTGGCTTGCCATTTGTATGGGGACAAACAGGCAAAGCAGCATGAGTAAGTTGACCGGGAGGATTTTTGCCTGTTTTCTGCGAAACATGTCACAGCATCCGGCGGCTCCCATTCCAATCCAGATAGCGAACGCATAAAACGAACCTGCATACGCATAATCCCGTTCACGAGGTTGTCCGGGAGTCTGATTCAGATAGAGCACAATAGCCAATCCCGTCATGAAGAAAAGGAAAAATAAGACACTGAATTGCTGCTTGCCTTTTTCCCCGCGTGTCCATTGCCAATAGATACCGAGTAATCCTAATAATAATGGTAAGCCATAGAACACATTGTGACTTTTGTTCTCACGCAAAGATTCCGGCAAAAGTTTTTGATCCCCCAGTCGCAGACTATCAATCCAGGGAATTCCTGTAATCCAGTTACCATGTTCCGGTTCACCGCTTCCTTGAATATCATTCTGTCGTCCGACAAAATTCCATAGAAAATAGCGCCAGTACATGTAGTTGAGTTGGTATGTGATAAAATAAGTCAGGTTCTCTTTTTGTGTGGGAGCCTCATTTGCACCTCCTCCGGACCATCCTTTGTAAGAAGCGGTCGAACGATCATTCCACATTCGTGGAAACAACATATTTTGAGTGTAGCACACGTCTTCTTTATAGCGGATAATTTTATACTTGCCTTCCTTCTTATCCGGCCGATAGATGGCAGTCCCTTTTTCGGTCTTTACCTTGTAATAGTCTCCTTCGGGCACATACTCCGGTTCGGATGCATAGGTTCTCCCATAAAGTAAAGGAGCACTTTCATACTGTTCGCGATTCAGGTAGCTTTTGAGCGTGAAAATATTATCCGGTGCATTCTCGTTGAGCGGCGTATTAGCATTGGCACGAATGAGTATGACCGCATAGGTGGTATATCCTATGGTGAGCATGAGTAAACACCACAAACCGGTATTCACAATGCGTTTTCTAAACCGATAAATGGCTCCTATCAGTAAAAACAGGACCAAACCCAGAAAGACGATCAATCCTGACTGGAAGGGTAATCCCATCACATTGACAAAGAATAATTCGAACCATCCTCCTACATCAGCCATTCCGGGTATATAAATAAAAAGAATCAATACAATAAGAATACCGGATAATGCAATGGCCCCAATAACTCCCTTGAGTGATAGAGTCTGATATTTTTGGTAATAGAACACTAATACAATGGCAGGAATACAAAGCAGATTAAGCAAATGCACTCCGATTGAAAGACCTATAATATAGGCTATCAGGATAATCCAGCGGTCACCGGACACAGAATCTGCTTCATCCTGCCAGCGAAGAATCATCCAAAATACCAAGGCTGTAAGGAAAGAAGAGAAAGCATATACCTCCCCCTCTACCGCACTAAACCAGAATGTATCACTGAAAGTATAAGCTAAAGCTCCCACAAAACCTGCTCCCAGAATGATAATAACATCCATGACAGATAATTTCCGTTCATCGCCCACAAGCAAGGCTCTCACTAATCGGGTAATACTCCAGAAAAGAAACAAGATACAACCGGCACTCAATAGTGCATTTAAAAAGTTAACCATTCCCGATACTTGCGAAGCATCGGAAGCAAACTGGGTAAACAGGTTTCCGACAAGCATATAGAAAGGTGCTCCCGGTGGATGCCCTATCTGTAATTTTTCAGCACAAGAAATAAATTCGGGACAATCCCAAAAACTTGCGGCAGGTTCGATGGTCATTCCATACACAAACGCTGCTATCAGAAAGACCAGCCACCCACCGAAATCATTCCATCTTTTAAATAATAAGTTGCTCATTGTTCTGTACTTTTTTGTTTGCAAAGTTACAGGACATGTTGCCAAAACTGGTAT